>CALFMO010000031.1 GCA_937879855.1 uncultured Acidobacteriaceae bacterium | reverse complement strand
AAACGGCGTAGAACTGGAAGATCCGGGCGACGAGATCGGCCCCACAGCGCCGGGCTCGCCGCATATGGGCCTGTGGTTTCACGATCCGGACGGGTATCGCTGGGAGCTCTCGGTTCAGAACGGTGCCCGCGAGCGCTAACCGCGCAGCGCTAACGAGGCGATATGTCACTAAAATGATACCTGCTCACAATTCCTCCTTATGCTAAACGCCACCTCAGGTCAGGCAAAGCACAGCTGCGCGTCTGTCGTGCGATCGATGAGATGCGGCTGGCGGTACCGTTCAACCTCCGCTCATTGCATTCGGATAATGGTGGGGAATTCATCAACGCCCATCTGGTGCGCTATTGCCGCCGGCACGCGATCGCCTTTACCCGCGCACGGCCGTACAAGAAAACGATAACGCACATATCGAGCAAAAGAACTGGACGCATGTGCGTCGACTCTTAGGCTGGCAGCGCTTGGATGCGCCCGCCATCTTGCAGGTGGTCAATTCACTGTATCGCAACGAGTTGCACCTGTGGATGAACTACTTCTAACGCACGGTGAAACTGATCAGCAAACAACGCATCGGCGCGAGGATCGTGCGCCGCTACGATGCAGCACAGACGCCGCTGGACCGCCTGCTCGCCACGAGCGCTCTCGCTGCGCAGCTCAAACAGGAGTTATGCAATCAGCGAGCCGCGCTAGATCCATTCTTGCTGGCAGCCCAAATTGAGGTGAAGCTAGCGACACAAGAATTGATCTGGTCGTGCCGCGACCAGCTAACCCGCTGTCTTATTTTTTTGTCGGCGATCGAACGGCGCGCCTGCTTGTTGGGCAGACGCAATATGGATTGGCCGTCCAGATGTGTGCTATAACGAGCCAGGACGATAGGTCCCAATCATTTGTTCTTGATCACCGAGCAAAAGCAGATCCTCCTTGCCCTTCTTATCAAGTGTCCAGACCGCAGCAACCTGTTCTTCCCCGTCGTTCAACAATCCCAAAATGCAACGGCCGACACGCGTCTCAGGAATTTTTAGACGCCGTAGCTCCTTTTGGATAGTTAGCTTGGGTAGCCGAAGTAAGGTTTTCCACGTCCGCCGTTCCACGATGAGATCATCATTAAGAACGCCTTCAAAAGCAGCCGCTAATAGTCCGATTGCTTCTTGTCTTTCTGATCTTTTTGCCATCGCTTAAAGCCCCCGTTGACTAGTCAGAATGATCGCATCCCTCTTGTCGTTAACAAATACCGCCTTGTTGACCAAGGGGCTGGTCAAATGTGCGAAGGCTGCGCGAACTTCATCGCGTACACATCCACTGGTTGCGCCTTTTTGCTGCAACCACGTATCGACCAGCATCATAGCAGAATCCTCATTCAAGAGGGGCGCCTGGTCAGGGGAGCCCTCACTAGCAAAGAGCACTTGCGCCTTCCATCCTTGTTCAATGATGATTTCGGCGATGATGCGCACGCGTTTGCCCTTGCCATGATCGCGTTCCCAAGCGATATCTTGCAATTTGTTTGCGGCGCGGCCGGCAGAGAATAGCGGACGCAGCTCGTAAGGATTAGCCCTAAGCCGCAATGCGGCCGCAAGATCATCGACCGCCCACAAACCAATATCATGTGTTTGCAGTTCGATGTCAAGGCTGCCCAGCTTTTCAAAGGACGGGCCGAGCAAAATACCATGGTCGGTGTGGTACGAATCCCGATGTTGAGCCGCTTCAACCACTCCACCGACGCGTCGAACAACGCCAGACTGCGCCGACTCGCATTCCAAGGTCGAGGTGTAAGCTTGTATTCCTAACGGCGCGGTAAGGCAAGCGTCGGGGGCCTTATAGCCCCCGATATGTTTCGTTACGAAACCAAGAATTTCGAACGCTTCGCAGGCGGCGAGTTCAAAGGCGGTGGGATCATCTCCACGCGAAGTGGCGTGCAGCTTGTTGATGAGATCGTCCATAGTCGACGGTGGTGGTTCAGAAGAAGACGGTTGGAAATCGGGCCAGGTATCGGAAGGCCGGTTCAACTGGAAAAACCGGTTCTTAGGATCCTGCACAATAATGGGTTTGCGCCCCGCGGCTTGTTGGCGTTCGATAAAGCCAACAATGTGTATGTACAAAGACTTCCGGCTGAGTGTCTTTGGCAAGTCGCCTGCAGCCTTGCCCGCTTCCAGGATCTCATCGGTGCTACGAGCACGACCGTCTTCCAATATTTTCAATACGGCGCGAATTATGTATCCGTGCTTATTGTCGCCGAGTTCTTCGAAGCTATCGAACGCGTCTGACGGCATTTCGAGGCCGGTTTGCGAGCAACCGGCCGGATGCCTCTGCTATCAAAGAATGGGGGGCCGCAACCCGGCTTGTCCGCGCCGGGTTCTCACTCGTTTGGCGCCGGCCCGAACTTTTTCCTCATGATTGCATCGTGTTCGTCGCCCACGGCGACGTACGCCAAGTCGATAGCCTTCTTGGCATCGTTAAGCAACCAGCGCTGCCAATGGCCCTCTTCCGCATGTTGAGTGATTGCTACCTAAGGAGTCCTTCATAGCAGTATTATCTTCGACATCTGTGTCAAGCCACCAGTGCCTCGTCCTGCTCCGATTCGCTGCTTTCTTCCATCGGATCATCATCCGTCGGATCGGGTCGCGACGAACTGTAGTGTTTGCAGACAGTCGTCTTACACAGATTGCCCTCGATGCAAACCGAAATCGGTCCTAGATTGAGCCGATACGCCGAACCCTCAACGAACTTTCCCGCTTTGTGCAAGAGATGAAAGTATCCAACCTGGACGACATGACGGAAATGGCGGAGATCATCGTCGAATGCCGGACGAAGCATGTCGAGTATCTCGGCATCGCCCTTTGCCTGCCGGCGTGCAGCTAGCACAGCATCCTTGTCAAGAAACCGCTCAATGTACCGAACCTGGCAGTGAGCAGTAAAATCTAGAGTCGGGGCGTCAATCATAGCGTTACCTCCAAGTGCGTAGGGTCGAACTTATGGTAACGTGTGATCGGCCCGTGTAAAAGCGGGTCAGATTTTGGCCGGGTCAAAAAGGTGTAGGGTCCTGATGGGTCGGCACGCTACAACTGGCCCGCCTTGGCCCTCTCCAGCGGTAGGCCGTCCGCACCCCACTCGAATCGCATGAGCCTTTCGTCAATCGGCACGTCGCATGCCCATTTATGTCTTGCAACGATCTTTTGGCTCAGCTCCCAGACCAACCTGGCGGCACTGGCTGGCTCGCGAATCCAGGCTTCACCCCCGAAGCTGAGCACCCAAGCCACCACCTCGCGCGCATCGCTCACTGAGAACGTAATCCGCAGCCGCCCGTTGGGTAGGAAACTGGTCGACTTTTCTGCCGGCCAACGGCGTGCAAAGATATCCGTCGCTCGGCTTTCGCTGATTTCAACCTCGATGTCTTGCGCCTTTGCGCTGCCGACCCACATTCCGAAACTATGTCGCAATTCTTTGTCGATGCTAAGATTGGGATCGCGCTCAAAGCTATCTCCATCATCGACATTCATAGCCTCAATCCTATCAAGGGCGAAAAATTTTGGCTTACTGCCGCCTTCATCGGTTCCCCACACATAAAATCTGCCGGAGTAGTTGTGCAATTCGTAGGGAGCGATAGAGCGTTTTTCGAGTCGCCCGCCGACTGTCTTTCGGTAGTCTATAGTGACGATCTGCCGGTTGCGGATCGCTCTGTCGATCCGGTTCAATAGATCAAAGAAATCCTTGTCGGTCCGAGGCGCCGGCTGTCGTACCGGCGCCTTGGCTCGGGCATCAGGATCGATCCGCGCCAGCTGTCCGTCGAGTCGATCGAGAAGAGAGACAATTTGATCTGTCAGCGGCGGTCCAACCCGAGCAGCGGCAGCACGCAAAACGGCCAGTTGATCCCGCTTTCGCGGATCAGGATCAGCTGGATACAACGTCCATGCTGCCGGCACTGTGAACGTCTTTGTCTTGGCATTCCAGCGAAGTTCACAATTGTCCGACTGCTTTAACGCTTTCTTGATTCGTTTCCACGTGCTTTCAGAAAAGCGGGATCCGCAGATCTCTCTCGCGCGATTGACGGTTATGCACCGCCTGCTGTCCAGCTCGTGGAGCAACTTCTTATAAGCTTCCTGCTTCATATCTCACCTAGCAAGAGGCGGTCAAAATGTGACCGGGTTGTATTTCGGACTGCTTATTTCGCGCTCGATGCCGGCCTATACTGTATGGTGTGGCCCAAGCTTCTTCCAAGGAATGCGAAGACGGTGCTGTACCAATAAAACTGTGAAAGGCGAGATCATGTTAGAAGTGATCGATACTAAGTCCGTCGATGCGGTTGGAACCTCGGAATCATTACACTTGAACCTCGAAGTATCGGATCTGATTGTCGTCCAGTACCTAAGAGCTTCCAAGCCACAAGATATAGAGATGAAGGCTGCCGAAGCCCTGAAAGTTGGCGTGATCGCGCTGCGATCCGTCAGTCCTACTTTGGACGCGAGCATAGTCGAGCAAAAGTTCAAAGATCTCGAGAGAAGCCTCGATGACCATGCACGCGACTTCAAAAGCGATCTGCAAGCCAAGATCGAGCAATACTTCAAGTCGGAAACAGGTAGCGTTCCACGACATTTAGACTCTCTTATTGGCGAGGATGGTGCGCTTAGCAAGACGCTCGAGGAATACTTTGGCCTCGAGCATGGGCGCCTCTCGCAGGTCGTACGAGATCAAGTCGGACCACACAGCGACTTTGGAAAACTCGTCGATCCAGATAATAACCGTGGACTTTTGCAACGGATACAGGATGTGGTCGCTTTAAAGTTACAAGAAAGCTCGAGCAGCGTACTTCAGCAATTCTCCTTTGACTCGGATGATTCGGCGCTTTCCAGATTGCGACGGGAAGTAAATAAACAAGTCGAGGCGATCAAACAAGAAAATGCGCAGTTTTTTGCGGAGCTGAAGGCGCATTTTGGCATTCAGCAAGCACGGAAAGAAGAGGCCTGTAAAGGAACGCAAAAGGGGCGCGATTTTGAAGCGCTTGTTTACGAGCACGTTGCAGCCCTAGGGCGCTCACTTGGGGATATAACGGAAAACCTGACGGGAACGCCGGGCAATATCCCCCGGTGCAAGACCGGAGACTACGTCAGCACATTGTCAAGTGAGTCTGGTGCATTGGGTAAGAAGTTCGTCATCGAAGCAAAGAACGAACAAGGGTATTCATTACGAGATTCGATCGAGGAGCTGGCCCGAGCTAAAGAAAATCGCGACGCTTGCGTGGGGATGATGATCTTCACAGATGAGTGCTGTCCGCCTGAGATTGGGAAATTCCGCATTGTCGGTGACGATATTCTTCTCTCAATTAATCCCGACTCAATCGTGGAAGGCGAGCCTAACTTTTACCTCGAGAGCGCTTATCGAATTGCGCGAGCGATTGTTGTGGCCGAACGAAACCAACAACTTATAAGTAAGGTCGACGTGGCGCGAATAAACGCCGCATTAGCGGCTATAGAAGCCATTTGCGAGAGATTCGCCGAGATCCACAAGAAGGCGGCTAGCGTTAAGCAAAGCGCGTCTGCGATTGAAGAGTTGGCCGCCCAGATGCGTCCGGAGATCGAACATAGATTGAGAGAGGTCGAGCTCTTAGCTGGAGCCGAGCTCGAAAGATCCGGACCCGATTGCAACCCATTTGACGAGCCGCGTTTGAATGAGGAAGAAGAGATTTGGGAGCGGTAGCCGCCGTCGTTTGCCCGCACTGCGGGAACCGATGGACGATGGTCGTCGGAGTGCCGAGGTCATGGGCATGCACGCGCTGCGCGCTGAATAGGACCGAAGCGTCGTTTGCGCAACTGTGCACGTGCGGACACAAGTTTGCAAAGCATGAGCAGGTGCGAGATAAGCAAAGTGGCGGCTCTGAGCGCCAGCTAGGCGCATGCGCCACTTGCCAATGTAAGCGCTATAAACCTCCGCACCCAAAGACTCGCGGTACTCCGGTCGTAGACCGGCCGTATCCAACCGGCGTTGTATGCGACATCGCAAGAAATGTAATCGTTGAACGTGAGGAACAAATCAAGACATAGGTACGGCAACGGGAGCGGCAGCTGGGCTTAAGGGCGCCTGTCTAAAGAGCAGGCGCGAGTGTCGCTCTAACACCGCGATACAGAAGAACATCCAACCCTAAATGAGGAGCTTGCCATCATTCAGCCTGACACCGCGGCCGGCACGAATACTATTTCGTGCTTTTTCGACACGCCGTAAGAACCGAGGGTCATTTTTAAGTAGATAGTCAAACCATTCGTTGGTTCTGCGAATTGAGCTAACCATGAATTGTCCTGTCGCTCCCCCTGAGTGATAACAGTCTTGGTTGGGGGCGGGCTGGTGCCGGCGTTGGTCTGTCAAGCCGCGCGCTGCGAGTTCGATTCTCGCCACCTCCACCCCCGGGTTCTCCCGGAGGAGCCATGGCGGTCAGATCACGTGGCTTCTGATTGCAATATGGGTGCTCTCGTGGTATAGTAGTGGCGACAGACCAACGCTGGCGCCACCCGTTTCAGGGTGGTGTTTTTTTATGGCTGCGTTGCACGCGGGAATGCGAATGGTGTCGCGGCCAGCGCGCCTGCCTACGTGGCAGACGCAACAACCGCAGTCCAAAGGGCCAACCACATTGGGCCGTCAACGGCTCAACACTGCAGATACTTTTCATTCGTCTGACGTTATCAGGGTTAATCTGACTCCGCACATTTCGATTGGCCCAGGGCACGCGCATTTTAGACGCCGGGCCAGTACGAGATTCATGGAAGTAGTTTGACGATTGATCAGGGTTATCTGTCGTTAAGCGAAATTAGGCCCTAGACGCCCAGTACGAGCTCCGTGGATTATGCGACGGACGATGCAGCGCAGGCGGTGAGACTCGAGTGGCCAACACTGGCTACACTAGTGTTGCGTGTCCGCACTTGCGTACACGTGATTGGCCTTGCTAGAGGGGACGAGCACTCATGCGATTTGCGGGAGATACCGCGGTGCTGAAAAGTGCGTCCGTTAGGCCCCTTCTGCGCTGGGCCGGAAGTAAGCGTCAGCACGTTCCCTTTTTGCATCAGTGGTGGAAGGCGGGCAACTATACGCGATACGTCGAGCCGTTCGCCGGATCAGCAGCCCTATTCTTCGCAATCGAACCTCCACGATCTTTACTCGGCGACATCAACCGTGAGTTAATAGAGGCTTACCAAACCATACGACAAGTACCGCAAGCGGTATATCAAAGGCTCAACAGGCTTGCTATTGGCGAAGACGCGTATTATCGCGTTCGAGCAATGCGACCCAAGCTCGCCGTCGCAAGAGCAGCACGATTCATTTACTTAAACCGCTTCTGTTTTAACGGTCTCTATCGGACCAACGCCGCAGGCGCGTTTAATGTGCCGTATGGTGCGCCTAAAACTCCAAATGTCCCGCGACTCAAGCATTTTTGCACATGCGCTCGTCTTCTTCGCCATACGACGCTCGTTGCTGCCGATTTCCGATCTGTTCTCGCAAAGGTAAGACAAGGCGATTTCGTCTATCTCGATCCACCTTACGCTGTTTCAAGCCGACGGGTGTTCACTGAGTACTCAAAGGATCACTTTTCAACCACGGATATTGCTGATCTCGCTGGATGGTTGGAAGAGATTGATCGTCGAGGCGCTGCGTTCATCTTGAGTTACGCTGATTGTCGCGACGCGCGCGTTGCGTTTAATGGGTGGCTTGCGCGGCGATTTGCTGTTCGCCACAATGTATCCGGTTTTTCTAGCGCTCGACGGAGACGTTACGAACTGTGTCTCTCAAACATTAAGGCATTTAGAAGGGGCTAGTTGATGGCACAATCGCTCACACCTGGTAGCGTGGGTGTCAAGCAAATACCAACGAAAAATCTAGAGCCAAACCCTCACAACCCCCGCCGACTCTTCGACCCACAACCACTCGAGACGCTACAGGAGTCAATCCTTAAAGTCGGCATTCTTGTACCTCTAACCGTCTATTGGTCCAAAGGCAGGAAGAAATGGGTAATTCTAGACGGTCAGCGCAGATGGATATGCGCGCAACACCTTCGGCTCAAGAGCGTTCCAGCTAATGAAGTCGCGGAGCCGAGCGTTGTTCAGAACATCGTTACGATGTTCCAGATTCACAAACTTCGTGAAGACTGGGAATTGATGCCAACGGCTCTTACGCTTAACGTGCTAATGGAGAAACTAAAAGAAAAGCGCGACGCAAAACTGGCGGAACTCACAGGCTTGGATCGCGCTGTCGTCGCGCGTTGTAAGAAGCTTCTCTCGTATCCCAAAAAGTATCAGGATTTGATGCTCGTTCCTGATCCAGAAAAGCGAGTGAAAGCCGATTTCTTTATCGAGTTGTACGCCGTTCTAAGTGACCGCGTAGTGCAGCGCATGGCCTGGTTTAGGCGCGACACGTTTACCGCTAAGATGTTGAAGCGTTATAGTGCGGGTGGCCTCACATCCGTTACGGACTTCCGCAAGATTAAGCAGTACATCACGAACGCCGTTAAAGCTGGAAAGACCAACACGATAACGCGTCGACTGCAAGAGTTTGCAGATCAGCCTGAACTTACAATTGAACACTTAGCAATCGAAAGTGCAGGTCTGCGCGCTCAGGTGCGAGCGATCAGGCCAGCAATCATAAAGTTGGAATCGTTCCTTGGAAGCATGAAAGCTGTTGACTTCTACGCTGAAGAAGACCTATGGAAACGTTTGGAAGATCTCATGAATCTCATACGGGTTAGGCTCGAAGAGGCTGAGCGGAGAATTAAGTGAGACGCGCGCCCAAGGCGCGTGGTGTCGCAGTGGATGCTGCGCGCATGGATGGATGGGTTGAAAGGTTTGCTGGTTATCGCGAACATGTATCCAAAGCCCGTATCCAAAAGTGGTTATCTCAATTCGAGAATCATCATAAGGACGCGGCTGCTCGAGTTCTTGACGTTGTGGAGTTCTTTCGGGAAGACCACTTGGCTAGCGCCTTTCGATCGGTCTTCGGAAAGCTGTCGGGCTGGTCCAAAAAATCATCGGACCGTCGTGGTCAGTGGCGATTTGTGGGATTTGGCAGTCACGCTGGAGAGAGCGGCGATCGCATGCTGAATACCTTCCGAAGGGCAAACGGTTTGGCTAGCGCGCGCTATAGCAACCTGTTTATCCACCCCTCGCAGCTTTTGGAGCAGAACCTGACGGCTGAGGACACCGTGGTCTTCGTCGATGACTTTACAGGCACGGGGAATCAGGCTGTGACAGCATGGAATGAATCGCTGAGTGAGCTTTTGCCCGCCCGGCCACGCGTTTTCCTGGTGCTCGCAGCCGCGGCGTCGGACGCAGTAAAGGAAATTACTGAGAAAACGCCTATGAAGGTCGAATATTTCAGACGCTTGCGCGGTACCGATAACTTTTTCGCTTCCGGCTTTACGCATTTTACGACGGTTGAAAAAGCTAGCATTCTGAGTTATTGTCAGCGAGCAGATAATGTTAACCCGAAGGGGTATTGCACGTGCGGTCTACTTCTTGTCTTCTCTCACAGATGTCCTAACAATTCAATACCTATTCTTCATTCGACGAACCCGGCATTTCGGGGTCTATTTCCCCGATAAGCAAGTCTCAGTGGCTTGCTTCAACGAAAATACTTACCAATGTGATTTTGGCATGTCTTGCGAGATGTATCGAGCGTCAGGGGTGTTAGATGGTGAGGTACTGTCTTGGCGCTCCTGCCTGTAGGACAAGCGCAGAGATAATCCATTAATTACCTTTCTGGGTTGCAACGAATTGAGCGAGCGCCGATTTGGCACGAGTCGCGGACTCCTGTTCAGTTCGAGCAGGGGTGACGTCGACACTAGTTGTTCCGGGAAGAGATTCAGCCAATGCGAGCAAGCTTGAGTGAAGCTCTGTCGGAGGTATAGATGTGGCTCTCTCTGATGCAGATTCCGTTGCGGGAATGCGCGGCAATGTTTCTAGAGCAATCGGGCGGGGGGATGACAAGGTCACGCTTCGATCAAAGGTATTTGCGCGCGAATCTCGCTTGGTTAAAAAGTTGGGGAGGCCAAACAGCACCTTTAGAGTGGCTGGGATGGAGGAGTGATCGTAAACCGTTTTGTCGATAGTACCGCGGGGAATATATGGTGACACTAGAACAGCGGGGACGCGCGCTCCGAGACGTGCGAAATTGAACTCCGGCGCGTTCTTACCATCTGGATTAACCGTGGCGGGTGGCAATACGTGGTCAAAAAAGCCCCCGTGCTCATCCCAAGTAATTACCAAGAGCGTGTCGTTCCAATGAGGCGAGCTTTTTAGACATTCGTAGACGTCCGCGATGAACGCGTCGCCTAGACGAACTCCATGAATGGGATGCTGGTCATTGGCACGATCATCTCCCTCATTAAAGTAGCGCGGTTCGATAAACGAATATTGCGGAAGGGCTCCCTCTGCGCAATTCTTCTTGAAAACCTCGAACTTTTCGTATGAAGACCAAAAATACTTACGCTGTTTCATCAAGGCGAGGCTTTGAGGGAAGTCATGATAATAGACCCGCCACGAGACACCATGATTTGAAAGATTTTCAAAGATGGTATCCATGTTGTAGTCGCGCAGCGTATTATCGACATATCCACCAGAGGTAGCGCAATGAATAAAGAAACGATTGGGCCAAGTTGGCCCGGGAAGGGACGAAAACCAATGATCACACACCGCAAATTCTCTCGCGAGCGCATGAAGCGCCGGAAGTTGATCCGCCCCAAAACATCGCATTATCTTTCCTGATAATGCGGAGCTGTGGGCAACTTTTCCGTAATCATACATGAAGCCGCGGTTTGATTCTTTAATGGGCCATGGAACGTCGAACCGCATGAACAGCTGTAACATGACATCGTGAAATTCGTGACTTGGGCTCGGATCCACGTCCGGTACGTATGGGGCTTGCCTGGTAACGCGCACCTCCCCTGACCTTGAGTCGGGGTCGGAGTAGTTGAATTCGAAACCCGTTAAGCCTTCAATCTTATATTCGTTTGTCATGAGGTTACCCAATATGTGGTCAAACGATCGGTTCTCCATGACAAGCACAACCAGGCGTTTAATGTTTGGGTTCGTTGGGTTAGCGGTAGACCTCGTAGCGTGTGTAAAGATGCCTTGAAGAAACGACGTAGCTTGAAGAAACAAGTCGGACAATTTCATTTCTCTAACTCCTAGACATTTTGGCTAATAATTTCCTCATTAATAAGAATAGCAAAACGATGCCCTAGGTCGCTAGGGGAATCACTAGGCCTTAGCTTGTATTCTATCCGTGCGTCTGCCAGCAGGATAGACACGATCAGCGCCCGGCGCCGCGCCTCGGCGCCTTCATTGGGAATTGCCAGAAACCGCTAGCTATTCGGCCATCGCGTCTTATCCTTGAGTAGCAGAGGCATCCGGCGGTCAGCTCTCAAACGGCTTCAAATGCAATCGGACTCGATCGATGGCATTGAAGAGCTCGGCGATAATAAGCATGGATATATCATTCGTGCCGTGTTGAAGATTCTGGATGACTGCCGGCCGCGTAGCAGAGATGAAATACTGGAAGCGGGTAAGGCTGCTGGCACATTGCCAAAGAACCTGAGCCGGAAGTCGCTGTATATACACATAACCGGCTTTATCGGGCGCCAACTGGAGCTACCCCGCTTTGGTGGACGGTTAGTAATTAGAGATTCAAGCTGCCGACGTCATCCTCCGTTCGAAGTTAATGGGTGAGATCTGGCCGAGTGACTCGTGCCGACGATACGGGTTGTAGAAGCCTTCGATGTAATCGAAGACGGCGAGCTGCGCTTCGTGTTGGTTGCGGAAGCGCGTGCGATCGAGCAACTCGCATTCCAGCGAAGCGAAGAAGCTCTCGCACATGGCATTGTCATACGCGTCGCCCACTGATCCCATCGAAGGACGAACGCCCGCTGCTTTGCAGCGTAGACCGAAGTCGATCGACGTGTATTGGCAGCCTTAATACCATAGGAAGAGGTGCCTGCAGGAGGACCCCCTAGATAGATTCTTTTGCCAGCAATCTGTTCTAGGAGGGCCCCATGGCAACTTGCCACCCACCATCCTCGGGACCTGTCGTCTTGGTGGCGATTGACATCGCAAAGCATCGGCATCAAGCGCTGATCGAAGCGCCGGACGGTAGACGCCGAAGCCTAGCGTTTGCTAACAGTCAACGAGGATTCGCCGAACTCGTGGACGAGGTGAAACGCCACGGCCATCCGATCGAGGTAGCGTTCGAAGCGACGGGTGATTACCATCGTGGCTTGGCTTGGTTCCTCCAAAAGCATGGGTTTCGGCTGTATCTGGTGTCATCGGTTGCGACGGCCCGAACGCGTGAAGCGCTTTACAATTCTTGGGATAAGAACGATCCGAGGGATGCCCAGGTCATCTTACATCTGTTGAAAACCGGCGGAACGCAGACGTTTCACGATCCGTATGTCAGCGGCTCGTACGTGTGGGCGCCCTCGATTCCCCAGTACGCTTCCCCAGCTAGTTGCTCGACGCGTTCTAGGGCATTTTGAAACCCCTGCACTGTTGCAGGGATCGTGAACTGGTCGAGCTCCTCACCACTGCTGTTGAGGACCATGATGGTATGGGAAGCCTTATGCGTCTCGACGCCGACGATGATCTTCACCAAATTCCTCCGATCATCGCTGCGAGATGGACGAGATCCTAACAGGCATTCACAAAGAATCGAACGGCTTACCAGCCAACTCCCGCAGCGAACCGGTATCCGCTGGCAGGTTGGACATTAGCCAATGGGGCACCAAAACCGGTGAGCCAGCACGGATACCATCCCTATTATACTTAGGACTCAACCGGGGTTACTCCAGACTCGGCTCTGATGCGATAGTAGCAAGTCTGCGTTACGAGGCTTGTCAAAACGCGCAAGAAGGAGACCCGGCCTATTTTTGCCGAGTCGGGAGGTTAATTGTAAAGGCTTTAGTGTTGAGCGGTGGCGGCGCGAGAGGCGCTTACGAAGCCGGAGTGTTGTGCGGATTGGCGAATGCAGGCGAGCGATTTGACTTGGTCTGCGGCACTTCAATCGGTGCAATTAATGCCTCGTTTCTTGTTCAGGACCTGCTCCCGGACCTCGAGCACTTTTGGAGATCCATCGCAAGTCGAAATATCATTAGGTTGATCCCACAGGCACAGCATGTCCAAGAGTTCGTGACCGGCTTCGAAGATTTCTTGAAGCTGCCACTTGATGCGAAAATTTTCCGCTTACCGCACATCATCGAGCTGTACGGCCGCATTGGATCGAAAGTCGCACTCCTCTCTCTTCTCGGCGTCGTTGATCGAGCACCATTAACCGCAATCCTCACCGGAAAGCTAAACGTCAACAACTTAAAATGTAGCCTTATTATTACGGCGACCAATATCACTCAAGAAACGGCAGACACCTTTTACGCCTTTGTCAGAACGGACGGAGCCTCCGACGAGGCGAGAGTACAGAGCGATTTTCTGGGCCGAGTCAGATCGCAAACTTACCTCTTGTCGAACACGAACTTTTTGTCCGCAGTTGAAGCTTCCGCTTCTATCCCTCTTGCATTCGAGCCCGTAAAATTTAACCATGGAACCGGCCGAGATTTCTATTACGTCGACGGCGGGGTTGCGAACAACACCCCAATCGGGTTTGCCATCGCCGCCGGCGCGACGGATATCACTGTCATTTTCATGGACCCCGAGGTTACCGCGCCTCCTTATCAAATGATCCCCAACGCCGCGGTTCTCGGCATGGCCTGTTACGATGTCATGCAACAGAAAATATTGGCGGATGACATGAAGCTTGCCGTAATGACCAATAAGGCACTGTCGGCAGCCGATTCTCAAGAACAGAAAGAGCTGGGACTCGAGGACAAGGTGCAAGTTACGCTGCGGGTAGTGAGGCCCAAACTACCACTCGATCTCACAGTGCTTGCGTTCGGCGACCAAGCGAAGTTGACTGCAGCATTTGAAGTTGGCCGCTCGGATGCAAGTCAAATCCAGACAGTCTGGTCACCGAAATAGCCGCTGCTGCTCCGGATTCGCGCCATCCGCCGCACAAACAAGTTCGCCGGCGCGCCAAAGCAGCGGCGTCTCTTTTAATGTTTGATTCCGACGCATTGCAATACGTGTTTTAGCCAGCCTGCGCCGATTGATAGGTAAGCGGCACGAGTACGCTGACGGTCGTTGTGGGCTGCTACCGTTTGCCTTACAAGAGCCGCGCCCGCCTGGTGGCAGGCGAATACTTGTGTTAAAGCAGGATAACCGGAGTCCTCGTCTAGGGTATCCGACTTTGCACGTTCTACTCAAGAAAGCGATATCTCGAAAAAATGAACCTTCGAGTCGCCAAGAGATTTCTCAACCGCAGACGGGCAGAGAACTTAATTCGGCTACATAAGCCAGAAATCTGCTTAACGCTCTCCAATGGTCTTATCAAATGCTTCAACTGTGTAAATCTATGCAACCGGCTCATTCGGCCCGGGCTACGGCGTCGAATCATAGCGATCTACCCGCTTCCAATATTTCATCTGTACTGCGAGGGCGACCGCCCTCCAGAATCTTCAATGCAGCACGAATGATATAGCCGTGCCTATTATCACCAAGCTCTTCGATGTCGATTGAGCCCGTTTGAGCATCTGCCCTTGTAGTAGGTGCGCAAGGTCGGACGACGTTGCTTAGAGACAGGAGCTTATTCATTTACCAGGTGTATGTCTGGCCCCGTCCTCACAATTTCGAATGCCATGGGCCGTTCAGCTCACCCACGTCAACGCTTGTTGTAGTCGATTCAATTTCGTCGCCACCCGCGTCACCGTCGACGACGAACATGGTTGGATCCGGCAAAATCTTGATTCTCGTTGCAAAGAATCACAAGATAGGACCATTTGGGGGAGCCAGATCAGCGCGCACCGAACTTGTGCACAAATTGAACAACGTTCTTTGGTTCGGCGACAATCTAAGCGTCTTGCGGAAAGAGTTTTCCGAAGTCCGTGGATCTGATTTACCTCGATCCTCCATTCAATTCAGATAGAATTCATAATGTGATCTTCAAATCTCCCGCTGGAGAGCGTAATGCCCAAACCATGGCATTCGATGACACCTGGTCATGGGGACCTCAGGCGGAGGATGAATACGCCCAACTATTGGTCTGCCCAAACACAAACGTGTCTGAAACAATACGTTCGTTTCGGCAGTTCCTCGGCGATTCCGACGTTATGGCTTACCTTGTGATGATGGCCATTCGCCTAGTTGAGTTGCACCGAGTATTGAAGCCAACCGGGTTGCTCTTCCTACATTGTGATCCAACCGCTTCGCATTATCTTAAGGTCATTACTGACCGCGTTTTTGGAGGTGATCGATACGTTAACGAGATAGTCTGGCGGAGAACCGGGTCACATAATTCAACGCGTTCGTTGGGGCAGATACACGACATTATCCACGTGTATTCGAAGACGAAAAAATACAGTTTCAACATCGTGAGGCGGCCATACATGAGAGGCCATGTTGAAAAGCGGTATCGCGAAAAGGTGGATGGCAAACGGCGGTTCACGTCCGGCGGAAACGTATTAACTGGGGCAGGTAGGTCAGAAGGCGATTCCGGCAAGCCATGGCGAGGCTTCGATCCCACAGCCAAAGATCGACACTGGGCTGTGCCAACACACTACTATTCGCTCATGCCAGATACGTTCCAGAATTTGTCGACGACAGAAAAGCTCGAAGCTCTTTATGAAGCCGGTCACATCATCCTTGAGGATGGCAAAGCGTGGCCGACAATGGTTCGGTACTTGGATGAGCGTGACGGTGTTCCGATTCAAGACATTTGGGCGTATCAACCTTATACCGAGGGAACAGTGTGGGGTACAGAAGATGGTGTTGACGCCGACGTAGTGTGGTTCGGACCGACCGATCCAAGGCGGCTCGGTTACCCGACGGAAAAGCCGCCTGGTCTCCTAAACCGCATCATCCAAATTGGTAGCAAAATTGGCGACGTAGTCCTTGATCCATTTTGTGGCTGTGGGTGGGCGATTCACGTCGCACAGGCTACGGGGAGACATTGGGTGGGTATCGACATTTCACCTCGAGCTATAGATCTTGTCGAGCGACGGCTGCGTAAAGAGTTCCCAAACATCAAGTTCTCAATACGGGGGCTGCCAACTGATTTCGATGGCGCAAAGAAGTTAGCCAATTCTGACAAGTACGCGTTTCAGGCGTGGGCCAATGCTTTGGTTGACGCGCAGGACTATCGTGGCGGAAAGAAAGGAGCCGACGATGGCATCGACGGTCTGCGCTACTTCAGAGACATCGAAAATGGAAAAGTCGTCGACCGAAAAGTTATTGTGAGTGTCAAGGGTGGTGCGAACGTCACCCTCGATATGATCAAGACCTTGCAAAGCACCGTAAGCGATTACAAGGCTGAGGTAGGCTTGTTTGTAACGCTGTCTAGGCCAACTGGGCCAATGGTAAAACAGGCAGTGCGAGGTGGGTTTTACACCAGCCACAGCGGGCGAAAGATTCCGCGCACCCAGATACTTACAATCAAAGAACTCCTGCCACCCCACTGCAAGAAGCCAATTCTGCCGGATCCTTCAGCTTTGGGTGACACTACATTCAAGTCGCCAAAAAGCGTTGCGCCAACCGTAGAGCAGACCGACATCTTTGTTGCGCGAGGAACTAAGTCCAACTAATAGGTGGCGGCTCTTCTCCATCTTATCTAACACTTCTAGCCCCTGTCGCCACCTCAATTGGATTAAAACTAGAGCGAGACCGTTGTTATCTGCCTTCGACGACAATTTGGCACGCAGCCGCTTTCAATTCGCGTGGGTTTTAAATGCAAGATCAGGATCTATTCTAAAATTTTTAACTTCCTCAGGGTGAGTAGCCGTGTTCGGAGTGGTCTTCTTTGCGCATGTGCAACACCATAACCACGCCCGACCTATGACTTTTCTTTTCCACCTAGGTCAAACTCTTGCCTAATTAGATAACTTTGAGATGGGTTCAGAATTCGAACTGCCTGGATGTAAGCACCCTCCTTATAACTAAGCGCCTCATTGTAGCGTTTTCGAGGAATGTTAACTTCGCGAACGGTTGACAAGAAGAGCACATTTTCGAAATTATCATGCGCAAAGAGCTTTTTCCACATCACTTCTGCAAGTTCGATGTTTTTGAGCTTAGTCAGGACCTTGCAATGATACCGTAGTGCTCCGCTAGTCAAGAATAGAATGTCATCGTCTTCACGGATGTCTTGCCAAACCTTGTTAGGAATGTGAGTGGCGCGCAAGCCCCAAAGAAAGCATTTTTCACCATTCGTCTGCCTTTTAATTTTAGAGAGAACACTTGGGTCCATAAAGGGACTCACCCGACTAAACTCCACGCCTTTAAGAACGCTCTCCTGAAAATTGGCGAACGCGACATGGCTAGCGACAGGGCAAACGATGATATTGGGCATCTGGCTCGAATCCCGGATGACGTTTTCTCTCAAATGTGCACAATGCGACTGAATAGCGAATCTTTCGGCGCGCGCACGGCGGCTATCCCCTATGTCGCTAGCCGTCATTTGCGCAGTCAAGTACACGTCGCCACAGCAATTTAGGCAGCGAATCTAGTGAAGCTGTGGCGAAGCCAGGTGCCGAAGGGCGGGCCGAAGGCGGGTAACTTTGCAACGATTTTGGAGCTACAAATATAGGCATCGCGGGAGGGAGTGCGAGCCTATCGGCTCACTCAGCGCCTGCCTACAAGGCAGGCCGATAGATTGTGACGGGCGCTGTACGGGACCGGCGAAGTTCTGCGCCAATTCAACGATTAACGCTCTCGGGGCGGCTAAGTTTGCCTTGAACTTAAGCCCATTTGAGGATATAATTATACCCAGATGAGTACCATTATACGAACTAGAGAACGAGTCAATCGAAGGAGAATGACAGCTTGGGAGATCTTGGGAGGCAGTAATGTACTGGGCGCTAAGGCGGAGTCAAATCTCGCTTGGCATCGCCTGATTACGCGAGGTTTCTCATTTCGCACTGTCGGAAAGGCGGCTGAGACACTAAGCTTAGGCGATCGTTCTTTCGCGGGGTTCCTTGGCATGTCTAAGTCCACATTCGACCGCCGTAAACAAGAAGGGCGCTTGGATGCTGACGAATCTGAGCGGGTATATCGGGCGGCTCGGCTTTTTGCGGAGGCTCTCAATGTCTTTGAAGTAGTTGACAAGGCCGCTAAATGGTTTGGAGAGCCGAATCGAGGGTTAGGTGGCCACCGACCCGTTGAAATGCTAGCGACGGAAGTGGGATCGAGGGAAGTCGAAAATATTCTCGGTCGCCTGCTGTACGGTGGCTATAGCTAATGCGGGTGTATAGAGTGCTTCATCCGCGTCATGCGGAGACCCCTCTCGATGGAGAGGGGTCTTTTCGTTTTGGTGGTCGCTGGTCGAGTCCTGGAACTCGCGTTGCATATACTAGCAGTACATCGTCCTTGGCAAAGATAGAGTACTTAATTCATTCGCCTGAAGACCTGTTGCCGGCCACTGAATTGCGTATTTGTGTAATTGATGTGCCAGATAAAACCAGACGGAGAATTGTCGATGAAGATACTTTGCCATCGAATTGGCGAGATGTTCCCGGTCCAGTTGGACTACAAACGATCGGTGATGAGTGGATAAGAAAGGCTGAGGAGGCCGTTTTAGACATACCTTCCATTCACGTGGCAACTGGGATACCGGAGCGAAATTTTCTAATAAGCCCGCAACATTCTGATGTCAGGTGGATCAAAGTTGTCGCGAGGCTGCCGTTTCTTTACGACGCCAGACTGCTTCGGCGACCAAGGAGGAAGTGAACCCCATTCGGTTGGTTTAATGCGTCTGCTCACAAGGCAGGCGATGGTTTCGCCCCTATCCGGAGCTAGAGAGATCTTTCAGCTCAGGAAACGCTGCCGTGAGGGTGCTATCTAGACGTCGAAGGTCATCACTTGAAACGGTATCCCAGGTAACCTTGGGGTCGACGCGGCCGTAATCGTGTCGCAAAATATTTCCGATTCCTCGCACCGCTGACCACGGGATTTCAGGAAAGCGGGTAGCCAGCCTCTCCTTGAGAGGGATCTTTTGCGAAGCTTCGAGTTCGCCGATCTTACTGCAAGCCTCTGAAATCGTCAGTAATTCACGCTCCACCGCGCTCTGAGTTTTCTGATCTCCAAGAAACGCGTCTTGATCCAAACCGGCGATAAATTCCTGAATTCGTCCGATGGAGACCAGGACGTCGCGTATACGGACTTCGATACTCTTGCCCGACCATCGCTTAGAAGGCATTCACTGCCTCTCGCGCCGCGGCATCAGCGAAATCAGAGTGCTGAACTGTCATCCCGGTGACCACGTCAACCCGACAATGAAGGGCACTCTCGAGAATTTCGCGCGTTGCCGCCAGATCGAAGAGCGTAAAGCGAGCGATGGGTGCGGGCTCGATGATTACGTCGACATCGCTGCCACGTCTGGCATCTCCACGAGCAACCGAACCGAAGACGCTAACGTGCTCCACACCGCGTTCATTTAAGGCGGGCCGGCATTGGCGAATCTGTCTGATAGTGAAACTCAGCTCGGGCGGTAGTGTTTTGCGTCGGCTCTTCGGATGTCGGGAACAGACGAAATCCGCATTAACACCGAGAGCGTCGGCCAAAAGCAGCGCTGTTGACAATCGAGGCTCCTTGGAATCGCCTGACTCGAGCTTGCGGATGGCATTCTCCGTGATGCCAACCCTACGCGCAAGCTCAAGGGCAGTGAGGCCCTTCGCTCGTCTCCTGGCTTTAATGCGACTGCCAATACTGTCTCGTATAGTGTGCTCCATGTAGTATAGTATAGCAAAACCAGAACCGTTTGGCAACCTGAACTCCCGGGACCGATGATCAATCGGCAGAATAATCTCATTCCAAGAATGCGCAAAGTTGGAAAAATAGAGGATTCTATTTGACATGACGGAGATCGAACCAAATCTATTGAGGTGTCGTCGTTGATGGTCTGCTTGTGAAAAGGGTAAGCGGCAGCAAGAAGCGCCTGCAAACGATGTTGAAGAAGATCACCCGCCAAAATCTGCCAGACGATAGGGAAGCATTTGGTGGATCGGTTGGACGTGAAGCGTGGTGTAAGCCAACTAACTCCACAGCTCTTTCTCTGGGATCAGAAACCGAACCAAGATGAGCCTGGACTGCAGGGTCGTTACCCAAGGCACGCGTATACGCTAACTCCCAT
>CALFMO010000030.1 GCA_937879855.1 uncultured Acidobacteriaceae bacterium | reverse complement strand
TGCCGACATTGACCAGGATATGGAAGCTAAGCACAGCCACCACACCCATCACCACAAACGTGCCAGCGCGGTCGGGCGCTGTTTGCGCGTTCTGGGTCAAACGCATCAGCACAATGAAGTATAACAGTAGAATCCCCAGCGCGCCTACGAATCCATGCTCCTCGGAGAAAGCTGCGAAAATAAAGTCCGTTTGCGGAACGGGCAGGAAATTACCGTGCGTTTGCGAGCCTTTTCCGCCCCATAGCCCCCCGGATCCCACGGCAATCAGGGATTGCGTAACTTGATACCCCGACCCTTGGGGATCGGCGTCGGGCTCAAGAAAACTTGTCAGACGCTGCTTCTGGAAGCCCTTCAGAACGTGTACCTTCGGCGTGAAAAAAATGGCGCCAATTCCCACCGCCGCCAGTAAAACCACCACCAGTCCCTGTTTCCACTGCATCCCGCCCAGAAAAACTCCCATCACCGCAATGGGCACGTAGGTCAGCGCCGTCCCCAGATCGGGCTGTTTCATGACCATCAGCATGGGGATGCCGACAATGGCCCCGGCCTTGATGAAGTCTGGCCAGGAGAGGTCGCGGTGCCGCAATTCCGCAAAATATTTTGCCACCGCGAGAATCAGGATCAGCTTGACCCATTCGGAGGGCTGGAAGTGATTCCCACCTGGCATTTTGATCCAGCGTTTCGCTCCCAGATACTTCTGGCCGAAGACCAGGACAGCCACCAGCGAGGCCACGCCAGCGATATAAAACCAGTGGATTTGATCGAGCAGAGCCTGGTAATTGACCAAGCTGACCAAAAACATCGCTCCCACGCCCGCTAAGACCCAGTAGATCTGCTTGACGTGGGCTCCGGCAAACTTCGTGTGCATAGTGGCGCTGTGGATTTCCATCACGCCCATGCCACAAATAATCAAGACGAACCCCAGCAGGATCCAGTCAAAGTCGCGATATGAAACGTAACGTGCCATAAGAACAGCTTCTAGCTCTTAGCTTCTAGCTCTTCGTAGCGCCGGCGTCCCGCCGGCTGTTGCGAGGGCGTCTCGCCCTCGCACTTCGTAGCAAGATCAATTCTCACCCATTCCCGGCGCAGCCGTTGCCAGCGCCAGCGGCTTCTTCGGCAGATCCATGACGAACCGCCCGGCCTGCAGTGTTTCTTTGTCTCCGTCCGAATCCGGCGCTGTCCATAACCCGCCAATATCCACCGTCCCGCCGTTTTTCGGCTTTTCCACCATCTTCTGCGGCGTGCGGCGTTGCTTGTCGACGTATGCCTTGATCACCTGGGTCGCCAACCGTGCCGCTAACCTGCCGTGCTCGCCGCCCTGGAACAATACGCAGACGACGATGTCTGGATTGCGGCGCGGCGTGAATCCCACAAACCACCCATTCTGCGCCAAATCTTCGGCATTCTTAAACCGGGCGCGCGTCGCCAACGACACAATCTGCGCCGAGCCCGTTTTGCCGGCAATGTCGATTCCCGGAACATGGGCTGACGGGGCCGTGCCCTCCGGCAGCAGAACTCGCGACATCGCGTCGGTGATGAAATTCCAGCCGTTCGGATCAATCGGAACGTTCTTCACTTCCGTGTAGTGTCCAGTCTCGACGTAGCCTGGAGGCATATCCGTCGGATTAATAACGTGAGGCACAACCATGCGCCCGCCCATTGAGATCGCGCTGATGGCACGCAACAACTGCACCGGCGTGATCGCCACGGCGCCCTGCCCGATACCCACTGAAATCGTCTCCCCGGCAAACCACTTCTGTTTAAAGTTCCGAATCTTCCATTCTTCCGAAGGCATGACGCCGCTCACTTCGTTGGGCAGATCAATCCCTGTCTTTTGGCCAAGTCCCAGCTGGGTGGCATATTTTGCGATGCGGTCGATGCCCAATTTTTCCGCCAGCGTATAAAAGAAAACGTCGCAGGACTGATAGATTGCCTTCTCCAGAGTGACCGGACCGTGCCCACCTTTCACCCAGCAGCCAAAGCGCCGTCCATAAAACTCGGCGCTTCCGTGACAGTCGACGTGCAAAGTTTGAGCGATCCCTTCCTGCCATCCTGCAACCGACATGATGATCTTGAACGTCGAGCCCGGCGCAAGCTGCGCTTGAATCGCTTTGTTCAGCAGCGGCTTGTCGGGATCGGTAACCAGCTTGTTCCACTGATCGCGTGATACGTGCACGGCAAAATCGTTAGGGTCAAACGTGGGCCCGCTCGCCATGGCGAGGACCTCGCCCGTGCGCGGATCCATGGCCACGATCGCCCCGTTCTTTCCCGCCAGCGCCTCTTCGGCGGCAATCTGCAGATCGATGTCAACGGTCAGACGCAGTTGTTTTCCAGGGATTGCCTCGGTCTCTCCCAGCCGCCCAACTTCGCGGCCATGGCTGTCGACCAGAGCCTGACGCGACCCGTTTGTGCCCATCAGCATCGTGTTGTACTGGCGTTCGACGCCGGAAATGCCAACCACGTCCCCGGCGTTGTATAACTCGAACTGCGGCTGGTTCAGCATGTCTTCACTGACTTCGCCGACGTAGCCGATCAGGTGCGCCATGAAACCGTTGCGGGGATAGAGCCGGCGATGCGACATGATGGTGTCGAGTTCCGGCAGCTCGTTGCGATGCGCTTCAATGAATTGCAATTCGTCGGGCGTAATGTCTTCTTTGAGGAAAATCGGCTGGTATTGCGGCATCGACGCGAACCGCCGGACGCGAGCCCGCACTTCGTTCGGATCGAGATGCAATCCCTGGGCGATCAAGTCCGCGTCGGCTGTCAGATCTCGGGTGGAGTCACGCAATAGCAGCGCGGAAAATGACGGGTAGTTATCGACGATGGTGCGCCCTTCGCGATCTAGAATCTTGCCGCGAGGCGCCAGCACCGGCACGTTGCGAATGCGATTTCTTTCGGCTGCCAGCGAATAGAATTCGCTCTGCATCACCTGCAGGCGCCACAGCCCGTAGGCCAGCACCAGGAAGATGCCGAGGATGATATATTGCGCCGCCGTTAGGCGAATGGCAGAAACTTTTTCGTCGTGGCCGAACATCAGTTGTCAGTGGCCAGTTGCCAGTTGCCAGTTGTTCTTGCGCAGGAACTTCTTCTGGTCTTGCAACCTGTCACTTGCCCCCGCAGAGCGAATATGAGGTGGTTCTGATAGCAATTGTAAATCTTTCCGACGCCTGGAGCCGTCGGGCGCAGTAACGGAAGTCATCGGACTCAATGGGTTCGACTGGCAACTGACCACTGACCACTGGCCACTGGCAACTGCATCTTTCACGTTCTCTGCTTAAACTTGTCGAGCACGAAGTACAAAATCACTCCCAGAAATGCGTTCGCCAAGCCCGCTAACAGGCCGCTGGACCAACTCCAGGTCTGGGTCATATTGACCATTCCGCGGGCAACCGTGAAATAAACCGCGGCATGCACGAAATAAAATCCCAGAGTCACCAGCAGGCGCGCACCGGCGTTTTCCACGTCGAGCTTCACCCCCAACGACGAAGCCCCGTAGCCCACAACAGTCTTGGCGATTCCGTAGATTCCGATTGGGTTGTGCCCCAGCATGTCCTGCGCCAGGCCGATCACGGCTCCGGTCAGCAGACCCGAAATCGGGTTACGACGCGCCATGGCAAAGAAGATCGTCACCAGCAATGGCAGGTCAATGTAAACCGCAAAACGCGGATAGCGCAGCGGCACAAACGCCTGCAAAAACAGCGCCAGCAAGGGAACGCCGATGGTTACCGGAATACCGAATCGGTAAACTTCAACTTGTTCCCCGGATGTGTAGGTAATGGGCACGCTATTGGGGTTTATTCTCGTCCGCAGGCGGTTGTGGATTGTCCGGCGCGGGTGTGACCGGTTTGGGCTGCGCGCTGGGCGGATTGGCCTGGGAAGCGTCCGGTTGCGATCGGGTTGCTTCTGTACCAGTCGTATCCGAGCTCTTTTGCGCGTCCGGAAGCAAGGTGATGGGAGTTTCGCTTGCGCCCGCCGATGTCTTGGTGGGCTTAGGTACGCCTGCCGCGTTTGTTCCTGTGACCGCAGGCTTAACGGTAGCAACTGGCTTGGCTGCACCCGCCAACCCCTGCGGCTTCGCTCCAGTTACCGCTGGCTGTTTAACTGCTGTTTTGGGTTGCGCGACCGGGGCGCCTGCGCCAGTATGGCTCGAAGCCGCGCCGGCGGCATCCGTCGCGGGCTTGTCAGGAACCGAGGGCAAGCGTTGCGCCAAAATATCGGAAGCGCGCATTCGAACCGCATCTTCCGTGGGAGTCTCCCGCTCCTGCTTCTCCACCAGCACTAGCACTTCTTCTAGCTTACTGAGGTCGGCGGCGGGCTTGATTTTTATATTTAGAAACAAATCCCGACCGTTTGCTACCTTCGTCACCGTCCCGACCGGCAGTCCTTTGGGGAAAATCTGATCTCCACCGCTGGTCAGCACCGGTTCGCTCACGGAAACTTGCTCGTCGCTCATCACCCGTTCGAGAACGACCTCGCCATTCGATGTGCCGCGCAGCACGCCTTGCAGCCGCGTCTTTTCCAGCAGAGCGCCCACCCCGCTGCTTTGATCGTTGATTAACAACACCTGCGCTACCGATGGATAGACCAGCAGCACCTTGCCCACGATCCCGTCTGCGGTCATTACCGCCATGTCGCGACGGATGCCGGAATTCTCTCCTTTGTCGATGTAGATGATGCGGGAGAGGTCGCTGCCGCTGGAGCCGATCACCTGTGCGGCCACCGTGCGAGAGATGAACTGTTCTTTGAAAGCCAATAAGGTTTGCAGGCGCCGCGCCTGGGCAGCATCGTCGGCCAGGCGAACCTGTTGCAACCGCATCTGCTCGATCTGCTCTTTCAGTTGCCGGTTCTCCGCGCGCACTCCCCGCAGATAAAAATAGTTGTGCCAAAGATTGCCGCTGCTGGTTTGAACCCAAACCAGCATGCGCTCGAAAGGAGTGACGGCGTCGACCGCCCAAATGCGGATCAGGCGCGTTTTTTCAATGTCGACGCCGCTCTTCTTGACCTGCATGGCCAGCCCGAGCACCTGCAAAAACAACACTCCCACAAGAATGATCAGGTTTCGGTAACGGCCAAGGACGGATTCCATAAAACCAGTGGTCAGTGATCAGTGACGAGTGGTCAGGGTTGCTCAACAGGTTTTACTGCCCACTGATCACCGCCCACTGACCACTGTTTTTCTACTCGATCGAAATTTTTCTCAGCAGTTTGAAATCGCTAAGCATCTTGCCCGTACCCAGCACCACGCTGCACAACGGGTCGTCGGCGATGGAAACGGGAAGCCCGGTTTCTTCGCGGATGCGCTTATCAAGATTCTTGAGAAGAGCGCCGCCACCGGTGAGCACAATGCCGCGGTCGCTGATGTCAGCCGAGAGTTCAGGCGGCGTGCGTTCCAGCGCCACGCGGATCGCGTTCATAATAGTCGAAACGCACTCGCTCAGGGCTTCGCGGATTTCGCCGTCGTCCACCGTAATCGTCTTGGGCACGCCCTCAATCAGGTTGCGCCCTTTGATCTCCATAGTCATCGGCTTGTCGAGCTGATGAGCGGAACCAATTTCCATCTTGATCTGCTCGGCCGTGCGCTCGCCGATCAGCAAGTTATATTTTCGCTTCAGATAATTCATGACGGCTTCGTCCATTTGGTTGCCGGCCATGCGCACCGAACGCGAATAGACGATGCCGCTCAACGAAATCACTGCGATGTCGGTGGTGCCGCCGCCGATGTCGACCACCATGTTGCCGCTGGGCTCGGTAATAGGAAGGCCCGCACCGATCGCCGCCACCATCGCCTGCTCCACCAAATGAACTTCACTCGCCTTGGCACGATACGCGGAATCCATGACCGCGCGCTTTTCCACCTGCGTGATCTCCGAGGGCACGCCAATCACGATGCGCGGATGCACCAGCATCTTGCGGTTGTGCGCCTTCTGGATGAAGTAATTCAACATCTTCTCGGTGACCTTGAAATCGGCAATCACGCCGTCTTTCATGGGCTTAATGGCGACGATGTTGCCCGGCGTCCGGCCCAGCATCTCTTTCGCCTCTTTGCCAACGGCCTCAACTTCGCCCGTGTTTTTGTTGATGGCGACGATGGAGGGTTCGTTCACGACAATGCCTTTGCCGCGCGCATACACGAGCGTGTTGGCAGTGCCGAGATCGATGGCCAGATCGCTGGAGAATATGCTGAACAGCGAGCGGAGATTGTGGTTGCGAGTCGAGCCTGAATGGAATCCGTTGTTTGACATGACAAAAGTTCTCGCGTCTTTCGACGTGCTGTCTGCCGGGGGTATCCCCGGGAATCTACCTTTTCTGTCGGATGCTGGCTGTCACCATTCTACGGGATACACGGCAACCCCGCCGCAACCGAAAGTTCCCTGCCCTAAAGGTCGCGGCCAAAGTCAGGCCGTAACCTGCCCTACTGAATAATGATCTTCTGCTGCTGCGTATTCACCCCGCCCTGCGCCGTTTGCGCCGTCACCGTAATCACAGCTTCTCCCGTCGGCAGCGGCGGCGTGAAGTAATGAAAAGCGCCGTCGGTGTTGATCATCGGGACCTCGCTGCCGTTGACCATGACCCGCGCCCCGACCTGCGTCTTGCCTGTTACCTCGATCACGTGCCCATGCTGAACGAACGGATCCAGTTCCAGTTCGATCGCCTCCGTCTGCTTACCCTTGGAAATGATGGTGAAGCGGTTCTTCTCGCTTTCCACCGATTCTTTCCCACCCGCGTCGTAGGACTGCACCATCCAGTAATAAGCGCCCTCCCCGAGGCTTGTAACCGTTACCGCTGCCGTATTAACCTTCTTGTCAACTAGTGTAGAAGAGAAGTACGGGTTGCGGGAGATGCGCAGACGGTAACCAACTGCATTCGCCATCGGCGTCCAGGAAAACGCCACATCCTTCGTGGTCTGGCCCGCGGAAAATAGCGGCGCCATATTGGCCGGCGCAATCGGCGTCGGCGGACCAATCTCCTTCGCCTTCTCCATGCGCGCTTGCTTGCCCTGGAAGGTCACCTTCTCCCAGTTGGCCAGTTTCACGGTCTCGCCGTTGCGCGAGACCTCGCCCGTTCCTTTTTTCATCAAAATTTCGTGCTGGTCGGCCTTAGGATCGTTGTGCACCTGCGCCGCCGATTCCGGAGCCAGCGAAGCGGTTGCGCCTGCCACAATCACCTGTGACTTCGAACCTTGGCTGTAGGTCGCGGTGGACAGATCTACCGTTCCCGTGCTGACCGCGACCGCTACACTGGTCTGCTGCTGGTCGTTGGCCGAATTCTCCTGGATCACGATCAGCGAATCCTGTTTCACGGTGTAGCTAGTGCCGTCGTTGAAAACAACTTTCGCCATACCTTCCGAGCCGGTCTGCACCACGTCGCCTTTTTCCAGCGGAATGCTGTAATCGCCCGCCACCCAGCTGTTGCCATTGCTCTTTTTCACGCGCACCGTGCCGTCGAGGGCGGTGAAGTGCGCCTGCTGCCCAATAGAAACTCCTGAGCCGCTGTTCGGGTTCATACCGGCGATGCGCTCCAGGATCCTATTCGCAGCTCCTTCGCCTGCCTTCAGGCTGTTCTCGGTAAATTGTGGAAACGCCACCCGCACGGCAATTGCAAACACCGCGGCGACTGCTAGGACTAGCAGGGCCACACTACGGTACGTGACGGTCGTCCACGCAACGTGGAGTCCCGATTTGCGATTCGCGGAGGACACTTTGAACCGAAAAACCTCAGTAAATATGCGGTAGATAAAACGTTAGCATAAGCAAAACAGAGGAAAAAACAGGTAATGAGTTTCAGACATTACCTTGGTGTGCTCATCGGTGTTCACATTTGCTACAAATTCCGGTCGTCGCTAGCCCACGAAGCGGGCGCCTAGCGAAACTCCATCCCTTGCCGCGCCTTCCCGCCGGTTGTAGCATCAATTTCTTAGGGATTTATAAGGAGAAGTCATGGCAACTGATACTTTGACCAGCCCGCCCACCCTCAGCTACGGTCCGACCAAGGTTTTTAAGAATTTCATCGATGGCGAATGGGTCGAGGCCTCGACCGGCGAGACGTTCGAAAACCGCAACCCTGCCGACACTCGCGATCTGGTCGGCATCTTCCAGAAGTCTGCCAAGGCCGATGTGGATGCCGCCGTCTCCGCCGCCAAGCGCGCCTTCGCCAGGTGGCGACTGGTTCCCGCCCCACGCCGCGCGGAAATGGTATTCCGCGCCGCCGAGATTCTGATCGAGCGCAAAGAAGATTACGCCCGCGATATGACTCGCGAGATGGGCAAGGTCCTCGCCGAGACACGCGGCGATGTGCAGGAAGCCATTGACGCGAGCTACTACAACGCCGGGGAGGGCCGCCGCCTGTTTGGCCCCACGGTGCCGTCGGAAATGCCCAATAAGTTCGCCATGGCCGTGCGCCAGCCGATCGGCGTATGCGGCATGATCACGCCGTGGAACTTTCCCATGGCAATCTCTTCCTGGAAGCTTCTGCCGGCCATCGTCTGCGGCAACACCTGCGTCATTAAGCCTGCGCAGGACACTCCTCTTTCCACGTTCAACCTGGTTCGCGCGCTCACCGATGCCGGTCTGCCCAAGGGCGTGATCAACGTCGTCACGGGATTTGGCCCCGACGTAGGCACCCCGCTCGCCGAGCATCCCGATGTACGCGCAGTTTCCCTCACAGGATCGTCCGCCGTGGGCCGCATCATCGGGGGCATTGCGGCCAAAAGTTTCAAGCACTGCTCGCTTGAACTCGGCGGCAAGAATCCGATGATCGTACTCGACGACGCCAACCTCGATCTCGCCATCGAAGGCGGCATCTGGGGAGGTTTCGGCACCACCGGCCAGCGCTGCACCGCAACCAGCCGCATCATCGTGCAGAAAGGCGTCTACCGCGAATTCGTCGAACGCTACGTCGATCGCGCCAAAAAACTTAAGGTTGGGAACGGCCTGGACGAATCCGTGCAAATGGGCCCGGCCATCAACGAAAAACAACTGCAGACCGACCTCAGCTATGTAGAAATCGGCGAGAACGAAGGCGCAAAGCTGGTCTGCGGCGGCAAGCGGCTCGACAAGGGTGAATACCAGCATGGGTGGTTCATGGAGCCCACGGTCTTCATCGATGTTCAACCCAAGATGCGCATTGCGCAGGAAGAGATCTTCGGTCCGGTGGTCTCAATCATCCCATGTGACGACCTGGAAGGTGCCATTGAAATCGCCAACGGCATCGATTACGGCCTCTCGTCTGCGCTCTACACGAAGGACGTGAACAAAGCCTTCTCGTCTATTCGCGACCTCGACGCCGGCATTACCTACATCAACGCACCCACCATCGGCGCCGAGGTGCATCTGCCCTTTGGCGGCACCAAGGCCACTGGAAACGGTCATCGCGAGGGCGGAGTCGGCGCAATCGACTTCTACACCGAATGGAAGTCGGTGTACGTCGACTACTCCGACAAACTGCAGAGAGCACAGATTGACAGAGCAGATTAAATTCATAAGCCACAGAGGGCGCAGGGGCTCACGGAAGGTCGCCTCTGTGTAACTCTGTGTTCTCTGTGGTTAAAGCTCTTTCGTATTTCTCTGGGCCCTCCCCGTCCCGTGCGGTTAGAATTTGACTTATGCCCGTAACCCAGACCCACGAGATCTCCGCCGCTTCCCGTCTCGACAACGTTCGTTACGCTATTCGCGATCTAGCCTGCGTTGCCGATGAGGTCATCCAGCAAGGACACAAAGTCTTGCCGTTGAATGTCGGCGATCCGCTCAACTTCGATTTCCAGACGCCCCCGCACATCATCGAGGCTGTCTACAAGGCCATGCGAGACGGTAAGAACGGCTACGCTGCGTCGCTCGGAATCCCTGAAGCGATTGCGGCCATTCGTGCCGAAGCCGGGCGCAAGGGTATCACCACGGTGCGCGACGTTTTCGTCACTTCAGGCGTGAGTGAGACCGTCGACCTCTGTCTCTCTGCCTTGGTCAACCCCGGCGAAAATATTCTGACTCCAAGCCCCGACTACCCGCTGTACTCCGCCGTGCTGTGCAAGTTAGGAATCGGACTCAACCCCTACGACCTCAATGAAGATGATGCCTGGCAGCCCGAGCTAGCCGACATCGAGCGCAAACTCACGCCGCGCACCCGGGGCATTGTCCTGATTAATCCGAACAATCCGACCGGTTCGCTCTGCACGCGCCAGATGCTGGAGCAAGTCGCCGATCTCGCGCGCCGCCACAACCTGATCGTCTTCTCCGACGAAATCTACGACAAGCTGATTCTCGACGGCACCCCGCACATCGCGTTCGCATCCGTCGCGCCCGACGTGCCGTGCGTGACTTTTGGCGGCATGTCGAAGAATTACCTCGTGCCCGGGTGGCGCATTGGATGGGGCATCGTTTCCGGCGAAGCCGCTGCAGTTAAGACATACACCGAGGGCGTGCATCGGCTGCTGCGCGCGCGCCTCTGCGCCAATCATCCTGAGCAGTACGCAATCAAGCCTGCGCTCGAAGGCCCGCAAGACCATCTCGTTGACGTCCAGCGTAAACTGCGCTCCCGCCGCGATCTTACGCAGAAGTGGTGCGAGTCAACCCCGCGCATAAGTTGCGTCGCCCCGCGCGGCGCGTTCTATGCCTACCCGCGCATCGACATCCCAGAGAGCGACGAAATCTTCGTGAAGGAACTCATCCGCCAGAAGCACGTCATGGTCGTGCATGGATCCGGCTTCGGCCAGAAACCAGGCACGCAACATTTCCGCATCGTGTTCCTGCCAGACGAGCAGACGCTGACCAAGGCCTACGCCGCGATTGGAGACTTCATTCAGGAACGATACGGAAAAAGTCTTTAACCGCGAAGATCGCCGAGAAAGTCTGCGGAGAACGCCAAGAAAACCAACCGATAGGCTTGGAGTCTTTCCGTGGGTAGATTTGTTCGGCGTCCTTCGCGGCCGTTCTCGGCGATCTCCGCGGTTAAGAGCTTTTGAATGTTGTTCAGTTTGACTCCCTTGGTCTTTCCCGCCGAATCTGTTTAAATCATCAGGAAGGGCGACTTTGGCGCGTTGGCCCGGGTCCCTACTGTCTTGGTCGACATTCATTCTCACATTCTTCCCGAAGTAGACGACGGCCCGAAATCGTGGGAAGTCTCGGTCGCGATGTGCCTGGCTGCGGCCGCCGACGGCATCACCCACATGGTCGCCACGCCCCATGCCAATGATCGTTATTACTACGATCGCAAATATCTGAGCGGACTCGTCGCACATCTCCAACGGCTGGTCGGAGACAAACCCATCCTGAAACTGGGCTGTGATTTCCACCTTTCCTACGACAACTTGCGGGACGCTTACGCCCATCCCAACCGTTACGTGATCGAAGGCACACGCTACTTGCTGGTTGAATTCAGCAACTACAGCATTCCGCCCCAAACCACCGATTCGTTTCGCAAGCTGAACGACGTTGGAATCACGCCAATCATCACCCATCCCGAGCGTAACCCGATTTTGCGCGAGAGTCTGCAGCATGTGGCGGAGTGGGCCGAGCAGGGCTGCGTCATTCAGGTAACCGGCTCCTCGCTGACTGGCTTCTGGGGTGATCGCGCACACCGAGCTGCGATCTGGCTTCTGGAACACCAGGCTGCACACGTGCTCGCCACCGATGCGCACGATACCGAAAAACGAGTCCCGATTCTTTCCCGCGCGCGTGATGCGGCTGCCGAGATCTGCGGCGAAGAAATCGCAGAAACATTAGTCGAAGCGAATCCCGCCGCCATCATTGCGAATCGCCCGCTGCCCTACTTTCCGCGGCCAATAATGCCAACGACCTACCGGAAAAACTAGCTGGCAATTAGCACTCAGCCAAAAGACACGCCTTCACTGGCTAAATGCTGAATGTTAAGGCGGACTCCTACTTCCTACTGCGGGCGGGAAACGTCACTCTGGTGGGAGTTGGGAGCAGGTGCAGAATCCGAAGTCGGCGTGGCGCTGTGCGATGTCGTCGGCGAGGCGCTCTGCGACGTGGTGGGGACCGGTTCCGCACGCGGCGCATCGGGAACGGTGGTCATGGCGCTTTCAGGATTTAGAAGATGGTCTTTGCTCGGGCCCAGACCTAGCTTGATTAGCGCGCGCGAATCGGGAACCGTCTTGCTTTGCCAGCCGTTGTCGGCCTGGTAGCGGCGCATGGCCTCTTCGCTGGCCTGGTTCCAAGTTCCGGTAGCTTCCCCCTTCAGGTAGTGTTCACGAATCAGCGCTTCCTGAATGGCTTGGGCTCTCTCGGAGTCGATTTTTTGTTGTCCGCGAACTCGTTTCTTTCGCGAACGCTTTCCCGTATGCATTTTTGATTTCGTCGAACTGACAGTCTTTACCGAAGGACTTGCGGGCTTCTTGGTTGCAGAGTCGCTGTTTGAATTTTGACGAGCGGCCGCCAGGGTGCATGCACAAGTCAGAGCCACGGCCCACGTGGTGACGAGTCTTACTCTTTTCGATGCGGCCCAAATCACGAAACGCTACCTCAAAGAAATCTTTGGCGGAAACTTAGGCGAAATGAAAAGTCCAATCGAACGCTGGCACCGTAATCATCTTCGACTGAAGACTACAGTGCCAGTTCCCATTGGACTTTCGAAAGTTACGGAAGTGTACCGGCCAGGAAGACGGTTCCATCCTGCCGCGACGAACCTCGCGGCCGCACCAGGAAGACCACGTCCTGGCCGCTCTTCAGGTTCGACTCGATCCGGGCGAACTCTTCCTCATTGTTTACCGGCTGCTTATTCACTTCCAGAATGATGTCGCCGCGTCCCAGGTTCACATCCTCGGCAAACGAACCCGGTTTCACTTCCTGGACGATGACGCCTTTTCCTGCAGGCATGTCGAGCCGGTCTGCCATTTCCGGCGTAACCTTGCGAACTGTCAGGCCAAATTTGCTCTGCTTGGGAGTGTTCTCGTCTTCGTTCTCCTGCTCTTCCCCAAGCCGTGCCGCAAACAGTTTGGCGCGATCCGCAACCGTAACGCTTGCTTCCTGTTGCTTTCCGTTTCGGATAAACGTTAAGTTCACTTTCGACCCCGGCTTGCGAGAAGCGATGTCCGAAACCAGATCATTTCCCTTGATCACCTTCTTGCCGTCCACAGCGGTAATCGTGTCGCCAACTTTCAGGCCCGCCTGATCCGCTGGACTGCCCGCTACAACGGTAGATACTGTGATCCCCGATCCTGACCCATAGACTCGAGCGATCGCCGGATTCTCGACCTGGTTAAACATGATGCCGATCGAACCGCGCGACACACGGTGCTCCGGCCCGGTCAGCTGGTTGTAAACCTCGACTACCGTCTTCGACGGCAGCGCGAAGCCCACGCCGGCGTACGCGTTCGTCTCGCTCAAAATTGCGGTGTTGATACCAATTACTTCGCCATTCATATTCACCAGCGGCCCACCCGAATTGCCCGGATTGATGGCCGCATCAGTTTGAATGAACGTCTGGAATTGCCGGTCGGGAACGATGTCACGCCCTTTCGCGGAAACAATTCCCGCAGTCACCGTCTCCGACAACCCGAATGGACTGCCCACAGCCAGAACCCAGTCGCCCACTTGCATGCTGTCGGAGTTGCCCATCTTCGCGGCCGGCAGGATACGATCCATATCCACCTTGATCACTGCCAGGTCCGTTTCCTGATCGGTGCCGATAACCTTGGCGTCATGCTGCACACCTGGCGGATCATCCTGAAGACGCACGCGGACGCGGTCCGCCTTCTCTACCACGTGCCGGTTCGTCACAATGTATCCCTTCGGATCAACGATTACGCCGGAACCGAGAGAGCGCTCTCGAATTGGACCATCAGCACCGGGCCCCCCCTGGCCGCCCGGCCCACCGAAGAAGTGGTTGAAAAAATCGTCCATACCGCCGCCATCTTCGTCATCGGGATTCTGTCCCCGCCGCTTGCGCACATTCTTAATCGTCGATTCCGTATTGATATTGACCACGCTCGGTTCCAACTGCTTCGCGATCTGCGAAAACGTGTTCGACATCTCATGCGGCGAGGGCAGACTGAGCGGCGTCGCGTCGCTCTTCTGCCCTTCTTTTCCTTTCACTCCATAGGAAATGACAGTACCGATCAGAATGCCGAGGGCAAGAGTTGCCAGAATACTGAGCGTATAGACCCAACGATGAGCCTTCATGCGCATCCACATTGCGCGCGAATCCATATGTCTACCTGCCTCCGAAACTATTTAAACCCTTATAGTATACCCATTTGAACCATGCAGCCGGTTTGCGTGTCCGTCCCTACTCACACCTAGGGATTCGAGTATTAGACGCACAAAGCCTCGCAACCGTTTTATCCTTCTGTATGTAAAGTATTGTTTTGCGGACCGCTGAGAAGCTCTGGAATCTCACTTCGCCACGTACACCATCTTCCCACCAACGACCGTAAGCAGCACCCGGGTCGATAGGAGTTTCTCCGGCGACGACGACGTGATGTCGCGGTCGAGCACGACGAAATCCGCCAGCATTCCCGGCACCAGCTTGCCTTTCTCCTTCTCTTCGAACTGCGCGAAGGCCGAACCCGTAGTATAGGCGGCAATGGCCTGATCCATGGTGAGCCGCTGCTCGGGAAAATACTCGTGCTTGCCGTCCTCACTCTTGCGCGTCACGGCCGCATAGAGGCCGCGGAACGGCGTCACCGGTTCTACCGGATAATCGGTGCCGAACGCCAATGTCACTCCTTTATTCAGGAAAGTCAGCCAGGCATACGATGTGGCCGCCCGCTTTGGCCCCAGCCGATCCTGCGCCCAGCGCATGTCAGTCAGCAGATGGTTGGGCTGCATTGAAGCAATCACTTTCAACCCCTTGAACAGTCCGATCTGCACTGGGGTCGTCACCTGCGCGTGTTCGATGCGCAGGCGAAAATCGTTGCCTCCATTAGGCGCTTTCACGTTGGCCTCGTGCGCCGCCTTCTCGGCGCCGGCAAAGGCGTCGAGCGCCAGCTGCACGCCCTTGTCGCCAATGGCATGAAAGCCAATCTGGAAGCCCGCCAACACGCGCTCCTTGGTCATTTCGTTCAACTTGGCGGCTTCGTATCGCGGTAAGCCGGTGTTGTTTGGATCGTCCGAATACGGCTCCAGCAGCGCTGCCGTGTGCGATCCCAGCGAGCCATCCATGAAACCCTTCAGCATTCCGGTGTGCAGCATCAGGTCGGACTGCGGATGCGATTCGCGCTTCCGGCTCAACTCTTCCACCGGATCGTCAAACGGCAGCCACTCGGTGATACGCGCCGTCAGCTTGCCTTCTTTTTCGAGTTCCTCGTAAATCTGAAAGTTCTCCCAGACCGGCGAATAATCCTGCGCGGACGTCACGCCATGCTCTGCCAAATCCGTAAGAGCAAGTTCCAGGCCCTCCCGCCGAAGCCGGTGACTCGGCTTCGGAATCACGTCCAGAACAGCGTCCTTCGCCGTCTCCCGCAAAATGCCCGTGGGCTCGCCAGTCTCATTGCGATCAATCCGGCCACCCTGGGGATTCCGGCTGGCCAGCGTAATGCTGGCCAACTGCAGAGCGCGAGTGTTGGCCACCCCGATGTGCCCGTCAATGCGCTCCAAAAACACGGGATGCCCATTCGACACTTCGTCCAGATCCCAGCGCGTGGGCGGTACTTTAACCGGCCACAAGGTCTCGTCCCATCCCGATCCCAGAATCCAATCTCCAGCCTTCGCCTCCTCGACCTTCTTCGCCACTCGCGCGCGCAACTCATCCAGTGACTTCGCGCCCGTACAGTCGACGCTCAACTTCATTTTCCCCGCGTCATCGAGATGGAGATGAGCGTCGTTGAATCCGGGCATGACGAAGTGTCCGTCGAGGTCGACCACATGCGTCTGTGGCCCTTTCAGCCTCTCCATGTCGGAGTTCTTGCCGACTGCCTGGATGCGGTCCCCGCGCACTGCAATAGCCTCCTCGCGCACAATCGCACTGAAATTCGCGTTGGCAGGCACGCCGGTATAAACATTTCCATGCTCAAAAATCACATCGGCCTTCGGTGTCGAATCCATGCTTCCACCGTTAGAAGAAGTCTGCGCCGCGCCCCGCGTGGAACACAAGGCGAGCAAGAAAGCGAACGACAAGAATAGGCGGAGTGGCAGAATTTGCTTTGGGAAGGGCACGGCTTCAGCCCTGCCATTAAGCACGCAAGACAATCCGGGCTTTAGCCCCTGAGGTACTTGGCCAAACCGCATCAGCATCACGAAGCCCCCCTGACATCAGACTCACTTCCCACCCCCGCGAGCGCCAGCATCGTCAACAAAATTCGTTTCAACCCCAATTCGCGACCGTTGGAATCGAACCACTCCTGCAGGGTGTGCGCCCCGCCGCCCGATCCTCCACCGCCGATAGCAACAGCTTCCTGCCCCAGCGAAAGCGGAACGTTCGCATCGGTCGACGCTCGCTGCACCTGCGCCGCATTACCAAGCTGTGCATCCACCGCGCGCACGACCTGCAAAATCCGCGCTCCCGCCCGCAACTCACCCGCCGGACGATTCCCAATCACCACTACCTCACAACTCACTCCTGAAGGCCGCTTCTGCGTGGATGATCGCATTTCGGCAGCCAGCGTTTCGTCTTCCACCGCGCGATTCAGCGCCAGTCGCAACGACTGCTCCAGTCGTTCCATCTCGGTCATCGAGGTCGATCGAATATCCACCTTCATGCTGGCCGATTCAGGAATCGAATTCACCGAAGTCCCGCCGCGAATCACTCCAATGTTGAACGTCGTCTTGGGCGTGTTAGGAACTGGCGTGGTGATGAAAGCCTCGATGGCCTTGGCCAGAATCACGATCGGATTCGGCGCGCCAAAATCGCTCCACGAGTGCCCACCCGGCCCGCGTACGATCACTTCAAACCGCCGGCTGCCGAGCGCCTCCGCTACAATCGTGTCCGCGCCCGCGCCGTCGAGCACCAAGCTGTAAGCAATCGAGTCTTTCCAGCGCGGTGTAGAAAAAATGTGTCGCATGCCGCGCAGATCGCCTTCGCCCTCTTCGCCGACATTTCCGATAAACACAAACGGCAGCGCATGCCGGATGCGCACCGCCCGCAACAGTGACGCGATCGCCAGCAGCGCCGCCACTCCCGCGCCATTGTCTGAAACGCCCGGCCCGTAAATGCGGCTTCCCTGCTGGCGAATATTCAGCGGTGTGTTCGCTGGAAACACCGTATCAATATGCGCGCTTAGCGCCACGTAGCGCCGGCCGAATCCGGGATGCGTCCCGAATACGTTGCCCACGTCGTCGATGCGGACGTCGTCCAGTCCGACCTCGCGAAATCGTTCCACCAGCCACGCCCCGCGCGCCGACTCGCCAAACGGAGGCGCCGGTATCCGCGCCATCTCCATTTGCCAGTGCGCCAGTTGCGGTTCCTGCGTGCGCAACCAGTTGAACGCCGACCGCACTTCAGGCGCGGCCGCCAGACGTGCTACTTCCTGCCGCACCGAGGGCGCAAGGTCGGGCAACTCCGGCCGAGGAGGAGTTGGGCTCATGGAAGTATTGCGTCAGTTTACAACGCGTGGGAAACGAATGGGGATTGGCAAAGACGTTACGGAAGATGATCGCACGTCCGGGTCGAGGAACTTTCGGATTGTCCCACCCTTACGACTTCCGAGTGCTACGCAATCGAGCGTGCGGATCCGGCCCGCTGCTCCACTCCCGCCACCAATTCCTTGGTCGCGGGCACCTCGATCCCATGTTTTCGCGCTCCACGAAGGATTGGCCCCGCAATGGCGTCGAGTTCCGGCGGATTGCCACGATCCACGTCCTTCTGCATGGAACTGCGCATATTCGCGGGCGCCGTCTTCACCCATGCAAGGATCGATTCCGCATCGACTTTGGCGCCCTCGGCGCGGGCGACGTCGCAAGCTTCTCTCACGCAGGCCTCCGCCAAACTTCGCAAATGCGGATCGGAAATAATCTCGCCCACAGGTTTATCGGCAGCCGTCGTACTGAGCGCAAACGGGGCCAGGAATACCAATTTGCCCCAAAGCAAAGTCGGCTCATCGTCGATGAAATTGCATGTCAAACCCATTTTCTGTAAACGATCGAGCGTACTCCCCAGCAGGCCGCGCCCTGACGAAGCAACATTCAGCCGCAAAAACGGCGACCGGTGAACGAATTGTCCAGGACCAAGCCGTTCCATCTCGCCCGCAATCGTCGCCGGAATCACGCAGCCAGAGCCGTATTTCGAACGCAGCAACTGCACATGATCGATTCCGTTGAGCAGCGGGACGATTGCTTTGACCGCGTCAGGCCTTTTGAGAGCCTTCAGCCCTGATTCCAATTGTGTGGCCTTCACCGTAATCCACAGCACATCAACGGCAGGCACGTCCGCGGCAACCGCTACATCGACATCGAATTTGCCGAACGGGCTTTCGAAATGTAGTTGTTTGGGATAGTTCGGAAGCTTTTCGGGCCTGACCACCAGCGTCACCGAATCGCCGATCTTAGCCAGGCAAGCGCCCATTGTCCCGCCCACTCCACCCGCGCCGAGAATCGCATGTCGCATCGCCATCATGCACCTGTCATTTCTTCGTAGTCGTCTTCGTAGTCGCCGCTTCCACGCACTCCAGAATCTCCGCCTCGCTCAGCGTGTGATCGCTCTGCTTGGCACGCTGGTAAATCCGATCCACGACGCGGTCACTCACCGGAATGCCGTGCCGCTCCAACCACCACAGCACATTCGATTTTCCGCTCATCGGACCGATGTCAATAATTTGCTCCAGCCCAAACACATGCGATGGCACTCCGGAATACACCGTATTCGCCAGCACCACGTCGTCTTTGTGATACGCCTTGATGATCGCGGAAGCGTGAACTCCGGTCGCCGTCCGAAATGCATCGTCGCCTACCACCGGATAATTCGCCGGAATCGGCACGCCCGTCGCCCGCGAAACCGCTTGGCAATATTGCTTCAACCTCGTCAGGTCCTGCTCGTCCCAAGGTGCGATTCCCATCAGCTTGAGATTCACCAGCATCTGATCGACCTGCGTATTGCCGACGCGCTCCCCCAGGCCAATGGCGCATCCGTGCACGCAGTTCGCACCGGCAATAATTGCCGCCATGGAATTCGCAATCGCCAGGCCGCGGTCGCTGTGTCCGTGCCAGTCCACACGAATCTTTTCCCCCGAAGGCTTCACCACTTCCGCAATCACAAAGCGCACCAGCGCCAGCGCACCCATCGGCGTAGCATGTCCGGCGGTGTCGCAGATGCAGATCGCCCGCGCGCCACAATTGATTGCTGTCGCGTACAAGCGCTTCACAGTCTCCGGATCGCACCGGCTCGTATCTTCCGTTACGTACATGACGTCGAGTCCCAGCGAGACCGCATACTTAACGGCTTTCTCCGTCGTCTGCAGCAGAAAGTCGTCGGTCCACCCTTCCGTGAATCTTCGAATCGGGCTCGATCCAATAAAGGTCGCCGCCTCAATCGCCAAGCCCGTCTGCTGCACGATCTCGGCAATCGGGCGAATGTCATTCTCGTGGGTCCGCGCCGCGCAATTAGCGCGAATCTTCATCTTGTGGCCCGCGATCTCGCGAGCCAACGCGGTGACGGCTTCGATCGCGCGTGCCCCCGCTCCCGGCAGGCCGAGGTCAAGTGAATCAATCCCCAGCGCGTCCATCAAATGAAGAATTTCAATCTTTTCCGCAACAGAAGGATCGCGCACCGAAGGCGACTGCAGCCCATCGCGCAAAGTCTCGTCGTTGATCAGCACCGGCCCCGGCGGCTTCAGCCCCGGCGGATGATTCTTATTCCAGTCGTAGATAAGCTCGGGAGTGTGCATGGAAGAAAAGCTGCTAGCCTCTAGCTTCTAGCAAAACTCACGTAGGGACAGCCGCCTCGGCTGTCCGGCCGAGGATCGCTCGGCTTGTGGCTAGCAGCTAGAAGCGAGTAGCTAGAAGCTAATCATTTCTCCTTCGGCGGCAGTGTCAGTCCGAAGACAGATTTCATCCCCTGCCCCGCGACGTTCACCTTCGCTTCCCCAGGATTCGGCAGGTACAGAGTTTTGCAGTGCTCGCAGCGATATACCTCCGCATCCGGCCCCCAGGCTTTTTCGGCATCGCCACACGCCTGCTCCAAAATGTCGGTGGTATAGAACCAACGCTTCAAATGCCCGCCACAGAATTTTCCCTTCTCGTTTTTTTCATTGCAGGCGCGTTGCCCGGCCTTCTTAACTTTGACTTTGTGGTTGGGAAGCTGCGGAACATTCTGCGAGCCAGAAGCAGTCACTTCGCTAGTCGCCACCGACGTACCCCTTGTTCGAGCGGCCCAAACGCCGCCAGATTCGGCCTTACGCGGTCATTGTAACTTAAACCACTCGGACGAAACATGTAAGCTGAGGCGCCTGACTGGCCGACGCTCGCGATCAGAACTCGCGCTTCGGGTTGGCCTGATCCGCGCCCACTCGCCCCGCCTCAATCGCCGCCACATAATAGTTCTCGCCCTTCACCGGCCCACCCGCCAGACGCCGCAGAATGGCAATCTGCCCCACGTGCGAGAGCGCATCGGCAATCGGCCCTTGAAACAGTTTTTCGAGCGGAGCCTGCACCGGCTCGTTCGAGGCCAGGAAGTCGTCGAACTTTTTGAGCGCTGCAAAGAATCTCTCGACGTCCTGCTCCCAAGACATCGGTTTCGAGTCGTGCCATTTCTGCTGGCCCTTCGCAATCGATAAGGCCCAGTCCAATAAATCTCCCAGATGCGCCAGAATCTGGCCCGGCGTGCGCACTCCCTCGCCCGCCTGAAACTCACCGAAGCCAGCCGGCGCGTTCCGCATCGCTTTTCCGCCTCGATACGCCAACGTGGCCACTGTGTGGCGCAACAGTTCCCGCTGGGAATCAGCGGACGGGCTGGCGTGACTAGGATTGTTCATGGCGACAAGATTACACTGGACACCAGGAGACGGAAAGTATGGCGAAGGAAGTCAACTCGGACGCGCCTCATCCCGGATCAGTACCCACTGAGCCGATCCAGGCAACTCCACCCAAGCCCGGCTGCGTCAGCCGCGAAAATGCTGAGCACTATCGCTGGGGCGTCGACTGTGACGGCTGGCACCTGGTAAAGGATAAGCAACTGAGCGTGATCGAAGAGTTTATGCCCCCGGGCGCAGCCGAAGTTCGCCATCATCACGAACGCTCGCAGCAATTTTTCTATATCCTGGACGGCGAAGTGTTGATGGAAATGAATGGGGAGAACGTCCTGATTCCCGCCGGAAGCGGGGTCCGTATCCTGCCCGGCACGCGGCACCAAATCCGAAATCCGTCTTCGGCCCCGGTGCGGTTTCTAGTCATCTCGCAGCCCCCAAGCCACGGCGATCGCATCAACGAATGAAACATGTAGCGACAGCCGCCTCGGCTGTCATGCGAAAGCCCTGAGGCTAGTCGAAGCGGCCAAGCCCAGTCGCGCATTCACAGCTGCTTCCGCCCGACCATCCCCGCGGCGCGCAGTGCTCCCCGCACCCGCGCACCCAACCCGCGCGCAAACTGCATATCCAAGAACCCTTCCATCTGCCGCCGAAAGCTTTCGCCGTATCCATGCCACCAGACTTTCTTCATTCCCGGCATCCGATCCATATCCAAATACTTCACTCGCACCATCTCATCCAGGCCAAAGCGCCCGTGAGTGCGTCCCACACCGCTGGCCTTTACACCGCCGTGCGGGGCCTCGCTGATTCCGAAACACGAAATCACGTCATTCACCATCACAGTCCCGGCATGAATGCGCCGCGCCAGCCGATCGCCGCGCTTGCGGTCGCGGGTCCACACGCTCGCCGCCAACCCGTATTCAGAATCGTTGGCCAAGCGCACAGCTTCATCGTCATCCGCGCACGCCATCACCGGAAGCACAGGCCCGAAGGTTTCTTCCCGCATAATCCGCATTTCTTGCGTGACGTCGGCGAGCACAGTGGGAGCGTAGAAGTTCACTCCCAATTCCGGCAAGCGCGTCCCACCCGCCAGAACCCTAGCCCCGCGCGCCTTCGCGTCCTCCACGTGCGATTCCACAATCCGCACCTGCCGTTCCTGTATCATCGGCCCTACATCCGTATGCGCATCTATCCCATTGCCCACGCGCAACTGCTTCGTCTTCTCGGCGCACGCCTTGGCAAATGATTCATACAGACTGCGATGCACATAGCAGCGCTCCACCGACAAACAGGCCTGTCCCGCATTCACGAACGCTCCCCACACGGCCGCACTAGAGGCCACGTCCACGTCGGCATCGTCGAGCACCAGCATGGGATCCTTCCCACCAAGCTCGAGCACGACTGGGAGTAGCCGCTCCGCCGCGGCGGCTGCGATCCGCTTCCCCGTCGCAACACTGCCCGTAAACACCAGCTTGTCGATCGGCGAACGGAGCAGCGCCGCTCCCGCCGGACCCGCGCCTATCACCACATGAAACGCATCCTTGGGCACGCCCGCAGCATGCAGCAACGACGCTAGTTCCAGCGCCACCAGCGGCGTCAACTCCGACGGCTTCAGTACCACAGCATTGCCAGCCACGAGCGCTGCCAAGGTCTCCGTTGCCGGAATCGAAAATGGATAGTTCCACGGCGAAATAATCCCAATCACGCCATGCGGCTCGCGCACCAACCATCCGCTCTTCAGCTTGGTAACGAGGTTGGCATGGGGAACCGGCTCATCGCGCAGCAGTCCCCAGGCGTTATCGATGAGAAATCGCGCCGCGTCCAACACCACCAGAACTTCAGTGACGAGCGCTTCCACCAACGGCTTACCTACTTCGCGCGTGATGGCCGCCGCAATCTCTGATTTCCGCTCATAGAGCTTCGCCTGGAACTCGCTCATGACCGCAATCCGCCGCCGCAACCCAACTTCAGCCCAAGCACCTTGCGCCCTCCGAGCCCTTTCCACCGCTGCTTCGACTTCGCCCTCACTCGCACATTCCAGTTCGCGCAGAATCTCACCTGTCGCCGGATTCACCGACACAATTTTGCGCCCGACAATTTGAAGGTCTGTAGCCATGAACAAATCTTAGTCCGTAGAAACGTAGCTTGCTGTGTCTCGCATCACTCTGTGCATTCCTGCACGCAGCCATCCACGAGTTCAGCGACGGTTAGTACTCCACCCCCTCCAGATACAATCCGCTCGCAGGCGCAGTCGCACCCGCGGCCGACCGGTCCCGCGCCTCCAGAATGCGCGACACATCCTCTACCCGCAACGTGCCCTTGCCCACCAGGATGAACGTACCAACCAGATTTCTCACCATGTGGTGCAAAAACCCCGAGCCGCGCACGGTGTAAACCAACTCTTCCCCCTCCCGCTCCCAGGACGACGAAAATATAGTTCGCACATTCATCGCCGCCTCCCCGCGCCCACGCTCTGGATCGACGGCGGCAAACGAAGTGAAATCGTGCTGCCCCACCACCAGACCGGCCGCCCGCGCCGTCTCCTCCTCCGCCAATGGATACGGATAATGCCAAACATACCGCGCCAGAAACGGCGGACAAATCGCATCCCGGTAAATTCGGTAGCGATATGCCTTGGCCCGCGCCGAATGCCGCGCATGGAATCCCGGCGGCGCTTCTGTCACTTCCAGCACCCGCACGGACGCGGGCAAAATATCGTTCAGCGCCTTCAGAAAATTCCCCGCGGGCACGGAAGACTCCGTGACAAATGTCATGACCTGCGCCAGCGCATGCACTCCTGCATCCGTCCGCCCCGATCCCTGCGGCAATACCTTTTCCCCCGTTATCCGTCCAATGGCTGAGGCAAGTGTGCCCTGAACCGTAACGGCGTCGGGCTGCACCTGCCAGCCAGAAAACTCTGCGCCGTCATAGGACAGAATCACTTTGAGATTGCGCATGCGATCTTTCGAGTCCCCCGTCGGGGTTGCATCATCGAAACAAAATCAAGCTTTGCAATCTATCAGTTCCAGGAGCGATGCGCCGTAACTCCAGCTACATCCCGGTCAGATATACTAGGTGGTTTCCGCGCAATTGCGGTTTTCAGGGTGGATCTCTTTTCATCGCTGCGTCCCAGAAAATACCGAGAGCAGGAAACCAAGGACAATCAGAAACAGGCCGCTGGTGGAATCGATTTTCTCCCAGCTTTCCGGAACCTTCCGGCGGTCTTTTGCGTACCAATGCTTGAGCAGAACTTTAATCCAGGCAGTTTGGCAGTCTCAGGATGTAAAAATTTTCGAGCCACCTTTCGCGTCACGGTCTTAATCAGTTGGTTCTTAAACGAACGGAGATGAGTAGATGCCATTCCCATGTTCAGTCTCACCCCTGCGGCTCGCCGCTACTGCAAGCTTATTCGCCATACTGACTCTCGCGTGCTGGGGCCAGGAACCGCCCACGGCTCCCTCCGCCCAGAATACGCAAGAAGCGCGGCCAGTGCCGGCCTTGAATTACACCAAGCCCGTTTCGCATTTTCCTAACCCGTTTGGGCCTTATATGCCGCGCCATCTGTCGCCGCCAAGTTTGTCCAACACGCCGCGGATCGACCAACTAATGCACGACGGCAAGCTTTATCTTTCCTTGAATGATGCGATCGCGCTTACGCTGGAAAACAACCTCGATATCGCGATCGCACGCTACAACCTGAACATCGCCGACACCGATGTGCTGCGTGCCAAGGCCGGCGCTCAGATTCTCGGTGTACCCGTCGGCATCGTGCAAAATACGCCGGGAGGTGGCGTCGGCGGAATCGGTGGTCAGGTCGGCTCCGGGACCGGAGGCACCAGCGTGGGCGCAGGCGGCGCCGGTGCTGGCGCGGGCGGCATCGTAGGCTCGACAGCCGGTGGACTCTTCGGCCCCCTCGTCACCAGTTTTGACCCGATAATCACGGGTACATTCCAGAACGATCATGCAAGTTTCATCCCCACCAGCCCGTTTGCCGGGACCTACCAGGGAACGACTACGGCAAACTTCCAATACCTTCAGGGTTTCCAGTGGGGAACCAATATGTCGATCGGGTTCAATAACAACCGGGTCACCAGCAACAGCGCTTTCCAGTCTGTCAGCCCGGCTCTCAACTCCGGTTTTCAATTCAGGCTTACTCAGCACCTGCTGCAGGGTTTTGGACTCCCCGGTAATACTCGTTTCATCCGAATTGCCAAAAACAACCGTGAACTTTCCGACGTCGCCTTCCGTCTGCAAATTATCACTACCGTTGACCAGATCGAAAACATGTACTGGGATCTAGTCTTCGCCTATGAAAACCAGCGGGTAAAAGAAGAGTCTCTAGCCTTTTCGCAGAAAACTCTGTCCGATACCAAGAAACAGGTCGAAATCGGCAGTCTTGCGCCGATCGAAGCCGTGCGTGCGCAGAGCACCGTAGCTGCCGATCAGCAGGCTCTCACCGTTGCCAAGACCAACCTTCAACTGCAGCAACTGGTGATGAAAAACGCGCTCAGCCGCACGCTACACGATCCTTTGCTCGCCGGAGCCGATGTCATTCCTACTTCGACGATGGAAGTTCCGGAGAACGAACAGATTCAGCCCACCGAGGATCTGGTCAACGAGGCGCTCCACCATCGCGCCGAACTCGTTGAGGCACGCATTCAATTGCATAGCCAGGAAGCCAGCAACGCGGCCCTGCGTAGCGCTCTGTTGCCCACTCTCGACGCGTTTGCTTACTACGGTGGCTCGGGCTTAGGCGGTTCTCAGAACCCCAGAAGCGTCTGTCAGACTCCCAGCCAGCCGTTCTGTGCGACCGCGAATCCGAATCCTGCCCTCAGCCAGTCGCCCTTGGCTCCGTCGGTTAGCTATCCCTCAACTCTGAACCAACTCGTCAATTCCTCCGCGCCCGACAAAGGCGTCGGCTTGCAACTCAACATCCCGTTGCGCAACCGGGCGGCTCAGGCAATCCAGGTCCGTGGCGAACTCGAATACCGGCAGGTACAGATGGCCCTGCAGCAAACCGAAAACCGGGTCAGCATCGAAGTGCGCAACGCTCAGTTCTCGGTGGAGCAAAATCAGGCCAGCGTAGCTGCCGCCAAGGCCGCGGTGGATTATGCCCGGCAGTCGCTCGACGCCGAACAGAAAAAATATCAGTTTGGAACCTCGACCACCACCGCCGTTCTGCAGACTCGAAGCGCGTTGGCCACCGCGGAATCAACGCTGATGTCGGCGATGGCCGCTTATGAAAAGTCGCGCGTCGAACTCGAGCGCTCAGTCGGCACTTTGCTCGACAACAATGGCATCAGCATTGACGATGCCGCTCGCGGCCAGGTCACGCGCATGCCCAACGTTCCTTACGTTGCCCCACGCAAAGATCTGCAATTGCTAACGCAACCGGAAACTCAAACACCAGCACCACCCCCACAACAATAATCGCTCACGTAGGGGCGGACGCATTCGTCCGCCCCGCGAAGCGAAGCGAGCACACCCGAGCAGGGATACTCGCCGCGGCATCTTCCGCGAATGTCTCCGGACGAATGCGTCCGGGGCTATGGTCCTTCCTCCGTCTTCCCACAATTCTTTACAATCCCACGCCGTTTCCTTGAAACTTCTCCCGCTAAGATTGAAGTGACATATTTCTATGCTCTGCATCCAACACTGACGTCGTTAAAAGTGAAATTCCGAACGCATTCCTTTATGTAACCACGTTGATGCAAGCATGCTTTTTCAAAAGAATGCTTTGCATAAGGAGAAGACCGATGCTCTTACCGCGCTTAAATTCCATGGCCTTATTGCCCCTTTACCTAGCCTCCGCCATATTCTTTGGGATTGTTCCCACCTCTCTCTGGGCACAAGCCCCCGCGCCGGCGCCCCCGGCGGCGCCTCAGCCCGCGCCACCGCAGGCTGTCCATCTCAAGGACTATTCCAGCCCGCGTTCGGCATTTCCGAATGTCCTGCAACCCTATACTCCGCAGGAACTCCCTCAGCCGAACCTCGGCAACTCGCCGCGCATCGACTCGCTGATGAAAGACGGAAAAATCTATCTCTCGATCGATGACGCCATCGCGCTCGCGCTGGAAAACAATCTCGATCTCGACATTGCCCGCTATAACCTGAACATCGCCGAAGCCGATTTGCTGCGCGCGAAATCAGGCGCCAGCATTCTCGGCGTGAACACCGGCGTCGTGCAGAACACTCCCGGTGGCGGCGTGGGCGGACTCGGCGGCGCGGTCGGCTCCGGCACCGGAGGTACCACCGTCGCGGCCGGCGGCGCCGGTACCGGCACCAACGGCTTGGTTAGCTCCACCCTCGGCATCGGTTCCCCCCTCATAAGCTTCGATCCTGCCCTGACTGGAACCGTGCAACTGGATAAGAACAACACCGAGTCGGTCAGCGTGTTCAGCCCCGTCCCGATTGTGGCCCAGAACACCTACACCTCCAACTTCGGCTACACCCAGGGCTTCGCATGGGGTGGCGCGCTCACCGGCGGCTTCAACAATACTCACCTCACCACCAACAATCCCACCAGCCTGCTGACACCTCAGCTGGGATCGAACTTCCAGTTTCGCTTCACCCAAAACCTGCTGCAGGGTTTTGGCTTCCTCCCCAACACACGCTTCATCCGCATTGCAAAGAACAATCGCGAGATTTCCGACGTCGCGTTCCGCCTCCAGATCATCACCACCGTCGACCAGATCGAAAATATGTACTGGGACTTGGTCTACGCTTACGAAAATGTGCGCGTGCAGCAGGAATCTCTCACTTACTCTCAGAAGGCTCTGGAAGACTCCAAGCGCCAGGCGCAAGTCGGCACCGTTCCTCCCATTCAAGTCGTGAGTGCGCAGAGCACTGTCGCCACCGGCCAGCAGAACTTGATCGTGGCGCAGAACAATCTGCAACTGCAGCAACTGCTCATGAAGAACGCGCTGAGCCGCAGCATCGAAGACCCGCTCCTGGCCGAGGCGGACGTGATTCCTACCTCGGTGATGCTCGTGCCTCAGCAGGAGCCTGTCATACCGATTCAAGACCTGATCAACGACGCGCTCCAACATCGCGCTGAACTGGTTGAGACCCGCATCGACCTCAACTCGCGCGACATCAATATCAAAGCCGTGCGCAATGCCATGCTGCCCACGCTGCAGGCCTTTGCCTACTACGGCGGCTCAGGGGTTGGCGGCGACATCAATCCCGCCGTCCCGAACTGCGCCAACACAACCAGTGCTTTCTGTTTCGACGAGAAAAGAGCGCCACCACCGTTTCGTACTACCACCTCGGTCGGCTATGGGAGCACTTTGAACCAGCTGGTCACATCGACCGCGCCAGATAAAGGATTGGGACTCTCGCTCACGATTCCCCTTCGCAATCGCCTCGCACAATCGAACCAGGTTCGCTCCGAACTTGAATACCGCCAGGCGCAGGTACGTCAACACCAACTGGAAAATCAGGTGCGCGTCGAGGTACGTAACGCACAATTCGACGTAAAGCAGAACCGGTCTGCCGTGCAGGCGGCGCAATCCGCCGTGGACCTGGCGCGCCAGACGCTGGACGCCGATCAGCAAAAACTGAAAGTGGGCCTCACCACCCAAACCGCAATTCTGCAGGATGCCGCAACTTTGACAACAGGCGAGTCGAATCTGGTTTCGGCCAAGGCAGCCTACGAGAAGTCGCGCATCGAACTCGATCGCGCCACCGGGTTGTTGCTCGATCACGCCGGCATCGACATCGCCGATGCCACCCGCGGCCAGGTCACGCGCCTGCCCAGTGTGCCTTACGTCGCCCCTCGCCAGGATGCGGTTCCCAACAGCCAGCCCTCAGCTCCGTCAGATCAATCAACCCCACCCCAAGGAGGCCAAATGTAAGCCGTTGTGCTATCGTAGCGCCGCCGTCCCGGCGGCCGTCGTGGCGGCGCCGCGCCGCCGCTGTAGGCACCAGCACAATTGCCGCAATGTACGTACAACGATGTATTCAAAATGTTCCTCAAGGAATCACTGTGGAAATTGTCGCAACCAACCAGTCCAGTTCCCTATGGCGCGCTGCCCAGCCGTCCGCGACCCTGATACACTAACGCCCGATGGCGAGACCCTCCCGGCCTGCATTACCCAGGTTCTTCCTCTGGCTCTTACCGTTATCCTTCGCGCTGCAAATCGCCACCATCGCAGTCTTCCACCAGTACCGCACCCGTCCCGGTGACGACCACTTCGAGTTCGGCTGGGAGATGGGTCGCGTCGGCCGCTCCATTGCTCTCGGACATGGTTTCAGCAGTCCCTACGAAGGCGACACCGGCCCCACCGCCTGGGAACCGCCACTCTATCCCTATCTGATCGGCGGAGTGTTCAAACTTTTCGGCGTCTACACTCAGGCATCCGCATGGGTATTGCTGGCCATCAACAGCCTGTTTGCGACGCTCACTTGCGTCCCAATTTTTTACATTGCCCACAGAACTTTCGGCGAACGCATTGCGTTCTGGTCTGCAGTCACGTGGGGTCTGTGTCCTTACATCTGGTATTGGTCGGTGCACTGGATCTGGGACACAACCTTCACGCCGCTCGTCCTCGCAGGCCTATTCTGGCTTGCGCTTGAATTGCAGGACTGGCCCGGGTGGCGGGGCTGGATTCTATTTGGCGCGCTGTACGGCATTGGTGCGCTGGCCAATCCAACCATGCTGGCATTCCTTCCCTTCTGCGGCCTCTGGATTTGGCGCCAGCGCTACCGGCGCGGGCTGCCTTCTCTCCGTGGCGTCGCGCTTTCCTCGCTGGTGTTTTTTGTCGTGCTGACTCCCTGGGTGGTACGCAATTATGAAGTTTTCGGACGCTTCGTCTTTCTCCGCGACGATTTCGGATTGCAAATCCGCCTGGGCAACGGCCCCTCGGCCGACGGTATGCTGATGGCCTACCTCCAGCCCAATCTCAATAAACTGGAGTTCGAAAAGTTCCAGCGAATGGGCGAGATCGCCTATGCCGAGTCCTGCAAGCGCTACACGTTCGCCTGGATCCACGCGCACCCGGCGCGCTTTGCGGTCATCAGCCTGAAGCGCTTCTTCTATTATTGGAATGGCGTCCCCCGACCAACCAACAGCGTAGCCCCGTTCGACTTCCGCACTTCCGCGTTCCTCGCGACGTCGGTGCTGGCACTCTGGGGACTCGGGCGCGCTTTGCGCCAGAAGCGGCCTGGGGCGTGGCTTTTCGCAGGACTGGTGCTGACCTATCCCACGGTCTATTACTTTGTATTTCCGCACGCCCGCTATCGGCATCCCTTTGAACCCGAGTTGCTCATCCTGATCGTGTTCCTGCTGTTAGAGACCGGCAAGGTCGAGAAGTCAGAAGTCAGAAGTCAGAAGTGAGAATGCAGAAGTAAGCATTCGTCGGCGCGGATTTTGACTTCTGCATTTTGACTTCTGACTTCTGCATTCTTCTCCTGTGAGACAATTGCCAACTCGATCATCACGTTCGCGCCATGCAACTTTCCATCGTCATCATCACTTTTAACGAAGAAGCCAACCTCGCGCGCACGCTCGAAAGCGTGAAGCCAATAGTCGCCGACGGCAAAGGAGAAATCATCGTCGTCGACTCGGGTTCAACCGACCGCACGGTGGAAATCGCAAAATCATTTGGCGCAAAAGTCTTCGTGGAAAAATGGAAAGGCTACGCCGAACAGAAAAATTCCGCACTCGACAAAGCAACCGGTGATTGGATTCTGAGTTTGGATGCGGATGAGGAAGTAGACGCTGATGCTGGCGCTCAGATACGGCAAGCCCTCGGCGCGTGGGAGACCGCCTTTCGTCTCAGTGATCGCCTCCACGCCGACAATTTTCTTCCTGATACTCGGACACGACCTTACATCGACGCTTTCACCGCGGCTACAGGAGCGAGCCCCTACACTGCAGGTATTTACATTCGACGGCGAAATCTATTTCTCGACCGCTGGATGCAGCACGGTGGTTTCTGGCCCGATCCCAAACTGCGACTCTTCAGACGTCAAGCCGCTAGATTCGAGCAACGCCTAGTTCATGAGGACGCACAGGTCAAGGGAGCCACGGGAACATTAGTTCGCGGCGCCCTCATCCACCATTCCTACCCCACGCTTTCCGACTACGTCGAGCACATGAATCGCTATTCTTCGTTGAGCGCGGAGATGGTCGCGGCCAAGGGCAAGATAGGTTTCAGCGTGAGCAAAATTGTCCTCCGCCCCTTGGCGACGTTCGTCTACAACTATTTCTTCCGCCTCGGCTTCCTCGACGGCCGCGAAGGCCTGCTGCTGCACCTCTATCACTCGGTTTACGTCTCGTGGAAATATGCGAAGGCATGGGAACTTTCGCGCAAACAGCTCTGACGAGCACCGTTTCGCCCTGGCTTATAGAACCTGCTTACCTTAGCGCTTTCAATTTCGTCCAATCATCCGGGGCCGGCCACCATGTTTCCTTGGCGTTTATTCCGCATCGTTCCACTTATCGTTGCTCTTTTCACACCCTCGCTTCAGGGCCAGAGCAGTGACTCCGATCGCGTCCAACTCAAACTCAACACGAGCGAGGCGGAAGCTGTCCTCGCCATCCTGGATAAACGTGATACTGGAGCAGCCATCACCGACGCCGACTGGCAGCGTCTATTCACCAGCGAACCCTATATTCGGTTGAAGAAGCGCGAGGCCGCGATGCACCGCGACTTCACCGATGAGGATTTCCAGAAGTTTGTATTAGCGCCAGAACTGGCGGCTAAGGCCCCTGACCTGCGCCAGACTTTGGATGCATGGAGTCACACCGACCTCGTCGCCTCCGCACGCCGCGTTCTCTCTTATCTGCCGGTACAGGCCTCCATCAAGGCGAAAGTATTTCCGGTGATCAAGCCCAAAGCCAACAGCTTTGTCTTCGAGACCACCAGTGACCCCACCATCTTTCTCTATCTCGACCCGGAGAAATCGGCGGCGAAGTTTGAGAACACCGTGGCGCACGAATTGCATCACATCGGCTACTCCAGCATCGAGTCCGTGGCTGAGGCCAAGCAGAAGGATGTTCTGCCAAACGTCAAGCCCGCAGTCGAATGGATGGGAGCGTTCGGCGAAGGCTTTGCCATGCTGGCAGCCGCCGGCGGACCGGACGCGGATCCGCACGCGGCAAGTTCTCCCAGAGAACACGCCCGATGGGATCATGATCTGGCGAACTTCAATCAGGACCTGGTTTCGCTGCAGCAATTCTTTCTCGACATCATCGATCAAAAACTTGTCGGCAAGGAAAAGATCGCCGAGAGAGCTTCCGCTTTTTTCGGCGACGCTCAAGGCGCGTGGTACACCGTCGGCTACAAAATGGCGGTCATCGTCGAAAAGCGATTTGGAAGAAAAGTCTTGATTGAATGCATGCTGGATCCTCGCGAACTGCTGGCTCGTTATAACCAGGCTGCGAGACAAATCAATGAACGCGGGCAGGAGAGGCTCGCGCTCTGGTCTCCCGAATTGCTGCAAAAGATTGGCGTGCGAATTGTAAACACCAAGCCATAGGCGTACGCTGCCGACCGACCGGTCGTTCCCAACCGTGTTCGCGCACCTTGCCCATGGGCCTTCACTTCCCTATCATCGCATCAGAGCACTGGGGTTTGCATGCCAAAGAAGCCGAAGCCGGAAGTGGCCGAGAGTCCGATCGCCGACGTGTTTGAGAATCGCCATCCGTCCGATGCCGAAAAGAATTGGGCTGAGAACACACTGACGTCAACACTCGAAAAATCTCCCGAGCGTTCCATCGGTGCTCCCACCGGCGTGAATACCGACGAGCACGGCCGGGCGCGCTTCACTACCATTTCCGGCGTACCCATTCGCCGCCTCTACACCGAGGCCGATCTCCCTCAGGACTGGAGCGAAGAGCAGCATCTCGGCTATCCCGGCCAGCCGCCCTACACGCGCGGCATTCACGCCACCGGATATCGCGGCAAACTTTTCACCATGCGGCAATTCTCGGGCTTCGCCTCGCCCGAGGAAACCAACCAGCGCTACAAATATTTGCTGGAACACGGCGGTAGCGGACTTTCTGTCGCCTTCGATCTGCCCACGCTCATGGGCTACGACTCCGACCACCCGGCCAGCGAAGGGGAAGTCGGCAAGTGCGGCGTGGCCATCGATTCGCTCGAAGATATGGAAATTCTTTTCGGAGGCATCGACCTGGAGAAGACCACAGTATCGATGACCATCAACTCACCTGCGTCGGTGCTGTGGGCTATGTACCTGGTGGTCGCCGAAAAGCAGGGAGCCGATTGGAAGAAAATTTCGGGCACGATTCAGAACGACATTCTCAAGGAATACATTGCGCAGAAGGAATACATCTATCCGCCGGCCCCGTCGATGCGGCTGGTGGTCGACACGTTTGAGTTCGGTTCGAAGTTCACGCCCCGCTTCAATACGATCTCCATCAGCGGATATCACATTCGCGAGGCCGGTTCGACCGCGCTCCAGGAACTGGCATTCACGCTCTACGACGGCGTCGAATATGTGGAGTGGGCACGCCGGCGCGGGCTTGATGTAGACGAGTTCGGTCCGCGGCTAAGCTTCTTCTTCAATGCGCACAACGATTTCTTCGAGGAGATTGCCAAATACCGCGCCGCACGCAAGATCTGGTATCGCGTGATGAAAGACCGTTTTGGCGCGAAGAACCAGCGCACCTGGTTGATGCGCTTCCACACCCAAACGGCTGGAGTATCTTTACCTGCTCAGCAGCCGATGAACAACATTGCCCGGGTTGCGCTGCAGGCGCTGGCGGCGGTTCTTGGCGGCACGCAGTCGCTGCATACCGATTCCTACGACGAAGCGCTAGCGCTGCCCACCGAAGAGGCAGCCCGCATCGCGTTGCGCACGCAGCAGATCATCGCCTACGAGTCGGGAGTGGCGCAGACTGTTGATCCCCTCGGCGGATCATATTTCCTGGAAAATTTAACGCTGCAAATGGAAAACGGTGCCTTCGATTATTTCGGCAAGCTCGACGCGATGGGCGGCATGGTCAAAGCCATCGAGCGCGGCTATCCGCAAAAAGAAATTGCCGAAGCTTCGTATCAGTACCAGCGTGCGGTCGAGGCTCGCGAGAAGGTAATCGTCGGCGCCAATGAGTTCGTCATCGAAGAAGAATCGCCGAACATTCTCTACATCGACGAGAGCGTAGCCCAGCAGCAGTCGGCCAAACTGAAGACTTTGCGTGCGCGCCGCTCGAATGATGCCGTAAACCGCGCGCTGGAGGCGCTGAAAAAGGCGGCGGCCCAGCAGCCGAATGCGGGCTCGAACGGCAATGTCTCTTCCGCCAACACCATGCCCTACATTGTGGACGCGGTTCGCGCCTACGCTACTGTCGGGGAAATCTGCGATGCATTGCGGCAGGTCTACGGCACCTACACGGAAGTCAGCATCACCTAAACTTCGGCGGGCGGCCTATTTCATTTTTTTATTCTTCTTTTTTCCCGACGTCGCCCCATCCAGAGACCGTGATTTCTCGCATAGGCCATTCCGTGGCAGGAAATGAGAAGCAGTCCGCTCGGAGCGATGGCATGGGAAAAGCCGCAGAAGGTGCGAACAAAGACGCGACGTCGGCTTGGAATTCCTCCGAATTCAGCGTAATCGCCTTCCATGAGAAGGCCGGTCGGAGTCAAGGGAATTCTGGGGTCATAGTG
>CALFMO010000029.1 GCA_937879855.1 uncultured Acidobacteriaceae bacterium | reverse complement strand
GGCGGGGCCTGTGGTGGGGGGGTGCAACTTTGCGGGCCTCTGTCTCCTAACCCGTTCTTGGTTTGACCCTCCCGCTTGCAAGCCTTTAAACTAAAGGCAAATCCTCGCCAATCCTGAACACTCCGCAGTCGGGATTCCTGGGTCGTTCGTTGCCGTTACGGAGTAGTTGGCTGTGAAGTCCAATCCTGTCCTGCACACCTTTAGTCTCGCCATCATGGCGGGACTGGCAACCTTGCTTGTCGCCTGTGGGAATTCATCAAATCCCACTTCTCCACCGCCCACCGCTCCAGTTTCGTCAGCAGCTACGACGTTACAGGCGGAGACCGGTAACAACACAAGTACCGCTGATTCCTTTGCGCGGCAAACCAACGGCAACGTCGGTGCCAGTAACGTCAGCAAAGCTCCCCTCCAATCCCTGCTGTACGGCGGATCGAACACGAAAATTTACGTAGGCTGGATGGGTTGGTTCGGCAAATCGGACCATATGAATGTGGGCTACAACTCCGCCGATTCGGCACAGGTGCATCGGCAGGTGCAGGACATGATCAGCCGCGGAGTGCAAGGCGCAATTGCGGACTGGTACGGAGCATCTACCGCAAACATTGAGACTGCCACTCAGCTGCTGAAAGCTGAGGCTGAAGCGAACGCCGGTCACTTTGAGTTTGCCATCATGGAAGATATGGGGGCGCTCGTTTCAGCGGCTGCCAACGATGGATGCGACGTAACCAGTCAACTCATTTCCGATCTAACCTACGTGGCGTCGCAATATGAGTCTTCACCCGCGTATATGCGCTTCAACAACCGGCCAGTAGTCTTCTTCTTCGGTGTGGATGCGTTCTACATCGACTGGAACCGCGTGATCTCGTCGATTCCCGGCAATCCACTACTGATTTTTCGAGGGGATAACGCCTTTACCCGGAACCCATCCGAGGGCGGATTTTCCTGGGTGAACATCGACTCGAACAATCCCTTCGATCCCGAATTGTCGTCCCAGGACTCCTTCTACCAGGCCGCGCAGCAAGCCTCAGTACGCCTGGCTTTCGGCTCTGCCTATAAGGGTTTCAACGATACGCTGGCCGCTTGGGGCACCAATCGCGTGGTGGATCAGCACTGTGGACAAACGTGGCTGCAAACTTTCAGCGAAGCAGGGAAATTCTATTCCAGCAGCAACCAGCTGCCGGCAATGCAGATCGCAACTTGGAATGACTATGAGGAAGGAACAGCGATCGAATCCGGCATCGACAACTGTGTTTATCTGACGCCCTCGCAGTCAGGTACAAAGATCAGCTGGAGCATCAACGGCGGGAATGAGAACACGATCGATCATTACACAGTGTTCATCAGCACCGATGGCACGAACCTGACGAAGGTGAACGATGTGCCCCGCGGTACCCACTCCCTCGACCTCAGCCAGATGAACCTTTCTGCGGCCACCTATTCGATATACGTGAAAGCCGTGGGGGTGGCCAGCGTTCAGAACAAAATGTCGCCCGCGATTGCGTATCATCCTGGCGATCAGCCGCCTGCGGTAATGCTTGATGTCTCACAAACCGGATCCTTGACCTATAACGCGGTTGCCGCCGTTTCTTCCGGCAACCCTGCTCGGGCGGTGATTGACTTTGGCGACGGCACCGTGGTCACCGAGGCGTCGGCATCTCACACCTATACCGCCGTTGGGACTTACCTGATTACTGCGTATGCGTACGACGCTGCCGGTGCCTCATCAGTCGCAGTGCAGCAGATCTCGGTCAAGCCGCCGGCGAACGGCATCACCATCCTCGCTCCGGCCGACGGCTCCGTAGTGAACTGGCCGACTCCGCTGGTGGCCTCGGCCAATCCTGGGACCCCGGTCTCGGCCATGCGGGTGCTGATCGATGGCCAGCAGGCGTACGCGGCCAACGGTGACTCGCTCAACACTGCGCTGAAGGTCTTCACCGGCAAGCATCAAATATCGGTGCAGTCGCTCGACAGTGCAGGCAATGTCACCGCCAGCGCATCCTTGAACGTGGTGGCTGAGCCCAGCGATATCCTCCCAATTCCCAAGCTCACGTTCACCGCGTTACCCAATATATCGCCGACAACTGTGCTTGGCTGCGCCGCGACGTCTTCCGATCCCGACGGATTCATCATCAGTTCCCAGATTCGATACTCGGATGGAAGCCAGTTCTTCACACCCGCCGCACTGGAAACTTTTCCAGCTCCCGGGACTTACACAGCAACAGTGACCGTGGTCGATCAGTTTGGCGCCACCAGCAGCATTTCCACAACCTTCAGCGTGAGCGGTGGGACGGTAACCCAAACGATGTCAGCGCTGCCCGTCCAGCAAGAGCAACCGCTCCAACAGTGGCCATCACAGCCAATCGGACCACCGTAACTGCTCGACCTCTTCAACGCGAGGGTTTGACGGGGTTAAATACTCCGGGAAAGCACCATGGTCAATGAGTTTTATAAAAAGGGATGTCAAGAAAAAACCTCTGCACCGACCGGAGAGCGAGTGAATAGTCTCGATCTCCAGCGCACTTGAACAGGCGTTCACGGTACGTTTCGTCACACGTGCTCGGCTGGACGAAGCCGGAGCACCCGTGGGCGTGCAGCAGAAACTGATGCGACATGCGCACATTTCTACAACGATGGACCAGTATGGAAATGCCTCGGCTATGGCGAAGCGCAAGGCCAATCGGCCAACCGTGCAACGGCTGTTGAGAAGGTCTGCCAATCAGCAGCAAGATCGCGATTCAATAAATAAGGGGAACTGTGCGACAGTTCCCCTTATCGGACAGTCTTGGACAGTCACTACACTTCAACAATTGCCCGTAACCTTATGATTGCGTTGGTTGCGGGGGGTGGATTTGAACCACCGACCTTTGGGTTATGAGTTCAAAGGGAAATTGATACAAAACAACTTACAAGCGCACGGATGACACCTAAGCACCTGTAAGTTGCTGCAAGAAACGCACCGTGGTCCCTGGTTTAGTCCCCAGTCCCTGACTAGTCCCTCGTTTTTCGTCGGCCCGGTGGCATTCAGCACTCAGCCACCCATTCGCCTCCCTCCCCGATGAACGCGGCGCGTTTCTGCCATTTCCGCCCAGTGCTCTTTGTGGGAGCACCGAATCGTCGCCGATCCGGTGCTCGGGGCTTTCTGTGGGTCGCGGTTCAGGCCGCGACGAGGTTTGGCGCCGCTACTGCCTTCACACGCTTCTTGTAGGGCTTCCTCTGCTTCGGGATATGGTCGTCCCCCGTCATGAAGCACTTGCCCAATTGCCGTATACGGGTCCGCAGCCGGGAGAATCGGGCGTCCGTAATCCCAAGGAACTCAGCCGCATCGTCCGGCGTGCCAGTCGCTAGGATCGACAGTATCGCCGGCAGAACGCTCGGGTCCCTCCGCCTGACGAAATCAACGAAGTCCCTGATGAAGGTTCCATCCCGTGCTCGCTTCTCGGAAATGTCCGCAGCCCGGCGTAGATATTCCGAGTGCTCGTGGCAATACTCGTCGTCCGCCTCCCCGCAGGTGTAGGTGTCAACGTGCCCGGTCAGCGACAAGTTACCCGTGTGACACAGAGCGTCCTTTCTACGTTTGGAGCGCATGGTCCTGAACTTGTTCGCGAGGCAAAGGTTGATGTAGTTCAGGAACCGAGGCTGGTTCGCACCGTGGTGCTTGGCAGGGTCGAAGGTTTGCACGATGTCCTCCTTGCCGGCTTCCCGGTGCTTGGACATAGGGGGCAAATATTTCATGTGGATTGCTAGGTCTTGCGTCCAGTCCTCCAAATCCTCCTTCAGGGCAAGCCTGTCGGCTTGCCGCTTCACCCAGTTCGAGATGTGATGTGGAAACCGTTGGTAGAACTCGTCGAAATCCCTCGGGATCACGAATCCATCGTGTCCGACGTAGCGACCATCGATCAACGTGAACGGGTCGGTTCTGTACTGCTTCTCTTCGATAGACAAATTCATCGGGAAAGTGGGTTGATTGGTGCCAATCGGAGTATTCAGCATGGTGAGACACCTCTTTTTCGAAAGGAGTTGAACTTCATGCGAGAAAGCTTACGAAGAGGCCGGGACGAGTTGGCCGAGAGGGTTCAGCAGGCTTTGAATTTGTCCACGAAGAAAGAAGCAGAGCACATTGTCAACACCGTGATCTCGTGCATCGAGCACACGCTGCTCAACAATTTGGGGACGAACGGGTTCACCATGAAGCTGAACAGCTTTGGCAAGTTCTCGGTGCGGCACAGGCCGGGGATACTCAGGAAGATTCCATTCACGGGCGACACGAGGCTTACGAAAACGAAGAGGAAGATCAGGTTTATCAGCTTGGGGATGCTTCGCCAGTCGGAGCCAGTGGACGACACGGAATTACGTCGAGCGACTGTGTCCTTCTAACGAGGGTGATCTCATGGATAGACCAGGCCTGCAGGTTGAAGGGGTTGAAGCTGCCCGTCACCTCAAATCGGTGGCCAGCGAGCCACTTGGCTTCGTTGCTCCAAAGGATTGCCAAAAACACGGCCGTTGTCGTCAGGAGCGCGGGATCCAATTGCGCGGGTCGGGAATAGACACCGCTCGCTGGGCAACTGATCCACGCAAGAACCTATCATTCAGTCGTGTCGCTGCCATTCGTGACACCGCCGATTTCCCAGAGAAATATATCGAAGACCCGCTCTAGGAACCACGTCTCCTTCCCCCTGCATACAAGTTCTTGATCAGAGAGAGGGCACGCACGCATGAACATCCTTCCCTTCGGCAATTGTTCCACGGCGCTCCGAATCGATGCCTCGAAGATTACATATTCCTCGCGCCAGACCCTCGAGTACGCGCTATAGTCCCGCTCCTCGAACCTATGGCCAAACTCATCTCGAAGCGCTGTGACCGCCCGGTTGTCGTAGACGATATAGGGCTGTCTGTAGGAAAGCCATAGGAGCTTCGAAGCTGCTGAAAGGTTGCTTTGTTTGAAACGTGTCTCAAGGGTTTTCACGAGTTTGTGCACTTTCTCGTGGGGCAAAGACAGCGCTTGATCGGCACGTACTTCGAGCAGGGACTGCACAATGAACGCAGTATTTGCCGCTTCCTTCAGGCCTTCGAAGTTCCGCGCGACCTGAAAGTAGCTCAGTGCCTTGCGGATGTCTTTTCGGTCGGAGTCGACCTGATTGCGTTGTAAAGCGCATACTCGCTTTCTTCCCACTGGGCGAGAAAGCGAAAGGCACAGAACTCAAAGCTGGGCATCGGTGTCATGTCGACGTTTCCAGGAAACGTAGGTTCGAGCCGAACTTTAGCATTCACGAAACATTGCAATCAGTGGCCCGCGGCGCCAGATGGTTTGGTGGGCACTGGCAAAGCCGGGGACGACGGGGTCGGCGGGCTACAACGATTCGTAGTCTCCTCCGAGTCCGGTTCCTGATTGCGAGAGTTCTTGGCGTAGCACCATGAAATCAATCCGGGCGGATACTGTTGACGTACTTCGCCGGGCATGTCAGATTCCGCTACCTGCTGGAATTTGAAATCAATCTCCCCATTCGGCAGCACGGTTCCTAGCAGGTAGCCGTAAACATCTGTTTTGGCGTCAGGACCGGGCCTTGTACCTGAAGGAAGGGCGTAACGTACGGCTCCAGCCGTTCCTACGATCCAGCCGTCCAAGCGGTTCCTGGGCGGTTGGTTATCAAAGATGCCTTTCATGTAGAAATGCGAATGGCTGGCAAGTACGTAGACTTTCTTCGTCCTCTGAAACTCTACAAGAGCGTCGTAAACATGCATGCCGCTTTCACAACTCTCCCTTTTTCGAGCCGGATCGTTGATCGCGTTGTCACACATGGCGTGATCGCTCGCCCTGCTCGAAGGCAGAGCTTCATGCATGCCCACCACCACGGTGCTGATTCCACTGTTGTTGTGCGCCCTTTCGAGCGTGCAGTCAAACCAATCCAGTTGATCGCTGGGGAAGACCCCAGACGAATTGTCAAGAGACATGAAATCAACCCCGCCCCGGACCCAGTGGTAGTAAGGAACGGCGGACAGATAGGGCCGAGCGGCAATTTTCCGGCAGGGTCCGCTTTTCGCTGCAGCGATCTCTTCTTTGTCCTGGCTCTGCATCAGAAGACGGGGCGTCAGCAGCCAATCTTGAAATTGCGAGGAGAATTCCGCTGGCGTCTTGGGGGGAATCGTTTCGTGATTACCGATCCCCAGGTAAAAACGCGTCGTTCCGAAAGGAACAATCTGATGATCGATGAAGTCTTGCCAGGCGCGCTTATGGTATGACTCGCAACTGAGGTACTGGCCAGCTTTCTCCGCCGCTGCGGTCATGTCTTCATCGATCTTGTAGATGGCGCGAAGATCGCCCAGGTGCCAGTAGAAGGACGGCTGGTATCGCTCAATGCTTTGGTCGGCAATCGCGGGCATGACCACGTCGCCACAGTTGCGAGAGTCTCCCGAAACGATGAACCTCCATGTTCCTTCCGCTGCCGGAATGAACTCCGACGGTTTGGTGAGTTCCTGGTTGGCCAAAAAAACTCTTGCGATATTTTCCAACTTCCAAATGACAACGGCCAATACACACAGACTCAGCAACAATTGAATCAAAAGGCCATGGTTGATTCTTGATTTCGCCACGTCTGCTGCGCACATTCAGTGTTTCTCTTCGTCCGCCGAGGAACTGCCGCCGGCGGTTTTGACATTGTAGGCCAGGTAATCCCGCCACACCGTACTTGCGAATCGTCCTGCGAAGAAATTGTAGGCTCCATAGGCACGTAGGGAAGCAATGAGCGCCCATGCGGCAAGGAACGCCAACAGAGCGCTCTGGCCGCGAGTTGTCGTATACCGGACGCCAAAGGCATAGCCGATCGTAAGAAACGAGATCAGCAGAAACACAGCATATCCCAACTCGAACTTCCGCTTTCGGGGCGCATCGAGGATATTCCGCAACATCACGGCCGATATATTCATGAGTATCAAAACCGAGACCACCATCACGAGAACCGCGCCGCTCACAACCCATCTGTTTTTCACAATCGCCGCCGCCCATCCTAGCCAGTAAACCGAGGCAAGAGCAAAAACGGATACGAGGCCGCGCGTCAGAGCGTACATTCCCTGGAACTGCTCAGCGTAGCTGACGGCCTTTCCCTGGATCAATATCTGGCGGGCTAGGAGGAAAGCATTGTTGCGCACCTTATCGATGGTGGCATCGCCGGTCTGGTCGACGCGAAGCGTCAGACCGAACTGTGCGGTCGTCAGTTCGTTAATCTTCTGCTTGGCAGGAGTGGGCAGTTCGTTATTCGTGGCATCAAGGTAGATTTCAGATGGATAACGAATCGTCGTGTCTGTACTTTTCGCTTTCCAAGAAGGAATCGCGTTGGTTGCCACGCTTTGCATCAGGTGTCCGACAATGTATGCGAAGACCGCCGTGACCAGAGCGGAACTCCAATCGCTGGAGGGCCATGAATGTCGCACCAATCCAAACGGGATCCAAAGCACGGCCAGAAACGCTGCCCCGGGGAGGAAGTATCCGTAGATATCGTAGAAATTAAACTTGTCGATCAAGCGATTGCCCCGTTAGCGTGCAGGACGTCGCATTTCCGCGAGCAGCGACTCTACCACATGGTGAACCTGATTGCGATGTGCGACCGGGAGTTGCACGGCTCCTACCCTCTGATGGCCGCCGCCACCGAATCTCGCGAAGGCGCGGCCTAGGGGAACGCTTCGGAAACTTCGCCACGGGTTGCGCATGGCGGTAATCCTTATGCCCTCGGGAGAACGGACGACAGCAATTGAATAACGAGCGTTGGGCGCAAAGTAATAAGGAGCGTACCGACTGATTACCTGATCGCCAGCGGGACGGGCGTCGAAGACCGCAATGTCTCCCGGCTCCACGTGGAGCTTTGCCTTCACGCTCTGGAGGCCGTTTAAGATGCCACGGCGAACCCGGTCCTCGCGACGTTTGACCTCGTCGAGTTCGGCCACGTAACTAAGATCATGATCTCGCAATTGTCGCAGCAAAAACCGCGGATATTCCGCTCCGCTCTCATCTTCCATAGAAAGCGTCCGGCTAATGCGAAGGGCAGCCGCCCCACCCAGAATCGCTTCTTCGACTGACGAGTATGCCGCTGAGTCGATTTTTTCCGCCCATGCGACCATCTCCTTGAAGTGTGGCTTGTCCACCAGAGACCGACGGAGATGCCGGAAAATCAGCGAGGCGCAAGAGCGCGCACGGGCATCGAAGAGCAGGCAGGCGTCGCCTTTTCGCCGTTCGAAATCCTCCTCGGCCGCCTTGGTGAGTATCGAGGTCTGGTGGTGGTCGGCCCAGAATGCGGCGCTAGGATGATACAGAAAGTCAACGATCGCGCAGGGCGTCTTTAACTCGCTCGAAAGCCAGTGGTCTCGCAGAGTGTAGTCAACGGAATGAAAATCACTGATATTCCAGCCGTCGTGCTGTTCAAGGAACTCCCAGGCAAGAACTGCTGAAACGAGTCCGTCAAAGCATGGGTAGTGAAAGTATAAGGTTGCGTTCCTCATAGGCTCTCAAAAACTCGTGTCCGTACCAGCTACTATACAGATCAGAAGCGAACTCGAAACGATTCATTCAGCACTTCCCATTGTATGCGAGGATCCGACGAAAGCGGCAGAAGCTCGATGGTGAAAGACGGCCTCTCGAGAGGCTCGCCATCGACATTATTTCGTAACGAGTTTCATGGAGGCAAAACCTGTTCGCTATTGCGGAGCACTACGGTAAACTGAAGGCTGAACCAACACATGAAGCAGCTTCAGATGAATCCGGTGAGGGATGCTGTTCTCACAGCCCTCCATTCCGACCCGCGGGCACAAGCGTTAAACGAGTTCTCCCGATGTGGAGCCGAGATCTACGTTGTCGCAGGAGCCCTTCGCGACGCCATTGTCATGCAGCATGAGGGAGAGGGTGACAAAACACCACGCGATTTCGACATTGTCATCGGCCGCCTATGTCGGGGAGAGTTCGACGCGGTGCTCCAGGCATTTGGCCGTCGCAACCGCCATGGAGGCTATCTCCTAGCTGCTGAAGGAGCCCCGAACTGGGATGTGTGGCGTCTGGAAGAGACGATAGGACTGAGGAAGACCGGCGCCCCCTGTTCGATCGAAAATGTGCTGCGTACCTTCAACCTAGATTGCAATGCGGTTGCCATGGACCTAAGAACGGGCCTAGTCCTCGATGGGGGAGCGATCAAGGCGGTCCGGCACAGGCAAGTTGATTTTGTTTATGGAGCCATCCGGCATAGTGAAGACACGTTTGCAGCGAAGGCACTCCTTCTCGACTTGCGCTTGAAATATGGCATGAGCGGTGAGCTGAACCGGTTCGTTATGGCCCATCTGCATCTCCGAACCTTGACATACGAGGCGCGGAAGGTATTTCCGAATTTTGTGGAATTGCCAACACATAACCATAAAGACACACGAGAGCAGAAAAGATCATGCCAAATAGCTGCGACTCCGTTTGGCCTCATCCGGATGTAACTTTCTCGTTGCCGGGCCCGTTTCGGCTGCGCGATCAACCCTTGGGCGGAAACGCAATCCAACCCAACGCCTGTAGTGCAAATAGGGCGATGCCAGCAACGACCGTAATGATATGGGGAAATGCCACGATGCCAAGGCACAGGTTTCCGACTATACCGAAACCGTGTTCCTGAAGGGTCTCGAACCATGACGAATAGATTTGGAGAGGGGCGATACCGGAGAAATCGTCGGAAGCGAAAGCCTTTTCGATCAGCTCTATGCGTGGGCCGTACATGTATTGAAACGACTTCCATAGTGCCTCGACAAGCCAAAAGACAACCGCAGCTACTGCACCAAACAACCACAAATAGTGAGTTTGATAGAAGCCTCCGCCTATGGCTGCCATACCGATTGTGGCACTCCATCCTTTGATAGTCACGATCCGGGCATCAAAATCCTCGTAGAACTTCTGCAAGAGAAGATACTCATCCTTAAGCATTGAAACCTTGATTGCGTCTTCCATAGTCTTCCTCTAGCTAGTGGAATGGCGGGAGGTAGCCGACCTCGACTCATTCTGAAGCCCCAACCCGCAAACTGAAAGGACAGCGGACTTACGCTCAGGCCCCAAAATCGTCGAAGGTGAATAGCGATTCAAATTATAAGGGTGACAGCAATAGGAGAATTCGTGAAATGCAATAAACCATCGCACAGGCGCGTTTCCACTTTGTCGTATTAAATATCTATCTTTTTTGGGGTTGACATTTCGGTACCCGAAGAATAAGTTGTTCGCCATCGGTGAATCGGAGGAGCGAAGTGTATCCCATACTTCGCATCCGAGGGGGCCTTCTACTCACCGATTTTCCCCAAAGGTAAAGTGTGTCTCAGAAACAGGGTGCCATAGTGTACCCCTGTGGCGGGAGTGTATCGCTTGGATACAGTCAAAACTGTATCCAGAGGAGGAAGCATTGTCATGATCGAAGTCGACCGTTTTGCGCTCAAGTTCATCGGAGCTCTGGGCATCGTGATGCTCCTTTGCTGCATGACACTGACCACGGGACGGGCAGCCGGGCGCGACATGCAACAACAGGTATCGGGGAAACCGAACTCCGACGACAAGACGTGTACTGACATTCCTCTTAAGAATATTAGCGAAATCGATTTCGGGGTAATTGAAAACACGATCGACAACGCAATCAGGCAAGGGAAGAACTGGATACCCTGCGACGCAAACCAAGAATCGGATCCCAAAGGTGACACGCCTGCGCAGAAGCTGCAACGCGGGTTCGATTATTACTCGTGGTTGACATTTATCGCTCTCAATTCTCCTAAAGGCGGATTCCTTGGAGCGGGGACGCCAGTCTGGGAAACATACAAGCAGCTACCAGATGTCATGCTGACGGACGGGAGGGCCCCCTCCGACTGGAGCGACCCGAACCAACCGGTCGTCCCTGGCCCATGCGCGAACAAGAAAGGGATGATCATTCACATGGATATGGAGGAAACATACAACGAGCCATTCAAGACCGGGCCGTTGTTCGACCAAAACGGCAATTATGCGGTTTTCGTCATATTCATGAACAGGCAGATGTTCGGATACATAAAAGACAACAATCTATACAACCGCGAGGGCCAGGAGACCTTTCAAGATGAGGTCGACTTCCCGGAGGGAAACATCGGGACGGGGAACCTGGGCGCGATCATGATCAAAGTGTCTTGGAAGCTGATGAAGCAGGGTGTCGACTTTGGTGAGAAAATCACACCGAAATACCACATCATTGATGGGCTTCTGTACCGCCCAAAGCAAAAAGGCGACGATGCGTGCCGGCAGGTAAAGCTCGGCCTTATCGGATTTCACGTTGGCCACAAAACTGCCCAGCGCCAGCAATGGATTTGGACGACTTTTGAGCATCATGAAAATGTGCCAACGCAGGAAGATGTTGACAAGCACACCACTGCGGGCCCTTATAGCTTCTATGATCCCAAGTGCAAACCTTCAGACTGCCCTGTCAATCAGGTTCCCCTGGGCCCATGGGATCCAGACCCCTTGGGATGGGCTCCATTTCCCGCGAATCCTACCTTCCGGAGCCAGATCGTTCGGACCGGCCCGAGTTCCGGAGAACTGTTCCAGGACGATGATGTTGCTGTATTGAACAAGCTGTTCCACGACTGGAAGCGAATAAAAGGAACTGTATGGGAACACTACGACCTTATTACCACGCAGTGGCCCAGCAGTTTTCCTTGTTCATTCAAGAAGCATCCGGGCAGCCTTCCGGACCCCACATGTACTCCGTTTCCGACCTTTCTGGCCAACAGTACGCTCGAAACGTTTAGCCAACCACTGCACGATGGGGGTGTGCCACTCGCCACATCGAGTTGCATTTCCTGCCACAACAACGCTACGACCAACCCGACGCATCATGATCCGAAGTCGATGGCCATGCGCTCGGATTTCACTTACATCCTTGAAAAGGCGCACTCCATACATGAGAGCAACGCACAGGAGAACAACAAATGACTGAAATCAGCCGCCGAGCACTTATCGCAGGAGCAACGGCCACTGCCGCGACCACTGCATTCGGCTCGATGTTGATCTCACCCGCCTCACTCATCGCCCAGCCTGCTCCGGGCGCTGCAGTCGATCCCGACAAGGATGCCAAGGTCCAATTTGCCAAGCTCTCCGAGGCGCTCACGGGCATTGATCAAAGCATTTTGACGCCGAACGTAGACCCATTCGGGATGAATGCCGAAGTGTTTGCCAAAGCCAAGGCGGCAGACGCTAGCACATTGCAAACGATCCTAAACAAATTCAACGGAACCGCCGGCGGTCCTCCGAAATCAATTAGCCAGATTCTCGGCGAGGACACTAAGGACGAGTCCGCGAAGTTTTTGATGCGTAGCATAATTCTGGCCTGGTATCTCGGGGCTTGGTACGCACCCCAAGATCTCAAGAAGAACTTCTACAGCGATAAGGACCCGCAGCACAGTTACTACTCGACGAGGAGATACTCAAAGGAAGTGCTGATCCCGCACGATGTGATCTCTCCGAACGCCTACACCAACTGCATGGTTTGGCGCGTCGCACAAGCGCATCCGATGGGCTACAGCAATCTGCAATTTGGCTATTGGGGTCAAGAACCCCCAGCGGCCGAGATGTTCATCAAGCCCCTCCCGCAAGATCCTCCGGCTGATCCCAAAAAGGCGGTTTCCAAATGAACGACGCATTGCAGAAGTCCTATGACGTTGTCATCGTCGGGTCGGGCATCGCGGGCGGCCTGGTTGCATTGCGATTGGGCCAAGCGGGAAAGAAAGTGCTGGTGCTTGAAGCCGGAGATCCCGTATCTACCAACATCAACGCAGAGATGGATCGTTTCTATCGAACTGCCGCGAAGGTTCCGGAAAGTCCTTATACGCCCGAACTGTTAAAAGATCCCGCCACCGTGCCGGCGGGGCGTCCGACCGTACTGTCGCTGTCGAACTCGGAAGACTGGCGCGACCCATCGAAGAGCTACATGATCCAGACTGGGACCGTACCGTTCTCCAGCACCTACGAACGCACGGGCGGCGGCACATCCGTGCACTGGCTCGGAACCAGTCTTCGTCTTCTGCCCAACGATTTCAAAATGGAGCAATATCAGCCGAACTGGGCCCGATGGCCGAATGAGATCAATTACACGACGCTGGAGAAGTGGTATCACGAGGCAGAAGAGGAGATTGGAGTTTCCGGTTCCAAAGAGGAGCAGTCCTATGCGGGGATTGTCTTCAGCGCGGACTACCCAATGCCGGCGATTCCCAAGTCGCTTATTGACCAGTTCATCGAGACAGCTATCAGCGGCATGAAGTTGTATGACACAGATTTGAAAGTGAGGAGCACGCCCGCCGCTCGAAACTCGCAGCCGTTCAAGCAGCGCCGAACCTGCGCCGGAAACACGAACTGCATTCCCATCTGTCCCATCCAGGCAAAATACGATCCCACGATCACGCTGCGGGATGCTCAGGCAACGGGCAAGGTTGACTTCTTGTACAGGACAGTCGCTAGCGAGATTGTTGTCGGCAAGAATGAGCAAATCGACCATGTCAAGTATTTGCAATATGGTGAGGATGGCAAGAAAGCCGGTGAAGGACAAACACCCCCTGCGACAATTTTCGTTATCGCGGCACACGCAATCGAAACGCCGAGGTTGTTGCTGATGTCAAAAGGCGACGGTAAGAGACCCAACGGAGTCGCGAACAGCAGCGGACAAGTGGGCAAGAACCTCATGGATCACCCAATGTATGTTCCATGGGGACTATTGCCGCAATCGAAGTATCCTTACCGCGGCCCTCTGTCGACGTCGGGGATCGAAGACCTGCGCGATGGGGCTTTCAGGAAAGAACGAGCTTCCTTCCGCATCGAGATCGGAAACGAGGGTTGGAATTTCGCAGTTGGCGGAGATCCCAATATCACGACCGTCGATCTAGTCAACGGCCTCAACAACAGCCTGGTGAATCCAACCTATGATGCACTCTTCGGGGACGGGCTAGTGACCCGACTCCGAGATGTTCTCACCCGGCAATTTCGCCTCGGATTTCTGGTCGAGCAGGAACCTGACGAGAAGAACCGCGTCATGCTGGCAACGAAGCACACAGACGGACTGGGCCTGCCGCGGCCGGAAGTTTACTACAGCCTCTCCGATTACACGATCCGAGGCCTGGCGGCTGCCAAGAAAACAGCTGATGCGATCTTTGCGCGGTTGAACGCTACAGAGTATACGCGCATTCCCGACAAGGAGGATCCCACTGCAATCGAATTACCGCCAAATGAATCGGGCAGGCGTGAACGGATACGGTTCATGGGCGCGGGGCATATTATTGGCACTTACAGGATGGGGGACAATCCTAAGACGTCGGTCGTTAATTCTTTTCAGAAGTCCCACGATCATAACAATCTGTATCTGATCGGCAGTGGGGTATTTCCCACTTCGGCGACGGGGAATCCGACATTGACGATCGCTGCTCTGTGTTTGCGAACGGCGGACAAGATCATTCAAAGCCTAACGACGGCGTGAGTTCGTCTTGGCCAGATGTTGGGGCAGCGATGGGAATGATGAACTTAATGCTAACAACAACGGCGAAGTACTCCTTTTGTTCACCTTTTAGAAAGACACGTAATCGGGCAGCGTTGGTGACCTTATTGCTGGCGCTCTTGTTAGCACATCGGGCACAAGCAAGCGACCCCAATTGCATGCCCAGTACTGGCGTGCCTCCCACTGAGATTGGGCAGCCTCCCAATATCGCTGGCCTGAAAGCCCAACTCCGCTACTACAAATGTTCCGGTGCGTATGAGCGAGATTTCAGACAGGTCATCGACCAAGCCATTTCCTATGTCGTTAAACGCGCCGACGACATCGTAAAAGGGAGTCAGGACGTCAGGCCTGCGATCGTTCTCGACATCGACGAGACCTCGCTCTCCAACTGGGCGGAGCTTCAGGCAGATGACTTTGGATTTATTTTGCATGGTCCCTGCACTCTCGTAAAGGATGATCCCTGCGGGGACGAGGCATGGGAACAGCGCTCTGAGGCCATCGCACTCGATACAATTCGCCTGTTCAACAAGGCAAAAGAGCTGAATGTGGCAGTGTTCTTCATCACTGGCCGCGGAGAAACGATGCGCAAAGCCACAGAACAAAATCTAATTAATGCGAAATACTCGGGCTGGACAGAGGTCATGCTCCGACCCAACAAAGAAGGGACCGTCGAGCAATTCAAGACAGCAGTGCGCGAGAAGATCGAAGACACAATGCACTACACGATTATCGCGAACGTTGGCGATCAGTATAGCGACTTGAGAGGCGGACATGCCGAGCAAGTCTTCAAGGCCCCAAATCCGTTCTATTTCATTCCGTGATGGCGTGCGTAAGCAATTTGACCGATATGTACGACGTTTACTAGAACTTGGAGGCATCATGAGCTCAAAGGATGACCCGCCAGTACTTGATCCAAAGGCTCCTCTCGCCAACTATTGGGACAGGCCGGTTCGTGAGCTTGCGGCAGCGGAGCCCGTTGTCATTACCGCTGAAAAAGCTGAGCGTCACTATCTCTACTCGTTGCTCGTTGCGGCTCTCGTGTTTCGGTTCTGGAATGGGAACAAACACGGTCAGAATGGAAGCTATCCATGGCGAGCAACTCAAAGGCTGTCGTCCGGCATTTACGACGGGGGACAGTATTTAGGGCACAACATCGCGTGTATAGGTGTTGATGGACACGGAGAGGTGATAGATTTTGATTTCAATCATAATGATATCTTTAGCAGTTCCGTCGAACACGCGGAGTCCAGGCTAGTCCGGCGAGTATTTAGCCTCGCCCAGGTCTACGATGATTGGCAGATGCGACGACCCGGTGGTATTCCGAAGTCCCAAGACTATTTGAACATTCTCAGCAATGTCACTATTTACACGTCGTTAGAGTCGTGTGCCCAATGCTCGGGAATCATGGCTCTTGGCAGTGTTAAGGGTGTTGTTTACCTGCAACAAGATCCGGGGCAGTATGCGATCGGAAACATTCTGCGCAATCTGACGACGCCTGACCTTCGAGCACCACTCCCGATTTCGGCTGATAAGTTCGGCTTTCCTTATTACATGATGCTGAATAATGCCTATAGGGCATTTTATGGTGGGGTTTTAAAGCAGCCATTTTATGTGAACGGTGCCGTCAAGGATCAAGCACAGTCCATAACGTCTTTTCTTTGCACGGACGATGCTAGAACGATATTCGAGCAGGCAAACACAGAACTTAACAGGTATAAGGTGAAGCATCCTGGGTTTAGGCCCGACGATGGAAACGGGAGTTCCCGAATGCTCTCCAATCAAGAAGCACTCGAACACATCAGACAGTTTTATGACTATGCATCCCTCTGTGGTCGTCGCGGAACGGCGCATAAACTATAGAAGAATCAGCAATAGTGACGGACAGGAGAACTAACAATGTCAAGTACAAATAGAAGTCTCTCGCACCCCTTGTTCAGCGAACCAACTTTCAATGAGGAAACTAAAACCATTGACCCCGCGGGGTTCCTTACTCCGCACCCCAGCGACAAGGAGCTCTACAAAGAGGTTTCTGATCTGCTGGGCAAGCAAGTCACGTCGTTCGACCAATCCCGCATACCTGATAACGAATTCATAAGCCTTGAAAAGGTATACGGAGAACATGGCACCGCGGTAATTGGCCAGATCAATAACGCAGGGAAGATCATCTTTCATGTACTCGGCGATTCTGGCGCCTCGGTGGATGGTAAGAAATACCAACACGAGTTGAGCGTGGCCGACCAGGTTACACTGGATTGCGCGATCTCTAACCAGGGCAATCGTCCCTCTTTCGCCTATCATCTAGGTGACGTTGTCTATGACTTCGGGGAGAAACAGTACTATTACGATCAGTTCTACGACCCATTCCGGAACTATCCTTTGCCGATCTTTGCTATTCCAGGCAACCATGATTCCTTTATCACTCCCGGCACTCCGACCGCGGATGAGCCGCTAAAGACGTTCGCTCGTAATTTCTGTTCCGAGGCGCTAGTTATTACACCAGAAGCGCGCTCGTTGCACAGGACGGCTATGCAACAGCCAGGAGTCTACTTCACACTTGATGCCCCGTTTGTGCGCATAATCGGCCTCTTTTCAAATGCTCTTGAAGATCCGGGGGTAATATCGAGTCAGGCAGGCGAGAAGAAGAAGTGGCCGGGTGTTCCGGACTTCCAGTTGCCTTATTTAGAGGCGCAGCTCAAGACTGTCAAAAATTCAAATTACAAAGGCGCGGTGATCCTTGCAGTCCATCATCCACCGTTTTCTTATGCGCCCCCGAAAGATCAGGCCGGAAAAGGCGGCAACCATGGGTCGAGTCCCGACATGCTACGCGAGATCGACAACATGTGCAAGAAGGTTGGTATTTATCCGCACGCCATTCTGTGTGCACATTCTCACAACTACCAAAGGTTCACTCGGGAAATCAAATTTGAAGGTAAGGATTACGACGTACCCATACTTGTGACCGGTGACAGCGGACACAACGTGAATCCACTCGTCCGCGGAAGTAAAGGTCAACCCGCCGTCGAGCCACATCCTGGGATCAGCGTAAAGTACCTTGAGAAAAATCCGGCTGTTGAGGTCAAGGACCTCATCCTCGAGAAATATGAAGATCACAATTACGGGTACCTACGCGTCACGGTCGATGACAAATTCTTGCGGATGGGGTTTCACCAAGTTGGTGTGAACAGTCTGGCGCAATCTCGATTCGATTTTGTCACCGTCGATCTCAACAGTCATCAGATGGTCGCTAACTAGTGGTGGCTGACGGCCAAGTATAGTTGAGTAAAAGTCGTTGGGCTCGCCATGGCGTGGCAGTGTTGCTTGCTAGGCAGCTCTCACCGTCAACCAAACATAGCGGCCCCGCGTCGCGTACCAAGCGAGGCGGTCAACCCCGTATGAAGAGCACGCCTAAGAGAACGACTCCGAAAGTGGCGGCACGGTGCGGGCGAACTAGCCCGCATGGTGCCAAAACCGAATTACCGCTGCAAGTGAGGAGCAGATATGGCCAATCAGGTGACGCTTCGTGCTTACACTTCCCCCACCCTTGTCCTGCTGGCAATGGACTGGGCCGACGGAGCCAAGTACGACGACTTCCTGGGGTTTGCAATCCTTCGTAGTCCTGGCTTTCATGCCGGCGAGAAGGATGGCTACCTCCTCAACAAGATCGGCTTTGCACCTCCCGGACCTCACGCTCAGTCGCTGCCGAGCAACGTCTCTCCAATCCAGAAGTTTCTGTGGTGGGATTCTGCAATCACGAATGCGGACAGGGGCAAGACGTTTACCTACACCGTCACGCCGGTGCGCGGCACAAGCCCGCAGGATCTGAAACTCCAGGACGAAGCTTCCTCCAGACCCACGGAAGTCGATGTTCCCACTTTTGAACGCGACGACATATCGACGTGGTTCAATCGGGCCGTCGTAAGTTCGCAGTCTTTCTCCCAGAAGTTTCCGGACCCGCAGAAGGATCTCGACGCCGTGATGGACTGGCTAGCTAATGGTCTGGAAGAGGCCTTTACCCAAATATTGGAAGGCGCGGGGAATGTTTGCGGAGCCATCTATCACCTTACCGACAATGAATGGGTAATGCCGGATCTCACTTCTTTCAAGGGCGAACTGTCGCTCGTGTACGAGGACCGCAAGAACGACACAACGTGCCTTCCTGCCATCAACCAATTGGAGAAGGCCAAGAAAGACAAGTTTGAGGGAGAGAAACGTTCGAAGACCAACATCATGCACAACAAGTTTCTAGTTGACGAGGACAATGGCCGTGTGCTGATGGGCTCCGCCAACTACACGCCAGAGGGACTCACCAGCCAGGCGAATCTACTGCATATCTTCAGATCGAAGGAGCTGTCAGCTTTGTTTATTGCTCGTCAAAAACTACTGGCGACTGACCCACCCGTTCCAGACACCGCCAAGGGCGCAACGTGGTCGGATGAGATTAGCGTGGGTAAAGCAAGGATACGGGTAATTTTCTCGCCGGAGCCAAAGAACCGGCGCGCTTCTATCGACAGAGTGATCAACTCTATCAATAGTGCCAAGGAATCCGTGATTTTCTGCATGTTTGATCCTACCGACCCGAAGCTGATTTCCTCGTTGCTTGCCTCGGGTGACAAGAAAAAGCTTCTTTATGGAATGCTGAATTCGATTGGTAACCCGAACAATAGGAAAAAGGACAATTTATCAGACTCTGGTGAAGCACCCCGAAAACCGACACCCGCGACACAAATCAAGGTCACACTCTACAATCGATCTCAGAAGGACAAGAAGGTGCTCGCGTACTCCTATTTCAAGCCTGGCAATACGCCGGCTGGATTTCTCCCTGAGTTCAATGCTGTGGATATGAGCCGCAAGAGTACGCTGCCCAAGTCCCAAAAAAGCAAGAAGAAGGGCGGCCCCCCGGCCGTGCATATCCACCACAAGTTCATCGTGGTCGATGCGGAAACCGACAACCCGATCATCTACACAGGCTCGAATAACCTGAGCGAAAACTCAACCCACCATAACGACGAGAACCTGATCGAGATCCAGGGCAGCCCGGAACTCGCGCAGACCTATTTCGCTGAATTCATGCGGCTGTACGAACATTACCGCGCACGCGCCCTGTGGAATATGTCTCACCCCGCAACCAAAGGCAAACTCAAGGAAGCGGCTAAGGCCAGCTCGAAGCTGGGGCAGACGTTTACACTCAAGACGAGCCGAGATGCATGGGTGAAAGGCGCGTATAAAAAGGGGACGCCGGAACACTTGGCCCGCACCGCCCTTGCCTCAGGGGACTGAGCCACCAGCCCAGAGCACTTCGGGGGAACTTATAACAGTGAGAACCCTGACGCTTGTTCTTGTTGCCGCCGCGTTTTTAACGCCTTTCCTGCTCGGACAAGCCCCCTCATACACCCATCCAGAAACGCTAGTGCTGTATCGGACGCGCCCCATATGAAGTGGCAGGTAGAT
>CALFMO010000028.1 GCA_937879855.1 uncultured Acidobacteriaceae bacterium | reverse complement strand
CCATCCGATTTACCCCCAGCCTAGCCCGCCCCCGTGGCTGTAGCCGCAAAGCTCACCCTCGTAGTCCGCTATCTAAAAACCGAACTGCGTCCACTGTCTCAATCCGCGTCCAATTCCCCAAGCCGCGAAGGGGCGATAGAATGCAGCCCACGGCGCAAGCCGTGGGACTGCCGCGCGGGAAGATCAACAAGCCCCGAAAGGGGCGAAAGAAAACCTTGTCCGACGAAACAATCTATCTCGCTCAAATTCCTGCCCATCGATCGAAATCCATCCTGCCCCGCTCAATCTCACGTCGCGTCCGCCAAACCGGCATCATCGATTTCAAATCCGATATATTCCAATATTATGTCTCCCCTGAACCCCGACCGCCGCACCTTCCTCAAAACCGCCGCCGCAACCGCCGCCGCGACTCTACTCCCGCCCTCGCGCTTGCTGGCGCAAACCCCCGCCGACTACACCCTCACGATCGCCACCAAGCCACTCGAAATCGCGCCCAAACGCATCCTCTCGGTCACCACGTACAACGGCCAATTCCCCGGCCCGTTACTTCGCCTGAAAGAGGGCCAGCAGGTCACCGTCGACATTCAAAACGACACCGACACTCCCGAACAACTGCACTGGCACGGCCAGCTGGTTTCCACCGAAGTCGATGGCGCCGCCGAAGAGGGCACTCCCTTCATTCCTCCCCAAGGCTCGCGCAGGATCTCCTTCGTGCCCCACCCCTCGGGCCTCCGCTTCTATCACACCCACGTCCGCGCCGGGGACAATCTCTCTCTCGGCCAGTACAGCGGCCAGGTCGGCCCCGTCTACATCGAACCCAAACAAAATCCCGGCAACTACGATCGCGAAGTCTTCCTCACACTAAAAGAATTCCAGCCCACCTTGAGCCGCGGCGGCGACATGCCGCAGCACTTCCTCTCGCCCGCACAAACCATTCCCGAACTCAAAGAATCGGGCGAGAACAAGATGAAAGCCTCGATAGCCCAGGGCAAGCCTCACGGATTCGAAGTCGGTTACGACTCATTCACCATCAACGGGCGCATGCTGGGCCACGGCGAACCGGTGCGCGTGAAACCGCGCGAGCGCGTTCTCTTCCACGTTCTCAACGGTAGCGCCACCGAGATTCGCAGCCTGGCTCTCCCCGGCCACACTTTCACCGTCATTGCCATGGACGGCAATCCGCTCCCCAAACCAGTTCGCGTTCCCGTTCTCTGGCTCGGCACCGCCGAGCGCATCTCCGCCATTGTAGAAATGAACCATCCCGGCGTCTGGATCATGGGAGACCTCGACGACGACGATCGCCATCACGGCATGGGCATCGTAGTCGAATACGCCGGCAGCAAAACCAAACCCCAATGGCTTCCGCCCGTTCCGTTCAAATGGAACTACGACCACTTCGGCGCCGCTGCCGCAAACTCCCCGCAGCCCGACGAGATTTTCGAAATGCTCTTCGAAAAGCAAAATGCCGCCGTCGACGGATTCAATCAATGGACCATCAACGGCGCCGCCTATCCGCTAACGCAAATGATGGCGCCGCCAGCCTTCAAGGTGACAGAAGGCAAGCGCTACCGCATCCGCATGCGCAATGCCAGTGACGACATTCACCCCATCCATCTCCACCGCCACACCTTCGAACTGACAAAATTTGCCGGCCAGCCTACCTCCGGCGTAATGAAAGATGTAGTCATGGTCGGCGGCTACCAGGAAGTCGAAATCGATTTCCAAGCCAACAATCCCGGCCCAACCCTCTTCCACTGCCACCAGCAACTCCACATGGACTTCGGCTTCATGACCCTCTTCGCCTACAGTTAGCGCGTAAACAGACGTGAGCGAGATAAAAGAAGAGCGCCAGAGATTAGGGCGAAGTACAGGACGAAGTATAGGACGGTGTATTAGAGACGGGACGACGAATGCCGCAGCCCCGAAGGGGCGCAAGAATAAAGCCCACGGCGCAAGCCGTGGGTAGATGGCGCGGGAAAATGAACAAGCCCCGGAGGGGCGAAAGAAACCCTACGACGCAGATTGCGAATCATGCGCCGGAACCACGGGAATAAACACACGCGTCAATAATCTCCCACCCGCGCCGAATCGCCCACGAAAAATCGTCCCTGAATTCCCACCGGATAACCATCCAGGTTCCCCAAAAAAAAAATGCGGCCAACGGGCCGCATTCTCTCGCTACCAAAAACGAACTACTTCTTCCCCCGCAACATCTCCACCACCCGTTCATAATCATCCACCGTGTGATACTCGATCACAATCTTCCCCTTGCCCTTGCGGTCGCGGATTCGCACCCGCACTCCCAACATCCGCTCCAGCTCCATCTGCGCCGATCGCACATTCGGATCCACCCACCGCGCTCCGCTGCTCTTCTTGTTGGGCGTCAATCCCGGCATCCCTGGAATTGGATCGAGCAGCCCGTTCATTCGCAGAACCAGCATCTCGACCTGCTCGACCGACATACCTTTCTTCACCGCAAACAGCGCGGCCTCCGCAATCTTGTCGTCGCCATCCAGCTTCAGCAGTTCCTTGGCCTGGGCGAAGTTAATCTTCTTCTCGGCCAATAACTGCATCACCTCGCGCGGCAGCTTTAGTAACCGCATATAGTTCGTCACCGACGCTCGCGAAAGTCCCACGCGCTCCCCAATCTGTTGCTGCGTCAGATGGAACTCATTGCTCAACACCCGAAACGCCTCCGCCTGTTCCAGCGCACTCAAATCCTCCCGCTGCAGGTTTTCGATGATCGTCATCTCTGCCGCCTGCTGCAGCGAAACTCGCCGCACCAGTGCCGGAATATGCGTCTTCCCCGCTTTCTTCGAGGCATGCAACCGCCGCTCGCCCAGAATTAAAATGTAGCGCCCGTCTTCATCGCCGGGACGCACCAGGATCGGCTGCACTACGCCATTCGCCTTGATCGAATCCGCCAACTCCTCCAGCGCCTCATCATCCTCGACATGCCGGGTCTGAAACGGATTCCGATCAATATCCGCAATTGCCACATTGACCACAAGGTTCCCCGGAATCCGCGACTCCGCCTGCGCATAGATCGTGATAGTCTCGTCCGCCCCAACCGGCTCCAGATCGGGGGTGGAAGATGTAGAAGATGGAGAAAATGTGGGGACAGCCGCCCCCGGCTGTCCGGCCGAGCGAAGCTCGGCTGCTGCCGCGGTCGCGTCCACCTCCTCCGCTACCGCCTGAATCTCCAAAGAAGCGAATCGCGAAGCAGCCTGCGCAACCACCGCCGCCTCATCTCCCCGAGACGCTTCGGGCGAAATCGTCCCATGATTCGCCACCGTCCTGTCAACAACGGAAGTCTCATTCCGAACGAAGTGAGGAATCTGCTGTGTGCTCGCAACTCCGCCGCTCTGCCCCCCCGGTACGACTCGTGGCCCAGGCAACAACGACTCCAGCCCGCGCCCCAAAGCCCGCCGCTTCTCCACCTTCTCCTTCTCGCCCGCCGCCCGCTTCTCCGCCGCACTAGTAGTCATCATTCATTCCTCTCGCCCGTAATCATCCCCCGGAGCTTGTCATCCTGAGGCGCCGCACTTTGGCGCCGAAGGACCTATTGCACGTTCCGCCTTATATCGACAACCATCAATCTAATATATCGATGCCAATCGATATATCTTACCCTGTGAACCTCTGCGCCCTCTGTGGTTGAATTCCGGGTACTGTATATCGATGATTGTCGATATACCAAGCCAGGGGATTCAAGCTGATTTATCCATGGCGTCCACAGCTGCGGGAATCTCCTCCACCGCCTCTGCGCTCTCCGTTGCTATGGTCTCAGCGGAAGGAGGAGAGCTGACCGCTGAAGGCTGCCTCTCAATCAGTTCCTTCGCCAGCCGTATATAGCTCTCCGCCCCCTTCGACCGCGGATCGTACACCAGCGCCGCCTTCCCATGGCTAGGCGCCTCCGCCAGTCGTATGTTCCGCGGCACAGTTGTCTGGCAAAGCTTCTCCCCAAAAAAGTTCTTCAGCTCACTCATCACCTGCTGCGCCAGGTTGGTGCGGTCATCAAACATCGTCAGCACCACGCCCTCAATCCCCAATGCAGGATTGAGCCCCGCGCGGATCCGCTCAATGGTGTCAAGCAACTCGCTCACACCCTCCAGAGCAAAGTACTCCCCCTGCATCGGAATCAGCACCGCGTCCGCAGCCACCAGCGCATTCAGGGTCAGCAGATCCAGCGCTGGCGGACAGTCCAGCACGACGAACTGAAACCGATCCCGCAAAGGAGCCAGCGCATCGCGCATGCGAAACTCGCGCCCGTCTGCGTCCACCAGTTCAATGTTTGCGCCGATGAGATTTTTGTGCGCTGGAATCAGCCACAGCTGTTCCAGTTCTGTCGTGAGCAGTGCCTCCTCAGCCGAGGCCGCGCCCATCAACAGATGGTACGAGCTGACGCGGTCAGGATCCTTGGCGAACCCCAGGCCGCTGGTGGCGTTCGATTGCGGATCGCAATCGACCAGCAGCGTGTTCACTTCCGCAGCCGCAAACGACGCAGCCAGGTTGATGGCAGTCGTAGTCTTACCCACGCCGCCCTTCTGATTGGCAACAGCGATGACGCGTCCCATTAGATTGTGAGGAGAACCAGAGCTACCCGGCAGCATAATCCGCTTCGTATACCAATGCAATGAGATTAGCTGTGCAAGCCAACGAATTTGTGTGCAAAAAGCGTTCCCGCAGGAACATTCCACACGAAACCACACTGTGCTCCCCGCTCAAGTAGGAGAAATGTTCCCGCAGGAACACTTCGGCCAGAACCAAACTGAAGCGCAAAGATAAAATTAAGAGTCCCCCAATTTCGCGGCAGCAGTTCTGGGGGGAGGAGAAGGACGACTCCCCTAGGCCATACTCGTTCTGGTCGTGGCAGGGTTGGAATCGGCAGGGGCTAACAAGAGGGATTGGGCTCTTCACGTCGTGCGGGAAGAAGTGTTCCTGCAGGAACATTGTTCCCCTTCTCGGGTCGTTCCGCAGAAGACGTACGGGAAGACGATCGGGATGCCGGCAATCTGTAGGGTGCAGCCGGATTGAAAAGTGCGCGTAGTGTTCCCGCAGGAACCTTACGCTGGGCGTCTAGGGAGCAGTGGAGTTGCGGCCAGGGGCACAAAAGGGAGAAATGTTCCTGCAGGAACATTGTGGAAAACTTTGCGATTGCTCAGCGATACACGTTCCGCGAGAGTGTGACTTCGTGACATCTGTTCCACTTTTGTGTCACGGGACAGGCGCGAAGTCCACTGACCGCGACGATGGGGGCGGATTTATGATGCCTATGCTCCACTTGTTTACTTAAGAGGTTCGCTCTCGCTGGCCGATCAACAGGATTCTGGACTTCGACGCTGGGACCGAAATGGGGTCAGACCACGTTAATCGTGGCAGACGGGCTTGTGCTTGGCCTTGCTGGGAAGTGCCGATCAGCAGAGCCAGGCTGCCAGCCGGGCGGACTAGCGCGGCGGCTACTGGAAGGATGGACTCGAAGCGCTCGACGGCTCGTAGCGTGACTACGTCGAATGTCTTGCCGGTCACGGTTTCGGCGCGGATGTTTTGTATATCGACGTCCGTCAATGTAAGGGCGCGGGTGACTTCGCGGAGGAAGGTAGCTTTCTTATGGTTGGATTCGATCAGGGTCAGGGAGATTTGCGGAGCCCAGAGTTTGATGGGAAGGCCGGGAAATCCGGTGCCTGCGCCGAGATCGGCCAGCGTCAAGGCAGCCGAGCTTCGCTCGGCTGGACAGCCCCTTCGACTTCGCTCAGGGCAGGCTTGGGCGGCTGTCCCCACATGAACTCCACTCGGGAACAACTGTGGAGCAGCTGTCCTCACATGAACATTGGGTGGGAACAAATGGCAAGCGGCGAACAGGCTTTCGCCGAAGTGGCGAGTGACAATCTCTTCCGGATCGCGCACGGCGGTGAGGTTGATGCGGGCGTTCCAGCGAATCAGTATATCGATGTACGTCGATATATCCTGCACTTGAGCGGGAGAGAGGACAGCGGGTTCCGCTCCGGCTTGCGCCGGCTCGGAATGACAAGTTTCGGAAGCCGCAATCGGCGTGCGGAGAAAGGGCTCAAGCAACTCTCGGATGCGTGCGGTGTTCATAGAGAGCAGACTCACGATTGTAGATGGGACAATCGTAGATCTGCGAAAGCGGATTTGCGAAAGCAGATGGACGCGGGGATAATGGTTCTACAACCGTGGCCGATCCTGCGGATCGGAAAAACTGGGGAGTCACCCTTTTAAGATTTGGCATCCAATTTAGCTATGAAAGCCCCCAAGGGAGCAATTTTCGAGGAGAAGTATCGGGTAGTAGCAGTGGACGGCCAGAGTCTGACTATTCGTGGGGTCCGCAGCGGCAAGGTGCTGACCATCGTAAATCCCGACCCTGATACCCCGCTCACGCCCGCCGAATATCCTCCCGGCAAGCTGATTAAGTTAAGCGACCCGTCTCGGTCGCCCGCGAACTAGAAACCTCGTCTCATTATTTTTAGCAAATCTCCAAGCGCGGACGGACGAATGCGTCCGTCCCTACGCGGCCACGCATCTTGGACGGACCAAAGCGTCCGGCGCTACGTGTATCGAAAGACGGGGGACGAGACGAATGAAGCGAATGCGCTGCGGAAGCTGGGACGCAAGGACGAGGCGGAACAAATCGAGGAGCGGTTGCGGAAGATTCACCGGGCGGCGCAGACGAATTAGAGGCGGGCGGACGATTGCGTCCGCCGCTACGTGTGCCGGGATGAATTCCTTCGCAGGACAGCCGAGGCGGCTGTCGCTACGTGGCTTGGAGTGCGGCTTCGGCTTTCTTTCTTAATGGGTCCAGACGGGTTTGTTCCAGGTTATCGCGGTAGAAGAGGTTGTAGGTGTCGAAGGGGATCAAGCGGCCGTCGGGGTGGACGATGTGGACGCAGGTTTTCTTGATGCTGCGCACGTCGAACGAGTGGGCGTCGATGAATTGCATGATGATGACGCGGAAAATGTTTTCGTAGGTGATGGCATCGGGAACCATAACTTTCGGCAGGCAGCAGAGCAGTTCGCGGAGCGTTCCGGCGCTACTCGCGGGCGAATGATTGGTCGCGAACAGTTTTAAGAGGTTGTCCCGGACCGCGGGTTCCTGCTCGTAGAGGATGGTGTTGGCCGCTCCGTCGATCAATATTTCGGGCGGGATCATGCTGGTCAGCGGCGTTACTTTTCCGTTTAGCTTTAGGGCATAGGCCATGGCCAGCGAGTCGGGATGGCAGGGCACGGGGATGATGTCTTCTGGGCGGAAGACTTTGGTCTGCTGGAGAATTTTTCGGCGGATTTCAGTGAGCGTCAGGCGATCGGTTGCGGGATCGAAATTGCGGACGAACTTCCCGGGCTGCGTCGCCATCGTGCTTGCTTGATCGTTACTTACCGGCGGAAGATCAAAATCCCCACCCTCTCGCAAAAGGCGCGAGAAGGGTGGGGCACCCTCGGTGAGAGAGTTGTTTGGCACCCACGTTTCCAGGCGTCCGGCGTCTTGGATTGGCTGGAAGGTGACTCCGCGGACGCAGGGTTGCTCGAGCGCGAAGTCGATGGTCTTGCCGATTTCGTGGTCGTTGACGCCCTTCTTCAGTGTGACCACCAAGTTCGTGGCGATGTTATAGCGATTCAGTTTTTCGAGAGCGTCGTGGCGGACGCGGCGAAGATCGGCGCCGCGGAGTTCCATCAAGGCATCGCGCTCGAAAGAATCGAACTGCAGATAGACTTCGAAGTCTTCTTTGTAATCCGCCAGGCGCTTTACGAAATCCTCTTCTTGGGCGATACGCACGCCGTTGGTATTCAGCATGAGATGGCGAATGGGACGAGTCTTTGCCATCTCGACAATCTCAAAAAAATCGGGGTGCACCGTGGGCTCCCCACCGGAGAGCTGGACTACATCAGGATGGCCTTCGTTGCGGACGACTGCGTCCAGCATTTTTTCGATCTGCTGGAGCGTGCGGAATTGCTGGCGCTCGGGGCCACTGGCGGCGTAGCAGACAGGACAGCGCAGGTTGCAGTAATCGCAAATCTCAACCAGCGTGAGGCAGGAGTGCTGCTCGTGGTCGGTGCAGAGGCCGCAGTCGTAAGGGCATCCCCACTTCACCGGCGTGTTGTAGACCAGAGGCATTTCCGGGGGCTTGATGAAAATCTCGCGGCAGCGGCGGTAGTAGTCGACGTCGTCGGCAATGAGGACGCGCTCAGCGCCGTGCTGCGGGCAGCGCTTGAGCAGGTAAACATTGCCATCCTGAAAAACAGTTTTGGCTTCGACCTTGTTGTAGCACGTCGAGCAGATCGATATGGCTACGTCGTAGAAGAGATAGGGACGAGTCTTGGCCATGGAGCTTCATTCAACCACAGTGGGCACAGGAGACAGAGGAAAAAAATCATCTCCACGCGAAGCGATAGAGCAACGGGGTGATCACATGGATCGCGGAAAAGTAGAAGAAGGTAACCACTGCGGCAACGATCAGCGAGGAAGGCGGAGGATGCAGGCCGACCTGCTGGATCGCCTGGTAGGCCAGAACGATGATCACGATGTGAATGAGCCAGGGAACGGCGAAGAGGAGAAATCCGTTGGGCTGCCTAACATAGTAGTAGCCTAACACTCCGAGGCTGAATACGGACTGCAGAATGAGAACTGCAGGCACGGCAAGAGAGTAAGCGAAGGCGCGGCGATCGGGTCGCTTGAGAAGAACATAAATGAGAATTGCGTAGGGCACGTGATATAGGACGTAGGGCGCGAGCAGAACGAGCGTCCAGTTGTGAGGGGCAAAGGTGTGGGGACGGGACCAGTAATGAAGCTGGCCAAAGATCCAGGCGCCGGCGCTCACTGCGATTTGAGCGATGAGAGCGAAGACGAGGCGGTCGATGGATTTGCGGCCCAACGGGGAAAGATGGAGCGGAACGGAAGGCGCGGGTGAGATGGCTTGCGTAGGGGGGAGTACGCCAGCGGGAGGTCCTACAGCGAGCGGCTCGGCCATGGCTGAGGAGCGGAGGATGCCGCGGGCCAGCCATGCGATGAACCAGATGCCGAGCACGACCACAGCTACTGCAGCGGCGAGATAAGGGACGACCAGTTCGGGATGCTTGTTGCCGCCGAAATCGCCTTGCGCCGCACACATGGAAAGTAAGAGCAGGAAGAGGCTGGTGATCAGCACGCAGCCCGCGGTCAGGATGATCCCGAGAGTGCGAAGCGTGTTAGCGGCCCAACGTTCCATGGGTTATGCCGGCTGCTTCTCGGGCAACGAGAGGCGAAGCCAGCGGGCAATGTCCGGAGAATAGTAAAGCAAGATGAGGACGCACGCCCATTGAATTCCTCCGAGGCCGAGGAAGATGCGCGGGTAGGGTTTGAGGAAGTCGCAGAGCAGGCGGAAGGACAGGTAGGCGACCATGAAGAACTTGAAGGCGTCGCCGGGGTGCGGAGCAGATTCGCTGCGTGGGTAGGGGTCCTTCGACTGCGCCGTGACTTCGCTGCGCTGCGTCACGGCTCCGCTCAGGATGACATTTCTTGTGTGTCTATTTTCAATCGAAATTCTTTTCAGGACGCGGGAGAGGATCGGGATGAGAAGCAGGAGGAAAACAATTTCGTAGAGTTGGGTGGGATGGCGAGGGATGCCATCGCCGAAGTTGACGGCCCAGGGGAGATTCGTGGGAGTGCCGTAGGTGTTGTCGGAGAGGCCGGTGAGGAAGCAGCCGATGCGGCCGATGGCGATTCCGAGTGCGAGGGGGATGGCGTAGAGGTCTCCGGTGGACTGACGGAGTCCGATGTAGCGTTTCGTCAACTCGACGGTGAAGAGGCCGAAAGCCAGTGCGCCGACGATGGTTTTGCCTCCTGCGAGGTACGCCGGATTGTGCAAGTTGTGCCATGTGAGTTGCGGGTCTTCGAGCCAGAACAGAAGCCTGGAGCCGATGGCGGCTCCGGCCACGGCGGCGGCGATTGCGGCCCACCGCAGCGGGGTGGCGATCGGGTCTTTGAAACGGCGGCGAAGAGCGAGGTAGACGCCGAAGGCGGTTACGTAAGCTAGGGTTTCAAAAAATAGGTGGGGATGGATGATGTGGGGGCCTGCGTGAATATAGATTGGGAATCCGGTCGCTGGATGGGGCGCAGGGATGATGTGGAATTATAGCTAGCGACGATCAAAATCCCCACCCTCTCGCATACAGCGCGAGAAGGGTCGGGCACCCTTTTTTCCAGCTCGACGCATCCAGGAAATCCTTGACATCGAGCTATTTATTCTGTATATTCAGTCTGTACTGAAAGAAACGATATGGCGGAACTGACTGGAGTGCAGAAGCAATACATCCTTCACTGGGGGGAGATGGGGACGCGGTGGGGGATCAACCGGACGGTGGCGCAGATTCATGCCCTGCTGTACCTGTCGCCCAAGGCGCTGCCGGCCGAGGAGATTGCGGAGACGTTGAGCGTGGCGCGATCCAATGTGAGCACTTCGATTCGCGAACTGGAGACCTGGGGGATTGTGCGGGCGGTGCACGTGCTGGGCGACCGGCGCGAACATTATGAGTCGATGAAAGACGTGTGGGAGATGTTTCGGCTGGTGATTGAGCAGAGGAAGCGGCGGGAGATCGATCCGACGCGGGAGATGTTGCGGCGGTGCCTGGCCGATCTGGATCCGAAGGAACCGGGTGCGGACTATACGCGGGAGCGGCTTGGGGCGATGGCCGGATTCTTCGAGGCGGTGACGGAGTTGCACGATCAGATGAAGCAGGTGCCTACGGGCACGGTTCGGAAACTGTTGCGAATGGGGACCAAGGTGCGGAAGAAAGCAGGATAATTTTTTTTGGTTTTGTTTTTCAGTTCATGCAGAAATGTCTGTCATGAGAGGATAGGCTTCAAAACCTTTCAACCACAGAGGGCGCAGAGTTTCACAGAGTACGGCCGGAGGTGGGTTATGAACACTTGGATGATTCGAGCGATTTGGGGAGCCGGGGTCGTGCACCTGGGAATCGTGGCGGCGAATATTCCGTTGCCGCGGCGGTTGCTGGTGCGGGAGAGGCTTGCCGGAGTTCCGCGATTCATTCGGCAGATTTTCTATGTGCATTGGGTCTACATCGTCATCGTGCTGGGACTGTTTGCCGGACTCTGCTTTGGGTTCGCCTCGGACCTGGCAGGAGCTAGCGGGCTAGGACGGTTTTTGAGCGGATTCATCGCCGGGTTCTGGTTGCTGCGAATCGTGCTGCAGGTCGTTTATTACGATCGTGAAGTGCGGCGCGAGAATCGCGGGCTGGACTCCCTGTATCTCGGAGCGCTGGCGGTGCTGGTGGGCGTCTTTGGGGTGGCGGCGTTGAGGCTGGTCAGGTGAGGCGGTCGGAACCTTAAGCCGAACTCCCCACCCTTCGGCAAGCTCAGGGCAGGCTCCTCTCGCACAAATCGCGAGAAGGGTGGGGCACCCGGGAGGTCGGTAATGAAAGCAACATTGGAGCGACGCAACGAGACGCAGATCCCATCTTGGAATGATAGTGCTGCCGTGCGCGGCGTAGAGGAGACGGCAACCGGAGCAGACCGGTGGGCCGCTGTATGTGCGATCGCGGGAGCAGGGGTTTGGGCAGGAATCGCGGTGCTGGCGCGGATTGGAGTTGCGCGGATAGGGGCGATCGAGTTGCTTTTCCTGTTTGCGCCCCTCGTGATTGTTCCGCTGGGATTGGAATTGGGGCGCGTACTCGGCGGTGGGCGCGTCTACGAACTTGCTCGGCGGATGCAACCCGCGGGTGCGGCGTTCGCGGTGGTGGCGATGGTGGTCCCTCCTGGAAGGGTGGGCGGGTTTCTCGCGCTGGGATGGTTGGTGGTTTGTTTGCTTGTGGCGGGAGATGGGCTTGGGAAGCTGCTGCGTGCGCTTTCTAAAGACGCGGGCGAGGGCGCCCGCGCCACACGGATCGCCCGCGCCACACGGATTGCGATGGGGATGGCGGGGGTGGATCTGGCGGTGGGCGGGGCTTGGCTGGTGGCGTCGCGGCTGGGAATGCGGCCGATGGGGACTCAGGAACCGATTGGATTGCTCACTGCGGTGCACTTCCACTTTGCCGGATTTGCTACGGCGATGATCGGGGCGGCGATGCTTCGCTTTGCAGAGAGACGCGGGCGAAATTCGTGGCTGGCGATCCTGGTGCTGATGGTCGCCGGGTTGCCGTTCGTGGTAGCCGCGGGGTTTGTGATTTCTCCGGCGCTGAAGATGGTGGCGGCGATTTTGTTTTCACTTAGCGTCGCTGCGCTGGCAGTTTGCTTGCGCACCTTGGGCGAGAGCGTTGAAGATGCCACGGCACGAATCCTCTTGCAAGTGGCGGCTGGCGCGGTTTTTGCGGGGATGATTTTTTCCGGAATCTATGCGATCGCCGATTACTTGGGCAGCGATGTGCTGACGATCCCTCAGATGTCTCGAACGCATGGCATTCTGAATGCGGTGGGATTCTGTCTTCCGGGATTGTTAGGATGGCTGGTGGAGAGCGGGATTCGAAAGCCAACGCACTGATGCGGGGTACGCGGTAGAATTTCAGATTGCAGATCTATTAACCACAGAGGGCACTGGGGGCACAGAGGAAGAACATCTCATGACTACGTTGCAGGAGAGCCGCGCGGGCGAAGCGGGTGCGGCGGGCGAGAAAATCTGGGTAACGCTGCGGGGGCTGCCGCTTACGATCCGGCTGAAGTGGCCGTTTCATCAGTCGACGTCGGGGGCGGATTTCTGGGTGCTGCATGGGGACATCCGGCTGGAAGGTTCGGAGGGATTGCATGCGCCCGTGGCAGTGAATCTTTCGCAAACGGTGCGCGAGGTGATGCCGTCGCTGGAGCCGAAAGATGCGGAGGCGCCGGTCATCAATGCGCTGCGCAAGGAAGTGGACCGGCGGCAGATTGAGTTTGTGAAGTCGGGAAAATTGTTGCCGGTGCCGTTTTCCAGCCGCCACTATGATTTCAAGCGCCAGCAGTGGGTGTTTGGCAAGGCTACCGACGACGTGATGGCGGAGTTCATCGAGCGCAAAGTGTATTGGCAGACAAAACTGGCAAGATCCCCACTCCTCGCAGAAGACGCGAGAAATGGGGCACCCGTGCGGGTGTGGATTGGCGACCCGGCGGAGGCGCAGTATCTGCAGACCACTCCCTCACACCTGATTGAGATTGCTGCGCGGCTGGTGGCGGCGCAGGGGTTGCTACGCATCGAGGGCGAGTGGGCCGGGGCTACGCAAGGTTTGCTGCGGCAAGCGGAGAGATTCGAGACGGCACGTCGGGAGGCAGTGGAAGAGTTGGAGAAGAAGCACGCGTTCGAGCGGGGGTAGTCCCTAAGTTCTGACGGCGCTCTTTCTGGACCTCACGTTTCTGGCAATTGCATCCCAGCACCCCACCGTTTATCCGCAACGGGTTGCAAAGCTGTCGCATCAACACAGAGTTCAGAGTTGCCGGAAAACGAGCGCGAAGAACGCAGAAGGGGTGACGGAGTGGGGACGGCACGTTACGAGTGGAATGGTGCGTGCCGAGTTGTTCTCTTGATGGGTTTCCTGGCGATCACCTGCACAGGCGCACTGGCGCAGGACGCGCCTGCGCAACCGTCTACTCCTCCGCAACAATCCGCGCCTGCACAAGGACAATCTCAACCACAGCAGTCGCCGAAGCCGGAGCCATCTTCGCCCGAGCCCTCCTCGAAGGAAGAGAAGAAAGAAGAGAGTCCGAATCCCGCGCAGTACGCTGCGGAAAGGACTGTGCAGGCGGCAGTGGCCACAAAAGAGATGGGAAAGGCGGCGCTGTTCAAGGCACGGGATTGGGAGAGCGGATGGCTTACCGGCATTTTTGTGGGAACGAACCAACCGCGGGTTCCGCTTACTGTGCAAGAGCGGCGGGCAATCTACCTGGACCAGACGCTGGCCACTCCGGGAGCGTATATGAAGCGCATGTTCGCGGCGGGAATCGATCAGGCGCGAGGGGCGCCGTCCGAGTGGGACGACGGCTGGGGCGGATACGCGGAGCGGTTCGCGTCGCGCGAAGGACAATTCATTACGGCGAATACGCTGGCCTACCTGGGAAATTCGCTGCTGAAATATGAACCGCGGTACGATCAGTGCCGGTGCAGAGGTTTCTGGCCGAGGACGCGGCACGCGATCATGCGGAATTTTCTTACTTACGATGAAGGCGAGCAACATCTGCGGCCGCAATGGGCTTTATATGGCGGATCGTTCGGTGGCGGATTGCTTTCGACCGCGTGGAAACCGCATCCGCGCAACGGATTTGCCGAAGGCGGGCGTGCCATGCTGGGGCAGGCGGGATACGGCGCCTTGCTGAACTTCTTTATCGAATTCTCCACCGACATCAACCGCAAGATCGGGGCGAAGGGAAGGATTCGGCGCTAAGCCGGTTTTGGCTTGCGCACAAACTGCGCGACGACGATTCCCAGCGTGAGCAGCGACATCAGAGAGATGACCCCCAGTGAAATGACGCAGTAAACACACCAGACGCCGAGCACGTGCGCTTCGATGTTTGCAAGGTAGAGCGAGAAGGCGAATCCGGCGAGGGCAGCAACCAACAGAAGGCGATAGGCGCGAAGGAATGCAAGTGCGCCCATCAGGATGTATCCGGCAATGCCGATCGTGGCTACGGGGATTCCGGCGAGCATGGCGTAGCTGCTGTGATTGACGACACCGCAGTCCCAGCGCTCGTTGATGCTGCAGGGGGAATCGCCATAAGTGCGGTAATGTTCGCGCAGGGCCAGCGAAGAAACGACTATTCCCAGGATGGCCAGAATCAGCAGCAGGTATTTCATGGTTCCTCTTTTTTTTTGGGCCGCCAGTGCCGCCGCCTGCTTTGAGGTTCTCCTCGCGGCAGGAAAAGCCTTTAACCGCTGAGTACGCGGAGGACGCTGAGAAAAACCTCTTTCGGGCTACGACTTTGTTTCATGCGCGCTGGCTGCGTCTTTTATTAAATCAGAAGGCTGCCAGTCGCTGCCGTGATACCACTTCACGATTTTGCCATCGGGACCGATAACTGCAGTGCTCAGATTGTGCGTGATTGTGCCGCCTTCGGGCTTGATCGTCAGCGCAAAGAAATCGGCAATCTTCGGCAAGTCGGCACTGCGCGGGGCGGCAAATTCCCAGCGATTGAAAAGCGCCGGATCGTGCGTGTGCGCCGCCGAAAAGCCGTAGTCTCGAAGAACCTTAGGCGTGTCGTGCTCCGGATCGAAGCTGATGCTCAAGAGATGCGTGCCGACAAGATCGGGATTGCTGCCGATCTGTTTGTAAATTTCCGCAAAGTTGGCGCTCACGCGCGGACAGAAGTCCGGAAAAGGACAGCGCGTATAAATAAAGGTGACGAGCAGAACCTTCCCGCGATACTGCTTGAGCGTGATTTGCTGGCCGCTCTGGTTGGTGAATGAAAAATCGGGAACTTCTTCTCCCGGAGCGGGCATGTGCAGCGAGTTTGCGCCTGCGGCGTGGGGAGAGTCGATGTGCCGAATGACTTTGACATTCTCCAGCCAGTAATCAGGGGTCTCGTCGTTCTTGCGAACCACTACTACCTCGGCGGAAATGGAATCGCCGGGGAGAAGGTGATTCAGCGTGGCAGGGGGCTTGACCTTGTAGGGCATGGCCATGGCCTCCATGAAACCGGGAACGGCGTCGCCGTCAACAACGGCGGACTGGGCGACGGTGTCGACGGAAACCACGCGGCCGGCGAAGGGATAATGTTTGGTGGTCGGACCACCATGGCACGAAGAAAAAAAGATTGAGCCAGCGATGATGAGTGCGAGAGGAAACACACGCCGAATATGGTTCTTCACGGTGTAGACACTTTAACTCGGAGTGGGAGGGTGTTGCCATGCCGATGCCTGGGTTCAGAGGCAGGGCTATACAGAAGCGTGTCTCAGGGCAACCAGTCGAGGCTGTCGCTTTCGCGGCGCGCAATGCGCCTGAGCCAAACGATCAGCAATGATGGCATATACCGAGGGATTGAAAGCGAGGCCAACGTGCGTGCCTGACACCTGAAAATCGGACTCTGCATTATCTGTTTTGCAATAACGCCAGTCCACCACGCCGTCACTGCAGGTGTAAATCGCGGTTTCGACGACCGCGGGAGGTACATCTCGCTCCAGGGCATTCACGAAATCGCAGGTGCAATGGCCCGTGTAACAACTGGGTAGCACCCCATCGCCATGCTTCTTTAGGATTCGGGCGCGAACGGTTTCTGCTGCGCTCAGAATAGTGGAGTGCGCCACGGTGCCACGGAAAGGCGCGCCCATGGTGATCACGGAGGCGATGTCCTGCGGGCGTTGGGCTGCAATCGAACGGGCGATTACGCCGCCCAGGCTGTGGCCAATCAGATGAATCCTGCGGCTGGTTTTGGCGAGGGCCTTTTCCATGGTTTCATTCAGGCAACGTTCAATAAGCAGGTTGGGACATTCCGCATTAATCCGCATCCCAGAAAAGAACGGCCTGTACCCTATGCGCTTGAGCCAGCTATGCAAGGGAAGAAGGTAATGATCCGGGCAGAGGAAGCCAGGAATCAGAACCACCGCGGAACCGTCTCCGCCAGGGGTGCCCAGACCGTAATAGACGGGCGCAGTATGCAGCAGAAGCAACTCCACCGCGAACAGAACTTCGCTCCAGATGGAAACACTCGCTTCCTGATAGTCGCGCGTGAGTATGTGGGGGCCCCGATCGTCAACGGTGCAGTGGCTTCTTCTCATTGATCTCACGTACTCACTACATCGAAGCGAGGAGGGCTGCGCAATACGGACAAGTCTTGAGGGAGTACGAATCGCAACGGTGGCGAATGGTTGCACCACCTTAGAGGGGCCGAAACGTCACTATATGCCTTTCCGGGTTTTATTACAGGAAAATATGGGCGGGGGCATGAGAATGCGGGCGAACCGCGCTTGGTCCGCCCGCCGTCGTTAGATGGAGAGCAAGCGTTGAAAGAAAGAGCGATAGCGTTGCAGCGCGACGCGCAGGTCTTCGGTCGAGACGTTGTCTCCGCGATCCCACTGTTGCTCGAGTCTGGAGCGTTCTTCGGCAAACACTTCAGCCAGGCGTTTCATGGCCGCGGCGACCAGGCCGTCTGCCTGCTCCACGGCGCGACGAGGCTCATCGACGAAAGCGGTTTGAATGCTCGTCCACCGAGTTCGCAGTTCTTGCAATTCGTTATTGGGGAATAGCGGCGCGGCATCGGATGTATCGCGAACTTCTGAAGAGACCTCCTGAATGCTCTCGCCCGGTCGTGGTGCCAGAACTGGCTTGGGCCGATCGTCTTTCGGCTGATCAGTTGGCCGATCTTCTGCCGCCGCGGGACGTTTGCCCTGCGCCAAATCTGCTGTGGTCAAATTTTCTTCCGGCTCCGGTTGTTCTTTTCTCATGGGCACGCTCATGCTCGTCGTTCCTCTTTTCTCTCGACGGTATCGCCAAGTAATTCTTCGAACAGGGTGCGATAGTGGACCATCGCCTTTCGCAAGTCCTCGGTGCTCGCCTGGCCGCTGCTGTGGCGGAGGGCGATGGCATGCGCAGTACGATAATTTTCGACTACCGTGGGGTGGTCGACGGAAATGTCGGCGGCGCGCTGCTCGAAATCGGCCATCGGGTATCCGCGCGCTGCCATCACTTCATTCACTAAAGCGTCGGCTTGGGCGACAGCGCCCTTGGGTTCGTCGACAAACTGCGCCTGCACGGCTTTCCAGCGTCCCGCGAAATCCAGACGGCTGCTTTCGGAGAGCGGATGCAGAGTAAACTTCTCTCTCCGCTTGGCGCGCATCTCGAGAACGCCCTCGGCGTTGCGCACGCCGCCTTCTTTCTGGAGCACACGGTCATATTCAGGGCCGAAACGTGCGCGGAGTTTTTGGCTGCGACGCTTTCGCGCCAGGAGAAAACCGATCACGGCGACTATCACAACTGCTACGACCACCGCGATCACGATGGTGAGCTGGTGCTGGTCCATGCGGCCTCCGCACTGAAGCTTTGTCTTGCGCTTCGAGTTGTGTATTGGATTCCTTGCTGCGGATGGAGGTTGGTCAGAAGTTCCGGAGGGTTGTGTGGAAAACGGATCGTTTATCGCGGCGAGTAAATCTTGGAGTGCGCGCGCCACGCTTCTGCTGCCTGACAGCCGAGGCGGCTGTCGCTACGTGGATCAGTAATGAAAACGGTAGCGCAGTTCGACGAAGATCTCGCGCGGATTGTTCCAGTGGAAACCGCCGAAGGTGACGCTGTTGTCGAGTTCGACGCGGCGGTTGGCCACGTTCATGGCGTTGACCGACGCGGAGAAGCGTTCGCCGAAATCTTTGCCCAGGGTCAGGTCAAACGTGGTGTGCTGGGGCAAATAACTTCCGGGATAGGGCTCGCCCGGAAATGCGTTGGTGAAGCCGGAACCGTAATAAACATTGGTGGAAGCGTAGGCGCGCCACGGCAGCGTCAGGTCGCCGCCCACGTTGAGAGTGTTGCGCTGATCGTGATCGAGCGGTCCCCAATCGAGCGAAGAAAAGTCCGTCAGGCCGCCGTTGATGAATCCTCCCGCCCAGGCAACCTGGTTGGAATAGGCGAGGTGGATGCGGGCGCGGCGCGCAATCTGGGGCGAGCGCAGCGTGAGCTCCCATCCGCGGACAATCGCGTTTTGAATGGTTAGCGGAAAGAAAAGATTGGACTCGCCGATGTTGTTGTGATCGAAGAAATTCGAAGCGTTGGTGCGAAACATGTCCGCATCGAGCACCCAGCCGCGCCACGGAATGTTGACGCCAAATTCCTCTTCTTCGTCACGCTCACCATGGAGCGGGATGAACGCCAGATTGTTGTTGTTGGCGAATTGCAGCAGCGGACCTGAGGCCGTTGTCAGCGGAGGCGCCTGGTAGTAGTGGCCATAAGAAGCGCGGAAGGTCCAGTTCAGGCGCGGCACGTTAAGGGCAACACCGAAACGCGGGCTGATGGAATTCTCGCTAACGTCGCCGGAAAAATAAGTCGGACGAAGGCCGGCGGAAAGCGTCAACCACGGGAGCGGTTTGAATTTGTCGTCGACAAAAAATGCCGCGAGGCTGCCGGAGGGATTTAAGGTTTCCGTGAACGGTGGGGCGCTGCCGTCGTTAAAGGTTGCTCCCAGGAATTCATCGTCGCGCTGGTAGAAGCTGTATACACCCACCTGGAAATCGTTCTTATATCCATTCGCGCTGAAACTAACCTGGCCGCCGCCATAAGAGGACGCGCGATGCTGGGTGGTGACGACGGGATCGGAGAGCGCGCTGTCATAATTCGCTCGGTTGTAGTGATAGAAGGGCGACACCGTCAACAACATTCGCGAGTTGAAGGTGTGCACCCAGGAGGAACTGACTAGCGCGTCGGATTCGTGATCGCTATCGCGCAGGTTGAGGCTGGGATATTGTGCAGCAAAGTTATTCGCCGCGATGGGCGCGTTTTCGATGTCGTTCGGAAACGGATCGTAGGGAATCTGGTAGGAGTCGTGGCGCGCCGAAGTCACCACTCGCAACTGGTTCGAGGGATCAACATTGAAAATGAGCGAGCCGAAGCCCCCGTAACCATTGGCAGCATCGTGCACCACCTGAGGAACGGGAGTTTGGATGCCGAGATTGCTGCGGTTGCCGTTCACGCTGCCGTAGTAGGCGAAACGCTCGGTGTGGCTGCCCAAGCTGAACTGGTCGTTGGTCTGGTAATAATTTCCGGCGCTTAAAACGAGTTCGGCTTCACGGTTGCGTTCGAATCCGGTGCGCGGGACGACGTTGAAGACGCCGTAGGTACGGTCGCCCAAGTCCGCGCCGTAGCCGCCGCGGCTGACTTCGAGATAGTCGATGTCCTTGGGATCGAACTGCGGGCCGAGGTTGGAGGCGATGTTCGTATTGGGCACGGGGACGCCTTCGACCAGCCAACTGGTTTGATGGCCTCCGCGCATGTGGAGCTGATCGTGAGTGATGTAGGCTCCGGGGACGAAGTTGGTGATCATCGCCAGGCTGTTGGAGCGGTCGGCGCCCGGAGTGAGAGCAATTTCGCGACGATCGACGAGAGTGGTTGGCGTTGAGGAATCCGTGGGAGCAGCAGCGGGGGCGCCGGAGACGTTGACCGTCTCTTTGGCGCCCGCTACCTTGAGCGCGAAATGCAGCACGGGCTCCGATCCGGAGATGACGGCGACGTCTTGCTGCGCCTGCTCAAAGCCCACGCCCGCCACGGTGACCACATATTCTCCGAGCGGAACCGCGGTGAAGGCGAAGTTGCCGCCGGCGTCGGGATTTACGCTGGCCGACCAATCGGAGGACTTGGCCTTGATCATGACCATGGCATTCTGTACGGGGCGGTGCTGCGGATCGTGAATGATGCCGCGCACCGAGGCAACCGTCGCGGCGAACGACGAGATCGCCGTGAGGCATGCTGCGTAGAACACGATGCGGAGTGAACGCATGAAATCTCCCTGGACCGTTGGGTGGTCCGCCGCAAAAAGGCTAGACGGGCTTTGCCCGGCCGGACAGCCCCTTCGACTTCTCTCAGGGCAAGCTTGGCGGCTGTCCCCACATGAGCACTTAAAACGCTTTATCAGGCGATGGAGATTTGCGGTGGGGCGCGGGGGGATTGCGACGAGAAAAGTTGCGTAGTTGGAGCGTTGGATGGCGGCTGGGCGATGCAAATATCCGTATGCAGCGCGAAGGTCGAGGGCAGTGAGACTTGCAGTTGCGCCGACTGGGAGGTGCGCACTCCGCGGCAGCAATCATGGCTGCAGCAACTGGTGTTGCGGACGTGCCGTTCCTCGCTGTCTCCCCCGGAGCCGTGACATTGGTGCGCGGCTTTGCGAATACAGCAGGCGTGCGGGGGCGGAGTGGTGGCCGCTGACGCGAGTGGAAGGAAGGTTCCGACTAGCGCAAACAGCAACAGAAGTCTGGCGGTCAGGCGCTGCATGCTTTCCCAGTGAGTCAGAGAACCCCGACGTGCGCTCAGCATAGAACAGGCGTCGGAAGGAGCGCAAGTTGCGGCTGCTTCTGGTGGATGGAAATCGCTCTTACCAAAAATAGGGAGAAGTGGGACACCTCCACCCCGAATCCGAATCGCGCCCTCTCGCGCCCTCTCGCGCCCTAGAAATGACGAATCTGATAGTACGTTCCCGACTGGGACTTGAACGCACTCTCGTACTTGGCGTTGAAGATTGCGATGCTCTCCTCGTACTGCTTGCCACTGGCCGGGTCGATGATGCCAAACCAGGTGCCGTTCGGGGTCTCATCGCCGTGGATGCGCTCGATGATTCGCGAGTGCAGTCCGGAGTTTGGAGTCATTGCTGCCATGGTGCCAACCCAGAGCAAGCCGTAATCCTTCAGCCTTTGCTGCCATCCGTCGATAGTCGGGTTGCTCATGGGCTCATACGACATGCCGGCGGCATCGAGAAAAGGGCCGAATTCGTTCGAGGGAAGCCCGGTATTGTTGCGATAGATGTCGCCGTATTTGTGGGCGACTTTCTCGACCGCCGATTCGATGCCGTACGACGTCTGTTCGTTCCAGCTGCGCATCATTGTGAAGACGGTCGCCCAGCAAGCCATGGTGTTGGGCTGGGCGATCACCGTCTTTAGTCCGGGAACCTGATAATAGATCGACATTTTATCCGCCTTGAACTGCGAGACTCTCGACGCCTGGCGAGGCTGATCGGTTCGTAAATTTTCTCAGGCTTTGCCGTGGAGTTTGGCCCACCACCAGCGGACACCGACGAAAAGGAAGCGCCAGTCGCTGAAGAATTCGGGCGGCTTGCCTTCGAAGGCATGGCCGACGAACTGGAGAATCCATCCGATCACGAACAGCCCGAGCGCGAAAAACCAAAGGCGATGATAGAAGAAGCCCGCCAGGAACACTGCGATCGACACGAGAATGGTGGGAATGCCGAACGTGTGGCAGACACGGTTAATGGGGTGCTGGTGGCTCCTCGAATATTGCGCGATCCATTGCTCGCTGGTGCGATTGCCTAGCATGGCATCGGGGATGATACTACGAGTTCACGCGCCGTTGGCAAGCCAAAATTCTCGCCAAGGCGCGCCACGAGCGGAATGCGCAAGATGAGGCGCGTCCCCCGGTTGAGGCCGCCGCTCGCCGCGTGTTAGCATCCATAGTTTTGGCAGGGATGCTGGGTTGGCCTGTTCTGTCCTTATCCCTTCTGGCCGTTTCCTTCCCGCGCCTGCCGAAGGAGCCAACTTGAAAGTCTATTCCGGAACAAACATTCGTAATGTCGCAATGGTAGGGCACGGGCACGCGGGCAAAACCACGCTGGCATCGGCCATGCTGTATACCTCGGGCGCGATCCCGCGCCTGGGACGGGTGGACGACGGCTCGGCCACCACCGACTACGACGAGGAAGAAATCGCGCGCAAGATGTCGATTTCCACCGGCGTCGCCGTGGTCGAGTGGGGGACAAGCAAGATCAATATTCTTGACACTCCCGGGTTCAGCATGTTCGTGCACGAAGCCAAGATGGCCCTCCCGGTGGTGGACGCGGCGATCGTGGTGGTCGATGGCGTGGCCGGCGTGGAGGTCGTGACCCAGCGCGTGTGGAATTACTGTGAAGAGTACAAGACCCCGCGGCTGATCGTGGTGAATCGCATGGACCGCGATCGCGCCAATGCCGATCGCGTCCTGGAGTCGCTGACTAACGCCTTTGGCCGCGACGTGATTCCGATTGAGCTGCCCATTGGCAGCGAGAAGAGTCTGAGCGGCGTGATCGATCTGGTCCGCATGAAGGCTTATACCTACGAATTGGGCGGAAACGGTCGAGGCAAGGAGACGGAGATTCCGGCCAACCTTAAGGAGCAGACGCAGGCGGCGCACGAGCGTCTCGTCGAACTGGTTGCCGAGGGCGACGATAAGTTAATGGAGAAGTTTTTCGAGGCCGGCACTCTGGGCGAAGAAGATTTGATCCCGGCGCTGCATAATGCGATCCGCGAAGACAAGATTTTCCCGGTGATTTTCAGTTCCGGGTTGGGCAACATTGGCGCTGACCGGGTTATGGATTTCATTGTCGACTACACGCCGGCCCCGTCGGAGCACGAGTGGGTGCAGGGAGAGGCCAGCGGAAATGGCGACGCGCCCAAGCGGCACGAGACGGATGCTGAGCCGGCCTCACTCTACGTGTTCAAGACCGTGTCCGATCCGTTCGCGGGAAGGATTTCCTATTTCAAAGTTTTCTCGGGGGTGGTGAAGAACGAATCCAGCGTGCAGAATTTCCGCAGCAATTCTCCGGAAAAGCTCTCGCACATTTCCGTGATGCAGGGGAAGACGGCGATTCCGGTGCCGGAGCTGCACGCGGGCGATATTGGAGCGGTAGCAAAACTGAAAGACACGTTGACCGGCGATACGCTGGGCGATAAGGCGGCGCCGATTCAGTATCCGCGGGTGAAGCTGCCTGAGCCGGCCATCACGTTCGCGATCGAGCCCAAGAGCCGCGCCGACGAAGACAAGCTGGGGCCCGGCCTTCACAAGCTGATGGAAGAAGACGCCATGTTGCGCTTCTTCCGCGATCCGCAGACGAAGGAATTTCTCATCGCTGGAACGGGCCAGCAGCACATCGAGGTCACGGTCGCGAAGCTGAAGAAGCGCTATAACACGCAAGTGAATTTGAAAGCGCCCAAGGTGCCCTACCGGGAGACGATTCGCGGCAAAGCCGACGTGCAGGGGCGCCACAAGAAGCAGACGGGAGGCCACGGGCAATACGGCGACTGCAAGATCCGGATGGAGCCGCTGCCGCGCGGCGGTGAATTCGAATTCGTGAACGATATTTTCGGCGGCGCCATTCCCAAGAACTATATTCCGCCGGTGGAAAAGGGAATCCGCGATGCCGCCGCGCGCGGATATCTTGCCGGATTCCCCGTGGTAGATTTTCGCGTGGTGCTCTATGACGGGTCTTATCACGACGTCGATTCCAACGATTTGTCGTTTCAGATGGCGGGCCGCATCGCCTTCAAGAAAGCGATGGAGGTTGCCAAGCCCACGCTGCTCGAGCCCATCATGGCGGTCGAAATCACGGTGCCCGACGATTTCGCCGGTTCGATCATGGGCGACCTTAACAGCCGCCGCGGCCGTATTCAGGGCATGGACAACAAGGGCGGCAACACCGTGGTGAAGGCCGAAGTGCCCATGGCTGAGATGCTGACCTACGGTGTGGAGCTGACATCGATGACGCAAGGCCGCGGCAGCTTCAACATGGAAATGCATCACTACGACGTGGTGCCGGGGCAGCTGCAGGAGAAGATCATCGAGAAGGCGAAGGCGGAGCGGGGCGAGGTGAAGGAAGAGGAAGAGTAGGGTAGGGAGTACCGAGCTGCGAGCAGGCGGCCTGCGGGCCGCCTTCTGTTTTTCAAGGACATCGGAGGCTGTTGTGGATCGAGGAAGTAAAAACAAGTTTTGGCATCCGCCCCTGTGGAAGTGGGCCTTGCTGCTCGGGTTGCTTGGTTGTTCCGAGTTCTTGTTTTTATCGAAGCGGCCGTTTCCGCCTGTGAGAGTGGAATTACTGCCATTCACGGATTCACCTCCGGCGTGGGACGGGTCTCAGCCCTGGTTAGTGATTTCGCCAATTGCGGGAGCCAGCCCGATGCAGTTCAAAACTTCGATCTCGATGGTTAAGCCGACTGTTACGCACAATGCGCCAGTGAATGAATTCGTCGTGAACCTTCGGAACGGGAATTTCAAACTGCTGCAGACCGATCTCTTCGTGTCGGATGTCATGCCCTTGTCGCTTACGCGAACGTACTTCGCCTGGGACCCTCACCGCCGTGCGTTTGGGGTCGGTACGAACCATCCTTATGACATCTGTCCTACGGGAACGAGATTTCCTTACACCTATCAGGTGCTGAATCTAGAGGATGGTTATCAGGTCTACATGCCGCGCGTCTCGAAAGGGACAGGCTACGCGGACGCTGTTTTCCGACACGATCAGTCGTCTTCGGAGTTCTACGGAGCCATGACAGCGTGGAATGGCAATGGCTGGACCATGACTTTTCGCGATGGACGGAAGATCTATTTTCCGGAAGCTTACTTCGCGAAGAATTTTGCACAAGGCGCCGCGATTGAGATGGTAGATGCGAAAGGTCACCGCATTCAACTGAAAAGAAGCAGAGTGAGAAACCTGGAAAAGTTAGTTTCGCCGAGCGGACGTACGATCACTTGCAAGTACGATGCTGCCGATCGAATTGTCGAAGCGCACGACGATGCAGGTCATATCCGCAACTATTCCTACGGCAATGATGGGCACGTAAATATCGTGAGTGACGGGTCTCACGTCCTGTACCGGTTCGAGTACCAGCGGCTTATGAGGGGAGGTGACCACGATCCGTGGCTTCTGAGTGCGGTTCTTGACGGCGACTGGAATGTTCTCCTTAGAAATAAGTTTTCAAATGGAAGGGTCACGGAGCAAATGCTGACAGATGGAGAAGTCTATCGCTATGAGTATCGATTGAATGAGAGGGAAGTTTTACAGACCACAGTCACGCTGCCCCAGGGAGAGAAGAAAGTGTTTGTGTTTCGAGATGGGCGATTGGTGGAACAGAAGTAGGCGATTGACGGCGCGCCCATCTATCTGAGATACAAGCATTGTTGCGAGGATCTCATGAAACTAGCCATGATTGTTCTCTCTTCCCTTTTCGCTTTCCAGGTCGCACTGCCGCCTCTGGCGCGCGCCGCCGCCGAGGCGCAGGTCTTCTCGACGTCGTCTGGGCCCGTCAAGATCACTCCTCTCTACCATGCCAGCACGCTGATTGAGGCCGGAGGGAAGACGATCTATCTCGATCCCGCGAAGCCCGCCAAGCTTGCAGGGCTTCCCAAAGCAGACCTCATTCTGATTACCGACATTCATGGGGACCACATGGACCCCGATTGGATTCAACAAATCAGCAAAGCGGACACGGAGATTCTGGCGGCACCGGCAGTTGTCCAGACTGTGACCTCCGCCAAGCCCATTGCCAACGGTGAAACGAAGAACTGGCAAGGCTGGACCATCGAAGCGATTCCTGCCTACAACCTGAAGCGCGGCCCCGCACCCGGGAAATTTTTTCATGACAAGGGACGCGGCAACGGCTACGTTCTCACCTACGGCGGCAAGCGTTTTTATTTCTCGGGCGACACCGAAGGCGTTCCAGAAATGCGCGCTCTCAAGAATATCGATGTCGCCTTCGTGTGCATGAATCTGCCCTACACCATGCCTCCGGAAGAGGCCGCGGACGCAGTGAAAGCCTTCCATCCCAAGGTCGTGATCCCGTATCACTTTCATGGTTCCGACCTTGCGGTATTTCAGAAAGGGCTGGAGGGGAGCGGCATTGAGGTGCGGGTGCTGGATTGGTATCCGAAGTAAGGCGACCATTGCGATGGGGCTCCCCCACCTAGGACTAGCGGGTGTTGGCCACTCTACCTTTTTCCGACATTAGCCATTTGCTGATTCTCAGGTTTCGCGGGCGAGGGCGCCCGCGCCACACAGCCTGGCTTCGAAGAATTCCTCTACGCGCACCAGAATTTCCGGGGCGCTTTTTGATTCGTAGATGGCTTTGCGCAGGGCGGCGCCGCCGGGAACTCCGTGGGTGAACCAGCTGGCGAACTGCTTCATTTTGCCGACGGCATCGGGGAGTTCTTCTTCGATCAGCATCTGGAAGTAGGTGCGGATCATCTGGTAGCGGTCGGTCTCGGAGGGCTCGTCGTAGAGCTTTTGTCCCGCGGAAATTCTCACAGCGGGCGCCGAAGGGAAGGGCACGGCTTCAGCCGTGCCGCTAAGAGCCGTAAACTGTCGGGCTTTAGCCCCTGAGGGCGCGTCGTTGTGAACAGAGAAGCTGGCCTCAGCAGCTAAAGCCGAAGACAAGTAGGCGGCGTTTTCGGCACGACTGAAGTCGTGCCCTTCCCGGTTGCATCCGTCTCCTGTCAGGCAAACGACAGTTTTTGCGATGCTATCGTCGAACTCCGTCGAGCTTCGCTTTGGCGGGCGGACGAATGCGTCCGCCGCTACGTGGCCGCAGTACTGTTCGATCTGGCGGAAGATCCATGGGTTGGACGGGGCGGTGCGGCCGATCATGACTGCGTCGCATCCGGTTTGCGTGACCATGGCGCAGGCGTCTTCGGGGCTGCGGATGTCGCCGTTGCCGATGACCGGAATCTTCACTGCATCTTTTATGGCGGCGATCCACTCCCAGCGGGCGTTGCCGCTGTATCCCATTTCGCGAGTGCGGGCGTGCAGCGCGACCGCGGCCAGGCCGCAAGATTCCGCCATGCGGGCCAGTTCTACGCAGACGATTTCTTCGTCGTTCCATCCGGCGCGGAATTTCACGGTGAAGGGAATTGTCACGGCGGCGCGCACGGCTTCGAAAATTTTGCCGATGGCGGGGAGATCGCGCAGCAGGCCGGAGCCTCCGTTGCATTTGACGACTTTTTTGGCGGGACATCCCAGATTCAGATCGACCAGGTCGAAGCCCAGGCCCTCGACCATGCGGGCGGCCTCGGCCATCACGCGCGGATCGCTGCCAAAAAGCTGCGCCGAAATCGGGTGCTCGTCCTCGTAGAAGTGGAGGTAGCGCTTGGCCTTCTGATCTTTTTTGCGGAGCACGCCGTCGGCCGAAGTGAACTCGGTCATGATAAGGCCGCATCCACCGAGGTTGCGGATGAAGCGGCGGAAGACAGTGTCGGTGACGCCGGCCATGGGCGCGAGCACGGTCGCAGGGGAGATGGTCACGTTGCCGATCCTGAGGGTGGCGGGGACGGGCTGCAGTGGCGCTGCGTCGCGGGCGAGGGCGCCCGCGCCACACGAGTTGTCCCAGAACTTGCGCATGGTCTTATTCTACAGGCCGACACAAAACAGCCCCCGCCGGGGCGAGGGCTTGAATTATTCAATCCGTGAGAATCCGCGTTAATCCCTGGCTTACTTCTTCGCCGTTTCTGCTTTGGCGTACTTGCGGCGGAAGCGCTCCACGCGGCCGGCGGTATCCATCAATTTCTGCTTGCCGGTGAAGAAGGGATGGCAGTTGGAGCAGATTTCTACGCCGATGTCGCCCTTATGAGTGGAGCGGGTCATAAATGTATTGCCGCACGCGCAATGCACGCGCACTTCGTTATATGCGGGATGAATAGCTGGTTTCATATGGGGTTCCAATCTCGACTCGAATCATTAGATTCTACTGGATTGTCCGGGGATTCAGCAACGAGGAAGAGCTCTCAGCCCTCAGCTATCAGCTCTCAACAAACAAAGCGTTTAACTGCAGAACCTCCGGCAAGGAAACTTGCAGCAGGAGCTTACCAGAGGATCTTCTTCCAGTTCTCATCATAGAGTGCATCGCGCGCGGCTTTGGCAATGGCCTTTTTGTCCGATGCAGAAAGGTCGTTGGAAAGAATGTTGCCCGAGTTGGCGGGATCGGCGATGACGGACTGCTCAAATTTACTGGAGAGATAGCGGAACACGGCAAGAACGTTGTCCGCCAACTGGCCAAATCGTTCCGCTCCTAAGGCGCGCAGCACGGTGAGTTCCAGGTAGAGCGAAGGGAAATCCAGCGACATGCGCTCGCGCCAGATTTTCACAGCGCAAATTTCTTGTTGGCGCCCGGAGTTGGCGATCAGGTGAACGTGCCGGGTAACGTCGGTGTGAACGGCCTGGCCGGATCGCTTGTTAAACAGGTCGTTGCCCGGGGTCTGGCGTTCACGGCAGACAGGAATCAGGTCGACGGAAACAGCCCCGGCTTCGCGAGCGAGGGCGCCCGCGCCACAAGTCTCCAATCGGATCGAAACATCGCGAGTGCGGGGATGCAGGTCCTGGTCGCTCAGATATTTGAACAGGTTCCAGAAGATCGTCTTCATGTCCATGCCGGGAATCGGGCTGAGCGCGATCAGAAGGTCAACGTGCGACGACAGGCTGATGGCCGTATTCTTGGCATACGCGCCTGAAAGCGTTAGCCCCTGCAAGTATTGTTTTGCCCATTGCTTAAGCAGGGGGACTAACTTGTCGGCAGCGTGGTGCGAAGTGGAACTTGTGTCGGGAACGATGCGATATTTCTCGACAATCGAGGCGGCGTATTGATCAACCGTAAGCACGGCTCGGAAACCAGCCCTCTGGAATCCTATCGGCAAAATCGGAATGGAGTTGAATGTAACCCGGAGATACAGCCGAGATAGGGATGCTTCGACTCTGAATGGCCATTCGCAAACGAATGGCCACCCTTCGCTCAGCACGACTAGGTGGCTCGATTTGCGAATAAAGTCTGTTTTTGCTCGTTGATTAACTGAATAAACCACTCTTCCACAATTTCTCCACAGTAAAGTTGCTCCGGTATAGTCAATTCGGCCCCTTTCCTAGGTCACAATTCCTGCGGAGAGTTCTGTCCCTGGCTACTGAAGAAGATGGCGAACCCTGGCGATTTCGCGTACACGGTCAAGCAGCAGGCGGACATCGTCCGCATCATCGGCGACTACGTCAAGCTCAAGAAGGCCGGGGCACAGAACTATGCGGGGTTGTGTCCGTTTCACGGAGAGAAAACGGCGTCATTTTCGGTGCATGCCACGCGGCAGTTTTTTCATTGCTTCGGCTGCGGCCTCTCGGGAGACGTTTTCAGCTTCGTGCAGAAGATTGAAAACATCACCTTTCCCGAAGCCGTGCGGATGATCGCGCAGAGGCTGGAAATTCCGCTGCCGAAGACTGCTTATTCCACTCCGGGGGAAGCCAGGGAAGCGCGATTGCGCGGGCAATTGCTCGATGTACATGAACGCGCGGTGGTTTTTTTCCAGGAGTGTCTACGGCGTCCCGAAGGCGCACGGGCGCGCGAATATCTGGCGGGTCGCGGCCTTGGTCCGGAAATGATTGCCCGTTTCCGCATTGGGTATGCGCCCGACTCGGGGTTTTTACTGCGTGATCGGCTGAAGGAAGAGTTCAGCGAAGAGGTGCTGCGCGAGAGTGGGCTGTTTTCGTGGAAGCAGGAAGAAGGGCTTCCGAAAAGCCCCGACAACATGGGTGCCCCGTCCTTGTCGGTCCGCTCTTTGGACGGACAGGGCGGGGATTTTGACTCAAGCCGGAGCGCGGAACGCGGAAGCCGAAAGCCGGAAGCCGCTTCCATGTATTCCAAATTCCGCAACCGGGTGATGTTTCCCATCGCGAGCGAAGCGGGGAAGGTGATTGCATTCACCGGACGCACTCTCGCGACCGACGAAAAGGCTGGGCCGAAATATTTGAATTCGCCGGAGACGGCAATCTATTCCAAGGGCAAGGTGCTCTTCAATCTGGACCTCGCCAAGGAGTGGGTGAAGAAGTTCGATTATGCGATCCTGGTCGAAGGACAGATGGACTGCATCTCGGTCTATGCCGCCGGGTTCCAAAATGTGATTGCCAGTTCGGGCACGGCGTTCACCGAACTGCAGGCCAAGCTGCTCGGCCGCTTCAGCAAAAATGTGGTGGTGAACTTCGATCCCGACACTGCCGGCGCCAAGGCCACAGAGCGCACGCTGGGACTGCTGGTCGAAGAAGAATTCCAGATCAAGGTGTTGACGCTCGAACAGGGATTTGATCCCGATCTCTATATTCGGCGCAAAGGCAGAGAAGCGTATGGCTCCGCGCTGAAGAATTCGCAAAAATATTTCGACTACCTCATCGAACGGGCGCTCACGCAATTCCCGGTGCGGAGCGCCGAGGGCAAAGTGAAAGCGGTGAATTATCTTTTGCCGCATATTCAGCGCGTGCCCAGCCGCATCGTGCGCGACGAACTGGCACATGAGATTGCACAGAAGCTGGGAATCGATTCGGCGGTGTTGCGGCAAGAGTTGCGGCACGCGGCGGGAACGCGTGCGACGTCCGCCGTAAGAGCTACGGCGGAAGCGCAGGTGACCGACGCCGAAAAAGTTTTGATTCGTGCTTTGGCTTCGGTGCGGCAGATGCAGCCCGGTGAAGAACATCTTTCCGCTCGCGACGGCGCCGAGGAAGAGTTCGATCCAGCGCGGCAGGCGCAGTTTGTTTTGCAGAACGAAGGCCTGCATCGCGGGCTGGCGACTGAATCGTTGGCCGAATCTCTGCTTAACGTCGGGGCGGACTTTGCCGATGTTCTTCAAGTGCCGGCAACGGAAAGTGATCGGCGGATGCTGGCCGTGATCTTGCTGAAGGAAGAGGAGGAGTTAACTCCGGAAAGGCTGGAGGGCGCGGTCCGTGCTTTGCGGCGCATCCATCTTCGCCGGCGTTTGGAACAGGTGCAGCGCGATTTGAAGGCGCTGGGCAGTTCGGCTGATTTGCGAGAGAAAACGGCTTTGGGCGAGGAGGCGATGCGCTTGAAGCGGGCTTTGATGGACCCGGGACTGACGGAAGGAGGATCGGCAGCTTAGCCACATTTTGACGAGAAAGCGACGAAATGGGCTGAAACAAAAAGCCTTCCCGAGCCATCTAAGTATTTAGCAGAATTACGGATAGTGGCGGGTACGGGATATCAGGCGGGCAACCGATAGACGGCACGGCACTTATGTGCTAAACTCTGAAAGTTTGTGCGAGACGCACATTCCCGCAATACCCACATTCCCACCCTTTCAAGGAACTGTATCACACGCTCCTGTGGAGCGGAATAACGAAGTTTAAGGACACACCTTTTGGCTCTTGACGACAAGTTCGACGACATCAAAAAGCTGATCGACACAGGTAAAGAGAAGGGATATCTCACGTATGACCAGGTCAATGACCTCATACCGCATGACGTGCACAGTCCCGAAGACCTTGACGATCTGCTGACGACCATTGGTACGCAGGGAATCGACGTGCTGGAAGGGCCCAAGCTGCCTTCCGCCACACTCGATAAAAAATTCGACGAATCCGAGGAAGGCGAGGATGTAGAACTCGACCTCACCCCCGGAGCACTGGAAAAAACCAACGATCCCGTCCGCATGTATTTGCGCGAGATGGGAACAGTGCCGTTGCTGACGCGCGAAGGCGAAGTGGAAATCGCCAAGCGCATTGAGCGCGGCCAACTTCGCGTGCTTAAAGCTCTGTCGCGGTCGCCGATTGTGATCCGCGAATTGCTGGCGATGGGCGAGGACCTGAAGAAAGGCGTGCGTTCGATCAAGGAGGTGGTCACTTTCGACGAAGAAGAGATCACCGACGAGATCCTGCAGAATCGCCTGAACGAGTTCACCGGCAAGATCGACGATATGGCCAAGCTGTACAAAAAGGCCGCGGTGCTGGAAGAGAAATACAAAGAGGTTTCACAGAAGAAAAAGCCGAAGGATCATCGCCGGGCGCGGCGCAGGCTGGCGCGGGGCATCGTTGCAGTGTCGCTGGCGGTGCGCAAGCTGGGCTTCACCAACGCCGAACGCAAGCGGCTGATCGAGCGGCTCAACAAAACTGTCGACGGCATGCGCTCGCTCGACCGCCAGACGCAGAACCTGGAGCGCAAGGCCGACGCCACGCGCAGCGAAGAGCAGAAAAAGGAATATCGCCGGCAGGCGCGCGCCATTCGCGGCGAAGTGGAAAAGCTGGAACTCGAAACCGGCGTGTCGTTTCCTGAGCTCAAGCGCACCCAGCGCGAGATCATCCAGGGCGATATGGATGCGGAGCAGGCCAAGCGCGAGCTGATTGAGGCCAACCTCCGCCTGGTAGTTTCGATTGCCAAGAAATATACCAACCGCGGCTTGCAGTTTCTCGACCTGATTCAGGAGGGCAACATTGGCCTGATGAAGGCCGTCGACAAATTCGAGTACCGCCGCGGGTACAAATTTTCCACGTACGCCACGTGGTGGATTCGACAAGCCATTACCCGTGCGATTGCCGACCAGGCGCGTACGATTCGTATTCCGGTGCACATGATCGAGACGATCAACAAGCTGATCCGCACCTCGCGGCAGCTAGTGCAGGAACTGGGACGCGAACCGACGTCGGAAGAAATCGCCAAGCGCATGGATATTCCGGTCGCGAAAGTGCGCAAGGTGCTGAAGATCGCGCAGGAGCCAATCTCGCTCGAAACGCCGATCGGCGAAGAGGAAGATTCGCATCTGGGCGACTTCATCGAGGACCGCGGTGTGGTTTCTCCGGCGGAGGCGGTGATCAACGTGAACCTGAAGGACCAGACGGGACAGGTCCTGCGCACGCTGACCCCGCGCGAAGAGAAAGTCATCAAGATGCGCTTCGGGCTGGAAGATGGCAGCGAGCACACGTTAGAAGAGGTCGGGCAGTCGTTCGCGGTAACCCGCGAGCGCATTCGCCAGATCGAAGCTAAAGCACTGCGCAAGTTGCGGCATCCGTCGCGCTCGCGGAAGCTGAGGGCGTTTATGGATGGAGTGCGGGACTAGCAAGGCTCACGTGGCGGCGGACGCATTCGTCCGCCGTCCGTTACTTGACCGATTGCTGGATTAGCGTAGGCTGACAGGTATCGTCTAGTAAATCAGGTATTTGGCAAACGTCGTCTAATATGTGAAAGCCCTGAGCGATGCTCGGGGCTTTCGCTTTGACGAGCACCGACGAAATGGGCGACGAACAATAATTCTTGGTTTTCCTCCGTCTTCCACAAGGAAATAACATCCTCCACAGCTTCTGCACAACTCGGCAAGTTTTTTGTCTTGCGAGGCGCAACGATCTGGCTGAGAGTGTTCGGAGCGAAACGTGAAAGTTCCTGAGCTTGCCGAATGATTGCGGCAGAGCCAGCGGCAGCCGGTGATTCTCGAGGGTGAATTACCGGGGGCGCACCCAGAGAACGCGCGCGAGCGCGACTGGTTGCCCGGGCGTTGCGGCCTCCTCCCCCATTCTGTTCTAAGGAGCAGATCGGGCCGCTGGCCAACCGTAGGCGGTTGCAGATTCAAACCGCGAGGTGACGAATCTGCAGCCGGCTTTGGCAAATGCGGCACTCGTTTCGAGCGCTGTTCGGGCTGAAGCGGTCATTCCGCCGCCCAGCGGTGAAAGCAGAACGGGAACTCACGTACGAGTGCGGCTCGGGTGGCTGGCCCGAGCCGCATTTTTTTGTGTTCTCAGCTTCTAGCTTCTAGCTACTAGCCTCTAGCTTCTAGCGATTAGTCGTAAAGCATTTCTTATTCTTCACGGCGGCGCGATACACGGCTCCAAAGGATGCTCTTTGGTTCTTTGGGAATAACGGACTCCTTTTCTAGCAGTTTCCACAACATATCTTCGCCCTACACAGCTTCTCCACAATTCATTTGTAGTTTCGCTTTATATTCGCTTATGCTGGGAGGCGAAGACAGGGCACAGTATCGAAGCTCCATGGCAACTACTGATTACAGCGTAAGCACTCTTCCCGCCAACGTCGAGGCCGAGCGGTCGATTCTGGGCGCGATCCTGCTCGACAACTTCGCCTATAACCAGGCTGCCGAGCACTTGCGGGTTGAAGATTTCTCGCTCGATTCGCATCGACGCATCTACTCGCGCATGGTCGATCTGGCGGAGTCGTCGCGTCCCATCGACATGATCACGCTGATCGACGAGCTCGACCGGCACAAGGATCTGCAACCGATTGGCGACGTGGCCTACGTGTCGAGCCTGGTCGATGGCGTGCCCGACCGGCCCAGCATTGAGCACTACGTCAAGATTGTGCGCGACAAGGCGCTGCTGCGCGGTCTGATTTCCGCCGCCAGCACGGCGATTGCGCGCGCGTCGGATCAGGGCGACGCGGCCGAAGATGTTCTCAGCGACGCCGAGGCTGCCATTTTTCAACTCTCGGAAAAGCGCATTGGGCGCGGCTTCATGGGCGTGCAGGAAATCGTCCGCGAATCGTTTGGGTCGGTCGATGCGCTGCTGCAACGCGGCCAGCGCATCACAGGACTGGCGACGCACTATACCGATCTGGACGAAATGACCTCGGGCTTGCAGCGGTCCGACCTGGTGATCATCGCGGCGCGGCCTTCCATGGGCAAGACGGCGTTCGTAATGAATATTGCCGAGAATGCCGCGATTGAAGATCAGCAAGTGGTAGGCGTGTTCTCTCTCGAGATGTCGCGCGAAGCGTTGCTGATGCGCTTGCTGTGTTCACAGGCGCGCGTGGACGCTCACAAGATGCGCACCGGCTCGCTGTGGCAGGATGACACGAAAAAAGTCGTGCGTGCCATGGAGCAGTTGGCGCACGCTCCCATTTTCATTGACGATACTCCTGGTATCTCTCTGAGCGAAATGCGTGCCAAAGCGCGGCGGCTGAAACAGGCGCAGGGTGGCAAGCTGGATCTGATCATCGTGGATTATCTTCAGTTGATGTCGGGCGGGGGCAAGCGTTTTGAGAATCGTACCCAGGAAGTGTCGGCGATTTCGCGCGGGTTGAAGGCGCTGGCCAAGGAACTGAGTGTCCCGGTAATTGCGCTGTCGCAGTTGAGCCGCGCTCCCGAAAGCCGCGGCGGGGATCATCGCCCGCAACTTGCCGACTTGCGCGAGTCAGGATCGATCGAGCAGGATGCCGACTTGGTTATGTTTATCTTCCGCGAAGAAATCTACAAGCAGGACGATCCCGAGCTGCAGGGTAAGGCGGAGATCATTATTGCCAAGCAGCGCAATGGCCCGATCGGAAAAGTGCGGATGGCTTTCCTGAAAAGCAGCACCCGATTCGAGTCGCTGGCCGAGGGCGGGATGGACTCGGAAGAGTGAGACGCCATCTACAGGAAAGACCCTAGATGCGGGTCAGTAAGTCCCTTAGGAAGACGGGGTTGCGCGCTGGGAAAAAGACACCGTTGGCCTGTGGAAAAGCTTGTGGAATTGAAAACTGCTTTTGAGATTGGATTCGGCAACGACCGATCGGTCGGTTTTATAAGTCACGAATTTCTGCCGTTAAAACCATGAATAGTAACCAGTTATACAATTCACGCGGCATTAACATTAGCGCTAAGAAACAACTCTTGATTTCTTTGCAACTTTGAGATTTGCACATTTTCGGGTCTAGCCCTTTCGTTCGAGGAGCCGATTTTTCCAGCTTTCGTTTCTCGCGGCGAACCGAAAACGTTGATGGAAGCGATTGCTCTTTCCGATGTGGGCTGGAGGTCTGACCGATTAGTTACTACTCTCGCCAACCTTCAGGACGGCAAGAAATGCCTCCTGAGGAATGTCGACGCGGCCGATGCGCTTCATGCGCTTTTTGCCCTCCTTCTGCTTCTCCAGCAGCTTGCGCTTCCGCGAAATGTCTCCGCCATAACATTTCGCAATAACGTTTTTGCGTATGGCATGTACTGTTTCACGGGCAATGATCTTGGCGCCGATTGAAGCCTGGATCGCGACTTCGAACATCTGGCGGGGAATGAGTTCCCTCATCTTGGAAACCAGAGCCTTGCCCCGCTCGTAAGCGAAGTCGCGGTGCACGATGATGGAGAGCGCATCCACCGGCTCACCGGCAACCAGGATGTCGAGCTTCACCATTGGCGAGTCCCAATAGCCGGCAAGATGGTAGTCGAGAGAGGCGTAGCCGCGCGAAACGGATTTGAGACGATCGTAAAAATCGAGCACGATCTCGTTCAGCGGCAATTCGTAGTGCAGCATCACGCGCGAGGAGCTGACGTACTCGAAGGTCTTTTGCTTGCCGCGCTTTTCTTCGACGAGCTTGAGAATTCCGCCCACGTATTCTTCGTTAGTGAGAATCGTCGCAAGGATCACGGGTTCTTCCACTTTGGCGATTTCACTGGGATCGAGCCAGCGCGAAGGGTTATCGATTTCGACAACCTCACCATCGGTCTTCGTGATCTTGTAGCGGACGCCGGGCGCGGTGGTGATCAGGTCGAGATTGAATTCGCGCTCCAGCCGTTCCTGAATGATTTCCATGTGAAGCAGGCCCAGGAAGCCGCAGCGGAAGCCGAAGCCGAGGGCAACGGAACTTTCCGGCTCGAAGAAAAAAGACGAATCGTTCAGCCGCAGTTTTTCCAAGGCCTCGCGCAGTTGCGTATGCTCGTGCGCGTCGACGGTGTAGAGCCCGGCGAAGACCATGGGCTTGATTTCTTCAAATCCGGGCAAGGCCTCAAGCGCGGGATTCGCATCGTGCGTGATGGTGTCGCCGATTTTCGTGTCGGCGACATTTTTTATATTGGCGATGATGAAGCCCACCTCACCAGCCACAAGTTGATCGATCTCCACGGGCTTGGGTGTGAGCACGCCGAGAGTCTCCGCGTCGAACGTGGTGCCGTTCCACCACAAGCGAATTCTGTCGCCCTTGCGCAGAGTACCTTCAAAGACGCGAGTCAGCACGACGACGCCGCGGTAAGCGTCGAACCAGGAGTCGAAAACCAGCGCCTGGAGCCGGTTTTCAGGAGAGCCCTTGGGCGGAGGAACGCGCTTCACAATCGCTTCCAGCACGTCGGGAACGCCCTGTCCGGTTTTGGCGCTGATCAGCACTGCGTCGGATGCGTCCAGGCCGACCGCGCCTTCGATCATCTCTTTCGTACGTGGGATGTCGGCGCTCTGCAGATCGATCTTGTTGATTACGGGAATGATCTCGAGCCCGTGATTGATCGCAAGATAGGAATTGGCCAGCGTCTGGGCCTCGACGCCCTGCGAGGCATCGACGACGAGCAGCGCTCCTTCGCACGACGCCAGCGAGCGTGAGACCTCGTAGGAGAAATCCACGTGGCCGGGCGTATCGATCAGGTTGAGCTGATAAGTCTGGCCGTCCTGCGCGGTGTAGGCCATCCGAACGGCATGAGCCTTGATGGTAATGCCGCGTTCGCGCTCCAAGTCCATGGAATCGAGCACCTGGGCTTGCATTTCGCGCGCGGTCAGCGATCCGGTCAGCTCCAGCAGGCGATCGGCCAGCGTGGATTTACCGTGGTCGATATGCGCGATGATCGCAAAGTTGCGAATGAAAGCGGCGTCCATGAGTGAGTGGCTAATCCTTGATTTTAACAGGCGATTGAACTCTTCTCAGTTCGCGGCGCACAGTTGCGACGCATTGTGTTTTGACGGGACCGTTGACCTCTCGCGCGCCGGATGTCGTCTCCGGTAAAATCCTGCTCTGCTGAATACGTGGACAGAAACGTGGAGAGAAGAGCCATGAGCAAAGTGTCTGTTGTCGTGCTCGTCGTGTTGGCAAGTCGACTGAGTTTCGTGGGACAAACGATTTCGCCCAAAGTACAGCTATTCGTGAAGGTAAGCGCACCCGTTGTTGCTCTTACTCACGTGCGCGTGATCGACGGTACCGGCGCTGCAGCTCAAGACGATCAGACCATTATTCTTAGCAAAGGGAAGATTGAGTCGGTGGGCGACGCGGCCACGGCCAATGTTCCCAAAGACGCGCTGGCGCTCGACCTGCACGGCTACAGCGTGATTCCCGGCTTGGTCGGCATGCACGATCACATGTTTTATCCCATGGGAAACGGAGTTTTCGGCGAGATGGCATTTAGTTTTCCGCGCCTGTATCTTGCCGGAGGCGTGACCACGATTCGGACCACCGGAGCGCTTGAGCCCTACGCGGATCTTGAACTCAAGAAATCGATCGATGCGGGCGAGATTCCCGGTCCCAAAATGCACGTGACCGGACCCTATTTAGAGGGCAAGGGTTCGTGGGCGATTCAACTGCACCAACTCACCGGGCCGGAGGATGCGACGCGGACCGTGAATTTCTGGCTCGACCAGGGCGTGGACAATTTCAAAGCCTATATGTTCATCACGAGAGCGGAGCTTGGCGCCGCAATTGAGGCGGCGCATAAGCGCGGAGCGAAGGTCACGGGTCACTTATGTGCCGTCGGCTTTCGCGAGGCCGCGGATCTCGGCATCGACGATTTGGAGCATGGATTATTCGTGGACATGGAATTCATGCCCGGAAAGAAGCCGGATGTATGCCCGGAAGAGCCGGAGGATCCCGTGCCCGTAATGATGTCGAAGCTGGATGTGAATGCAGGCCCGCTACACGACACGATTGTGTATCTAGTGCAGCACCATGTTGCTGTGACATCGACTCTTCCCGTGTTTGAGATGGGAAGTTTTCCCGGACGGCCTACCCTGCAGCCGCGTGTCCTTGATGCCTTGTCACCTGACGCGCGAAGCGCATTGTTATGGAACCGGGTTCGTTCCAGCGACGCTGGTGCTCTGGGGCGGCGATATGGCAGCGACGTTTCCCCATTGCCCTCCGCATTCAAGAAAGAACTGGAGTTTGAATATGCGTTTTCGAAGGCTGGGGGATTACTTCTGGCCGGGCTTGACCCCACGGGAATGGGCGGGGTAATTGCTGGTTTCGGCGATCAACGCGAAGTGGAACTTCTCGTAGAGGCGGGATTCACGCCTCTGGAAGCGATCCACGTCGCAGCGTTTAACGGCGCGCAATATCTGGGAGAAATCGATCGCATCGGAACGATTGCTCCCGGCAAGCAGGCGGACCTGGTGGTGATCAAGGGCGATCCGTCCAAGAAGATCGAAGACATCGAAAATGTAGAGACGGTTTTCAAGGATGGCATAGGCTACGATTCGGCGAAGCTAATCGAATCCGTACGCGGAGTTGTGGGCAGCCGATGAACAGGCAATCCTAGTCGGTACAATTGCAAGTGCATGCTCGTTCTCGCTTCCGCCTCGCCACGACGCCAGGAACTACTCCGCAACGCCGGCATTTCGTTCACCGTACAACCGGCGGACATTGATGAGACTCCGCTCGCAGGCGAATCGCCGCGCGAGTGTGCGGAGCGGTTGGCGCGCGCGAAGGCGCTTGCGGTCTGCCGGACCCGGCCGGGGGATCGCGTGCTCGGAGCTGACACCATAGTCGTCGTCGATGAGGCCATCCTTGGCAAGCCGATCGACGACGACGACGCAGTTCGCATGTTGTGCCTGCTCTCCGGGCGCGTGCATCGAGTGATCACGGGATTGTGCCTGGTTGGAACAGTGGCCAGTGACCAGTTGCCAGTGGTCAGCGAGTCTGAGCGGACCGAGCGATCACTCCCATACGAAATTCTGAGAACTGAGAACCGGGAACTGAGAACTGCCTCCGAAACAACGCTGGTGACGATGAGCGAATTGTCCGAGGACGAGATTCGCGAATACGTCGCGACTGGCGAGCCTATGGATAAAGCGGGAGCGTACGCAATTCAGGGAATGGCCTCGCGCTGGATTCCGCGCATCGAAGGTGACTACAGCAACGTCGTCGGACTGCCGGTGGCGCTGGTTTATAGAATGTTGCTGGGGAGATGAAAGAATTGCAACGCTGCAAAACGAATCAGAAAGACTTTGCAGGTCGGGTGAACTGAAGCTTAGACTTTTTTCTCTTCCTCTTTTTTCTTTGCTTCTTCCTTGCTGGGCTCGGGCTCTTTCATCGCCGCTTTGAAGTTACGGATGCCTTCGCCCAGACCCTTGCCAACCGCAGCGAACTTGCTGGTGCCGAACACCAGGAGTGCGATCGCGACGATCAACAGCAGGTGCAAGGGTTGAAATAGACCTTCACCCATAACTCCTCCAATGAGACCGCTAAGAAAAGTTTAGGCTACCCTGAGTGCGGAGTCAAAGGCTGGCGGGCAGGAGTGCCCGCCCCACATGGGCGGGAACGCTTACCAGCAGTCCCGCCGAGAGTCTATCCTTGCAGGATAGGTTCTTCTCGGAGGTCAGGCCCGGATGTTCACACTTCGCATTGTCGCGCTCGCGCTCTTGCTGTTTTTCCAAAATGTCGTTGCCGTGTCCGCTCAAGGTACGGCGCCGTCAAGCGCTACTACACCGAACCCGCAGCGCAAGACCAGCGAACCCTACACGGGAGATCTGTCCATCTTCGATTCGCCAGGTCGCGCGGACCGGCTTCAGATCAATCGCGTGATGGACATTCTGGGCATCGCGCGCGGAAAGACGGTTGCCGATATCGGCGCCGGGTCTGGATGGTTCACCGTTCGAGCGGCGAGTCGCGTGGGCTCAACCGGCATGGTCTATGCGGTCGACATTAATCCCGAAGCAGTTAGGTACATTGGCGATCGCGCTCGCAAGGAGAAATTGCAAAATGTGAAGACGATCCAGAGCCAGCCTGACAACCCTCTTCTCCCTGCCAATTCGGTGGACGCGGTGTTGTTGCTCAAGACCTATCACGAGGTCGCGCAGCCCGTGGCTTTGCTGCAGAACCTGCGCGCGGCCCTGCGTCCGGATGCGAAGGTCGGGATCATTGACCGCAACGGGAACGGCGAGAACCACGGAGTCAAGCGCGACGTTGTGATTCGCGAAGCCGGAGAAGCGGGCTACAAGCTTCTGGAGCAATACGATTTTGTGAAGGCAGACCAGATGGATTACTTCCTGGTCCTTATTCCCCAGGAATAGTTTCAGATGCTCTCGATCATTCCGGCCAGAAGTAGGGCCCGGCGCGGCAACTCAGATATGATGATGTGTTCGTGGAGGGCGTGAGCTCCGTCGCCATACCCGCCCATGCCATCGAGCGTCGGAATGCCAATGCCCGCGGTGAAGTTTCCGTCCGAGCCTCCGCCCACCGCTGCCTCTTCGAGTTTCCAGTTAATCTGCTTCGCGATCGCCTGCGCTTTCTTGTAGAGCGCTGCAACGCCGGCGTTCCGCTCCATAGGCATACGGTTAACGCCTCCCTGGACGCTGAGTTTGCAATGATTGTCGAAGGGCTTCAAGGAACGAAATTTGCGATCGAGGATCGCAGCCTGCTTCGCTTCCTTGATGCGCACGTCGATTTCGACGCTGGCCTGGGCTGCGATCACGTTGGTACGAGTTCCACCATAAATCACTCCAGGGTTCACAGAAATACCGCGTCGGAAGTCATTGAGTTTCGAGACAGCGGTGACTTGTCGGGCGAGTTCGATGATCGCGCTATGTCCCTTGCCGGGATCGAGGCCGGCATGTGCGGCGATTCCCTTCACATTCAGGATGTATTCGCCCACGCCTTTGCGCGCAGTTTTCACGGCGCCGCGAGGGCCTGCGGGTTCGAGTACGAGCACGGCAGCCGATTCGCGGGCCAATGCTTCAGTTATTTTGCGAGAAGAATAGCTGCCCACCTCCTCGTCTGAAACCAGAAACACGCTGACTGGGCGCAGCAGGCACGCATTCCATGCTTGCAGCGCTTCGATTGCATACAGCATGAGCGCGATGCCCGACTTCATGTCAAGCACACCGGGGCCGTGCAGGCGGTCGTTCTCAACTCTGCAGGGCATGGCCTCCAGCGTTCCCAGCGGATAGACCGTGTCGAAGTGGCCAAGCAGAAGAACCGGCTTGATTTTTTCGCGTCCTGGAAAGTCGATCTGAATACTATCGGCGTAGTTCTCGGCGCGATGCACGCGCGCGCGTCCGCCGCGGGTTTCGAACTTTGCGGCGAGCAACGTGCCCATGCGGTCGGCGGCCAGTTTGTTGTCGCTGGGAGATTCGATCTCGACAAACTCGCGAATTGTCTGGACAATCTCTTCCTGCCGCGCTTCGAAGTAGCGCAACCGCTCGTTCAATTGGGAATGAGTTCCGGCTCGATCCGATCGCTTCGAACCTGCTGTTCTCCGGCCCGGCATCTCGTGGCTGATCTCCGGCCCGGGGCAAGGGAAAGCACCTGCGGGCGCAAGTCGTACAGTATAATCTTCAAGCTGTTTTGAGACGAACCGTTTTAAGAAAACCATGAATAAGAGCATCCCTGTGACGGAATCTTCGCCCGACTCGGCGAAGGCCGGGCTCGATATCCACCAGATTCTGAAGATTCTGCCGCACCGTTATCCTTTGCTGCTGATCGACCGGGTGCTTGATCTGGAGCGCAAGAAGCGGATCGTTGCCATCAAGAATGTGACTATCAACGAACCATTCTTCAACGGACATTTTCCCGGACTTCCCATCATGCCGGGGGTGCTGATCGTGGAAGCGATCGCGCAGGCGGGCGGCGCGTTGCTGCTGACCGAGGTCGAAGATCGCAGCGACAAAGTCATGATGTTTACCGGAATCGATCGCGCCAAATTCCGCAGGCCGGTCAGCCCGGGCGACCAGTTGCGTTTGGAAGTGGAAGTAACCGGCTGGCGCTCGGTGCCCGGCATGACCGCCGCGAAGATGCAAGGCTATGCCTACGTGGGTGAGAAACGAGTTGCCGAAGCGATTGTTTCGTGCCAGTTGGTCGACAGCGCGCGCGGCCGGGGATCGGACGGCGGAGACAGCAATGCCGGATAGCCGCTGCCGGCGCGGCACCCGATCGCCAACGACTTCATGAATCCATCGCCTAAAACTTCAGTTTCCGGGAACATCCATTCCACCGCGATTATCGATGCACGCGCGAAGATTCCTGTGTCCTGCAAAATCGGGCCCTATTGCGTGATCGGCGCCGACGTCGAACTGGGTGAGGACTGCCGTCTAGCTTCGCATGTGGTGATCGATGGGCCCACGAAAATCGGCGCTAACAATCAGTTCTTTCCGTTTTGCGCCATCGGCATGGCGCCGCAGGATGTCACCTACCAAGGCGAGCCAACGCGGCTTGAAATCGGCGCTCACAACGAAATCCGCGAGTGCGTCACCATCAATCGCGGCACGGTGAAGGGCGGCGGGCTGACCAAGGTCGGCAGCCATCTGTTGATCATGGCGTACACGCACGTCGGCCACGATTGCGTGATCGAGGATCACGTGATGCTGGTGAACGGCGCGACGCTGGGGGGGCATGTGACGGTGGAAGAATGGGCGGTGGTCGGAGCGTTATGTCCAGTTCACCAGTTCGTGCGTATTGGAGCGCACTCCTACATTGGCGGCGGAACGACGATCACCCAGGATGTGCTGCCTTTCTCGATGACGTCAGCCGCTCGCGAGACTCATGCCTACCTGATGAATAAAGTAGGGCTGCAACGGCGGGGATTCTCAAAAGAGCGGATCGCGAAAATTCATCACGCCTACAAGATTCTGCTGGCCTCAAAGATGAACACGTCGCAGGCTCTGGAAAGGCTAAAGTCGGAACCGGACCGCAGCCAGGATGTCGACATGTTGATTCAGTTCATCGAGGCCTCGGAGCGAGGAATCATCAAATAGACTGCCCACTTAGTTTCCCGCCGCTGCTGTTCCCTTTTTGTCCAGCAATCTCTCCATCTCGTCCATCACTCGATTCATCTTCTTGACCGTCAGCTCCAGCGGTTCGTCGGTCGTCATGTCAACGCCTGCGTCCTTCAGCAGGTCGATCGGATATTTCGATTTGCCAGCCGAAATAAATTTCAGGTATCGCTCGGTGGCTCCCGGATCACCCGACAGTACTTTTTCAGACAATGCAGAAGATGCAGTGAATGACGTTGCATATTGAAACACGTAAAACGAGTTGTAGAAGTGGGGAATCAAGGCCCACTCGTTTGCAATGTAATCATCCACAATGCAGACACCTTGATCGTGGCCGTAGTACTTCTTGACGATCTCGCTGTACAGTTTCGAAAGAGCGTCGCCCGTGAGAGGTTGCCCTTTTTCCACCATTTCATGCATGCGCAGCTCAAATTCCGCAAACTGAGTCTGCCGGAAAACCGTGCCCTTGATGCTCTCCAGATAGTTCCCCAGTAAGGAAAGCCGGGTGGCGTCGTCTTTGATCTTCTTCAGCATGGCATCGATGAGCAGAGCCTCGTTGAAAGTGGAAGCGACTTCCGCTACGAAAATGGGATAGGCAGACAACGGATAGGGCTGGGTTTTATTCGAGAAGTAGCTGTGCATGGTATGTCCGAGTTCGTGGGCCAGCGTGCTCATGTCGTCGTACTTCCCGTTGTAGTTCAGCAGCATGTAGGGATGGACGTCGTAAGCCGCGCCATTCGAATACGCTCCGGCGGTTTTACCTTCGGTGGGATACATGTCAATCCAGCGTTCGGTGAAGGCGCGCTTCGCTCCCGCGGCGTATTCGGGGCCAAGCGGCGCAAGGGCTTCCAGGATGTTGCGTTCGGCGACGTCGACCGAGTACTTTGTGTCGACCGAAGATACAAGCGGAGCATACAGATCGTAATAATGGAGTTCGGAAAGTCCCATCATGCGTTTGCGAAGTTTCAGGTAGCGTTGAAACGTGGGCAGATTGCGATTGACTCCGTCTACGAGCCTCGAATACACCGACACTGGAATGTTGGGCTGGTCGAGGGCAGCTTGCAAAGAGGTCTCGTAATTGCGCGCGTGCGCGTAGAACACCGATCCTTGCACATTGGAGTTCATCATCGAGCCAAAGGTGCCGCGATATTTTCCCAGAGCCGTGAAAAAGGCTTCCATGACTTTCTGCCGATCCTCGCGCGAGGGCGAAGCGCGGTGAAGCGAAAATGCCGCCTTGTCCAACTTGACGGTCTTGCCGTCGCTTAACGTGACGGAAGGATACGGGAAATCAGCATCGGCAAAGATGCCGAACACACTGGATGGCCCGCTCGCCATGACGGAGGAAGCAGCCAGCAATTTCTCCTCCGCGTTGCTGAGCGTGTGAGCGCGGCGGCGCGCGATGTCCTCGAGGTAATGCCGAAAAACATGCAACCTTGGCTCTTGCGCGAGAAATCGCTCGATGGCCGCGTTATCCATTTTGAGAATCTCGGGCTCGATGAATGCGCTTTCCGTTCCTAGGACAGACCCGAGTTGAATTACTTCCTGCTGCATGCCCTGATAGGTGCTAACGCGGGTGTCCTGATCGGAACTCGAGCCCGCATACACGAACAATCGCGTGAGCTCTTTGTCGAAATTACTTTGCGTCTCGAGTGCGTCCACCAATCGGGACGCGGAGGACGCCAGAGTACCCTGAAACTGCCGGAGCTTCGGCAACTCAGCCGCTAGCTTTTCCTTGGCCGCGCGCCACGCCTGGTCAGACGGATAAATCGCGCTCAGATCCCACTTGTACTCGTCGGGCACTTTGCTGCGATCGTGCTCCTGGGCCTGCGAAATCAGCGTTGAGGCGGCGAACAGAACAAGCGCGCCCGGCAGATGGCGCAGGGCAGTTGAGGTCGTGATAGGCATTGGCGCTACTCCTTCGCAATTAGACGAGATCCAAGGAAAAAGTGAAGCTGGATTCAGAGCTTGGTGGCCGTCAAGTTTAGTGAAGACAAATTATATCCATTGGCGCCGCCTTGACGCGTTTCCATAACCCCGCGGGGAGCGATTCTTTTTGATCTTAAGTGCTAGACTGACTCGGCGATCTCCTTAGTCAATAGCTATTTCATGTCTGTTCAGAACGAAAAACTTGGCCTCATCGCCGGCAACGGCAAGTTCCCGTTCCTCGTACTCGAGGCGGCTCGCGCTCAGGGATACGAAGTTGTGGTGGCCGCAATCCAGGAAGAGGCCTTTCCGGAAATCGAAACACACGGTGCCGCGGCAGTGCACTGGCTTTCACTGGGAGAATTGTCGAAGCTCATCGAGACCTTCCAGCAGGAAGGCGTGCGGCGCGCCATAATGGCCGGGCAGGTCAGGCACAAGCAGATTTTTTCCAGCATCCGTCCGGATTGGCGACTGGCCAAGCTGTTGCTTTCGCTGACGACACGCAACACAGATTCGCTTTTGGGCGCGGTGGCAAAAGTACTGGCCGATGAAGGCATCACACTGGAAAAATCGACCTGGCTACTCGAGCCCCTGTTGGTGAAGTCCGGTGTGCTGACGCAGCGCGAACCGAGCGAGCAGGAACGCAAGAACATCGAGTATGGTCGCGTTGTGGCCAGCAAGTTGGCGCAGCACGACATTGGACAGACGGTCGTGATCGCCGAATCGGCGTGCGTCGCCGTCGAAGCTATGGAAGGCACCGACGCCACCGTTGAACGCGCCGGACAGATTATGAGATCGCTGCACGGCGATGCGTCCACGCTCAGCCGGACTTTAACCGTGGTAAAGATCGCCAAGCCGAATCAGGATATGCGTTTTGATGTGCCCGTGATCGGAGTGAAGACGATCGAAGTAATGCGGGCGGCTGGAGCGACTTGTCTTGCTGTGGACGCGGGGAAATGCCTGCTGCTTGACGGACAGAAGGTAATTGATGCGGCGAATGCTGCGGGGATTGCGATCGTCGCAGAGGGAAGTTACGAATGACATCGAAACGTACGAACGTGCGGCCCGACGCTGTTCGCATCGCCGACCAACTTCGTCGCGCCTTTCACGGCAATGCGTGGCACGGGCCTGCGCTGCTTGAACTGCTGCAGGATGTGGATGCGGCCACGGCCGCAGCCAAACCGCTGCCTGAGGTTCACAGCGTTTGGGAGCTTGTGCTGCACGTTGCGGTTTGGGATGGCGCCGCGCTCACTCGTCTAAGTGGAGAAATATGCCAACCCACCGGTGAAGCAAATTTTCCGCCTGTGTTGACAACGACGGAAGATGCGTGGCGCCAGGCCGTCTCGGCGGCGAAACGCACGCACGATCGGCTCGTTAGAACCGTCGCTGCGTTGCCCGAATCGCGCCTCAGAGACCGTGTTCCCGGGAAGCGTTACGCCTTCTATCACATGCTGCACGGGATCGCGCAGCACGAGCTTTATCATGCGGGGCAGATTGCGATTCTGAAAAAAGCCGGCTTTAGGTCTTAGGTATTAGGAGTTCGATCTCAGAGCAGAGTCCCCGACCTAACACCTAAAGCCCAAGACCCAAGACCCTTTTTTCACCACTTTCTGAAAATCACGGCCACTGCCAGGACGATCAGGGCGAAGCCTGCAACATAATTCCAGCGCAGGGGCTGTTTCAGGTACAGCACCGAAAACGCGGCGAAGACCGTAAGAGTGATCACTTCCTGGATGGTCTTCAGTTGCGCTGCAGTGAATTCGTAGGAGCCGATGCGGTTCGCCGGCACCTGAAAGCAATATTCAAAGAAAGCAATCAGCCAGCTCACCACAATGACTTTGTAAAGCGGCACCTCGCGATACTTCAGGTGTCCGTACCATGCGAATGTCATGAAGATGTTGGAGATTGTCAGCAGCGCGATCGTCCTCATGGGGCGATTCAATCCTTTCTGCAATTAATTTTTCAATCGCGGGAACGTCCGAAGCAGCGAGCTAATCCAGATGCTCTTTCCCTGGTTTACGTTTACAATTTCTCTCCGGCAACCGGCCCTCGAGAATCTCTTCTGCCATCGCAAAATCCGATTTCCGTCGCTGTGGTCGGCGTGGGCGTCTTTGGGCGAAATCATGCCCGAGTGTACAAGGAACTCGAACAGCAAGGGGAGCCAGTGCGGTTGCTGGGAGTGGTGGACCCGAATGCGGCCCGCGCCGACGCCGTAGCCCGCGAGTTCGGCTGCGAAGCCTTTGGATCGGTGCAGCAGATGCTTACTCTAACCACGCAGCGCGAGCTGCAAGCCGCGTCGGTAGCCTCTCCCACTGTTCATCATCTGCCGGTTGCGCGTGAATTGATGCAGGCCGGAATCGATGTGCTCATTGAAAAGCCGCTATCAGCGACTCTGGCTGAGGCTGAGGAACTGGTGGAGCTCGCTGCCAAGCACAAACGCATCGCACAGGTCGGGCATCTCGAGCGCTTCAATCCCGCCGTGCGCGCCACTGTTCCCTTGCTGACGAAGCCCATGTTCTTCGAAGTGCACCGGCTCAGCGTGTTTACTCCACGATCGCTGGATGTTGATGTCGTGCTTGATCTGATGATCCACGATCTCGACATTGTGCTGGCATTCGCCAAGTCGCCTGTTAAAGAAGTGCGCGCGGTTGGGCTGCCAATTTTGTCTGGGAAGGTGGATATTGCGAATGTGCGGTTGGAGCTGGAATCGGGCTGCATCGCGAACTTCACGGCCAGCCGGGTCTCCACCGAACGTGTGCGCAAGCTGCGTTTTTTCCAGCCGCGGCAATACATTTCGCTCGATTACGGGCGGCAGGAAGTATTGGTCTTCACTGTCGGGCAGGATGGACCGGAGCCCGGCACGCCAACCGTGAATCCTCAGATTGGCGTCACCAAGCCATCGATCGCTTCCGAGGAACCGCTGCACGCCGAGCTCAAGTCGTTTCTTCGTTCGGTCCGTGAGCGCTCGGCGCCAGTCGTTCCGCTCGAAGATGGCCGCCGGGCGATGGCGCTGGCGCTTGAGATTGTGGCGGCGATTCGCGACCACGAAAAGAAGATCGACCTCGCCGGCATTGCTCGAGCCAAGCACTAAAACAAGCGGCAGACGACCTATGTGGGGACAGCCGCCGGCTGTCCGACGGGCGCAGCCACCATAAGCGCTAACTTAAGTGAAGAAGTTACGCGGACACACCTCATGTTCGTCGTTGCGGTGGTCATGATGACTCCCGGTTATTCCCCCCCGGCGACGTAAACATTCTGTATAACTCATTCGGATCATTGAAGACCGCAACGCCCGATTTTGAAGGCATGGTATTGTTGGCAGCTATCGAAGGAGGAAATGTTCAAGTGAGGCGACTCTGGAAATGGTTTTTCACCGCATTAGGTTCGTTGGCCGTCTTGTTGGCTATCGGCATTACGGCGACCATCGGGTGGAGTCCGTTTCTCGGCCCGAAGGCGCGTGCTCTCACGAACCGCACATTCGAGCGTACGCAGCGACGCCTCGAGCGAGGCCACTACATCGTGACGGGTTTGAGCGGCTGCGTCTATTGCCACAGCCCGCATGACTGGACCGCCCCGGGCACGCCGATAATGGCTGGCAAAGAAGCTTCCGGAGAGGTTCTGCCCTACGCTGGTCTGCCCGGGCGCATCGTGGCGCCTAACCTTACCCCTGATCAGGAAACCGGAGCGGGCGGTTGGACTGATGATCAACTGGCCCGCGCTATACGCGAAGGCGTCGGCCACAATGGCCGCGCGCTTTTTCCCATTATGCCGTACCAACACTACCGCAATATGTCGGATGAGGACGTGGCGTCCGTTGTGGTCTACCTTCGGTCCCTGCCTGCTGTCCACAACCAGCTTCCGGCCACCGAAATCATTTTCCCCGTAAAGTACCTGATCCGCAGCGCTCCCGAGCCGATTGCCGCGCCGGTCGCCGACGTTGCCTCCCTCGACCAGTTCAAATACGGAACCTATCTTGTCGACCAGGCCGGTTGTATCGACTGCCATACCGCTCAAGTGCGGGGACAAAACGTCTCCAGTATGGACTTCGCCGGAGGCTTTCCCTTCACAGGCCCCTGGGGCACGGTCGCGAGTGCGAATATCACGCCCGATCCATCTGGAATCTCATATTACGACGAGGCTCTTTTCTTGAACGTGATGCGCACCGGACTGGTCAGAGCCCGCAAGCTAAGCCCGATCATGCCCGTGATGGTTTACAAGAATCTAACCGATGACGACCTCAAGGCGATCTTTGCCTTCCTTCGGACCACAAAACCTGTGAAGCATCGCGTAGACAACTCAGAGGCGCCGACCGAATGCAAGCTCTGCAAACAGAAACACGGCAGCGGCAGCGAAAACTAGTATTGCGACCGCGAGCGCCAGAAAACCTGGACTGGGTCCATGTACACTAAGACCTGTTCCTTTAGTTAGTGCCAACGGGGCGCAGCCCCCATGCGGAAACTCGCCAAACCACTATTTACATATGTTTACACACCGAAGTCGTGACCCATTCGTCGCTTAGCAGAATCCAACGAAAGATGCGAAAATAGAAGGAACTTGGTTGTAGAGCACGCGCGCACATTGCACGACTTCCCTGAAGGCCGGGATGCAACGCCGCGAGTGTATTCGGTGTCTAACGACAGGCGGATACAGGTAAGCTTTGCAGTTAAGCCGAGCGCATGCCGATCACGCAAATTCCATTCCAGGATCCCGTAGCCCCGCCCGAAAAGGCTGAACCGGAACAACTCGGCCTCTACGACCAGCAGGACTGGGAAACAGCCTACCGTGATCTTGATGCGCGCGTACCGCATCTGCTCATCCAGTTGCAGGATGACCTGCAGAGGTCGCGCAAGCGAGAAGCCGCGTGGATCTCGATTATCATCCACCTGCTGGTGTTCATCGTTCTGGTTTACCTGCCTTGGATCGAGAAGAACGTTTGGCATCACGTGGTGGTCGTTCCGGTGGATTCGACACAGGACAAGAACCTTACGTTCCTGGCCCTGCCGCCGGACTTGCAGAAGCCCACGCGCCGCCCGAATACCAACATCGCGTCCGATAAAGATCGCATTGCGACCTCGCGCCACCCTGAGCTTGATCCTAAAGAATTGCGTAAGATTCTGGCGACGCCGCCTCCGGGCGCTCCTGGAATGACGGGTCCGCGCGCGCCGCAGCCTGCAGCGCCGCCAGCCATCTCGCAGGCGCCTTCGCAGCAGCCCCAGCAGGGGCAACAGCAACAGACGGCTCGTCCGCAGTTCCAGACCAACCAGCAAGCGCAGTTGCAAATGCCTGCTCGGCCTAATAACTCTTTCAGCAAATTCGCCGGCCCCATGACTGCGGGTCAGGCGATTCAGCAGGCAGCGCAAGGGGCCGCCGCCAATCGCGCCAGCGGCGGTGGTCAGGAAGGCGACTTCGGCCTGGGGACTGGGGCGCACGGCCGCCAGTTAGGCCAACTCGACATTCTTAGCGATACCAAAGGCGTAGATTTCGGCCCATATCTGCAGCGCATTCTGCAGGACGTCAAAGAGAACTGGTATCACCTGATTCCAGAATCTGCCGAAATGAAAAAAGGCAAGCTCGCGATTGAGTTTGCCATTACCAGAGACGGAAAGGTTGCCGAGATGCGCTTGGTCGCGACCTCGGGCGACGTCGCCCTCGACCGTCCGGCGTGGGGCAGCATCACTGCTTCGAATCCCTTCCCGCCGCTGCCCAGCGAATTTACCGGGCCTTATCTCGCGCTGCGCTTCCGCTTCTATTACAACCCCGACAAGGCGGATTTGGAGTAGCGCCCCGCTTCCTGCGAATCTTTCTAGCCCTTCTGATAATCAAATAGTTAACAGGATGAAGTGGGCGGAATGATTGTGTCTCCGCCGGAAAGAGGATCAGTTGCAGAAGATGCCAGTTTTGTTCGTCGGTCATGGATCGCCGATGAACGCCATTGAACACAATGCTTTCACCGAGGCGCTTGAGGGTTTGAGCGCGCGACTGCCGAAGCCGGAAGCGGTCTGCGTAGTCTCGGCGCATTGGGTGACCTCGGGGTCGCACGTGCTGGCGTCGGCGCATCCGCGGACGATTCATGATTTCTCAGGCTTCCCGCGCCCTCTTTATGAGGTGCAGTACCCCGCGCCGGGCGCTCCGAAAGAAGCGGAGAAGGTAGCCAGCAATCCGCAGATTGCGCTCGACGACCAGTGGGGGCTGGATCATGGCTCGTGGAGCGTGCTGCGCCACATGTATCCCAAGGCAGATGTGCCCGCGTTTCAACTGAGTCTCGACGACCGGCGCAGTTTCAAGGAGCATCTTGACCTTGGACGCGAGATTCACTCACTCCGGGAGCGCGGAGTTTTAATTCTCGGCAGCGGCAACATCGTGCACAATCTGCGCCAGATCGATTGGGACAACCCCTCGGGCGCATACGACTGGGCGGTGGAGTTCGACGGCAAGGTCAAGACGGCTGTTGAGGCGCATGATGCGAAGGCTTTGGCCGAACCGCAGAAGTGGGGCGAGGCTCTGCTGGCGACGGCCCATCCGACGGTCGAACACTACTTGCCGCTTCTCTACTGTATGGGAAGCACTGATGAGCGCGATGCTGTGTCCTATCCATATGAAGGCTTCGACTTCGGAAGCATCTCCATGCGGATGGTTTTGTTCAGCAACACGCCGAAGCTCAGCGCCTAGACCCGCGTGACGGGCCCTACCACACACTGCAACGATTCTGATTCACCATCGGCGAGCCTGCTTTGCAGTGGAACGCCTCCTGAAATTGCGGCATGTTGGAAACCACGCCGTTGGTACGATATTTTTCCGGAGAATGTGGGTCGACCGTAGCGCGTAGCCGCTTAGTCTCATCGCGGGTCTGGCCGCACCAACTCTGCCCGTAGCCGACGAAGAACCGCTGGTCAGGCGTCAGCCCGTCGATCGGGTCCAAGGTCTGGCCTTTCGTATCATCCTTCCACGCCATGTACGCCAGAATCAGTCCGCCCAGGTCGGCGACATCTTCGCCCAGCGTCAACTTGCCGTTGATCTTAATGTCGTCGATGATCGTATAGTTCGAGTACTGATCGGAAATGCAACTGGCGCGCTTCACAAATTCCTTTCCGTCGTCCGCAGTCCACCAGTCTCGCAGATTCCCGTGGGCATCGAACTGGCGGCCCTCATCGTCGAAGCCGTGCGTAAGCTCGTGTCCGATGGTGCCGCCGGTGTCCCCGTAGTTGGGCGCAGCGTCGGATTTGGGATCGAATGCTGGAGGCTGCAGCACGCCCGCGGGAAAGTTGATGTCGTTCATCTGCGGATCGTAGTAGGCATTCACGGTGGGCGGAGTCATGCCCCATTCGCCACGGTCGACCGGTTTGCCGATTTTGGCCAACTGCCGGTCGAATTCGAATTTCCGGGCGCGTTCCACATTGCCCAGTTCATCTCCTCGGACGATCTCAAGCTTGCTGTAGTCACGCCACTTGTCGGGATATCCGATCTTGTTGGCCATCCCATGCAGCTTGGCCAGAGCTTGTTGCTTGGTGGCGGGAGACATCCACGTTAAACCCCTGATGTCCTGCTCCATCGCGGCCTGAATTTCCTTCACCATCTTCAAGGCCTGCTGCTTGGCTTCCGGGGGGAAGTATTTTGCAACGTAGGCTTGGCCTAGAGCTTCGCCCAGATCGTCGTCAACCCCTTCGGTGCAACGTTTCCAGCGGGGCTTGAGCTCCTGCTGCCCCCGCAGAGTCTTTCCGTAAAACGCAAAGTTCTCATTCAAAAACGGCGCAGCCAGATAAGGCGCGTCGGCGTGCACCAAATGCCAGCGCAGGTAGATTTTCCAGTCAGCCAGACTTTCCTTTTCGAGTTCCTCATTGAGCGCCTTGAAGAAGTTCGGCGCCGTGACGTTCAGCGACGCCAGTGACGGCATTCCGACCTTGGCGAAATAGACGGGCCAGTGAAATTCGGGAGAAATTTTCTCCAACTCCACGCTGGTCAGCTTGTGGTCTAAAGCTTTCGGATCGCGGCGTTCGACTCGCGTCATCGACCCTTTGGCCAGCGCGGTTTCGATGCGCATGACAGTTTGTGCCTGGCTCGCGGCGGTATCGGGCTTGTCGCCAAGGAGCTCAAACATTTTTTGTACGTGCGCCAGATACTGTTTGCGCAGTTCGACCGACTTCGCGTCGTCCTTGGTGTAATAGTCGCGGTCAGGAAGGCCGAGCCCTCCCTGATCAGCGTTGGCAATGACTTGGTTGGCGTCGCGAAAGTCCTGGATCGAATCGAAGCGGAAGAGAACGTTGTCATCAATCATCGCCGCGGCCACGTCAGCGAGTTCGGCTTTAGAGCCGATTTTCGTAATTCCCTCGAGAGAGGGCTTCAGCGGCTCGGATCCTTTGGCGTCGATCGTTTTCTCGTCGCTGCAGGACGCATAGTAGTCGCCAATCTTCTGGTCGACTGCATTGCGCTTGGGATCGGGCGCAGCCGCAGCTTCGAGAATCCCACGCAAGCGTGAGAGGTTCTCGTCCTGCATTTTGGAGTATGTGTCCCACGACGATTGGTCGGGAGGAATCGGATTTCTCTTAATCCAGCCGCCGCAGGAATAAGTGAAAAAATCCACGCAGGGATCGATGCTCCGGTCCATGGACGTGACATCCAGAGCCGGCTCAGACTTTTCAGTAGGCTGCTGTGCGTTGGCTAGAGTAAGGAACGAAATGAATGCAACTGAGACAAGGCCGCTGTACCGAACTAGCATGGAATACCTTCCTTTTGATAACGGAAACACGTGCGATGCAACCTTCTAGGCCATCTCCGGAACAATGTGGAAAGCCCGCCTGCGTCCAAATCGATAAATCGAGAAATCGCGCTGGTCCAACGTGAAAATCGTGTCAAAAGCTCTTAACCGCCGAGTTCGCGGAAAACAGCCGCAGAGAACGCGGAGGGGTACAAATTCCGAGTTTTTCTCAGCGCCTTTCACGGCCTTTCTCATCGAACCCCTTGCACCCCGCGGAAACGCTGTTTGATTTGTGCGAGGAGCAGGCTTCCAGAACGTAGTTCGCGGCAAGGGATGCTAGAAGACACGATCTATTCGACTGATTGTGCGCTGTCGTACTGAGCGGACCTAACCAACTCCCAGGCGAACCCTCCCCATACTGTCCGAACACTGTTCACGGCCCACTTGCACCGTTGCTACTCGGTGTGTTGGGGCGATGGAGGGTCATTCGGCGACGTCAGAATGCGGCCTAAATAGCATCTTTCGTGAACGACGTTACCGTCCTCATCCGCGTATCGGTCGTTCTCCAGAACAACCGGTTGCTTGCATATCGCGCACGTAATTTCGGGACTCATTTTCGCCCCCCTTCTACGAAAGGGCGTCGTGGCAGCTAGTAATAAGTCTAGTCCCTGATGTCCGTCAGCGCACCTATTTTGTACGGCCAAGGCTGTGGCGGAATCGCTCGCGATTGCACTGTTTGGGGTGCATATGCGGACGCCAGTTCCGCAGTTTGATTTGTCGGAGTCAGCACGATCAACCCGATTTCTACGCCGGAGTTAGGGGTGCTAACGACTTTTTACACTTCCGCGGCGTTCATATTCGCAACTCCACCACCGTCGCCCCTCCCCCGCCTTCATTCTGCGGTGCTTCCGCGACCGACTCCACATGCGGATGCTGCTGCAGCAACTGCCGCAGCGCTTTGCGCAGGATGCCCATGCCGCTGCCATGAACCACGCGCACCCGCGGCAAGCCAGCTAGAAATGCCCGGTCCACGAATTTCTCCACCTCGCGCGAGGCGTCGTCCACCGTCTGCCCGATCACGTTGATTTCGCTGGGCACGTTCGCACCCTCGCTTTCGAGCGAGACAGAAATTCCTCGCGCACGAGCAGCTTTCACAGGAGATTCATTCGCCTGCACGCCGGCCAGCACTTCGGCGATGTCGTCGCGCGCGATCTTCATCTTCATCGCGCCCATCTCTACTTCAAAATGATTGTCGTCCACCTTGCGCAGCACCCGCGCGGGACGCCCCGTCGACTTCAGCTTCACGGTGTCACCTTGGGAAACATGCTTCACTAATTGCGGTTGCGCGTGCGGATCGCCGTGATCGGCGCCGGTGGAATGGGCCACTATCGTCGAATCGAACTGCTCACGGAACTCCCGGCGCAACTTCGCAATCCGCCGCTCCGCATCTTTCGAGAGCTTCTGGGCTGCGGCCCGATCTTGCACTGTATTCACTGCTTCGCGCGCGTGATACTCAAAATCGCGCAGCAGGCTTTCCAGCTTTTTCTCCATCTCGCGCACTTTGACTTGCTGCTCTTTCCGTCCCTCGGCGGCCAGATGCGCTTTCTCGCGCTCCAGTTCCTGTTCGCGCGTCTTCAGGCGGAGCCGTTCAGTTTCGGCTGAGCGCAGATCGGCATGAAGCTTGTCGAGAAAGTGCCCGACATCGCGAGCCTGAGTTCCCAGCCGCGATCGCGCACTTTCAATAATCGCGGGATTCAAGCCCAGTCTTCGCGCGATGTTGATACCCGCTGATGCTCCTGGCACACCCACTTTCAATTCGTAGGTCGGCTGCAGGGTCGCCTCGTCAAAGCCCACCGAAGCGTTAACGACTCCGGGCGTGTTTGCGCCGTACACCTTGAGCGAAGTGTGGTGGGTGGAAATGATCGTCATGCAACCGATGCTGCCAAAGTGCCCGGCAATCGCGACGGCCAGCGCTGCACCCTCCTCCGGATCAGTCGCCGAGCCGAGTTCATCCAACAACACCAACGAGCGCTCGGTCGCCGTGCGCGAAATGAAATCAATATTGGTGACGTGTGCTGAGAACGTTGACAGATTCTGTTCGATCGACTGGTAGTCGCCGATGTCGGCGAGCACGGCGTCGAACACGGGAAGCTCCGCCCGGTCCGCGGGCACCGGAAGCCCCGACTGCGCCATCAACGCCAGCAATCCAACCGTCTTCAGCGTAACCGTTTTGCCGCCGGTATTCGGCCCGGTGATGATGAGCTGTCGCCGTTCGCCTTCCAGTTCCACGCTAACGGGAACTACGGACGCGCCCTTCGCCTTCAGATTGCGCTCCAGCAGAGGATGCCGCGCGTTGTGAAGCAGTAGTCGACCTTCGGTCGCCCCGGACAGCCGAGGGCGGCTGTCCCCACATGAATCGTCAGCGGACCCAGTCAGTTTCACTGCCGCGCAGTTGTAGTCTTCCGCGAAGCGCGCCTTGGCAAATTGCAGCTCGAGTTCAGCAAGCACATCGACCGCAGCCAGAATTGCCTCTGCCTGCGACCCAATCCGCTGCGTCATCTCCAGCAGAATGCGATGGATCTCCGCCAGTTCTTCTTCCAGCAGCCGCACCAGTTCGTTGTTTTGCTCGATCGTCTCCAGCGGTTCGACGAACACCGTTTGCCCGCTCGAACTTGCGCCGTGAACCACGCCCTGCACCCGCCGCTTCTGCTCGACTTTTACCGGGATGACAAAGCGCTCGCCGCGGATCGTGACCAGTTCGTCCTGTACCGTCCCACCCTCGGCCAGCCGCCGCAAATAACCACGCAGGGACTCTTGAATCGAGCGCCTTTGCTTTTCGATCTCGCGCCGAATGCGCGCCAACTCCGGCGAAGCTTTGTCTTCTAAAGTTCCGTCCGGCTGGATTTTGTTGCGGAAGAAGCGCAGAAATTCTGTGAAGTCCACAACATGGTCGGAGAGCGCCTTCACTCCCTGCCAGTCGCATTTCATATTCGCCGGAGGACGCAGACCGATTTCCCTCCATTCCGCGGCACGATCCATTACCAGAATCACGTCACGAATTTCGGTGGTTTCCAGCGCTGCTCCCGCAACGCGCGACTTCTCGACGAGAAGACTGATTTCAATCAATCCGGAAAAATCAAAGCGCCCGCCTACACGCCGGAATTCGCGGATCTCGCTCGCCAGTTCCTGTTGCTTCTCAATCCAATCACGGTCAGTCGAAGGACTAAGTGCAGCAATTCGCTCCTGGCCTAGGGGCGAGGAGGCGTATCCGCGCAGCAATTGCCGGAGGGCATCGAACTCGAGCACCCGCGCCGAATTGTGGGTCAGTTCCCGCGACATCGTATTTCATGGTACAGGAGTGGAAGGGCGCAACGCTGACGGGACGGTCGAACATCGCGAGGGTCGAGCAACTGGCCTGGCAGATAAAGATTTGAGAAATGGAAAAGCTAGAAACTCGCGAGGGCAGAAGGTTTTCCTGACTCAGCCGATCGTCAGTCGCCGACGGCTCCAGCTACTTTCGCCGCCGGCTTTTTTTCCGCCGGCAGGCGCACCACGAACAGCGCCCCACCTTCCGGTTTGTTCTCACAGCTAATTTGGCCGCTGTGATCCTGGATCACGCCATACACTGCGCTCAGGCCGAGGCCCGTGCCCTTTCCCACCGGCTTGGTCGTATAGAACGGATCGAAAACGCGCTTGGGCTCGCGAATCCCCGGCCCGGTATCGGAGAACTGCAGCACCGCCTCTTCGCCTTGCCGTTGTGCGGTGATTTCCAGCGATCCTCCGCCCGCCTCTTCCAATGCGTCCATAGCGTTCTCAATGATCTCGACAAAGGCCTGGAACAACCGGTTGGCATTGCCCTGCACTCGCGGAAAATCGGGATCAATCGAAAGACCGACGCGGATTGTCCCCGGCAAACGCCGCGACTCCAGCATCTGGCTCGCGCGGTGCAACAGCACACTGACGTCTACAGGAATTTTCTCTGCCGGCGACTGTTGAGCAAAGTTCAACAGGTCCGTGACCAGATCACGGGTACGATGCGCCTGGCTCACAATTTTGCGTACCAGCAGGTTCTGTTCCTCGGTGAGCCGTTCTTTCGCCCACAGTTGCTCCGAATAGCTCACGATGGCAGTAAGAGGATGGTTGATATCGTGTGCCGCTCCCGCCACCATGTTGCCAAGAGATGCCAGTTTCTCCTTCTGGACCAGCTCGCTTTGCAATCGTTTCTGGTTCTCGTATCCCCGGCGCGACTCCTTCAACAGAGCCATCAGCGCCTGGTCTTGCACATATTGCCGCAGAAAGACAAAGGCTCCCAGCAGCAGCATCGCTACCAGTACGGTAGCAACACGGAACGCCCGGGAAGGGGCAGCCGATCTATCGAACAGCACAGTCCAAAGGCCCAACCCCGGCAAAGACAGGAGCGCCGCCATAGCGAACTGCGGAATCACCTTTTTCCACCGCGGAGCCAAACTGATCTCGCGACTCTCCAGTTCCCATTCCGGCGCCGACAGAGCGGTCGCCGCCATCCATGCCAGCGTCGCAAGGTAAGGAACGTCGTAGAGGCTTCCTGTGTAGTACTTGCCATGTGTTACTGCCCACTCCAGCAGCCGGGCGCCAATGGCGTATAGCACCCCAGCCGAAAACAAGTGCAGGTAAACCCGATGCCATCCGCCGGAACTGTTCCATGCCGCTTGCCCTAGCACCGCCAGCAGCAGGAGATTGGCCAGCAAGTAAAGCCGGGTGTAGCAGACGTTATATAGGTCGAGGTCCATGGCCACATACTGGTGCGGAAACACGATGAAGGCATATAGAAAAATCCACCATCCCAGCAGCATTAGAAAATTGCGCAGGCTGAGATGACTTCTACCCTCCGTCTTCACCAGGTCTGGACGCCACAGCACCGCCGCAATCATCGGCACCGCATGAAAGAAGAGAATGACATCAAAGAAAGATGCATCGGGAAACTTCGATTGGAGGACGATCTCGCGATAGGTCCACGCCGCCTGATTGCACGCCCACAGGGAGAATCCGAGCGCCATCAGTGTCCAGAAACTGCGCTCCTGTCCTGGCCGGGCGAGTGCATTTCTAAGTGCGATCGCTGCAGCACCCAGTATGAGAGCCAGCCCCAACAAGTCCCCAAACGCCGTTAGCTGGTTGCTCGGATGCGCAATCGCCGACACGACTGCAAATGCCAGAGTGATCCCGGCCGCTGCAGCAAACCAACGGTACTGCTGAAACAGACGCATCCGTCCTAATTCTATGGGACCAAATCGGTCATTCCGAGGTGCCTTCGGGAAGCCACGGGTTACTTTCGTCACACCTCTATGCCGGGTGCCCCACCCTTGTCGCGCTTTTGCGACAGGGTGGGGATTTTGATCTTTCAACTATCCGGGGGAATCAATCACTGTTTCATCATTCCGAATAGTCTAGAATCACTAAGGGAGGGCGTTGACCCCGCCCTTCCCTCGGTGATCTGCCATGGCATTTCCAGTAACCCGTCTCCGCCGCCTCCGTCGCACGGCAGAACTGCGCAATCTGGTATGTGAGACCCGCCTCACCCCCGATGCCTTCGTCTATCCCATGTTCGTATGTCCCGGAGAGGGCATCCGCAAGCCAGTCCGGTCCATGCCCGGCGTTTTCAACCTCTCTGTTGACGAAGCCGTGAAAGAAGCGCAGCAAGTTCGTTCCCTCGGCGTGCCCGCGGTTATCCTGTTCGGTCTTCCCGACAAGAAGGACGAAGTCGCCACCGGAGCCTGGGCCGACGACGGAATCGTGCAGCAAGCCGCTCGGGCCATGAAGCGCGAAGTCCCCGGCCTGACCCTGATGGGCGACGTCTGCCTGTGCGAATACATGTCGCACGGCCACTGCGGGATCGTGAAGTCGATGTTTACACCCCAATCGTTGGGCGCTGCGGTTCGGGACAGTTTGGCTCCATCGCAGCGGATACTCGCAGTGAAGAGCAAGGAAGAAAAGGAAAAGGCGATTCAGACTATGGTATCGGCGGCCGCGCGCGCCGCAGAGTCGAACTATGAAATCGACAACGATGCCTCGCTCGACCTGCTGGCCCGCACCTCAGTGTCGCTGGCAAAAGCCGGCATCGACATCATCGCCCCTTCCGACATGATGGACGGCCGAGTCGCCGCAATTCGCCGCGCCCTCGACGGAGCCGGCCTGAACAACACGCCGATTCTTTCCTATGCTGCCAAGTTCGCTTCCGGCTTCTACGGGCCGTTCCGCGAGGCGGCCGACTCCGCGCCGCAATTCGGCGACCGCCGGTCTTATCAGATGGATGGCGCAAATCTACGTGAAGCCATGCGCGAAATCGCCGCCGACATTGAAGAAGGCGCCGACATGATCATGGTCAAACCTGCCATGCCCTACCTCGACGTAATCGCCGCCGCCCGCGACCGTTTCGACCTGCCCCTCGCCGCCTATCAAGTCTCGGGCGAATACGCCATGATCGAAGCCGCCGCCCAGAACGGTTGGATCGAACGCGACCGCGTGATGATGGAATCGCTGCTAAGCATCCGCCGCGCGGGCGCCAGCATCATCCTCACCTACTACGCCAAAGAAGCCGCCAAGCTGCTGGGGTGAGAGTCTTGTGTGGAGCGGGCACTCCTACCCGCTGTTTTTGACTTCCTAGCCAAAAAGCAATCCTAAAAAGAAAAAGCCACGGCTACCCGCGGCTTTATCCTGAACTCGGGAATCAAGGGGTCAGACTATTTGGAATGCTTGTCTTTGTAGATGCTTTTGCTCACCCGATTCTGCCTGTGGTTGAGGTTTCTCTGCTCAGCCTTGGTCAGGTGACCATTGTGCGCGGCCATGTCCTTTTTTTCCTGGTGCTGAATGCTCTGTTCGCGCTTTTCCAGACGCGCAGTCTGTCCGGGCGTGAGCTTGCCGCTCTTGACGCCATTCCCGATGCGCTTTTGCTGATTGGTTTCGCGGCGGTTAACTTCGTTCACGCGGGGATGACCCGGATCGACCTGTCCCGGACCAGCTTGAGGTTGAGCAGCGGCGGAGCCAACAAACATCAAACCACCCACTGCCAGAATTGAAAGGGACTTCGTAATTGTGTTGATCATGGTTTAAGCAAACCCCCGCGTTGAAGCTTAGTAGCGCGCAGTTACGGTGGGCTAGTTACGAAGGTCCGAGCACCCGCGGGGAGAAGGTTTGGGCGCTCGTTACCAGGCGCTTGCCGCATTCACAGAAATTCAGTTCACGCGCCCTGTCCGGTCGCGAACTTTACATCCAGCAGCTTGCGGTCTTCGTCGGAGACTTTGAACATCTCACGCGGCTTCAGGCTCATAAAGCTGGCTACGAACACATCGGGGATTTGCCCGATACGCGTGTTGTAGGCATTGACGTCATCGTTGAAGAACTCACGCCTGTCGGCAATGCGCTCTTCCAGTTCGGAAATGCGATTCTGCAGCTTCAGGAAGTTTTGATTGGCCTTGAGTTGCGGATAATTCTCAGCCACGGCAAACAGCCCACGCAGCGCGCTCGCCACCTGCAGATCGGCAACAGCCTTCTGTCCGACGCTGGCCGCGCTCATCGACGCCGTCCTCGCCTGGGTTACTGCAAGCAGCGTCTGCTGCTCGTGCTGCATATATCCCTTGACGGTCTCCACCAGGTTGGGGATTTCGTCGTGCCGTTGCTTCAGCAACACGTCAATGTTGGCCCACGCGCGATCGTTCTCGTTGCGCAGCCGGACCAGCCCGTTATACAGGATGATCGTGTAGATCAGCACCCCTGCAACGAAGAGTAAGAACGCCAAGCCGGTGATCGCGCTGCTGTCCATTGTGGCCTCGCCGAAACTCTAAGGTGCCAGCCGCGACACATGGAAACAAGTGCCGAAAGGGTTGCGCCAGCAGGATGCGCTTCGGCAGGTTAGCGCACCTAGGATCTCGCAACCTTGCTCATATCTGGCGGGCTGTGAAAAACTACTAGCTACGGCTTTCTTCAATCCTTTCTTTCAATGAAAACTATGGCAGTAGCGCGGACATTATTCGAGAAGATTTGGGAGGCACACCTGGTGGCGCAGCCAGCGGGGCGGTCGCCCATCCTTTATATCGATTTGCATCTGGTGCACGAGGTGACTTCGCCGCAGGCTTTCGATGGGCTGCGGGCGGCGGGGCGGAACGTGCGGCAACCGGCGCGGACCGTGGCAACCGTCGACCACAATATTCCTACCGAGCCGCGTGGAACTCCGATTACCGACCTGATTGCGGCCAAGCAGATCGCGGCCTTGCAGTCGAACTGCAAAGAATTCGGGATCCGGCTGTTTGACATGGATTCGCCGGAGCAGGGGATTGTGCACGTGATTGGTCCGGAGCTGGGGCTGACGCAGCCGGGGATGACGATCGTCTGCGGCGACAGCCATACCAGCACGCATGGGGCATTTGGAGCGCTGGCGTTTGGCATTGGCACGTCGGAGGTGGAGCACGTGCTGGCGACGCAGTGCCTGGCGCAGCAACGGCCGAAAACGATGAAGATCGATGTGCGCGGGCGGCTGGCGGAGGGCGTCACGGCGAAGGATCTGGCGTTGGGAATCATCGGGCAGATCGGGACAGATGGCGCAACCGGGCACGTGATCGAATACGCGGGGCCCGCGGTGCGAGCGCTCTCTATGGAAGGGCGCATGACGCTGTGCAACATGAGCATCGAGGCGGGCGCGCGGGCGGGCATGGTGGCGCCCGATGAAACGACCATCGCCTATGTGAAGGGAAAACGATTTGCGCCGTCGGGTGCGGAGTGGGAGAAGGCCGTCGCCTACTGGCGCAGTTTGCCTTCCGATGATGGTGCGGAGTTCGACGAAGTTGTGGAGATTGATGCGGCACAGCTTTGTCCGTTTGTTACTTGGGGGACGAATCCAGGGATGGTGGCTCCGGTGACGGGGCGCGTGCCGGAGGTCAAGGGATTAGAGGAATCGGATCGGCGAGCAGCGGAGCTGGCGTTGCAATATATGGGGCTGGAACCGGGACTGCGCATTGAAGATATTGGGATCGATCGCGTGTTCATTGGATCGTGCACGAATTCGCGACTTGAAGATTTGCGGGCAGCGGCGCGGGTGGCGCGCGGACATCACGTCAACGCGAAGGTTCGAGCAATGGTGGTGCCAGGATCGCAGACGGTGAAGCGGGCGGCAGAGCAGGAAGGGCTGCATAGGATTTTTCAGGATGCGGGATTCGAGTGGCGCGAGTCGGGATGCTCGATGTGCCTGGGAATGAATCCTGATATTTTGCAGCCGGGAGAGCGGTGCGCGTCAACCAGCAATCGTAATTTCGAAGGGCGCCAGGGGCGAGGGGGACGGACGCATCTTGTGAGTCCAATGATGGCGGCAGCGGCGGCGATTGCGGGACACTTTACCGACATAAGGAATTGGAAGTATCAGTGATAACGGGTGAGAAAGGAGTCTGAGCGTGCGACAGGGATCTGCTCAAAGGCTGCGACGTTTGCAGGGTCGACCACGCCCCTCAGCGGCTAAAGCCGTCGTTGAGTTTATGCTTTACGGCACGACTGAAGTCGTGCCCTTCCCTAACCCATTCGCTGGACCTCGTTCAATAGCCTCAAGGAGCACGCGATGAAACCATTCACTGTGCATCGGGGGCGGGTGGCGCCGCTGGATCGGGTTAACGTGGACACCGATCAGATTATTCCGAAGCAATTTTTGAAGCGGATCGAGAAGACTGGCTTCGGGCAGTTTGTGTTTTATGACTGGCGGTTTGGCACGGACGGAAAGAAGAATCCCGACTTCGTGCTGCACGAACCGCGCTACGAAGGCGCAAGCATTCTGGTTGCGGGGAAGAATTTTGGTTGCGGATCGTCGCGCGAACACGCGGTGTGGGCCCTGGCCGACTTCGGCTTTCGCGCGGTGATTTCTTCCTCTTTCGCGGATATTTTCGCCAACAACAGCGCGAAAAATGGATTCCTTGCCGTGCCCTTGAGTGACGACGAAGTTGCGCAGTTGATGCAGCGGGCGCAGGAAATCGACGACTACCAGCTCACCATTGACCTCGAGAAGTGTGAAGTACGGGACGATCAGGGATTCCGCGCGAAGTTTCCTATCGAAGAATTCACGCGTCACTGTCTCCTGAACGGGCTCGACGATATTGGCCTCACGCTTCAGCATGAGGCGGAGATTACGGCGTATGAGGCCAGCCATCCGGCACCCGCAACGCTCAGGGCTTCTTAACGTCGAAAAGCTCTTAACCGCAAAGATCGCAGAGAAGACCGCAAAGCACGTTGATAAAAACAAGGCAATTTCTCGTCCTGAGGCCCTCGCGATTTCTGAAGTCCCAAATTTTCCGTCAAGGACCGGTCAAGGGGCGTAAAGATTTGTAAAACCTTCGCCCCGGTCTTGACCCGCTGCCCGGTAGCAGTTGATGCTGGATGTGGGCTGTTTTAGCGTAGCTGCTGCATTTTGGTTCCTACCTGTTCCACTCGAGTGGGAGGCCCACCGGCATTAAATATCTGCCTCCTCGGGTAGAGTTCCGCAACCGAGCCTACAATGTGTACGTCTAATACCCATGCTTCCTACCGAGGCCGGCCCGAAGAGAACGGCGACGAACTAACCTTTGAATATGATTGATATCTCTAATACTACTTTGCGCGTGAGGATGGTTCGTTCTTCACCCGCCATCGCACTTTTTGTCCTTGCGGCAGTTTGCGCGTCTTTCATCAGCTGCAGCAGCAGCGCCGAACCTAAGCAGCAAAGGGCGCAGGCCGCCGGGCCTCGCGCGGTTTCTGTGGCCGTTGCTCAGGTGCAACGGCAGGACGTGCCTGTATACCTGTCGGGTCTGGGATCAGTCACCGCCTTTAATACCGCCAATATCAAGAGCCGTGTCGATGGGCAGATCATGAAAGTGAACTTCCGGGAGGGGCAAAACGTCAAGAAAGGTGACCTGCTGATCGAGATTGACGCTCGTCCGTTTCAGGCTCAACTGGACCAGATGCAGGCGCAATTGTTCCGCGACCAGGCACAACTGCGCGACGCCCAACTGAATTTGCAGCGTTACACGGCGCTGATTCCTTCGGGCAGCATTGCGCAGCAGCAGGTCGACACGCAGAAGGCCCTGGCAGATCAGCTCGAAGGCACAGTGCGCACCGATCAGGCGCAGATCGAGAATGCCAAGCTGCAGATCGTCTATTGCCACATCACGGCGCCGTTTGACGGCCGCGTTGGATTGCGGCAGGTCGATCCGGGCAACATCGTGCACGCCTCCGATACGAATCCCATGCTGATTTTGACGCAGCTGCAGCCAATCGCCGTGATCTTTACCCTGACTGAGGACGTTCTACCAACGGTCTCGAAGCAGATGAGGCTGAGAACGCTCGAGGTGGATGCCTTCAGCCGCGACGATCAAACCAAATTGGCGACCGGCAAGTTGCTGACCATCGACAATCAGATTGATCCGACGACTGGCACGGCGAAGCTCAAGGCCATCTTCGACAACAAAGATAATGCGCTTTGGCCCAACCAGTTTGTGAACGCAGACCTGCTGCTGGAGACGCGGAAGAACAGCACGACGGTGCCAACTGCTGCCATACTGCGTGGTCCGCAGGGAACCTTTGTATACGCGTTAAATCCTGACAAGACGGTGCAGGATCGCCAAGTGACGGTGTCGCTGACGCAGGGAGATACCACGGTGATCACGGCCGGGCTCAATCCCGGCGACACCGTCGTGACCGATGGCCAGGACAAACTGCAAAGAGGTAGTCGAGTTGAACCGCGCGCGGCGACTCCGAGCGGGCACCGTTCTTCACCGATCAATGCCCCGGCGAGCGCAGCTTCAGGTATTGCAGGTTCATGAGTCCTTCACGATTATTCATTCTCCGGCCAGTCGCGACCACGCTGCTGATGGTTGGGGTGCTGCTTGTGGGCTGGGTTGCGTTCATGCAGTTGCCGGTCTCGGCGCTGCCGGAAGTCGACTACCCAACCATTCAGGTGGTCACGTTCTATCCTGGAGCCGATCCGGATGTGATGGCTTCATCGGTGACTTCTCCGCTGGAGCGGCAATTTGGCCAGGTGCCGGGCCTGAGCCAGATGACGTCCACGAGTTCGTTTGGCAGTTCGGTGATCACGCTGCAGTTCGGCCTCGATCAGAATATTGACGTCGAAGAACAGCAAGTACAGGCTGCGATCAACTCGGGCTCAACCTATCTGCCCGCGGACTTGCCCAATCCGCCGATCTACAACAAGGTTAATCCAGCGGACGCGCCCATTTTGACGATGGCGCTAACGTCAGATTCCCTACCTCTTTCGAAGGTGGAGGATCTCGCCGACACTTCTCTGGCGCAGAAGATTTCACAACTTCCCGGCGTCGGCCTGGTCTCGATCAGCGGTGGGCAGAAGCCCGCGGTGCGGATTCAGGCAAATCCGACGGCACTGGCATCGTATGGATTGAGTCTCGAGGATTTGCGCGCAGCCCTGGCGCAGGCGAACGTAGATCAAGCCAAGGGCGTCATCGATGGCGCGCGTCAATCTTATACGATTGGCGCCAACGACCAGCTTTTCTCCAGCGAACAGTACAAGCCAATCGTCGTGGCCTATCACAATGGGTCGCCGGTGCGCCTCAGCGACGTAGCGAATGTGATTGACGCAACGGAGAATGATCAACTCGCCGCGTGGATGAATCTGACCCCAGCCGTAATCGTCAACATCCAGCGGCAACCGGGCGCGAACATCATCGACGTCGTCGATCGGATCAAGAAGCTTCTGCCGCAGCTGCAAGCCTCGCTGCCGTTGGCGGTGAAAGTGCAGGTCCTCACGGACCGCACAACGACGATCCGGGCGTCGGTCAAAGACGTTTATTTCGAGTTGATGCTGGCAATCGCGCTGGTGATATTGGTGGTTTTCCTGTTCCTGCGAAATCTTGCGGCCACGGTGATTCCCAGCGTGGCTGTGCCGCTTTCGATCATCGGCACCTTCGGCGTGATGTACCTGCTGGGCTACAGCCTCAACAATCTGACGCTTATGGCGCTGACGATTTCCACCGGTTTCGTGGTGGATGACGCCATCGTCATGATCGAAAACATCGATCGCTTCCTGGAGGCAGGGGATTCCCCGCTGGACGCCGCTTTGAAGGGAGCAGGACAGATCGGGTTCACCATTGTTTCGCTGACGGTTTCGCTGATCGCGGTGCTGATCCCGCTGCTTTTTATGGGCGACATTGTGGGCCGGCTCTTCCGCGAATTTGCGGTGACTCTGGCAGTTACGATTTTGGTCTCGGCGGGAGTTTCGCTGACCTTGACTCCCATGATGAGCGCCAAGCTTCTGAAACATCGGAAGGAAGGCGGAAGAGGTCGCTTCTATGCGGTCACGGAGGATTATTACAACCGCATCATTGCTTTTTACGGGCGCACAGTAAAGGTCGTACTACGGCACCAGACCACAACGCTGCTGGTCACGTTTGGGACGCTCGTGCTCACGCTCTTCTTATACGTGATCGTCCCGAAGGGTTTTTTCCCGGTGCAGGATACAGGAGTGATTCTGGGCGTGTCGGAAGCGCCGGATTCCATCTCCTTCGACGCCTTGGCACAGCGTCAACAGGAACTAGCGAAGGTCATTTTGCAGGACAAGGACGTGGACAGCCTGTCGTCGTTTATTGGGGTCGATGGCACGAATACAACGCCGAACCAAGGCCGGATCCAGATCAATTTGAAGCCGCGCGACCAGCGATCCGACGATGCTTCCGCGATCATCCGGCGGCTGCAACCGGAGTTGGAGAAGGTCAACGGCATCACCCTCTACATGCAGCCAGTCCAGGATTTGACGGTGGAAGACCGCGTAAGCCGAACTCAGTTTCAGTATTCGATTGAAGATGCGGACGCAAATGAACTGGCGCAGTGGACGCCAAAACTGGTGGCCAAACTGCAGACGTTGCCTGCCTTGCGCGACGTTGCCACGGACCAACTCAATAACGGGCTGAAGACGAACATCACCATTGATAGGGACACTGCGTCGCGGTTGGGAATTTTCCCGCAGGCCATCGACAACACCTTGTACGACGCTTTCGGACAGCGGCAAGTTTCGACCATATTTACGCAACTGAATCAATACCACGTCATTCTGGAAGTGCTGCCCAATTTCGCCGAGAGTCCCGACGACCTGGAAAACATTTACATCCGGCCCAGCACGGTAACCCCGAACTCTGGTGCGCCCACGGCCAATGGAGCCGCGGTGGCGACCAGTGGGGCGCCGGTCCCGATCACTACCTTCACGCGGATCAATTCGACCAGCGCTTCGCTCGCCGTCAATCATCAGGGACAGTTTCCGGTGGTGACGCTCTCATTCAATCTTGCTCCTGGAGCATCATTGGGCGATGCAACCAAGCAGATTCAGCAGGCCGAAAAAGATATTCAGCTTCCGCCCAGCATTCATGCGGCTTTTCAGGGAACGGCGGCTGCATTCCAAAACTCGCTCGCGTCCGAGCCTTATCTGATTCTGGCGGCGGTCATCACGGTTTACATTGTGCTGGGCGTTTTGTATGAGAGCTACATTCATCCCATCACGATTCTTTCCACGCTACCGTCGGCGGGCGTGGGCGCAATTCTGGCGCTGATGCTTACGGGGAATGACTTAACCGTGGTGGCGCTAATCGGCATCATTCTTCTGATCGGCATTGTGAAGAAGAACGCCATTATGATGATCGACTTTGCTCTGGAGGCGGAACGCGAAGAACACAAACCCCCGGAGGAAGCGATCTATCAGGCATGCCTGCTGCGTTTCCGTCCCATCATGATGACGACGATGGCTGCTCTGCTCGGTGGATTGCCGCTGGCGTTGGGATCGGGCACGGGCGCCGAACTGCGTCGGCCTCTCGGCATCACCATTGTCGGCGGATTGCTGCTCAGCCAGTTGCTGACCCTGTATACGACGCCGGTGGTTTATCTGTGGTTTGACCGGCTGGCACAGAGGTTCTCTCGCTACCGCATCGGCAATCAGATTACAGAGGAGCCCATGTCGGCCGACTAGAAGATGAGTATTTCGGCTCCATTTATTCGACGCCCGATTGGCACGTCGCTATTGGCGGCGGCTCTGCTGCTGTCGGGAATTCTCGCCTTCAATTTCCTTCCGGTAGCTTCGCTGCCGAGAGTGGATTTTCCTGTGATCGGCGTGGGCGCAGGTTTGCCGGGCGCAGATCCCCAGACCATGGCGTCGGCGGTGGCAACGCCGCTGGAAAGGCAGTTCGGGCGCATCTCGGGCGTGAACCAGATGACTTCTTCAAGTCAACTGGGTTCAACCAGTATCACGTTGCAATTTGATCTGAACCGGGACATCAATGCCGCCGCACGCGATGTCCAGGCGGCAATTAACGCGGCCCGTAGCCAACTGCCCGCCAACTTGCCCAGCAATCCAAGCTACCGCAAAGCCAACCCGGCGGACGCGCCCATCCTCATTCTTGCGCTGACCTCGGACACTATGACGGTGCCGCAAATGTACGATGCGGCCGACTCTATCCTGGCGCAGAAACTGGCGCAGGTCGACGGCGTGGGCCAGGTATTCGTGGGTGGAGCAGCGCAACCGGCGGTGCGCGCGGAAGTAAATCCAACCCTGCTGAACAAGCTGGGAGTTGGCCTTGACACGGTTCGTAACGCGCTGAACGCCGCCAACGCAAACCGGCCGAAGGGCTCGGTTTCAGGCCGGACGAACTCGTACTCGTTTTCAGGTACCGATCAACTTTTCACCGCGGACCAATACCGGCCTCTGATTGTGGCCTATCACAATGGGGCCGCGGTGCGCCTAGGGGATGTCGGCGAAGTGCTCGACTCCGTTTCTGACCGCCGCAACATCGGACTGGCGAATGGCAAGCCAGGCGTCCTCATCATCGTGTTTCGGCAGCCGGGAGCGAACATTATTGCGACCGTGGACCGGGTGCGGGCGTTGATGCCATTTCTACAGTCCTCGATTTCTCCGGCGATCGACTTGACGATTGCGATGGACCGCACGGTCACGGTGCGCGCTTCGGTCAAGGACATCGAAACCACGCTGATCATCTCCGTTATTCTTGTCATCCTCGTAGTCTTCGCGTTTTTGCGCACGGTGCGGGCCACCATCATTCCGAGCATTGCCGTTCCCCTCTCACTGGTCGGCACTTTTGGCGGGATGTACTTGCTGGGTTACAGCCTGGACAACCTTTCGTTAATGGCATTGGCGATTTCGACCGGCTTCGTGGTGGATGACGCGATCGTGGTGCTGGAAAACATAACGCGCTACGTGGAACATGGCATGGGCGCGGTGCAGGCGGCCTTCAAGGGCGCGTCTGAAATTGGATTTACCGTGGTCTCGATGAGCACATCGCTGGTGGCAGTTTTTATTCCGCTGTTGATGATGGGCGGCATTGTGGGCCGGCTGTTCCGCGAATTCGCGGTGACTTTGAGCATCGCGATCGGCGTTTCTCTGGTCGTTTCATTAACGACCACGCCGACGATGTGCGCCAAGTTTCTACGCCCGCCCAAGAGCGAGAAGCGAAACTTGTTCTACCGCGCTAGCGAGCGCGTCTTCGATTCTCTTCTGGCGGGATATACTCACGCTCTGAAATGGGTATTGGCGAACCAGCCAGTGACACTGATCGTTACCATCCTGGTGGCGTGCCTGAGCGTCTTCCTGTACATCAAAGTCCCCACGGGCTTCTTCCCACAGCAGGACACGGGCCGCATTATGGGTGGGGTGATGGCGGCGCAGGATATTTCGTTTCAGTCCATGAGCGACAAGATGCACCGCTACGTCGACATCGTGATGAAAGATCCGGCGGTCGATTCGGTGGTCGGATTCGCGGGCGGAAACACGGCGCAGAACCAGGGCCGTTTCTTTGTGATGCTGAAGACGCTGGAGGAGCGCAACCTTTGCCATCCGAAGCATTTTTGGCAGAGCTGTCCGGTGGTAACTGCGGACGATGTAATCAACCGTCTTCGTGGAAAACTGGCGGTGGTGCCGGGCGCCACGCTGATCTTACAGTCAGCGCAAGACCTCACCATCGGCGGGCGTTTTGGTAATGCGCAGTACCAGTACACGTTGCAGAGCGCAAATCTCGAAGACCTTAACAACTGGGCGCCGCGTTTGTTGCAGAAGCTGAGATCGCTGCCGCAATTGCGCGACCAGAATTCGGACCAGCAGGATAAAGGACTGCAGGCAAAGTTGGTCATCGATCGCGATACTGCCAGCCGCTTGGGAATCACTCCGCAGACGTTGGACAACGCTCTTTATGACGCGTTTGGACAGCGTCAGGTGTCGACCATGTACCGGCCGCTGAATCAGTATCACGTGGTCATGGAAGTCGCGCCCCAATTTCAGCAAACCCCGGAGGCGTTGCAAAATATCTACCTGCGCTCCACTGCGGGAACGCCCGTGCCGCTGGCCGCGTTCACTCACTATGAGCCGTCGAATACTCCCTTGGCGGTGAATCACCAGGGCCAGGTGCCCTCGGTGACGATCTCATTCAACCTCGCGCCGGGAGTCTCGCTGGGCGAAGCGACCCAGGCAATCGAGGATGCCGAACGCACCATTGGTTTTCCCCCAACCATTTCTGCGAGCTTTCAGGGAACGGCCGCCGCTTACCAAGATGCTCGCTCCAACATGCTGATCCTGATCATTACTGCGGTGGGGGCGGTTTATATCGTGTTGGGGATGCTCTACGAGAGTTACATTCATCCCATTACGATTCTTTCGACGATACCTTCAGCTGGCGTCGGAGCGCTGCTGGCGCTGCTGTTGACGCACAACGAGCTCAATGTAATTGGAATGATTGGGATCATTTTGCTGATTGGTCTGGTGAAAAAGAACGCCATTATGATGATCGACGTGGCGCTCGACGTCGAACGCAGTCAGGGAAAACCGCCCGTGGAGGCGATTTTCGACGCTTGCATCCTGCGTTTTCGCCCGATCATGATGACGACCATGGCTGCTCTGCTGGGCGGGTTGCCGCTGGCGTTGGGCAGGGGAACTGGTTCAGAACTGCACCGGCCGTTAGGAATTACGATTGTGGGCGGCCTGATCGTGAGCCAGATGCTGACGCTGTTCACGACCCCGGTGGTTTACGTGTACATGGACCGCCTAAGATTGGCTTTGGGGGGCGGCGAGGAGAGTGTCCGGCCGCAGCCATCTCCACCCGGCAGCCCACGGCCGAGCCCCGCGCATTGAGTGCTTCTAACGGCGAGCCTCGTGCAACCCGGCCGCAGAAATCCTGCATCGCAACGCGTAACCGACCTGCTTGCTGCGCAAAGCACCACTTGTCCCGTATGATAGGAGTTAACGGAAATACTGCTTGAGCAACACAATTCGTCCCCGGATATTTCCGGAGCCAGCGATTTTCCAGTTTTCGTTTTCAAATTCCTCAGGAGTCAAGGATGCTAAAGAAAGCGGCGGCCCTGTTTCTGGTTTGCGCGAGCACGGGCCTGTGGTTGAGTTGTGGCGTTACCAGCGGGCGTTTTGTATACGCGGCTGTTCCGGGAGTGAATCAGATTGTCGTTTTCCGCGAAGACCCCAACTCCGGCATACTTACGCAACTCGCGGGCAGTCCAATTACCGCGGGAGCAGCCGTGCAGTCCGTCGTGATCCATCCTTCCAGAAAGTTCTTGTATGCGGCCAATACCGGCGATTCCCCAGGTGACGTCTCGTTGTTTACGGTCTCGCCCGGCGGTGGCCTCAATGAAGTCACACCGCGCACCAGGGTCGGCACTGCGCCCACCGTGCTTGCAATGGACGCGGCGGGGAGTTTCCTCTACGTCGCTAATTCCGGCTCCTCGAGCATTTCAATATTTTCCATCAATTCCAGTACGGGCGCGTTGACCGAGGTTGCCGGTTCTCCTTTCCCCACTGGATTGAGCCCGATCAACATTGCAGTGACGCCTTCGGGCACGTTCCTATATGTGACGGTAACAGGGTCCCCGGGATTCATCGAGGCATTCAGTTTGAATCAAGGCATTCCCAGCGTGGTTTCAGGCTCGCCCTTTTTTACGGGAGCCGGTCCTTACGGGATGGTCATTGCTCCCGGCGGCGGCTTTCTCTACGTGGCCAACAAACTGGACAATTCGATCTCTGAATACACAATTAATTCTGACGGATCGCTCACTCAATTCCCCAATTCGCCGATTGGCCAGCAATTCGCAGGACCGCTTGCGCTATTGATCGACAAGACTGCCAAATATATGTACGTGGCCAACCAGGGCGCATCGAATGTGGCAGCGTATTCGATTGGTTCCAACGGGGCTTTGACACTGCTGGCGAATTCGCCATTCGGTACCGGACCCCAGCCAAGTGTGCTTGCCATCGATCCTCAAGGGAAATATCTTTTTGTCGGAAATCAGTCGACTCCCAAGGTTCAGTCTTTCAATCTGAACACCAGTAGTGGCGCCCTCACGTCCGTCAACACTTATTCCATTCCGGGCGGTCCGACTTCGTTGGCGGTAACTCCCTAGTGGCTACAGGCAGAGATTAATGGCTACGACTCCCCAAATCGAGCAAGACGCACGCGCGTCGGAGCGCTATGCCCAGCGTGTGAACCGGGAGTGGGTGCGCCTTCTCGACCTGCTGCAGATGAATGTCCGCTACGAACGCTGCGTGGGAGTGGAACTCTGCACCGAAGACGGAAGGCGCATTCTCGACTTCCTCTCAGGGTACTGTGTTCACAACGTCGGCCACAATCATCCCGATGTCGTGCAGGCGCTACAGGCTGAACTCGAGCGGTCGGGTCCGGCAATGATTCAAACTCACGTCGCAAGCCTTGCCGGGGAACTGGCGGAGAAGCTCTGTGAGCGCGCCGGCGGCCGGTTAAGAAGAGCGTTCTTTTGCTCTTCTGGAAGTGAGGGCGTGGAGGCAGCCATCAAGTTTGCGCGGGCGCATACGCGGCGCGCCGGCATCCTCTCGGCTGAACACGCGTTCCACGGCCTCACCTGCGGAGCGCTGTCTCTGATGAGCGACAAGTTCTGGAGCGAAGGCTTCGGGCCACTGTTGCCAGACACTGCCGCGATCCCGTTCGGCGACCTGGAAGCGCTGGAGCGCGAACTGAAGACCAAGCGGTTCGCGGCGTTCATCGTCGAGCCTATTCAGTCAGAGGCGGGAGTTTGCGTTCCTCATCGCGACTACCTGCGGATCGCCGAGTCGATGTGCCGGCGTTATGGCACGTTGTTTGTGCTGGATGAAGTGCAGACCGGAATGTATCGCACAGGACCTTTCCTCGCGGCGCATCGCTTTGAAGTCGAGCCGGATATGGTCGTCATGGCCAAGGCCATGAGCGGTGGCTTGGTGCCTTGTGGCGCGGTGCTGATGTCCGATGCGGTGTGCAATTCGGTGTATTCGTCTTTGCCGCGGGCGTTCGTACATACGTCCACGTTCAGCGAGAATAGTCTGGCGATGCGCGCAGCGCTCGCGACGCTGGACGTTCTGGAGAACGAAGAACTGGGTCAGCGTTCGATCGAAGCAGGCAACTATTTGCAGGCGCGTTTGAGCGAGGCGCTCCGCGACTTTGAAATGGTGAAGGAAGTCCGCGGAGCCGGATTGCTGATGGGCATTGAATTTCAGGCGCCGAGGCAGCTTCGGCTGGGCATCCCTTATCAGGCATTCGCGGCCGTGCATCCGGCCATGTTCGGCCAGATTGTGGTGATGCGGCTGTTTCGCGATTCCGGATTTCTGACGCAAATCTGTGGAAACAACTTCATGGTTCTGAAGGTTGCTCCGCCCCTTGTGGTAACAGATGCGCAACTCGATGCGTTCGTGCGGGCAGTTCGAGACGTTGTCGAACTCGCCCACTCGCCTGGAGCTTTCTGGTCTGAGGCGCTCGGACTGGCGCGGCGCGCCTTTCGCAGCTAGAATTCAATCTCCGCGTCCACAATTCGGCCGGTTGAATAGTCTTGATTTAACCGTTTTGATGTAGCCATTTTTTAACAAGCGGATGACAATTCGGCCCAGTCGTTTTAGGACAATACACTCGACGGCACGCAGTCCGCGGTACAACCGCAAGCAGCGCCGGATCATCTAATTCATTACGCTTCGATATCCGGCAGGTGGTGGCGCTGACTCCGTGCCGGGACCAGGATCCAAACCAATGAAGATCGCCAGCGCCGCGAGCGCGTTCCCCAAGCATTACTACCCTCAAAAAGTTCTTTTGCAAAAGCTCCAGGAATATTGGGGTGACCAGCTGAAAAATCCCGCGATGCTGGAGCGATTGCACCGCAATGTGGCGGTGGAGGGCCGTCATCTCGCCATGCCTCCGGAAAAGTACTACGACATGACGACCTGGGGCCAGGCCAATGACGTGTGGATTGAAGTTGCCCAGGAACTGGGAGAGCAGGCGCTGTGCCGCGCCTTGCATCATGCTGGGCTGACGCCGAGCGACCTGGGTGCCCTTTTCTTTACGTCGGTCACTGGCATCTCGAGTCCATCGATCGATGCTCTACTGATCAACCGCATGGGGCTTCCAGCAACTATCCGGCGTCTGCCGATTTTTGGATTGGGGTGCGTTGCGGGAGCGGCAGGAATTGCGCGCGCGGCGGATTATGTGCGCGCCTATCCCTCGCAAGCAGCCGCGCTCGTGTCCGTGGAGCTCTGCTCCTTGACCATTCAACGCGATGACCTGACAGTCGCGAATCTGATTTCCTCGGGACTATTTGCGGACGGTTCGGCTGCTGTCATCGTCACAGGAGACGATATCAATGCCCGCGGACCCGAAATTGTTGCGACTCGGTCAGTCTTCTATCCCGATACCGAACAGATGATGGGATGGAAAGTATCCGAGAAAGGCTTTCGCATTACGCTCTCGCCGGAAGTGCCCGTGTTGATTCGCGAGCACCTGGGGCATGACGTGGACGCATTCCTTGCCGATCATGGACACAAGCGCAACGACATCGGCAGCTGGGTACTGCACACCGGTGGGCCGAAAGTGCTGGAGGCAACCGCGGCGGCGCTCGATTTGCATAACGGCCAACTCGATGCTTCGTGGGATTGCTTGCGAAAAGTGGGGAACCTTTCTTCCGCGTCAGTCCTGGTCGTTCTGGAAGATGTCATAAAGAACCGGCGTCCAGAGCCAGGCACACTAGGTGTGCTGGCGGCCATGGGTCCAGGATTTTGTTCTGAACTTGTACTTCTACAGTGGTGAGGTCTCGCGGTTGCTGAATTCGACTGATGTATTTGTGATTGGCGGTGGGCCTGCCGGATTGGCGGCTGCGATTGCGGCTCGGCAGCAGGGCTTCCGCGTCCTGGTTGCCGATGGCGCGCAGATGCCGATTGACAAGCCCTGCGGCGAAGGTCTGATGCCCGATGGCCTGGCCGCTCTCGAAAAACTCGGGGTTTCCGTCGGTGCGGAGGACTCGTATCCCTTCGGCGGCATTCGTTTTCTAAGCGCAGGACTCGCTGTGGATGCTGCATTCCCCAATCGGTTGAGTGGAATCGGCGTGCGCCGGACCGTATTGCACCGGCTGATCGCTCAACGCGCCGCCACTCTGGGCGTCGACTTTCTGTGGCAGACGCCTGTGACGTGTATCTCATCGGATGGGGTTCACTTGGGAGGCCGCACGGTGAAGGCTCGCTGGATCATCGGCGCCGATGGCGGAAACTCGCGAGTACGCCGGTGGTGCGGGCTGGACGCTTTTCGAAAAAGGGATTTCCGCTACGCCTTTCGCCAACACTATCGCGTAGCGCCGTGGACTGACCGCATGGAACTGTATTGGGGCCGGCATAGTCAAATCTATGTGACCCCAGTTGCCGAGGATGAGGTCTGCTTGGCGCTGATTTCGCGGGATCCTAAATTGCGTTTGACCGAAGCTCTGCAGAAATTTCCCGAGTTGAAGTGCCGGCTGGGCGGCGCGGATGTCTCTTCGGCCGAAAGAGGCGCACTGACTGCCACGCTCAAGTTGAAGCGGGTGAGCCGCAGAAACGCTGCGCTTATCGGAGATGCGTCGGGCACAGTCGACGCCATCACTGGTGAAGGACTCTGCCTGGCGTTCAGCCAGGCGATGGTGCTGGCGGATTGCTTGCGGAAGGAAGACTTAGCTCGTTATGAGCTCGAGCATCGTCGTCTTGCCCTGCGGCCTTTCCTGATGGCCCGGCTGATGCTCACACTCGATGGACGCCCCCGCCTGCAGCGTCGCACGCTCCAGGCCCTTCAGAAACGGCCGGATGTTTTCCGCCGATTACTCCGCTTGCATGTGGGAGTGTTGTCGCCGTTGCATCTCGCATTGGACGGCCTGACCCTGGGATGGGGGCTGCTAACTGCATAGGTCATGAACCGTAACCGCAATACTTTTAGCTGCTGCAAATTTGGTTTGGCCGTTTCAAGTGTGCTGATCGCCCTCGCGGTCGCAGGCGTGGCGCAGGAGACGGCGTTCCAGCTGGATCCTGCCCAAACGTCTGTCAAATTCACCCTGGGCGATGTACTTCACACCGTACATGGAACGTTTCATTTGAAACGCGGATCATTGGATTTCGAGCCGGGCTCGGGAAAAATATCCGGCGAGATCGTGGTGGATGCGAGGAGCGGCGAGAGCGGCAGCGGCGCGCGCGACCACAAAATGCATAAGGAAATCCTCGAAAGCGACCGCTATCCTGAAATTGGTTTTCGTCCGGACCGGGTCGAGGGCGCGGTTGCGAGTCAGGGAAAGTCGTCGGTCAAAGTTCACGGTATGTTCAATATTCACGGAGTGGACCGCGAAATCACTGTGCCGGCCGAAGTGGAAATGTCCGCCGACCACTGGACGGCGACCGTCCACTTCACGGTTCCTTATCAGAAGTGGGGAATGAAAAATCCCAGCACGCTCTTTCTGCGAGTCAACGATTCGGTAGATATCGATCTGATGGCGACGGGAAACGTGGTAAGGCCTTCGGTCGCCAAATCGGCTCAGTAGCCATCCTGCGGGACGATTCCTTTTCCTTCCGTGCACTCGTAGCAACGGCCCGCCGCGAGATTTTTGTATTCTTCCGTCCGCCCGCTCGGCCAATCGATGACTACGCGATCAACGCGGTCCCGCTTTTCCAAGCCAAACGTCACCGGAAGTTCGGACTGCGACAGATAGCTTGAGCCTCCTTTGACGAGTCGAGACTGAGTCAACCCGCCGGCAAAAACCCGCACCATGGCACCGATGCCATCGCGGTTTGATTTTGTTCCCACCAGGCGAAAGCGGATGCTGCGGTTTCCGCCGAGTTGGTCGTTGCGATACAGATAGGCAGGGCCGTTGTTGGTGGTGAGCAGAAGATCGAGATCACCGTCGCGATCGAAATCGGCGTATGCCAGTCCACGGCCGACTTTCGGCTGATCGAAGCTTCCCCCAACTTCGGCTGCCACCTCGCGAAAGATTCCCTTGCCAAGATTTAAAAAGAGTTGAGGCGGCTGCGCATATCCTACATTCCCGCGGATGTTGCGAACGGTCTCGTCGATGTGCCCATTGGCCACGGCGAAGTCGAGCCAGCCATCCAGGTTGACATCGAAAAAAGCGCAGCCAAAGCCGAGGCTGTTGCGGGAGGCGATGCCCACTCCAGACTGCGGCGCAATGTCTTCGAATGTTTTGCCGTTCAGTCGGTAGAGTCCGATCATTTCGTTATCGAAGTTCGTGATCGCGACGCCTGGCGTGCCGGAATTGTCGAAATCTGCCACATCGACACCCATTCCGGCGCGGGCTTTGCCCTCACTGCTGAAAGCGATTCCCGCTTCTACCGCTGAATCTTTGAATGTGCCGTTGTGCTGGTTGCGATAAAGCTTGTTGGGCTGGGTATCATTGGCCACGAGCAGGTCCGGCCAGCCATTTTGGTCCTCATCGAACAACGCCACGCCCAGCGATTTCGAACTGCTGTCGAAGATTCCGCTCGCCGCCGTAACGTCTTCGAACGTGCCGTCGCCTCGATTATGGAAGAGCCAGCAAGTGGCTCCGCGATACGCTTCGGGCGTGCAGTAAGACTTATGCTTGCCGTCGAGGCTGCAGAACACATCGTGCTCCGGCGACCACTTCACGTAATTACAGACGAAGAGATCGAGCAACCCATCGCGATCGTAGTCGAACCAGAGAGCCGACGTGCTGAATCCTTCGCGCTTACCCAGCCCGCTGCCGTTGGTAACATCGACAAACGTACCCCTCCCAGTGTTACGAAACAAGCGGTTCTGTCCTACGCAAGTGATCAGAATGTCAGGGAAGCCGTCGTTGTTGTAGTCCCCAACTGCGACACCCATCCCATACATCTCGACATCGAGCCCGGCGCGCGAAGTCACATCGGTGAAAGTGCCATTGCCATTGTTGTGATAGAGGCGCAGCGTAGTGCGACGTTTTTTGTGCCCTGGCCAGTCGGTACCGTTGATCAGCAGAATGTCCTGCCAGCCGTCGCGATCGTAATCGAGGAAGGCGCATCCGGAGCCGAGGGTTTCGGGCAAGAATTTTCCGCCGAAGGCTCCGCTGTTGTGTTCAAACTGAATTCCGGCCTGGCTGGTTACATCGGTGAATCGAAAGCCGGGAGAAGGCGCTGCCTGCGCCGCTAGAGCCCGCAAGCGAGGCAACTGCGTGCATGATGCGACTCCTGCCATTCCCCACAGGAACGACCTGCGATTCACGGAACGTTCACCAACCCGGCGCGGATCGCATATACCACCAGTTCCGCAGTCTTATGAATTCCCAGCGAGTTCATGATGTTCGCGCGGTGAACGGCAATGGTGTTGGCGCTCAAATCGAGCGCGGTTGCAATTTCCTTGTTCGACTTGCCGTCGACGATCATCTGCAAAACTTCCAACTCCCGATGTGTGAGCGCCGCACTACGCTCTCCCTTCAGAACCGATGGCTGTTCGACCTGCGGATCGAATACTGTTTCTCCAGCGGCAACTTTGCGGATCGCCGCACCAAGTTCCAGGTCAAGCGCGTTCTTGAGAACGTATCCCTTGGCCCCGGCATCGATCGCTTGACGCACCCAGGTACTCTCCGAATGCATGCTGAGCATGAGAACAGCGGTGCTTGGTGATCCTTCCATGATCTGCCGCGTGGCTTCGAGGCCATTCATGCCGGGCAGAGCGCAATCCATCACCACTACCTGGGGATGAAGTTTTTTCGCCAGCTTGATGGATTCCTCGCCGTTCCCCGCTTCGCCCACTACCTGCATGTCGGCTTCATCTTCCAGCATGCGGCGGAAACCGCGCCGCACCAGGCTGTGATCATCCACCAGCAACACTGTGATCTTCTTTTCCATACGATTCTACTTTCTCCCTTGGAACGTCCAGATGCACCAGGGTCCCGCCTTCCGCGGGACGCGAAAAAACTATTTGCCCGCCCATCAACTCGGAGCGTTCGCGCATCGCGACCAGGCCGATTCCATGCTTGTTAGGACGCTCGGCGAATCCAACTCCATGATCTTCGACTTCCAATTCAAGCGCATCCGCCAAAAACCGCAAACGCACCCATGCCTGCTTCGCACCCGAGTGTCGCGCCACATTGTTCAGCGCCTCCTGGAGGACACGGTAAACGTGGACCCCTGCGCTGCCATCCACGGCAAACGCCGCACCCTGCTTCTCATAGGATATTGCAATTCCGGTTTGCCGTTCTATGGTAGGGATGTACCAGTCGAGAGTGCTCTCCAATCCGGCCTCGTCGAGCATGACGGGGTGCAACGCCTGCGAGAGGCTGCGAACACTCTCCAAGGTAGTCTGCACGATCTGGAGAACTTCCTGCAAATCCGCGCGCAGCGATGATCCCTCCGGCGCATGGGTCCCGGCGCGCCTGAGCATGGAGCCAACGGCGGTGAGGATCTGTCCGAATTCATCGTGCAGTTCACGCGAAATATAACGTAGCGTTGATTCTTGCGTGGCGATCAGTTTCTGCGCCAGTTCGCTGCGACGCTCGGAAACCTCGGCCAGACGCGTAAATAAGCGACGGTTCCACCGAATTACCGACAGCCCATTCAGCAGGATGGCCAAAAGCGTGGCGGCCAGAAAGACGTAGACCTGCCGTTGCACCCGGTCGTAAATGCGAACGATACGCTGGCCGGCTTGCTCTTCATTTTCGCTATTCTGCACGAGCAGGCGGGCCACGGCGGTGCTCAACGCCGCTTGGCGTTCCTGCAGAGAAAGCTGGATTTGCTCGCGGGCCTCTTTCTCTTTGCCATCGCGCGCGAGCGCGAAAATGCGATCGACGGCGTCCCAGAACTGAGTGAACGATCCAGTCAGAAACGCGCTCTGCTCGGGCGTCCGGCTAGTGGCGGCGAATCCCGCTTCCAGGCGCATGGCATCGTCCAGATCGGTTCGAATCCGCTGGAATTGCGCCGACCACGCCGTCAATGGATAAGGCTCATCGCTGCTCACCATGTCGCGCATGGCGACTGCGAGCAGGTTCAGGTCGTTCTGAATGCGGAGCAACTGCAGGGAGTCTTTGCGATTGCGATCGACCAGTTCAGTCTGCAGCTTGCGCAACCCGGTCACCTGCCACGTGATGTAGGCCGAATACGCTAGAACGGCGGACAGCGTGATAAGCAGGCCCAGCAACAGGCCCAGGGTGGGCGAACGCTCCGGCGCGGACGGACGGGACACGCCCCGAGCATACAACGTCTGGACTGCCCTGTCACAGGGCGGCGCCAGGCCGCAGGATGTGTGACAATTGCTGTAAATAATGAAGCGAATGCGGGCCCAGCGGAGTCAAACAACAGATTGAGTTCTCCACCCAAAGCGCACAAGAAATCGTTTGAGATCAAGCGCCTGAAGGCCGTTTGGCCCGAAGTGTGGAAGTTGATGCGCCCGCGTCAAGGACTGCTTGCTGTCGGCTTTGTATTGATGGTGATCAATAAACTCGCCGGATTCGTGCTGCCGTATTCCTCGAAATTCCTGATCGATAATGTAGTCGGCAAGCATCAGGCTGGTTTGCTGCGCCCTCTGGTGTTGGCGGTTCTGTTCGCGACACTGATCCAGGGCGTTACGTCTTTCTCTCTGACGCAGTTGCTGTCGAAAGCAGCCCAGCGCCTCATCGCCGACCTTCGTCAGCAAGTGCAGGTGCACATTTCCCGGCTGCCTGTAGCCTTTTATGATGCCAACAAGACCGGTGCCCTGGTGTCACGCATCATGAGCGACGTGGAAGGCGTTCGCAATTTGCTGGGAACGGGACTGGTGGATTTCGTTGGCGGCCTGGTCGCCGCCAGCATCGCGCTCGTACTGCTGTTGCGCATTAGCGTGCCGCTAACGCTCATCGCCGTCGGCTCCCTCGGGTGTTTCGCATTTGCTTTGAATCGAGCCTTCGGGACGATTCGTCCGATCTTCCGCGAGCGCGGAAAGATCAATGCCGAAGTTACCGGCCGCCTGACCGAGTCACTGGGCGGGGTTCGGGTGATCAAGGGATATCACGCGGAACAACGTGAAGAGAAAATTTTTGCGGCTGGAGTGCTCCGTTTGCTCGATAATGTGATGCGCACGCTGACTGCGACGTCATTGATGGGCCTCTCGGCCAGCGTTCTGTTGGGAGTAGTGGGAGCTGCGACCATGTACGTCGGTGGGCGTCAGATGATGTCCCACACTCTGAGCCCGGGCAGCTATTTTTCCTATAACTTTTTGCTCGTGTTTTTGATCGCTCCCGTTATGCAAGTGGTGTCGATTGGCACCCAACTCACCGAGGCCTTGGCGGGCCTGGAGCGCACGCAGGAGATCATGGCGGAGCGTCCGGAAGATCGAGACCCGAAACGCACTGTGCAGTTGCCCGACATTATAGGAACGATTGAGTTCGAAAATGTGAGTTTCAGCTATGACGGAAGCCGCGACGTTCTGCGAGATATTTCGTTTCGCTCCGAGCCCGGAACTGTGACTGCACTGGTCGGTTCTTCAGGCTCGGGAAAGTCCACGACGATTGGCCTCGTCTCCGCGTTCTACGTGCCTTCGAAAGGCAAAGTGCTGGTCGACGGCGTCGACTTGAGTACGGTGCGACTCGATTCCTACCGCACGCGTTTAGGTGTGGTGCTGCAGGAGTCGTTTCTGTTCGATGGAACCATCCGCGAAAACGTGGCCTTTTCACGGCCTGAAGCCAGCGCGGACGAAATCATGCGCGCATGCCGCATTGCGCGGGTCGACGAGTTCGCCGAGTCCTTTGCCGACAAGTACGACACGGTGGTCGGCGAGCGCGGCGTAAAACTGTCGGGCGGCCAGCGGCAACGGATCTCGATTGCCCGCGCGATCCTGGCCGAGCCCCGCATCCTGATTCTCGACGAAGCAACCTCCAGTCTCGACTCTGAATCGGAACAAATGATCCAGCAAGGTCTCTCGTATTTGATGCAGGGGCGTACCACGTTCGTAATTGCACACCGGCTTTCGACGATCCGGCGTGCCGACCAGATCATGGTGATGGAACAAGGCCAGATCGTCGAGCGCGGAACGCACGCCCAGCTTTATGCCGCACGGGGCCGCTACTATGACCTTTACACGCGCCAGCACGGAGTTGAAGAAAATCTGTTCCTGGCTCCCGGCGAAGGAGACGCGGTCGCGGTTAGTAGCAACGGCGCAGAACCAAACGACAGTGATGTCAAGGCGGCCGACGCGCTGCGTGTGCTGCGAGGGGAGATGCGCTAGTTCCCATGACGACCGCCCCCGCAGTTTCTGCCGCGCGCGATACTGTCGCGATTCGCAGCCAAAATCTTTGCCGCCATTACCGCATGGGCGAAACCTTGATCCGCGCCGTCGATGGCGTCTCGCTGGAAGTACGGGCCGGAGAATTCGTGGCGTTGCTCGGAAGTTCCGGTTCCGGCAAGTCGTCCGTCCTGAATCTGATTGCCGGCCTCGATCGTCCCACCTCGGGTAGCGTCGTGGTTCAGGAGCGTGACCTGGCACAGCTTTCACGCGAGGAACTGGCCAAATATCGCCTGCATGTCGTGGGTATGGTTTTTCAGTCGTTCAACCTGATCCCCAGCATGACGCTGCAGGAGAACGTGGAACTGCCCCTCCGTTTTGCGGAGGTCGATCGCAGCCGGCGGCAGACTCTGGCTCGCGACGCCCTGGAGCGCGTGGGATTGCGCGCACGCATGGAGCATCGTCCGAGCGAGCTTTCCGGCGGCGAACAGCAGCGGGCGGCTCTGGCACGGGCCCTGATTAATCGTCCGCAACTGTTGCTGGCCGACGAGCCCACGGGCAATCTCGACAGCCACACCGGTACTGAGATTTTGGATATGGTTCGCGAATTCAACCGCGAACTGGGAATGACGGTCGTGATGGTGACGCACGAGCGCGCCTTGGCCGAGCGGTATGCAGAGCGGATGATCTTTCTAGCGGATGGGAAGTTGATTGACGATCGGCCGAACGCAGCCGCTGCTCTTGATCTTCGGGCGGAAGGAGGCGAGTCTTGAAGATTCCAGATCTTACGGAACTTGCTTTGCGCAACCTCCGCGAGTCGTTGCTGCGAAACTCGCTGACCACAATTGGAATCTCGGTAGGCGTCGCGTCGCTGGTGGCGATGCTTTCGCTCGGCACCGGTCTTCAGCAACTGTTTTCGCGGCGCCTGGCTAAGTCCGGGTTATTCGACACAGTTCTAGTCTCCTCGCGACGCGAACTGCGTGGCATGGGACGAGAGGAAGAGCGGAAGGGCCCAACACCTGGCGAAAGTCGGATTCTAGACGAGCCAGCGAGGCTGGAAATCGAGCGTCTGCCCAACGTCACCGAGGCCTATCCCGACATTCGCTTCGTCACCGAACTGCGTTACGAAGACAAGCCTCATCTCACGATGATCTCTGCCCTGCCGCAGTCCGCGAAGTCCAACGACGCCTTCGATGGAATGCAAGGCACGTTCTTTTCGTCGGACAATGAGGCCGCAGTGATCCTGCAAAAATCCTTTGCCGAGGAGTTGCTTGGGAAGACGCCGCCTCTTGGCGCCGCGGAACCGAGCGTAGCCGAACTAGCCAAACCACTTCTGGGCAAAGAACTGACAATGCGCTACGCGCAGCGTCAGGCTGCACCGGCGACACAGACCCCCCTCGCCAATGAACCCGCTCCTTCCGACGGCAGCGTCACGAGCGCGGCATACTCTGTGGTATCGCGTGAGCAGAAGCTCAGGATTGTTGGCATTTCAGATCTCGATCCGGAAAGTATGCGCGGTCCGACGCGCGCGAAGGTGTTCCTGCCGCTGAAGCTGGCTGAGAGTCTGCATGTCATGCTACCCACCGATCTCCGAGAGATTTCGCGGGCGGCGTCCGATCAGCCCGTCTACTCGTCGATCAGTGTGCGGGTCAAGAATCCGGCGCAGGTGGAGGGCGTGGAAGATGCCATCAAGAAAATGGGCTTCACCACCTTCTCGATTCTCGATGCGAGCAACAGCCTCCGGCAGGTCTTCCGAGTCTTGTACGCTTTCCTCGGAATCTTCGGCAGCCTCGCGTTGACCGTTGCATCCATCGGAATCGTCAACACGCTGGTCATGGCGATTCTTGAGCGGCGTCGCGAAATCGGCATAATGAAGGCGATCGGCGCCAGCGACGCCGATGTAAAAAAGCTTTTCTTCGCTGAGGCGGGAGCCATGGGGATATTGGGCGGGATTGTTGGTGTTGTGCTGGGCTGGGCCATCGGCCAGATCATCAACCTCGGAATCAACATCTACCTGAAGAGCCAGTCGGTGCCGCCCGAACATTTCTGGGCAGTGCCGCTCTGGCTGGTGGTATTCAGTATTATTTTTGCGTTCCTGGTCAGTCTGGTTTCCGGCCTATACCCGGCCTCCCGTGCCGCCAAACTCGATCCCGTGCAGGCGTTGCGCTACGAGTAAATTGATCTGCATGATTCGCGCCTTGTGCTTTTTGATACTCGTCGGCGCCTCGGCGGCGGCGCAGAGCCGCATCGACTGCAACGCCCTGAACAGCCACATTCTCAAACAGGTGGTCCACTACTGCGTGTATCTGCCTGCAGGTTACGAGGCGAGTGCGGCGCAGCACCCCCCGAAGCGCTTCCCGGTGCTCTATTTTCTTCACGGCCTAGGCGACAACGAGCGAACTCTATTCAATAGCGGCGGTTGGACCCTGCTCGATGATTTGCGCAACCAGCACAAGATGGGTGACTTTCTAATCGTCGCACCCGAAGGCCGAAGAAGTTTCTACATCAACTCCGCCGACGGCTCGGCGCGTTACAACGACTTTTTTCTGCAGGAGTTTCTGCCGCACATCGAAAGTAAATACCGGATTCGACCCGGCCGAGCGGGCCGCGCCATTAGCGGAATCTCCATGGGCGGCTACGGGGCATTGCGATTTGCTTTTGCTCATCCTGAACTTTTCTCTGCCGTCAGCGCACAGAGCGCCGCGCTTATCACAGAATCGCCGCAAGCTCTCGACTCCGCATCGCAAACCGGCGCGCCGCTGGCAGAAGTGCTCGGTGCGGTTTTCGGCAGTCCGATCAAGGTTTCCCACTGGAACGAAAACAGCCCATTCGTTTTGGCGAAAAGAAATGCCGTAGCGCTGAGAAAGGTGGCTATCTATTTCAACTGTGGCCAAGACGATAATTACGGTTTCGAAAAAGGAGCCACGGCTTTGCATGACGAACTGCAAAAAGCGGGAATCAAGCACGAGTATCATGCGTACCCCGGCGATCACAGCCTGACTTATTTCCTATCGCATTTTGCCGAGGTCATGGAATTTCATTCCAAAGCGTTCGACCTGCTCCCGAAGTCCTGAGATCGATAGCCCCTGATGTAAACTAACCAAAGCCGAAGATAGCCCGCCGCACCTGCAACACCTGCTGCACCCGGAGAGGTGGCCGAGTGGTTGATGGCTCCGGTCTTGAAAACCGGCATACCCGAAAGGGTATCGGGGGTTCGAATCCCTCCCTCTCCGCCAGTTCACTTTAGCTACAGTACTTAGCAGTTTCACTACGCGACTTGCGTGCAGCTTCACGCCGTCGACGGTACAGCCGACTGCAACTAGTCCACAGACTATAACTCTAACGATAACCGCCGATGCTTCGGCGTCGACGCTCCATGAGCAAGATCACACCGCAAGAAAAATTCCGCTACTCGCAATGGCCTCCAGGTCGGCACTGTTTTCGGCATAGCCCCGCTAGAGGTAAATGCATGTTGTCTACACGACCGTCGGACTTTCCTGGCTCATGTCACTTCAGGCCTCACTACTGTGTGGTGGAGTAACCGGCGGAGGAGGCGGCAGTGTGGTCCCGATACCTGAACGATCACAGTGAATGCGTGCGCAGTGGGGACGAACTCACACCCGAAACGGTCTCGGATCGGTTCAAAGCTTAAATGCAGCGTCCGCCCCAATCCTTCGTAGCACGATACGCATGCTGCATTCATTGCGGGAGCGAGTCCCGGCGGAGGTGGGATTTTCTTCGAGTCAACGTGAAAATGAGCAATACAATGTACTAATCAGTGGGCCGGAGATCCGGTTGTGAAACCGACTGTCAAGGGGGCTGGGCTTATCTGCCAGCTAAATCATAAAACGCGTCGATATACGGAACTCGCCTTCTCTTTGGTTCTGGTATCCGTTCTGAGCGCTGTTGTCGGTTGTCGTCGCACTACTGCGCGCCATCTCGATTTCAATCAGGATGTGCAACCAATCCTGGCGAGTCACTGTTTTAGTTGCCATGGTCCAGATCCGGAAATGCGAAAGGCCGGTCTACGCCTTGACCTTGCGGAATGGGCGATGCGGAAACGCCCGAATCATCCCGATGCGATTGTTCCCGGGAATCCCGAAAAGAGTGAATTGGTCAAGCGGATCGAGTCCAAGGATCCACATTATCTGATGCCGCAAGCCGCTGAGGGCGAGGCCAAGCCAATGAAATCGGCCGACATCGCGACTCTAAAGGAGTGGATCCGGGAAGGAGCGGTGTATCGTCCGCACTGGGCCTTCGAACTCCCTCAACGCCCGCCGGTTCCGACTCCACGAACCGCCGGATGGGTTCACACGCCGATCGATAACTTCATTCTTGCAAAGCTGGAGCAGGCAGGCTTGCATCCCTCGCCAGAAGCCGACCGGGCAAGGCTTATCCGGCGCGTTAGCCTCGATCTCACAGGGCTGCTGCCTACTCCGGACGAAGTAACCGCATTCGTCAATGACACTTCCCCCGATGCCTACGAACATCTGGTCGACGGTCTTCTGGCACGACCGGCATTCGGCGAGCAGCGCGCGCGGTACTGGCTCGATTACGCCCGTTACGCTGACACCTACGGACTGCATTATGATAACAGCCGCGACATCTGGCCCTATCGCGATTACGTGATCCGCTCCTTCAACGCCAATAAGTCTTTTGACCAGTTCGCCATGGAACAAATCGCCGGCGACCTGATGCCGATGAAAAGCCTTGACCCGTTGATCGGCAGTGGATATGTAAGGTTGGGCGTGAGCAGTAATGAGGGAGGAACCATTACTGAGGAGTTACGGGTCAACATCGCCCGCGAGCGCACCGAAGCGTTCGGAGCGACATTCATGGGCCTCACAGTTGGTTGCGCCGTTTGTCATGACCACAAGTTCGATCCAACCACACAACATGACTTCTATGCGTTGAGCGCCTTCTTCAACAATCTTGACGAGAAGCCGTTTAACGACGATCGTCCGGTTTGGGCGCCTGTTGTACGCATCCCTACGGCCCAAAACCAGGACGCGTATAACCGTGCCCTTGTCCAGCGCTCCAATCTCCAAGGCAAGCTAAACGAGATGCGCCGCAACGGCCATGGCTTAGTCACGCAATGGCTTTCTTCGGGTACTTCTGCTCCTCGCGCAGTTGGCACAAATGGACTGGTACTGCGCCTTCGGCTCGATGAAGGAAGCGGAGAAGAGTTGAGAAACAGCGCGCCAAATGCGAACCCCGCCAGTTTCCATACGAGCGCTCTGAAAGGAGAATGGGGCGAGACCACTTGGCTCTGGCCGGACTTCCGCATGCAGTCCAGTACCCGGGTACTCCTGGGACAAACTGGCGACTATGACACAAAGCAAGCCTTCTCTTCCGGCGGTTGGTTTATGTTCCGCGACGCACCGTTTCATCCAGGAAGTTTTGGCACGCTGCTCTCGAAAATGGACTCTACTCAGCACGACCGGGGCTGGGAACTGGCGGCAGAAGATGGATTCCTGAGCGTCTCATTAGCGAACCAGATGCCGAAACAGTCAATTCCGCGGGATGGAACCAAGAAGTCAACAAAAAAGGGAGCGGACGAGAAACAGCCCAAGCCAAAAGAACCGTTCAACTATCCTTCTCCACAAGACCTGAGCAAGAAGGATCTTGCCCCCAACAAACCGCCGGAACAAAAGAAAGCCGAGGAAGAGGCGAGCAAAAAGAGCAAAGCAAAAGAAGCAGAGCAAGCAAAGACCAGGAAGCATTCGCCAGCAGAACCGCCAAAGGATACGACTCCGGAGGTTGCGATACATGTCATCTCGGTCACGCCGCTCCCGCTCGACGGCTCTTGGAAACACATCTTTTTCACTTACAACGGCTCGGGCCGAGCTTCGGGAGTGAAGCTATACGTCAACGGCGTCGAGATTCCTACTCGAATCATTTCTGACAACCTCTCTCACGCGACCATCCGTACCCCGGCGCCCATGCAGCTTGGATGGCGCGATCCCGAAGAGCATCCAGCGAAAGAAGCACGGTACCAGGATATTCGGCTCTATGCGCGGACTCTGAGCCCTGATGAAGTCGAGCGGCTTCCCTTCGAAGATTATGCTGCCGAGATTGCGTCGCATCCTACTACACAGTGGACGGCTGACCAATGGCACGTGATGAGCGAGTTTCATCTCAATCACGTGGACCCTTCGTATCAGGCAATTCAACGGGAGATCGCTACGCTCGATAAGAAGCTTGACCGGCTATCGATCGGCGGCGATCTGACGCAAGTGAGTTGGGAAAAGCCCTCGCTCGCCTACGCGCACGTGCTGACGCGCGGCGTATACACCGCTCGCACCGAACGCGTAGAACCCGATGCTCCTCACTTTCTGCCACCACTGGAGTCCGGCGAACCTCACAACCGGCTCGCTTTAGCTAAGTGGACTGTCAGCTCCGCAAACCCACTTACCGCACGCGTAACTGTAAATCGCATGTGGTACGAGCTCTTCGGAACTGGCATCGTCGAAACCACGGAAGACTTTGGGATCATGGGCCAGAGACCCACTCATCGCGAACTGCTCGATTGGCTCGCCGTCGAATTCCGTGACAGCGGATGGAACATCAAGCATATGTACAAACTGATGGTCATGTCGGCAGCATACCGTCAGAGCGCAAAATCAAATCCGGAGCAACTCGCCAAGGATCCGAAGAATTTGCTCTTGTCACACGGCCCGCGGTTTCGCATGGATGCCGAAATGCTCCGCGACATCGCTCTCCAGACGAGCGGGCTTCTTGTGGAGAAGGTTGGTGGCCCCAGCGTAAAACCCTATCAACCCGCAAACATCTGGGAAGGGGTGAGTTATCCGACTAGCGATACCCTCCATTATGTTCAGGAGCATGGCGATGCGCTGTACCGCCGTAGCTTGTACACATATGTAAAGCGTATGGCGTCCCCGCCGAGTATGGATGCGTTCGATGCGCCAATGCGTGATGTGGTATGCACTCGCCGGCAACGCACCGACACACCGCTGCAAGCTCTAGTGACCATGAATGACGTGCAGTGGGTGGAGGCGGCCCGCGGTTTGGCGCAGCGCGTGATCCATGAGGCGGGCCCAAATCCACAACAACGCGTTAATCGCATGAGCGAGATTGTGCTTGCACACGATCCGCCCGCGCCCATGGCAGCAGCACTCGAAACTTCACTGCAAAAATTGCAGAGCCATTATGAGAAGGATCCCAAAGCTGCGCACGCCCTGATGCAAGTGGGCGAGAAGAAGCGTGATGTATCGATTCCAGAACCAGAGTTGGCCGCTTGGACTATGGTGGCCAGTGAGATACTAAATCTCGATGAGACCATTAACAAATAGCCGGAGACTGAGATGAAGCAGCATCCACTTTGTACCGATTGCGAAAATCCCGTCACTCCTTTTGACCTTCCCATCCCCGCAGGTCTTAAACGGGAGTGGGCTGCCGTCGAGACACGGCGGCGCTTCCTGGGCCGGTCCGGAAAAGTGTTGGGATGGGCTGCGTTGGCGGGGCTTTTCGGGGAGTTGGGCCTGCGGAGTTTTGCAAACGGAGCAGATATCAATTCCGTATCAGCGGACGGACGTAACAATCTTGGCCTCCCACATTTTGCGCCCAGGGCGAAGCGCGCGATTTATCTCTTCATGTCGGGCGGGCCACCGCAAATGGATCTCTTCGATTACAAGCCGAACCTGGCTTCTCAGTTCAACCAGGACATGCCTGCTTCAGTTCGCGGCAACCAGCAGTTGACCGGCATGACTGCCGGCCAGGCACACTTCCCCGTAGCGCCGTCACACTGGCCTTTTGGTCAGCACGGAGAGACCGGAGCGTGGGTAAGTTCCCTGTTACCCTACACCGCGCGCATAGTGGACGACCTTACCCTCATCAAAACAACGAACACTGACGCCATCAATCATGAGCCTGCAATCATGCTTATGAATACCGGCAACATGAATGCCGGCAAGCCTTGCCTGGGCTCGTGGTTGGCTTATGGCTTGGGCAGCATGAACGATAACCTGCCGACCTTTATTGTTTTGCAGACGAAAACCAACCCTAAGGAAAACAACCAGCCGGTCTCCTCACGCTTGTGGAGTAGCGGCTTTCTCTCTTCAGAATACGCAGGCGTAGGAATGAGGTCGGACGGCGATCCTGTACTCTATCTTGCCGACCCTGCGGGAGTCGATCGGAACGTCCGCCGCGAAATGCTCGACACCGTCGAGCAGATCAATCGCCAGGCACTGGCTGAAGTTGGCGACCCTGAAACAAACGCACGCATCGCTCAGTACGAGATGGCGTTTCGCATGCAGTCATCGGTGCCCGAGCTTACCGATCTCAGCAAGGAGCCGCAGTCCACGTGGGATCTCTATGGTCCCGAGGCCAGGCAGCCGGGCACATTTGCTTATAACTGCCTGCTCGCGCGCCGGATGGCCGAGCGTGGTGTGCGCTTCACCCAAATTTACAAACGCGGATGGGACGTTCATGGTGATGTGGTCGGAGTTTTGCCGACGCTCTGTCAGGAAACAGACCGAGGCACATACGCGCTGGTCACCGATCTAAAACGCCGCGGCCTCCTCGATGACACCTTGGTGATCTGGGCGGGCGAATTTGGACGCACAGTGTACAGCCAAGGTGGTTTGACGCAGGACAACTACGGCCGCGATCACCACCCACGATGTTTCACCACTTGGATGACTGGGGGCGGCGTACGCCCCGGCATTTCCTATGGCGAAACGGACGAGTATAGTTACAACGTCGTCAAAGATCCGGTCCACGTGCGCGACTTCAACGCCACCATTCTTCATTGCCTGGGAATTGACCACAGTAAGTTCACCTACAAGTTTCAAGGCCTCGATCAGAAGTTGACGAGTCCTGTCCCGGCCCACGTAGTACAGGGATTGCTGGCGTGATCGCAGGGCCCAACTTAGTCGCGGCGATACGAAATCTGCGCTTCCGAAATGTGCCGCCCCAATGGCTTTTTACCCTGGGCGTGAGTGTCCTGCTTGTGCTGTTGCCATTCGCTATTCCCCTGGATGGGCGGCCGCATGCCGACGGGCTTCAGTTTCTTGGACGTTTTCATCCTTTGCTCGTGCACCTTCCGATTGGCATGCTCGTGTTGCTGCCCTTGCTCGAACTTGCTGGGACGACTCGGCTCGCATTGCGTGAAGCGGCAGGGTTCGTGCTGCTTCTGACCTTGGCTACCGGCGCCGTAACCTTTGCCTTCGGAATCTCGCTGGCGTATGGCAGTGGAGTCATGGGCGCAACGGTCACGCGTCACATGTGGGGCGGAATCGCGCTCCTTGTTGAATTAATGTTGTGTATCGCCCTGCGTCCCGCGTGGGTGTCAGGACAAGTCCACCGGATCTATCCTTCGCTGCTCGCATTAACCTTGCTCACACTTATTTGGACGGCACATCAAGGAGGGTCGCTCACCTATGGAAGCGGCTACCTGACTCGCTACATGCCGGGCCCGCTGAAGGAATTCTTCCCATCGGCATCTGCAGCTTCTGACGCTGCTTATGTCGGCTCAGTCTACGCGCGCCATATTCATCCGATCCTTGATGCCAAGTGTGTCTCGTGCCATGGAGCCAGCAAGGAGCAAGCCGGCCTTCGCCTTGATTTCTATGATCTGTTGATGAAGGGAGGCAGGGATGGAGCGGTCGTTGCTCCTCGAAATCCGGATCGAAGTCTGCTACTGCAGAGAGTCACGCTCTCCCCAAGTGATCGCCACTTCATGCCTGCCGAGGGCCGGACGCCCCTGACCACCGACGAAATCGCGGCCCTCCGCGCCTGGATTCTTGCCGGCGCCTCCCCCACAGCGGCGAGTATTCCAGGAATTTCTACGGCTCAGGAAAACCCAGACTTGCCGCTTCAACCGGTCGGCGACTACAGCTTCTTGATGAATGAGATTCGTCAGATGCAAGGCTCGGAAAGCGCAAAATTGGACGCAGTTTCGGCAATGCCATCCGATGGCCTGATTCTTAGAACGAGTGATGTAGCTTCTAAATTCGATGACGCACAACTAGCCCGCTTCCAGCGATTCGCGCCGTTCATCGTCGAAGCCGAACTCGGACGCACGGCAGTCACAGACGCATGCTTCGATACCCTAAGCAAGTTCTCCAACTTACGTGCTCTTCACTTAGAGGGCACCGCGATTACAGGGCGGGCCTTAGCGAAACTCTCGCCCCTGTCGCAGCTCACCTACTTGAACCTGAGTGGGACCAAAGTCACGAGTGACGCACTGTCTCCATTGAAGGGCATGCCTAACCTGCGCCACATCTACTTATTTGATACGCCCGCAGAGCCGGCCTCCACAGCCACGAACAGGGGCACACCATGACAAACCTGGATCGGCGCACATTTCTTGCCGCAGCCGGAATTACCGCGCTCGCGCACGGACGCTCAGATTCAACTCCCTCGAATTCCTCTTCCGAGCGTCTTCAGTTCACGGGCAATGGCGAATGGACTTATGCGGTTGTATCCGGCTGGGGAGCCTTGCCCGCGGGCACATCGTTCGGAGGAACGCACGGCGCCATAGCCCAGGACAAGGCAGGTAATATTTATGTCAGTACCCAGAGCAACACCGGCGTCCTGGTCTACGGTTCCGATGGCCGTCTGCTGAGAAAGATTGCGACAGCGTACCCCGAGATCCACTCTCTTGTCTTTGACACGGAAGGCGGCGAAGAATTTCTATATGTCACGGTGCAGAAAGGCACTCCCCAGGAGAACTGGCTCTTCTTAAAGATGAAGGCCGACGGTACTGTCCTGCTGAAAATTACCGCTCCTCCGGAGGCCGGCTTCAAGTCCCCCAATGAATGGCGGATTACCGCGGCTGTGCCCACCCCGGATGGGTCCATCTTTATTGCCAATGGCTATGGTGATTCGCGCATCTTTCGTTTCGACAAGAATGGAAACTATAAAGCGAGTTACTCTCAAATGGGTAGTCGCGAGGGCGAGTTGAATTGCAGCCACGGGCTTTCGCTTGACATCCGCTATGACCAGCCGCTTCTGCTGGTTTGTGATCGCGAGAACCGCCGGCTGTGCCACTTTGATCTAGACGGCCACTACGTGCGCACGATTACGCAGCATCTCCGGCGGCCTTGCCAGGCAAGTTTTCACGGCGATTATGCAATCGTTTCAGAGTTGGAAGGGCGCGCTACCATTCTTGACCGGGACAATGTTCCAGTCGCATTCGTGGGTGATAACCCGCAAAAATCGCAGTGGGCCAACTACAAACTTGACCCGCATGCGATCAATGCCGCGGTCTTCAGCGCTGCGCATGGCTGCTTCATCGATTCCGAGGCAAACATCTTCGTGTCTGACTGGAACCAGACCGGACGCCTCACAAAGTTATCCAGAGTTAAAGAGTTATAGTGTTGAGGTTCTCTTTGCTGGAGCGTCGGAGATCACTTGAAAGGACCCAAGGTCTTATCGAACCCTCGGCAGTGATGCTATCGGTTTTTGCTCGCAGGAAGAATCGGAGAGAAGACTTATGCCAATCCGGAATGGCTTGAATTGTCTTTTAGCAGGAGCGCTCGTCGTCTGCGCGGCATCGGCGCCGATGTCGGCGCAGTCAAACTTATCCGTCTCGAAAGGGACCACGGTCCCAGCAAAGCCGGTGGAACACGCATCAGGATACAACCAACCGCCCAAAGACATTTTGGATGTGATGCATGCGCCCTCACCACCAACTCCCATGGTGAGCCCGACTCACGACACGATTCTCCTGGTGTACTGGCAGGATTACCCGCCGATTTCCCGAGTGGCGACACCTTTCCTGCGCCTCGCCGGCGCACGCGTCGAGCCCAAAAATCACAGCAAGCACGATACTCCGGGCGGGTACGGCATCACACCTTGTGCCACGAACTTTGATCTAGTGCATATCGCCGACGGTGCGGAAATTCATGTCGCACTTCCTGCGGGCGCCTGCCCCGGTGAGCCTATGTGGTCCGCTGACGGAAAACGATTCGCCTTCGTCAACATCGCGCTTGACTCGGTCGAACTCTGGACCGGCGATGCTCGCACCGGCGAGGTACATCGTATACCCGGAGCCCGTCTCAACCCGATGTTCGACGACGAGATGACCTGGATGCCGGACCAGAAGACGCTTCTGGTTAAGCTAGTGCCCAAGGGCATGGGCGCGCCGCCGCCCCAACCAATCGCCCCGATTGGCCCGAGCATTCAGGAAACCGAAGGCGAGAAAGGACAGAGCAGCACCTACGAAAACCGCGACACCCTTGGCAACTCGCATGACGAGGATGTCTTCGATTACTTCGCAGCTTCGCAACTTGCCTTGGTCGATGTTGCCACCGGGGCAATCACCCCGATTGGAAAGACGGGAAACTACGAATCGCTCGCTCCCGCGCCAGATGGACACCACATCCTCGTTACCGCCATCCACAAGCCGTATTCCTACGTCACAACTTACGATCGCTTCCCCAAGGAAGTTGAAGTCTGGGATGTATCCCAGAGATCCCACGTTCTCACTCATACGATTGCCTCGCTTCCATTGGCGGATCGCGTTCCCATCCGAGGCGTTCCGCTAGGTCCGCGCGATTTTTCCTGGCGTGCCACCGATCCGGCGACCCTCATCTGGGCAGAAGCCCTCGATGGCGGCGACTGGAATGTAAACGCTCCCTTTCGCGACAAGGTCATGCTTTTGAAACCGCCGTTCACGGCGCCCCCAGTGGAAATCACTCGCACCGAGCAGCGCTATGTCAACTTCTCATGGAGTGAACAACCCACCGTTGCTCTCTTGACCGAGTACGATAACAACCGGCACTGGAGAAAGACTTTCCTCATCAACATTGATGATCCTCAACAGAAACCCCGTTTGCTCTGGGATCTCTCGACTGACGAGAGGTACAAGAATCCCGGCTCTCCCGTGAAACGCCAACTGGCGAATGGTTCCTGGGTTATTCGGCAGGAGGGCGATTCGATTTACCTTAGTGCAATGGGCTCTTCGCCCGACGGCGATCGGCCATTCCTCGATCGGCTCAATCTCACGACGCAGAAATCTGAACGCCTGTTTCGCTGCGATAAGACTTCCTACGAACGATTTCTTTCCTTTACCGGGCCCGATCCGCAGACATTCCTTACGTGGCATCAATCGCCGGCCGACCCGCCCAATGCGTTCACGCGAACGCTTGGAAAGTCCCTCGACGCACCCGCCGAAGAAGCATCGTTTGCTTCAACCAGCGTCGCCGTCACCCACATTCCCGATCCCACGCCGGCAGTGCGCTCGATCAAGAAGCGCTTGGTCAAGTACAAGCGCGCCGACGGGCTTGACTTGTCGTTCACGCTCTATACGCCGCCCGGCTATCAAGAGGGAACGCGTGTTCCCACCATTCTCTATGCATATCCCCTGGACTACGCTGACGCTTCCACAGCCAGCCAGGTTGCAGGTTCGCAGGAAACCTTCACCCAGTTGCGAAAGTACAGTCTGTTGCTCCTCGCCGGCTACGCAATCATTGACAACGCTGCGTTCCCCATCATCGGCGATCCCAAGAAAGCCTACGACACCTATCTTGATCAACTCGTCGCCGATGCCAAGGCCGCCGTCGATGAGGCCGTGCGGCTTGGTGTTGCCGACCCCGACCGCATCGGAGTCACTGGACACAGCCACGGCGCATTAATGACTGCGAATCTGGTGGCGCATTCCGACCTGTTCCGCGCCGGAGTCGCAACCAGCGGTTCCTATAACAAGACCCTCACGCCTTTCGGCTTCCAAAATGAGAGGCGATCGGTCTGGGAGGCAACTGATGTCTATCTCAAGGTCTCCCCATTCTTTTTCTCCGACAAATTGAAAACACCACTTCTCCTCATGCATGGCGCGGAAGACGCGAATCCCGGGACTACGCCACTACAATCCCACAAGCTCTACGAAGCAATTCGAGGCAACGGTGGTACCACGCGTTTAGTGATTCTCCCGCACGAGCCGCACTGGTATACAGCAATGGAGTCGAACGAACAGTTGATTTACGAGATGCTTCGATGGTTTGATAAATACGTGAAGAATGCGCCGCCGCGCACCCTGGCCGGAGCCCGTTAGAAGATCCAGCCAGTCTGAATCTTCCGGGCGGGCTACTCATCCAAAAGGAAATGCACCGGCGCGGCCAGATGAATGTCGATTCGGCGCGAGGAGGCGAAAGAGTGTTTGAAAGCATTCTCTGCCAGGTAACGGAATATGATTCCGATGTGCTTGAATCCCTGATTGAGCTCGCCGTGGAGATTGCTCGCGAGGGGCGGGAGGGAAGGCGCGTGGGAACGTTGTTCATGCTGGGGGACGAGAGTGCCGTGCTCGCCCGGTCAAGGCCGTTGATTTTGGATCCGCTGGCGGGGCATCCGGAGTCTTCGCGCCACGTTACCAATCTCAATCTGAGGGGAACCATCAAGGAATTAGCGCAACTCGACGGCGGTTTCGTGGTAGGTCGTGCCGGAATTTTTCTCTCGGCTTGCCGCTACCTCGACGCTGGGGACGCCCAGGTGCAGGTGCCATTGGGACTCGGCAGCCGCCACATCGCGGCCGCCAACATGAGCGCTGTTACCAAAGCCGTAGGTATCGTGGTTTCTGAAAGTTCGGTAGTGCGACTCTTCTGCCATGGAAAACTCGTGGGCGAAATCATTCCCGAGATTTGGATGATCGATCACAGTGCCCGTCTTCGTGGTACCGTGAAGAGGGAACAAGTCGGCGAGTTGACGATTCTCACCCCAAGTCTGCGACCAGCCTCGATCGCAGAGTGAGGTAACCCTTCGTTTTCTGGAATGAAACGCATGACAACGCTACAGGAATTCAGGTGTGAAGTGTGTGGACTCATGACTACGAATCCCATCCACTGGTTCGTGATTCGATGCGGGGATGCCGATCTTACCGTATATCGCTGGAATTCTGAAACCGCTAACGCCCCCGCAGCACGGCATTTTTGCGGTGAAGCGCACGCCGAGGTTTATATCAGTCGCTGGTTTGATTCCGTGTGTGCGCCGCCAAAGCCAACGTTCAAATAATGGACGGATTCAGGCGCCGACGGCGCGACTGCTAACGGCCTTCCACCTCTTTTTCGCATCCGACCGCGACTTCCACACCTCATACCAATCGAAACCTTAGAGTTGAGCGCCGTAAAAGTCAGCCATGTCAGACACATCGTTGCGCAGGAAATGCCCAGGTCTGCATGACGAAGAGCGATATGGCTGGCGCTTTGCTAGACTGACTGACGCATGCTCGCACGGAAACGAACAGTTCACGACGTTCTAGTGATTGGTTCGGGCGCCAGTGGCGGCTGGGTGGCTAAGGAGGTGGCTGAGAGAGGCCTCAGCGTCGCCATGCTCGAAGCGGGACCGCCACGCATTCCAACCCGTGACTTCACCGAGCACGTGTGGCCCTACCAATTGAAATTCCGCGGTTTTGGCAATCAGCAGCAATTATTGCGGACCCAGCCCGTCCAGCGCATGTGTTACGCCTGCGATGAGTACAGTCATCAGTTCTTTGTGAATGATCTGGAGCACCCATATACATTCCCGGTTGATAAGCCATTCCTGTGGATTCGCGGCCGTCAAATCGGGGGAAAAACCTTCTGCTGGGGCCGCGAGAGTTACAGATACAGCGACAACGAATTCAAAGCGGCCAGCCGCGACGGTTACGGAGAGGATTGGCCGATCAGCTACACGGAACTGGAACCTTACTACGACCGCGTGGAAACCTTCATCGGCGTGAGTGGTTCCAATGAGGGCTTGCCGCAAATGCCCGACGGGCGATTTCTGCCGCCCATGAACCTTTCGTGCGGCGGGCTGCAGGCCAAGCAGGTGGTCGAGCGCAAATTTGGCTGGCGAGTCATGCCCGACCGAGTCGCCAATCTGACAGTTTCCCACCGTGGCCGCCCCGCATGCCACTATTGCGACCAGTGCCAGCGTGGATGCTTTACCGCTTCTTACTTCAACAGCCCTTCGGTTACGCTTCCGGCAGCAGCGCGCACCGGAAAATTTACCCTGGTGAGCGATGCAATTGTCAGCCATCTTCTGATGGACCGCAGCGGACGCGCCGAAGGCGTTCACTACATCGATCGGGTCACGCACGAGCATCGGGAGGCTCGCGCGCGGGTGGTCGTGGTAGCCGCGGGGGCGCTGGAATCAACGCGCATCTTGCTCAATTCCCAAACGACATCCCATCCTCACGGGGTTGGCAACTCAGAAGGCGTGCTCGGTCGGTACCTGATGGATCATTTCACTGTCGAAGGCGCCGGAGGGTTCATCTCCAGTTTGCGCTCGTCCAAACGTGAAGAAGTCGGCCGACCTTGCGGATTTCTGATCCCCAAGTACGTGAATGCCGGAACGAACCAGCGCAATTCGAACTTTCTGCGCGGTTACCGTTTTGATGGAGACGGCAGTCAAGAAGTGTACGGGCATGCGTTTCTGATGCCGGAACTCGGGGACGAATGGCGCAAGCGAGTGCGAGAAGAGATCCCCTACTATTTTGCGATGGAGGCTCAGGGAGAATGTTTGCCCCGGCCCGACAACTACGTCAAGCTGGATCCCTCCAGGAAAGATGCTTGGGGGATTCCAGTGCTGCACATTCATGCAAGTTACGGAGAGAACGAGAAAGCGATGGCCAAGGCCATGCGCGACGATATCGCAGCTGTTTTAGACGAGATGAGGCTTGACAAGCCGGTTCCGCCGGGGACTGGACTGAGCGTATTTGGCAAAAACATTCACGAGTGTGGAACAGCCCGTATGGGCAAGGATCCGAAAAAAAGTGTAGTGGACAACAACTGCAAAGTGCACGATAGCAACAACGTCTTTGTCACCGATGGAGCGGTTTTTGTTACACAAGGTTGCTACGAACCCACTCTTACCATTATGGCTATTTCAGCTCGCGCGGGAGAACATATTGCGGAAGCGTTTCGTCGAGGTGAATTGTGAGCGAACGGTTCCCACCGGAAGAATCGGACGAGATCACACGGCGCCAGTGGCTGCTGCGATTAGGCGAAATGGTCGTTCTAGCAGGCGTGAGTGGAGTCGTGCCGGAATTTATCCTGGCTCCGCGTGACACCGACACGGACAATACTGGCACTTTGCCGCCCGGACTCTACGCGCCTTCGCCAGATCACCTTGTCCATGCGCTCGAAAGCGCCGGAAAGCTCTATGTGACTCCTCCCGGCAGCGAAACTGACTACGTTCAGCCGTCCTCGCTGCCTTTCCAGCCGCAATTCTTCTCCCATGAGCAGTTTGGGATAGTTACACGATTTGTCGAGATTGTCCTCGGCAAATTGGATGCCAATGCGTTGGCACAAACTACGCAGTGGCTAGATTTGTGGTTTTATTCTGCAGCGAATGTCATGCAGGCTGCCAGGCAGCTTGACTCGCTGCATCGCTTGCTCGCTGTTGCTTTCTATGGCGAACCGTCTGTAGTCGAACTTGAGACTTCGGATCTTCAGGCGGTCGCACGGGAGGGCCTTCGAGCTCTGCACGAGATCTCAGTGGAAAGGCACAGCCGCGGATTCCTGGAGCTTAGCAATCAGGAGCAAGTGGATTTGATTGTTTCGACGGGCGCAGCCAAGCCGGACAGCCCACTGCGAAGGTTCTTTGACGTTATGCGCCGGGAAGCAATCCGCGGCTATTACACATCTGCAGAAGGGCTGAAAGAGCTCGACTACAAGGGCAATGCGTATTATCCAGACAGCCCCGGCTGCCCAGCGAATCAAGGCAGAATAAGTCATAGAAGTTGATTGCGTGGCGGGACAGCTAGTGGTCCGCGAGCGCGGTGATACCTGCCGCTTCGTGGTGAAAGCGACTGCACATTCACGTTGCTCCACCAGATGCCAGGTTCGTCAGGACTCGCCTTTTTCCGGAAGGTAAAACCTAGGCGATGAAGGTCCAGCAGGATCTCTTCAATCGCAAGTCCTACCGACTCCTGAACCGCTGCGCTCAGCGGCTCTCCGGGCTCGTAGCATTTCCCCACGATTCCCACCAGCAATACGTGCTCCGGGCTCGCGCCAAGCATCGCCGCAGTCATGAGACACTCTGAGAGCGCCGGCGAATGTGGATCGACGCGCTGAGCCGGAACTTCCCGCAGGATGTCTTCATTTCGATAGAGCAAAAGCGTGCCGGGAGGCTCATCGGCGCTGGCGACGCAGTCCACCAGGATCAGACTGTGCAATCCCACGATCTGATGAGTAAGGTCCAAAGCAGGAGTTCCGAGGTCCGCTATTTCGACGTCCCCATCGAAGGCATACATTGAGTCGAGAAGCCGAACCACATACGGCCCCACGCCGTCGTCTGCGAGCAGGACGTTCCCAATGCCGCCAATGAGCGCTCTCTTCACAATATTTTCGCCACGCTGATCTTTCGCCCGGACGGATCGAATGCGTGGCATGCACACGCCATACACGGATCGAACGAATGCACTGTTCGCAAAACTTCGAGCGGTTCCTCGGGCCTGGCCAGCGGCGTGTGCAGCAGCGAGGCCTCGTAAGGACCATGCGCTCCCGAGCGATCGCGCGGGCTCGCGTTCCACGTAGACGGAACGACGGCCTGATAGTTCTTGATCTTCTCATCCTTGATGACAACCCAGTGCGAAAGCGTTCCGCGCGGCGCCTCGTGCGTCCCCACACCCTCCACTTCATGGGTCGGCATAACGGGCTGATTGTGAACCGTGTAGTCGCCCTTCGAAACATTTTCCACGAGCAGTTGCAAATGTTTCTGCGCCAGTTCGGCCAGCATACAGGCGCGAATGGCGCGAGCGGCGTGGCGGCCCAGCGTGGAATGCAGCATCGCAGGAGTCGGCCGCGCTCCGCCAACCACAGCGATCTTTTCAATTGCGAGGTCGGTGTACTTACGAGTCAGTGGATGCCCCTGCGCGTACCCGATCAAAACCTGCGCCAGTGGCCCCACCTGCATGGGTTCGCCATTGAAGCGAGGCGCTTTCACCCAGGAATATTTTTGCTCCCCATCCCATCCCGTGAACGCCGGCTCGGTTTCCCCGGCCCACGGATGCAGCGCCTTGTCGCCCTGATAATACGCGTGCATCACATCTTCAGTTACAGATTGCCGGAACACAGCGTCCGACGCCGTCTGAAACCCTTTGACGCCGGCAAGGTTGCCGTCGCGAATGTAGCCTCCCGGAAGGTCATACGCCGAGCCGCGGCTATCCACCGGAAGGTCGGGAACGGCGAGATAGTTGCGCACGCCGCTGCCGATCTTGAACCACTCCGGATACATCGCGGCCACAGCGCACACGTCGACGAAGTACACCTGCTGCACAAACTGCACAACCTCTTCCAGCAGCGTGCGAATCATTTCTAACTGGCTCATGCCGAGCGCTGACTGGCTGTCGAGGTCGATGGCGTTGGCGACGCCACCCACCGTTAGGTTCTGGATGTGAGGCGTCTTCGCTCCCAAAATGCCGACGACCTGCAATGCCTTCCGTTGATATTCCAGCGCCTGAATGTAGTGCGAGAACGCCAGCAGGTTCACGTTCGGCGACAATCGCATCGCGGGATGTCCCCAGTACCCGTTGGCGAAGATGCCAAGTTGCCCGCTACTGGCAACAGCATTCACTCGATCCTGCGCCGCCTTGAGTTCGTTGCGCGAGTTGCGCGTCCACGGCGACAGGCTCTCCGCCAGCTTCGACGTCGCCGCCGGATCCGCCTTGGGGATCTGCAGCACATCGACCCAATCCAGCGCCGAGAGTTGGTAGAAGTGCACCATATGATCGTGCAAGGCATGGGCGATCAGAATCAGATTGCGGATGTACTGCGCGTTTAGCGGTATCTCCAGCTTCAGCGCATCTTCCACCGAGCGGACGCTGGCCATGGCGTGAACCGTAGTGCAGACTCCGCAAAAACGCTGCGTGAAGAGCCATGCATCCCGCGGATCGCGGCCGCGAAGAATCTTTTCAATCCCTCGCCACATCGTGCACGAAGCCCATGCGTTGCTGACCGCGTTGTTGTCGACCTCCACATCGATGCGGAGGTGGCCCTCAATTCTGGTGATGGGATCAATGGTGATTCGTTTCGCCATAAGAACCTGCTGTTAGTCCGAGCCTGAGGCTTCGGTTTCGTCTTCGCCAAAATGTCCGTACTTGAAGTAGCCCGTCCACCGGATATAAGGCCTCCGGAACCGGAAGTAGCTCGCCATGTCATGCCACTCGCTGAGCGGGGCGGGAAGAATGGCAAACCGTTTCACCGCGATCAGAAAGCCCACGATGCCCAAAGAAATGAAACCCAGAGAGACCAGCACTTCAATGGTGGCGGGGAAGTACAACGCCTGCGGATTGGGCCGGAAGGCCAGCGTCGTGGGGCTGAAGCGGTAGATCATTCCGCCCAGCGAACTCAAGATGTAGCCCACGAACATCGGCTGCGAGTCATGACTCCGTAGCGAGCGGCACAACAGCAATCCGCCAATCGAAATCAGAACCATTTCCAACCAGAACACGGCCGCAAATCGGTCGAAGTGAAACGCCGTACCGAGCGCACCGCGAAACAGAATGTCGAGCAGGCGCAGTCCCATCCATCCAAAAATCAGCCACGACGTGATTCGCGCAGCTTCGTCGAGAACTTCCATATCCATCGCACGTTTCCACACCAGGCAGCACAGCATGGTGGTTCCGGCCACGCAGCCGAACGACATGAAGGTTGCCGCTCCCAGATAGAGCACCGGCAGCCAAGGCGTCTGCCACAGCGGGTGAACGCGCTCCCCGGCCAGCAGCATCAAGGCCCCCAGCGACGACTGGTGCATCCCCGGCAGCAGATAAGCCGCCGCGATGATCCACGGGAAGAAATAGTGGAGTCTCTTTTCAATGCTCTCGACCCCGGGCCGCAGCCGCGAATCGAAATACCACAGCCGCTCCAGCACCGGTGGAATGTTTTCCACTGCCAGCGGAATCATGGCGTAGATCGACATGCAGATCGCCACTTCCGCCAGCGGCGAGTGCATGTTCCATCGCCACGGGAAAACGATCCAATAGAAGTTCCACGGCCGCCCGGCATCGATGCCGAGCAGCAAAAGGCCGCAAGCGTAAGCCAGAAAACTGGTCAGCAATGCCATCCGCATCAGCGAGTGCAGCCGCTTCCGCCGGAAGACCCACGCGGCAATTCCTACCGCAAATGCCCCCGAGCCCAGGGCGGTCAGCACCATCAGATTGAAGGTCTTCCAGATGCCCCAACCGTAGGCATCATTCATTCCACTCACCGGCCCCAAACCCGCCAGTTCGCGATACCCGCTCAACACGAACGCAATCAGGACGAGCGCCGACAGTCCAAGAAACAATCCGTTGACCACCGGAAATCCGTAAACAGGCACATTCCGTTCCCAACGAGCGGTTGCAGTCTGATCGATCGCTGCCGCTGCGGTGGATGTTGTCGCGCTGGTCATGGTTACGGTGCTCATAGTTGCGCCCTCAATCCGGTTTCTTTCTCGCGTTGGTGCGCTTCTTCCTCGTGGCCCTTCAGGCTCTTACGAATCACCTGCACCAGTCCCGCATACAGCAGTGCCGGCAGCGCAAAGTACTGATAGAAACGTCTCTGCCAGCGTAGGGTTTTCGCGGGAACGGATTCCGGCCCCAGTTCGGGTAGGCCGAGATCCTCGAAAGGAACCTTCGACAGGTACAGAGCCTGCGTGCCACCGTTGTCGATTTCTCCGTACACGCGGTTCTGGTAGTAGCGGCCAGGACTTTTCTGAATGCGCTGCTTGGCATCGAGCAGCAGCACCGAGCGCGGCCCGAAAATCACGGCGCCCGTCGGACACACGCTAGTGCATCCCGGCTTCAGTCCCTTAGCCAAGCGGTCTTTGCACAACTCGCACTTGGTTACGCGTGGATTGAACCCCATCCACTGAAAGCGTGGAATGTGATACGGGCAGGTGATGGTGCAGTAACGGCAGCCAATGCACTTGTCAGCGTCCCACTTCACGATCCCGCTTTCCGGATCTTTGTGCAGCGCCTGGAACGGACAACCCGCAGCACACGCCGGATCGAGGCAATGCATGCACTGCCGTTTTACGAAGGAGAACACCGAGCCGTCTTCCGATTTGTAAAGCTTGATGACGTTGCGCGTAAGATCGTTCAAGTCCTCCGGGGCCTGATGCAGAGCATCGCCGCGCGTATCCGGAGGAGTATCGTTGGCCTCGGCGCAGGCCGCCACGCAGGCTTTGCAGCCGATGCAGACGCTGGCGTCATAGAGCAGTCCGACGGCAGCGCTGGGAACGGGAATGTGCTCTCCTGCTTGGAGCACATCCGTGCCGACCGTGACCGCCACAACGGCCGGTACTCCCGCCTTGGCGATTCCACTGAAGAGTTGTCGTCGAGTGATGGACACGGTCAGTCCTCTTTCTTGACAACCAGCTTCTCGGGAGATGCTTTCGCTTTCTCCGCATGCGCGCGGTCGGCGGCAATTCGCGTCACCCCGGCTTCCATGCTGCTGTGGAAGCGCTGCGAAGCCACCCAGGTCGCTCCCCCAACCGCTCCGGCGATTGCGCCTACCAATGCCGCAGCGCCAACCTTGAGTTGGCCCGCCGTGCTGAAAATTGGCGGATAAGTTTCAGGAGGGGTCGCCAGGTGAATGGGAACAGTCTCAAACGTTCCCATCTGCCATAGCACGCCCTTTTCCGTGCAACCCATGCACGGCGCCCCGATCCCAATCGGCCAGACTCCCGGAACTTCATTGAAGTGGCGGGTCGCGCAGGCGGCGTGAGTCACCGGTCCCTTGCAGCCGAGCTTGTAAAGGCACCAGCCCTTGCGATGTCCTTCGTCGCCGAAGGCCGCTGCAAATCTTCCCGCGTCAAAGTGGGCGCGCCGCGGGCAGTTCTCGTGGATCACCCGGTCATATGCGAATTTCGGGCGGCCATACTGATCGAGTTCCGGCAGCCGGCCCATGGTTACGTATTCCAGAACCACCGCCAGCAAGTTGTAAGGATTCGGCGGACATCCCGGAAGGTTGATGATCGGTTTCCCGGAGATTACAGAATCGACGCCCACCGCCCCCGTCGGATTAGGATCGGCGGAGGGAACTCCGCCCCACGAAGCGCACGAGCCGATCGCGATCACCGCCGCCGCTTGCCCAGCCACCTCTTTGAGAACCTGAATGGCAGGCCTGCCGCCCATCTCCATGTAAACACCGTCGTCGCGGGCAGGAATTGCGCCTTCGACGACCAGAACGTACTTACCGGCATTCTCTTCAATGGCCGAGCGCAGAGCCTTCTCCGCCTGCGCCCCAGAAGCAGCCATCAGAGTCTCGTGGTAGTCCAAGGAAATCACATCAAGGATCAGATGCCCGACGTCCGGAGCCGACGTCCGCAGCAGCGTTTCCGTACATCCGGTGCAATCTTGAAAGTGCAACCAGATGACGGACGGACGGCGCGCTTTGCCCACCATCCGCGCCACCTGTGCGGCCGTGGCCTTACTGGTCAGGCTCAGGCCGACTGGTGCGGCAACGATGAGTGTGGAACAGAGTTGTAGAAAACTGCGCCGCGACACACCACTCTTTTTCAGGTGTGCCCCAATCGTCTCTCTCTTGTCTGTCGTCATGGACAGTCTCCCAGGCAACGTTCGCCATCCGCCAATTCGAGCCGTGGCCGGTCTCAAGAATGAGAAAAGCAATAGTTGCGGCGTTGAAGTGTTACGCGCCGCCGTGACCGGCACTACATCCTTGGGTTCTAACTTCGATTACGGTCGGAGGCGCGGTGAGGCTGGGGGGATCGTCTGGTAGGAGCGATATGAAGACGTATAGATAGTGTCACCAGTGAGCGTTCGTTGTCCCGGTTAGCCTTCCCGACCCCTCCTTCGTAGCCATCCTTGCTGGCCCACTAATCGAATGCAGCGTTTATCCTCTTTTCTCCAATTGCGCTCAGTGATTCACATCACAGATAGTTGTGATATGAATCTCCCGAGGAATTTCTCATCTCTCTGCGCTGATTCGTGCTTCCCACTCTGGTTTGCGATGCAAGCCGATTCTTTGCGGCCGGGGCTTTGTAAAGGCTGGAACGTTCCAGCCCGGTGTTAGACTCCGGCCATGAGCAACAGAACGGCTGGAGCCGCCCACTCAAATCCTGACAGCGATGTCGATTCCATCGAGAAGGCCGGGGCGACGGGCATTGCAGCTTCTGCGGGACCGGCGCTTTATCTTGTGGGCACGCCGATCGGGAATCTGGAGGACATCACGCTGCGCGCCTTGCGCGTGCTGAAAGAAGTGGACGTGATCGCCTGCGAAGACACGCGGCAGACGCAGAAGCTGCTCAATCACTATGCAATTGCGACGCGCACGACCAGCTATCACGAGCATAACGAGATGACGCGCTCGGCAGAACTGGTCAAAGAGATGCAGGAAGGGGCGAGCGTGGCGCTAGTGACCGATGCGGGCATGCCGGGGATCTCTGATCCCGGATACCGGCTGATTGCGCTGGCCATTCGGCATCGAGTGCCGGTGGTGCCGATTCCGGGGGCTTCGGCGTTTCTGGCGGCGCTGGTGGCGAGCGGGCTGCCGACGGATTCATTTCGTTTCGGCGGATTTCTTCCCGCGAAACGCGGAGAGCGGCGGGCGGCCCTGGAGGCGATCAAGACATCGCCGCGGACCCAGGTTTTTTACGAAGCTCCGCACCGCATTCTCGAAACATTGACAGATGTTGCAGAGGTCTTGGGTGAATCCCGGCACGTGGTAGTGGCCCGCGAAGTGACCAAGCTGCACGAGGAGTTTTTGCGCGGACGCGCTGGCGAAGTGCTGGAGAACCTGAAGGCGCGAGAGACGGTGAAGGGCGAGATCACGCTGCTGATTGCGAAAGCCGAAGCGGAAGATGCTCGCGTAGGGACGGACGGTCTGGGGACGGGCACTCTTGCCCGTCCGTCGGTCCGTCAGAGGGTGACGCAGATCATGGCCGATGAGAACGTAGACGAGAAGGCGGCGCTGAAGAAGGTAGCCAAAGAGCGCGGCGTATCGAAGAGCGAGGCTTACCGCGAGTTGCAGCGTACCAAGTGAGCAGTGCTAAGTGAGCATTGCTAACCGGCATAGAACGGACAGCCGAGGCGGCTGTCCCTACGTGAGTCTACTTCCCTGCCAGTTCTTTCTTTACGATTTCACTGACTCTCTTGCCATCTACGCGCATGCCAGCGGCGTTGAACCTCGCCATCGCATTCTTCATGACGGTGCCCATTTCTTTCATCGTAGGCGAGCCCATCTCGGCGATGGCAGCCTTTACGCCTGCGATTATTTCCGCTTCCCCCGCGGCTTTGGGCAGATAGCTTTCGATCACGACGATTTCGGCGGCTTCTTTGTCAGCCATCTCCTGGCGTCCGCCCTTGGTGAACTGCTCCACTGATTCTTTGCGCTGCTTGATCAGCGTGGCCAGCACGGCCTGGGATTCCTTTTCGTCGAGCGGAGCCATCTTCTCGACTTGGCGAAGGTGCAACGCACTCTTGACCATGCGCAGGGTGGAGAGGCGAGCTTCGTCCTTCGCTTTCATGGCGCTGACAATGTCTTTCTGAATTTGTTCTGTGAGGCTCATGTCGGCATTATAGACGGGTCGTTGGAAATGAAGTTTTGGTTGCCGCGTTGAAGGGTTGCATTTGAAATTCTATCGCCTTTGCGTTCCGAAGCACGCAACTAAAGCGGAGGTTCGGCATCTGATGGGCTGGAGGAAATTATCATGGGAAAACTCGCAATCTGGGCACAACTTGAATCCAAGCCAGGCAAAGAAAAAGAAGTCGAAGAATTTCTAAAGTCGGCTCAGCCTCTGGCGGAGCGTGAGGCAGGGACGATCAGTTGGTATGCCATCAAAATGGGCCCGGGAAAATACGGGATATTCGACACGTTCGCAGACGAGAATGGGCGTAACGCTCACCTCAATGGCGAAATCGCCAAAGCGCTTTTTGCGAAGGCGAAGGATTTGTTTGCCAAAGCGCCGGATATTGCCAAGCCTGAGATTCTCGCGTCGAAGACCGGGCGTGGCTGAATTTTCAATCCGTGCAGCAGCGGTCACGAGACTCGATGCCAGAATTTCTTTCGCCCCGATGGGGCTTGTCTTTATCCCTCTTCCGCAGTCCCACGGCTTGCGCCGTGGGCTGCATTCTTTCGCCGCTTCGCGGTTTCGGTCTGCCTTCGCGGCTTCGATGCGTCTTCGCGGCTTCGTTCCGTAAAGCTTCGCCCAAGTTATGTGCACGAGGCTACTGCGACGCTGGGTGTGACGCGAGTCACGGCGAACGGCGCGATTTTGCGGTACAAGATTGCCGCTTGAGAATGTGCTGCAACGCCACGCTTCCGGTAAACTAAAAGACTATTCCTACTTTCAAGGACGTGACTATGTTGCATAAGAACCGTCTTTTTACTCCCGGGCCGACGCCGCTGCTGCCGGCGGCGCAGACGGCCATGGCTTCATTTACGGCGCATCATCGCACTGCCGACTTCCGGGCGCTGTTTCAGAGGGTGCTGGCCGACATGAAAGAATTCATCGGCACCAAAAACGACGTGCTGGTGCTGGCTTGTTCCGGCACGGGCGTGATGGAGGCGTCGGTCTCGAACCTGACTTCGCCGGGCGACAAAGTGCTGGTGCTGACGGCGGGGAAGTTCGGCGAGCGCTGGACCGGACTGGCCAAGGCGTTCGGCTGCAACGTGGACGTGTTGAGCGTCCCCTACGGACAGACATTTTCGATGGACGAGGTTCGGGCCAGGGTGAATTCCGATGTGCGGGTTGTATTCGTACAAGCCACTGAGAGCTCCACCGGAGCGCGGCATGACGTGGAAAGCATTGCGAAGACTGTACGGGCACAAGGCAACGACACGCTCCTGGTAGTGGACGCGATCACGGGACTGGGCACGACTCATCTCAATGTGGATGGCTGGGGCGTGGATGTGATCATTGGCGGGTCGCAGAAGGCGCTGATGATTCCTCCCGGACTGGCTTACTGCGCGGTGAGCGAGCGGGCGTGGAAGCGAATGGATGCGACGACATCGCCGCGCTATTACTTCGATCTGCGCAAGGAGCGCAAGTCCGCGGCCAAGGGAGAGTCGTCTTACACTCCGGCCACTTCTTTGTTCGCGGCGCTGGGAGCGGCGCTTGAATTCGTTCGCAGCATGGGCAATGGCGATCTGTCCACGGGGCGGGAAGAATTGGTCAATAATGCAGAGCTGTGTGCTGAGATGACGCGGGCAGGAGCGAAAGCAGTGGGCTTGAAATTGTATGCATCCGCGCCAGCGGCGGCGCTGACCGCGGTCTGCGCCCCCGAAGGAATCGACTCGGGCAAGATCGTCAAGGAGTTCCGCGAGTCATTTGACGCGGTGGTAGCCAACGGACAGGGCGAGATGAAGGGCCAACTGTTCCGCATCGCGCATATCGGGTACTACGACTATCTCGACACCATCGGTATTCTGGGCGCGCTCGAACATGTGCTGGCGCGGGTCACCGACCGATCGGTGGAATATGGCGCGGGTGTGCGGGCAGCGCAGCAAGTTTATGCCCGCGCCCATTCGGGAAAACTCGTCGGCGCGTGAGGCCTTGGGCGACGCCTATTTAATTGTGAAAGTCATGGGATTCGAAGTTTCGGCCGTTGTCCCGCCGCCTCCATACGGGCCGGTGCCAGCTACGGCTGGGTTGGTCACGGTGACCGCGACTGTACCCGAATTCGCCACCGCCGCCGCCGGAACCATCATGGTGACCTGATTGGCGCCGACGAATGTGGTGCTCTGTGCGGCGCCATTCCAGTTCACCATTGCATTCGAGTTAAAGTTGGTTCCGTTGACTGTCAGAGTAAACGTCGGGCTTCCTGCCGCCACGCTCGACGGGCTAAGCGCGGCGATGTTAGGCATTGCTCCAGCAGCAGGAGGAGTCGCTTTGGAACTGTAACCGCAGGCCAATGAGAGGGCCGTCAAGGTCACCAGCACTGCGGCTTTCACAACTTGCAACATCCGAGAAGTTTTCATAGTGTTCTCCCAAGGGCCAGGCCCCAATGAGAACGAGTGTAGAAAGTTCGAGCGCCCGCAGTGTCAGGCGGGTGTCATTTCGCGGTCAATAGTTGTCACTGGAATTGTCAAGGAATTGTCATCGAAATTCTGCAACCGGAGCTATTTAAAGGAAGTCATACGTGAAAATCATCGTAGCTGAAAAAATTTCAGCATCCGCCGTCGCCCATCTGCAGGAGCCGGGATGGACCGTGCTTACTGCCGATCAACTAGATGGCAAGCTGGAGCAACAGCTGGAGTCTGCGGACGCTCTCATTGTTCGGTCGGCAGTTCAGGCCGACGCCAAGCTTCTGGAGCATGGGAAGAAGTTGCGCGTGATCGGGCGAGCTGGCGTGGGGGTCGACAACATCGATCTTGATGCCGCGACTCACAAAGGGATTGCAGTGATGAACACGCCTGGCGCCAATGCCGTCGCCGTGGCGGAACAGACGCTGGGTATGATGCTGGCCATGGCGCGCCATTTATGCCGTGCCGACGCGCTCATGCACGCGGGCAAGTGGGAAAAGAAGTCGCTTCAAGGTACCGAATTGCGAGCGAAAACACTGGGAATCATCGGGCTGGGACGGGTCGGCATGGAGGTAGCGCGACGAGCCCGAGCTTTCGGCATGGAACTCGTTGGGCACGATCCATTTGTTTCTGTCGCGGTCGCCAAAGAGCAAGGAATCCGGCTGGCCGGGCTCGACGAACTCTATGCAACGGCCGACTACATAACGCTGCACGTGGGGCTGACTCCGCAGACCACGGGCATGATCAATGCCGCATCCATCGCGAAAATGAAGAAAGGCGTGCGCCTAGTGAATTGTGCTCGCGGCGAATTGGTGAATGAAGCCGATCTGGCGAAGGCGCTCAAAGAAAAGTATGTCGCTGCAGCGGCCATCGATGTTTTTGCCGAAGAGCCTCCGAAGAATTCGCCTTTGGTGGCCCTGGAAAATGTGCTGCTGACGCCGCATGTGGGAGGCTCCACATTTGAGGCGCAAGAGGCTGTCGGCGTGCAGATCGCGCAACAGGTCAAGGAGTATCTGAAGCATGGCGTGATTCAAAATGCGGTGAATGTGCCGTCAGTTTCGGCGGAAGAATACGCAACCATGCAGCCGTACATTGTGTTGGCCGAACGCATGGGAGGATTTCTGGGGCAGGTTTCCGAGGGAAGCATTGAAGAAATTTCGATCCGCTATAGCGGGCACATTGCAGAGTGGAAGACGGAACTCATCCGCAACGGTGCGATCAAAGGCATTTTGAATCAGGCGCTCGAGGAAAAAGCGAATCTGGTGAACGCGGCGACCATCGCCGACGAGCGGGGACTGCGGGTAATGGAATCGCATAAGGCGAAGGCTTCCACCGGGGGCGCAGGCAGCGTGCTGTCGATTTTCTTGAAAACGTCCACCGAGGAGCGCATGGTGAAGGGCGCGGTGCTGCATGGCGATGCGCCGCGGTTGTTGCATGTGGATGGCATCGACGTGGAAGCGCCACTGGAGCGCAGCCTGATCTATTTGCGAAACCGCGACGTGCCAGGCGTCATTGGAAAAGTAGGAACGATTCTGGGCGAGGAGTCGATCAACATCGCGGATTTCTCGCTGGGACGGCGCAGCATCGATCGAGAGGTGCAGAAAGAATCCGACGCGCCTCGCGAGGCGATTGCCGTGGTACACGTAGACGGCCGCGTGCCCGAAGAAGTGCTGGCAAAACTTCGGCAGATTCCAGCGGTGCAGCAGGCGAAGGCAGTGCAGTTGTTGTAGGCTGACCTATTAGCCCCTGCTGTGGAAGGCGCGTCATGCGGGTCGCAGCGCTCTACGATATTCATGGAAATCTTCCTGCCCTGGAAGCAGTGCTCGAGCAGATTCGCGCAGCCCAGGTAGATCGTATCGTCGTTGGCGGCGATGTGCTGCCGGGCCCGCTACCGGTTGAAACTCTGACGTCCCTTCTCGATCTGCCAATTCCGGTTGAATACATTCAAGGAAACGGCGAGGTGGCAGTGCTTGCCGCATTGGAAGGCAGGGAAGCCTACGCTCTTCCGAAGCAGGTTCAAGAAATCATGCGCTGGACAGCCCAGCAGTTGACGGCTGAACACGTGGGAGTGCTTGCCGGTTGGCCAAAAACAGTTCGTCTTGAGATTCCTGGCTTAGGCGAAGTCCTGTTCTGTCACGCCACCCCGCGAAACGAGAATGAGAACTTTACTCGTTTGACGCCGGAAGAAGTTTTACTGCCTCTTTTTGAGGGCCTTCACGCATCTGTCGTGGTCTGCGGTCACACTCACATGCAGTTTGATCGGATGGTGGGAAAAACTCGAGTTGTGAATGCAGGCAGTGTGGGCATGCCTTTTGGAGATCCGGGTGCCGATTGGCTGTTGCTTGGACCCGATGTGGAACTTCGGCATACCAATTACGATCTCGCGCACGCTGCGGAATGCATTCGAGGCACAAAATATCCGCAGGCCGAGGAGTTTGCAGCGTGCTATGTGCTGCAACCGCCGTCGGAGGAAGAGATGCTGAAAGTATTTTCGCGGGCGGAACTGAAGCGGTGAGAGGACTCACATGAAGTTTCGCGAAACCCTGACAGCCGAGGCGGCTGTCGCTACGCGCGTCCCGTTAGGATTCGGCTTCGTCGCGGCGGAGCTTGCGGCTTTCGGCCAGCAGGGCCATGGAGTGCATCAGGTTCTGCAGGGTGACGATGCCGATTAGGCGCTGGTCTTCGACCACTGGGATGATGCTGGAATTCCGCGCGGTGAGTTTGCGGAAGGCTGAGCCGAGCGAGTCCTGGCGCAGCGAGACCTCGAAAATCTTGTTCATCACTGCCTGGACGTAGCCGTTTCCCTCTGCGCGCAGAGCGTCGAGAATACGCTGCTTGGAAATCACGCCGACCATGTCGCTGCCCCGAACGACGGGGAAATCATCCTGCAGTGAATGAACGGCTTTTTCCAACGCATCTTCCAGGGTATCGGCAGGCGAAAGCGTAGCGAAGTCAGTGAGCATTACCTCTTCGAGGCGGACATTGTCGAGCACTGACTGGAACACGAGGGCGCGCTCTTCCAGTTGAGCTGCGGAGAAGACGATCACACCGACCATAGTCAGCCAGCTATCGCTGAACAGGCCCGCGAGCATCAGGACCATAGCGATGGCATTGCTGATGGAAACCGCACGCCGTGTCGCGGTGGAGGCATCGAGCGTGCGCGAAAGGAAAGCTCGCAGAATGCGTCCGCCATCGAGCGGGTAGGCTGGCATGAGATTGAAAATCGCCAGATAGAGGTTGGCCCACACGATGCTCTTTGGCAATTTAGCGGCTTGGAGAAATGGCCATTGCCAAAGTCCGTCTCCTCGGCCAGAAGCGGTTACCAGGGCGGCGGCCAGGCAGGCCAAGGCGAAGCTCACGAGCGGCCCAACCAGAGCCAGGCGAATTTCGCGCTTCCACACCAGGCCGGCGGGCTGCGCCTTCCCGGACCGCGATTCATCATAGAGCGCAACTCCAGTCAGGGGCAGAAGGATGACGGCCTTAGGAATCAGGCCAAAACGGCGCGCGGCCAACATGTGTCCGGCCTCATGAGCTGCCACACAAATCAGGATGATTCCCACCAGCGCAAGATCGCGCGGCCCGTTGGCGGCCTGATGCACCGCGTACTCCGTCCAGAAAATAAACATCGGCAGAATGAGGAACGTGAGGTGGATGCGGACCTCGACGTCAAACAGCCGTCCTACCGGGATGGACCAGCTTCGCATAAGGCTTCGCTACTCTTATTCTACATGCATGGATATAGTGATTGCGGCATCCAAAGGTACAGAGGCATGCGCGTGATTTCGGGAAAATTTCGCAGTCGTCCCTTACGTTCTCTGCGCGGCATGGATGTGCGACCCACGTCGGACAGGCTGCGGGAAACGCTGTTCAACGTGCTGACGGCGGGAAACCCAGCCGCGCTCGAAGGCAGTATCTGGCTCGATCTTTTTGCGGGAACGGGCGCGGTCGGCATCGAAGCACTCAGCCGCGGAGCCAAAGAAGTCTATTTCGTCGAACACTCCGCCCAGGCGGCGGAGGCGATCCGGGGCAATTTGCGGAGCCTGGGCGTCGCGAACGGCTTCAAGGTTCTGCAGGAAGACTTGCCGCGAGCGATCTGGCGAATGGAGCGGCAGCACGTAGCGGCCGACGTGGTCTTCATCGATCCGCCCTACCGCATGCAGGATGTTTACACAAAAACCCTGCGGGCATTGGCGGATTCTTCGCTAGTCTGGGCGATGTCGGTGGTGATTGCCGAGCATGAAAAAAAATTCGATCCCGGCGAAGAATTTGGCCACCTGCGCCGCTTCCGTCACCTGGTGCAAGGCAGTGCGGCGTTGAGTTTTTATCGCATGGCTAGCGGAGCGGATTTGCGGAGCTGAGCGTCTCGAATTTCCGATTCGGAGATTCGTTCCGCCGCTACATGATCAAATCATCGGTGCGGCGAACGATTGGATGCTGCATCTCTTCCAGATCGTTCTTCACCATGTTTAAACCGTAGACGCATCCCTCAAAATTCTTGGACAGGCTCGCGAACAGGGGCGCAACTTTGGCGTACTCGAAGTGCTCGAACTTGGAAACGATGTAGTAACTCTCTTTCCCAGCCTTTACCCATTCGACGAAATTTTCCAGCCGCTGCCGTCGCAAACGGAAATGATTGATGCTTTCCGGGAACATTCCAGCGAAGAAGAGCGTGTAGTCGCCAATGTGTTTGCGAACCTGGCGCTCGCGATCAAAAGAAGGCGCGGGACCGTAGACTGGATCGGATTCCAGCAACATCTCGCCAACATCCGCCAGCGGACGATTGGCCGCATCATGAATCTTGTAGAGTTGATCGGCTTCGCAGAACTCTGCCAGCAAATGAGAAACGTAGGCGACGACTTGCGGATCACGAATGCCGATTTCCTCGGCGTAATGCCGTCCCACCAGATCCTGAAACAACTCCTGCAACGGATGCGATTCCGGAATCATTTTGGGCCCCCTGAACTCGGCATGGCACACGGAGTTTCAGCCATCTGCGTGTGTAAATACCTTACTTCGATACCGCAACGCAAGTGACTTTTGTGTATCGTCATGATTCGTTTTTCGAATTAGTTAGAAGGTAGCGATCGGAGATTAAGTTGTGCACGGTATCCGTTAGAACAGGGGCATTTCGCAACGTAAGCACCGAGCGGATTTCGCTGTATTTTGTTGGCAATCACATCTCTCGGCTGCCAATTTGTTTATTGTTGCCCGCGATCGCAGATAAAATTAGCAGCCACGGAGGAATCGAATGGAACGCCAGAACATTGCAAGTGGAACGCCATGGGAGCCGATCGTCGGTTACTCTCGTGCGGTGAAGGTTGGTTCGTATGTGCACGTGTCGGGGACGACCGCCACCGGACCGGACGGAAAAATCGTCGGGGTGGGAGATGTGTATGCCCAGGCAGTGCAGACACTGAAGAACATCGAAGCTGCACTCAAGAACGCGGGTGCCGGCATGAAGAACGTTGTGCGCACTCGTATGTACGTCATTGACATCGCGGACTGGGAAAAGATTGGGAAGGCGCATGGGCAGTTCTTCCGCGATGTTCGGCCGGCTACATCGATGGTTCAGGTGAGCGCGCTCATCTCGCCCGAGATGCTGGTCGAGATTGAAGCGGACGCTGTGGTGTCGTAGATTCTCTGATACGACTCAGGCCAATGGCTTCGACATCTTCACGAAGTGACAAGGCACCTTCGGATTCAGGCCGGACGTGAATGGCTCGGTACCGGTCTCAACGTACCCCCGATGATGGTAAAAGCTGGGCAACTCTTTGCGCACATTCACAATGCGCAAATCCATAAATCGGCTGCCGGCTTTGGCGCAGTGGTCCTCAGCGGCATCCATCAACTCCGAACCGAGTCCGGACTTCTGACGCTGCGGATCTACCGACAACAGTCCCAGGTAAGAGCGGTCGCCTCTCGGTTCGACATAAACGCAGCCGCATACAATCCCGAGTTCATCCGCAACCAGAAAGCTGCCGGTTCGTAGCAACTCCTGCACCGTCGCCAAGTCGATGCGGTCACGATCGATAAGAAAGCTCTCCGCCTTCTGAAACGCAGCATTGATCACAGCGACGATCGCCTGTGCATCCCGAATTTCCGCCACTCGCAACTGCAAGACTCTTCCTCCATCGATCTCCGGCGCTTAGCCCGCACTCATGCGGCAAAACATCGCTCAAAGGGTATAGAATCCTTCCCGCCAAATCATCTTACGAAACTCGCGGAAACGCGTTCCGGAAATTTCTACAAGGTTCTGGGAGATCGCATGAAACATCTGATTCTTATTTTGTCGCTTGCGCTTAGCAACGCATTCGCGCAACAAACTCCAACATCGTCATCAGCCCAAGTCACGGTCATCCGTGCCGGAACGCTGATCGATGGTAAATCCGACAAACCGCGCCGCAATCAGGTAATCGTTATTCGCGGCAACCGCGTCGAGAGTGTCTCCGACGCGGCGAACGCGAAATTCCCTGATGGCGCAGCGACAATTGACCTGTCGAACGAGACCGTGCTTCCCGGCCTGATCGATTCGCACACGCACATCTTTCTGCAGGGCGAAGATCCCGCTCATGGCGGTTACGATGCCAATATTTTGACGGCTCCGTTGGCTTTGCGTGCCGCGCGCGCCACGGTTTCGGCACGGCGGGCGCTGGAGCAGGGTTTTACCACGCTGCGTGACGTCGAGACCGAGGGCGCGGGTTACGGCGATGTCGGCATCAAGCAGGCGATTGAGGGCGGCTATATTCCCGGGCCGCGGTTGTTTGTGGCGACGCGAGCCATTTCGACCACCGGTGGATATCCGCTCGAAGGCTACGCACCTGAGCTTGAGATGCCGAAAGGCGCACAAATCATCGACGGACCCGTGGAGGCCCGCAAGGCCGCGCGGGAGCAACTCGACCACGGAGCTGACTGGATCAAGGTGTACATGACGCATCGCTCGTGGGTAGGAAAGAATGGGGAACTTGTTTCACAACCGACCCTCACCGTCGAGGAACTGCGCGCCATTGTGGACGAGACGCACGGCTGGGGCCAGAAGGTGGCCTGTCACTCTTACAGCGGCATTGGGCTGCATCGAGCGCTGGATGGCGGATGCGATTCCATCGAACACGGGCTCGACCTCGACGATGGCGCGATCGCGCAGATGTTGAAGCAAGGCACCTGGTACGTGCCAACCCTGAGCGTCTATTACACCGATTGGGCCCCGGCGGATACGGCGGACGGGCAACGCGACCGCCTGCGCGCCTCGGTGCACGAGGTCTCATTCAAGAAGGCGCTGAAGGCGGGAGTGAAGATTGTCTTCGGCACCGACATGGGTGGAATCCCATGGACCGAGCCGATCGCGCAGGAATTCTCGCGCATGGTGGAATTCGGTATGCAACCGATGGATGCGATTCAAAGCGCTACGTCGCGCTCCGCCGTCATGCTCGATATGGAAGGAAAGATCGGTGTAGTGGCGCCAGGCGCATTCGCCGACATCGTCGCCGTAACCGGAGATCCGCTGCGCGATATCAAGGTACTTGAGACCGTCCAGTTCGTTATGAAAGATGGCAAAGTGTTTCGGGAGAAGTAGGCATTCTGACTCGATACCATCAGTTTTCTGGAAGCGGGGGATTCGGATATTTGCTCGCAAATTCCCTTGACATCGGCTCCGCCGTGAGCATAATGCCTCAATCCCGTCTTCTCGTAAGAATGGGGCCTGGAAGCGTTTGTTGGGGCTGAAGGAGGTATCTATGAGCGTACTGGACCTTTGCGATCGCGAGATTGCTGCGGTAGGGCTGGAAGCGACCGTAGCCGACGCCATTCATAAAATGTTGGACCACCATGTCGGGGCGGTTGCGGTCGTCGACAGCGAGTATCGAGTCGCCGGGATTTTTACGGAACGAGACGTTCTGCGAAAGATGTCGTTGAGCCACGTGGATCCGAAACTCACTCCGGTGCGCGATCTGATGACCACACCGGTCGAAATGGCTACACGGGCCACCGGCGCCGGCGAAGCCCTGAGCATCATGCTGGAACGGCACTTCCGCCATCTGCCAGTGGCCGATGACAACGGCAAGCTCTTAGGGATTCTTTCCATCCGCAATCTGCTGGAGTGGCGGGTCGACGACCTGAGCCGCGAACTGGAGTCGCTTGAGCAGTACGTTTCCAACGACGGGCCCGGCGGATAGTCACTCTCGCCATCACCATGGCGGATGGCGGCCCCGAAAAACAAAGGCCGGCATGGGCCGGCCTTCGAAATCAAATTTTTAACGACTCTACTTTTAACGACCCTACTTCTTAGGCGCGATCGCGTCTTTCGCGGCCTTGGCGACGCGGAATTTCACCACCGTCTTCGCCTTGATCTGGATAGGTTCGCCAGTCTGCGGATTGCGGCCTACGCGAGCCTTGCGATGCGCCTTCACCAGACGGCCAAGGCCGGGCACAACGAAGATGCCGTTCTTCTTGGTCTCTTTAATGGCAGTGTCGGCCAATTGCTCCAGAAATGCCGCTGCTGTCTTGTTGGGAAGTTCCGTTTTCTCGGCAAGATGCCGAATCAGTTGTGTCTTTGTTAAACCTGCTGCCATGTCTTTTCTCTCCTCGACAGAACTAGTTTTTGTATACCGATGAGCGCCATATTATACCCATCACCCTGTGGAAAACACCTTATTTTACGAGGGTTTTATAATTTAGGCACGCTGAAGGGTGCATTTTTACAGGGCATTCCCCACGTGCGCTTGTCGGAATAGGCCCGGTATGCGTCCAAACGGCGAGCGGAAGGGCGAATTCAGACCTCCTGTCTATCTTCAAGGGACAAGCTGGGCGGTCAACCCGATCGGCCATCTGAAACCCAAAATCTGCGGCCTCAAATTGCATCGATCCTCCGCGGGGATGCCATAATGCAGACAGGAGACCCGCCGATTGAGCTGCGCCATCTGTGAAGTTCGCAAGGAAAAACGCTTCTGTCCCGCTGTTCACGGGCGCATTTGCCCGCAATGCTGCGGCGAACAGCGCGAAGTCACTCTCGATTGTCCGAGCGACTGTCCCTATCTGTTGCAGGCGCACGCACATGAAAAGCCTCGCTCTTCAGACCAGATCGAGCCTGCAGCCCTGTTTCTGCAAGTCGAAGTCTCTGATCAATTCATGTATGAGAAAGAGCATCTGCTCATGGGCCTGACCTATGCGCTGGCCAAAGCTGCTCACGCCGACCACAGCCTGCATGATCAGGACTTGATTGCCGCCCTCTCGGTTTTGTCGAAACGTTACGAGCGCCTGGTGAACTCGGGCCTGCACTACGAGCAACCTCTGACTAGCGATGCCCAGCGCCGGGCTGCGACGGAGGTCGAAAACATGGTGAAGGAGTATCGCGAGGCGGAGCAGAAGCACGTGGGCTACTCGAATCTTCGGGATTCCGACGTGCTGAAGGCCTTGGTGTTTCTGGTGCGGTTGGCCCACGGGCGAACGTCGGGACGACCCAAGTCGCGAGCCTTCGTAGAATTTTTGTTCGCGCAGTTTCCCGGGAAGGAGGCGGCCGTCGTCACACCCGCGGAAGCTGCAAGCCGCATCATTCTGCCTTGAAGTGTCAGCCACAGACTTAGCGAACTCGGTCTTTCTCGATAATCCGCGGCTATTTGGGTTGCTGTTTCCGCACGGCCTGCCCCGCCGGCAGCGCCTCGAGCATTTCGCGAACTGTCTTCCTGGAAATCGGGTGCCGCGCTTCCGGCGCGATTTCCGCCAGAGGCTTAAGCACAAACCGCCGATCTTGCATGGCGGGATGAGGAACAGTCACCTCAATCGAGTCGATAATTTTATCGGCGAAAAGAACGATGTCGACGTCGATGATGCGGGGGCCTTTCCTCTGCAAGCGTTCCCGCCCCATCTCATGCTCGATCCGGAGGATTGCCGCCATCAATTGCTTGGCTGTTTTTTCGGTTTCCAGGGTCGCCGCGCAATTCAAAAACCATCCCTGGTTGGTAACCTCGACCGGTTCCGTTTCGTAGAAAGAAGATACCGACACAATTTGGCCCACCTTCCGCAGCCGTGCGATGGCATCGTGAAGATGGGCTTCGCGGTCTCCTACGTTGGATCCGAGCGAAAGGTAAACCAGATTGGACATGGTGCCGGCTACCCAGTTGTACTCTGCGAAACCAGCATCGCACAATCCGGCACCGTTCGAAATTCGCAAAACCGTAACAGCGCGCTTACCAGCTCGCCCGCGTCTCGCTGGAAGTGCCGCCGGCCGCAGGCACGTAGCACTTGAGCGTATAGTCCATGACCATGCGATCGGCGTTGAAGCGCCAGCCCAATGTGCGGATGGTCCGCTTCATGCGCTTGATCCAGCCTCGCGGAAGTCCATCGCGATCCCGCTGGTAATAGAGTGGAATCACCTGGTCGCGCAGGGTTCGCATCAGGTCTTCTCCGTCGCGAGAATCGTGAACGTTCATATTGGAATGCGTTCTTCCAGTTCCGATCGCGAAACCATTCATGCCATCGAAAGCCTCGGCCCACCAGCCGTCGAGAATGGAAAGATTCAGGCCTCCGTTGAGCACCACCTTCTGCCCGCTGGTACCCGAGGCTTCCAGCGGCCGACGCGGATTATTGAGCCAGACGTCAACACCTTGCACGAAGTGGCGTCCCACGTTGATGTCGTAGTCTTCCACAAACACAAACTTGTCGCGAAACTGGGGGTCGCGCATCAATTCGGCGATCTGCTGCAGCACCCGCTTGCCAGGTTCGTCCAGCGGATGCGCCTTGCCGGCAAACACAAATTGCACCGGCCGGTTCGGATCGTTGACCATCGAGGCTAACTTCTCGATATCGGTCAGAATCAAGTTTGCCCTTTTGTATGTGGCAAAACGGCGGGCAAACCCGATGGTAAGAGCGTCCGGGCTCAGCACGCGTTCCAGGCGCTGCAGGACTTCGCGCGATTCTCCGCGACGCGCCGCCTGGTCAACCGCTCGCCTGCGCACGAACTCGATCAACTGCGACTTCAGGTTGAGGTGTGTCTCCCACAATTCGCCATCGTCCACGTTCTCAATCCCTAGCCAGATCTTGGCCTCGCTGCCGCGCTGGTGCCAGTCCGTACCCAGATGGCGGTCATAGAGGCGGAACATCTGAGGGGCCAGCCACGACGGAACGTGGACTCCGTTGGTGATGTGTCCGATGGGAACGTCGTCCTCCAGCTTGTTACGGAATAATCCCGTCCACATGGCGCGCGACACCTCGGCGTGCAGCGCCGAAACCGCATTGGCGCGCCGCGAAAGTCGCAGCGCCAGCACCGTCATGCAAAACAATTCGTCCGAATTGTTCGGATGCTCGCGGCCAAGACCGAGCAGACTCTCCTGCGAGAGCCCCAATGCTTCGCGAAGCGGCCCAATATGCTCCTCAACCAGCCCCGCATCGAATCGATCGTGTCCCGCAGGAACCGGCGTGTGGGTGGTGAACACCACTTCGCGGGAGACTCGCGGAACTGCCGCCTCAAACGAGATCCCTTCCTCCTCCATTCTCATTCGAACGGCTTCCAGCACGGCGAATCCACTGTGTCCTTCATTCAAGTGAAGCACGCCCGGAGAAATCCCCAGCGCTTTCAAGGCTCGCAATCCGCCTACGCCCAGCAACAATTCCTGCCGAATGCGGATGCGCAGATCCCCGCCATACAAACGAGACGTCAGCTGCCGGTCCTCGGGAGCGTTGCCTTCGGCGTCGGAATCCAGTAACAACAAGTCGCGGCGTCCTACTTTCGCCCGCCAGACCTTTGCCCGAATCCGGCCGCTGCGCGTTTCGATTTCCACCACAACCGGGCGGCCATCCTTCCCGATCGCGACTTCCATCGGCAATTGATTGACGTCAGTCTTGAGATACTCTTCCCTTTGCCATCCACCAAGGTCAAGCTGCTGCCGGAAATATCCCTGGCCGTAAAACAAGCCAATCCCCACCAGGGGAATATCCAGGTCCGACGCGCTCTTGATGTGATCTCCAGCCAAGACTCCTAGCCCGCCCGAATAAATCGGCAATGACTCGTGTAAACCGAACTCCGCCGAAAAATAAGCCACCGGGTGCGGCCGCAATACTCCGGCCCGCTGCGCACCCCAGGTCCGGTCAGCTTCGAGATACTCCAGCATCCGGCGGTATGCATAGTTCACGCGGCTATGCAGCATCAGCTCTGCGGCCCGCGTTTCCAGTTTGGCCAACGGTATTTCGTTCAGCAGAGCTACGGGATTGTGATTGAGTTCACTCCAGCGAGCTGGATCGAGATCGAGAAACAAGCTCGACGAATTGTGGTCCCAACTCCACCATAAGTTGCGCGCCAGCGCCCACAGCCGCTCCTGCAGTGGCGCGATGAAACGATCGAGAGTGCGGGCTTCGCTGACAATCGGAGCGACCTGGGTAGCAGCCTCGGTCAGCATCTGAATCTCGTGCTCGTCAAACACACGAGCTTCGATTGTCTGCACCACCAGAACACCCTGCAGAACTCCACGATCGATCAGGGGAACCCCGAGAAAAGACTGATACGCGTCCTCGCCCGCATCCCGGAAATATTTAAACCGCGGATGCTGTTTCACCTGTTCCACAGCCACCGGACGCACCAGTTCCGCCACCAGCCCAGTCAACCCTTCATGCACTTCCATGCGCAGATTGCCGATGCATTCTTTGCGCAGTCCCACTGTCGCCGCCAGCACCAGGTTGGCGCGATCCGGCTCCAGCAAGTAGGCCGAACACACGTCGGTCCTGAACCTCTTCGCGATCAGGGCAACCACGTTCATCAGCGTTTCCGCCGGTTGGCCGCCATCCGCGGCGAGATTTCCGATTTCTTCTAATGTCAGTACGCTCCTGACCTCGCTTAAACGCACGTCTTGCTCCCTCTCCTCCGCTACCTCTCCGTATCCGTCCAAACTATTTCGTCTGCCTCCGTAGGATGAATGCAATCTGCTGCCCCGAGTGGAAAGCCGTAATCAGCAGGGGTTTCTCTATTGTACGGTGTGGGAAAGAAATCGTGAATAATGTGCAGATTATTAACTTGGATGCCGCCGATCAGCTTTTCCGCAGCCTCTCAGACCGCCATTTCAACGGGCGCAGCCTTCCACTTCCTCAGATAGAGAACATACATCGCGGCGCATCCGATCAGCGGCACCGCCAGTCCAGCTTTTAGGCTGCCGAATTGATTCGAGGAAGCGCCAACCACCCAGGGAAGGACCCCGCCTCCGATATTCGACATCGTGAACATCACCGACCCAATTCGCGTCGACGCCCGCCCGAATTCCTGCGACAACATTGATATCGTGATCGGATAAACGTAAGAAAGGCCGAACCCCGCGAGGGAGGCGCTCACCGCCACCCCGCGCAGCCCATGCGACAAAACCAGGCCCGCCATCCCCGCGCAAGCAATCAATAGCCCCACCTGCACCAATCGGATTTCGTCGGTCATTCGCAGGAGCAGGGGAGCCAACCATCTTCCGAGCATAAGTGCTGCATAAAAGAACGCGGGACTCATGAGCGCCACCGCTGGGGCGAGATTCCCCAGACTCTTCGCGTACGATGCGACCCATCCGCCGAAGGCGTTTTCCACGCCGACATACAAAAAGAACAGCGCTGCCAATACGAGCATCGCGCCGTCCTTCCATGGAATTGTCGGATGAGCAATGTTGTCGCCCACAACCTTCGCTGTCGACGGTTCCACAATCGATTTAGGCATCGCGGCGATGCCAATCGCCATCGCAAGCGAGAACCCAGCCACCAGCGCGAGAAATAGCGGAATATGTTGCTTTTTCGCGGCCGCCGCAACCAGAAAAGGACAAGCCACCGAGCCGACGCTCCAACAGAAGTTGAGCACATTTAGCGCGGCGCTCCGCCTGCCAGGATTTACCTCCGCCACCAGCAAATTCGCCGCCGGAACCGTCAGCCCTTGGCCGAATCCCGAGGCCGCAATGCACAAGATTCCCATGACCTTCGGGCCCGCCAGCAGCAATCCCACGCCCGCGCCCATCAGCAACAGTCCAGCCTTCATCGCGAATCGAAATCCCCAGCGCGACACCAGCACTCCCGAGAGTGCCACGGCGAATGTCGACGCCAGATACTGCACCGTGAATAGCGCCCCAGCCTGCGAATAGTTCAGCGACCAGCGCGCCGATAGTGTCGGCAGCGTCGGCCCGAGCAGCACCGTCGCAATCCCAATCGGCACGAACGACGCGTAGGCAGCGACTGTGAGTGCTTTGGCCGAGAGCGCGGCATTCGGTGAGTCAGACGAGTGCATGAATGGGGTGGCAGGCAATGCGGTTAATATATCGGAAGGTCGGTGTTCAGTGTGCGGACTGAAGTAGGCCCGGACGCATTCGTCCGGGGGCGATAATCCTCGCGAGGCGGACGAATGCGTCCGCCGCTACGTGATCGCTTCCGGCGCTTTCCCCGTGGATTCCCGCACTACCAGCTCAGGCTCGATCGCGATTTCGGAAGGATAGTCCTTCTTGCCCTCAATTCGTTCCAACAGACTTTGCGCCGCTACATGTCCCATCCGGTTCAACGGCTGGCGGACCGTCGTCAAACTCGGAGTGTAAAACGCCGCTCCCGGTATGTCGTCGAACCCAATCACCGAGACATCTTGCGGAACGCGCAATCCCTGCTCCTGGATCGCTCGAATCGCTCCAATGGCCGACATGTCGTTGTAGGCAAATAGCGCGGTAAATGGCTTACCGTTCGCCAGCAGTTTCTTGACAAACGGATATCCCAACATGGGCGTGGGATCGTCCGCATCGATCTGTATCGTCAGTTCAGGGTCGATCTTCATCCCAAACTGTGCGGCGACCTTGCAGATCGCATCCCATCGATCCCCCGAATCCGAGCTCACCGGATTCCCTTTCATGAAAGCGACTCGCTCGTGAGACAGATCCTTCAAGTGATTCAGAGCCAAAACCGCCGCGCGTTCGTGGTCGAGCACAATGTTGGTGACGCCCTTTAACTTCCTATGACCTGCAATGGCAATCGTAGGCAGGGCCGGCGCCTCGTTCACGGTCGTGTCTACAGTGATGATGCCTTCGACTCCGCGCTCCGAAAGCATTTGCGAATATCGGTTCAGCAATACGGGATCGTGACGGTGCACAACCGTCAGAAAGAAATAATCGCGCTGTCGCAAATACTGCTCAATGCCGCTGATGATTGGCGAACTGTAAGAGTCGCCGATCTCTTCCGCGATCACTCCGATGGTGTAAGTGCGCTTGTTGCGCAGCGTGCGCGCAAAAAAATTCGGCTTGTAGTTGAGTTCCTTGGCGGCCGCGTGGATTCGATTCTTGGTTTCTTGCGGAATAGAACGCGCCGATGGCGAATTGTTCAAAACCGCCGATACCGTCCCTGGAGTCAGTCCGATATGCTGGGCAACGGCCTTCAGTGTAATTACGGCGGGCTTCAGGGACGGTGTCTTAATTTGACCCATGATCTGTTTAAAGAAGTTACGACCAATAACCTTGCGAACTCGGAACGAATAAGTCTACTCAACGCTGGTAGTTTGTCAGTGATTCCACACACGCGGGTATCTGAACGCACCCGCCCTTTTAACGCATACCCTACGCCTTGGCGTAACGCTGGCTGTTCGGCCGCGATCCAATCAAAGCGAAGAACAAAATGTACAGGTAACACAGAACCGGCAAGAAAAATGCGTGATGAATGCCAATACGATCGGCAATCGCACCTTGCGCAACCGGAATGATCGCTCCGCCCACAATCGCCATGATCATGATTCCGGAACCATCTCCGGTAAGCGGTCCTAGCTCGGCCACTCCCAGCGTGAAGATGCTCGGGAACATGATGGAATTAAAGAAACCCACCAGGATGATGCTGTACATCGCAGTGTGCCCCGTAGTAAGCATCGAGATCGCGACCAGCCCGGCCGCGCACACCGCGCAAATGCCGAGCAGGCCTCGAGTACTTACCTTCTGCAATAGCGCGGAACCGATGAAGCGGCCCACCATCGCGCCGCCCCAATAGAAAGCCACCAGGCTAGCCGCAACTTTTTCCGTCAGGCCGCCAATCTCCGGCTGACCGAAGTAGTTCACCAGAAAACTCCCAATGGAAACTTCGCCGCCCACATACACGAAGATGGCAATCGCGCCGAAAATCAAATTCGGATGCCGCCAGATCGAGTCGTTCACTTTCTCACCGACTTTATGTTGCGCATGTTCAATCTTCGGCAACTTGAAACTGCCGATCGCAACTGCCAGCAGCACCAGCGCAATCCCTAGACCCACATAAGGTGTCTTGACGGTCGCGGCTTCATGCAGACGATAAGCCTGCAACGCATCCGGCGTCATCGCACGGATTTCCGTCATGGACTTCGGCGCCGCGCTCAGAATCAGAAGGCCGCCAAAAAACGGCGCCAGAAACGTGCCCAGCGAGTTGAAAGCCTGCGTCAAATTCAGTCGGCTCGACGCCGTCTCCGGTTTTCCCAGAACAGTCACATACGGATTCGCCGCCACCTGCAGGCATGTGATCCCCGCCGCCAACACAATCAGTGCGCCCAAAAACAATGGATATGACGGAACACTGGCAGCCGGCACAAACAGAAACGCCCCCAGCCCCATAGTCAACAACCCCGCCACCATTGAGCGCTGGTACCCGATCCAATCAATGAGTTTTGCCGACGGAATGGAGAAAAGAAAGTAAGCCCCAAAAAATGCAAACTGGATCAGCATGATCCCAGCGTAACTAAGATCAAAAATCGACTTCAGGTGCGGCACCAGAATGTCGTTCAAGCAGGTGAGGAATCCCCACATGAAGAAAAGTGTGGTCACCGTGGCCAGCGCAGCGCCGTAGCTTTGCCCCGTGCCCGGCGCCGTGACCGTAGTCGAAGAAGTATTAGGAGCCGCGATCGCCATGAGTCCAGTATCCACCCTTCCAAAGACGGTAGGAACCTACGATGGCGCCATCATAGCATCGCCAGACGCCCATTTTGCGCATTTTTATTCCTGCGACATGCAGAATGGACCGTAGAAAATCGTTTCGCTACTTGACAGCAGTGCGTTGTCTTCCCACGCCTGGAATACAGCCATTGAAGTTTGTTGAAGGGTAAAGATCAAGGAAGGCCTAGAGGACGTAGCGCCGGCACCCTGCCGGCTGTCGCGGGAGCCTGCCCTGAGCCTGTCGAAGGGACGTCCCGCCCGCGCAGTGTCCGGATTCGAAAAGTCCTGGTCAGAAATGAACACGGTCCGCCGGGACGGGTCCGCAATTCTTTCGCGGAAGTGCAATCTAGGAGAAAGCTGCCAAAAACTTAAGGCTTCTCCGGCCGTACGAACCGCTATTCCGCTTTCACCCCGGAAAACCTCTGCCGCACATGCTTCCATTCCTCGGTCGAAAACAGTCGCGGTCCCACCTCAATCAGCCGTGGAGTCATATTGAACAGCGCCACTCGTGTCCAAGGCTTGCCATTCCGCATCCGAAAGCCTTTTTCATTCAAGTCGCTGACGATGCTGGAATAAGGAAAGTCCTGCACCAGCAACTCCATCATCAACATGAGCACCCTGTTCTCGATAGGGTCGACTTCCAAGCGCTGGCAGTCCTCCGAGATGCGTAGCCCGAAGGGGATGTCCTCGTTAAATGCACCCTCTGTCGGTCCTTCTGACTCAGGAAGCTCACGCCGCCACTCCAGCGAAACCAATTGCCAGCCCGCCGCCGTCCGCTGCCGCATGACCTCAGAACTAAACGGCCCCGAAATCACATCCCGAATCCGTTCAAAATGCGCCATCACAAGCCTCCGTGACATGCCCTTCGCCTGAATTAACGGCAACTCGCGTGCCAAACTCCAGCTTTGCGTAGCGCCGGCACCTTGCCGGCTGTGGCGAGGGCAGCTTGCCCTCGCATGTGCGGGCGTGACGCCCTCACCACGGCTGCCGAGACGGCGGCGCTACAGTTCACTACTGCCATCGCGCTATCGGTCTCCAGACGTGACCGCCTCAACCGCATAGCCGGGCGTGGTTATCCGTGAAGCTAGAAGGGGTCGACCTGGGGAAAGTGAATCCTCAGTTTGTAGCAAATGTAGAGAATCAGGATCGCACCCAGGGTGGAAAAGATGAGCCCGGCGGGATGATAGCGTTCGTTTTTCGGGCGCGAAAACATATGGGTAATGGCCCCGCCAAGGATCGATCCGATAATGCCCAGGACGATCGTCCAAAAGATCGTCATATGGACATGCATCACCGATTTCGCAATAACCCCCGAAATTAGTCCGATGACAAGGTACCAGATCAAGTGAAACATACTTTTCCTCCAGCGTTTGCTTTCGCAGCGTCGCCGAGTATAACCCCAGAATTTCGCAATAGCCAAACTTTTCCGTTCGAAAAGTTCGCATCACCGCGAGCTATCTGAGGAACTACAATCCGGTTTCGCACAGACCGTTTGCTCGGAGTTCGCTCGGTCTGCGCTACATGGCTGCCTCTGAACTGAACTAGATCTGCGCGACTGCTGTCTGCTCCGCCAGCCGCTGCCCAAGAAACTTTAAGTACTCTTCCATCCCTTCGCCGGTCTTCGCCGAGAGACGAAAGATCTGCATTCCCGGACGCACTGATTGAATGCTATTCCGCGCCGCGTTCCAGTCAAACTCCACTGCATCGGCGAGTTCGTTCTTGGTCACAACCGCTACGTCTGCGCTATTGAAGATCGTCGGATACTTCAGCGGCTTGTCTTCTCCCTCCGTCACCGACATCAATACCAGCCGAAGATTCTCCCCCAGATCATAAGACGACGGACAAACCAGGTTACCCACGTTCTCGATAAACAGGAAATCCAGATCGTGCAGATTCCAGTCCTGCAACGCATTCTGCACCATCGCCGCTTCCAGATGACACAGCGTACCAGTGGTGATCTGCTTCACCGGAGCTTTGCTGCGCGCGAGCCGCACCGCGTCGTTCTCGGTCGCCAGATCGCCAACCAGGGCCGCCACTCGATAGCGAGGCTGCAACTGCGTCAGAGTCTTTTCCAGAAACGTAGTCTTTCCCGACCCAGGGCTCGAAACCAGGCTCACCACGAACACTCCAGCGGCCCGGAACTGCGAGCGCAGAGCGTGCGCGATTACGTCATTCTGCTTCAACACGTTCCTACGCACTTCCACCAGACGGGGCTCGCTCATCCCTGCACCTCTTCTTCCTGCACCTCAATGGCAAAGACCTCAAGCTCCTTACCCTGACGGATGTCCATGGTCGCCGCGCCACATACCGGACAAGCAAACGATTGCACAGACGGCAACTCTCGCTCCGCATGGCATTGCGTGCAAAACACAATCACCGGCACTTCATCAACGATCAATTGCGATCCCTGCAGCTGAGTATCCTGGCACGCGACTTCCCAGGAGAACATCAGAGCATCTTTGACCACGCCAGAAAGCGCGCCCAGCCTGAGATGTACCGCACTGACCTGCACGCCCCGCCGCTGCGACTCGTCCAACGCCGCATCCACAATCCCCATCGCAATGGATAGTTCGTGCATCCTCCGCGTATTCTATACCCGCATGCGAGAGGCCTGACTTATCATCCGCATCAGCCCTTCATGCTGGGGTGCCCCTGTCGAGGTTTAGATTGGCCGAGTGTACGCTTCTGACGTTGGTGCACCCGCGAGAATTTTTCAGGGCCGTGCGAAGTGAATCATGACTTTTAGCTGTGCATAGGCATCAGCCGCCCGCTGCGGCATCTGGATTTCGAGTTTACCGAGTTTGGTAATGACTGCCCCGTCCACCGAAGAGACCTGGCCGGGATTCCACACGTTCAACTCGTAGCGACTTCCTGCTCTTCCCGAGACTTGTAAAGTCAGCTCGGTCTTCGCAGTGTTCCATGATTCCGAGAGAACGCGCAGTCCGCGGCTCGCGCTTCCCAGAGCGGGAAGTTCGTTCGATAGCGCCAGACCAAAATCGTTCTTCACTCGGATGACCAGGTTATTCGGCCCGCCATACACAGGAAATCGTATCGACAAATGCTGGTCGTTGTTGTTCGGCTGAAGTTTGAATGGCACCGGCCGTCCATTCATCTCCACGCTGACCACCTGTGTGCGCAGGCTGAATGCAGGAGAGAACTCGACCCAGCAATCACCTGTCCCAGTTCGTCTTGTCTGGAGTTCCACGCTTTCAGCTGTCTTGCGATATTGAAAGTCCACACCGACTCCTCCGACGCGGACATTGCGAACCGCAAAAGACATCCAATCGGACGGAACGTGCGGAGCAAAACTGATCTGATGTTTTTCTGCGTCTGTTTGCAGGCCGAACAGGCCGCGCAAGATCGGGCTGATGACCATGGCTGAGGACCAGATCTGGTGAGGTGAACTGGTCGCGAACGACTGGTAGTAGTCGCCGGATAGAACTTCGGTGAAATGACCGAGAGCGCCATCGGCGCCGAGCAGCGCATTCGACCGCAGATTCGAATAGGCCGGAAAGGCGCGATGGTACTGGTATTCAGCCACGGAAGCCCATCCCGTGAATAGCGGCCATACCGAACCGTAATGATAGCCGGAGCCGTCATACACTTTGGATTTCTGCGAAATAATCCGCATGCCCCAATCAGCCTGGTGATCTTCTGCTGCGAGTTGCGTGATGGTCTGGTCTGCATGGTTCGGGTCCGATAGCCCAAACCACATAGGAACAGTCGTGAGCACGCTGGCTTCGTCTGCGCGTTGGTTGTCGGACTTCAACGCGTATGCATAAGCCTTGATCTCGGGCGACCAGAAGGCGTGATCGAGCGCAGGCGCGCTACGCTCGAACTCCGCCGATAATTGTTTGCTGACGTCGTCCTTGCCAACAAGTCGAGCCAGGTTAGAGAGCGCGCGCAGCGCCTCCACCGCGAGTCCCGCCTGATAATACTCGTTCTTGACCGGAAGCAACGGTCCGCCCTCGATCCAGCCGTGACCAATGCCAAGATTTTGCGCGAAGCCCTGCGCATCGTAGGTCGAATGCATGAACTGGTATGCGCGCCAGACGTTGTCCCATTTGTCGCGCGCAAATGCAACGTCTCCGCTCTGGACTGCATAATCATTCATGGCGATGATGAACAGCGGCGTCGCGTCAGCGGAAACATAGGCGTAGGGATAATCTTTGAACCAAGGCACCAGACTGGCGCTCTGCGAAATCTCATGCGGAACCTTGCCATCGTCCCGCTGATATTTGCTGATGAAATCGATCGCGGTGCGAGTCGTGGAATAGTCGCCCTCCGCGTTGAGAGCAAACGACGTCCACATGGAGTCGCGGCCGAAAAACCAAGCGAAGCCCGGGCGTTGCCCAACTCCCGAAGTTCGATATCCCGCGACCAGCCCAGTTCCCAAGTACGGATTGTTCACCATCCCCTGAATCGTGCTCACGCGCGCCCAATCGTAGGCCTGCTGCAGTTCTGGGTCAGGCAGTTCAAGGCTTACGGTCTTGTTGAGATAAGCTCGGTAATAGTCCGCCGAATCGCGAACTGCGTCTGCATAAGAGGTCAACAAGTGTTCGTAGCTCTTCTCGGCATCGACGCGCCCTGTGGTCGAAGCGGCGACGACCAAAACCTTCGTTTCTTTTCCCTTCTGAGTTATGCCTAAGCGAAGCGAGTTCTCTTCCGATGAAGAATAGTTTGTTTGATAGGCGAGATGAGCATCCGTGGCAGTAGGCGATCCAACCAATGCGGCGTATTTTCGCGCCTCTTCGCCGAAGACAACCGCGTGCTCCTTCGCATCCCAGTTCGCATAGGTTCCGCCGAGTGCAGCGGGCCATTCCAGTTGAAAGTCCCCGATGAAGCCAGCTTCTACTTCCAAGGGTTGCGCCGTTTCGACCTCGAGCAGAATGATCGCGCCCGCTTCATCCATCGGCACGCACAAAGTTTCGCGCACCCGAAAGTTGTCGCCCGCATACAGAATGGACGCTGCCTCGGGGCGCACCGTCAGCGTGCGCGCCAGACTCTCGGCTGGAAGATCTCGATCGCCAACGTGAAAAGTGAGATGGAATTCACGAAAGATCTTGAGCGGATAAACCCAGGCTTCGAATCGTCCCGCTTCGTTGCCGAACAATCCCGCGCGAGTGCCGACGACCGGGAGAAATTCCCAGGTGCGAATCGTGCGTGACAACTCCCGTTCCGTTTCCGGAGCTTGGGCGGATTGCTGGGCAACGCAGAATGCGCCGCACAGCATCCAGACCAACAGGCAAATGCCGCGCGCGACGCGAGATGCTGAAGGGGAATGCCGACGACTATCAACATAGGAATTCATTGCGACCTTCTTTTCCAACGGGAATTGGGTGCGAGCGGAACTTGCAAAGTCGCGGTACCCTGAATATAAGAAGTAGGGGCGAATTTTAGCACGAGCCGAGTGGGCCAGGTAACGACCTCTTGTTTTCTTCACGCCGCGTTTTTCTGAAATCTCTCAGCCGTTCGGCACTAGTACTCTCGCTGGAAAGCGTGCTGGCTATGGCTCGTCCGCGCGGGAATTCGAGCCAACAACAGAGAACTGTAAGATACGAGCCGACCGCGCAGAGTGGCGAACTTGGGCTGAGTTTCGTCAACATCGCGCGCGAGTCTGGGCTGAACGCGAAAACCATTTTTGGCGGCGAACATAAGAATAAATATCTGCTCGAGACTACCGGCTGCGGCGTTGCTTTCTACGATTACGACAACGATGGATGGCTCGACATTTTTCTAGTGAACGGCACGAGACTGGAAGGCTTCCCCGCGGGCAGTGAACCGACCTCGCATCTTTTCAAAAATAATCGCGACGGCACCTTCACCGACGTCACCGCAAAGGCCGGAGTCGCACATTCCGGCTGGGGACAAGGGGTTTGCGTCGGCGACTACGACAACGACGGATGGGACGATCTGTTCGTCACTTACTTCGGCAAAAACGTTCTGTATCACAACAACGGCGATGGCACCTTCACCGACGTTAGCCAGAAGGCAGGTGTCGCGGGCAAAGGCACGCGGTGGAATACGGGTTGCGCCTTCGTTGACTATGATCGCGACGGCCGGCTTGATCTGTTTGTCGCCAACTATATTGATCTCGACCTGGCGACAGCGCCGGTGCCGGAATCGGGTCCGTGCCTCTACAAGAGCGTGATGGTCGCGTGCGGGCCTCCGGGGCTGCAGGGCGGCAAGAACATCCTGTATCACAATAATGGCGATGGAACTTTTACCGACGTTTCCGAGGCTTCCGGGATTCTGAGCGCGAACGGCACGTACGGTCTGGGCGTGCTTACTGCGGATCTCGACAACGACGGCTGGCCCGATATTTATGTAGCCAACGATTCCACCGCCAGCGCGCTTTTTCAGAACAAGAAGAACGGGAAATTCCAGGATATTGCCATCGAAGCGGGATGCGCGCTCAGCGCAGACGGCAAGCCGCAAGCCGGCATGGGCGTTTCCGCTGCGGATTACGATCTCGACGGCAATCTCGATATCGTAAAAACTAACTTCGCCGGCGACACCCCTTCGCTTTACCGCAATTCAGGTGGCGCGAGTTTTGAAGATACGACTTTCACCGCGGGACTGGGAGCGCACACGCAATTTCTGGGTTGGGGCTGCGGCTTCTTCGACATGGATAACGATGGCTGGGCAGACATCCTGATCTGCAACGGGCACGTCTATCCTGAAGTCGAGCAACTGAAGACCGAAGCAGGTTACGCGCAACGCAAATTACTCTATCAGAACCTGCACAACGGGCATTTTGCGGATGTATCGTTTCAGGCTGGGCTGGGCATTTCAGAGCCTAGTCCCTCGCGGGGCGCGGCCTTTGGCGATTTCGATAACGACGGAGATATCGATGTGGTCGTCAATACCGTGAATGATTATCCGCAGTTACTCCGCTGCGATTTGAAACTGGATCACAACTGGATCAAGATTCGCATGATCGGAACGAAATCGAACCGCAGCGGAATTGGCGCGCGGCTGATGTGTGTGACGCATGTGCCAGGTGAGACGAAGCCACATCAGCAGATCGACGAAGTGCGTAGCGGGGGCGGATATTTTTCGCAGAATGATTTGCGGGTTCACTTCGGCCTGGGCAAGGCAGAGAAAGTCGACATACTGGAAGTTCGCTGGCCCAGCGGTCAGGTCGATACGCTCAAGAACATCAAGGCGAACCAGTTGATCTACGTCACAGAGGGTGAAGGCATCAGCCGGACGGTGCAGTTCAGCGGAGCAGCAAAGCTCAAAAACAAATAACCACAGAGGACGCGGGGCAACACAGAGGTCTCGGTGACCTCTGTGTTCTCTGTGGTTGCGTCAAGGTTTCCTTGTATTGGCGTCACCCGCGCCTTCTTTGAGCGCGTGAATCTGATCAACCGCGAGATTCGCAAAGCGCTCCGTCAGGCCGCTTGGCCAGGAAATCTCAACCCACTCGATTTTGGCCGCTGAACCCAAGCCGAAGTGAACCCGCATATCGCTGTTTGAGACATAACTGGAACCGCTGCGAACCTCGTCCACCAGAATGTGCTCGGCCGTTTTCACGCGGATGCGTGCGCCGATGCCGTCGCGATTGGATTTCGTGCCGATGGTATGAATCGCGATCCAGTGATTCGCGTTGCGAATCTGATTCACCAGCAGGCTCGGACGGTCGTTCATATTGCTGATGACGATTGAAATCTTGCCGTCATTCCACAAGTCCCCAACCGCGAGGCCGCGCGACGAGGACGCTGTCGTGATGCCGGATCCCGCCGAGGCGGAGATGTCACTGAATGTGCCGTCGGCATTGTTGCGATAAAGAATCCTTGGCTCCTTGTAGCTGCTGCCCAGGTGCTGGCTATCGACTTCGGGATAAACGTGGCCGTTCACCAGGATCAGGTCAGGCCAGCCGTTGTTGTCCATGTCAAAAAACATCGTCCCCCAACCCAGGTATTGCGTGTAGAGGCCCAGGCCCGCGGCAGCCGTCGCGTCTGTGAACGTGCCGTCGCCATTATTTTTGTAGAGCGTGGAAGTGTCGTCGGAAAAATTTGTCTTGAAGATGTCGAGGTGGCCATCGCCGTTGTAGTCGGCAATAGTTGAGCCCATCCCGGCCTGCTCCCGGCCATCTTCGTTAAAGGCTGCGCCCGACGTAACCGCAACGTCGGTGAAGGTGCCGTCATGATTGTTGCGATAGAGAATGCTGGGCGTGCTGTCGCAGGCAACGAAAATGTCGGGCCATCCGTCTTCATCGAAATCGAGCGTGGACACGCTGAAGGCATAGTGGCCGTCGGTGCGGTCGATGTGGGCCTTGGCGGTGACCTCTTCAAACGAGCCATCGCCGCGGTTGTGATAGAGAATGTTCTTCGCACCGGGCAGTCCGCGCGGGCCGCACATCACCGGAACGCCTTTCCAGATACAGGTGGGACGTTCGCCGGGTGCGGGCGCCGTGGCAAGATCAAAATCAACGTAGTTCGCCACCATAAGATCGAGATGGCCGTCGCGATCGTAATCGACAAACGCGCAGCCCGTGCCCCAAGCCTTGCCCGAGCCGGCGACACCAGCCTTCTCGGCGACTTCGGTGAAGACTCCGTGCTGATTGTGGTAAAGGCGGTTCTTACCGTAGTAGGTGACGTAGAGATCTTCCCAACCGTCATTGTCGTAGTCGCCGACGCAAACGCCTTGGCCCCAACCCGTCGCCGTCAGGCCGGCCTTGGCGGTCACGTCAGTGAACGTGCCATCGTGATTGTTGCGATACAGGCGATTGCTGGGGCCTTGCCCGGGAGGAAACCCTTCGAGCTTTGTGCCGTTTACTAAGAAGATGTCGGGCCAGCCGTCGTTGTCGTAATCGAAGATCGCGACTCCGGTTCCAGTCGTTTCAATGATGTATTTCTTGGTGACGAGGCCGCCGAAAATGTTTTGCGCGGTCAGCCCGGCTTTTTCGGCGATGTCAATAAAGTTCGCGATCGGCGCGGGCGACGACGAGGGAGGCTTAGCTTGCTGCGCGCGTAGATTCGGAGCGAGAAGCAAGGCTCCGCCAGCCAGCATGCGGCAAATAGAATTGATCGCAGGAAAGGAAGGAACTCGCATGGGCCCAGTTGATGTTAGGGTGCGGCTTGGCTAAGGGTCAAGCTGGGTCCCGCTAATCGCGTTGCGGTTGACGACAGCAAAAAACGGCAGGGCCGACCCCCTGCCGTTCTTGCGATCTTGCGTACGGGACTATTTCTTGTTCACAGCCTTCTTCAGTTCGGCCCCTGGGCTAAATTTCGCGACTTTGCGAGCCGCGATCTTGATCGTAGCGCCGGTTTGCGGGTTGCGTCCATTGCGCGCTTTGCGCTGCGACACCGAGAAGGTGCCGAAGCCTATCAATGCCACCCGATCTCCCTTGCGGAGAGCAGATGTAATGCTGTCGACTGCGGTATCGATGGCGGTGGTGGCCTGCGCTTTGCTGACTTCACATGCGCCTGCGATCTTGTCAACGAGATCGGCCTTGTTCATAGATTCTCCTCGCAGGTCTCTTTTCATGCCCAGCCTACACCGGGAGGGCTCTGGCTGAGGCGGGAAACCTGACGGCTCGTATTGTCCTCCGTCTGCGGCGAAAGTCAACTGTGAAAATCCGCGCCGGAAGCCTGTTTCGCACTCCCCTCGCCCGGATTGGGGCTACCGGGGCGGCATCCCGAGAGTAGCGGAAACGTTTTCCTACGTCCTCCACAGGGCATAGCCGCGGTTCACAGGATGTACACAGGCAGGCAGGGTTTCCGGCTTGCGCCGAACCCGCCCTCGGGTGCAAAGTCGAAAGAGGAGAATTTGTTTGATGAGGGACAGCGTCGTCAAGGCTCCAGCGGAAGTGTGCCCGCTGTGTGAGGGTACAGGTTGGAAAACAGTGGCGAGCGGGGCTGGCGGCAGCACCAACGATCGCCGGGTGACGCGCTGTGATTGCCGGTTGCGTGCGCGCGGACAATCGCTGCTCGCCGCAGCTCGCATTCCAAAGCGGTATGAACACTGCGAACTTTCGAACTACGACACGGATTTTCCAGGCGCGCATCCTTCGTTGGAAGAAGCTCACTTTATCGCGTCGGGCTTCGCGAAGAAATGCGATCCGCGCGGCGACAAGGGCTTGCTGATCATCGGCAAGATCGGAACGGGCAAAACCCATCTGGCGGTTGGAATCATCAAGGAGTTGATCGTCAATCGCGGCATTCCGTGTCTGTTTTATGACTATCGGGAACTGCTGAAGGAAATCCAGAACTCTTACAACTCGACCGTGCAGACAACGGAACTGGACGTGCTTCGGCCGGTGTTTGAAACCGATGTATTGGTGCTCGACGAACTGGGAGCTGTGAAACCCACGGAATGGGTGTGGGATACGGTCAGCCTGATTCTGAACACGCGCTATAACGATAATCGCACAACGATCATTACCACGAATTTTGACGACCAGCCGGCGGCGGGTGCAACTTCCATCTCACCGGCAAGGGCCGCGAGCCGTGGCGAAACGCTCGGCGATCGCATCGGTGAGCGGATGCGGTCCCGGCTGCACGAAATGTGCCGCATCGTCACGCTGGAAGGCAGTGACTTCCGCCAAAAATTCCGGAGCGCGAATTTCCGGTAATTCTTTTGCCACGGATCAACACGGATTCAGACGGATCAAATAAATGAAATCCGTAAGGTCGGTGTTTCCTGGTCAATCCAACTAGAATTGACTTGTGCTGACTGAGCGCCTCGAGTTCGCGGCCGAACGGGATGCGGAAGTATTCGCCGCAGTCCCCGCAGCCCCAGCGGTGTTTCTGCTGAGAGGAGCGGATGCGCTGGCCGAGCCATACGTCACCAAGACGGCGAATCTGCGACGGCGGCTGCAGCGGTTGCTGGGGCCGGTGGCCGAGCGGACAAAAAAGCTGAACCTGCGCGATCGGGTGCGCGTGATCGAGTACGCGCCTACTGGCTCCGACTTCGAATCTGGATTCCTGCTCTACAGCGTCCTGCGGGCGACGTTTCCTAAAACTTATCAGAGCCGGCTGCGTTTCCGCTTCGCGCCCCTGGTGAAGCTACATCTCGAAAACGAATATCCGCGAGCATCCATTACGACGCGGCTGGGCCGGCTGGGCCGGCGTTCGCTCTACTATGGGCCGTTTGTTTCCCGGATCGCTGCTGAGAAGTTCATGAACGATTCGCTCGACTTCTTCAAGATGCGGCGGTGCGTCGACGATTTGCATCCCGATCCGAAATTCCCCGGATGCATTTATTCTGAGATGAAAATGTGCCTGGCGCCATGTTTCAAGGGCTGCAGCGATGAGGAATATGCCGCCGAGATAAACAGGGTGCGGGCCTATTTTGATTCCGGCGGCGATTCTCTGACGCGGGAGCTTTCCGCCGAACGCGAAGCCGCATCGGGCAGACTTGCCTTTGAAGAGGCAGCTGCGATTCACGCGCGCGTGGAGAAGCTAAAGCCCATGCTGAGCCAGCTACCGGAGATCGTGCAACGGCTCGACCACCTCTCGGCGTTGATGATTCAGCCAAGTCATATCGCGGGCTCGGTCGCGTTCTTTCGCATCGACTTGGGAAAAATCTGTGGACCGATTCAGTTTGCCATCCAGCCTGCGGAACATACAAAGTCCCAATCTATGGAATCGCGGGTGCAGGCGGCGTTGGATTCATTGCCCTCCGAGAAGACAGGAGGAGCGCTGGAGACCATGGAGCACCTCGCTCTGCTCAAGCGTTGGTACTACCGCGGCACGCGAATCGGGGAAATCTTTTTCGCCGATGCCAAACGCGAACTGCCCATGCGCCGCATCGTGCGCGGCATCTCGCGTGTCTTTCGGGGAGAGAAGCCGGAGTTGGATGCCAGTCAATGTCCCGAGACACCGGGACATCGACTGCCTTGAAAAAAGCAACAGCCTGAACCGCAGAGATCGCTGAGGGCGCGCAGAGAACGCAAAGACGAACCTCTTCGGCATTTGATTACTTCGATAATTGAAGACCGTATAAAACAGATGCGTGCGGTCTGAGACGCACGTGTATTCCATCGGTTGATTCGAGTGCGCGGTGCTGCCAAAGGTCGCGCACCTGGACGGTTTGCGCGTCAATCCCCAACTCCGGCCATCGCAGGCTGACATTCTCCTCCGCCTCGCCCAGATTAAATACGGCTACGTATCGCTCCCCGGCTTTCGCGCCGTCCGCAACCCAGGCGCGGATATTGCCACGCTCGAGCACTTCGTGTCCGCCGTGACTGTTCTGGTCGACCTGCAAGACTTCTTCATTCGTGATCAGGGCGGTAGTCGCGGAGTCGTTACTGGGCAGGTCACCGCCGAAAATCAACGGTGAACGAAAAATGCTCCACAACGTCATCACAGTCTGCTGCTCGTCCGGCGTGAACTTTGTTGGCGTGCCCCCGCCTTCCTTGGCGGTCACTCGCAGCTTGCCCAGAGGGAGCATGTCGGCGTCCGGCCACGTTTCGTCCTTGCCCACAAATGGCGCCCAATCGCGCGTGTAGTCGAACTGCCGACGCAGCAGCTTCCAGTCATCCCAGAAATCATCCGAGATCCGCCACATCTGGGCATACTTCTCGAAGAACTCCGCTTCCGAAACCGGCGCCGGACCGGGGGAAATGCTCAGCACCATGGAGCGCCCGGTCTTGCGAATCGCCTGACTCAGCGCTTTTATCTCGGCTGGCTGATACAGGTGGCTCCCCATATCGTCCGCCTTGATGAAATCGACGCCCCACGACGCGTATAACTCGGCAATCGAATCGTAGTAGGCCTGCGCTCCCGGCTTGGTGGTGTCGACGCCCCACATGTCAGGATTCCAGCGGCACGGGTTGTCTTTGTCAGCGACGTCGGCTGCGTGGTACGGCGTTCCTTTGATCGGAAGATTGCGCTCGACCGCCTGCCGCGGAATGCCGCGCATGATGTGGATGCCGAACTTCAATCCCTTGCCGTGAACATAATCGGCCAGCGGCTTGAAACCAGCGCCGTTCGCCGACGAAGGGAAGCGGTTGACGGCGGGGAGAAGGCGCCCGTATTCGTCCATGATGAGGGCCGCACCCGGCGCATAGTCGTGTCCCTGCGCGTTGGGCTCGTACCACTGGATGTCGACCACGACGTACTTCCATCCATACTTCGCAAGATGTTCGGCCATCCAGTCGGCATTGGCCTTGACTTGCTGTTCGCGCACTGTAGTGCCGTAAGAGTCCCAACTGTTCCAGCCCATCGGAGGAGTGGGAGCGGGGGAGGGATCAACAGCAAACGATGAGCCAGTCAGAATCGCGAGCGATAGGAGACAACAAGCGTGGCGCAGCCCATTCATAACGGCACATTGTAAGCCGTGAACGCATGCGCCCCAAGATAAAATGGGCGACCCGAGGGCCGCCCTGATTTCTTATCCGTGTGAATCCGTGAAGATCCGTGGCTAAATGTCCAGGTTCTTCACATCAAGAGCATTGTCCTCGATAAACTTGCGCCGCGCTTCCACATCTTCGCCCATGAGAGTGGTGAAGATGATGTCCGACTCGGCGATGTCCTCAAGTTTTACTGACAGGAGAGTACGGCGCTCGGGATCCATGGTCGTCTCCCACAACTGCGGCGCAGTCATCTCGCCAAGACCCTTGTAGCGCTGGATGGTGAAATCCTTGCGGCCTTCGTTGATGACATAGTCGCGAAGGTCGCGGACATTGGTCTTCTCCACAACCTCAATGTCGGTCTTGCGCTTGGCGGTCTTTACTGTCTTCTTTTCGCCTTTGTCTTCTTCGGCAGATGCGCCCTCGCCTTCCGCGCCTTCGCCGCTCGCAGGAGAGGCCTTGGCCAGCGTTTCGACCACAAACGGCGGCTCCATGTACGGTTCGATCTGTTTGTACTTCGAGATCATCTGCCGGCACTCGGCGCTGGAAGCCAGCACCCAGTTGATGACGTGTTCGGCGCCGTGCTTGTTCACGAAGCTCACTTCCCACAGGTTATGCTCTTCGTCGAAGCGCGCTTCCACACTCTTGAAGCCCTCATCTTTCTGAAGTTTCTTTATCTCTTTTTCCAGGCGTTCGATTTTCTTCGGCGGCGTCTTCTTGTCGCCTTCGAAGTCGGCGCGCTTGGCCAAGTCGAGTTTGGGAACCAGTTCGGTGACGCGCTCGTTGCGCACGCGCTTGTCGAGTTTTTCGAAGAAGCCCAGATACTCATCGAGCACGGTCATGAAGCGCGACAAATCTTTGCCTTCGATCTTGGCGGCGCCTTCGCCATAGCGCACCGTTAGCCCATCGGCTGCGCGTTTCACCATCACTTTCACGAATTCGCGCTCGTCTTTGATGTACTGCTGCGACTTGCCTTTCTTCAGCGAGAACAGCGGCGGCTGCGCGATAAACACGTTTCCGCGTTTGATCAGTTCCTGCATGTGGCGGAAGAAAAATGTCAGCAACAGGGTGCGAATGTGGCTGCCGTCGACGTCGGCGTCGGTCATCAGGATGATCTTGCCGTAACGCACTTTCGTCGGATCGAAATCTTCCTTCGATATCCCGGTGCCGAGCGCCGTGATCATGGCGCGAATTTCCTCGTGCGCCAGCATTTTGTCGTAGCGCGCTTTTTCCACGTTCAGGATCTTGCCCTTCAGCGGAAGAATAGCCTGGAAGCGGCGGTCGCGGCCCTGTTTGGCGGTTCCACCGGCGGACTCACCCTCGACCAGGAACAGTTCGCAGCGGTTAGGATCGCGCTCGGAACAATCCGCCAGTTTGCCGGGCAAGCCTCCGGAATCAAGTGCGCCCTTGCGGCGCGTCAAGTCGCGCGCTTTGCGCGCAGCTTCGCGGGCGCGTGCAGCATCGACTGCCTTGTTGATGATCTTGCGCCCCACGGTTGCGTTCTGCTCAAAGAACGCGCCCAATCGTTCGTTTACGAACTGCGTCACCGTGCCGGCGATGTCAGAATTCAGCTTGCCTTTGGTCTGGCCTTCGAACTGGGGCTGAGGCAACTTCACGCTGATCACCGCCACCAGTCCTTCGCGCACGTCGTCGCCAGTCAGATTTTCTTTGACGTCTTTAAACAGCCCCATCTGCTGCCCGGCATAGTTGATGGTGCGGGTCAGCGCGGTGCGGAATCCGGAGAGATGCGTGCCCCCGTCAACCGTGTTGATGTTGTTGGCGAAGCTGAAAACCGTTTCCGAATAGGCGTCGTTGTACTGCAGGCCGATCTCCATGTGAACGCCGTTGCGGTCGTCTTCCATGTAAATAGGCTTGTCGTGGAGCGTCTGCTTGCCGCGGTTGAGGTGCTTGATAAATTCCGCGATGCCGCCGTTGTACTTGAACTCGTTGCGCTTGGGCTCACCCGATTTCGAATCGGTGGCGCGCTCATCGGTCAGCGTAATGAGCAATCCCTTGTTGAGGAATGCGAGCTCGCGCAAGCGCTGCGCCAGCGTGTCGTAGTTGTACTCGGTCGTAGTAAAGATCGAACGATCGGGTACGAAGTGAACTTTCGTCCCAGTCTTCACCTTGGCGACACCAGTCTTCTTTAGCTTGCCGGTGGGTTCACCCTTGGAATAGTTCTGTTGCCAGGTTGCGCCATCGCGCCAGATTTCCAACTCCAGGTCTTCGCTCAGCGCGTTCACGCACGAAACCCCCACGCCGTGCAGTCCGCCAGAAACCTTGTAGGTGGACGAATCAAATTTTCCGCCGGCATGCAGCGTGGTCATCACGACTTGCGCCGCCGAAACTTTCTCGCCGTCAATCACCATATCGTCGACCGGAATGCCGCGGCCGTCGTCGATGACGGTGATCGAGTTATCGAGATGGATGGTGACTTCAATCTTGGTCGCAAATCCCGCAAGCGCTTCGTCGACGGAGTTGTCGACCACTTCATAGACGAGATGATGCAGGCCAAGTTCGCCCGTCGATCCGATGTACATCGCGGGACGCTTGCGAACTGCCTCCATGCCGCCCAACACTTTGATGGAGTCGGCATTGTAGGAATTGTTGCTGCCGTTGCCTCCGCCATTCGTCGACGTGATCGGAGTTACCGTTCCGTTTTTTGTTTTGGTGTCTGCGATGGGTGTATGAATTTCTTTGGTGGCCATTCCGCTCCGCGAAAATGTCCCGATTTTTCTGCTAACTTGTTACCGCGAATCCCTAGAATTCGGCTGGAAAATTGTCTCGACAAAAGCGCTCAAAATCCCCAAGCAAAAAGACTTCAAGTTATTGAAATTCTTAATACTTAGGGTCATTTTATAACTGGATAAATTATACCATAAACTCGGGCTGCTGGCGCCCCAGAAAAGAGCCGAATCGAGTGAGTAATTAGGGCCGTTTTGGGACGATTGATAGGCCGAAATCTAATGGGAAGCGCGAATGTAGCGCCGCCGTCCCCGGCGGCTGTCCGGCGGGCGTCCTCGCCCGCCGCTGCGATAGCGAATCGCCCTCGCGACAATTGGCGGAGCTTCCCTGAGCGAGGCCGAAAGGATGCAGGCGCTACAAAAAACTTAGGGCGGCCCTGAGGCCGCCCTGTTTGAGTAGCTTAGAGTTTGCTTTACGCGGTTGCCGGCCGTTCCCCGCCTTTGGCGCGTCCCGGTTGCAACTCCGGTTTTATGACGTGCTGCACACCGTCATCTTTGGACGACGGCGGCGGCTGAACTGGCGGCAGTTCCTGGCCTTCGACGAGCATCTTGATCTCGTTGGCATCCAGAACTTCGCGCTCGATCAGCGCCCGGGCAATCCGCTCGAGCACGTCACGATTGTCCGACAGAAGCTGCTTCGCCGTGGTGTATCCCTTGTTTACCAGCTTGCGGACTTCCTGATCGATCTTGATCGCGGTGTCCTCGCTGTAATCGCGGTGTTGCGCGATTTCGCGGCCCAGGAAGATTTGTTCTTCCTTCTTGCCGAAGGTCATCGGGCCCAGATCGCTCATGCCCCATTCGCATACCATCTTGCGCGCCATTTCCGTGGCCCGCTCAATGTCGTTGCCCGCGCCGGTGCTCATGCAGTTGAGGAATAGCTCTTCCGCGATGCGCCCGCCCATCAGAATGGCGATCTCGGTTTCCAGATAGTTCTTGTAGTAGTTATGGCGGTCGTCGATGGGCAACTGCATGGTGACGCCCAGCGCCATGCCGCGCGGAATGATCGTGACCTTGTGTAGCGGATCAGAGTTCGGCATCTTCGCCGCGACGAGCGCATGGCCCGCCTCGTGGTACGCCGTATTCTTCTTCTCCTCATCAGTGAGCAGCAGCGACTTGCGCTCCACCCCCATCAGAACTTTGTCTTTCGCCAACTCGAAGTCGTATTGGAGAACAGCCTTGCGGTTCTGCCGGGCTGCGGCCAAAGCAGCTTCGTTGACCATGTTTGCGAGGTCTGCACCAGAGAATCCCGGTGTCCCGCGAGCCAACACGGAGAGATCGACATCTTCCGCCAGGGGAATTTTGCGAGTGTGTACGCGAAGAATTTCCTCGCGTCCGCGCACATCCGGACGGCTCACTACCACGCGCCGGTCAAAACGGCCCGGCCGCAGCAGCGCGGGGTCCAGCACGTCTGGACGGTTCGTCGCCGCCATCAGGATGACGCCTTCGTTCGATTCGAAGCCGTCCATTTCGACCAGCAACTGGTTCAAAGTCTGCTCACGCTCGTCGTGTCCACCGCCCAAGCCGGCGCCGCGATGACGTCCGACGGCATCGATTTCGTCGATGAAAATGATGCAGGGAGCATTCTTCTTGCCCTGCTCAAAGAGATCGCGCACGCGGCTGGCACCTACTCCGACAAACATCTCTACGAAGTCTGAGCCCGATATCGAGAAGAAGGGAACATTCGCCTCGCCCGCAACCGCGCGGGCCAGCAGCGTCTTACCGGTTCCGGGAGGCCCGACCAGCAGCACGCCTTTGGGAATGCGTCCACCCAACTTCTGGAACTTCTGCGCCTCGCGCAGAAACTCAATAATCTCGCGCAGTTCTTCTTTGGCTTCTTCCACGCCAGCCACGTCTTTGAACGTGACTTTCTTCTGCTGCATGGAGAGCAACCGCGCCCGGCTCTTGCCAAACGACAGCGCCTTATTCCCGCCGGTCTGCATCTGCCGGATCATGAAGAACCACAACGCGCCCAGCAGAATCAAAGGAGCCCATGTGCCAAGCAGTTGCAGCGGCAAGCTTCCGCTGTTGATGTCGCGGAAGGTGATGAGAACACCTTTGCCCTGCAGGTTCTTGAGCATTTCGGGAGTGAAGTAGTTGCTGGGAGCGGTGGTATGGAATGAGGAGCCATCGCGGTACTTGCCGCGCACTTCCATCCCGTTGACCGTGATCTCGCGAACGTTATTCTGGTCCACGTCGCTCATGAACTGCGTAACGTTGACTTCTTTGTCTTTCTGGCCGTCGCGGGCGCCCTTCACCACTTCCCAAAGCAGCAGGGCCGAGATACCGATCAGCAGCCAGAACAATACGGTCTTTACAGTTGAATTCACCTAGAAACTCCTCAGTTCGCAATCGGAGATTGCCTACACCAACCCCCGAGGCTCCTACAGCGATTAGATGCCCTTCCGCGACTTTCGATGGTAGAAATCCTTATTGAGATCTTTATTCTACATTTTCTTCGGCAAAAAGGCGCGTTTGTCGTGATATGACTTAAGTGGCTGGCAGCCTTGGATTTGCCGCCGCCAAGTAGGGTAGATTACGATTGGTCTGCTCTACCGCTCCCAAACCGTAGCCCACCAGAAAACGTCTCATCCACCAGAAAACCAAAATAATCCGGCTGCAGTGAGACCCGGCGCGCTGCCTGCCGGTCGGCCAAGGTCACCAACTTCACCGAGCTTGCGCCGCGAGCCCGCAGATCGCTCATCAGGAACTCGCTGGTCACACCGGAATGCACCAGTCCCTCGACCAGCAGAATGTGCTGCCCCCGAATATCCGGCTCGTGGCTGAAGAAAATTTCCATGACCTCGCTGGCGGAACCGCCCTGGCTGCGGCTGTACTTGGGCTTGATAAACTGGCAGATGACCGGCACGTCGACCGCCCGCACCAAGTCGGCCATAAACATGAAGGCATTTTCCAGCACCGCCAGCATCTGGACCGTCTGCCCCTCGTAGTCGTCGGAAATTTGCCGGCCCAATTCCTTGACTCGCTTCTGAATCTGCTCTGCGCTGATGATCTGTCGAAGGGGCTCGACTCTCGGATTCATGAAATTTGCGTGCCTCCCCGGCACGGCGCCGGTCAATGTTCCGTCATCGGCCTTGCCAGGGGCATGTCCACGATCAGGAGCGCCGCTCGCCCCGGCTTTGCCCGAAGTTTAGCAGGAGCGTTAAACCCGCGCATCCACACGATCACATCTCCGCTGACGACTACCGGCCACAACCTGCGCGCCGGCTGGGCAATATGATGTTCCTGTAGTAGTTCTTTGATCTTCTTGGGGGACTTCGTATGGGCCGGCCAAAATCGGTCTCCCGGACGCCAGTTCCTCACCTTTAACGGTCCAGGCAGGGATTCCGCATCCAGGAGGTGGTCAGGATTATATCCCCGCTGCGCGTCCGCTGGAACATGCCTCGCCTCGATGGCCGAGCCTGCTTCGTAAACAGTGACCTGCCCTGGGACGGGAAGTTCGTACTCGTAGTCGTGCGGCGCTGGCTCGCGCAAATCGGGAGTTACGAATACCAACTCCTCAGGTTCCCGTAAAAGCTTCCAGCCCAGCGGCAGCGCCAGTTCCTTGCGAGAGGCATCGTCCTCCGCTGCCATGCGCAGGATTTCTTCCACGTGTTTAAACTCCAACGGGATCCGGGCGTTTTCGCCAATCGCCTTCACCAGCCTGCGCTGCACCGCGATCGGCTCGGCCAGAAACCACATCCGGCTCACGGACGCGTTCATTACGAGCCAGGGTGCATTGTCGATGTTTGAACGGAGATCAGAACGAAGATCAGAATCCTGCGCCGGCGGGTTACCCAGCGACACGATCTGAACCAGAGTGGGCTGTTGCGACGCGGCACGGGCCCAGTCCGGCTGCGACCAATGGACGGTTGTTCCCAGCCATCCCGAGATTTCGTTCTCCCAGTAATCTTCCTCGCCGCGCGCAATCTCCGCCAGTTCGGCAAGATTCTCCGCCACGCCGGGATTAAATTCCTGTTCCAGCAGCGGGACAACCAGCTTGCGAACACGGTTGCGCGTGAACCGTGCATCGATGTTGGTCGAATCTTCGCGCCAGGGTTGCCGGACATGCTGGAGATACTGCTCCAGTTCGCGACGGCGAGTCGTGAGCAGTGGCCGCACAATTTCTCCGGAGATTTCTCCGTCATCGTCTTCCACCACAATTCGTGGATGAATGCCGCCCAGCCCCCGCAACCCCGCGCCGCGAATAATGCGCATAAGCACCGTCTCCGCCTGATCGTCGAGCGTGTGCCCGGTAACAACCTTGTCCAGACAAGCTAGGGACGAATTTGAGAGCGGATGCACATTTGAGGCCATATCTGGGTTCGATCCTGAATCTGGGTTCGATCCTGAGTCTGGCGTTGATCCTGAACCTTGCTTTGATCCCGAACCTGGCTTCGATGCTGAATCTGGGGTTGATCCTGAATCCTTCTTTGATCCGGAATCTAGCTTTGAAGGGGCGCGGCTTTCAGCCGCGCCGTTAGGCAACTCCTCGGGAGCGGGCTTTAGCCCCTGAGGGTCAGCCGTTCGACCTTCACCGAGCAAATGCCGGAAGAATCCATACCGCAACTCGCGCGCTGCTGTTTCCACGCTGACGCGTTCCTCGCGAGCATGCTCCGCCACATCGTCACCATCGACATAAAATTCTAGATCGTGCGCGCGAGCCAGCTTCGCCACAAATTCCTGATCCGCTTCCGATTCCGCCCCGCGCAACCTGTGGTTGAAATGCACGACCGACAGGACAACGCCCAACTCGTGACGCAACTCGAGCAACAGCCGCAAGAGAGCGACGGAATCGATCCCCCCAGAAACGGCCACACCCACGCGGTCTCCGGGCCGCAGCAGTTCCTGCCGCCGAATGTGCGAAAGCACGCGCTCCGCCAGCGATTGCACGGCAACATGGTAACTCACGTAGCGACAGCCGCCTCGGCTGTCAGGTTTTCGGTGGGATAGGAGAAAAGAGGCGAACTGGCGCTCGCCGGACAGCCGAGGCGGCCGTCCCTACATGTGCATCTACACTCCCGGCCTTTTCTCCTCGATCAGCTTCCCGATCTTCTCCACGAACTCCGCCGCCGGCATGTCTTCCGTCTTTTCTTTCCCGCGCGTGCGAACGTTCACCTTGCCCGCTTCGGCCTCTTTATCTCCGACCACCAGCAGGAATGGCACCTTCTGCATGGCGTGCTCGCGGATCTTGGCGTTCATCTTCTCGTTGCGCGCGTCCACTTCGACGCGCACGCCAATCTCCTTGAGTTGTGAAGCCACTCTATTCGCATATTCCGCGTGACGCTCGCTGATGGGAATCATCACGGCCTGCACCGGCGACAGCCATACCGGGAACGCTCCCGCGTAGTGCTCAATCAGCACGCCGAAAAAGCGCTCCACCGATCCGTACAGCGCGCGATGCACCATGACCGGCTGCTTGCGCGAGCCGTCTTCGGCAACATACTCGAGGCCAAACCGCTGCGGAAGGTTGAAGTCGAACTGCACGGTTGAGAGCTGCCATAGCCTCCCGATCGCGTCCACCAGCTTGATATCGATCTTCGGCCCGTAAAACGCGGCCTCGCCGGGGATCGTCTTGTACTCGATTTTTCGCTCCTTCAGCACTTTTTCCAGCGACTCGGTCGCGTGGATCCATTGTTCTTCACTGCCCACGAAGTTCTTGCGGTCGTCGGGATTCCAGGTTGAAAGCTCAGTCTGGAATTTGTCGAACCCGAAATCCTTCAGCACGTCCAGCGCGAATTCCAGGCAGCTGGCAATCTCTTCCTCGATCTGTTCCGGCATGCAGAAAATATGCGCGTCGTCCTGCGTAAACCCGCGCACCCGCAGCAGGCCGTGCATTACGCCCGAACGCTCGTAGCGATACACCGTCCCCAGTTCGCCCAGACGCACCGGCAGGTCGCGATAGGACTTCAGTGAATCTTTGTAAATCAGGATGTGGCCGGGACAATTCATCGGCTTCAAACGATATTCGGCGTCTTCGAGTTCCATCGCGTCGAACATGTTCTGCGAGTAATAGCCTTCGTGCCCCGAGGTGTAGAACAACTGGCGCCGCGCCACATGCGGGGTGTACACCAGCGAGTAGCCGCGCTTCAGATACTGGTCCCGCATCCAGTCTTCCATCTCTTTGCGGATGATGCCGCCCTTGGGGTGCCAGAAAATCAGCCCCGGCCCAGCCAACTCCTGGATCGAAAACAAATCCAGCTGCTTGCCCAGCACGCGGTGGTCGCGTTTCTTGGTCTCCTCGAGATGCTTCAAATAATCGTCGAGGTCTTTCTTCGAGAAAAAAGAAGTTCCGTAAATGCGCTGCAGTTGCGGATTCTTCTCATCGCCCAGCCAGTAGGCGCCGGCGATGTTGAACAGCTTGAAAGCCTTGATCTTCCCAGTCGACGGAATGTGCGGTCCGCGGCAGAAGTCGGTGAACTTTCCGGTGCGATAAATGGAAATCTTTTCATCGGGCTTGGTGAATTGCTCGATGAAGTGGCACTTCATGAAATCGCCTTCTTTTTTGAACTCCGCCAGGCCCTGGTCGCGAGGCAGAAACTCGCGCGCATAGGGAATGTTCTGTTGCACCAGTTCCTGCATCTTCTTTTCGATCTTCTCCAGATCCTCGGGCGTAAACGGAGTAGGACGATAGAAATCGTAGAAAAATCCGGTCTCGGTGGCGGGACCGTGTCCGAGCTTAGTCTCAGGGAAAAGCTCCAGCACCGCCGCCGCCAGCAAATGCGCGGACGAATGCCGGTACACCTCAAGCGCCTCAGGATCTCCCTCTTTGAGCAGCCGCAGATCGGTGTCTTTTTCCAGCGGACGAGTCAGGTCGACGAGGTCGCCGTTGGTTTTCGCCGCCAGCGCCGCGTCCGCCAACCGCGGGCTGATCGACTTCGCAATATCGAGCGCAGTCGTACCCTTGGGAACTTCCTTCACGCTCCCGTCCGGGAGCTTTATATGAATACTGTCAGCCATAATGGAACCTGCAGATGTCCTGAATGTTTCAGTCTATTGGAGCGGTTGAGGAGGGTCAAACCACGGCCGGCGTCTGTCGGGCCGTGTGCGCGACGGTGGGAAGTCGCGCGATAATCCCTCAATGACTGCTGACCGGTTCTTTATATTGCTGGTTATCGCACTCGGCCAACTCCTTGGTCAAACGCCTACCCACTTTGTCGCTGATCCGAACAGCAGCCCTACAATGAACGTTCTCCGCAAGCAAGTTGAGTCTGGAAACCTTGCTGCTATTCAAAACTTCTGGGCTTCGGTGTCCGAGACCGGTACGCCTCTGATTGAACCGGTTTCTGGTCAAACGGACTTCTCTCTGGTGACCTTCCTTTGTCGGGAAAATGACCACACGCAGAACGTGGTGATCTTCGACGGGGTCGGCGGATTCGACGCAAAGGATCAAATGCTCCATCTTGCAGGTACAAACGTCTGGTACAAGACGTATCGCGTTCGTAACGACGCACGCTTTACCTACAACCTTTCACCAAACGATCCATTGCAGTCATTCGATGACGTGAAAGGCGACGAGCAAATGCGAAAGCGACTCGCCATGCTACAAGTCGATCCACTAAACCCTCGTCGCTGTCCTACAACATTTGGCGCGCATGGGGCGGAATCCTCCTATGCCGAATTGCCGGATGCTCCCCCTCTCATTTGGGAATCTCCGGTAAAAGAAATCCGTAGAGGCAAGATTGAAATCACCTCGATCCACAGCGAATTTCTGAAGAGTGACAAACGATTATGGGTCTACGCTCCGGCAGGTTTTGAAAAAACGGGGCAGCGCTATCCACTGCTCGTTCTTTTCGATGGCGATCGCAATGTCATGTGGATTCCAAAAATCCTTGACGTCTTGATCGGACAAGAAAAGATTCCTCCCCTGGTCGCGGTCATGACCGATCAGTCTGTGCCAAGCGCGCGCCGAAACGAGCTTCCATGTAATCCGCAGTTTGCAGACTTTTTAGCGAAAGAGCTTGTACCCTGGAGTCGCAGCAACTATCACACTACGATGCAGCCCCAGCGGACGATTGTTGCAGGTTCCAGTTATGGAGGTCTGGCCTCCGTCTTCGCTGGCTTAACGCACTCTGAGGTCTTCGGCAATGTCATTGCGCTCTCGGGGTCATTCTGGTGGAAGCCAGATGGAGACGCACAACCAGAATGGCTCAAGCGGCAGGTGAATAATTCGCCTAAGGTTCCGGTCCGTTTCTATTTGGAAGTGGGCCTGATGGAGGATTATCCGAGGCAGATCGAGGCCAACCGCGACATGAAAGAGACATTAACCTCGCGGGGATATGCATTTCGCTACTTAGAATACGATGGCGGACATTCGTTTCTGAACTGGAGCGAGGGGATGGCGAGGGGCCTGCCATACCTATTGGGAACAGAAGGCCACGCCGCGAAACATGCCGGTTCGCAGAAGTGAATTATGTGTTCGTGATGCATGCGCATAGGTCCGGCCTCGCTACGGCAGCGCATTCAACACAAGTAGCGTGGCGTCATCCTGAAAACGTCCGCCACAATGTTGCGATGCCGCGCGCATCAGGAGGCCCATCAGATCCTTGGCGCCGGCGTCAGAATTCTCCTGCGCGATCCGCACCAGGTTTTGCTCTCCGAACAATTCCTCGTCTGCGTTGCAAGCCTCGATCAGGCCGTCGGTGAAGATCAGCAACCGGTCCCCGCTGTTGACCTGCACGCTGCTCTGCTCGTAGCGCCAGTCTGGAAACTGGCCTAGCACGGCGCCCGCGGCATTTAGTTCCGTGGATTGTCCATCGCCCCGGACCAGCAGCGGCGGATTGTGCCCGGCATTGCAATAAGTCAGCCGACGGTCGCGGCTGTTCAGGAAACCAACAAAGAAAGAGATGAATTTCCCCTCGGGCGTTAAATCGCAAAGGATGCGATTCAGCCGGTGGCAAAGTTCGCGCGGCGCCAGCCTCTGCGCGATCAGCGGCTTCAGCGTGGCTTGCAAACTCGACATCAGTAGGGCCGCTGACAGCCCCTTACCGGCTACATCGGCAATGCAAAGCAGCGTCTCGTGCGGGCCCGTGCGCACGACATCGTAGTAGTCGCCCCCCACGAACCGCAGCGGCTGGTTTGTCGCAGCCAGGTCATAGTTCGCGACTTCCGGCAATTGTTTGGGCAGCAACTTCTGCTGAATCTCGCGCGCTTCCTGCAGTTCGTCGTCGGACTGGCGCTGCACCCGCCCTTCTGCCCGCGCCCGCAAAATCTGCTCCTGAAGTTTTTGCAAGAGTTGTAGATTTTCCCAGGGCTTCTGCACAAAATCCGAAGCCCCGCGGCGCATGGCTTCCACCGCCAGGTCTAGGCTGCCCCATCCGGTCAACACCACCACCGGCAGCAGTTTGTTGATGGACCGAATTTGCGACAGCAACTCCAGCCCCTCTGTCCCGGAAGTAGTATCGCGGGTATAGTTCAGATCGATCAGCACCGCATCGAATTCACCCGATTCGACCGCCGGCAACACGCGCGACGGATGCGTGACCGCCTCCGTCAGAAAGCCATTGCCTTTCAGGAGCAGCTGCAGCGCCTCGACGATGTGCTTCTGATCGTCGGCAATCAGCACGCGGCCGGTTACGGGCGGTACGCTGGAGTAGGCTGGCTGCATCGCTAAGGCTTCCATGGCTAGGGGGAATGCACGGCGCTGGCCAGAGTTCCAATTTCATACAAGCCATTGATTTCACATAGCAGTTGGAACGCAGCGCCATTCGGCGAGGCGCAGGTGCCTGTGCGGTTGTGGAGTAGGCTGTCCGGAAACGGACAAGGGAAGTTCGGCTTTCGGCGGCGCGCGAAAGCCGGACGCCGGCATTCGCTCCTTACTGGCTCATATCCTTAACGTGGGTCGCGATCCACCATTGATTGCCGAACGCATCCGTCACCGCGCCCACACGGTCGCCGTATGGTTGATCGGCTGGCTCCTTCATCGACTTCGCGCCCGCGGCTATCGCCGTCTTGTAGGCGTCATCCACGTTCGGCACATACAAGTAGAACATCGACTTCATCGGCTGGTACGGCCCGTGGGCCTCTCCCATTTCCAAGGTAGAGTCGCCAATCTTGATAATTGTGTGATGCACCACTCCATCCGGCGTGGTATGCCGCCTGCCTGTTTCCTCGGCTCCGAAAGCCCGCTTCAGGAAATCGATCACCGGCTCCGCACGTAGCGGATGCAGGCACGGTTGCAGCGTCGTGACGCCTTCCAGTTTGTAGTTCTCGCCCTTGCGGGTAGCAATGTCCCAGCGGTTTCCCGCCGCATCCATCACTCTGCCCGAACGCTCGCCGTACTCCTGATCCGCGGGCTCCGCAAGCGACTTCGCTCCGGCCTGCAGCGCGCGCTGGTAGACCGCGTCGCAATCGCGAACGTAAACGTGAAACGCGCCCAGCATCGAATCACCCTTCCATGACAGGCCCGGGCCTCCGCCGCCGATCATCAACATGGAATCTTCTACCCGAACTTCACAGTGATATCCGCCGGCTGATCCAACCCCCCGGAAGGTTTCCTCGCCGCCGAATGTGCTCTTTACGAAATTGATCACGGCGTCGGCGTCCTGCGCGACCAGGTACGGAGTGACCGTGTGATAGCCGCGCGGAATTGGATCGACCTTGGATTTCTGCGCGGGCTGCCCACCTTCCGGCCCCTTCGTCATCCCCTTCATTCGCCGGTGCATTTCCTCCACCGACATTTCCTCTTTCACGGTGCTTACACTCCAGGTATATCCAAAAGGATCGACCAGCGTAGCGTCCCGGCGCCCGTAGAACTGGTCAGTTGGCGGCATGACCATCTTCATCCCCGCAGCCTCCGCACGCGCGGCGAAAGAGTCCACATCATCCACCTCTAAGCTCATCGTCACGGGAGAGTGACCCCAGGTTTCGGCGCTGAACCGCCCTCCTTCGGGCCACTCTTCGGTCACCATGATGCTCGAATCTCCGATCACGATCTCGGCATGCGGAATGTGTCCCCCCACTTCAAAGCGGAAAGTCTCGCGCGCTCCGAGAGCCTGCTTGTAGAACTCGATGGCCTTGCTGGCGTCTTTGAATGCCATTCTCGGAGCGGCCTTCACGTGAACAGTTGCGACCGGTTCTGCGACGGTAGACATGGTCTTTCCTCCTTCAAATTCAGATTTCAGCTTTGTCTTGAAACTCTCACGCGGCAAATCGCGCAGATCGGCGGCAATCCGCACCAGCGGTTCGATGGCGGGCTCCGCCTTGCCAAGCTTGCCGTCATTGCGGGCGAGCATCGCCTCCACAGCTTTGTTGAGCTGTTCGACTTTCTTCGTATCGCCATTTCCCGGGTTCAGAGAGCGCTTAGGCATCGGCACCCTCCATGCGCGCCCGCAGACTGCTGAGCGCTCGGAACTGTAACTGCTTCACTGCACCCTCAGTCTTGCGAATCTCCCGCGCGACATCTTTGATACTTTTCTGCTCGACAAATCGCAGCACAACCACGCGCCGCTGTTCGACCGGCAGTGTGCCGACCAGCCGAAATAGCGTCGCCCGGCGCTCCACTTCCTCGATCTCCGCCGGGCTGACCTGTGCCGATTCGATCTTGCCCGAATCGTCAGCGACCTCCCGGCCCGAGCGCTGCCAGCGGTCTGAAATCAGGTTTGCCGCAATGCGGAACAGCCAGGCCGCAAACGGGATGCCGCGCCATTCAAATCGTTTCAGGTTCGCCAATGCCTGATGAAACACTTCGGAAGTGAGATCTTCGGTTTCGGTCCGGTTGCCCACTCGCCTCACGATGTAGGCGTATACGCGCTCGAAGTTGATTTCATAAAGGTCCGCAAAGCGGGCGGGGTCTTGCTGTGCAGCTTCGATCAGAAGCCGCTCGTCCGCTTCTTTCTTCAGAGCCTTCAACGAATTCTCCGCGGTTCGACCGTACACAAGGGTAAACGCTGCGGCCACGCGAAAGGTTACGGCACGAAAAAAATGAGTTCCAATACTTTTGCTGTTGCCTCGCCCACCACTTCTGCATCAAAATTAGCGCGATCTTGTGCACGGGCGACGTTCGCCGCAAATCCAGGCAGTATCCCAGATACGATTGCAGTTAGACCAGACTACGAGGTGACCTATGGAAGCTGTCAGTGGAGTATTTCAAACGCGAGGCGCCGCCGAGCGGGCCGTGCAGGATGCCGTCCAGGCCGGCATTCCAGCCGACAAAATCACGCTCCTGACGCCCGGAAGCATGGGTGAAGTGGATAAGGAATTCTCAACCGTTCCGGTGGACACCACCGAACAACCAGGCATGGGAAAAGCCATTGGAGCGTTGCTGGGCGGCGGCGTCGGAATTACGGGCGGGTCGCTCTTGGCCGCGCTCATACCCGGGGTTGGACCCATCACGGCGATCGGATTGCTCGGCGCGGCAATCGTAGGCGCGGCGGGCGCCACGGTGGGGGCCACCGTCGGCAACAAAATGGAGAAATCGAGCATCGAGGGTCTACCCGAAGATGAAATCTTCGTTTATGAAGACGCGCTGCGGCAGGGCCGAAGCGTAGTGGTTGGCATGGCGGAGAATGAAGAATCAGCCTCGCTCGTTCGCGACCTCATGAAGAAGGAGGGAGCGGAGTCGGTCGACGCCGCCCGTGAGCAGTGGTGGATCGGACTACGCAGCGCCGAGGAAAGCCATTATTCGAAAACGGGCAAGAACTTCGCCAATGATGAAAGGTTCTATCGCCTCGGCTTCCAGGCGGCTCTACACGCGCGAACCCGCTGCATGGAATTCGATCAGGTTTCGGGTGAAATGAATACCGCCCTCGAAGATGTCAAGCGCGAGCATCCCGGCGAGGACGTCGAAGAAGCCTTCCTGCGAGGCTACGAGCGCGGGCGAGATTACTATCAACAGCTCTGCGATGAGAAGAAAGCAGCCTAGGAAGAACTTGTAGACGTTGCCTGCAACGTCTTTATGACGGCTTGTAGTACAGGTCTTCCACGGCCTTCTGAACTCGAGCCGAGAGGGCTGCTAAATCGCGCGCTTTCAAACCCTCGGTCGAGATGGGCTCACCGACCCGCATTTCCAGTGGACGACTCTTGATGTGATAGGTGTTCATCGGGAGCAGCTCATACGTACCGATCAGCGCAACGGGAACAATATCCACCTGTGCCTTGATGGCGAGAAAAAATGCTCCTTGTAGAAACGGCTTGATCTCGCCGTCGGGCGTGCGCCCACCTTCGGGAAAGATTACCAGCGGCAAGCCGGCCTTCAGGCCCTTCAACGCCGCGCGGATGCTGCTGACCGAGTGCGACGGATTCTGCTGATCGATGCACACTTGCCCGGACCGCTTGAGTTGCCAGCCCACAATGGGATAAGACAAGAGTTCTTTTTTGAACGCGATCCGAAACTGAAACGGCAGGTTCACGTAGAGCACAGGAATGTCGAGCGCCGATGCATGATTGACCGCGTAAACGTGAGGCTTCGAAGTGTCGATCTTGTCAAGGCCGCTCACGGCTACAGGCGAAAAAATCGTCTTCATGATCAGGCGCGACCATGTGGTTGAAAACCAATGTAAGCGCCGCCCAGTGGGATCGAACACGCCCCCCGGCAGCGCCGCCAGACCCATGACCACGGTGTAGAGCCAGATGAGCGGAACGAAGAAAAAATAAGAACGCAGTCGGCTCAGCCAGCCGTACTCCAAGCCCGGAATGGCGTGGGGACTTAATCGCGGGGAAGTGACCGGCACAGGCCCAGCCTGGCCATTTTCCACTCGATCCTCTTCTACTCGATCAACCGATGAATTCACTTCCTGCACACTTCCATTCTAGGCGAAACGGCTGGTGTGGAACAGCAGAGGAATTCCTCTGTGAGACCCTGTGTCCTCCGTGGTTAAAACTCAGATTCTAACCCCGAGGATGCGCATGGCTTCGCCGACGAGATAAATCGAACCTGTTATCACCATCAGCGTATCGGGCCTCGAAGCAGCGCGAGCGCGATCCAGTGCCGCCTCAACCTCACCGACCGCCTCAATCTCAGCTCCGGTGCGGCTTCCAGCCTGCTGAATCTCTTCCGGCGACGCCGACCGTGGATTTGCCGGCCGCGTCGCAATCACCCGGTCAGCCAACGGGAAAAGAATCTCTGCCATCTCTGAGATTGCCTTGTCGCGCATGGCTCCGAAAACGAAAATCAGCGGACGGTCCTCATACCGCTCTGAAAGGGCGGAGCGGAGGGCCCACGCTCCCGCCGGATTGTGCGCCACATCGAACACAATCTCCGGCCAACTCGCCGCAGCCGGTACGACTTGGAAACGTCCGGGCCAATGCGTCTGGCGAATCCCACGCTCAATCGATTCAGGTGTGACCCCAGGAATTCCGGCCTTGGCCAACTCTTCGGCGGCGGCAATCGTCAGGGCCACGTTGCGCAACTGATGCCGCCCGACCAAAGGTGACTCCACGAGAATTTGCTTCCCCATAACCTGAAGTGGATAGCGCGAGAAAGTAGCGGTACGGTTCTCAGCGTTCTCCTCTTTCTCAGCGCTCTCGGAGGTTAAAGGCTTTTTTTCGCCACTCGGTGCCAAGTACTCGCGACTTCCCGGCGACACGGGCGGCACATACTGCACCGCACTCACCCCGCGAGCCCCGAGATCGAGAATCGTATTACCGATTATGTCGTTGGCCTCCGGCTGTTGCGGCAGGGTAACGACCACGCCACCGGGCCGAATGATTCCCACTTTTTCGCGCGCGATTTCTCTTACGGTATTGCCGAGAAACTTCTGATGATCGAGCGAGATGTCGGCAATCACGCTCACCAGCGGCTCCGCCACGTTGGTCGCGTCCAGCCGACCACCCATGCCCACCTCGAGCACCGCTATGTCCACTCGCTCGCGCGCGAAATGGGCAAAGGCGATTGCCGTCATCATCTCGAAGAAGCTGGGATGCCAAGGCAGTTCTGCCTTCTCGATAAGCCGCCCCGCCACACGATCGACTTCGCCATGCAGCCGCGCAAAATCGTCGTCGCTGATTTCTTCTCCATTCACGCGAATGCGTTCATTAATCCGTACTAGGTGCGGCGAAGTATACAGACCTGTCTTCAAGCCGGAGGCGAGCAGGATCGACGCGAGCGTAGCAGCCGTCGAGCCCTTGCCATTGGTCCCCGCGACCAGCACGGCGGGAAACGCCCGCTCGGGATGACCCATGGCGTTCAGCAGGACGCGCATGTGCGCCAGATCGAATTTGTTCGACGGCGTATGGGCCAGTTCGTGCCCCAGCGCGAACATGCTCGCGACCGCAGTTTCGTAAGACATGGCGAAAAAGCTATCAGCTGTCAGCTCGACCTCTCAGATTACCAGCGTTGGGGACGACTGAAAATGTCGTGCGTCCAGCGGAAGGCCCCACGCCTCGCAAAAAACGCGAGAAATGGAGCACCCAGCGTCCAAGAATGTTGGATTGGTTCGGCTGAAAGCTGACCGCTGATAGCTGACAGCTTCTTTTCTTACGCCGCCATAAACTCGAGCGCTCTCGCAATGTAGGGCCTGAGTTGCTTGCGCGAAACTACTGCGTCGAGCATGCCGTGTTCGAGTAGGAACTCGCTGCGCTGAAATCCCGGTGGTAGCTTCTGGCGGATGGTTTGTTCGATCACGCGCGGGCCGGCAAAGCCGATCAGCGCTCCGGGTTCCGCAATGTTCAAATCGCCAAGCATGGCAAATGATGCGGTCACGCCGCCTGTAGTAGGATCGGTGAGCAGAGAGATGAAAGGAACCTTGGCCTTATCCAGCCGCGCCAGCGCCGCCGAAACCTTCGCCAGTTGCATCAGGCTGATCACGCCCTCCATCATGCGCGCGCCGCCGGATGCAGAGACAATAATCAGAGGCGCCCGCGTATCGGCCGAACGTTCGACCGCACGCGTGATCGCCTCGCCCACCACCGCGCCCATGCTGCCGCCAATGAAGGAGTACTCCATCGCACTCACGACCACAGGCCGCCCCATCAGCTTGCCCTGAGCGTTGATGATGGCGTCTTTGAGTCCCGTATCGTTCTGCGCCTGTTTCAACCGTGACGAGTAAGGCTTCAGGTCCACGAACTTCAGCGGGTCGGTGGAAGCCAGGTTCCCATCAAAGCTCTCGTATAGATTATCGTCTAGCAACTGGGCGAGCCGGGTGCGGGCATCGATCCGAAAATGCTTTTCGCACTTCGGACACACGTTCATGTTCTCTTCCAGATCTTTCTTCCAGATAATCTGGCGGCAACCTTCACACTTCACCCACAAGCCCTCAGTGCGGACTTTTTTCTCGCCCGAAGTGTCGAGTTCGCCGGTTTCGCGTTTAAACCAAGCCATAAAAAAGAAATTGCTGATTATTGATTGCTGATTGTTGATTGAAAATCTCTTGTGCCCTGACTTTCAATCAGCAATCAAAAATCATCAATCAAAAATCATCAATCATCAATTGTTCAGTACTCGATTCCTCTCTGCGCCATCACTCCCTTTTCGTAGGCGTGCTTGACTTGACGCATCTCCGTGACCGTATCCGCGGTCTCGACAATCGTGGGGTGCGCGTTCCTGCCCGTCAAGATGACGTGCACCATCTCCGGCTTCCGCTGCAAGCTCTCGACGACCTTCGCCGGATCGAGCATGCCATAACTGATGGCATAGTTAATCTCATCCAGAATGACCAGATCCCACTGCCCCGATTGAATCGCGCGGTCGGCCTCAGTCCAGGCTTCTTCGACCATGCGTACGTCTTCGGGGTCAGGCTTTTCCGTTCCCACTTTCACGAAGCCACGGCCCATCTGCTTCATAACAAACTTGTCGCCGAAGGCCTGCACGGCGTCGAGTTCCCCGTAATGCCACGACCCCTTCAGGAACTGCAGCATCAAGACTTTCATCCCCTGGCCAACCGCTCGCAGCGCCGTTCCCATGGCGGCGGTAGTTTTGCCCTTGCCCGGGCCCGTGTTCACGATGATCAGACCACGACGGATGTCAGCCATGCCTTGATGCGGAGGTTTGATTCTACTAGATGCTGCCCTTGCCTGTACGCCCGCAACGGATCGCAGATGACAACTAAATTAAGTCTAATCTCTGGTGTCCGATTCCGGACAACCCAGTCCCCGAGTGGACAAAACATCGCCTGACAAGGAGTGTGAATATTCGTTTTCTGAAGCATTTGGGAGGAATCTGCATGGCAGACAAGTTGCATAAGTAGCCAACAAATCGGCGCTGTTCCCTGGGGATGTGGTCGGCGCTTTTGGGGCAGGTTCTTGGAAAAACAAACTCCGCCGCGTTTCAAAAAAACAAACAATATGGGCTACGGCTCGGTCAGCATTCTTAGGAAACAGTATCCAGGGATGCCCGGTCAACATCAGCAGTTATAAATGCGACAAAAATGTTCGCGACCGTGAGTTTTTCCACGGAACTCTCGCATCCAAGATTGCGTAGCTCGATCAGGCGCATCTCTGTCCCCTCGCAAACCGCGGAGGTCTCGTCGTGATTAACGAGTGTGCAGTGTTTTTGTTATCTCTCCTTCTGACGCTACCGGCCTTTGCGGGCCAGCATGTGGCGCTTCGTCCCAGGGCATCCGGGGATCCAGCGGATCAGGCCACCGTCCGCGAGATCGTGGACATGGAGCGGCAGGCCCGCGAAGCCAGCATCCACCGCGACGCCGATTTCTCCCGCCGTACTCTCGCCGAGGATTACGTCGCGATTACACCTCTCGGGCAAGTAACGACCAAGCAGGACACCATCTCGGCTCGCAAGAGCGGGCAGCTGCGCTATGAAACCATCGACGTGAGCGACATGGTGGTGCGCGTCTACGGCGATACGGCTGTGGTCACAGCACGGGCCGACGTGAAGGGCCACCAACTCGGGGAAGACTTCAGCGGTCCCTACCGCTACACCCGGGTGTGGGTCCGCCGCACCGGTCACTGGCAGGCGGTGAGCTATCAGGCCACCGTCACGCAGTAAGCCGTTTTCTCATCCTGAGTAAGGCGAAGAGCCTGCCCTCAGCGAGCCGAAGGGATCTACGCAACTCGCCGGAGAGTGCACAGGTCTTTCGCTTCGCTCAACATGACAATCCGTTCCTTCATCGAAGTTTTTTTCGGTCCTATAATGAAAAGGCCCGCCGCCCACTGCTCGATTCCAGGGGTGGCATTGGCCTATATACGCAGCAAAAAGCGCGCAATCTAGCGGTTCTTGGAAGCCTGTTGATCTGCCACAAAGAAAATTCCGGAACGCTGGTGTGCGCACTCCCTTCGAATTTCTGCATCTAAGTTCCGAAATGTCACCCTGTCGCGTTGCTGCGGTCACTTTGGTTTTATTTTCCACGGTTCTCGCGGTCGGGTGCAGCGCGCGCCACAATCAAACGCATGTCGTGAGCCCACCCGCATCAGCTGAGAAAATTTCTGTGCCGGGCATTTCAGATTTCGGTAAGGTTAATGATTTCCTCTATCGCGGCGCACAACCAAAGGATGACGGAGTGGCACAGCTCAAGCAGTTCGGCATCGATACTATTGTCGATCTGCGCGGCGAATTCCCTGGGTTGATCGAGAATGAACGGGAGCACGCACAATCCCTCGGCATTCGCTTTATCAATCTCCCGGGCTCCGGCTGGACTACACCCACAGATGAAGAAATTGCCCAATTCTTCTCGCTGATTCGCGAGCGGCCCAGACGGAAAATCTTCATCCACTGCTGGCTGGGCGGCGACCGCAGCGGCATGTTCATCGCTGCGTACCGCATCGCGTTCGAGGGCTGGTCGCCTCAGCAGGCTATCCAGGAAATGCGCGCATTCCATTACTTACATTTTTGGCATCCAAATATGGCACGGTGGGTAAAGAGATTCCCAAACCACTTGGCTCAATCTCCCAAACTCGCATCCTTTCGCCAAATACCTACTCAGCCATAGCATCGGACCGCCCTTCCCGAGGAATACGTCATGTCAGGATTTGGGACTCTGCCCGATTTCGGCAAGGACCTGATGAAGTCATCCATTTCTCGTAGTATTTGGGGTTCGTGCGACACGAAAACATCATGACTGCAAGCACTGTCTGTAGCGTGCACGTCTCTAGCTGGTGCGGCCCCCGAGTTGCTGCTCTTTTTTAGCGCGTGCCAGGCTCAACTGCTCGATTGCTGACGCCACGCTGTTACGAGCATCCGTCGCATAATCTTTCAAAAGATCATCTGTCTGAAGCGGTAGGACCTCGCCGAGACACTCTTCCAATCGTCCCACTAACCAGTCAATCAGTTGGATTGACCGGTCACCACGTTGGACCGTGGGATCATCATTAGGAAATGCCATTCTCTGTCCTCCTTTGCAACGATAGCACCCGAGGCCTATCTTTTGCCCAACGACCACTTCTTAACGCGGCGATTCTAAACTTGCGACCTGGGCTCAATGCCCCGAATGATACGGGTGTGCTTTCAGAATCGTAAACCCGCGGTAGACTTGCTCCAGCAGAACGACTCGCGCCAGTTCATGGGCAAGCGTCATCTTTCCGAGTGAGAGCGTGTTCTGCGCCGCGGTTCGCGCACCGTCACTGAAGCCATCCGCGCCGCCTATGGCAAAAACCAACGGCAAGGGATTACGGTCCTGGTAATCTCCTAGGAATTTGGCGAACTGCTCGGAAGTAAATTCCTTGCCGCGGGAGTCCATCAGTACCAGCGTAGACTTTGCCCCAGATTTGGATCCCGTCGAGCGACCGCTCATTTCGAGCAGGGCCGCTTCGTCGCGCAGCGTGAGCCCTTCGACCTGCGCGTAACGCGAAATGCGCTTGAGATATTCTTCGGTCAACGATGCGATCGCCGGCTCTTTCGTTTTGCCAATCCATGCGATCTTGATCTTCACGAGAGACCCATTCCCTTACTTCGTGCCCGAGGCCAGCACCACCGATGCTCCGAACGCGACTTTCTCGCCGTCTGAATATTTCCCTACGGCGGCATGCACCTCGGCGTTAATCTCCGGCCACTTCTCCGCAGGGACACGCTCCAGCATGGGACGAAAAGGAACGGTCACAGCCCGCGCCTGCTCCCACACTTCTTCCACCGGACCAGGCCACGTCCACGGTAGCGTTTTCGTTTCTTCCTCAACCGCGCTGAATCCGGCGCTGCGCAAGACTTCCGACAGGCTGCCGGGCTGGGCATAGCAAAAAGGATTCGTCGCGCCCGGTTGCAGCAACGGGCCGCCGACATGGCGGTGGACAACGCCTATCATGCTCTGCCAATACGGCTGCTCGAACGGGCCCCACGCCAGAAAACAGGCTCGTGCGCCCGGGCGTAAAACGCGGCGCAGTTCCTTCAAAGCCATGACCGGATCGCCAAAGAACATTACCCCGAAGCGCGAGGTTGCAAGATCAAAGCGGTTGTCAGGAAATGGCAGGCTGTGCGCATCCGCCTGCTGAGTGCTGAAGTTACCGAGTCCGCGTGCTCTGGCCCGCTGCCTCGCAATCTCCAGAAGATCGGCGCTCAGATCCAGTGCGATGACGTGACCGTGCGCTCCCACGCGCGACGCAATGCTGATTGCAGGTTCGCCGGTTCCACTCGCCAGGTCGAGCGCCTTCATTCCCCGCACCGGACGCGCGTATTCGACCAGCGCGTCGGTCACAGGCTGCCCCATGGCCGCCGACTTTGCTTTCCACCGTTCGGAAGCAATGAGGCGGAACTGGTTTCCCCAATCCGGCTTGGAGTCTGGCTGCGAGGTCATGGGGCTTCAGAATCGAGAGAAGAATTACGAGGCTTTTTTTTCCCTTAGCTTCTTCTTTTTCGCCGAGACCACCTTGGGCTCAATCTTTCGCTTTCTGGGGATCGCCTTCAGGTCGGAGGGCTCCAGTCGCTTCGCCGACTTCCACAGCCGCTCCAGATCGTAGAACTTGCGGGCCTTCTCGGAGAAAATGTGCACTACGAAGTCGACATAGTCGAGCAGCACCCACTCTGCCTGCTTGTAGCCTTCGACATGCGCCGGCCGCAAGTCCGCGTTCTTCAGGCGCAGCTCTACTTCGTCAGCGATGGCCTGAACCTGCCGCGGATTAGTTCCGCTGCACAGTACGAAATAGTCGGTAAAGGCTCCCGAACCTTTTTCCATTTCCAGGATGCTGAGTTCTTCGGCCTTCTTTTCGAGGCAGGCTTGAATGGCGGCGGCGATTTGTTGTTTAAGTTCGTTCTTCTTCACAGGATCAGTAGGTGGTCCAGTCGCTGGTCGTTAGTCATTCGTCGTTCGGTCGATCTCCATTGTAACTGACACTTCCATTCTGTTCCTGCGGTCCGGACCAAGAAATTTTGGTGAGCAAGAAAATGAAAGTGACGAATATGTGTTTGAAGGACGACTAACGACCAGCGACTAACGGCCAACGACCTACTTACGACTAACGACCATCCCGCAACGACGATTTATATAGCCCCACTTTCTTGATGTACTCGGCCACAGGCGCGTCCACAAAACGGCCTAACGGCTTGCCTGCCGCGGCGGCCTGACGGATCGCTGTGGCCGAGGCCGGTTGATGCAGATCGTCGAGCAGATGAATGGTCGCTCCCTTGAGCACGAGATCGCCGGTGGCGGCGTGCTTTTGAAATGGCTTAGTGACTTCCGGCCGCGGGCGCAGGCTCTCGGGAAGCGCATTCGCAACATCGGCCAGCGAATATCCCGGACGATTCGCGACGATGAACTCACATTCGCGGAACAGCGCCTCAGCCTGATGCCATTTTGCAATGTCGCAAAAAGCGTCCATGCCAATCAGGAAGAAAAGTTTGTCGCTGCCCTTGAAAGATTGCTTCAGTCGGCGAATCGTGTCGATGGTGTAGTTCGGTTTCTCCAGACTCTTTTTTGCCGATCGGACGGGAGGTGCGTCTTCCTCAGGAGCCTCGAGTAGAGACGGCACGAAAGCCTTCTCCTGCGCTGTGGCTAGGGCCAGCATGGCAAACCGGTGGGCGAACGGCGAAAGCGGCTGGCGCTGTTTGTGCGGTGGAATATTCGCGGGCACGAAATAAATGCGATTCAGCTTGTACTGCTCCAGCGCGACCCGTGCCACCGCGAGATGTCCGCGATGAACAGGATCAAACGTCCCACCAAATAGACCAATGTTCATGAATTAAGCCCCGCCTAGTGTCCAGATTCCCGGCCAGGGATGCAAGCTGAATCATGCTGGTATTGCCCGAATGGCCATCTTTTCTTGTGCTTACGGTCAGTCTTCCAACGGTCTGTCCGTAAAACCGAAATGAACTCCTGTAACTATGCTGTTTCCCATAATGGGCCTAGGATTAGGCCATGCGAGTATTCCTCCCCCTACTTCGCATCCCCGCCTCCCGTGCACCCATCCTTCGTTATGGGGTGGCGGTGCTCAGCACTGCCCTCGCATTGATTCCCACCGTTCTGCTCGCTGACGTGTCGGAAAGCCGCCTCGCCCTTTTCGGCGTTGCTGTCATGGTGAGCGCCTGGTACGGCGGCTGGAAACCCGGCTTGGTCGCTACGTCTTTTGCCCTGACTGTAAGCGCCTACTTCACGCTCACGGGCGCCCATAGCCTCACCGACACGCGAACTGCCATTCTTCGCCTTTCCTTGTTCTTTTTTGTGGCCATGCTGATCTGCTGGCTCAACGCGGCCTTGCGTGAATCGCAAGAGAACTTGCGGCTCTCGGAATTGAACTTCCGGTCTTTGGTGACGAATGCGCCGTATGGCATTTGCCGGTGTGACTCCACGGGCAAGATTCTCGACGCGAATCCTGCGTTTCTCCAAATGCTGGGGCTCACTTCCGCCAGCGAATTAATCGGGCAACACATTTTTAGCCTTTATGCAGAGACTGATCAGTGGTTTGCTCTTGCCGATTTTCTTCGCTCAGCCGATCCCTTCAAGGGCGTGAACGCGGAATGGAAGCGCAAAGGCGGCACGAACACAGTGGTTCGCATCTCAGGCCGCTCGGTGATCAACGGTACTGACGGCAAGGTCGTGTTCGAACTGTTTGCCGAAGATGTCACCGAACGGCGCGTCCTTGAGCAGCAACTGCGGCAGTCGCAGAAGATGGAAGCTGTCGGCCGACTTGCGGGCGGCATCGCGCACGATTTCAACAATCTTCTGATGGTGATTTCGGGCTACTCGGAATTCCTGCTCGAGCGCCTTGGGGCTGAGCCTCATCTTCGCGGCCCCGCCCAGGAAATCGCAGGCGCAGCCGATCGCGCCTCGTCATTGACCCGTCAACTGCTGGCTTTCAGCCGTAAGCAGATGCTGGCTCCGAGGATCGTCAACCTGAACGACGTGGTCACGGAAAATATCAAGATGCTCACGCGCATGATTGGCGAGGACATCGACCTGGTAATGGTTCCAGGGCCGAATCTCTGGTCGGTTCGCGCTGACGCTGGACAGATTGATCAGGTCATCATGAACCTCGCCGTGAACGCACGCGATGCCATGGCTTCCGGCGGCAAACTCACCATTGAGACGTCCAACGTGACGCTTGACCAGGACTATGCTCGCTCTCACGCACCGTTGCCGGCGGGCGATTACGTGATGGTCGCCATCAGCGACACCGGCGAAGGCATGGATAACGAAACCCAATCGCACATCTTTGAACCCTTCTTCACTACGAAAGGACCGAAAGGGACGGGCCTCGGCTTGTCGACGGTCTACGGCATCGTCAAGCAGAGTGGCGGATACATCTGGGTCCGCAGCGAATTGGGTCGAGGAACTACCTTCAAGATCTACTTGCCGCGCGTGCCATCGACGGGCCAAGCCGTTGCGCACGTCGCCGCGCCTGTCGAATACCGAAGAGTCGAACCCGGAACCGAAACCATTCTGCTCGTCGAAGATGAGGCCAACCTGCGCTATCTCGCGCGCCAGTATCTGGAGAAGCAGGGCTACAAAGTGATTGAAGCGGCCGACGGAGCTGTCGCCATGCAGATTGCGGTGGCGCATGACAAGCTGATCCACCTGCTGCTCACCGACGTGATTATGCCGGGAATGAACGGCCGCGAGTTAGCCCAACGCATTTGCGAGATTCGTCCCAACGTAAAAGTGCTTTACATGTCCGGCTACACCGAAAACGTAATCGGACACGACGGCATGCTGGACGCGGGCGTACGCCTGCTGCAGAAGCCGTTTACGCTTCGCGACCTGAAAAGCAAGGTGCGCGAAGTGCTCGACGCAACTCCAACTCCCCCGGAGGTCGATATGACCATGCAGTCCGCTGAACCACTCCGCGCCGCACGAGCCAGAGAACTCCCGGCCGCGCGCGCACAACGATTCCATATCCAATTGCCTTTGCGCTATCGCCGGCTCGGCGAGAAAGAATGGCATGTAGGCACAACTGAAAACATTAGCCGGTCTGGGATGCTGTTCGAAGCTGACGAATTGTTGCAGCCCGCCGCGCAACTGGAAATCAATCTCGTGCTCCCGCAGGAGATTGCTGGACTCTCCTCTACGGAAGTTGTATGCCGCGGAGAAGTCGTGCGCACCGTCGAGCACGGAGGAGAGACTCCGAGTCCGGCACTGGCGGCGCGGATTCTGCAGTATCACTTCCAGCACGGTCCTCTGCCGCGAGCGTAAAATAGTGGCGGGTTTTGTGGGATATGGGAAAGGCGGCCTGCGGGCCGCCTTCGTCTTTTTGGGTGTGAAAATTTCCAGGAGGATTTTTTTGGCGGGTGGCCCACGTTGTCTTTTTGCTGCTGGCGCAATCACAAATCGAGGCTGCCCCACCCTTCGCGATTTTCGAAGGGTGGGTACCTCGGACGATGGTATCAGGGCTTGGCGGAGGGTACCTCAACTGTCATGCGGACTTTATGCGGTAGTGTTTACCCAAATAAACGACAGGTCTAGGCCGGTAGTGCCCACCTTTCGAGAAACGCGAAAGGTGGGGCAGCCGGCAACGCTGGCCAGCCCCCTCAATGTTTTGAGTCTTTCGTGCTGATTCTCGGTGAGGTCTGTGGAACGGCTCGGCCGAAAGCTGGGCACTCCCTGTGTTTTTGGTGCCGACGAGACCAAAAACGTGGTCCATCCGGCCCGAAACCCGCGTGGGGCGGGGTTTTTCGGGCAACAACCCTTTTGTCAGACAACTCGTGTCCTATGGAGTACATCGTATCGCGAGCCATCTGGTCTGATCTTTTCCGCCGCTCAGGTTCTGATCTGTTCTAGTGAGCGATTTGTGGCCGAAGCCATTGGTTCTTCTCGCGTGAGCCATTCTGGCGTGGCCTTTTCGATCTGAGGTGTTGCGTGCGGAACAAGTCTGTCTTCTTTTCTCTTATCTCGCTTGCACTCTTAATTCCAGCCTGTGCGATGCTGATGTCGTGCGGTGGAGTATCGACGGCGGCTACCTCCGGAAATCCGAATCCTTCCGGGAAAACCACCCCGACAATTACCTGGCCGCAGCCCGCACCAATCACGAACCCAATGCCTTTGGGAGCGACGCAGCTGGATGCCTCGGCCAGTGTGTCGGGCACGTTTGTCTACAATCCCCCAGCCGGAACCGTGCTGGCCGCGGGCACACACACGCTCTCAACAACGTTTACTCCGACTGACACCGCGAAGTACAACAATGCTACGGCGAGCGTCAACATAACCGTAAATTCCTCGCCTTCGGCGAACAAGACCACGCCGACGATTACGTGGCCGCAGCCCGCGCCCATTACCAATCCGACTCCGCTTGGGCCCGCGCAACTGGACGCGACCGCCAGCGTACCTGGCACCTTTGCTTACAATCCGCCCGCGGGAACCATTCTGGATGTCGGCACCCACGCGCTTTCCGTAACCTTCACTCCGACAGACACGAATGCTTACAACGATGCCAGCGCCAGCGTGACAATCACGGTGAATTCGTCTGCGCCGCCTGTTCTTCCAACGCAGGACGCGGCGACGCGATTCATCTATGAAATTGCCAGCGGGCAGCAGATTCAGGCATTCAGCTTTGACGAATCAACGGGCGCGGTTGCGCCGGTGCCAGGATCTCCATACACGCTTCCCAATACCACAACGCCGGGGTTTATGACAGCCGATGCCGCCGGGCGCTTCTTGTTTGTCTCGTCGCAGCCGTTTGAGGAGTGTCATGGCTGCAACTACGGTGTCAACGAGTTGATGGGCTACACCATTAACCAGTACACAGGCGCACTGACGGCAATTCCCGGAATGCCCATGTATCCCAGTCAATCAGGCGCGATCCTGCTCCGGCCCGACGGAAAATTTCTCTACGCTCAAATCGACGGCGAATACAAACTCTATTCTGTGGATCAGATGACCGGCGCACTGACTGAAAGTGGAACGGTGCCAGTGCCGTCGGCGAGCTTCAATGGCGTATGGCAGATGGCGGGAATCGATCCGGAGGGCAGGTTTCTTTATTTCAGCGCGCAGTTGCTCTCGGGCGGCACTGGTGAAGGATTCATCGGCGTTGATGCGCTGGATCCAAATGGCGGCAATGCCACGCCCGCTAGCGGTACCCCGACCGATGTCGGAGTCACGTTCCCGCTGCCGCCGGTGGTTGCATCGAAAGCTGCGGCGTACATTACCGGCGAGCATCCCAGTGCCAATCAGTATGGGCTAGCGGCGATGGCGGTGTCGTCCAACGGCAAACTCACGCCACAGCCAAGCTCGCCTTATGCAGTGACCACCACGCCGAGTGGCGGCCAGTGGTATTCGATGTTCGCAGCCGCCGCCGACCCGCTGGGAAGGTTTGTGTTCGTCAGCGGACAACCGTCGACAGCAGATTCTACACAGATCGTGACGTTTACGGTTCAGTCGGACGGGTCCCTTCACCAAAGCGCTGCTACGAATGGCTGTGTAACGGCAGCAATCGATGGCACTGGAAACTATCTCTTCAATAGCGGCCAGACGCAGCCGTTGGTGTTTCGAATCAATTCCTCCGATGGCTCGCTTTCGTTGCTCGATCCGCTCCCGCAAAATCCATGCGGAGCGAGCGGAGACATCGGCGGACAGATCGTCGCAGTGCCTTGATCTAGACAAACGCGGCCCACTAGTAAGAAAACCTCCCATCTGGTGAACGCCAGAATGGGGCAATACTCTCGAGGGGCTGGCCCCACCTTTTGTTTTTACTGCTAGCACAATCACAAATCGAGGCTGCCCCACCCTTCGCGATTTTCGAAGGGTGGGTACCTCGGACGATGGTATCAGGGCTTGGCGGGAGACATTTCAACTGTCATGCGGATCTGGGCGGCAGTGGTGACAAATGAACGAGAGGTCGAGGCCCGTGGTGCCCACCTTCCGAAAAACGCGAAAGGCGGGGCAGCCTCAGTCGTAAAAACTCACGACTAAGATCGGTGGCCAGCGCCCCTAAGAAGCTTCTTGTTCTGATTTCTTGAGGTCCTGCTCGCGGAGGTGCTGGACTTGTTCGGCTAGCGCGTACTTCAACTCGTCGATTCCTTTGCCTGTCACTGCGGAGATTTCGTATAGCTTCAGCTTGTGTTTCTTGCAGTATTTTTTCAGCGCAGCCAGTTTGTCTCTGTTTACGACATCGATTTTCGACGCGACCATGATCATCGGCTTCTCATCGAGGTGGGCGCCGAAGCTGGCGAGTTCGCCCAGGATTACTTCGACGTCCTTGGTGACATCCGGGCGGCCGCTGGAATCGGAGACGTCGACCAGATGCACCAGCAGGCGCGTGCGTTCGATGTGGCGCAGGAACTGCGTGCCCAGCCCGGCTCCGGTGTGCGCGCCTTCGATCAGGCCGGGAATGTCGGCGACCACAAAACTGACTTCATGCTTCGCGTCGCCTACTGCAACGACTCCAAGGTTGGGCTCGAGCGTGGTGAAGGGATAGTCGGCAATCTTGGGGCGCGCCGCTGAGATGCGCGAGATCAGCGTGGACTTGCCCACGTTGGGATATCCCACCAGGCCCGCGTCAGCAAGCAGCTTCAGTTCCAGCCGGTAAGTATGTTCCTCCCCGGGGCGGCCCGCCTCGTGCTCGCGCGGCGCCTGGTGAACCGATGTGGCGAAGCGAGCGTTGCCGCGTCCGCCGCGCCCGCCGCGGGCAATGACGAAGCGCTGGTCGGCTTGCGTAAACTCGAAAACTTTTTCTCCGGTCTCGTCGTCGTAGACGATGGTTCCGACTGGAACTTTCAGAACTACATCGCCGCCATCGCGTCCGGTCTTGTTCGAGCCCTCCCCGTGACGGCCGCGCTCGGCCTTGTGTTCGGGATTGAAACGGAAATGGACCAGGGTGTTGTGGCGCTCGCTGGATTCCATGACGATGTCGCCGCCCTTACCGCCGTCGCCGCCGGAGGGTCCGCCGCGCGGGACAAACTTCTCGCGCCGAAAGGCCATGCAGCCGTTGCCGCCGTCGCCGGCTTTTACGCGGATTTTGGCTTCATCGATGAACATGGAAAAGTCGTTGGTCGTTCGTCGTTGGTCGTTCGTCGTTCGTCGTGGATTCCGATTTGCCAACGACTAGCGACTAACGACTCTCGACCAAAACAAAAGCCTCGTCCCGAAGGCGAGGCTGCGTGGCGCGGGCGCCCCCGCCCGCGATGCTTTGGAACGTTCGAAGGCCTACTCGATTTCCATGGGCTCAACCATCACGAACTTGCCCATCGAGCCCTTGTTCAGGAACTTGATGCGGCCCGTGATTTTGGCAAAGAGAGTGTCGTCTTTGCCGCGGCCCACATTCAGCCCGGGCTTTACGCGCGTGCCCCGTTGCCGCACAATGATGGTGCCGCCGGGGACGACCTGCCCGCCAAATGCCTTGAAGCCAAGCCGCTGCGCGTTTGAATCGCGGCCGTTTCGTGAAGTGCCTTGCCCTTTTTTGTGTGCCATAAGACAGTTCTCAGTTCCGGGTTGTCAGTTCTCGGTTAAGACCACGTGGGGACGGACGCATTCGTCCGTCGAGGTTCTATTTCTTCTTTGAATGCGACTTCTTTGCCGCCTTTTTCGGCGCAGACTTCTTCTTGGCCGAATGCTTTTTGGTTTTCGCGTGCGCTGCCGGCGCTTCGTGCTCTTCGGTCTCGCTGGCTTCGTGCGCCTTCACCTTTTTCGGCTTCGCTTCTTTCTTGGGCACTTCAGGAGCCTTGAAGCTCTGCCCGTCAAAAGCGATTTCGGAGATGCGCACCGCCGTGTAGGCCTGCCGATGTCCGCGAAGTTTCTTGTATTGCTTTTTGCGCTTGTAGTGGAAAACCAGAATTTTCGCGCCGCGGCCTTCTTCCACAATCTCGCCGACAACGCGGGCATCGGACTGCAGACCCACTTTGCCTTCTTCGCCGGAAACCGCGACCACGGGGAATTCGACTTGTCCGTCGGTGCCGGTGCCGAATTTTTCCACTCGAATTACGTCTCCGGGCGCCACCCGGTACTGCTTGCCACCGGCGCGGATAACCGCGTACATACGTCTGCCTCCGTCAAATGTCGTGAAATTCAGCCCGCGTCTGGAACTCGTAAACGTAACGGAACCCTGGGACGCACACGGGCGCAACCAAGGGGCCGGCTGACTTTCCTGTGCTTGCTGTGTTTTCCGCCCCGGCGCTTCAGCAGCCAAGGCAGGCGTCCCCAGAACGGGTCGGCGAGTACAGGCAAACTCAACCATTTTAGCGTGTGCTGTGGAAATCGGTCAAACCCCGGCCACGGATCGACACGGATTTTCACGGATTGGAGCGAATTACGGGGTTTGATCCGTGAGAATCCGTGAAATCCGTGGCGGTTTTTAATAGGACTTCCAGAAGAAATAAATCGTCATGCCCGTGCCTACCAGCACGACAAAAACACGGATCCACACTTGCGGCATCTTCAGCGCATAGTGCGCGCCCAGATAGCCGCCGACGATTCCTCCCAGAATCATCACAATGCCGTGCTTCCAATACACGGCGCCGGCCACGATGAATGTGACCACGGCGACGCCATTGATCACGAATCCCAACACAGCCTTTAGCGCGTTCATGGCGTGGATGTCGGTCATGCCCAGCGCGGCCAGCATGGCAAGCATCACGATGCCCATGCCGCCACCAAAATAACCTCCATAGACGGCTACGCACAGTTGAAACAAAGTTGTCCCAACTAACGATGCGGTAGAAGCCTCATGTTCAATCGCCGACCGCCGGCCGCCCGCGAGCTTTCTGCCAAAGGCAAAAAGCAAGGTCGCCCCCAGCGTCAGCCACGGCAGCACTCGCATGAACGTTTGGGCCGGCGTCTTCAATAATAGAAACGCTCCGGCAAGGCCGCCAACGAAACTCGCGGCCAAAAGCGGAATCATCACACGGCGCGGAACATCCAGGCGCTCACGATAGGCTCCGCCGCTGGCTGCCATCGCCGTCCACAGGGCAATCGTGTTGGTGGCATTGGCGGGAATCGGAGGCACGCCGGTGAACAACAGTGCTGGGAATGCGATGAAACTGCCGCCTCCGGCGACGGAATTGAGAGCTCCGCCGAGCGCGCCTGCGAAAAAAAGAAAGATGATGGTTTCGAGGGTCAAGCAGTTAGGTGTATCAGAAAGCGCCTACGCCGCCAAATCGAAGGCAATCCTAACCTCAGATTACTTCTGTAATCGTGCGTAACTGCGGCATCTGGCAGAAACATCCATCCTGCGGCAGGGTTAGTATCCAATGAGATCGTGGGGGGACTAGCTTATGCGTAATCGAATCGTGACCTACTTCAGCATCTTGATATGCAGTGTCGCCTGGGGCCAAGCGCCGGGCACGGCATCGAGTGGCGCTCAGGCGGCCGGGCAGCAGTCGATGCCGGGCATGGACATGTCGGGTCACGACATGTCCAAGATGAAAGACATGCCGATGGGGAATGACAAGGACGACAGCGATGCCAGCACTCATGTCATGAACTCCATGGAAGGACACATGGACATGGGGCCGCACATGAAAATGACCGCGCTGCGCCAGCCTAAGCCCGGTGACGCGGCGCGCGCCCACGAAGTGGCCGAAGCGGCGCGCCGGGCCTCGGAAAAATACACCGACTATCACGCCGCGCTGTCCGACGGTTACAAGATTTTCCATCCCGAAGTTCCGCAGAGGATGTATCACTTCACCAACTACGGGTATGCCATGGAAGCGGCTTTCCGCTTCAATCCCGAGCATCCTACTTCGCTGCTCTACGAAAAACACGGCGACGATTACAAGCTCATTGGCGTGATGTACACCGCGCCCAAGCGCTTCAGTGAGGATCAACTCGACGAGCGCATTCCACTAAGCGTGGCACAGTGGCATGAGCACGTGAATTTCTGCGCTCCTCCGGCGGACAAGAGGAAAGAAATGTTGGCGCCGCATCCGCAGTTTGGTTTGCGGGGATCGATCGCTACGCAGGAAGCTTGCGACGCGGCCGGCGGAACATTTCGCCCTGTGATCTTCAACTGGATGGTGCACGTGTATCCATTCGAGAAAGATCAGGCGCAGGTGTGGTCCGTCGAGCGCCAGCACGGCGACGCAGACTGATTCTCTTCCAGTCACAGAGACGTGGCTCGCCGCATCTCGCCGACCGCAGGAGACATGGCGAGCTACGTCTCTGCAATTCTGTTTTGATTCCTCACAAAACACACGTCAGATGTTCCTTACAACTTCTAAATTAACCACGCTTTTTGCTACCGGAATGATGCAGCCATCGTCCAAGAAAGTACGATGACGACGCAGCCAAAGGGAACTTTGATCGGGGCGTACGCGTAGTCTTTCAAGTGGGTGGAAGGCCTGCGCAACGGTGACGCTGGCCTTAAGCGATTCAGAAATTGCGGGGTCTGGGGATTTTCTCACACTCGGTTTGGCGGCCCAGGTGAGAAACCCCCATCGCGGCAGAACAAGCTTGTGGCTCGTCTGCACAACCCCGGCGGCAGCATTGTAGGCCATTCGCGGGGAAACACAAGAGCTTTCTCGCGCTGGTCGCGAACCGGGCCGCCTCAACCGTTTCTCGACGTAACTTCGGGAAAGATAAAAGGAGCAGCTATGAAGTTCGCGACAGTTTCAAAGGGTCTGGTCATGGGGTTGGCTCTGCTGCTGGCCTCCAGTGCATTCGCGGCCACCAAAGCCAAGTTGAATTTGCAGGCTCCCACCACAGTCAACGGAACCAAACTCAAGCCCGGCGATTACAGGCTGGAGTGGGACGGCAGCGGTCCTAATGTAGAAGTCAGCATTGTGCAAGGCAAGAACGTCGTCGCCAAAGTGCCGGCGAAAATTGTGGAACTGAAGACTCCGGCGCTGAGCGACACAGCCGTTGTAAGGACGAACGACGATGGAAGCCGCACGCTCGCCGGCGCCCAATTCGAAAACAAGAAGTTCGCACTCGACATGACTGATTCGGGCATGGCGATGGACGCTGGATCTAGCAAGTAACCAGCAGCACGAGTTACAAAGAAAGGGGGGCACTGGCGTGCTCCCCTTTACTTTTGCTGTCTAGTTGGGCGACGCCAGCACATCGTCATAGTAGCTGAGAACGGCGCGGCGGGGCTTGACCTTCAGGCCCCTGAGCGGAATTTTCTGCTCGATCGAGCTATTTCCCGCCAATCTTGCTCGACCCAAAGGAAACATGTTTCCATCCGCCATTTCCAGATAAATCGGCACCAGCATAAGGAAACTGTCGTTCACGTTCGACTGCGTGGTCTTCAGGTCCATCACCACATCGCCGTCCGGCCCAATATCGAAGGATGCGTCCAGTTTGTAAGCGGGCAACTGGGTCCCGTAGACGTACTCGTTGAAGAACCAGTCCATCTTTTGATTACGCTCCAGGTCCATCTCCGCAGTCATGTGTTTCTCCACCATGGCCTTGAAATCTTCCGTGGTGGCGGCCTTACCTGAGTACGTCTTCACGAAGTCCTGCATCAACTCCTTGAAACGCTGATCGCCAGTGCGGTTGTCGTGCATCATCATGCGAATCATATGCAGGACGTATGCGCCCTTGGGATAGATCAGGCGGCGGGTAGTGTCAAAGCCGGTGCGGGAATTGCTGGTGCGGTAACCCATGGTGAGCGGCCCGACATCGATGGCGCGGAAGCCTTCGGCGTTGCGCTCCAGAAGCAGGTCGCGCTCGTCGTTCCAGAACGTGATGAACTTTTTCGGGTTCTTCTCAATCATTGTCAGGTAAAGAGAAGCCGACATATCGGCGAATCCCTCGCTCATCCACTGGTCACGATAGGAAGTAAAGCCCACCGTGTGTCCCCACCATTGGTGGGCAACTTCGTGGGGAGTCACGACTTTCCAGTAGCCGCGATCGCCCCAGTCCATCCCCAGTTCATGGCGCACCGTGGTATCGAAGTAGTAGCAAATGGGAATCCATACAAGTTCGGGCCACGACTGGCCGAAGTTGCACGCCGTCTGCTGGGTGAGTTGCAGGCGCTTGAAGAGAGAGGGACCAAAGTAGTCGGTATAAAGCTGAACGGCAAGTTGGCCCTCGGCGAGGGCTTTCTTATTGAGGCCGGTGGTGCTCATCGTGCCCAGAGCCATGCCCGACGCGTGCGACTGCCCCATTACTGGCAGAGCATCTCCGCTGGCCGCCTGCTGCAGTCCTGCCACCCAACTGGGAGGCTCCTGATTGGCATAGGACTGCACCTGATATTCCGGCTTATCCAGTTTTACTTCTTCAACCTTGAAGCGGCCGAAGTTGAAGCCGGCTACGGTTTGCGGCGCCTCACTCTTCCACACGGTTACGTTCTGGCCACCGTCGTTGTTGTCGGTCATCCGGGCGCCCGTAGCCGCAATCTGCATCCCCTTAGGAATGCGGAAAGTCATGTCATAGGTCACATATTCGCCAAGGCCGCCACCGGAATTGTTGGGATACCAATTGTGTCGAGCGACTGGAAAATAGTTGCCGCCTCCCTCATTGATAACCGCTTCCTTGCCCTCGTATTCAGTGGTGACGGTGAATGGTTCACCGGCGTCTAGCGCCTTCGGCAGAATCACCGCGAACTGGGCGTCTTCGTTCTTGTCTTCCTGAATGAAAGACAAGGGCTGGCCATCGGAAGTCGTCACGTGACGGACCCGCAAGGTGTGGAACAGGTCGAAAGGCACAACCCGCAGGCCGCTCAGGTGCGCCGTAAAGGTAGTTTTCGACTTTCCGATTAAGTTGCCACTCTTCTCGAGTGTGGTCTCGAGTTCCTGATGCTCAATGCGGATTGAATCTCCGACTGTGCCGCGCTTCCGTTCGCCCGACATGGGGAACGAGGCCCAGTCTCCAAACTTGTTCTCGTCGTAAGTCATGAAGTCGACCTGATCGCGTCCTTCATGCGGATCGATCATGTAGAGCTCCTGCCCGTTATAACGCTTGCCATGAATGAAGGCGACGAACAAGCCGCCCGGCTCGGGAATCAGCAAGTCTTCCAGGATCCGGCTCTCAAGATTGGTCTTCATCTTGTGCCGGGTCGTGTGCTGGCTGTCTTTGAGCGGCCCGGCATCGCAGCCAGAAGCGCTGGGAGTGCCGGCTTTTTTGACTTCGTCGTAAGTTGAGTCGGTGAAGCGCAGCGCCATCTGGCTGAAGTTTTCGCTGAATTCGTCTTCCTTGGTCAGCAGCTTGAGCATGGCTTTTTCAGATCCAGGCGCCTCGAGAATAAAGTTGCCATCGCCCACAAATACCGCGCCCGTAACTCGGCCCGCCACGGGAGTGACAAAGCAGATCGTGCCAGAACGGAGATGGAAGGTGCCGGCATCGCGCTTCAATTCAAGATTGTTGACGCTGACAGCTTCGGCGCTAAGGGTTAAGTTGCGGAGCGCCTGATAAGTGGGATCGGAGTTGGGGCCCGGTGCGGCGTTCTGCGCGTGGGCGACAGATGCGGCGAGAAATAGTGTCCCCGTAAGCAGCGTTGCGAAAAGGGTGAGTAATGTGGTTAGAGACACACGTCCAGCAGGGTGTGGACTGTGGATGAGAAACAGCATGGAACCTCCCGGGGGGAAGGAAGCTCGTAATTATGCCGTTTTCGGGCAAAAATGCAAGGACTGGAATCACAATTGGCAAGGGAGCCGATCGCCCGAACGGCAATCATTGGGGCGGCAACTTCTCCAAATCGGCGCTCAAATGCACGTTGCTTCCGGCGCTGACTTTCATTTTTCGATCCCAGTTCTTAAAGCCCGCTTTTTTCAAGGTGATGGCATGTTCGCCTTCAGGCACTTGCACATCGGAGGGAGTATTTCCGACAAAGCTGCCGTCGAGCTCTATATCCGCGCCTGAAGGATTCGATTCCATTTGCAGCTTCGCAGACATGGCGTTCGCAGTCGGACGGGCGTCATTCGCTAAAATCGGGGGAACTGCAGCGGGAGTCTGGAACTTTGCTATATCCAGCTTCGTGTCGCCGTTCACATAGGCGGTGATTTCTGTTCCCTTGGGAATACTTATGTCCTTGCCATGCATAAAAAGGAAGAACGGCGCCGCCGGAAAAAACACAAGGCTAGTTGCCACCATGCCACCTACCATAGCTCCGGTGTGCCCGCCGCCCTTCATATCCTTCACAGCGCGCAGGGCTGCTTTGTCACTACTGACTAACTTCACGTAGTCGATATTTATGTCAAGCTTTCCGCCGCGAGCCATTCTCCGCTTCGCTTGAGCTTCAGTGACCGTGGCGAAGGCGAGCCCCCCTTTCGGGATCACAAGAATTCCATTAACACTGATGTCTTCGAGAACTTCAAAGTCGACGGTATCGCCCACATGAGCGTCCCCCGACGAGACGGTCCGGTTGATTCGCATCTTTACGGGAGTTCCATCTTCGAGTACGAATCCCTTGGCTGATGTGAAAATCGACGATGTTGCTGGAGATTGTGCGGCCGTTTGTTGCGCGGAAGGAGCGGCTTTACTTTGCGCAGGATCGTTTTGACCAACGATAACTAGACACGCGGGTATTAACCAGAAGAAAGCCAGAATTTTCTTCACGAAAGTCTCCCGTCCTAATGAACTGGAATGGTGGGGGATGGGGTCTAGGACTCGTCATTATGCTCTTCCAAGCCTGGTTCGGCAATGATTTGCCGCAAATGAAAAAGGGAGCGCTTTAGCGCTCCCTTCGATGACTGGCCACTGACCACTGACCACTGCCTCTCAGTACTTCGGCACCTTCGGATCCACTCGATCCGACCAGGCTGTGATTCCGCCTGCGAGATTATGCACCTTGGTGAACCCCGCCTGCTGCAGGAATGCGACTGCCTTGGCGCTGCGCCCGCCCATCTTGCAGTGGACCACGATTTCGCGGCTCGAGTCGAGTTCATTCACGCGCTTAGGCAGGTCGTTCAGCGGAATCAGGTATCCGCCAATGTTGCAGATCTGATACTCGTGCGGCTCGCGCACATCGAGCACGAACAGATCTTCTTTCTTATCCAAACGGCGCTTCAATTCCTCCACCTGAATCTCGGGAACTCCGTTGCTCACCGACTTCTCCTCCCCACGAATGCCGCAAAACTCGTTGTAGTCTATCAGCTTGGTGACAGTAGGATGAGTGCCGCACACGGGGCAGTCCGGATTTTTGCGCAGCTTGAGTTCGCGAAACTGCATGCCCAGAGCGTCGATCAGCAGCAAGCGTCCGATCAGGGGTTCGCCGATTCCCAGAATTAATTTGATGACTTCCGTCGCCTGCATCACGCCGACAAGGCCGGGAAGAATGCCGAGCACGCCGCCTTCCGCGCATGATGGAACGAGTCCCGGTGGTGGCGGTTCTGGATACAGGCAGCGATAGCACGGTCCATCCTCGGTGGCAAACACACTTGCCTGGCCTTCAAAGCGGAAAATCGATCCGTAAACATTCGGCTTGCCGGAGAGCACGCAGGCGTCGTTCACCAGATAGCGCGTGGGAAAGTTGTCGGTGCCGTCGGCGATGATGTCGAAGTCGCGAAACAATTCCATCGCGTTCGCACTGCTCAGCTTCGTGTCGAACGTCCGCAGATTTAGAAATGGATTGATGCCCTTGAGTTTGTCGGCCGCGGAATCGAGCTTCTTGCGGCCGACGTCGGCGGTGGAATGAATAATCTGCCGCTGTAGGTTGGTGTAGTCCACCACATCAAAATCGACCAGGCCTAGAGTGCCCACGCCGGCAGCGGCCAGATATAACGCGAGCGGCGATCCCAGTCCTCCCGTGCCAATGCACAGCACTCGCGCAGCCTTCAGCTTCTGCTGACCCTCCATGCCGACCTCGGGCATGATCAGATGGCGCGAATAGCGCAGGATTTCGTCCTTGTTGAGGGTTACTGGGAGTTCGGTGGTAGTGGCCATAATGTCCTCGGTTGAATTTTCAGTTTGCTGGGTTTGGAATTGACGCGCTGCGAATCGACTGTCGTGACACTAACAACAGGAAGGGCAACACATGCAACAACGCGTTTTGGAGGCAGGATTCATTTCCAGACTTCCCAGTCAGACCGCGCCTCCGGCGATGGAAGGCACAATAGAAATGTTATCACCTTCCTTAAGCGCGGTGGCTTCTTTGTGGAGGTAGCGAATGTCCTCGTCATTTACATACAAGTTGACGAAGGCCCGAAGTTTGCCTTCCTCGGTATAAAGGTGCTTTCGCAAGTCGGGATGCTGCGCCACCAGCGCAGTCATCGCTTCGCCGACAGTCGCGCCCGGCACTTCCACCGAAGCTTGCTTGCCAACATATTGCCGCAAAGGCGTGGGAATGTGAATTTTGCTCATAAGTCTAATGTAAGAGATGCGGCAGGCTGGCGGCAAGATTCAGAGCGCAGGCGTTGGGTCTTAGGTGTTGGGTGTTAGGCTTCTGCGTCTGAGACTGAATTCCGCAGGCCCAAGGTTCCTAACACCCACACCTACGACCTAACACCTCGCTTGCGTCCCGAGCCCCGAAAGTCACTTATTTCCTCCTCTCCCGCCACATAGAATCGCTTCGAAACCAAGGAGAGTTCAATGACGATTTTCGATCCAACTCGGGGCAGAGTTATCGACGGTGGTGGGCAACGCGGCGGCCTGCTCCGCCTGATCGGCCTTGGAGTTGCCGCGTTCCTGCTGGTGATTCTGCTCTTCAGCGCCGTTACCAAGGTGGGTACCGGCCACGTGGGCGTGCTCACGCTATTCGGAAAAGTGCAGTCTGGCGAGACCCTGGGTGAAGGCATTCATCTGATCAATCCGATGAAGACGAATAACGAGCTCTCCATCCAGACGCAGACGCTCAAGGAATCGGCCAGCGTGCCATCGAGCGAGGGATTGATGATGAGCCTGGACACTTCACTTATCTATCACCTCAATCCCGACCGCGCCGCTGAAGTTTTCCAGAAGATTGGCGCCGATTACGAAAATGTAGTAGTTGAGCCCACGCTGCGATCAGCCATCCGCGAAGCGACTGCCTCGCACACAGCGAACGCACTGTACACGGGCGAGCGCGAAATGGTGGCCAAACAGATTTACGACCAGGTCAGTACTCAACTCAATCAGCGCGGATTGACCGTGGAGAACGTTCTGCTGCGCGACATTCAGCTTCCTGCCACGCTCAAAGCCGCCATCGAAGCCAAGCAGCAGGCCGAGCAGGAATCGCTAGCCATGAATTTCCGCCTGCAAAAAGAAACTCAGGAAGCGCAGCGCAAGCGCATCGAAGCCGCCGGAGTTCGCGACTTTCAACAGATCGTTGCCCAGGGCATCACGCCGTCCCTGCTGGAATGGAAGGGCATCGAGGCCACGGAAAACCTGGCCAAGAGTCCCAACTCCAAGGTGGTAGTGATCGGCAACAACAAAAACGGCCTGCCACTGATTCTGGGGCAGTGAGTTGGGGATTATGTGGGGACAGGCCCCCGAGCCTGCCCTGAGCGAAGTCGAAGGGGCTGTCCGTCGACCGAAGGGCGACGTTTTTGTGCTGCGCTGCTACCATTGAAATCGTGCAGCCCTTGCTCGACATCCGTAAATTGAACATTGAATTTCCAGTCCAAGGCGCACCCACAAACGGCCAAAACGGAAAGGCGGGAACGGCCCCCACACAAACTCTTCCCGCGGTTCGTGATCTCAGCCTGTCGATTGCATCGGGCGAAGTTCTAGGCCTGGTTGGCGAATCCGGCTCGGGCAAATCGATCACGTCACTCGCGATCATGCGCCTGCTGCCCCCGCAGGCCCGAGTCTCCGGCGAAATCGTCTTGGCCGGAAATCCGTCTCCGCGCAACCTTCCCGCACTGGGGGACGACGACATGCGGCAACTGCGAGGTTCGCGCATCGCCATGATTTTTCAGGAGCCTATGACCGCGCTCAATCCGGTGATGCGCGTTGGAGATCAAATTGCCGAAGCGGTGATGGCGCACAATTCAATTTCGAAACGTGACGCCTGGCAGCGCGCCGTAGATGCGATGAATGAGGTCGCCATTCCGGATCCAGCGCGCCGCTCCCGCGATTATCCTCACCAACTTTCCGGCGGCATGCGGCAGCGCATCATGATCGCCATGGCCATCGTCAACCGGCCACTGTTGCTGATCGCCGACGAACCGACCACGGCGCTCGACGTCACGATCCAGGCGCAGATTCTCGAATTGCTCGCGCAATTGCGCGTCAAGTTTGGCCTGGCAATGCTCTTCATCTCTCACGACTTGGCGGTGGTTTCGCAGGTCGCCGATCGCGTTGCCGTGATGTACGCCGGCAGCCTGGTGGAATCGGGCGAGAAGCGCGACATCTTCCAGTCGCCCGCGCACCCTTATACGCGCGGCTTGCTGCGCGCCGTGCCCGACCTTAAGACAGATCGCAGACGCCCATTGCAAACGATTGAAGGCACGGTCCCGCCGCTGCAAGCCATGCCTAAAGGTTGCGCTTTCGAACCCCGCTGCGAGTTTCGCATTCCAGAATGCGCGCGCGACTTTCCGCCTCTGGTCGAGGTTTCAGCGGGACACTGGGCTCGCTGCCCGGTGGTGAATGCCCGGGCCGGATAAGAACCGTGAAAGTGGAGTGCGGGAAACACCCGACTCCATATTGTTCCGGCCCAGTCTATAATCGGCAGTTCGTGCGGGGACCCGTTGCGCATACTGCTCCTAAGCGATATCCACGCCAATCTCGAAGCTTTCGAAGCCACTCTCGCCGCTGCTCCCTCGTTCGATCTGGCCGTGAACCTGGGGGACATCGTGGGCTACGGAGCCAGTCCGAATGAAGTAGCGGCCCGTTCTCGCGACTTGGGAAAGATTTTCGTGCGCGGCAATCATGACAAGGCCGTGACGGGGCTCCTGGATCTGGATGACTTTAATCCTATGGCCGCTTCAGCCGCTATTTGGACTCGTAATGAGTTGACATCGGAGAACCTCGATTGGCTGCGCGATCTGCCACAGGGACCGGTTTCGTTGCCTGATTTTCCCGAAGTGCAGTTGGTGCACGGCTCTCCGAATGATGAGGATGAATATGTAGTTTCGCTGGGCGACGCGCTGGCGCCGTTGATTACGCTGACGAGTCCCTTGACGTTCTTTGGGCACACGCATCTGCAGGGTGGATTTTTTGTGAACGAATCTTCCGCAGACGGCTTTCGGCCAGAGTACCGCACCGTGGGTCAGGCCGAGTCGGTTGCGCTGCAGTTGAAGCCACATGCGCGATATTTGATCAATCCGGGTTCCGTCGGCCAGCCTCGCGACGGTGACTGGCGCGCTGCCTTCGCGCTGTTCGATACAGACGCGCAGATCGTGCACTTTCACCGCACGCCATACAATCTCAAAGACGCGCAAGATCGCATTTTTGCCGCGAACCTGCCGTCGCGCCTGGCAACTCGTCTGGCGGCGGGTCGCTGAACCCGGTTGGCGTTGTAAACTCGAACATGCCTTCTTACTCCCCTCGCAGCGCTGGAACCAAGCCTCTCTTTGAAATCCGCGAAAATCCTCCAGAGCATTATCTGATTGCGCACAGCGACGGTGGCGCGCGCGGCAATCCGGGACCGGCGGGCTATGGAGTCGTACTTCAAGATGAATCGGGACGGAAGGTCGCGGCCTTAAGCGAATATCTCGGTCACCAGACCAACAACTTTGCCGAGTATCAGGGACTGATCGCCGCTCTCGAATACGCGATCAAGCACGGTCCCAAGGCACTGAAGGTGATCAGCGATTCAGAGTTGCTCGTACGGCAGATTAAGGGCATTTACAAAGTGAAGAATGCAACGCTGCAAGACTTGCACCATCGCGCCAAGGAATTGATTGCGCAACTGGATTGGTTCTCGATTGGGCACGCGCTGCGGGAGCACAATCGCGAAGCGGATCGTTTGGCCAATGAAGCGATGGACAAAGGCATGGGACGCAGTGTTGATCACGTAGCCGCAGTCGCCTCGGCTGCGCGGCCTGGAAGCGAGTCCCAGCAGGAATTCGAGGGTGTCGTGAGGAACGGGACGGTGGAACTGTCGAATGGGACGCTGCCGGAGGGCACGCGCGTGCAGGTACGCGTGAAGAAGTGAGTGGATGGCTCGCGGTTGAGTTGCAGACGAGAGCAATCCTCGGGGGCCACCGAAAGCAATGAGCTGTTCAATCCGCGGCCGAGGTGTGGTCGTGCACAATCTTCCAGCCGTCGGGGAACTTGCGAAACACCAGTGTGAACAGGCCGTGCGGAGTTTTTCCATCGGGCATGGTCAGATGCCATGCGCCGCGTACGAATGCCGCGTCCGACCCCAGCATTTCGATTCGCAACGCGTTGAACTCCAACGTTCCCATCTCGTGCCCCGGACTCGCATACGTCGCATGGTAGCGGTCCAGCGTTGCCTGCCAGCCGCTAGTCTGCTTGGCGCCCGAAAAGAAAGTCAGGTCCGGCGAATTCCAGTAGCCAGCCATGAAGGCGTCGAGGTCGTGACGATTCCACGCTTCCTGCTGCGTGTGCAGGACGTCTTGGATGGCTGCTTCGGAGTTTCCGGACGCTTCCTTCGGGGTGCTTGCCGCAGTCGCGTAAGAAACGAGTAATAGAAGGGTCAGCAAGAGCGTGCGCATGATCTCTCCTCAGTTCGTAAAATAACCTACTTATAGCTGATTCGGGCGGGCGAGGGCGTGGCGCCCTCGCGACAGCCGGCACGATGCCGGCGCTACTTATTTAATGCGCTTCTTCGGTGGCTGGGGCGGTGTCCGGGGTATCTATTTTTTGCGCCACCGTATGCGGGGCCAGCGGCGATGGCTGAAAATCTCCTGGGTCCTTACCCGCCATCGCTACCGTCATGAAATTCATCCAGATGGGCAGGGCTGCGTGCGCTCCGGTCTCTTTGGCTCCCAAAGATTTTTTCTCATCGTAACCGACCCAAACTCCGCAGGTCATTGTGGGAGAGAATCCCATAAACCACGCGTCGGTGAAATCGTTGGTCGTACCGGTTTTTCCGGCTACGGGAAATGGCAGCTTCGAGGCCGCGATCCCCGTGCCGTGCAGCACAACTTCCCGCAGCATCGAGGTCATGATGCGGGCGGTGCGCTCGCTGATCACATCCTTTACGTCGGGAAAATCCTCCTCGAGTACGCGCCCATCGTAATCCGTTACCCGCGTGATGTAGCGCGGAATCACGCGCACTCCGTCGTTCGGAAAGACGCTGTACGCTGAGGTCTGCTCCATCAATGTGATTTCGGCGGCTCCCAGAGCGACGGGCAAATATGGCGGCAATTTGGCGGTGATGCCGAAACGTTCGGCATAGTCGATCACGCTCTTGATGCCAACTTTATTAGCGAGTTTCAGCGCCGGGATGTTGCGAGACTGGGCCAGCGCACGCCGCAGCGTGATGATGCCTTCAAAGTTTTCATCGTAGTTGTGCGGAGAGTAAGGGCCGGAGGGAGTTTCAAAGCTGACCGGCTCATCCAGAATCGTGTCGTCGGGAGTGGCCCCCTGGTCAATGACAGTGGTGTAGACATAGGGTTTGAACGAAGAGCCCACCTGACGCAGGGCCTGGGTGGCGCGGTCGAATTTCGATTCGTTGAAATCGCGCCCGCCCACCATTGCCTTGATGCCACCGGTTGCATTGTCGATCGCGAGCAATGAACCCTGGGCTCCCGAATCCTGCTCCAGGCTGATGCGGGCCGCGCCGTTCGTGCCAAGTGAAAGAATTTTGACATAGCAGATGTCGCCGGTTTTGAGAATGGCCGTCAGTCTCTGTTTCGTCCAGGCAACATCGGCTTGTCCCAGAGCTGCTGTGTATCTTCCAAACTTCAGGGTCGCGATCCCCGTCCCGGCAGAAGTCACGAGCGCGTGGATGTATCCGTTCACCTCAGGCCCGTCGTCCCAGTCCGAATTGAAATATTTGTCGATAGCCATACCGTTGGCCACAACATTTTCCAGATGACCTTTCCAGCCATGCCGCCGTTCATAGGCGGCCAAGCCGTCGAGGACTGCCTGGTTCGCGGCTCTTTGCAGATCTACGTCGAGAGTCGTGTACACCTTCAGGCCGCCTTCGTGCACCTGGTCGGCTCCGTACTTGCCTTCAAGATAGCGCCGAATTTCTTCGACAAAATAAGGAGCCAGCGAATTCGGATCGTGCGCCAGATGCAGCACCAATGGCGCGGATCGCGCGTCGGCTGCCTGCGCTGCTGTGATCTTGCCATCTTCCAGCATGGCATTGATCACCAGATTCCGGCGCTTCTGTGCGCGATCGGGATGGTTGATCGGGGAGTACACCGTCGGGCCTTTGGGCAAGCCCGCCAGCAGCGCGGCTTCGTCGAGAGTAAGCTGTTTTGCCGGTTTGCTGAAATAAAATTCCGACGCAGCCTCAAATCCAAACGTGCCGTGCCCCAGAGAAATCTGGTTCGCATAGAGCGTGAAAATCTGCGCCTTGGTGAAGCGGCGCTCGATTTGAATCGCCAGCATTGCCTCTTGCACTTTGCGCTGCCACCGGCGATCGGGCGACAGGAAAAGATTGCGCGCCAGTTGCATGGTAAGGGTCGACGCTCCCTGCACCTTTCCGCCCGAAGAAATATCGCGATAGGCGGCGCCCATGATGCGCCAGAAGTTGATTCCGGAGTGCCGGTAGAAATCTTTGTCTTCGATCGAGACGATTGCCTCGCGCAGCACGGGAGGGAAATCGTCGTAACTCGCAACCACGCGCCGTTGCAGCGCGAACGATCCGATCACTCGCCCGTGATCGTCGTAAAGTTCGGTGATGGAACTGGGACGGTAAGCCTCCAGAGCATCGACCTGCGGTAGATCAGTGGTGTAGACCAGCAACAGCCCAACCGTCGCTCCTACCAGGACTGAAATCAGCACGAGCAGAGCGAAGAGCACGCGGCCCACCAGCCGGCGCCCACCGATTTCCACCGGGGGAAGAGTATCGTAGAGGGACTTCATCAGGGGACGAGGTCAGGATAGCACCTCAGGTGGGACGAATTGGTGGCGCTGCACGGGCGTTGCGGGGCTGTTATCAATTCCGACCCGGCGAAGGAAAATCGCCGAGAGCAAGTACAAGGCGGCCGCGAGAATCGTCAATGACCTTAATCCGAACCAGAGGGAGAACGATTCCAGTACGCCGCCCAACAAAGAACCGAACAAGTTCGATCCCAAGGCCTTTCCACGAAATCCAGCCCGGGCGAAGCTTGATACGAAAATGATGCCAGCGAAGAAAACCGGCAGGCAGAGAACGATGGAGGCGATGATCGCGCGCAAGGCCCAGGATGCAAAGAACAGGCTTCGCATCGGAACCGCAAACATTACTGCAAGAGAAATGAACAGTCCGACATAGGCGACGCTTTGGGGAAACGTTGGGCGGGCGCCGTAGACGAGATTGGCGGCCACAATCAGACATAACAGGCCGGAGACGACGATGGCGTTGACGAGCCACGTGGTGCCGAACAGGAGAGCCATTTTGCTGACGATTTGCGCTTCCAACAGCATGAACCCTGCTCCCAAAAACATGAAATGGAGTTTGTCGGCAATGGCGTTTTCCCCCGTTTGGTGAAGGAACCAAGCTGAGGTGATGAGCACGGCCAGAGAAACCAGAATCACAGAGAGGGGAAGACCGGGCTCGTGCTGGTAGAAGTAGGGCCAGTCGTCGGTAGTCATGCGTGCCGGCTTCATGAGGATTTGCGAGTGGGAGGCGAGATAGCCGGCCAGGGTGGGATCGGACGCGGCCTGCGCCAATCGGGCGCGCGAGCCTTCGACGAAGAAGCGGCCGGAGGTGTCGTAGCCTTCGACATCTCCCTGGAATTGGATGGGATCGTGGTCGAAGGCGTCCTGCATGAGCTTGAACAAGCGGCCCGCGATCCAGGGATTGTCCACTTGAAATTTGACGATCAACAAGCCGTCCGGCTTGAGCAATAGCCTGGCGCGGCGCATTGCCTCGCGAGTGTAAACATAGTTGTCGATGCGGATATTGGTGAAGTGCGATGTGGTGGTGTGCGAATCGAGCAGAGAATAAACGATGAGATCAAATTGCTCGTGGCAGTTCTCAATAAAACTGCGGGCGTCGTCGACAACGACCTGAGAGCGCGGAGACTCGTAGGGCTGCTCGAAGTGAAGGGTGCGGCCCAGTTGGAGAATCAGAGGATCGATCTCGACGGCCACGACGCGTTCGGCGCCATTGCGAAGCGCTGCAGCGACATCGTTGCCCATGCCCGAGCCCAATACCAGAACGGACGAGGGAGAGCGGTAAAAGCGGTAAGGCAGGTTATATGAGTTGCGCTCGATCGCGTCGTTGCGAAACTGATCGGGATGGGAGCGGACGAAGGCGGGCGAAAGGTTGACGATGGTCTGATAAAAGGAGTCGTTCGTGTTGAGAGAGTAAGCCTGCAGCTCACCATTGCGATACAGCGGTTCAATGACCAGTTTCTGATAGGGCGACCAATAGGTGGTGGCTTGCTTGAAGTCCGGAATTGCAAGCAAAACTACACAAGCCAGGAAAGTCCCACCAAGGATCGTGCGGGCCCGCGAATGTCGCCAGAACAGAAGCAGCGAGACAATGCCCGCAACCAGGAACCACGTCCACGGGGGTTGATAGAGGAAGCACAGCGCAGTGAATCCAGCGATTCCCGCAAGACTTGCGAGGACATTCACGGTGTAGGCTGATAAGCCGTTCGGAGCACTCTCCAGATACCATCCCACAAGCTGGCCGAATGGAATAAACGTGCATGCAACCAGGGCGAAGAGTGGGATGATTACGGCCAGGGCAAGGAACATTCCCGTCCAACTCGTGGGCACCGCCGGAACTCCCCAGACATGGACCTCCACACCGCTGCCCAGAAGTTGAGGCAAAGCCGACATGGTCCGGCGCAGAGGAGAGATGGGACTCTTCAAAATAACGGTCAGCAATAAAAGGGGCGCGATGATCGCGGTAAGCTGCAGCCGGCGCCGGCAGAGATAGCAACCCAGTCCGAAGCCCAGGAAGCAGGCAACGAGCACGAAATTTTTGAAGTAGGCAAAGATTCTGATTTCCGAGGAGACCCAGCGGATCATCAGCATTTCGAGAAACAGGCTGAGGAAGCTGACCAGCACGAGCTGGCGGTAACTGAAACTGCCTAGTTCCGCGACCTGCAATTCCAGCCGGCCTGGCGTAGGCGGCGCGCTACGCAACCGGTTGAAGACTGCATAGACGATAAAGATGGAGGCTGCCGAGATCAGGAACAGGAGAGCAAGTGAAGTTGGCGAATGGGTGATCGTTTCCACAATGTAGGACTGGCGTCCGCCTTAGGCTGCTGGGAAGTTTACACCAGCAGTCGGACCCGCTCAGTACACGGATCACGCTGAAATGAAAAACCGCGCGCCATGGGGCACGCGGTCGACCGCTACATTGATGTTTCGAGAAATGTTAACTGGCCCGGCTCTTCAACACTTCCACGGCCTTGTTCAGTTGGTCATCTACCTGATTCTTGGGCTTGGCTTCCTGATCCGGATTGGAGCTATTATCCTCATCATCCGGAGAAACTGAATCGTCGGCAGCATCCGCCACTACAACGTTGGGAGTGATCGCCGTATCTTGAATAGCCTTCCCGCTGGGCGAATAGTACTTTGCCACTGACAGGATCAAAGCGCCGCCGTCGGGCAGATCAATCGTTTTCTGTACTGAGCCATCGCCAAATGTTTTGTCGCCCACAACGTCGCCGCGTGCGTTCTCCAGAATGGCAGCGGCCACAATTTCACCCGCTCCCGAAGTCCCACGGTTTACGAGCACCGCGACCGGAAGAGTGGTGATCGCCTTGGTCGGGTCGGCATTGAAGGCCTGACGCGGAAACTTCTGTCCCTGCAAGTACGTGATAGTTCCGTGATTGAGGAACAGATTCGCCACTCCGATGCCCTCGGTCTCGTCGCCCTCGGCGCAGTTCCGCAGATCGAGCAGAATCTTTTTCGCTCCCGATTTCTCCAGCGATTTGATTTTGGCAGCAACCTCCAGCGTCTTTCCCTTCGTAAGGGCTTCCACTTTCACGTAGCCAATGCCGTCGTCCATCATTTTGTCGGCAACCGGAGGAATGCTCACAATGTCGCGAGTGATCACAACCTTTTGCGGCTCGGCTTTGCGCGCGCGCACCACGGCGACATTCAGCGTCGAGCCCGGAGTGCCGGTAAGCAGACTGCGAATCTCGGGCAGCGACATGTCGCGCGTGCTTTGCCCTTCAATCGATTCGAAAATGTCCGTCTGCTCAATACCCGCCTTCTCAGCGGGCGAGCCCGGCAACACATCAACCACGGCTGCGTATCCAAAACGCTTCGAGATTACTGCGCCGATTCCCGCTTTGCCTTCCGCCTTGTGGGCCTTGTATGCCTTGTAGGCGTCGGCCGTCATGTAGCTCGAGTTGGAATCGAGCGATTCGAGAAGTCCATGCAACGCGCCGTCTGTCACCTTGGGAATGTTCGGCTCTTCAACGTATTCACTGCGCACGCGCGAGAGCACTTCACTGTAAACCTGTAGTTGGCGGTACGAGCCGTCGTTGGAGGAAGCGTGCACGCCGCCCAGCGAGCCCACTACAACGAAAAGTAATACGGCAAAGGAGGTGACGAGAATCGCTGCTTTGGTTTTCATGGACATCAGTTTTGGTCTTCTTCTGGAAGGAGTTACTTTCTGTGAAACTCTCCCAATTATATATGTGTAGATGCAGTTTGCGCCCGCTCGGCTGCTAGATTTGAGCCTCTTCGGTAACGAATGGACATTTAGAAGCCCGGCAAATGCACCTCCGTCGATACTTAGGGGTGCCGTAGGGCAGAGAACGCGTTTCGCCCTTAACAAAACAAATGAGTTATTGCTGGCCTGGCCTGAAGCTTAAAGTGATCATCGTCTGGACCGATACGGCTCGGCCGTTCATGGAATAAGGCTTGAACTTCCAAAGCTTCACACCGTCGATCGCGGTTCGCGCAAATGCCAGTGATCCCTGCAGAAACTTCGCGTCCTGCACGGTGCCATCGCGGCCAATCAAAACCTGCAACACTACGGTCGCCTGTCCCTTGGCATTGTCTGGGTAAGCGATAGTGGGCTGATCCGTCAGCAGCGCGCGCTCCGCGGCTTCGGGAACAGAAACCGGCTCAATGGATGGCAGGGCCGTTTCCGGCGGCTTGTTGCCACTCGCATCGGGAGTCATGGAGGCCAATTGTGATTTCAGACTCGAGGGCACGTTGCCGGGAATGGTTGCGCGGCGCGGCGGCCTGCTCTTTGGCGGCGCAGGTTGCGCCGGAACCGGAACGACATTGGACGTTAGAGATGGGGGAACGACCGCCGGAGAATCCGCGTGCGGCAATGCCGAAGCCGGAGCGGTGACCATCGAATTGGATGATGCAGGCGCTGCGACGACGGGCGGCGCAACGGTAGGCTGTGGCGTTCCAGTGGATGGCGCGAGCGGTTTGTCCTGAGGCTGCACTTCCGGACTGGGCGCCACGCCGACCGGAGTCAGGCCCGTTACGCCCGGCAGTCCCACAGGCTGGCCGGCTGCGTCGTTGTTCGGCTTCTTGGCTGTGGGATCAACTGCGGGAAGCACCTGAATCTGCGACGGGTCAGTCGTGGCATCGGGAATGTTCTCGCTCGCGGGCAGCTTGTATTCATCCCCGGCGCGGCCGAAATTTTCATGCGCAGCTGGCGCCTGTGGCGGAGCCACCGGCTGCGGGTTCAGCCAAGCGTGCATAGTTTGCCGCCCCCGAATCCAGACTCCACGGATCTGCGAATGCCAGGGCGCTTGCGGCGCAGCCACAATTGCGCAACTAGCCAGAGCGAGCGCTCCGAGGATTGCAGCTTTTCCCAGCCTGGACTTCGGCTGCGGAGTCTCTTCCTCCGGGACGTTTTTCCCTCGAGCCATGTAGGCGAAGAGCTCCGCCTCTTTTTTGGGCTCGTAACTCTCTGCCGTCGGCTTTGGCTCGGGAGTGAAAGGCCGCGCCGCGTTGAACTTCGGCTTATTGAATTTCGGCTTAACAGATGCCGACGAGCGCTGATTCGGCTGATCGTAACCCAGCAATTCGGGCTTCGCGGGACTCGGGGTTGGAGGTGCCGGCGGAGGCTCGGGAGTGGAAGTGGCGGGGGCCGCGGCCCGCGTTTTTAGATACCATTCGAGGCCCTTAGGCTTGTTCGGCTGAGTTTCTGAAGCCGGGGCGGGGGGAGGCGGAGCAGGCTTTTCCTCCGTTTTCGGCGACACCGAAGCTGGCGGCGACGCAATCGGCTTCGACACCTTTTCTGGAACTACAGGCTCCAGTGTCGACACAAACTCGGGCGCGTGCGATTTGGCGGACGGTTGCAGAAACTCTCCCGCCCGGGGCGTTTCCTGTTCCTGTCCCCGGCTGGCCGCGATCGGCGCCGGTGAACTCGCAGATGCCCCCGCTGCCGCCGCGTGAGCAGCCGATGACGCCGAGTCTTGTTTTGCGCGCAGCAGGTCGCGAGCCGTTGCCAGAGTATCTTTGACTTGGTTGACTTGAAGCGGCTTGCGCAACGTGGAATTTGCGCCTGCTTGCAACGCTTTCGGAACGCTCTGATCATCGCTGACGATTGCCAGCGTGAGCGGACGCTCGGCGGCCTTGCGCTCGCGAGCTGTCGACAGCAACAGCCCGGCCTCCGGCTGCTTATCCCAATCAATGATGACGATCTGATAATTCTGGTGGGTTACCCTCTCGACGGCTTCCACCGCCTCGGAGCAGTGCTCTCCCACCACGCCGAGACCAGCCAGGACTTGGCGAATAGGCTCGGCAGTCCTCTCATCGGAGGAAAATAATAGGCAACGAAGGGCCATGCTCCTTCAGACTATGGTGAACGGGTAACGAGAACAAGATTACCGAGGGGGACCGAAGGGGCGAGGAAAGTGAGATGCCAGGTACATGTACCGTCGGCGGGGATCTACTGTCGTCGGTTAACGAAATGGGTTTCGAATGGTAAGTTTGCGGTCAATGACTTGGCCGTCCTGGAAGTCCTCGGAATAGAGGATGGTGCACCCAGCCTCCATCGCTGCGGCGATGACCAGCGCATCGTAGATTTCGAATCCGTGCTTCTCGGCGACCATCAATGCCGTTTCGTGCGTCGAAATTGTGACAGCAACCGGCGACGGACAAAGGACTCGAATCGCATCCAGCGCTTCGATCACATCCTTCCACGGCATGCGCAACTTGCGCCGAACCACCGAAACGAACTCATTCAAGATCTGCACCCCAACCAGGCCACCGGACGCGAGCAATGCTTCGGCACGCGGACCCCGGGGATCGTTCTCTACCACTGCATAGATCAAGACATTGGTGTCGAAAAATGCCCTATCTGGCATTCGCATCGTCTCGATCGAAAACGAATCCTGGAGGCAAAGGCCGCCGCAGTTTGCGCAGGCGAGCCAATGCCCGTTCCCGGCTTTGATCGCGGCTCACTTCGAACGTCCGCCCCTGCGCAATCCGAATCTCGATCTGATCGCCCTCTTTTAATTCAAGCGCATCGACCACTGCGGCGGGCAAGCGCACCGCAAGGCTGTTTCCCCATTTCGCAACCTGCATAAGTCTCCTTGGATATACATTATAAGTTGTATATCCAAGGAATGCTAATCAAAATCAGAATTAGCAGGACTCAGGAATCAATCAAAATTCAAGAATCAATCGTTCTCTAGGCTGCCAGCGTCCCGCTGAGCGCGCCTTCCAGTTCCAGCAATTTGCGCTTTATGTCGAGCCCGCCGCCGTAGCCGCATAGGGCGCCGTCGGAGGCGATCACGCGATGGCACGGGACGACAATCGCAACTGGGTTGCGATTGTTCGCCATCCCTACCGCGCGGAAGCCACGGGGCCTGCCGACCGCGCGTGCAATATCGCCGTAAGTGCGGGTCTGGCCATAAGGAATCGCCAGCAGCGCTCGCCAGCACGCCAACTGAAACTCTGTTCCTCGCAGATCAAGTGCGAAGCTAAATTCGCGCCGCTCTCCCGCGAAATATTCGTCCAGTTGCTGAACGTAGGTTCGCATTGCATCGCCGGATTCCTTGAACTCGACTTTTTCCGCCTTCCTATCAATCTGTTCCTCTCTCAAGTCGCGTGGATTAGGACGGATGGTTTGCTGGCCGGGAAGGCGAGCATCGAACTCCAGCGCCACCAGGCCGCGGGCGGAGGTAGCCAGGAACAGCGGCCCTACGGGCGACATAACCGTTGTAGAATGAAGCGTTTGCATGGAGATCAACCTTCCTCGAGTACCTTCATTATACGGCTCCAAACATAGCATGAACGTCCAATCCAAGCCATCGCACCCGCCGGGACGGTTGACAGAACCGGCTTTTTCGACGAGAGTGTCTCCTTACATTTTGTCCCAGTGGAATAGCTCAGCGGACGCTCTTCATTGAAAAAAGCCCTCATTATCCTAACCGCGGTGGTGCTGGCGCCAGTGCTCGTAGTCAGCCTCGCGGTGTTTGCCGCGGGAGACTGGCGCACGATTGGACAGACTGAAACCGGCGATACAGTGTCGGTCAGTTCGGTTCGCATTCTGAAGAACAATCAGCGGCTTGCCCTGGTGCGTGTCGAATACAAGGAGCCGACAAAACTGCCGCAAGGCGGGCCTTTCGTTGAGATGCGCGCTCGTGTCCGCATTAACTGCGCCAGCGGTGCAGTTACGCCGACTACAGAATGGTTCTATTCCCGCGACCACAGCGGACGTTTCGTGGTCAGCAAGAAAGCTGCTCATGACGATGAGTTTGGCAAGCTTCCCGAGGGCGGTTTCCTCGCCCTGGTCAGCAAAGACGTTTGCAGCCAGACCAAGTAGGCTCCTTATTTGAGAGCGAAAGCCACGTAAACCCCGCCCGATTTCGACTTCAGATCTTTTCCACCTCCCGCCGCGATGACGACAAACTGCCGGCCGTGCACTTCATACGTGATTGGGGTGGCATTTCCCGCAAATGGCAGCGCGGCCTCCCACAGCAGCGCTCCAGTGGCCTTATCGAATGCGCGAAACTTTTTGTCAAAGTTCGTCGCTCCGATGAACAGCAACCCACCCGCGGTAACGATGGGACCGCCATAGTTTTCTGTGCCGGTATTCTTGAGACCTTTTGCAGCCAGCTCCGGATACTCGCCCAGCGGAATCTTCCACACGTATTCGCCGGTGTTGAGGTTGATGGCGTTCAATGTGCCCCACGGAGGCGCCACCGCGGGGTATCCATCCGCGTCTAGAAACTTGTGATATCCGGTGAAGTGATATTTGATCGCGGAGGGTTGCGGCTCCGCCGTCACAACTTCCTTGTTGTTGCTTTTTGTTGAAACAGGGTTCGTCAGAAACGAAAGGAGCCCGTTGATTTGATCGTCCTTGAGATTGGAGAACCCCGTCATGCGTCCCTTGCCGTTGCGAATTGTGGCCATAATCTCCGCTGGTGAGCGGCGATCCATCACACCCACCAGCGAAGGAATCGCAGGCGGCGATCCTGCCAAATTTTCTCCATGACAGACAGCGCACTGGCTCACGTATAGCGCTTTGGGCGTGTTGTCGGCGTTTTCAGAAGGCGTGTTCTCCGCCAGCGCTCCGGTCCAGGGCAAGTCGTTGGCGTTGACGTAGAGGATTCCTGTCTCGGGATCGGCCGCTGCTCCGCCCCACTCGGCCCCGCCGTCGAATCCGGGAAATATGACTGTATCTTTGCCCACGCTGAACGGAACAAACTGGCCTTCGCTGCGAAAGCTACCAAACTTCTCCACGGCCCACGCGTGCACTTCGGGTGTGCGCTCGCTCACAAGATTCTCGGTCAGCACTTGGCGCGCAAAGGGAGCCGGAGTCGCAGGCAGGCATTGTTGCGGCGCTGCTTGCTCTCCCGGCACATCGCTTGGCGGATAATTCCTGCATTCGATTGGAAACAGCGGCTTGCCGGTCGTGCGATCAAAGAGAAATACGGAGCCCTGCTTGGAGGTCTGAGCCACCGCGTCGACTTTCTTACCACCGCGTTGCACGGTCAAAAGCACCGGCGGCGCGGGAAAGTCGCGATCCCAAATGTCGTGCCTTACGCCCTGGAAGTGCCAAATGCGCGCGCCCGTCTCGGCGTTCAGGGCGATCAGACAATTAGCGAAAAGGTTATCCCCAAGGCGATCGGCTCCGTAGAAATCAAATGCCGCCGAACCGGTGGGAACATAGACGATTCCCCGCGCCGCATCCACGGTCATGCCGGCCCAATTATTGGCGGCGCCGCTCGTCCTCCAGGCGTCTTTCGGCCAGGTTTCGTAGCCGAACTCGCCCGGCCGTGGGATGGTATGAAACGACCACCGCAACTTTCCGCTGCGCACGTCATAGGCGCGGACATCGCCGAAGGATGCCGGCAAAGTTTCCGCTTCGCGTCCGCCGACGATCATCAAGTCTTTGTAGATGACCGGGGGGCTGGTCAAATAAATGGACTGCCCGGCCGGGTCGCGATCCAGATCCTCGCGCAAGTCGATGTGCCCGTCCTTTCCGAAACTCGCAATGGTTTTGCCCGTGCGTGCGTCGAGCGCATAGACAAAATTCATCACCCCGACCAGGATGCGGGCGTCCTTATCTTTTCCTTCGCCGCTAGACCAGTAAGCCAGCCCGCGATCGGGCTGCGTCCCGGGAATTCCGGAATCAAACTTCCATAGCAACTCGCCCGTTGCTGCGTTCAAGGCAAAGACTTTCTGCGACGGCGTCAGCCCGTATAGCACTCCATCGATCTCGAGCGGGCTAGTTTGCAGCCCGCCGGATTCCTGCGTGTCGTAGGTCCAGGCGAGCCGCACGCGCTTCACATTTTTTCGATTGATCTCGGAGAGGCTGGAAAAATGATTGTTCTCTGGCGTTCCGCCGTAAATTGGCCAATCGTGTGCATCGTTTTTATTTCTTGTTTTTCCGTTGGAGGAGGCCGGCCCGCACAGCGCTGCCGCCATCACCATCGCGATCCCTAGGGAAATCGCCGCAGATCTCATTTATGCTCCCGCATGAACTTCACGAATACTCCAGCCGCCAGATTGTAGAACACGCCGAAAGCATCCTCGACCGCGTCCGCACATTTTCACAGTCGGTTGCACCTCCGTAACCTCGCGGCCACTTCCAAGCATCTCGCTTTCGGCTTATCCTGATAAGGATCTCGCGACAAGACACGGATTCAACCCACCTCAGGTATGGACTCACTTCGACTTTATGGGCTGGTGACAGGCGGCGTCGCATTGCTGGCGGCGTATGGACTTCTCCGCCGCAAGCCCAAGACGCCCGATGAGCTTGAGCGGCAGCGTAGGGCATGGCTGGAGAGCACTGGGCGCATCACCGACGGCACGGTGATTGATGTGCAGGACCTGGCTGCGGCCAACAAATACCATGCCGCGACAATGCTGATCTACAAATACGACGTGGCTGGTGTGACCTACGAATGTTCCCAGGACGTCACCTACCTGCGGCACTGGATCAACCTGCATTCCTGCCGTCTCGGCCTGCCGACTTCGGTGAAATACGATCCGCAGAATCCGGGAAATTCCCTGGTCGTCTCGGAGAACTGGATGGGATTGCGGCAGTAGTCTTACCGCCAGATCAGGCGCATGACCGTGTTGTGCTTTTCGAAGGTGACCTGCAAAGACCTGTCAGCGCCCCCAATAAATTCCGCCGAAATCGTCTTTGAGAGATCAATCGCCTCGTCGGAAGACAATGCCCTGAAGCGCAGCGAATGTTTTCCGGCGGGAACTTTCAGAGTCTCGGAATCCACGCCGTGGACTCCATTAAACACAACCATGTGCTTCTGGACGCCTCCATGCAGTGGTCGCGTCAACGTCAGCCGGTCGTCGACCCACACAAAAAGTGTGGCATCTTTGAACTGGTGCTGGACCGACAGATCGAGATTCGAGAGCGGCACCACGATTTCCGGCGTGACCGGGATTGGTCGCGTTAAAAGCGAGTGGCGGGCCCTCCGACGCATGGACTTAGTTGCCGGCAAGGAAGCGGACGCTATCGTCGTCGCCCCGCTGTACGTATCAATCGTAGGAACGGTTCGTGGGCCTTCTACGCTTGTGGTTGCAGATGGGCTGGAAGCTACGTTCAGCGCATTCGCGCCAAGCCTTGGAGAAATCACCAATAACTTTGACTGGATTCCGGCGATCACGAGAAGCACTAACACCGTCGCACTCAAAATGAGAGTCTGGGTTGGCGCCTTCCGGAAGGCGATACGAACGAACTCTTCCGCCCGGTCAATTTCTGCCGCTTGGTGGGCTCCGGAGCTTCGCGTACTCAGTCTCCGGGTTTGTGGGCCAATGGTTCTGGTTCCGGTCGCCATCACAGCCCGCAACGAAGTAGTCGTTGAGCTGGTTTCGAACACCTGCTGCAATTGGCGGATATCCTCGGCGAACTCTGCACCCGTCTGATAGCGCTGGTCGGGATCCTTCGCCATCGCGCGCGATATCACCTCATCGAGTTCCGGTGGCAACATCAGATCAAAGGCGCTGGCCGCTACGGGTTCACGATTGGCGACCTTGAAACACACCGTGGTCGCGCTGTTGCCTTGAAACGGAGAGTGCCCAGTGACCATGGCATAGAGAATCACGCCCAGCGAGAATAGGTCGGACCTTCCGTCCACGCCTTCCCCGCTCAGTTGCTCCGGCGCCATGTATGCGGGAGTTCCCATGACCCGGCCGGGCAGGGTGAAGTGGGCCAGATTCAGCTTGGCGATGCCGAAGTCAGCAATCTTCGCATGGCCCTCTTCGGTGACAAGAATATTCCCCGGCTTGATGTCGCGATGCACTACGCCTTGGGCGTGAGCATAGTCCAGCGCCATGGCAATCTCTTCTGCAAGTTGCAGGGCTCGCGGCAGCGAGAGTTTCTTTTCGCGCGCCAGAATTTTGTTCAGGGATTCGCCCGAAACAAATTCCAGGACGATGTAGGCTTCTTTGTTTTCGAGATTCTCTCCCACGTCAAAGATCGAAACAATGCCGGCATGATGCAGGCGTCCAGCCGCCTGCGCTTCGTTCATAAAACGCATGCGAAATTCGTTTTCTGCTTCTTGCTCCTGCCCCCACATGGAAACGGTTTTCACGGCGACGATACGATCGATCTGCGGATCCCTGGCTTTATAAACCACACCCATCGCTCCGCGGCCCAATTCAGCCACAATCTCGTACCGGCCAAAGCGCTTTATTTCTGGATTGTCCATGCAGTCCTTGCGCCGCAGATTCGGAAACGGCCACGGAATCGGGAGAGGTTCCTAATATGGTAGCGCCATTCCCGTCGCGATCCTAAAGTCTTGTTGGCCTTAATCCATTACCGCGGTAACGTCGCAGTAACCGGGCGAGGCTCGGCGAAAATGCAATTTTATGAAATAGGTGGGAGAGGATTCTAACTTCCGGGAGTAAAGCCGCCGTCGTGCGCGACGGTGATGCGGAGATACTTGTAAGGATTGACTGGGGTGTCGTTAATGCGGACCTCGTAGTGGAGGTGCGGGCCGGTTGAACGGCCGCTGGAGCCGATAAATCCAATGACATCGCCGCGATGTACTGCCTGTCCTGCAGTTACGGCAAAACCGGAAAGATGGCCGTAGCGCGTGCTGATGCCATGGCCGTGGTCGATCTTGATCGCCCGGCCATATCCGCCCAACTGATCGCTGAATACGACCACTCCATCCGCCGGGGCAATCACTGGGGCACCATAGCTGCTGCCAATATCCACGCCACTGTGAAAGGCACCTTCGCCGTTGAACGGATCAATTCGCTCCCCAAAACTAGCTGTCACCTGGCCTTCCACCGGCCACAGGTTGGGGGCCGAGTTTGCCCGGAACCAGTCCGCCGTGGTGGCATTGCGGGTCAAGCCCATCGTCAAGCCAACCATGGTTGCCCCGGTCAGCGCCGATGTTCGCAACGCATGCAACTGGTCAAGCGAACCGCTTACATCCGCGTCCTCGATCTGCTGGGCCGTCACCGTCACCAGCGTCGGCTGCGCCTTCAAACCATAAAGCGCCGAGACCTCTCCAGCAATCGAACCCAGCGAGGCCACCTGCACGTCACGCTCTTTGGCGACTTGCTCCAGACGCGAATAGTTGTCCTTGAGCTGATCTTTTTCCGTGCGCAGCTGGTTATAACGGGAAACCTTCAGCAGCATTCGGGTATAAGAACTGGCAATGCCGGTCAGGCTGAGGAATCCGATCGCGGCTCCCACCACAAACACGTACAGATAGTGCACGGGGATGGAAATCTTGTGCAGATGCCCATCGTCCCCGCGGGCCACGAACAGGATGTAAAACCGTTTTTGCAAAGTCTGTGTCCTCTGTGTTGCGAACATCAGGTCCGGAACTCCCGGGGTTGATTCTTAGTTGCTCAGAAACGCCGGTTCGGACTACCTGACTTTTTCGGGCTGCGTGCCCATTCTGGGAATGGATACTTTCTCGCGCCCTACCTACCGAACTCCGACTAAAGCTTGAAAGCTGCCGTTGTCTGCAATCTCAACCGCTTGCAGAACTTAGCTCGGCCAAAGGTTGTGTGAATGACTGGTTAACGGTAACAAACTGGGTTCCACCTGTCAACGACGCAGACGGCCACCCCCGGTTACCGAAGGATAGGTAACGGAAAGCCATCGGACGTATTACCTGAGGAATCTGGCCTCGGCTAGGTTCGGCCTTGGGTGGGCTAGGGCACTTGCGGCGTCCGGCCAAGCTTATGGCATGACGAGCTGCTGATCGGGCGATACCAGCGTTGCGAGGTATAGTAATTGCGCCCATGCCGCTTGCTGAAAAAGCGCTGATTGCCCAGATTCGACGCATGGCTCAACCACGAGGGCTGGCGGGCATGAGTGCCCGCCCCACGCGGAGTGGCGTTCTCACCGGAATCGGCGACGACTGCGCCGTGCTGCGTCTTCGGCCAGGACAAGATACCCTGGTCACGACCGATTTCAGTTTGGAAGGCATTCACTTCCGCCGGGATTGGCATTCGCCTGAATCGGTGGGCCACCGCTGCCTGGCTCGAGGCCTGAGCGACATCGCCGCCATGGGGGGCGAGCCGGTCGCCACTTTTCTTTCCCTGGCTCTGCCCAGCGACGTTCCTCAATCATGGGTTGGCGGTTTTGTGCGCGGCCTGATCACGCTGGCGGAAAAATTCAGCGTAACTCTCGCCGGAGGCGATACGGCCGAGTCCCCCGCCGGAATCCTCGCCGACATCGTCGTGGTGGGCGCCGTGCCCAAGGGCAAGGCTGTGCTCCGCTCCGGCGCTCGAGCCGGCGATCACATCTATGTCAGCGGAGCGCTGGGGGGATCGGCTGCTGCGGTCAAGGCCATGCGAAGTAGGGCGAGCAGGAAGCAGAATCTCCGCGACTACCGGCGACATTTTTATCCCGAGCCGCGGCTCGAACTCGGGCGCATCCTGCGGGAGAAGGGCTTGGCCTCCGCCATGATCGACACTAGCGACGGCCTCTCCACAGACTTGGGGCACATTTGTGAAGAGAGCGGCGTAGGAGCCGAACTTAACGCCGCGCGTATACCCCGGGCCAGCGTTGGGCGACCCGGTCGCGAGGTAGACCTGGACCTCGCCTTACACGGTGGCGAGGACTATGAGCTACTTTTCACGGTTCGGCCGGGCAAGCGCGTTCCGCCTACGATTGCCGGGGTCGCGCTGACGTCGATCGGCCGCATCACACGCGCTGCAAAAATTCTCCTGCGGGATACAACCGGTACCCACGAACTCAAGCCGCAAGGCTGGGAACACTTCCATCGCTAACAGAATCACGTAGCGACAGCCGCCTCGGCTGTCCAGCCCGGGGGCGAAGCCCGACGGTTCGAGCGGAAAAGCCAAAGCCCGTTTGCGGGATATCGGTGCCGCGGATTTTGTAGTTGCTGTTACGTCCGTCACTACTCTGTCTCTACCCTGGCGCGCAAAACCAGACTAGAGTAAACCCATGTCGTCCCGTAAATTGTTCCTGCTCCCCGCTGTTGCGCTATTGTTGACGATCGCCGCTGCCGATCAAAAGAAGCAGCCGCCACCGCCGCCGGCGCACGCCAAGTCTCCGTCGCCGGCAGTGACGGATGAACTTATCCACAAGCAATTTGGCGATAACTGTTCGCTGCTGGCGGGACCGCCGCAATTCGTCGCCGACCTTGATGACGATGGCATCGACGACCTGGTGGTGGCCGCCAGGTGCAAGAATCCGATGGCTGACAAAGATGAGTACAGCTTCGTGGTCGCTGATCCTTACGACACGTTTCTCGGCTACAGTGACATCAAGGTTACTTCCACGTTTGCTTCCGATGCACCCGAGCGCCGCGGCATTAGTCTCCTCATCATTCACGGCGCGGAGAAAGACGCCTGGCGCGCCGAGACACCGAAGGCCAAGTTCCTGCTGATCAATCTGCCCTTTAAGAGTCTTACGGTGAAGAGGCTTGCCCTGAAGAAGAAAACCATCCTTGGAATCTACATGGAAGAAACCGGCGAGGGCGAAGACACCTCTTCGGTCGTCTTTTGGGACGGCAAGAAATACCGGTACCAGCTGTTGGGCTCAGCGCTGGAATAGGGGAACCGCAGAAGTCAGAAGCCAAAAGTCAAAAGTCAAAAGTCAAAAGTCAGATTGCAGGTTTCAGATTTTGATTCCAGATCTTTCTTCAATGCCCGGTGGTATCTAAAGTTTACTTCTGACTTCTGACTTCTCACTTCTGCAATCATCAATCCGCGATTCTTAGCTCCCACGTTTGTGGTAAGGAAACTCGCTCGTCCCGGCCTTTTTCACGTTGTCCTCGGCGAATTCGCAAACTCGGTCGAGCGCTGCTTGCAGTTCGTTCGTATAACGGTCCAAATCTTCATCCGTGGCATCCTCAGGAACGGGAATCAGTTTGCCGACGCGTACCAGCACCCGCGAGAAGGGAGCCGGAATCATCAAGCGGTCCCACGTATTCAGCACCCAGGCGCGATCCACGGCCGCGTGGAATATGGTCATCGCCACGCCCGATGATCGTGCCAGCGCGACCGGACCGGGCTTTACTTTGTGGCGCGGGCCGCGAGGTCCATCCAAGGTAAACGCGACCGTCCAGCCCTCTTCGAGCGCGCGCCGCAGGCCGAGCAAGGCCCGCACGGCGTTGCGGCTGCTCGATCCCTTCACCGCGAGAAAGCCGAACTTGTGGATGATCCGGCCCATGTACTGTCCGTCGTAACTGTCACTGCTCATCACCCGGATGCCCATGTCGCGAAAAATATAAGTAGCGGGGATCATGCACGAATGCCAGAACGACGCGATGAGCGGGCGCTCGTCCAACGTCTTCTGCGCGCCTTCTTCATAGGAGACCGCGACGCGCAGTGTGGGGCCGATCAGCCGAATGATCCCATATCCTAGCCAGATGATGATGCGCAACGCGATGCGCTGGCGAAGCGTAAAGCGGCGAGCGTCAATGGAAGGAAGCGCGGGCAACGCCGCGCTGCGATTGCTGGCTTCAGGCACAAGCCTATTTTAATGGGACGGCGTTCGCCATTGGGATTAACCTAGAAAGCTCTTAACCGCAGAGATCGCAAAGGACGCCGAGAAATAGCAGCTGAGAAGAATTGCTCGGCGATCTCTGCGTTCTCAGCGGTTCATTGCTTTTGCTTTCTGAGCTACTGCTCAGTTCTCGAGGTAAGAATCGATCCAGACTTTCACTTTCTGGCGCCGTTCGTCGTTCGCATCGAAGCGCACGCCGAACGACTTCGGTTTCTGCCAGCTCACAAATGCGCGAACATTGACGCGCGGTAGAGTCATCAGCGAAAACGAAATCTCAACATTGGTGCCAATCGAAAAATCTTCTGAGCTCTTCAGCGACATTCCACCGCTACTCATTTCAATGCTGGACGCCACGATCCGCCGGCCATCCCCGACGACGGTGACCTCGGTCATTACTGGAATGCGCACGTAGCGGCGGAATTCATGCAGCACCAGCATGCGCGTGGCGCGCACCAGTTTCAGGGCCGCAGGCCGCTCCAGAGGTTCGTTAAATATTGCGTTGATGCCGTACTTGGAATAACGCATGGCTTCCTGGGCATTGCCGCCTATCCCATAAATGATGCATCGGCTATTGGACGGGGAGGAGCGGGCCGCTTCCATCACCGCGTCGGCGCCCTCGCCGAGGCCAAGCACGCAAGCTTCGAACTTTTCCTTATGAAGGCGCTCGGCCGCGTTGGAAGTCATTATGACGGTATCAATATTGAATTGCCGGAAGCACTCCGCCAACAAAGCGATGGATGCCGGGTCCAATCCCACGAGAGCGGTGCGGGCTGCGGCTTTCCGGCTGATTCGGAGTGGGGCGAGAGAGAGAGTTGTGGCGAAAGCTTTATCCATGATCGAGGGAAAGACTCCACTTTCGAAACCCATTGTGGAGGCGTTCGCCAGGGTTGAAAAGACACAAAGGACCAACGGTCGAAGTACCAAAGTGTCGTTACTTTTTTCGAGGATGCGTGAGACAGGACATTACGTAGTAGAACGCTTGCGGAATGAAGAGTTTGGGGTGATCTGCAAACCGAGCAAAAAATTCCCGATCAGAAACCTTATTCGTTCCAGCGCCGAAAAAGCAGCGCGCCATTCGTCCCGCCAAAGCCGAACGAGTTCGACATGGCGTATTCCAGTTCAGCCTTGCGCGCCCGGTTGGGCACCAGATCCATGCCCGCCGTATCGGGATCGGGATTCTCTAGGTTGATGGTGGGAGGCAGAATCTGGTCCCGCAATGCCAGCACCGTGATGCCGGCTTCCAATCCGCCTGCGCCGCCCAGCAAGTGCCCGGTCATCGACTTCGTAGAACTCACCGCAATTTTGCGATCGCCGAAAAAGTTGCGGATAGCGTGTGCCTCGAGCGTGTCGCCGATCGGCGTCGAAGTGCCGTGGGCATTGACGTATCCCACCACATCGGGAGTCACGCCCGCGTCGCGTACCGCGTTGCGCATGACTCGGAAACCGCCTTCGTGCTCGGGCGCCGGCTGCGTCATGTGGTAGGCATCGCCGCTCATCCCGTATCCCACAATTTCCGCGAGAATGGGCGCACCGCGCTTGCGCGCGAATTCCAGTTCTTCCATGATCAAAATGCCCGCGCCTTCCCCAATCACGAAACCGTCGCGATCGCGATCCCAGGGACGGCTGGCCTTTTCGGGATCATCATTGCGCGTTGAGAGCGCGCGCATGGCGGCGAATCCGCCAACTCCCATCGGAGTGATTGCGGCTTCCGACCCTCCCGCAATCATCACATCCGCATCGTTGTGCTGGATGATCCGGTATGAATCACCAACAGAATGTGCGCTGGTCGTGCAAGCGGTAGCCGTCGCCTCATTTGGCCCTTTGGCCCCGAACCGCATCGAAACCTGGCCGGCTGCAAGATTGATAATCGCCGCGGGAATGAAGAAGGGAGAAATCTTGCGCGGCCCGCCTTCCAAAAGCGCGGAGTGTTCGCGTTCGATAATGTCGAACCCTCCGATCCCCGAGCCGATATGAACGCCGACGCGCTCATCGTTTTCAGGAGTGATCTTCAGTCCCGACATCTTCAGCGCTTCGTCGGCGGCGGCGACGGCCACATGAATGAAGCGCGCCATCTTCTTGACTTCTTTCTTCTCGATAAAGTTCAAAGGATCGAAGTTCTTGACCTCTGCAGCGATCTGGCAGGCAAAGCCGGTGGTGTCGAAACCGGTAATGCGCGCCACACCGCTCTTGCCCGCTAGCAGGGCCTTCCACACTTCGTCGGTGGAATTGCCCACGCCGCAGATCAAACCCAGGCCAGTAACTACGACCCTGCGTCCCAACTATTTCCCCGCTTTCGCGTGCTTGGAGATGTAATCCACCGCGTCCTGCACGGTGCGAATCTTCTCCGCATCCTCGTCGGGAATCTCGATGTCGAAGGCTTCTTCGAAAGCCATGACCAGTTCCACGGTATCGAGCGAGTCGGCGCCCAAGTCGTCCACGAACGACGCGCTGGAGGTGACTTCGCCTTCATCCACTCCCAACTGCTCCACGATAATCTGTTTTACCTTCTCGTCTACGGCTGCCATGTTTCTCCTCGCTTGCTTCGATTAGATTTGATTTCGATTCTTGCGTTGCGCAATCGCAGGTTCTTTTCTGCTGGCTTCGGGCTCAGCCCTCCAAAATCTGGCATGTCTTACGCACTGCGATACGAATAAAGGCGAGTGTGTAGTGTAATTGTCCCGGCGAATTAGTGTAAAGGAAGGGCCCTGCCAGCTCTGGCACAGCCTCGGTTGACTTGAGATTGCACACTTGAATCCTAAAGGCTGGCCATTACCGGGGTCAAACGCGGATAGGGTTATGATGAGGGCGGTTGGCAATCAACAAATGGAGCCTCCCGTGCGATATTTTTTGATGGTGCTGATCCTTTCTCCTCTGATGTATGCCGCGCCGTGCGCCACCGATCAATCGAAGGATGAAAATGCTTTGATCCAGATCGAGCGCACCTGGGCCCGCGCCCTGGAGCAGCACAATGCCGAGGTATTTCAATGCATACTGGCCGACGAATTTGAGGATGCAGGGACCGACGGCAAGTTGACCGATCGCGCCGCCACTCTGGCGAAAGTGACGAACCACAACTCGGTTCACCACGAACTCTCGGATTTGCACGCGCGCGTGTACGGCGATTTTGGCTACATCCGCGGAGTGGCGACGGCGTTGGAACCGGGAAGCAAAGTTGTTCTCAAAGTCCGTTTCACCGATATCTACGTCTATCGCGACCAAAGGTGGCAATGCGTGGCCGGGCAGGAGTCGCTGATCTCGGCCCTGTCTCAGTGAGGACCCCATGCGTGCCGTCGTGCAGCGCGTCAGCCGCGCCAAGGTGACGATCAAGCATCGGACCAACAAGGATTCGATCGGCAACGATTGGAGCAGCGGCGAGATCGGCTCGGGATTGCTGGTTCTCCTCGGCGTAGGACGCGACGATACCGAGGCCGATGCTGCTTACCTTGCGGAAAAGATCGCCGGCCTCCGCATCTTCGAAGATGCAGAAGGAAAGATGAACCGCACCGTCGTCGATGTCTGCGGCAGTGTGCTTGCGGTCTCGCAATTTACCCTGTACGGAGATGTGCGCCGCGGCAAGCGACCATCGTTCGACGCGGCCGCTCCGCCAGAACGAGCGCGCCAACTCTATGAGTTCTTTGTCGAGCGTATTCGCGCCGCAGGCCTGCGCTGCGAAACCGGCCGTTTCCAGGAAATGATGCAGGTGGAACTGGTGAATGAAGGACCAGTCACGATCCTGCTGGATTCAGGCAAAGCCTTTTAGCGGGACCAGAAGATGAATATAACCGCCTGTCTTCGTCAATCAACGATAACGGTGGCGCTTTCTGATAGAACTCACTGACCGTGACCGACGTTTGCGTGTCATCGCATATTACCGACAGTCATTTACCAGAGCGAGAGCAATTGGCAAATAGCAATGACGTCAACGCCATTCGGCGTGCAAAGCGGGCGAACGGCCGCTGTTCGCGAGATCGCTCTGAAACTTCGGCCAAGGACTATTCATCAATCCCCCATGCGTTCCAGCGAACGCCACAATCTTTCCTCCATGGGAACCAACGTAGACGGTTCCGTCCGCAGCCAGCGTTGGTGACGGCGAAACGCTTGTATCAGCGGGAAGTTTCGTTAGCACTTTACGTTCTTCCGTGGATATGGCGATCACTTGTGCGCGCGGGGGCTCCACCAACTGAGCGATGGGGTTTCTCGTGAGCAATTTGCCATCTGGAGATACAGCGACCAGTGCGCTGCTGTTCAGAACGTATACCGTGCCATCTTCGGCAAGCATCATGGCCAGAATATCCGCACCGGTGTTTACGGCCCATTTCTTCTTTCCATCGGAACTCAACGCGTAGAGCATGGCGTTCCCGCTGCCGAAGTAGACTGTTCCATCTGTGGCAATCACCGGGGTGGCCCGATTAACGGAAAGCGTCCCCGCATGGAATTCCCACTTGTACCGTCCATCCGATGTCAATGCAACCAGCCGCGAATTAGTCCGTCGCTCGTTACCCGGCTCGTCAACCGCACAGGCATAGAGTGTCCCGTCGGCTCCCACCGCTATGCCTGAGTCCAGCCAAAAGTTGCCTAATGGAGCTTGCCCGTCGTTGCTAATGAACAGGTCTGCGGATAGGGGAGGATTCATAGCTGGATACTGCCATACGATTCTTCCGGTGGAATCCACCGCGTCCATTCTCCCTGCCCCGGGATAAACGATGAGACCATTAGGAAGAATTGTCACTGAGCCATTTGTCTCAACGCCACCTGCGGTCCAATCAATTGCCCTACTGTTCAACGGAAGGGCGCGAATATGGCCATTCCAGGGCGTATAGAGATGATCTTGATCCAGGGCTGATCCTACGCCTATGGGAAGGGCAAAGTGTGAACTGCTCTCCATCGCCCATTGCTGCATGCCGATGCGATTGATGGCATAAGTGCCTTCGTCCTTATTGGTAACGTAAATCGTCCCATCGGCGCCGATGGCCGGCCCCGCCAGGATAGGACCAGCATTAAATTTCCATTGCAAACTGCCGGAGGAATCCACCGCGTAAACAAATCCGTCCTCGCTGGCAGCATAGAGACTTCCGTCATCCCCGAGCGCGAGGGCGCCGGTGACGGCTCCGGTTGCTGTAAATTGCCATTTCTCGGGTATCGCCGGGATGTGCTCCCGCGCCACTGGCTTGGGGGGAAGCAAATACGTCGACAGGTTGCCCGTGAGGACTCCGCCGATGATCATAGCGCCTCCTATAATGAGCCCCCAACGTGCCGTGCCGCCTTTTGAATTCTCGGTTTGCGCCATCAAAACCACCCGGATTTTCGCTCGTCTTGGCTTTTACGTAATGATTGCAGTCCCCCCGGCTAGCGGTCTACAAATGCAACCACCTCGGGGGTAACTGTTGTAACATCGCCATGGCGCTCATTAAGGCGTAAAAAGGCGAAGTAAAAGCGCAAGCTTGCGCTATCGCCTGATTACGACAGTTACCAACATGAGTATCGCAATCACCTAGCGTTCACCGCAGATCCCGCTTAAGCTAGGCGCATGGAATACAAGTCTCATTCTTTCGCGATCTTAGGGTTTATTGTCCTACTTAGCTGCGCCCGATCTGCTTTTGCACAAACCCCAGCGCCCTCGGTTCAACCTATCGCAACAATCGACGTGTCCCAGTGGCCACCCGAAGGCTCGGGACAACTTGAGTTGGTGAGAGTGGCGTTCTCATCAGAGAACTCCATCATGGTGCAGACATTCCAAGCGAAAGCTGAAGGTCCGCAATATGCCCAGTACAGCGTCCAATGGGAGAACGGATCATTCAAACGCATTACTCAAACACCGGGTCTTCGATGGGGTGGAACTTCATCTGCCGATGGAAGGCGCAAGCTGTTCGAGTTCAGTGAAAGGAAGGTGCCTAGAATCCAACACCTGCTCGAGATTCTGCATACCATCTCGACTTTGGGAATGTCCGGGCCTGAAGACGCCAACGGCGAGTCAATATGGGTAATTGATACTGCGAATGGGAAATCATGTTTTGAATGGCGTCGCAGTTTCCCGATGGAGGGGACCCGGGCAAGGTTTGCAACGATCTCACCCTCCGGTGACCTTGTCGCGATAACCTTTCACAACACGCTATCGATTTATCGGCTTCCAGCAATTTGCGATGGTCTGACGAAGATGCACAATTAGAGGTTCAATTGCGTGTTTAGCGTTAAATCCCCATTTCACTCATCATGCCCCCCGCTGAGGGATTCTGAGCGCAATGGTCTGCTTACGTCAGTTATCTTGCCGTCGGAGCCGGTTGACGTAATATCCGAGCGTATGAAACTGACTCTTTGGAAGTGGATGTTCGGGTGGGGTTCGATAGGGCTGCTCGTCCCCGTAGCCCTCATTCTGCGTTGGAAACTTCTAGGCTCGGCTTTTGGTGAGATTGAACTGATCCTCTGGCCGCGTTCAATCCTGCTCATGGGACTTGAGGGGCAACGCAGTGCTTTTATCATCATACTGTCCTATGCGGTGGTCATCTTGGCAAACATAGTTTTCTACTGCGTCATCGGGCTACTGACTTGGCCGTTGCTCCGCCTTGCGCTGCGCCGACGCGGCCTAATCTGATGATTGGCGAAACATCGCGGTTAGCTTAAAACCCCACGATGAGTGCAATCGCCTTCCATGAGAAGGCCGGTCGGAGTCAAGGGAATTCTGGGGT
>CALFMO010000027.1 GCA_937879855.1 uncultured Acidobacteriaceae bacterium | reverse complement strand
CTCAGGGGGCCAATTTAGATGATCGTTGGGGGGCCAAATTAGAGTATCGAAATCATGCGGATGGGGACACAGTGCCGATGCTCCCGCGTAACACAACAATACCTACAAAAAAGACCGAGATCTTCTCGACGTCGCTGGACCATCAGACATCAGTGGAGATCCGAGTTGTACAGGGCGAACACGCGCGAGCGAGCGACAACCGAACTTTGGCTTATCTGACGTTGTCCGGTCTCGAACCGAGAATGGCAACCGAGGCCCAGATCGAGATCACGTTCGATGTGGACGCTAACGGGGTGCTCAACGTCGAGGCCCGAGATCGGTTGAGCGGAACAAGACAGTACGTAACGATTGTCCCCCAAGCTGGTTTGACACGCGCCGATATTCGTCGGCTGACAGAGACGCTGCAGTCAGCGCGACGCGCCTAACTCACCGGCTTAGCGGCCTACCATGAGAGGTTGCGATGGCGCGAACATACCGATCCGAATCCGAACGTACCGCTGCTAGGGTATCTTCCACAGAAACATGCTCGGGAAAGGCCAACATGCATCGATACGCCTCCAGGCGCACACTGGGATGACCTGCCTGACAACAATTTCGAACGGCGCTCACAATTTGTGTCACTTGAGCGCTTGCAGGATGAAGGAACCGGTGGCGTGCACCAAGAACACGGATGAGATTAGTTCGGTGCCAGGCAGACAGTCCAGGATCAGCCAGCTTTCGAACGATTTCCGTGATCAACTCCGACTCAACCATGCGGGTATCGAATATTAGGCCTAGGGCATACTGATACACGCGCCGGTCGTCATCGATCAACAGTCGGGTCACGTATTCTGCCGGTTGGAGGCCATACCTATTACGTAAGAGCCATGCGCAATATACACGATATTCAGGGATTGCCTCGGTAATCATTCTGCCTGCTGTCCGTGAGACGATGTCGTCTGTCGCCTCGTCGAGGACTCGAAGTCCTTCAAGGGCAATGTACAAGTCGACATCCCCAAGTCGTTGGATACCTTGGTCAGCGAGCCTATTGGCTGGCTCATCCCCGAGTCCGATTAGTAGCGCGATAGCCGAGAGACGGGTGTCTTCGGAATAGTGGTGCCGCGCCGGCGGGAGCCGAAACGGGGCATCATCAGGTTTGTGGTCCCGTCGAGCTGCTTTTGGTATACGCGGCTTTTCATCTCGTGCTCCAGCTTCGAGTATCCTGCCGACGATTGTCCGGACCTTCTCGTTTGCTGGTTGAACGCGGAGGATCTGAACGACGACTCTTGCTAAGTGTTCGCGTACTTGCGCGGCCGCAACTTGTTCGAAACGGTCAAGAATATCAATTATGATTCCATCGACTGACGAAAAATCCATCCGCTCCACAAGATAGAGAAGCAGAACTTGCCTGGATGCGAGGAGGGTGTCAACGACGTCTCGTGTAAGCGAGATGGCACGATTAATTGTTCGACCTTTTGTTCCTAATATTTCGTCGAGGTGCAGTAACGCTCCACCAGCGGCCCCGAACGCTGGCATCGCTGCGACAGCTTTTTGGAGCAGAGCATCGAGACTAGCTGCACCCGTCGCTGAACCGCTCTCAATCCATGCGCGGGCGAGCACAAATTCCATAAATGCATCGAAGGTAAAGTGAAGTGTTCTCCCTCTGGTCTGGGGCGAGACTGGTGCAACCTGCTGAAATACTCCCTCGGAGCGCAGGAGAAACAATGCTCGGTCGCATAAAGACGGATTTTGTTGTGTAGCAGCGAGCTTTTGAATATCGCATATCGGTGTCAAAGATCCCCACATCTCCTGCGCAGCTCCGAGCAACAAATCTATACAGCCCTCGCCGTCAATTGGTCCTAGTTGCTCCAGCGCTACCTGACGCAAGTGCTCGAAGAACGAGTTGAAAACAGCTCCCAAGGCGACCGTATCGACGGTGCCAAGGCATTGGCTTTTGTGAACTGAACAGAAAAATCGCAACAGGACGGGGTTTCGCAGAGACTTTTGGACTTCGTCGCTGATCTCAGCCTTGATGCGGAAGTGTTCGAAATAACGAGCAAGCACCGTCTGCCACTCGTGCTCGGTGAAATTACGCAATTGAAGAGGAGGTGAGAAGAGAGATTGACTAAACGTACCGGCAAACTGTTCCCATCCTACGTCTCGACAGGAGACAATCAGTTTCACTCGGCGGTGAGCGATGCGGGCAATAAGCGCTCGCAAGCGCTTGACCATCGTGGAGGGCTGGTCATTTTCATTAATTGCGTCAATGATGATGAAAAGCCACTGCTGTTGGCGCATCAAGTCGGGCTCTGAACGCTCGAGCCAATTTGACAGGCTGTGACCGAAAGACGCCGCAAGGTACCTCTCGATGTGCGATTCCAAGTCGTATTCCCGAGAGATTTCAAGAGCGCCCGAGAGAAGCACAACGGGCGATTTCTTAATTAAGTGTTGTGCGATGCTGCAAAGAAGATTCGTCTTTCCGGTACCCGCAGGAGAAACGATCGCAAGGCAACGTTTGTTCGCACGTTGCTGCATGCTTGTCAGTTCGTCTATTAGATCATTCGCCAGCGTTGCCTTCTTGGGTCCCAAGTCAGCAGAATGTGGGAATACAGCCAGGATTTGGCGGTAGCTTCCCGTGGCCGTTGCGACTTGTCCTGTTCCGACCCGACGCCACGTCTCTTCTAGGAGGCTAGGAATATCGGTGAGGGCAGCTCCGGAGACACATCGAAGTGTTTTGAGGACTGACATTACTTCTGCGACAGCCCGAGTCGAATTGGGAGGCCGTGAAGCCAATACAGCGTTAAGTTTAGAGATGGTCGCGACGACTTCATCGTATTCAAATTCGCTTCTAAGCACGGCTAAACAAGATAGGAAGTCCTCTGCGGAGCGTCCATTCATAACGGATTGCCGCAAGCGATCTATTGCGGTTCGAGTATTTTCGCGCAGTCGATAGGAGGTGCAGATGGTTTCAAGTTCAGTGAGATGCTCGCTCGCACGCTTGACGAAGAGCTGTTCGAAGTCGATAAATTCCTCGATGCTCGTTTCCACTTCTCGGTGAACATAAAGAGGGAGGAGGTATCGATCGCCTCCTACAACTTGAACTTGTTCCTCCAACAATCCTTGCGTAAGGGAGTGAATGGTCTTCGAAGAGAGTGGTAACAATGGTTCAATCGCGAACTTTTCGAGGAGAGTCGTTCTGAGCTCTCGGACCAGGTCGAATATGAACTGATTGCGGAGGTCTTCTCCGGTCGCAAAGGTGTTTACGATTCTTTCTGGGCGTCGGAGTAGTTCGAGGAACGATTCCTGCCTGGAGTCAAGGTCAGCTGTCTCAGAGTGCTCTTGGATGTAAATGAGGCATGGTAGTCGGTTTTTGACTGCTGCTCCGAACTCAAGTTCAGAATAGGATTGCCCGGTGTTTGGCTCAACGGAACCGTAGGACGAACCTGCTAGGCAAACGAAGAGGTCGCAACGTGCGACTGCGCTTTCATCGAAAATGGCTGGTGCCAAAGATGAAGCCCCGTATGTTTCCATGCAGACACACGATTCATCCAGGCGCTGTATCTGTTCTCGAATCAGGCGGCGCTCAGTCTCAAACTCGTTTTTTACCGAACTGAGAAAAACAGTCAACGACATCGCGGCAAGCAGCTATTGTAGTCGGTACTGGAATACCCAGTCAGGGCTGAGGGGTCGGTGGAGTCTTTTGTGGGCCAGCCATCTCGGCACTTGTCTCGCCTTGCCTGGAATTCGTTTGACAGAAAATGCAACTCGGTAGAAACTGATCTCCTTCCCTTGGTATTGGTGCCGCTTTCGGCTAATTAGGACCTTTGCCTGCGAGATTCTTCTTGGCGGAGAGTGTCGAGTTATTGTCAGCCTTCAATAAAATCGCTCGCTTCGGATGACTGGAAGCCATGCTTTTTGACGACTCAATTCAGGTAGTCTTGCAAAGGCCACGGTCCGGTGCTGGATTTGCATGCGAGTGTTTTGCCCGTGTTCCCAGCCCTTGGCCAAGCTTGATAGCAGTCGTTCCCATCGGAGGGGTTCAAGCTGAAGCAGACGCTGATCGTGCTGCGAGCGCGATCGCGCGTTTTTTGAAGAGTACGACAGGACCTTCTGGAATCGTTCCAGCTCCATGTGCACCCTCCAGCAAGGGACCCGTGGGCTGTTTGGCACACCGTGAACGCGATTGTCGTCGAGTGTTGGTCTTAATCGGCGATGGTTCGCGACGATTTAACAATGATCCCTATGGAGCGATTAAGTATTGGGCATCGAGAGTAAGAAAGGCCAGCGATAGGTTTGTTGTAATCCCCTGCCTCCCGGAGAAGTCAAAGCCAAAGGCTAAGGCTCTTCTCTCGGGTCCGTTGGCTGGAATCAATGTCCATTTTTGGGTTTCGGATGCAGCTGACATCGCGGCGGCAGTTCTGCCGGCTGCTGGGATCACAGTGGAAGACTATAGGGTATTTGTTAGCTACCGCCGTGAAGATGGTCAAGTTCTCGCGGACCAATTGTTTGACGAACTCAACCGCCGGAATTTCGATGTCTTCCTGGACCAGTATCGGATTAACGCGGGGGTCAATTTCCAGGAGCGGCTCAGGGAGGAGTTGGCGCACAAATCGATGGTTGTCGTGCTGGAGACGCCAAAGATCACGGTGTCAAAGTGGGTGGAGCAGGAAGTCGTGTTTGCTGTCATCAATCGGCTGGGGCTTCTTGCGATCCAGGTCCCGAACGGGGCGACCATGCAGATGATTAGCGGTCACAGCCGCATGACAGTGCCACCGCGGGCGTTGGGCCCTGACGGCAAACTGGGGCCGCAGTGGCTGGATAAAGTTTGCCGTAGGATCAGTCTTGTTCATTCTTTCGCAATGCTGAGGCGGCGGCATCAGATGCGACAGGCGATGCGCCTTGCCCTCCTGCGAGAGGGGGTTGTCCAGCAGCGGATAGTATCAAGTGGATTTCTCGAGGCCTATCCAGCGAGTCGAGTTGGCGGTAATCCGTATAATGTTTGGTTGACTCCCCGCCCGGCAGATCTGGCTGATTTCCACTATATCGATCTCGAAGTGGGTAAAGTTCAGAATCCTCGTCCGATCCTTATTGCGCCCGGCGCTTCCATGATCGGGCGCAGGTCCGCTGATATGCGTTGGCTTGGAAAGACGGCGAATACCCAATTCTTTGACGAGGCAGACTTGGCAAAGGTCGCTCGTGACATCAGAAGGGGGGTGCTCTAATGCCGGAGGAGCGGAAAATTCCGAGTCGCCTTGATGGGGCTTTGGTCCTCCTCGTAGGAGGATTTCCGGACTATCAGGAAAGCCGCGAGGAGTTGTCGGATGGGGAATCGCGGGAAATGCAGGATCAGACCGTGAGGATTCAGGAGGCCATCATAAGTTTGTCGCGTGCTGTCTTTTCGGCGGGCGGGAAGCTGGCGCTGGCAGATGATCCGCTTTTGACGCCGCTGGTAGCCCAGATCGCGTCCGAATACTGGGAGCCCGAGGCAATCGAAACTCCATTGTCCTCGATCGAACGCAGCAATCGGGGGCGGGAGCCAGTGATTGTCTATCAAGCGAGAAAGACATTGAGCGAAGAGGAGAATTTCCTACAGGCCGGTTACGTGCGAGTCCAGGCTGAAATGCCCTCTGAGGTTGCTGCTGTCGTTGCCATTGGAGGTAACGAACGACAGCATGAACAGTTCGGTTTGTGGCTTGAACGCAGAAGGAGAACTCCCGTCTATGTCATTAGCAGTACCGGTGGTCTGGCTGGCAGAGAGGGCGCAAGGTCCATGGAGGGTAACGAAGAGGCCAACGATGATCAGCTCTGGCAGAAGCTCCAATCTGCACGTAGTGAGATCAGGTTCCCCGTATCCAAAGAGCGTTCTACAGAACGGGAAGAACGAGAACCTAGGGTTGAGGAGCAAGTGCCAGAATTCCGTTACTCGCTTTACCCACTGCTGATGTCCAATATTGTGGAAGACGTTGCGAAGCGGAGAGGATAGCAGAAATGTCAAATGAGCAGATCAAACACCTTGAGTTTATCCAGGCAGTGGTCACTCGAATGGCAAGCAATTCGTTTCTATTGAAGGGCTGGTCGGTGACGCTCGCCGTTGCGTTGCTCGGGCTGGCCGCGAAGGACTCGAACGTGAAGTTCGCGTTTCTTGCGTTGATTCCACCGATCTGCTTTTGGACGTTGGACGCTTACTACCTTCGTCAGGAACGGTTGTATCGCAAGCTGTACGATCAAGTCCGGAAGCTGTCAGACGCCGAGTGGTCAAAGACGGGGCAGTTCAACATGTCCACGGCAGCATTCGTTAGCGACGTTCCCGGTTGGTTCAAGACGCTATTCGCACCGACGGTTTTTGGAATTCATCTCACTGTCGTGGTGCTGGTGATTGCAGTTCTTCGCTATTTCCACGTCGCGCGATGACCTACCTACACGGGCAAAGACTTGCTTAGCACATGTTGCTCGGAGCAACGTAGTGGATCTCATCCGTTGAGCACCGAGATCATCTTGGTTAGCTAGGTCCTTGGATTCATTCGAATTGGTGTGCAACGGCGAACACCAGGCGAATATAATACAGGATGAAGGTTGCTACTCCGCCGTGCAGGTCTGTCACGAACGGAACGGATACGCCATGAAACTCTATGAACTCGCGTTGATTGGAGCACCTACCGATGTTCAAAGTATCGCGGTCGAAAAATGTCTGACTGACGTGCTCAACACCTTTGGTTTGAGTCTGCGAGCTGATGTCGGTTGGTCAATTTGTCCAACTACCTTCGAGCCCTCGCAGATGACTTCAGCCGCTGTGGCATTCTTCGGAGAAGTTGGTGTCTCAGATGCCAGCGTGGAACCGCTATTGAAACGCGGCACACCAATTATTCCAATCGCGACCGAGCCTGGAAAGATCAGCATCGAGCTCCCGGACCGATTGAAACTTTTCAACTGTCTGACCTTCGCCGGCGACGGCCCTATGAGAATCGCTACCGCCTTGCTGGAATGCTTAGGGCTGCTGCCGCGTCAGCGTCGGGTGTTTGTAAGCTATCGTCGTGATGAGGCGAAAGAAGCTGCCTTACAGTTATTCAACTTCCTATCTAGCAAGATCTTTGATGTCTTCCTTGATACCCACGGAATTTTGCCTGCGGAAGATTTTCAGGGTGTCCTTTGGCACCGTCTCTGCGATTCGGATGTTCTCATCATGTTGGACACGCCCGATTACTTCGGAAGTAGGTGGACAAGTGCGGAATTTGGGCGTGCGCTGGCGAAGGGCATCTCAATTCTTCGTATTGCGTGGCCGGGCGTTAGAGCTGCGGCCCGTGCAGCGATTGCGAACTCTCTGGAACTTGTTGTGGATAAAGAGGTGGATGTGGCGAGCGGCCGTTTGTCGAATGACGCACTCGCTCGGATCGCTGCACAGGTAGAAATTGTGCGTGGCAAAAGCCATGCGATCCGGAGCCTCAATCTATTCAGTTCGCTGAAGCGAGATATCGAGCGTATCGGTGGAGTGGTCAACGGGGTTGGAGTGCATAATGCTGTTCACCTTCGATTGCCGGACGGCAAAGAAGTAATCGCTTATCCGACCGTCGGTGTGCCTACGTCGATGACGCTCAACGAGATCGTCGACTACGCATCAGGAAAGGAAGCCGCGATTCTTTACGATCATGTGGGCCTGCAGGAGAAATGGCTGAAACATCTTACTTGGTTGGGAACCAACATATCAGCGGCTCGTTGGGTGCGGGCGAGTGAGGCAGCCTGGACATTTGGGGGATGGGGCACGCCATGAATGCGATTTTCCTGTCTGCAAGTGTTCCGGTCGTTGGAAGGGGTAGTTACTTCCAAACGGCAGATCCGTTTCTCATCCAGCTGGCTGTGCGGGAGCTCATGACTCTTGCGCTAGGACGTCGTCGGATCATCTGGGGCGGGCACCCCGCGATCACTCCGATGGTTTGGGCGGTTTGCGAAGATCTCGGGGTCAATTACGCCGATGCAGTTGTTTTGTACCAAAGCAGATTCTTTCAGGAGTTGTTTCCCGAAGAAAATAAGCATTTCGCGAATGTACAGTTCGTTGATGCGATTGAAGGAGATAAGGAAGCGAGTCTGCTCACTATGCGGAGAGCGATGTTGTCTCGACCCGATCTCGAAGCAGCAGTCTTCATCGGCGGCATGGAGGGCATTCTTGCGGAGCACGCGCTGTTCCGAGAATCGCATCCATCAGCGAAGATGTTGGCGGTACCTTCGCCAGGGGGTGCGGCCCGCGATCTTGCACAAACTCTTGAGCGTCTGTCCCAAGCGGAGATCACAAATATTGATTTTGCAAGGTTATTCTACGAAAGACTCGGCATCGATCCTAACGAGCGACGAGCGAGGGATAGATGAGAATCGAAATGGCAAGAGGGCGTGTCTAGGATCTTTAAGCAGACAATAGACATGTCATCAACAGACCAGTGTGCCAGCTTCATGCTCCGCCCTGGTAGATCCACGGAGATCGTAATGACTCGACGTCACGTCTTCATCAGCCACCATCATGCTGACAACGAGAAAGTTGATCAGCTCACCGATCTGTTAACAAGAGGTGGAAGTGACGTTCGGAATAGCTCGGTTCGCATGAAACCCGCCAACCAGCGTCGAATGGAAGAAGGGCGGGTTAAAGACGAGACGATCCGCCGCCTCCTCCGCATGAAGATATCCTGGGCCTCAACTGTCCTGGTATTGATCGGAACGGAGACGCACACGCGCCCGTGGGTCGATTGGGAAGTCACCGAGGCCGCAAAGCAGGGCAAGCGGATCGTTGGAGTGTACACCCAGGGCGGAACAGATGCTGAGAAGCCCGCGGCGCTGGAGCGCTACGGGTCGGCGATTGTCGCATGGAATACGGATAATATCGTCGACGCGATAGAAGGGGAAAGCAATCATTTCCAGAATTCAGATGGGACTGAGAGAGACGCCGTCCATCCCAGCACGACGAGGGTTTGCTGACCTTGGGAAAGGTCTACATGTATGTCGTCGACCGCGACTTTGGCTTCGCTCCAAATCCATTTCACGGCTGCTGCACATTGGCAACGTGTATGCCTCGGATTCGAGCTAAGGCACAAGAAAACGACTGGGTAGTTGGCATGGGGGGTGCAAGACTACAAGCCACCGGCCGATGCGTCTACGCTATGCGAGTGACGGAGTCGCTATCCTTCGACGAGTATTGGGTCAACGAAGCATACTTCGACAAACGCCCGGTTAGAAACGGCAGTAGTGTAATGATGGTGGGGGACAACATTTACCATCGCGACCAGGTCAACGAGCCTTGGCAACAATTGGATTCGCACCACAGCAACCCCGACGGGACCCCTAATCCACTCAACCTGAATAAGGATACGGGTGTCAACCGGGTGCTTGTCTCGCGTGATTATTTCTATTTCGGGAAGGCAGCGCCTGTCGTTGCTCCCGAGTTGCTCGCGGCACTGGGGTTTAAGAACGGTATCGGACATCGAGTTTTCAAAGATCCCCAGTGCTCAGCATTCCTCCAGTGGCTGTTCACCGATTGCAAAGCCGCCCGGAACATTCTCGCTGGTGATCCATTTGATTTCGACCAGAGTGCGAAGCGCTACTCAGGCAAAGGTAGCTCTCTGCGCTAGAACTGACGCAGACAAAAGAAATTCTTTTACGTGGGTGGAGAAACCACAAGTCACCTACGACGTGAGCATACCCGAGAAGGGCTAGGGTTAGAGGACAATTAAACGGCATTTGACGGCAAGGAACCTAGATCGTGAATGGTGCTTGGTTCAATTCAGCGATACCGTAGACCTTGGAGAGTCCCAGAGCACTGTCGTGGAACAAGGGGCCGTTGCTGCTCGAAATCGTTCGGCCCCTGGCGCTCTTCACAAAGTCTTGTTGATGGACGGTAATTGTGCCTATCGGATTTGTCGGATTGATGATCTGGGGCAGCGTGATCGTCGGAATCGGCCTGTTTACTTTAGTGGTGGCGATCCCCTGGGGATCCAGTAGCAAGCGGAGTTGGCACAACAGCGAGGCAAAAACAGAGTTTCATACGGTGCGCGCTAGCTATTGGTGCATCGTATGCGGCCTTGCACTCATTCTGATTGCGTCCATAGGGGCCACAATTGTGCGGACCATCCAGCTAATCAGAGGATAGTGATGGCCTTCCTTCCTAACAGCGCGATCAAGAGTCGACAGTGGGAAGACCAAATTCTCGGGCCTGAATACGAAGAACGGCTCGTAAAGCAAGCATCATATGATCTCCGCCTGGGCGACGAGGTTTACGTCGTGGGCCATCGGGCTCCCGATAAATTGACTACGGGCAGACCCTACACGCTTATCTCCCCAGGCCAATTCGCCATCTTAACGACACACGAATCAATTAGGATGCCAACGGACCTGATTGCGTTCATCGCGATCAGGACTCAATTCAAGATGCAGGGACTGGTAAACATCTCTGGCTTTCATGTGGATCCCTCTTTTCGGGGCAAGCTCCTCTTCGCTGTCCAAAATGTTGGTCCGTCCGACATTCGATTGCGACTGGGGGAGCCGACTTTCTCTATCTTCTTTTCGACCCTTGCTGAGGGGAATATTGGAGGAGACCGAGATAAAGAAGAGGTACATTTCACGCAGAACTTAAGAGGCATCCGTTTGCAAGATGTGCAGCTGCTTGGGGGCAATAGTCTCACTTTGTCAAAGATTCAAAAAAACGTAGATCGGCTTCGAACTCTGATTCTGATATACGGACCATTTGCGGTGGCCGCCTTTTTGACGATGTTGGCTGTAATGGCAAAGTTAATCAAGCCCTGATGCTAACCCATTTGAGGCTGAGCAGGGCGAACAACGAATGGTTGTATGGCTCTGGCAGCAAACGGTGCGACTTCAGTTCATTCAGTTCGTAGTTTTTTCGACTCTCTCACCAGTGTGCGGTAATATCTTGAGTATGGTGGAGGGAGTCTAGTGCATTCGTTTGAAGGCGACTCCGCCGATCAGGTCTGGCAGCAGGCCGCTAGCGAATTCGGCGGGGGCAAACAGCACGGAATTCAACCGAGTCGCGATGGCGGCACGAGTGAGCTCCTGCATGCAGCGTTTTCCATTCGCTACCCTCAGCAACGATGGGTCGTGAGCAGACGACCATCGATGAATCCAGCGTTCGCCATAGCCGAGATCGTCTGGATCTTGCGCGGCCGACAGGATTCGGCTTTTCTAAATTTCTGGAACCCACAGCTTCCAAGATTTTCTGGCACTGGACCGCAATACGATGGCGCTTATGGATATCGTCTTCGTCACCGATTTGCGATAGATCAAATCGAGAGAGCGTATTCTGCACTCCGCTCCGCTCCCGATAGCAGACAGGTCGTGCTTCAAATTTGGGATCCAAAAACAGACCTTCCGGACGCTTTGGGAATGCCCGCATCGTCGGATATTCCGTGCAACATTTGCTCCCTTTTGAAAGTTAGAAAAGGTCGACTGGAGTGGACTCAAATCTTGAGAAGCAACGACCTGTTCCTAGGAGTACCATACAATTTTGTGCAATTCACGTCCCTGCAGGAAATTCTCGCGGGATGGCTCAAATTGGAAGCGGGAACCTATGTACAGTTTAGTGACAGCTTGCATGTGTACGACAGGGATTTGGTGCGGCTGGCAAAATCACGCAGTACAGAGACCGCGAAAAACACTGATAGCCTCGCGTTACCGAAATGTGAGTCCGACGAGGTTTTTGCTGACCTTGAAGCGGATATGATGGTTCTAATGCGTGAGTCACTCACGCAAGTTGAATTGGAGAAAATCGCTAGTCGTGCCAGACCCCCTGCCTTTCGAAATTTCTCTTTTGTTGTCACAGCTTACGCTGCCAGGAAGAGAGGCTGGTCCGGAACGGTGCGAGAGATGTTGGCGGAGTGCGGCAATCCCGTTTTCAAGGAACTCTGTTCAAAGTGGTGTCAATCTCCCGCCTTGGCAAGCATCTGATCTTCGGTAATTCTGATTTTCCACTTCGCCGGATACGAGTAGTTCAGTGGCTGCGAATTCAACCGGTACCTCTGTTTGATCCTAGTTCGCCCCGTGATCCCGGTCACGTCAGGGTGTGCAATTCGTGCATATTTGTCCACCTCGCAGAAGAGGTTCTGGCAATCTATCAGCTGTAGCCTCCTACCCCACAGCGATTTGAAATCTAGCTCCAAACGCCCGAATTCCTCTTCTTGCATGTCTACCATCATTCGGATCAATTCGGCATGTGTGAGTCCACCAGTGTCACAAAAACATTTGCTGATGCCGTCCTTTGCGCCTGGTCCGGGAACTACAAACTCCATTTCTGAAAAATCGATCAGCGTGCTGTAGTTCAAATCTGTTATGAACTGATAGGCTAGAAAGTCGCCGATCATTGGGTAAGATCGAAGGATTTCAAAACCGCGCTTCATCGAACCGGACTGCTGCAACTGTGAGGGCACGCGATCTCGCACCATCTGCTCAATCAGACGCAAATGACTGCGGTGTTTTCTTTCATCCCCGGTTGATCCCCCGGATGGCATGATGTAAGCAGCAGAGTAGATTCGAGTTCCTGACAGCATTGCTTCTGTCAGTGTCGAGTCGTAGCGTCCGAAATCGTAGTTTGCGAGGGAAATACGACCCAGCTCGCGTTCCAGCAACTCCCAAGTCTCGATACGATTGAAAACCTTGAAAACCAAGATTCGGAAGAACAAGTCCTCAGGGCTCTGGTCGTGCCGGTAAATCACATTGCGAATCAAATACTGACTAACACGATCCGAAGCGCGATATGCGTTTGTAAACTTGAATTCGAGAAGAATCGGATCATTAGTCCATGGTGGGAAAGCGCCAGTGAGTCGGCGAAAGAAGATCTCTTGCCGTTTGGCTGCAAATTTCCAATATGTGTCGAAAACTTTTGTCTGGCGCACGCCTCTCGGGAGACGGGGGGCTGGGAAGTGCCCTAAGCTGTTTTGAACTGAACTAATATCGAGGGTCAGTTGGGCGGGCAAGGGCATGACTCATCATACCTAGGTTCGAAGGTCCAGTCACCGTTTTAAGATTCCTCGGAGCACTTGCGTTATTGTCGCCAAAGATGCCTCCACTTCCGAGTTCTCGACATCGTGTATGACACCCGAAGCCTGTTCACGAGTAGCCATTTGCTTGTAGAGAAATGACAAGCGACCAAAGGTCTCCTGCGCGTGCTCCCGGCGGATTGCCTCCTTCCGCCCTACCAGAAAAATAGCACTAGGCACGACATCGCCCCAATAATGTCGTTCCGCCTCAATGATCAACTCCAGGCACTTCTGATTCGCGTTATCCAACATTCCGTAGACCCAGGTTGACCACCAGAATCGGTTCAGAATAACCCAGGTGCCAACCGCGATAGCCGGTTTTATGAAACGGTCGATTTCGTCGATATGCGCGGCCACATGGAGCATTTGAAGGCTGAGAGGATTTATCGCGGGGATGTGAAAGTGGTCGCTATGGCCGTGATGAAGATCATAAACGAGTTGCCCAAGGGTGTTGGCAGCATTTCCAGGAAAGGAGGCCTCCACTGCATCTATCCCGCGACTGTTTAGCCATCGGCACGTCTCTCCCGACAAGTGCGACTTTCCGATGCCATCTGGTCCTTCGAAAACGATCAGCTTTCCTTGATCCATGAGGAGCTCGCAACGGTTAGAAATGTTGAGTTCGGAACATTTTATTCGGCAATCCATTCTGCCTGGGCACAAAAAACAGGACCAGAACATTCCTGTCGGCTGGCATTTATTTCGACAACCAAGTCGTTTTCGGCCCGTCAGACTGCCCTGTACGGACCAGGGCCCCAAGCGCGTACTCCCGATTGCGGCGAGCATTTTCGTTGCGCGACCCCCTGAAGATCCCGAAAACTCGAACGAAAGCCGACCGAGTCCGCGGACGATGTCGCTGATCGCAAGTGCGATGACTTGGGCAGAGCGAATCATGCGGCACATTGACGGTGTTTTCGGTGGGAAGGGCCAGTTGCTGTCACACCCGTCTGCAATATTGCCTCAACGCGATCTCGTTCTTCATGGATCGCCAAAGCCGCGTTCGGAGTGGGAGGAGGGTTTCAGACCTACTCGATGTTTGCGGATTTTTTGAGGTTATGCTTCATGCACAACAATCGAACATTCTTGGCCGTCAGGCTGGTGCCGCCCTTCGAAAACGGGAGGTCGTGATCAAAATGCAGGTTCTTCCTGTCACCGCATAGAACACACTGACCCTTATCACGCTTCCATACTTCCTTCTTGACTTCGGAGGGGATGAGTCGGGTGTGCACCATCTCCGATGGAGCCTGGCCGACTTCATCCATGTTTCGATCAGACAATCGTAAAATGAATCGAAACACGTTTCGCTTGCCGTCGTGCACGGTCGTGCAATCAATGAGATCAAAGTAGCCTTTGAGGGACCACACGCCGGGGAAAAGTTTCTCGTAAACTTTCACTGTCTCAGCGGGTCGACGTCGGTTCTTGTAGTCGTCGACCGCCTTTATAAAAAAGCCGTTCTGCGTGAGGCGGCCTGACGGTAAAGTGTCGGGCTGGTCCTCGTTTTTCGGGTTATGCTCGTAGGATTTCCTCGTAACGTCGTGACCCTCGTATTCGATCCTTACGCCGTCGTCAAAAATCCTATCCCGATAAGGCGCGCTGGAACGCTGAGACATCAAGATAACCGAATAGTTCGGACGGAGCCGATAGTTCATGCCCCGCTGAAGTGTCTGCACGCCCTCGGCGTCGCACATCTCGCGGTAGCTCGATATGTCGTCCTGAATTGTGGTCATAGACATGCGGCTGCGATGACAACTGTAGCAGTGGTTAGGGGAATGTCAAAAGCCGACGCGGAAATGCAAACCACCAGTGGCCTTGAAGCGAGAGTTGTCGCCCCTTTACTCGCCGGAATCGTGATAGCGCAACAGCCCTTCGACGCTGACTGCGTGGTTCTCAGGTTCCTCGAAAACCGTTTGAACGAAGCCTTAGCGGCAGACGCTTTCGCGTGCTCGGTGTCAGCAGTG
>CALFMO010000026.1 GCA_937879855.1 uncultured Acidobacteriaceae bacterium | reverse complement strand
GCGCGGTCCAGCTTCAGGATCGAAGCGACCCGAATTTCCCAGACGCGCTGCTTCGTGTCCGTCTTCTTGCTGTCGTACTCCCGGCTTCGCAGTTCGCCTTCCACCTGGATATGTGCGCCCTTGGTGAGCGTCTTGGCGAACTCCGAGAGCTTGCCGAAGACTACACAACGGTGCCATTCGGTGTGCGAGATGTACTTGTCGTCCTTCTTGTAGGAGGACTTGGTTGCCAGCGAAAGAGTCGTGAAGCTGCGATTGTTGGCGGTGCGGACTTCTGGGTTGCTGCCGAGGAAGCCGATGAGGGTTACTTTGTTCTGGTACATAAGAGGTGTCTCCGTTTGTTGAATTCGCCCGTTGTTGCTCGGGTCACACTGGGCGGAGCTTAGCGAGTGGGCCCGGCTCCCAAGTGCCGAAGGTCTGCTTTCTGGGAGGGGCCCGAAAGAAGTTTGCGCGGCGTACTTTGCCGTGGTTTGCAAACTTGTTTTGGGAGGAACCGAGACCCCGAAGGGGCGCGTAATGCGAAGCAGAAGACCGAGTGCCGCCGGGCGCCGGAAAGGTCCCGAAACTGTGACCGAGCAAAAGACGGGATACATAACGGCAGACACGCGCCGGAGCAAAGTTTTCATCTGCACGGCTGCGGAAGTTCACAGCAATTGCAATGCGATTCGAACTGGCATGTCCGCCGTAAGAAGGACGCAATTTGCCACCGCCGTTGCGCGTCTGAAGGCTCTGGTTCGCCTGCTCCACCGTGCACGGGGACAGGTGGGGTGAGTCAGCCGGATTAGCAGCAAGAAACGACATGAATTAGCCTCTCGGCAGGTCGATGAATCCCTAGCTGAATGCCTGGTCGGCCCGGAAGCGCACGATGGTCAGACCGAGGGGGTTCACGGCAAGCTCATTGTTCTTCACATTCTCGCGAAAGACATAGGTGACGCTGGCTGTCCATCGCTCCCGCTTGAGTTCGGAATGATCCGCGGGGTTGGTGTACACCTTCTCGAACTCGATGCGCGCCGAATACGGCGACTGTCGCAGGTCGTCAAGGATCACGTTCTTGATCTCCACATCGACATACGGCAAGCTGCTGTCTTTGACGTAATTCTGAATGCTGTTGTCCTTGCGTTCCTGGTCGATCACGGCACGTTGCACGTCGCTATTGAGGAAGTAAAGTGACTGCGTTTGATCACGTTCGATCGTGAAACGATTGCGGCTGAAATACAGTTCGGCCCAGCGGGTGAGGTAATACTTGTTCTCCGCTTCCTGCGGGCGATACTGAAAGTTCCGGTAGTCGATTGCTTCGGCGTGGCCCACGTCGTTAATGCGCACGATCATTGGGTGCATGTTTGCGAGGGCTTGCTGACTCTTGAAGGTAAGCGCCGCTAGGCTGATACAAACGCCGGCGAGCACAAGAATGGTCACCTTTAGATAGGTGTTCATCACCAACGGGTCGCCATATTGCTCCAGATAACGCTGTGCGGCGCGGGTGATTTCCGGGGTCGCTTTGGTTTCCATATTCGTTGTCTCTGTGCTCATCTGTGACCTCGTTTCTCTTGCCGTTTACATTGCGGCCCGTATCGCCATTACCGCAACGCCCAGGCCTCCGCCGTGTCCACCTGTACCGCCAGTGAATAAGCTATGGGTCATGGTCGGAATCTTGAAGAGGATGTAGATGTTGACGAGGACGAGAAGGACGAGAAGCGGCAACGTCTGAACTATCGTTGAAGGGTCCGACACGCTCTGGCCAAGTTGGATGTAATAATTCGTTAGTACATGAGACAGAACATTCATCGTGGCTGCGGCGACGACCTTATAAAAGCTGAACCCCAGATACGCCTTGAGCCATCCCCAGAACAGCCAATCAAGTTTCTCAACGACAAGGAACGGGATAAAGATCGGACCGAGCACTCCGATGATCGTGGCTGCAATCGCTCCATAAGCCACAATTGCTGACACAATCGCGGCCAGCATGGCTAATAGGAATTGGACCGCGAAGTACACGATTGCGTAGTAAGGATTCATCACGGTGTTCAGTATGGACGGGCCGGTCTTGGAGGATGCCTGGTGGATTTCGTTCAGCATGGTGTTTGAACCATCGGATCCAATTAGGTTCACCAGATTGATAGTTCCGCCGTCGATGAAGCCCTTGATGGAAAAGCCAAGTCCGGGAATGGAGCTGTTGTAGTAGTTCACCATCACGTATGCAAAGGTGAGCAGCATGAAGAGGTTCAGAAACCTCCCCATACTGAACCCTGGGCCGCCGTGTGCCGATGCCAGAGCCTCTTGTACGCCGAACCAAACCATCATGATGGTCGCCAATGCCAAGACGATGTGAACCCCCATTGCTGTTATTGAGGGGGCCACCGTCGCAGCAAGCGTCTGGCACGCCTGAGCGATGTATTGAAAGAGACTCATATATCCTGCCCTTTAGCGTTTTGTTGCCTCAGTACGCCTGCGTTAGGAGGTTGGCGGACCCACTGCTAGTCGTGGTGATATTGGCGTTGTAATAGCTCTCGTATCCAGAAGAGTCACGAAACGTCGATTTCATCGCGTCCTGTTGCTGTTTTTGGGCAATGATCTGCTGCAGCGCAAGGTTGGAGTTGATCTGGTTTGCGTCTTGCAATGTTCGTAGTTGCAGGAGCAGGGCCTGATTGATGCGCTGCAGTTCAGCCATGATGGTCTGCTGCGACGGGTCCTGAGTTTGGGTCGCGGCCTCCAGATTCGCAATGTCCGTCTGCCTGGCGGTCTGGTTGGCACGGATCGTACCGAGAGACTGCAGGTTGTTGGTCATCACTGAGTCGCTGATGTCAACAGTGGCGCCCTGTGCTGCAATCTGGAGCTGTCCGGCCATACTCGCGGTGCCGTAGCCGGGAATCATGTTATTGGTGTTCGGAACGCTAACTTGTTGGTACGCGGATGCGGCGCCCTTCCCGGTGTTTGCCGAATTGAGCCAACCCATCGAATTGCCATATGTGTTGGATATTTGCTGCAGCAGCAGCAAGTCAGAGGTTGGAGACAGAAACCGCGCATAGAGCATCCTGGGCGCAAGGATCATCTGGTGGGTGAGTTCGTATTGCTGCTTTGCGACGTTGTAGGCTTGCAGCGCTGTCGTGGCGATCTTCACGGTGTTGGTGAAGATCTGTTGGCCTTGCTCGATTTGCCGGACTTCGTTGGCGATGGATCTCTGTTCGTTCTCGATCTGCGTGACGGCGTGCCCAGCCTGTGTAGGATCGAAGACGATGCCGGAACCGAATTGTGCATTTGCGAACGGTTGCCACGCCGCAAACCCAACGGCGAGCACGGTAAGGGTAAGTTTCTTCATTTGTCTCATCCCTTCGTCGCCGTTGGCCTCGTGATGCTTTACAGCAGTACGGCTTTACTGCTGTGCAGCGAGAATCTCCTTTTGGAGCTGCGCGAGACGGTCGGCCTGTGGCTTGCACCGTGCTTCACGTTCTTTCTTCTTGGCTTCTAGGGCCGCGACCTCCTCTTGAGTCAGCTTCTTTCCTGTCAGAAGATCGGACGACCCAGCGGTCTCCGGATCGAGACAATCCTTGGCTTAGGCCGGGTATTCAGCGTTGTATTGATCCTGTAACTGTTTCACTTTTGCCGCTTTGCTCTGACAGCTGGCAAGGGTGAGAGTCCACAGCACTAAGAGGGAGAGGGCAACGATTCGCATGGAAAGCCTCCTCAAAACGTCTGTGGAATAGTGTGGTTGGAGTACGCAGGAAGAAGCAAGTCCTGCCTGAAATACACCTTCACTCGGTGGCCCTCTCGGATCGTGATGGTGGGCGGTATCTGTATGAAGCGGTCAAGGATCGTGGTGGCAGACTGTGAAACGCTGCCCGCAGCCCCGTTGGTGAATGCCTGGGAACCACTCGTTGTTATGGTGCCGCCACCCTGTGTGATCTGGCTTGCTCCAGCAATCACGCCCAAAGCTATGGAGGTTCCGAAGATCTGGAGGTAGTGGTTGTTGACTTTGTCTTTCAGCCCTTCCTCTCCGATCTGATCGAGGCCCTGGAACTGGTCGAGATCGACGGAGTAACCATCCGGCATTATCAGGCGGTGAAAGACCACTGCCATGCGGCGCTGTTGGCCGAACCCCGCCGCTCCAATCTTCTTTGCCTCTCCCAAAACAACCGTTCCCTCGGGAATGATGACGTGTTGATGATCGTGCGAATACAGCGGATTTGAGACCAGGACTTTAACCGGCCCTACGGCGTCTCCATCCAGACGATTCATGAGAACGGTGTCGAGAACCGAACCCTCGTAGACGAGATAGGGCTGACCGACGGCTGAATCAACATTGGCCTCCAGTGGGCGTTTATAGCCTCCGGGTGTGTCCTGCTGTTTTCCTTCGGCTGGTGGGGAGACGAGACTGCTGTTTGTCTGCCGTTCGGCAGGGCCATATTGGGCGGGCATCGTCTGGCCTTGCTGTTGTTGTTGCGGCGGATCGGCAGAGCGGGAGTACACAAGATTGGAAGCGAAACGGGAGTTGTCAGCCCGTTCGCGTTCTTTCGCAGCGATCAACTGTGCCTGCTGTTGCACAGGCGTGAGTTGCATCTGCATGTTGTCCTGCTGCGCTTGCGGACAGGGCTGGCCCTGAACACAGGTCACGGCAACGCCGGTCGGTCCATAGGCCGTGGCTGCAACTCGCTGCTGGGGAGTCGCAGAGGCGAACGCTGAATCTCCCATCGCAGGGGCGGCCATTGTCGCCTGCTGTTCTTTCTGACGTTCAGCCTGAAGCTGGTTCTTCAACTCCTGCACGTTGCTGTCGGTGTTGTCCTGCAAGGCTGGTTGCGGTGGTTGGCCTTTCGCGCTGGCCTGTTGCGCGGGGGTCTTCTTGCCGGACGAACTGAAGAGCGCCGCCACAATCACGAGCAATGCCGCACCTAGATAAACGAACGTCTTGAGGTTCTTCTGCAAGACACCTTTTGGCAGTTCCAGGTTGCGGCGCAACGTCGGTTCGGCTTGCGGCTCTGGGTGGGAAGCAAAAGCGTTTTCGGTCATGACGGTGATCCCTTGCGCGTAAATTCCATCCGCTTCTTGCCCAGCTCCACATATCCGCTGTCCATGATCTTCGGGATGATGTACGTCCCTTCCCGGAGGTCGTAGG
>CALFMO010000025.1 GCA_937879855.1 uncultured Acidobacteriaceae bacterium | reverse complement strand
GAGCAGCCGATTCGTAATCGGCAGGTCAGCGGTTCAAGTCCGCTCGTCGGCTCCAGTCTCTTGCTTTTCCAACCTTCTCGCCGGACCTTCTCATCTGAGTTCGTGACATCCCGCTGCGTTTAAGCCGACTTTGTGGTCGGCGCCGGGAACTCAATCACTCTGCCCGTTTGCTGCGCGGGAAGCCACTTCACGGGCTTCGAGAATTTCGTTGGTATGTAAAATTCAATTACTTTTGCCACGGCTTGTTCCTTTAGTTCGACGGTTCTTCCTCACGATCGGCCTTGCAGTCGATTCGCTCTTCCCTAATGGCCGAGCCACTCCCACCCGCACTGGCAGCGGATGGAATCGCTCAACCTGAGTTTCCTCAGCAGCGCCTTACACATTGCACATGATCTCATCCACATTTCATTTCTCCTTCATCCCGATACAAATTGGACTCGCCGATTGGGTTCTCGGATGCGACCCGGCTGTCATTTGATTGTCACGAATGTGTCCCAATCTCTCCTAAGAGAAGTCCTCCCACAGCGTTTCATTCCGTAAGAAGTCCGCGATTGGTGCACCCTCCACTCGCAATCATGGTGTCAATGGGAGCAAGACCGTTTCACCGCTCTTACTCGGGAGCGATCAGAGTTGTGGGGAATGTTCTTGAGGAGGCGCGACGCTCTGAGGGTGCATCTTATTACAGCAGCGGAAAGCGCACGTGCGCTCCAAAGGGTCTTTGGAGGTCGCTATGAAGAAGTATGCCGTTGGCCTTGTGTGGTTGATGGTGTGCGCGGGATTGTTTGCGCAAGATACCATCCCTGCCGGAACGATTCTTCCCGTTCAATGGAACCATTCCGTAAAAACAGATAAAGCCAAGCCGGGGCAGGCCATCAGTGGGCGCTTGATGCAGGACGTGGCTTTGCCCACTGGCGGGAAAATTCGCGCCGGCGCGAAAGTCGTGGGTGAAGTGGTCGCCGCCAAACCGGCGACTCGGGGAACTGCCGCAGAGATCTCATTCAGGTTTGACGCCGTGGAGTTGGGCGGTCGGCGCATTCCGATCGTCACGAATTTGAGGGCGCTGGGCAGCATGCTGGAGGTCGCCGAAACGCAAATGCCCGTGACCGGCCCCGATCGCGGGACTTCGGAATACAACTGGACCACAGTTCAGATTGGCGGTGAAGTGAATTACCATGGCCAGGGCGCCATTTCGAATGGATCGGAAATTGTCGGGCATTCAGTGGCGGACGGGGTGCTGGTTCGCGTTATCGCGAGACCGGGCTCGAACTGCCGCGGCGAAATGGAAGGCAATGACCGGCTCCAGCCATTTTGGGTGTTTTCCTCCGACGCCTGCGGTCTCTACGGCTTCGCCGACGCGACTATTGTCCACGCGGGCCGGACCGCGCCGGTGGGCGTGATCACTCTCCGGTCCGATCGAGGAAACCTGAACATACGAGCCGGGAGTGGAATGCTGTTGCGCGTGAACAGCATTGCCCGATAAGAGCTGAATTGAACCCGTGCGAAAACGCTGCTTCGGCGTTATGCCCCGGCGAGCAATGGTTCTGCGAGCTTTGTTATCAATCACTTCCCTTCGTTCCTCGATACCCCCACGTTCGTGCCATGGATGGCACTGGGGAGCCATTTACCGGCTGAGTGGTCAGCGTTAGATTGTCTTTGAGCAGCACTTGGGGGAGGGCTGATCAACAGACGCCTCGGGGACTCAAATTGAGTCCGGGGCGTTTTGTTTTTTTGTTTGCAAGTTCGCGGATCTCTCTGCCTCGCCCTTGTTTCCCCATCCTTTTACAGTTCTCGCCGACCTCTGCTATCCACCCTTCTTTCGATGGTGGTAGATTTGTCTTCTATTCCCGTCACTGATGGAGTGTGAACATTCATGCCCGTTCAACTTGCGCGCCGTGAGTTTCTTGCAGGAATGGTTGCTACGACGGCAGCGAGTGCCGGTGCCCGCTTTGCTTTTGCCAGCGACCCCAGCTCGCCCTTCCGCATTTCTGTCATCAACGATGAGATTTCCCAGGACTTCGGTCACGTGTGCGAGGTCGTGTCGCGTGAATTTGGTATGGGATGGATTGAGCTGCGCGGCATGTGGAAGAAGAACATCGTCAACCTCGACGAAAAAGAAGTCGCCGAGGCCCGCCGCATTCTCGAAAAATATCAACTCAAAGTCACCGACATTGCCAGCCCACTGTTTAAAGTCGACTGGCCGGGGGCTCCGAAATCGAAGTACAGCGAGGCCAAGAGTTTCGGTGCTAATTTCACCTTGGCCCAGCAGGACGAAGTGCTGGAGCGCTCCTTCGAAATGGCGAAATCATTTCAAACGGATCGCGTGCGCTGTTTCGACTTCTGGCGCCTGGACGATCAGGCCCCGTACCGCGCCGCCATCAACGATAAGCTGCGCGATGCCGCCGGAAAAGCCGCGAAGAAGGGCATAATCCTGGTGCTCGAAAATGAAATGTCCTGCAACACGGCGACCGGCGCAGAAGCCGCCAAAGTGTTGGGCGCGGTGCAGAGTCCATCCTTCATGCTGAACTGGGATCCGGGCAACGCCGCCGCCGCGGGCGAGATTCCTTACCCCGACGGCTACAATCTGCTGCCCAAGGAACGCATTGGGCATTGCCACTGCAAAGATGCCGTCAAAAAAGGGGAGAAATACGACTGGGCGCCCATGGGCGGAGGCACTATCGACTGGCTGGGGCAGTTCAAAGCGCTCAAGCGCGACGGCTACCACTACGCTGTGAGCCTGGAGACTCACTGGAAAGGGGCCGGCTCGCCCGAAGAATCGACACGACAGAGTTGGGCTGGAATGAAAAAGCTTCTGCAACAGGCAGGCGCGTTTTAGATTGCGCCGATGTTGTTGAGTCCGAATCACGTTGCAAGGCCCAAGGGAATCACGCCGGAATACTCATGATCGGTGCGGTCGATATCGGAGGGACGAAGACCGCGGTCGGCATGGTCGATAACAAGGGGAAGGTGCTTTCGAAGATGGAGGCGCCGACCGATGCGAACCGCTACTCCGATGGAATCGAATTGATCGCGCACATGCTGCGCAAGGCCGCGCAGAGAGCCAAAGTCGAGCTCACTGGCATTGGGATCGGATCGACGGGGCCGGTGAATCCCATGCGCGGCGAGTTTGGCGACGTCGATTTTCTGCCCGGCTGGCGCGGGAAGAGTCCGGTGCGCGATCTGTCGGCAAGTTTCAACGTGCCTGTAGCTTTGGAGAACGATGCCGACGCCGCTGCGCTCGCGGAAGCCGGATGGGGCGCGGGCCGCAATCGCTCACGGCTGATCTATATAACCGTCGGCACGGGAATTGGTGGCGGAATTGTTCTTGATGGCCAACTCTACCGCGGCGTCGACGGCGCTCATCCGGAAGTCGGCCATCAGGTGATCGATCCTGCGGGGCCGCAGTGTACGTGTGGTTTCCACGGATGTTGGGAAGCGCTGGCCGCCGGACCTGCTCTGGCTGCCTGGGTGGAGAACAATGCACCCGCGGACTATCCTTATCGTCAAGGCATCACGGCGAAGCGCATCTGCGAACTGGCACTGGTCGGAGATAAAGTCGCAATCCAGGCCATAGAGCGTGAGGCGTACTACCTGGGATTGGGTCTCGCGAACCTGATCAATCTGTTCACGCCGGATGCGATTGTGTTAGGTGGCAGTGTGATGAAGAGCGCGGCGCTCTTTCTCGACCGCATCCGAGCGGTGATTGGCAGTGGCTGCCGATTCGTCCCGGCGGAGAAAACGCAACTCGTGCTCGCGTCGTTGGGAGAAGACACGAACTTGATTGGCGCGGCGAGGGTGTGGCATTACCGTTGTGGCGGGACTACGCCGGAAGGACTCCGATGAACGAACTGAGTGAGAAGTTGCTATCCGTGGTTGACTCGGCGGAGCCCAGGCTCCGCGCCGTCAGCGCCTCTGAAAGCATCATTCCTTTATTGTCGGGCGGATGGTCGCGCAAGCAGGTGATCGCACATCTGATCGATTCAGCTTCCAACAATCACCAGCGATTCGTGCGCGCAGCCTTGCAGTCGTCACTGGATTTTCCCGCATACGATCAGGACGGCAACATGCGTGTGCAAGCTCCTCAAGAAGCGGATTGGCTGCTGCTGGTCTCGCTTTGGGCGGCTTACAATCGCTACCTCGCGCATGTCATTGCGCACTTGCCCGCGTCAAAGCTGGATACTCTGTGTCGCATCGGATCAGGAAAGCCAGTCACGCTTGATTTCTTAGCCAAGGACTATCTCACGCATCTGGTTCATCATCTCAGCCAGATCGGTGCTGCGGATTCAGCGTAGCACGCGCCACACCTTTCCAGTTCCTCCACCGATCTGTTAGTGTTTTCAGTTCCCTTTTTGTGGGTTGATGTGAGGCGCGCGTGATCGTTGGAGTTCCGAAAGAAAGCTATCCCGGGGAGCGGCGGGTTGCGCTCGTTCCCGCAGTCGTTCCCAATCTCGCCAAAGCTGGACTCGAAGTCATCGTCGAAACTGGGGCAGGCGAACAAGCCGGTTATCCGGACGCAAGCTATGTCGATAAGGGCGCGAAGATTGTGCCGGATCGCGCCGCCGTATTCGGCACTGCGGACATTGTGGTGCAGGTGCTGTGCTACGGCTCCAATGACGTTACCGGTAAAGCCGACTTGCCTCTGATGCGCCGCGGCCAGGCGCTGATCGGATTTCTGCGTCCTCTCGGCTCGGCGGAAGTTGTGCAGCAGATCGCTCAGGCGGGCGTCACTTCTTTTTCCGTGGAGTTGATGCCGCGTACCACGCGTGCCCAGAGCATGGACGCGCTGTCCTCGATGGCGACTTGTTGCGGCTACAAGGCCGTGTTGCTGGCCGCGGAAACCTCGCCGCGAATCTTTCCCATGATGACCACAGCCGCCGGCACCATCACTCCCGCGCGGGTGTTCGTGATCGGAGCGGGCGTTGCCGGCCTGCAAGCCATTTCCACGGCCCGCCGCCTCGGTGCCGTCGCTTCTGCCTATGACATGCGTCCCGCGGCGAAAGAGCAGGTGCAGAGCCTGGGTGGACGCTTCGTCGAACTTCCCATCGAAGCCCAGAACGCCCAGGACGCGCGCGGATACGGCACTGCGCAGGACGAAAACTTCTATGCCCGCCAGCGCGAATTGCTGACCCGAGTGGTCGCAGAAAGCGACGTCGTCATCACCGCCGCGGTCATTCCCGGGAAAAAATCGCCCGTATTGATTACCGGCGAGATGGTGAAAGGGATGGCTCCCGGTTCGGTGATCGTCGACCTCGCTGCCGAGCGCGGCGGCAACTGCGAATTGACCCGGACGGGAGAAACGGTCAAGGCCCACGGAGTCACGATTATCGGCGCCATCAACCTGGCCACCAGTGTCCCGTATCACGCCAGCCAAATGTACGCGCGCAACGTCACCACTTTTCTTCTCTACATGGTGAAAGACGGCAAATTGCAATTGAACCCGGAGGACGAAATCATTCGCGAGACCATGATCACCCAGGAGGGTGAAGTGGTGAACGCTCGCGTGCGTGAATTTTTCAAGATGCCGGCGCTCGCGCCCCAGCATTGAATCAATGCAAAGGAAACATCATGCCAGCAGATTTCATTTCTAACCTTTACGTTTTCATCCTGGCCGGCTTCGTGGGATTTGAGGTGATCAAGCGAGTTTCGCCCCTGCTCCACACGCCCCTCATGTCGCTGACGAACGCCCTCGACGCCATCGTCGTAGTCGCGGCCATCATCATCGCGGGACGCCATGAAGCGCGACTCACTACCGTGCTCGGCGCCATAGCGGTGGCGGCCTCGTTCAGCAACATGGTTGGCGGATTCGTGATCACCGACCGCATGCTGCGCATGTTCAAATCGGGCGGGTCGAAAAAATCATGACTGCGCTGGCGTTGCAGCAGTATCTCGACTTTGCCTACATTGCTGCGGTTGTCCTCTTCATTCTTTCTCTCAGGTTCCTGAGTTCGCCTACGACGGCGCGCTGGGGCGTTTTGGCGGGGGAGATCGGCGCTGCCCTGGCAGTCGTCGCCACGCTTTTCAATCCGGAGGTGGCGCAGTACAAGTGGGTCCTCATTCCGCTGATCATCGGCGCGGGAGTCGGCATCCCGTTGGGCATGGTGCACATGACCGCAGTGCCGCAGCGAACTGCGTTGAGCCATGCCTTCGGCGCCCTTTCGGCGGCCATGATTGGCATCGCTGAATTCTACGTGGGCACCGCGCCGGTCACGCGGTTTCAAATGGGGGAGATCGGGCTGGAAGTCATTATCGGTTCACTGACATTTACGGGCAGCCTGATCGCCGCAGGAAAGCTGCAGGAAATACTTCCGCAGCGCCCCATCGTCTACCGCGGTCAGAATATTGTCAGCCTTTCCGTGCTGGGGGCGGCGCTCGGGCTGGCCGTGGCGCTGGTGGTGAATCCCGCGCACGCGACGCTGTTTCCCATCATGGTGATTGTAGCGCTGATTTTTGGCGTGCTGCTGGTCACTCCCATTGGCGGCGCAGACATGCCCACGGTCATCTCGCTGCTGAATTCCTACGCAGGCTTTTCAGCTGCTCTGCTGGGATTTGTTCTGAACAGTAAAGTACTCGTGGTTGCCGGTGCGCTCGATGGATCGTCCGGCTTCATTCTCTCCGTCATTATGTGCAAGGCCATGAATCGCTCCTTCACCAATGTGATGTTCGGAGCCTTTGGCCAGGTGCAGACTTCGGCGGCCGCCGCGAAAGAAGAACGAGTCGTGCGCAGCGCCACCCCGGAGGAAGCCGCCGCGATTCTGCTGGCAGCAAACAAAGTGGTCATCGTTCCCGGCTACGGCATGGCCGTGGCGCAAGCGCAGCACAAGGTGCGTGAACTATACGACGCTCTCACCAAAAAGGGCGTCGATGTCCGCTTCGCTATTCATCCAGTTGCCGGACGCATGCCCGGCCACATGAACGTGCTGCTCGCCGAGGCTGATATTCCCTACGACCGCCTCATCGAAATGGACGAGATCAACGGCGACTTCCCGCAGACCGACGTCGCCCTGATCATCGGTGCCAATGATGTGACCAATCCCGCGGCCCGCACCGATCACTCCAGCCCCATCTTCGGCATGCCGATTCTTGATGTCGACAAAGCTCACACCGTGATGGTCATAAAGCGCAGCATGAATCCGGGATTCGCCGGCATCGATAATCCGCTTTACTATCTCGACCGGACGCTGATGCTGTTTGGCGATGCGAAGCAGTTTGTCGGCGGGATTGTGCGGGAACTGGGCGGCGGGCACTAGCTCTTGCAACGCGAACCCAGTTCCCACTTACCGTAAATTTCGGCCCTGCCAAGAGCCCAGGAAGCTATCCATTGGAAAGAGTGAGGAGCGGTGCTTAGCCGCCCCTTCGTTGAGCGCTCGGGGGCCAAAACTTGGCGGTCACGCCGGAACGGCCTAAGGCCGCCCTTGCGCGTGACGGGGAGGGCAACTTCGACGCAATGCAGGCTGCGGTTAATAGCGTCCATCGTGCATCCAGCGCAGGACATGATCTTCTACGGAAAATTTCTCTGCCGACGGCCGCTTGAACTTCGACTCCAGCGCAAAGGCATGGGCTTCAAGAGGCACGCTGAAATGGGCTTTCGTCTTCACGAAGCTGCGCACAAACAGTTCGGTGTAACGCTCGAGGCCGAGCACTTGAAACTGAACGGCGTGCACCAGCGCGTGAAACAGCGACCGTTCACTCAACGTCTGGTTGAAGACCAGGACGTCAACGAACGTCAGTGAGTCCATGTGCGTGACCTGGGGCAGGTTGTCGAAACCAAGTGCGCGCGCCTGGGCATAGAACGTGGGCGCCGGAACCCGTTTGCCATGGAGTTCGACGATGCGGACCCGCTCGAGCAACTCCGAAGAAAAATACGGCCACATACGGGCCTTATGCTGATTGCTAAGCGGCAGCGACGCTGGCAAATAGTGCTCGCGCTTCTCCCGCAGGTAGGAGGAAACGTACTCGATGGCAAGAGCGATCTGGGTGCCATTTAATCGAGGTTCGGGATGGCCCGGCTTCTGGGAGGCCTTTTTCTCGATCAACGAGTAAAAATCGCTGAGGGCGCTGGCGGCTTCAGCGGACTTGCGCAGGATATCGCGGTGCCCGAAACGGGCAAGATCATCGGCGGAATAGTGCACGCCGAGTTGATGGACAGCGCAATGGGCGCTCAAGACTTCCAAATGAGCATGGTGCAGGTCGGCATTCATCTTCACAATCGCGCGGCAATCGTCCGCATCCTCATACGAATACATCTTAAAACGCACTCCTGAATCTTGAAATTAAGGAAGCAGCAGGAGGGGCCCAGGTACTGATTATTTATACGCCGTAATGTGTACGATGTCAACGAAATAAACAGAAACTAAGCGGGAAGCTAAGCCCGCGCCATGAAAGAAGGGCGGCCACAGGGGGCCGCCCTCCCCGACTCCCGGACCTGGGTAAGAAACCGGGAGAACGAGTATGATTAGATATACACTGTTATGTTAACGATGTCAACATAATAACAGGCAGGAGATCCCAAAAATGCCGCGGCATCCCGATCCAGGCCTTGAAGATCGCATCTTGAACGCCGCATTGACACTGTGGAATCGGGGAGGCGAAAAGTCTCTCACCATGCGCGCAGTGGCGCGGGCCGCAGGCACAAATACTCCTGCGGTTTACCGCAGGTTCAAAAATCGTCGCGACCTGATCCGCGGCCTGCTGTTGCGCTCGGTATCGCGCCTGCGAGGGCGTTTTGAGACCGAGGAGAGACTGGAACAGATGGCCGAAAACTATCTTGATGAGGCATTGCAGCGGCCGCATGAGTACGAACTGTTCTATGCCTATGGGCGCGAACTGGCGCCCCCGAAGGGGTCGCGCCAGCTGCGACCCATCCGGGAATCAAGGCCGAATTTCGGGTTGGTGGAAACGCAACTGGCCAGGCGCCTGGGCGGTGCGCCGGACGATCACACGCGGCTGGCCCTCGCCCTATGGGCAACACTCCACGGGACCGCGATGCTGCTGCTGTCGAAATCCCTCCCAGAGGGCCATGAGGCCGAGTTGCGGTTGGCATGCCGCGCCGCGGTGAAGGCACTGATCGCAGGCGCGAACAAGTTTCCTGAAAAACGCGAAGACAGGCGCAAGGGGCACTCGCGGCCGTCGCCAGAATCTGTATCTCGACGGTGATTGAGAACTAGCGGCGCCCTAGGTCGCGGTTCAGTCTGAGAACGCTCTCATCTGATCTACCCACCTGATTTATTTTGAAAGTCTGCCGATAACAAATGAGAAGGCTGTCGCAAGCGGGGTCACCTACGTGACCAGATCCCGCCATGGTCCAGGTTGCGAGTGAAGTGTCAACTATGACAAAGATTCTGCTGGTGGATGACAGCAAGTTCTTGCGCCTGGCAACTGAGCGGGCGCTGGCGCGCGCCGGGTACGAGGTGAGCGCAACCACGGATGGCGAGACTGCCTTGCAGATGGCCCGCGAAAAGAAGCCGGACGTGATCCTGTTGGATATGCTGCTGCCGAAGATGACCGGACCGGACGTCTTGAAGGCGCTGAAAACTGATCCCGCGACGGTGGGTATTTCCGTGATCGCCTTCACCGGGCTTTCGCAGAAGAACGCGATCCGCCTGAAGCACGACGGAGCTTGCGCATTCCTGGACAAATCCGAGCTCGGGCTGGACAAAGGCGCGGAGGCGCTGCTGGTCGCGCTGGCGAACATCCTGCATAGTTTGAAGCTGGAAGTACCGGCGGTCGCCGCGAAGTAAGTATCCGAAATCTCTTACGAAAAATCCGTTCCTCTGCACTGTCGATGCCGAGATGCGCACCAAGCGCTTCTCGCATTCTGGGCAACTCTCACCATCGAAAGCGCAACCTATCTACGCCACGAAGTCTCGAATGCCCCTCTATCAACTCTCGGGGCGCCATAAAGGAGCAATCTGAAATGACAAACAAATGGAGTCGTCTGCTGTTGTGTGTGGTTCTTGCAGGTCTCGCTACCACATGGGCCCTCGGGCAAGATAGCGATACTAAATCCAAGGGCGCGGTGAGAAACATCACCGGATGCCTGACCAACGGCGACAGCGCCAACGAATATCTGTTGACGGGCACCGACGGCAGCACCTGGGAAATACACGCCAATAGTTCAGTGGACCTGGCTAAGCATGTCGGCCACACCGTGGAAGCCAAAGGCGTGGTATCCCATGCCAAGATGCACGACATGAAGGAAGATGCAAAAGATGCCGCCCAAGACAGCGGTATGAAGAAGGGCAACACCGAACACGGGCACCTTGAAGTCACTCACGTCAAGATGGTCGCCGATTCCTGCCAGCGGTAGTCGCAAGTTCCGGTTTGGGGGGAGCAGAGGAAAGCAAGACTGCCACCCCCCCGAACCCGCGACGTGAACAACAAGCAGGCCCGGGCGTTATGCGAACGATGCAGTGTCAAGGTTTGTGATCCGTTCTATGGAACCAAGAATGGGCAAAGTCGTGACGGCGTAGCCGTAACGAGTAAACGCGGCGATTAAACTTAGGTTCCTTCGCCTGTGCCGCTACAACGGCCTTCCTCCTTTACCAGCTTTCTCACTTCAAACTCCCGAATGCCAGCGTGCTTCTTGCGCGGCTTGCCCTTCAAAACTACTCGTTGTCCCGGTTGCAGCTTGACCGTGCTGTTGGCTCCAAAAGCATAGGTGTGCTTATCAGTAGTCAGGCGCAGTTCGCCTTGTGCCGACTCTATACATCCTTCGATTGTCTTTTGCTTGGGAATGGCCAGATACACAATGACGCCAATGACCACCGCTGCGCCCACGAGAATGCCGACGACTTCTGCTTTGCTGGGACCAATATGGCCCAGGTCAGGAAATCCGCCACTCTGTTGCGCGGACGCAGGTCTCGAGTTCACGAACAGAGAAGCACAGAGAAGAAGGCCGATCCAGAACCTGCTCGACACGTTTGCAACCTCCTGCCCATGTGTGGTGTGAATGGGCTCGATGGATTACTCCCATCGAGCCCATTGTGACGCTCTACTGAAGGGTGACCAACACTCGGATTACACCTTCTGCTGCCTGCAGCGGTTCCAATGCTTTCCCCACCACTGCTCCCAACATTCGCGAGCGATCGGTCCCCCGCATGGCACGACCTGCGATTGAGGACGTAACCAACAGGTCGCCGGCTGCAATAGGCCCGTTCTCGGCAGTTACCTTGCACGGAACAATTCCGACTACCGCGAGCGGTACCTCACTGTTAGGAGTGGGTTCACCCATACGGCGAGTGCTGCCGAGCATTCCCGGTTTCGTGGAGTAGATACCTGCAACCAACGTTGAATATGGCCGCTCGGATAGACTTAAGGTCCCCTTCAAAGTTGCATCGATCACGAGCAGGTCACCAGCGACGTATTGGCTGCGATCGCCTTTCACGGACATAGATTCTGCGAAGTCCGCACCACTCGGCTGAAAGCCACCATCGGCAAATACCGTGCCGGTACCATCGACCCTAAAGACCGTAATCGCAGGCTGTCCGATTCCGCCGCGTATAATGTCCCCGCCGGGAACACTGTCAAATAAGCCACCAACACCCTCCGAACTCCACGTTTGTCCAAAGACTCCAACCCCCGGGCCGGTCGTTCCCAGCGATGTGCCCGAGGTTCCGACTGTGAATCCGGTAATGGAATTTGTTAACCCGGCCACACCCGTCCCGCCGCCGTTTTGACCCGGATGGTTCCCCAGGACTCCGACTCCATTGTCACTATACGTCGCGCCAATCACGCCGATCACATTGCCTGTTCCTCCACTCGCCAATCCCTCGATCCCAACAACGCCGTCCACAGTGACCGGGGTTTCGACAAATAAAGCAACGGGAGAACTCTGTCCGGCGGGAGGCACAGTGTTGGTGCTGAAGATGTGCAGCGGGAATAACGGGCTATTAGTGCCTATCCCCAAGCTCCCGTTCGGTGCCTGGAAGATGTTGGAGTTTCCGACCCGGTTAGGTGCAACAAACTTCGGAATAAAGTTAGTGGTACCGCTTCCAAACACTGGCGTCTGGGCTTGCCCGAGAGCCATTGAGGCGAAGGTTACACAAAATACGACAGCAGTGGCGCACTTCTTCATAAGTACTCCTTTAGTTGGAATCTGATTTCGACAGCCCCAAGAACGCGAAAGGTGGCAGGCCCCACACCGCTGCCGTGGGTGGAATACTACACGGGTCTCTGTTATAAACAACTGGCCTAATAGACTAGTAGAATCCGAATCTGCCGCCCGAGATCGGGGCTTACTGACGACGGTACGCTTCGAAACTTCATAGGAAGCCTTCTGTCGCTCCTGCCTGGTGGAAATGGGGGAGCGGCTGTCGGGGAATGTTGTTCTGGTCGAGCCTCGCAAACGTCCGACAACAACGGTAAGAAAGGGCAGATGAATATCCGATATCGCGTGATGCAATCCATCGATATCAGCGACTGCGTCAAGGTCGTCGCCCAACATCCCGACTTCAAATTGCAATATGGCGAACAGACAGAACCACTTCGCCGCGCCTTATCAAGACTCGTTGGATCGGAGGGATTCCGGGCATTCGTTTTTGAAGACTTGGATAATCCGAGTTTCCGGATTTTCGGGGTTGGTGCCATAGTATTTTTGACCGAGGCCTTCGCGTCGCAGGTAATCACGCCACCCTACTTTTGGATTGGGCCAGAATTAACACGTCTGCTCCTCCGCGGAGAGACGCCATTTCTATCCGATAAAGATCTGCTCCGGTCGAATTCCGGCGTTGGGGTGAACCTGTTTGCTTGGCCTTTGGGTTTTCGAACCGAATATATGAAAAAGCCGGAGGTACTGAATACCCTTCTTGGAACATTCATTCACGAAGTTCGAGGATACAAGGTGAAGGAATTCATCGGCCAATCATCGGATATTGAGGGCACTCGTGTATCTCTCAACAGCGGAGCGCTTCTCCTCACTGGCGAAGGAACTTTTCGCGAACTCCCGGCGGAAAGGGCCCAAGAGCTTCTGTCCAAGCCCCATATCATTCACATTTTGCGGGACTCGGCGCTCAAGAGCATTGGCGCATGGTCCAGTTCGATTTTCGTTTACCGGCCGCCCTTGGTCTGCTTTTCTATGAGCGAGCAAAAACTCTTGAATGCCGCCCTGCAGGGGGGAACTGACCAAGAATTGTCAAATGATCTTGCCATTTCTGTCTCTGCGATCAAGAAAGCCTGGTGCTCCATTCACGAGCGCGCAGCAAAGCATCTGCCGGACAAAGTTCTGAATTTGGATTCGCAGCCTGACCGGCGAGACGGCGACCGCGGGAAACAGAAGAAGCAACGTCTCTTGGCGTATCTGCGCGAACATCCGGAGGAACTCCGTCCGTACTCGCGGAAATTTAGCGGGGAATCGCTACAAACATAAGCTCGGGAGTTCCGTTCCGGCAGTGCGCGATGCGGAAAATCTTGGCCCTACCTAAATCCTGGTCAGTTGGCAGGGAGCATTTTCTCTGTCAGTAAATACGCACCCCGTTCCTGGTTTGACCCTCCCGCTTGCAAGCCCGTAAACTGAAAGAGTTCTCCGCCAATTCTGCGCCATCCTGCGGGAGGGATTCCTGAGTCGTTTCCTCGGTCGTGGATTTCGAGCCTGGTTTGTTATTGCCCTGTTAGGGCTGCTCGCTCCGGTGTGTTCGGCTGACAACAATACCCCCATCACCTTGGATACGAGCGAGACCTTGTTCACCGTGCTGACCGCGATGAACGCTTGCGGCTACAACGTCGACCTGAACATTTCCGATGCGCAGCGCCTCAACATCCGAGCCGAGGTGGAGAGGAACCTCAGAAACTCGGAGGAGGCGCAGACGGTCACGAACGCGATGTGCGAGTGGTACCTGGCTCATCAGGCGATCGATCCGGCGCATGATCTCTCGCAGTATGTGTCGCTGGCGTTGTACCTGGAGGGGCCTCCGAACTTTGTTCCCCGAGTGCGAGAGGAAGACTTGCCTCCAGATGCGGTTCCCATCGCGGCCTTTGGAGCGCAGCTCGAGCAGTTCTATGCGAAGGCCGGATTGCACAGCATCTGGGAGCGCCACCGGGCAAACTATGCGGCGTTGGTAGATCGCTATCACGTGCCGCTGGCGAAGATGGTGTTTGATACCGATATTTATCTGAGACTGCAGTCCGGCGGATACCTCGGCCGCAGGTTCTCCATTCTCCTGGACTTCATGGGCGATCCCAGCGAGGCCAACGCCCGCAACTACGGCTCCGACTACTACGTGGTGCTGTTTCCGTCGCCTGATGCGAGTTCGGTCGATCCGCTGAAGCTGCCGCAGATCCGGCACACCTATCTGCACTACTTGCTTGATCCGATGGCGGACAAACACCCCAGTGCGATCAAGCGCATCGAACCGCTGCTGCAGTCGGTAAAGCGGGCGCCTCTGGAAGAAAGCTTCAAACGCGATATCTCGCTGCTGGTGACCGAGTGCCTGGTGCGGGCAATCGAGATTCGGACCACGGGTACCAAGCAAACGGCCGAGGCCATGCGCCTGCAGGCCGTGGACGACGCGGTGAAACAAGGATACGTCCTGACCCGGTATTTCTACGACACGCTGTTGAAGTTCGAAAAAGCCCCGGAGGGCCTGCGCAGCGCTTATGGCGATATGTTGGACAATATTGATCTGAAAGCGCAGCAGAAGGCGGCGAACGAGGTGCAGTTTGCCGACGTCACAGCGCCGGAGTTGGTGCAACTGTCGCGGATGGAAGACCGGCGCATGCTGGTGACCGCCGAAAAAAGGCTGGCGGCGGGCGATCCCAAGGGCGCACAAGAGCTGGCTCAGCAGGCTCTGGACCGGCAGATCGGAGATCAGGGGCGGGCGTTGTTCATCCTGGCGCAAGTCGCAGTGGCCAACAAGAATCGCGAAGGAGCGCTGGACAATTTCCAGAAGGCCATCCAGGCCACGAAAGATCCCAAGGTGGTTGGATGGTCGCATGTGTACCTGGGAAGAATTCTCGACATGAAAGAGGATCGCGAGGCGGCGTTAAACGAGTATCGCGCGGCCTTGACAGCTGGGGCAGAGCTGCCCGAAGTAAAGGCGGCGGCCGAGCGCGGGTTGCAACAGGCCTATGAGCCTCCGGCGAAGCCACAGCCCCAGTAGCGATCATCTGTCAACTTTCAGTAAAAGATGCTGCGGCTCCGTCTGGCACGATAAAATGCACGGTTGCAGAGTTCGCGGGGCGATGTGAAATCAGAAATTGGAGTTCGAGGAGAAGGCATGAAGCGACGAGCGATCGTGATCGCAGTGCTGGGAATGTGCAGCTGGAGTTTTGGGCAGAGTGCGAACGATAAACCGGCAACGCAAAATCCGCCGGCCGGGCAGGCTACGCAACCCGCGGGACAAGCCGCCGCACCGGCGGGCAAGCGGCCACCCGCCGCCAAAACCCAGCCGGAATTTGAGGCTTACAAGGCGGCCATGGCACAGACGGACGGAGCCGCGGTGGAGAAAGCGGCTGACGACTTTGCCGCGAAGTTTCCCGACAGCGAATTGCGCGCCATGCTGTACACGGCGGCGATGCAGCGTTATCAGCAGGCCAATGATGCGGACAAGATGACCGAGGTGGCGAGGAAGGTCCTGGCGATTGACCCTGATGATCCCGCTGCGCTAATTGGCGTGGCGCAAGGGTTGGCAGAACGGACGCGTGACACGGATCTGGATAAGGATCAGCGTGTCGCCGAAGCGAGAAAGGACGCCGAGCGCGCCCTGGTGACTGTCGATACAGATATACCAACCTCGGGCTATCCTCCCGAGCAGTTGGCGGCATTCAAGAGTTTCTTGCGATCGGAAGCGTATTTGGTGCTGGGCACGCTGTCGTTCAAGTCCAGCAATTGGCAGGACGCCGAGGTGAATCTGCGAAAGTCGATCGACGCATTGCCACAACAACCCGACACGGTGGGCGTCTTCCGGCTGGCGGTCGCGCTCGATATGCAGAACAAGCTTCCTGAAGCGATGAAATATGCCGACCAGGCGGTGGAACTGACAAAGGACCGGCCTGACTCCGGTGTTGGCAAAGCGGCACGCGCCGAAAAGGATCGCTTGACGAAACTGAGCGGCGGGACGGCCCCCGGACAAACTGCGCCTCCCCCGACAAAGTAGAGCGGAAGGCTTGGCTCTTCCCGGCCGCGCTGATCTTGTATGAAGGAACGGGAAATCACGGCGCTCGAAGAAGGGCTGGGCTATCACTTCCGGCGGCGTGCGGTCATTGAACAGGCGGTGACGCACAGTTCGCAAGCACGCGAACAGGAAGCGCAGCACGCCGGCGAGAGCAAGTACAAGGTCAGCGACAACGAACAGCTGGAATTTCTAGGAGACGCGGTGCTGGCGCTGGTGACCAGCGAAGAACTGTTTCAGCGCTTTCCGCAATTTCGCGAAGGCGAGCTTTCCAAGTTGCGCGCGCATTTGGTCAGCGAACGGCATCTGATACAGGTGGCGCAACAACTGGAACTCGGCCACTACCTGCGCCTAGGTCGGGGCGAAGAGAAAAGCGGCGGGCGAAGCAAGACGGCGCTGCTGGTGGACGCCTTCGAGGCGATTCTGGCGGCGATTTATCTCGATGGCGGACTTGAAGTTGCCCGCGACTTTGTATTGCGCAACGTGATTGCGCCGGAACTGGAGCGCATGGAGCGCGGTGGCGGCGCACTGCCGGTGACAGATTTTAAATCCGCGCTGCAAGAGGCGGTCCAGAGCCTGGGTCTCCCACAGCCTGCGTACGTTATGGTGGAGGAGGCGGGCCCGGAACACAGCAAGACGTTTACCGTGGAGGCGCGTCTACACTCTAAGAACGGCAAGGACACGGAGTTTGTAGGACGCGCGCAAGGCTCCACAAAAAAGACCGCCGAGCAGGACGCCGCCCGCCAACTGCTGACCCACCTCGCTTCCCGCTCCAAAGCTGGGGAAGGGAAGGCGGCGGCGCGAGCGTCGAATGCGGTCGAGAAGTAGACTTTTATTAGATTTTCGAGAAGTAGATTTCATGGATTTGTCAAACCAGCCCATTGCTTCGCCCGAGCACCCTCTGGTGGCCCCAGCCGCACCGATCGCGATCCCGGCACCGGAAATTCTCACACCCGTGCCGGCCGCCGCTGCCGCCGTGCCACAACGCCGCCGGGTCGTAACCACCCTGGGCGGCGACATGATCAGTTCCATGCAGTCCCTGATGGGGACCGTTGTGATTGCGATCTTCGTGATCACCTTCATCGTGCAGGCATTCCAGATTCCTTCCGAATCAATGGAGAACACGCTCCTCGTCGGCGATTACCTGCTGGTGAATAAGCTCGTCTATGGCGGCCGCGGAATGGGCGATTACCTGATGCCATACGAAAAGATCTCGCGCGGGGACATCATCGTATTTCATTATCCGGTGGATCCTGCTCAGCATTTCGTGAAACGCGTGATCGGGGTGCCCGGCGATCACCTTCGAATGGTGAACAAGAAAGTTTTGATCAACGGCAAGCCTCTCGACGAACCCTACGCCCGGTTTCTGGAGCCGCCGAACAACATGTTCCGCGATAATTTTCCGCGGACCGATATTCCCGCGTTCGGCCTGGAAGGCAAGTGGTGGCTGGAGATGCGGAAACTGGTGGAAGACGGCCAGTTGATTATTCCCGAAGGCCATTATTTCGTGCTCGGCGACAATCGCGACGACAGCCAGGACAGCCGCTACTGGGGCTTCGTGCCGCGCGAAAATATTATCGGCAAACCGCTGGTCATTTACTGGTCGGTGCGGGATTGGGATAAGAATCCCTCGGCATCCGTCGAGGGACGGCTCTATCACCTGGCCTACGCCATCACGCACATCTTTCAGATCACGCGCTGGAACCGCACCCTCCGGCTGGTACACTGAATAGTTCAGGCATGTTTCCGCCGGCACAGAAGTTCAACTGCAAACATGACGATCACGGAAAATAGATTGGCGAAGAAAGAAGCTGCTGTAGAGGATAAGGTGGCGGGCAAATCCACGGAAGAGAAGCCCAAGGAGTCTACGGTCGAGTTCCTCGCTTCGCTGGCCGCGGTGTTGGTAACTGGTTTGTTCATCATCACCTTTGTGGTGCAGGCCTTTGAGATTCCGTCGAGTTCCATGGAGAATACGTTGCTGATCGGCGACCACGTGTTCGTCAACCGCATCCAGTTCGCTCCCAAAAGCTCCTGGGTGGGGCCGCTGCTTCCTTATCGCGACGTACATTTTCGTGACATCGTAGTATTTTTATCGCCGGAAACTCCGGGCCTTTATGTCGTGAAGCGGGTCATCGGCGTTCCCGGAGACAAGATTCATCTGCGCAACGGCGTGGTGTACCGAAACGGCCAGGCGCTCGACGAGCCTTACGTGTTGCACGACCGCGACACGCTCGATCCGTACCGAAATGAGTTTCCCGCGGTCCCCCCAAACGATGATCCCAATGTATGGGCCAATTGGGCAGTCGATTTGCCGTCTTACATACAAGGAGACGACATCGTAGTGCCGCCCGGCCACTACTTCGCCATGGGCGACCATCGTGGCGTGAGCCTCGACAGCCGCTACTGGGGTTTTATTCCAAAGGAAAATGTCATCGGGCGGCCGATGTTCATTTATTGGTCGTTTGAAACTCCCGACAACCAATACCTGAAAACCGCGTGGGGAGATCGCATTTTATTTTTGGGCAAGGTGATCCTGCATTTCTTCGACGAGACACGATGGAAGCGTACGCTCCAGTTTGTGAGATAGTTCGTAATCTGAAGCTGAGTTCCCTCGCAGTGTCAGTAAGGTCGTAGTGAAGCACTTCTCCAATAAGCAGCGGATCGTGGTGGCAGCGGCATTCGTGTTGCTGGCCCTGTTTCTTCTTCGCCCCGGCGCGTCGGGTTTGAAATCGCGGATTATCTTCTCCATCAGTTCGGCTGTGGGCCGGCCCGTAGACATTGGGGCTGTTCACCTGCGATTACTGCCGTGGCCCGGGTTCGATCTCAAAGATCTGGTGGTCTATGACGATCCCGCGTTCGGAGCCGAGCCCATGCTGCGTGCCGGGGAGGTCACGGCCGCGCTGCGTTTGACTTCCCTTCTGCGTGGACGGTTAGAAATCGCGCGGCTCGATCTTACAGAGCCGAGTTTGAATCTCGTACACGCGCCTGCTGGACGCTGGAATGTAGAAGCGCTGCTGGAGCGCTCGGCCCATATTCCGTTGGCGCCCACGGGGAAAGCGAAATCAGAATCCCGGCAAGGATTTCCGTATATTGAAGCGACCTCCGCCCGAATCAACTTCAAAAGTGGTCCAGAAAAGACACCCTACGCCCTGACTAATGCAGATTTTTCCTTATGGCAGGATTCCGAAAACAGCTGGGGCATGCGGTTGAAAGCGCAACCTTTCCGCACGGACTTGAATTTGAATGACATGGGACTGCTGCAGGTGAGCGGCACGTGGCAGCGTGCGGCCGCTCTGCGCGATACTCCGCTACAACTCAGCATGGAATGGAATCGCGCGCAGCTTGGGCAGTTCACAAAATTTTTTACCGGGAACGATCAAGGATGGCGGGGAGAAATTCTGTTTGACGCGATTGCGACCGGAACTCCAGCAGACTTGCAAGTTACCAGCAATGCTTCGATTCAGGATTTTCGCCGCTACGATATTGCGAGCGGTCAACCGTTGCGGCTAGCGACAGCATGCGATGCAGCATACAGTTCGGTCAGCCATTCGTTCCATCAGATTCTGTGTAAGTCCCCGGTGGCAACCGGGCTCATCACTTTAAAAGGAAGCATGGGTCTTCCCGGAAGTCGTAACTATGAACTCGTGCTCACCGCTGAAAGTATCCCCGCGAATACAGCCGCGATGCTGGCGCAGAGGATAAAAGGCAATCTGCCTGACGACCTGCTTGCTGGCGGAACAGTACGCGGAATGCTGCGAATCTCGGAGAAGCCCGGGGCTGCAGCCGTCCCACAATTCGAAGGACGCGGAGAACTCTCCAACCTTCGTCTGTCCTCCCCTGCGAATAAGGCGGACATCGGCGCGGAGGCAATTCCCTTTCTCCTGACGTCCGACGCTTCCCCCGGAGCCACATCGCGACGGCGGCAGCCAACACGCAAGAACGCTTATGGGATACGCTTTCCTGAAGGCCCGCGCCTGGAATTCGGTCCGTTCCCGGTTGCGATTGGACGCGTAGTTTCTCCGACCGCGCGAGGATGGGTGAATCGCAGCGGTTACGACCTGGCACTCCAGGGGGAAGTTGTGATTCCGAAAACGCTGCGTCTGGCGCGAATGCTTGGGCTTCCGGCGTTGCAGCCAGCCGGCGCGGAAGGCACGGCGCAGGTCGATCTGCAAATCGCCGGTTCGTGGGCGGCAAGCAGCAGTGGCGCCGCATTCGCGCCGCAAGTGACCGGGACCGCGACGCTGCACAACGTCCGCATCGCTCCTCATGGCGTTGGTGGTCCTATCGATGTCATTTCTGCAGACATGCAGCTTTTGCCCGACGAAGTCCAGATCCGCAAGTTGAACGCGACGGCAGCCGGCACTTCATGGTCAGGTTCACTCGCCATGCCGCGCGGTTGCGGAACGCCCGCGGCATGTCAGGTGCAGTTCAAGTTGCACGCGAATCAGATCATGCTAGGGGGCTTGCGGGAGTGGGTGAGCCCGCCTCCCAAGGAACGGCCGTGGTATCGAGTTCTGCAGCCGAAGGCGCAGACCGGTTCGCCGTTCCTGTTGAATGTGCGAGCCTCCGGAGAACTGGTGGCCGATCGCTTGCAGGCGCAACGCCTGCAGGCGACTCGCGTTTCCGCGAAGGTAGATCTGGACAGCGGAAAACTTCAAATTTCAGAATTGAACGCGAATGTGCTTAGCGGCCAGCATCGCGGCCAGTGGCGGGCAGACTTCACTGTAAAGCCGGCGGTGTGCAATGGCGGAGGCACGGTGACTGCTGCTTCGCTGGCCGACCTCGCGGATGTGATGAACGACCCATGGGTCGACGGAACGGTGAATGCTGCATACCAGCTGCAAGGAACATGCCGGGCAGAATTTTGGACTTCGGCGGAAGGCTCGCTGGACTTCGACATGCGAGATGGAACTCTACCCCACCTCTCACTCGGGGAGGATGCCGGACCCGTCAAGGTCACGCATTTTGCGGGACAAGCGCGATTGCACGATGGCCAAATCGAAATGACGGATGCGATACTGCATTCATCGGAAGGAAAGTTTCAGTTGAGCGGCACCGCGACTTTGAAAGGCGAACTCGATCTTAAGCTGGCAAGAACTCCGACCACAGCCGCCGCCGCCGGATACACCGTCACCGGCACCCTAGCTGAACCGCGCGTCATCCGCCTGATTGCACCCGAGACTCAGGCACGTCTCAAAGCTGAAGCCGCGAAATAGTTTTACGGCACATATCCTGGGCCCCGCAGCACCTTCCCCGGAAGCGCTCCGGTCATCTTTCCTTGGTCAATCACTGGCACGCCGTTGACCAGCACGTATTCCATCCCCTCAGAAAGTTGATTGGGATTGTCGAACGTGGCTCGATCACGCACCGTCGCCAGGTCGAAGATCACTACATCAGCCCACATGCCCGCCTTCAGGACGCCTCGATCCGTCAAGCGCATGCGCTGTGCCGGGAGCGCAGAAAATTTGCGGATCGCATCTTCCAGGGTTAGAACTTTTTCTTCCCGGACATATTTCGCGAGAATACGCGGGAACGTGCCGTATGCGCGCGGATGAGGATGCGCCTGCCCCAAAATTCCGTCGGGCGAAGTGCCTTCGGAATCGTTGTCGATGGCGACCCACGGTTGCTGCAGCGCCAAGGTGACATCCGGCTGCGACATGGCGAAAACCGCCACCTCCGTAGTCGGGTCTTGGATCAGAAAATCAAAGAGCGCATCCATCGGATCTATATTCCACAACCTTGCGATCTCTGAGAGACGCTTGCCTTCGAGTGGGAGCAGCGCCGGATTCTGAACCGCGCCGATCATGATGGCTTCCGGGCCAGGAATCTCCAGCCATTCGTTGTTCCAATCCTTGGAAGGAATAAGCATGTCCCTACGAATTTTGTCGCGCGTCGCCGGATCTTTAAGGCGCTCTACTAACGTCGCGGTCCCGCCGTCGTGAGCCCACGGCGGAATGAAGGCGGAGAAATCGTTGTACCACGCAGTGTAGGCATAAGTGTCGGCGCTGACATCGGCTCCGCCCGCGCGCGCAGCATTGATTTTGCTGACCACCTGCGGCATACGTCCCCAGTTGTTTTTGCCCGCAACCTTGATGTGCCAAATCTCCACGGGGATGCGGGCTTCGCGCCCGATGCGCAGTGCTTCATCGATCGCCTCCAGCACCGAGTCGCCCTCATTGCGCATGTGAGTCGCGTAGATACCACCGAAGTCGCTCGCTTCGGTCGCCAGCGCAATCAATTCGTCCGTCTTCGCATACGGCGCGGGAGGATATTGCAGCGCAGTCGAGACGCCAACGGCGCCGTCATTCATCGCCTCGCGCACCAGTGCCTGCATCTGCTTTAACTGCGCTGGAGTGGGCTGCGTATCGTCATTGCCCAGCACCATGCGGCGAACTTGCGTTGCGCCCACGTAACTGGCGAGGTTGATGCCAATTCCTTGTTTTTCCAGACGCGCAAAATATTGACGGAACGTGCGCCAGTCGGGATTGATCTTGAAGTGCTCGTACCCGCTACGGTTCGACTCAATGATCGCGTCGTTCAGTGGAGCAATCGAATTGCCCTCGCCAGTAATTTCCGACGTGATTCCCTGAAAAATCTTTGAAGGCAGGCGCGGGTCGACCAGAATCGTGAGTTCCGACTGTCCGAGCATGTCGATAAAGCCCGGGGCGACGACCCTGCCGCCCGCGTCAATCGTGCGCTTGCGCGCAACGGCCGTCAGGTTGCCGATGGCCGCGATCTTCCCGCCGCGAATGCCTACATCGCTCGAATACCAGGGAGACCCGGTCCCGTCGATGATGTGGCCGCCTGTGATGACAATGTCGAAGGCAGAGTCTTGAGCGGCCTGAGGTAGCGCCGAAACCAAAAGGAGGACAATTAGGAAAGGAAACAGCAGTTCAGATTTTCTTTTCATCGATTGCTGGTGTTGTCAATGCTTGGACCAACGCTCTTTCCATTCGTAATACAGGCGGAATTCAGGTGCATTCGGATGGCGAGACCAGCTGGTTAGATCTGACCAGGTAATGGTTCTCATTGTCACGGCGGCGTCGCACGGAGAATCGGTAGCAAATGGCAACTGCCATACCACGCTAATTACGACGAACCGGAGCTGTCCAAAAATAGAGCGAGCAAGGCCGTCGCAAAATTCTCGCCTAAGCTGCAACTGCGATTTGGTTTTGCTCAGGCCCTGTCCTGATCCCTCTCCGGATCGCCATTTCGCCTCGCCGAAAACGACTGTCGCGTCGCCTTGAATTAGGAAGTCGATCTCTGGACCACCTTGGCCCCGTGTGTCCGGATGTGGTATGCGTCGCCACAGCTCAATAGTGCAATCCTTCTCGTTTGTTGTTAGTCCGATGCGCCCTAACAGCCAATTAAGGAATGCTGTGCGGACATTCACCGGGGCGGTGCTGAGCGTCCCGAAAAAACTCCAACTTATTGCATCTTCGCTGTGTAACGACTGCAAGTCTGAATAAAAGCCTAGCTTTTGGATGAGCAATTGACGCGCTTGATCTTCGAACGCCTCCTCGTGCCTAACGCTGCGGCAGAGTTTCTGGACGACGGCGGCAGTAGGCCACGGCGCTAAGTCTACCCGCATCAAGTTGTCTGAGAAATCGGCGACGGCCACAACGTTACCGCGACTTTGCGCCGCCTCGATCATTCGACCGTTCCAGTCGGCAATTCGGAACGTGGGCCCGATTGGCTTAGAGTCGAAAGGAGCTTGAGACATAAGATTCGAAGGATATCATTTTAGGAGCCGAAACGTTGTGCCGAGCGCGATCCAAACTCCCAGTGCCAGCCATTCGTAGACGGTGAAATGGCCTGGCATCCGCGGGATCACTTTCATCAAGGCCATCGCGATTCCGACGGCCAAGCCGAACCACCCGACGGCCCGTTCAACTGCAGAAAGCACCATGGCATCAGGCCGAACGCGTGCCAGCGCCAGGCACGCGGCACAAGCCGCCGACCATCCAACGGCACATGCTACGGACCCTACCTCGGTGATCGGAACCAGAATGGCGTCCCCCAAGAACAGGCAAGCGGCGGTGGCGAGACCAATGTAGAGGACTGCGGTCGACGGCGTCTGGTATCGCGCATGGATCGTTCCAATGCGCGAGTCCACCATTCCTCGCCGCCCCAGGGCAAACAGCAATCGGCTGGCAGCCACGAAATTTCCGTTGAAGCATTTGAATAGCGACAGCAAGGCGGCGGCGAGAATGATTTGCACAATCCACTGCGAACCGAAGGTCCGAGAGCCCAAGGCATGCTGGAACGCAACCGCCGTCATAAATTTCTCGCCGGTCAGCTGCCGCCATGGCGCCACAAATGCAACCGCCGCCACGATGCTCGCGTAGAAGACAATCCCGAAGACGATTGCCATCCAAATCGCGCGAAAGAAACTTTGTGCGCGGAAATCCGGGCTGGCCTCTTCCGCGGCCTTCCCGACCGATTCGAAGCCAGTCATGAAATAAGGCACAACCTGAATCACCAGCAGAATCGAAACCAGCGGAGTGTGCGTAAACAGGGGCCGAATATTGGCAGGCGAACCGTGGCTCACGCCCAGTGCCACAAAAATAGCAAACAGCGCCAGCGTCCCGAAGCTGGTCCAATTCTGAAACGTTGCGCTCAACCGGATGCCGCGATAGTTCAGCACCGTGAGCAGCCCGGTCAGCGCCAGTCCGATGACGAGGTGAGGCAGGTAAACTGGCCTGCCCGCGATGCGGTAAAGCTCCACCGAATCCAGGCCAGGAAAGATGTATCCCGCGATGCGCCCGACGGCCACGGCCTCCCACGGGCACACAATGAAATACGCGAGCGTCATCATCCAGCCGGTAGCGAAGCTGACGCGGCGCGAGAATACTGCTGACGTGTAAGCGATCTCTCCCGCAGCGTCGGGCATGGCGACCACCAGCTTGCCGTATACCCATCCGATAGGAAGTAGCAGCGCCCCGCCGATCACGAACCCAAGCAGAGCCCCCAGCGCGCCTCCGCGCAGCAGCCAGTCATCCATGATGACCAGCCACCCGACGCCCACCATGGTTCCCCAACCCAGAGTGAAGTAGTCGGTGGCGCGCAACTGGCGGGCAAGAGTATTCACGAGGTCGGTATGATTTGACGGGCGGCGCGAATTATAAAGCATCCAGCTTCGGGCTCTCAGCTTCTGCTATCCGGCTTCCGGTTGCCTTGTTGCGCCACGCACTCGCTCCGGAAGGCGGCCATGTTAGTATCGATTTCAACCCTTGCATGACATTTGACGCTCCGATTCGCCCAAGCCGCCGCACGTTCGGCCGCATCTCAACCCAAGGAAGACTTCTGAAATCCTTCGTGTACCGTCGTGTCCTTTGTGGTGATCTCTGTTTCATTTCCGCACCGAAATGACCCCGCTCCCCAAAACCCGCAAACGCGTGCTCAGCGGCATGCGCTCGACCGGCAAGCTGCATCTGGGAAATTACGTGGGCGCGCTGCAAAACTGGGTCAGCATGCAGGACGAGTACGAATGCTTTTTCATGGTGGCCGACTGGCACGCTCTCACCACCGACTATGCTGACACCTCGCGCGTGAAGGAGAACTCCCTCGAAGTCACGCTCGACTGGCTGGCAGCGGGGCTCGATCCAGAGAGCTCGGTCATTTTTATTCAGTCGCACGTTCCCGCGCATGCGGAGTTGCACCTGCTGCTTTCCATGATCACGCCGCTCGGCTGGCTGGAGCGCGTGCCCACCTATAAAGAGCAGCGCGAAAATATCAAAGACAAAGATCTAGGCACCTACGGATTTTTAGGATACCCCGTGCTGCAGGCCGCCGACATTCTGGTCTACAAGGCCGACTGCGTTCCGGTGGGCGAAGATCAAGTCGCGCACGTGGAGTTGACGCGAGAAATCGCGCGCCGGTTCAACGGGTTTTACACGGGCACCAAGTACGGAGCTAACCCGGTTGCTACGGGTCTTCCCATGATTATCCCTCCTAGTGGAGCGGACGTCTTTCCTGAGCCGCAAGCCCTGCTCACTCCCACCCCAAAATTGCCGGGCACCGACGGCCGCAAGATGTCGAAGTCATACGGCAACACCATCCTGCTGACCGATCCGGAACCGGTGGTGCGCCAGAAGCTGAAGACCATGGTGACCGATCCGGCGCGGGTGCGACGCTCCGATCCAGGCAATCCGGATGTGTGCCCGGTGGGCGATCTACACAAAATCTTTAGCAGCAAAGAAACGATGGCCAAGGTAAATGAAGGCTGCCGCTCCGCCGGCATTGGTTGCATCGAGTGCAAGGGCTGGGCCGCCGATGCGCTGGTGAAGCTGCTCAACCCCATGCAGGAGCGTCGCAAGAAATTCGATGCAAATCCGCGCCTCGCCTGGGATATTCTGGAAGCAGGCAGCGAGCGTGCCCGCCAGGCCGCCGGGCAAACTATGGAAGATGTGCGCGCCGCCATGCACATGTCGCTCAGCTACGAACCTCTGACCGCCAAGGATTCGAAGTAACTGATGACGGAAGAACCAAGAATCGTTTCTCGCGATGATGCCGCCACCCCGGCCATCGCCGCACCCTCTGCGGCCAAGCCAGCGAAGGATTCGCACAAGCCCGACTCGCAGAAAAAAGAAGAAACCGATTCGCCGTTCGCCGTCGCGGTCACCGATGTTTACGAAGGCCCACTCGACCTGCTGCTCGACCTTATCCGCAAGCAGGACATCGACATTTACGACATCCCCATCGCGCGGATCACGGCGCAATATCTCACCTACGTGGAAAAGATTCGCGAACTCGATGTGAACGTCGCGGCGGAATTTATCTACATGGCCGCGATGTTGATTCACATCAAGTCAAAGATGCTGCTGCCCCGCGATCCCGATGCGCCTGCGGAAGAACAGGAAGATCCGCGCAGCGAGCTGGTGAACCGCCTGCTGGAGCACGAGAAGTTCAAGTCGGCAGCGCAAATGCTTTTGCAGAAGCAGCAGATCGAAGATGCTGTGCTATCGAATCCTTCGCTGAAAGAATTCATCGAGGCGGAGGGCACCGAGCCGGAAATTGCCGCCGACGTTATCGACCTGGTCAAAACCTTTCAGCAAGTGCTGGAGCGCCTGCGCACGCGACCGGTTATCAACGTCGACGAGGAAACGGTCACGGTTGGCCAGATGATCGATTATCTGCGCCGCCGCCTTTCGCTGGAAGACCGACCCATCCGGCTGAAGCAACTGCTCATGCGGGTTCCGTCGCGGCACGCCCTGGTGTGCATGTTCCTGGCGCTCCTGGAAATGGTGCGCCTGCAGGCCATCCAGGTGCGGCAGGACCGATTGTTTGGAGAAATCGCTATCCGCAAGCACAGTCACTTTGATGAGATCATGAACGAACAGTCCGCAGTGCGCGACGACTGGAGATGAAAAGAGCAGTGGCCAGTGGTTAGTGGCCAGCAAACCTGATCACTGATCACTGGCCACTGACCACTATTTACTATGTCCTTGAAAGCTGAACTCGAAGCGATCATTTACGCGGCGGAGACGCCCATCACTCTTGACCAGATGACCCAGCTCGTAAAAGAGACGGTCATCGCAGAAGGAGCGGCGGACGAGGCCGATATGAAGTCCCGCGTCCGCTTGTCTCTGGAAGAACTCGTCGCGGAATACAGCGCACCCGATCACGGCATCGAAATTCGCCAGGTTGCCGGCGGATACCGCATGTCGACCAAGCCCGAACAACACGAAGTGGTGCGCGCGTTCGCCAAAAGCCTGAAGCCGCCGATCCGCCTCTCGCTGCCCGCGCTCGAAACCCTGGCGGTGATCGCCTACAAGCAACCGGTCACCGTGCCCGAGATCAACGACATTCGCGGCGTCGATTCCGGCGGCGTAATCGGCACACTGCTCGATCGCAAATTAATCACGACCGCCGGCCGCAAGCAGGTGATCGGCCGTCCCATTCTTTATAAGACCACCAAAGAATTCCTGATGCGCTTCGGTTTAAAAGATGTGAACGAATTGCCCAGCATGGAGGAGTTCGAAAAGCTGGTGGCAGAATCGTTCCAGTCGGAACTGATCCCCGCCGAGAGCGCCGCGTCAACCGAAACTGCGCAGCCCGAAAGTAGTGAAGCACCCGAAGCGGAAACGTCGAACGAGAGCCTGTCAGAGACAAAGAAGGCAGGCTAACAGCAGTTCGTGCCGTCCGTCGAGGCCTCGTAGCAATGGCAGCCGCGAAGCGGCTCAAGAGTGCAGCCCACGGCGCAAGCCGTGGGGCTATGAATCCAAGATGCGCGAGCCCCGGAGGGGCGAAAGAATCGTAACTAATCCGTCGCCACGTTCACGATCAACGTTGAAATCGTTCCGTCCGGAATTTCCATGCCCCTCGAACGCCTGCAAAAAATCATCGCCGCTGCCGGAATCGCTTCCCGCCGCAAGGCCGAGGAACTGATCTCCTCGGGACATGTGCAGGTCAACGGCACGGTGGTCACCGAACTGGGCACCAAGGCCGATCCCGAAATCGACCACGTCCGGGTCAACGGCAAGCTCCTTCACGGCGCGCAACGCCATGTTTATCTCCTCCTCAATAAGCCCAAGGGTTACGTCACCACGATGTCCGATCCCGAAAAGCGTCCCACGGTCATGGATCTGATTCACGGCGTCAAGGGCCGCGTATATCCCATCGGCCGCCTGGACTACGCCAGCGAAGGCCTGCTGCTCCTGACAAACGACGGCGAACTCGCACACAGCCTTATGAAAGCGGCCTCGCATGTTCCCAAGACTTACGTCGTGAAAGTCGCGGGCGCGCCCAAGGAAGAATCCATCGCCAAACTGCGTGCTGGAGTTTCCATCGCTACTGACGACGGCAAGCGCGTAAAGACCGGGCCGGCTTTAGTGCGGGTAGTGAAAGAAGCCACCAATCCGTGGTACGAGATCACGCTGATCGAAGGTCGCAATCGCCAGATCCGGCGCATGTTTGAAGCGGTCGGGCATCACGTGGAGAAAATCAAGCGCGTCCGTTATGGCCCGTTGACGCTCGATGTCCCACCGGGAAAGTTTCGATCGCTTACCTTGAAAGAGGTGGAGCGATTGAAATCCGCCACCAAGACCGCAGCGAGCGGCAACAAGAAATCTAGCGGTAGCTCCATTTAAGAGCCATTACCACGAAGGACACGAAGTTACGCGAAGGAAGAACTTCCAAATTAAGCCCTTCGTGATACTTCGTGTCCTTCGTGGTTCAGGTCTTTCCTGCGCCGCCCGGACCTAAACCGCCCCGGCGGTAACCAGCGGCAGATGACTTTTCTACTCTTGATCTCTTTCAGAGCGTACGAGCCTTTTTCCATCCCTTCTAACCTTCACATCTGCTGAAAATAAATCACTTACATCGGGAACTCCATGCACCCTGCCGGAGTCTATGTTATGTGAGAGTCGCGGCTCCGCTCGCACTTTGCCGGACTTGGCCAGGCAGCAAATTTTCAAGGGCGCAGTAGGGTGGAAAATCCTATAATCAGGGGACGCCGTCATGGCGGGAGCAACCACCTTGGGTGATCTGGCAAGTGCAATCGGAGCACGCTCGCAGGAAGAAGCGGCGATCGTCGCGGAGTTGAAGGCCGGCTCGGAAGAGGCCTACGCCTGGCTGATCGGCGAGTTTCAGCAGCCGGTGTATGGCCTGGTGTACCGGGTCGTCAACGATCCGGCGGACGCGGCGGATACGACGCAGGACGTCTTTCTGAAAGTGTTTCGCGGCATGAAGCAATTTCACGGCGGCTCGAGCCTGAAGACATGGATCTATCGCATTGCTCTGCATGAGGCGGCAAACCGGCGGCGCTGGTGGTTCCGGCACAAGGCGCGCGAGACCTCGATTGAGCCGTCGGAACCCGAGGGACCGAGCATGGGTGAAAATGCGACGCAATTGGCGCTGACCGACCATGCCGATTCTCCTTTTGATAGCGTCGCGCATCGCGAAGTGCAGCGCCGGGTGGAAGAAGAATTGAGAAAGGTCCCCGAGCCGTACCGGACCACTCTGATTTTGCGCGATCTGGAAGAGATGTCGTACGAAGAGATTGCCGAGGTGCTGGAGATTTCGCTGGGCACGGTGAAATCACGGCTCACACGCGGCAGAGACGCACTGCGGCAACGGTTGGCGCCCTACGTGCGCGAGGTTGGAAATGAAATGGGATTGACCGCTCCGCCGTCAGACGGTTCGGATGGTAAAGAACAGCGGAATGTGCGGTCGCAGGTGGCTGGAGGGGGTAGAAGGGTCGAGGTGATGCCATGAAGGGCACAAGGGAAATCTTGGGACTGCAGTGCCCCCAGGCGAAGCGGTTATTCTCGCCGTATTTGGATGGAGCAGTGACGGGCACGGAGATGCTCGCGCTGCAATCCCACTTGTCGGACTGCACGGCGTGCAACGGCGAATATCAGGGTTTGCGCCGTACCCAGCAATTGCTGGTCAGCGTGGGACGTCCGAAGGTTCCTTCGGACTTGGGACTCAAGTTGCGCCTCGCGATTTCGCGCGAAACGGAATCGGCGAAGCGTGGCCAGTTTGAGGGCATGATGGTGCGCCTGCAGAATGCCTTCGATGCCTTCATGGTCCCGGCGACCGCGGGCTTCCTGAGCGCGCTCATCATCTTTGGAATTGCGATGGTCTATTTCGTGGCGCCGTCCTCGTTGCAGGCGGGCAGCGATGTTCCGCTGGTCATGGTCAACACCGCACCCGAGTTGCAGCAGAGCGCCTTTGGCATGACCCTGGACACGATTGACGCCGACTCGCTGGTAATCGAGGCCTACGTCGACGCCAACGGGCGCGTGCAGGATTACCGCATTCTTTCCGACCCGAAAGATTCGCAGGAAGTGTTGCCGCAGGTGAAGCGCATGTTGATCTTCACCACGTTCCGTCCCGCACTCTCGATGGGCCGCCCGACCGCCAGCCGGGCAGTGCTTTCATTTTCGAAGATCAGCGTGCGCGGGTAGGGATATTCGATAGCAGAAGCGTTGCTGGCGATCGAGGTCAAAAACCGCAGCTACCCTCCGTTGGCCGGTCAGGAATCTTGGCAGACAAATCCCTATATTGTTGACGGCTTGCGGCCCGTAGCGCAAATCCATCCTTTGCTGGCTTCTGTAACGATTTGAATATCGGAGTACCCGGCATTGGCGAAGAGTTCGCGATGTTCATCGGTGCTCAGGAGTGTCATGCCCGACAGTGGAAGATACTTCTCAGCCAGCTTGGCAATTCTGGTGTCCGCGCCTTTATATATTTCCGCGATGATGATGAACGTGCCACCGGGCTTCAGCACTCTTAACACTTCGCGCATGTCTGCCGGCAGGTCAGGCCACCAGAAGTGGGTTTCGACTGCGGTGACCAGATCGAAAATGTCGTCCGCGAATGGCAAGTGAGAAACTGATCCTTCCTGAATCTCGACCCTGTCGGCATCGATCCAGTGTCGATTGGTCCTTTTGGCGAAGGCGACGCTGGCCTGGGAAAAATCGAGGCCATAAACTTTTCCTTCGGTGGCGATCGCGGCCAACTTGTTCACGGTTCTGCCGCCGCCGCAACCCACGTCCAGGATGATGTCCTGACTTCGTATCGTGATCTTCGAAAGGCCCCAGTCGGTCACCTTCGAATGGCGCGAATTCATGTTCCATAAAACGAATCGGCCCAGCAATCCTGATGGCTTCTTGCATTGGGTTACGTGTGTCGTGCCGCTGGTCACAGGGTTCCCCTAGGTACACAGTTTACTTTGGACCGAGCTCCTCAAACTTCACACGGACCGCGCTCGGCGTGTGAAGTGGAACATGCGTTTATCCCTCTCCGCCCTGGGTACCTTTGTAACATCCCGGCTTGCGAAAGCCGAGATACTATCCGCAGAAGACGCACAGGCTGCAGCCGGGAGGCGGAAACCAAAATGCTCTTGACCCAAGTGTACGGGTTTCTTTTTCTCCTGCTGATCGCCGGAGGCGTGTATCAGTCCGCGCGGCGGCACCGGAAGCGCGATGGAGCAGAGAGGAAGCAGGTTCTGCGGGCGAGGTTGTGGTTCGCATTGCGCCTGGGAGCCACTGGTCTTGTGGCGTTGGTCCTCGCACTGATGGTGCCACACGATTCGGCAGCAGCGGTCTGGATCGGGCTTTGGGTGGGATTGTATTGGCTCTGGAAATTCTGGGAACGTCGACAAGGGTGGGGCGTGGCCCCAGCGAATGTGCACGCAGCCACCGCCCTGCCAGTGCCTGAACCACAGGCGCTGCCGTCCAACGTCGCCCGGAAGCCACTCTGGCGGCGGGTTGTGCGAAAGACAATCATCTTGGGCTCTGGAGCCGTTGTTCTTATTGTGGTTATGGGCGGCGTGATGACCCTGTGCCTTAGCTACTACGAAAGGCAGGCCCGCAAAGAGCATGACAAGGTGAAAAAGGGAATGACTGTGGATGAGGTCCTGCCCCTGGTGCATGGCGCGTGCGGAATAAGAACCCACGCGGTCCTGCCTGAGAATGTGCCAGACGAGGAAAGCGTTCATTACGTCAGCCTAACGCAACATCCGGATGGTACGTTCGTTTGGTCCAGCGGGCCCGATTTTCAATCGCAACAAGTCACTGAGGAAGAGGCGGCGGGGTTGATGAAGCAGAAGATGTCGGACGGCTACGACTGGCGCTGGCGTTACACCTTCATCAACGACACCCCCCAGCACTTCTCCTTTACCGTAACCTTCGGGAGTGACGGACGTGTGAAGGATGTAACCGATGTCTGGGGCTGGGATTAGAGCATTCGACGGTCACGGTTACGATCTTGACACGATCGTCAGGTAACGGTAATTCCTTCAATCTAGATATTTTACTAATGCTTCCGAACTGGAAACGCGCACCGCAACGCTGGCAAGAATCCTGTCTTCCGGCGCCGCACTTTAGGTCTACCCAGCTAGTAACGTCGCCTTTTGTCCAACCCTGCGTCACAATTCTGCGATGGCCTTCAGTCAACTCTTTCTCGGCTTCCTGCAGCCAGTGGCGCTCGGATCGGCTGCGGTCTTCGTGGTGCTCGGCGTTATCGGCCTCAGGACGCCCCGGCGATCCGGCCTTCTGGTTTCCCGCAGAACTTCCCGCTAACCCCTTGGGCCGTTTGCCTACCTAAGGCCGCGCGTGAGATATTACTTTGCTCCTGGTCTTTGCGCGCTTTTTTGACCTGCCATGAGCTTCGAGTGAACTCACCCCATGCGTCTGATCCCCCGTGATACCAAGTTTTTCGACCTCCTCGCTGAACTCTCCGGCAACATCACGGAGGGAGCCAAATTGCTGCGCAACATACTGGCCGATCCGCATGATCTCGCCATGAGAGTGAGCCAGGTGCAGGCCATCGAGCACAAAGGCGACAAGGCCACGCACGCCATCATCACCAAACTCAACCAGACTTTCATCACACCCTTCGACCGCGAGGATATCCATCGGCTGGCTTCTTCACTCGACGACGTGCTGGATTTTGTAAACTCGGCGGCCTTGCGCCTGGTGATGTACAAGATCAGCACGCCGCCGCCGGTTTCTGCCGAGTTGGCTGGAATCATCGTGCTGCAGTGTGAAGGACTCGCCAAGGCCGTCTCCCTGCTCGAGAAAAACGGCGCAGTGATGGAGTATTGCGAGGAAGTCAACCGGCTGGAGGATATGGCGGACCATGTGAGCCGGCGAGCCATCGCCGACCTGTTCGAGAACGAGAAAGACCCCATTCACCTGATCAAGTTGAAGGAGCTGTACGAAGTGCTGGAATACGCCACGGACAAAGCAGAGGACGCAGCCAACGTGCTGGAAGCCATCGTCGTCAAGAGCACTTAGCCCCGATTTCGCGAATAAAGACTTCGCGACCACAGACCGGAGAGACTCCCGTTGAACAGAGATGTGCTGCTGGTCCTGATCACGATCTTCGTCGCCTTAGTCTTCGACTTCCTCAACGGATTTCACGACTCCGCCAACAGCATCGCGACGGTGGTTTCCACCCGCGTGTTGTCGCCCAGACTTGCGGTCGTGTGGGCCGCTGCGTTTAACTTCCTGGCTGCTTTTTTTCTTGGCACCGCTGTTGCCAAAACCATCGGCAAAGGCATGATCCGCCTCGAAGATGTGGATCAATACGTCGTCCTGGGTGCTCTTTTTGGCGCCATCGTCTGGGACCTATTGACCTGGTGGTGGGGTCTTCCGACTTCCTCCTCTCATGCGCTGATCGGCGGTTACGCGGGAGCGGCGATGATGCATGCGGCCATTCACAAGGGCACAGCGACCATGTTCTCCGTCATCATTCCCGAAGGCTGGTATAAGACCCTGATCTTCATCGTGGTCGCGCCGGTCATGGGCATGGTGCTTGGCCTGACCTTCATGATCTCCGCCCACTGGATCCTTCAGAACAAGCCGCCGCAAATCGTGGACAAATGGTTTCGCAAGCTGCAACTGCTATCCGCCGCCGCCTATAGTCTGGGCCACGGCGGCAACGACGCGCAGAAAACGATGGGCATTGTCGCAGGCGCGCTCTACACCGCGGGATTCATGAGCAAGGCCGACATGCTGGCAAGCTGGGGACGCTTCCGCTGGCCAATCATCCTCGCCGCGCATGCAGCGATTGCGGCAGGAACATATTTCGGCGGCTGGCGCATCGTCCATACCATGGGACAGAAGATCACCAAACTGAAGCCGCTCGGCGGTTTCTGCGCCGAAAGCGCCGGAGCCATCACCTTGTTCGGAACCGCCCTTGCCGGGATACCGGTCAGCACCACTCACACCATTACAGGTGCGATCGTTGGCGTCGGCGCCGTGAACCGCTTGTCGGCCGTGCGCTGGGGCGTTGCCGGGCGCATTGTGTGGGCATGGATCCTTACGATTCCCGCCTCGGCCGTTGTGGCTGCGGGGACTTTCCTGCTCATCCATTACATTCACCCGCAGTGATCAATCCAGTGTCATTCCTGAGAGGATCACGAAGCCCCGGACACATTCGTCCGGGGCCCTCGCTTTGCTGGCGGACGAATGCGTCCGCCGCTACGTCATACCAAACCATAGGAGCTAGGCCGCAGGAATTCTCGCGGCTCCGTAGAGGCCGGCGTCGCTACCCAACAGGGCGCGGGTAATGATTGTCTTTTTGCGCGTGTAGGCGGCGATTTGAGCCGACGCTCCTTCTTTTTTGCTCACAGGATCGTCGGGGGCAGTGGCGGCATAGACCAGCGAGCGGTCACGCATTTCTGCAAACATCGAGGGTGCGAAGGCGTCCCATGCGCTCGCCACGCCGCCCCCGATCACGAACATCTCAAGGTTAAGAGTGTTGACGAGACCGGCCAGCAGTATGCCGAGCGCCACGCCGAAACGGTGGAAGATGCGTTGCGCATCTTCATTGCCTTGAAGCGCGAGATTGTAAATCGACTTGGCGCTGAACTCAGGATCGGAACTAGCCGCCTTAGCGAGCGAGGGCGCCTGGCCGGATTCAATGGCTTCGCGCGCCATACGCACAACCGCGGTCGCAGAAGCGTACCGCTCGGCGCAGCCGTGGTTGCCGCATCCGCAGGGGACGCCGTTGGGCTCGACAGTGACGTGTCCGAATTCGCCAGCCATGCCATTCATGCCATAGAGGATTTTTCCATTCAGGATGATGGCGCCGCCGATGCCGGTGCCGAGCGTGACCATAACCATGTTGTCGACGTCGCGACCGGCACCCATCCATTTTTCCCCTAGGGCAGCCATCTTGGCGTCGTTATCGAGGAAGACGCGCGTTCCAGCGCCGAGACGCCTCTCGATTTCGTCGCGTACCGGATAGTCAGACCAGCCGGGAAGATTGGCGGACTTGCGCATCATTCCGGTTTCCATATCGATAATGCCGGGGACGCCGATTCCGGCGCCGACGAAACTGCCGCTAGCCTTATATTGGTCCGTCAGGCGGTGAATGGCGTCACACATTTCGCCGATGACGTGGTCGCGGCCAAGGGCGACCTTAACCCCCAGAGTAATTTTCTCGAGAAGCTGGCCGTCGGTGCTGACCGCCGCAATGCGCAGATTGGTGCCGCCCAAATCGACTCCAATGGAAAAGTCAGGCATGCGCAGAAGGGTAGCAGAAATAAATTGTTGATTGATGATTTTTGATTGATGATTGAAAACCACACGTTTACGTCACGGCTTTTCAATCAACAATCAAAACTCAACAATCAGCAATCTATTTTTGGCACTGCGGGCAGTAATGGCTGCTGCGTCCGGCGATCACGACTCGCTTGATGGGCGTCTTGCAGACAAGACAGGCATCGGCTTCGCGACCATAGACGCGGTGCTGGAGCTGGAAGAATCCTTCCTCGCCGTCGGAATTCACGTAGTCAGAGATGGAAGAGCCGCCGAGCGCAATCGCTTCTTTGAGCACTTCTTTCACGGCCAGGTGGAGCTTGCCGAGTTGCTCGCGCGTAATGCTCGAAGCGCGGCGACGGGGGCGGATGCCGGCGCGGAACAGAGATTCATCGGCGTAAATGTTTCCTACGCCACGCAGGAGTTTCTGGTTGAGCAGCGCGCTTTTGATGGGAGTCTTGCGGCCGCGAAACAATTTCAGGAAGAGCTCAAGTTCGATTTCCAGCGGCTCGGTGCCCGTGGCGCCGAAATCTCCCGCTTGCGCGACACTGAGACGTCCGAAGCGACGGGGATCGACGAAGCGCAGTTCCCGGCCCGAGGACAATCTAACGATCGCGTGGGTGTGTTTCGTGATTTCGGCTTGCGGATCACAAACCTGCAGGCGACCGGTCATGCCAAGATGAACGATCCATTGGGCTCTGCCGTTGGAGCTAATTGTGGGGCGGGCGCCCTCGCACGCCTTTGCATGTGCGGATAGTACAGATGTCTTTGAGGCAGTCCCCTTCCGCTTCCGATTTGGCCTCTGGCTTTTCGCGGGCGAGGGCGCCCGCGCCACACGATCTAAATCGAAGACAATGTGCTTACCCATGCGGCTTACTGCCGCGATCCGACTGTGTTCCAGCGTGGCCGCGATTTGCGAGGCGGGGGATTTCAGCGGCTCTTTTTTCTGTCCGAGCCAGACGGATTCAATTACGTCTCCCGTGACGCGTTTGGCTAGGCCGCGCGCAACCGTTTCGACTTCGGGGAGTTCGGGCATGGGAATTAGAGACTTAACATCAATTACCACGAAGGGCACGAAGGTTCACGAAGAAAAACCCATAGCCCCTTCTAGTTTTTGCTTCGCTATTTCTTTAGGAACGTTCCTTGCTCAAGTTCCTGGAACGCTTGCCGGAGTTGTTCCTGCGTGTTCATGACGATGGGTCCGTACCATGCGACCGGCTCTTCGAGCGGTTTACCGGATACGAGGAGAAAACGAATTCCATCCTCACCCGCCTGTACCGCGACTTCGTCGCCACGATCGAAGACCACCAGCGAGCGATTCTCAGCGTCGGCGGGAGGCTTGGTGTCGGCCCATCCTACGCTTTCCGTGGGTACCGCCAGCGGACCGGAGGCATTACAGAATTTTCCGTCTCCGGCGAAAACGTAGGCGAAGGCGTGACGAGTGGTTTCGACGGGAAGCGTTTTTCTTTTTCCCGGCGGCACCGACACGTCGAGATAAGTCGGGTCGGCGGCGATTCCCTCGACCGGGCCCGACTTGCCCCAGAAATTCCCGCAAACAATGCGAACGTGAGTTCCATCGTCGTCAGTGACTCGCGGGATGTCTGCGGTCTTCACTTCCTGATAGCGCGGCGCAGTCATCTTTAAGGCCGAAGGCAGATTCGCCCACAGCTGAAAGCCGTGCATGCGGCCGGTGGAATCGCCCTTGGGCATTTCCTGATGAATAATGCCGCTGCCGGCGGTCATCCATTGCACGTCGCCGGCAGCGATCGCGCCCTTATTGCCCATGCTGTCGCCATGTTCGACGGTTCCGGCGAGCACGTAGGTGATGGTCTCGATGCCGCGATGCGGATGCCAGGGAAATCCCGCCAGATAGTCCTCGGGAACGTCGTTGCGAAAGTCGTCGAGAAGAAGGAACGGATCGAAGTCGTGAGTGTTGCCGAAGCCGAACGCGCGACGCAGATGCACACCGGCGCCCTCAAGCGTTGGCTTGGATTTGATCAGGCGTTTAACGGGTCGAATCGACATGTTGATCTCCCATGCTCGCGGCTGGTATGAACCGTCGAGTGGCCCTGCGAGCCATTTTGCCGTGTGGATATTGGATGCGCCGAATATAGTACACGACGCAGAAGGGAAGCGGTCTGTGGGCTATCGCTAGTCTTTTAGAGGAACGACCGCGCTACCGTCGCGGCAAAGGGTGGCGACTTTCTGCAAGTTGCCGTTGGCGCCGGGCACCGTCATCACCGGACCGTAGCAATAGACGGCATGGCCAGAGGCTGCGAAATACCAGCGGCCTCCCTTGGCGTGCTTGGAGATTGGCGTAGAAGGCTCGCGCAGGGGCTTCTGCGGGGCCCAGGGGGCGACCGGCAGACTGAACAACAAGGCTAGGGTCAGAACCTTCATTGTTTTCCTGCAATTAGTTTTTACTGCACGTTCACTTGCTACTGCTTACCTACAGAACGAAGTGCTGCAATGTTCAGTGCTTCAAACTCTTGTTGCTTAGTGCCTGTCGGTCGCGATCCTTATGTCGCGATCTCTAAATCGTGACCAGAGTCCGCACATCGTCGACCAGATCGGACGCTTGCTTCGACGGCATTCGGAGCTGGGGTTTCTGCTTGGTTGTGCGGTTCTGCGCACTATGTTGCGAGCCTGACTGGGAAGACGGGGCTTGTGTTACGGGCGCCTGGGTTGACGGGTTCTGGGTTAACTGATTTTGGGTCGAGCGGTTATGAGCCACCGGTGCCTGGGTCGTGGCCGATGGTGACGCCTGCTGGGCTCTCTTTACGGCGGACAGTTCTCTGCTGTCGCGAAACAATTCGCGAATCAGCGCGCGCTGCGATTCGATGGTCTGACCCTGCTCCACAATCAGCATGGTCATAAGACCATAAGAGATCAGAAACAGCACCGTCAGCAGCGGCAACCAGCCGTGCTTTTTGCGAGTAGCAGGAGTGTCAGTCAATGTCGCAGAGGCTATCGATGCAGAGGGATTTAGGCTCGTCAAATGGCACCCCGGTCGTGGGCCCGAGTACGCAGGCACGCTTCGCGAAGTGCATCTCGGGAACCAATGCAAGAGTATTCGCTAAGCGGATGAAATCAGGGTATTTATGTGCCTCCGAACGTCAGGCCCGTCGTTGATCATGTGCAACTCGATGCACATTATGAGTAAGCGGAATTGGTTTTGGGGTGCATACGTATTGCGTCGGGAAGCCGCAACTGGCGCGCCTTTTGCAGAACTTCTATGGTGTTCCGTTGCGGAAGACCACTTGCAGTGACCGAGGGCCAGTTACTCCGGTTACTTTCCTGCAGCCAATCGATCTTCTACTATCGGTTCACTAGTAGTTGCTGAACAAAACTCCTCTATCTCAGGATCGACATCATGCGAAAGCCTTACCTCCTGGTACTGTTTCTTCTTTGCTCATGCTGCTTTGGATCGGCGCAAACGGCCCAAAGCGAACAAACTTCCTCCGAAAGCGGGAGGAAAGTCGTGCGAAAACTGACTCCCAGCTACCCCGAAATCGCTAGAAAGCTCAGTCTTGGGGGCACCGTCAAAGTGGTTGCCGTAGTGGCGGCGGACGGGGACGTAAAGTCCGTTGAACCCAAGGGTGGTAGCCCAATCCTGCTTAAAGCGGCCGAAGACGCCGTCGCCAAATGGAAATTCGCCTCAGGCGGCGAGTCTCGGGAGGTCATCGAAGTCCGTTTCGCGCCGTAGTTTCGGATCGGTGCGGCGCCAAGCGTCCCATCTGGCTGCACTCTGCTAAGCTCGGAGAACTGCTATTTCCCTAGCACCAGCTTGGCAATGGTCGCCAGTTGCATGTTGGACGTGCCCTCGTAGATCTTGCCGATCTTGGCATCGCGCCAATATTTCTCGACGGGATAGTCCTTGGTGAATCCGTACCCGCCGTAGATTTCAATGGCCAGCGAGGTCACGCGCTCGGCGACCTGTGAGGCGAAGAGCTTCGTCATGGCCGCTTCCTTGACGAAGTTGACGCCGGCGTCCTTCATGCGCGCGCAGTTGTAGACCATGAGGCGAGCGGCCTCAATTTCCGTCGCCATTTGCGCGATCTGGAACTGAATGCCCTGAAACTCGCCGATAGCTTTGCCGAACTGTTTGCGCTCGACGGCGTATTTGCAGGCAAATTCCCAGGCGCCCCGGGCCAAGCCAATCATTTGCGCGCCGATGCCGATGCGGCCTTCGTTTAAGGTTTCAATGGCAATCTTGTATCCCTTGCCGGGCTCGCCCAGCACGTTCTCTTTGGGTACGCGGCAGTCCTCTAGAATCAGTTCGCAGGTGGAGGATGCCCGGATGCCGAGCTTGTCTTCTTTTTTGCCCACCGTGAATCCGGGGAAGTTCTTCTCGACTAAGAAGGCCGTGATGCCCTTATACCCTGCGGCAGGATCGAGCGTGGCGAAGAGCACAAACAATCCTGCTTCTTTGCCGTTGGTGATCCAAAGCTTGCGGCCGTTCAGGACATAGTCGCTGCCTTTGAGCGTGGCGCGCGTCTGCAGCGCAAACGCGTCGGAGCCGGAGCCGGCCTCGCTGAGGGCATAGGCTCCCACAGTCTCGCTGGCCATTTTGGGGAGGTAGCGCTTCTTCTGCTCTTCGCTGCCCCAGCGCAGCAGAGCATTGTTGACCAGCGTGTTCTGCACGTCGACGATGACGCCCGAGGAGGCGTCTACTCGCGACAATTCCTCTACCGCCAGGATCGCTTCAAAGAACTTAGCGCCGCCTCCTCCATATTGTTCGGGAATCTCAATGCCCATAAGTCCCAACTGGAAAAAATCCTGGATGAGATCTTTTTCGAAAACGCCTTTCTCGTCCATTTCTTTCACCAGTGGACGGATCTTTTCGTCCGCAAACTGGCGGATGTTGTCGCGGAAAAGGATCTCGTCTTCAGTGAGAGTCGTGAGCGGGGTAGGAGGAGCGGCCTGCAGCGTGGTCTCGGGCATGGGACACCTTCAAACGGTCAAGATGGCAAACCGGTAATTTTAGCACCTGATGTAGACCCCTATATACAGGATCAAGCCCAAGGCCGTGAACCACGAAGGACACGAAGTAACACTAAGGAAAAATGGAACTAATTCCTTCGTGATACTTCGTGTCCTTAGTGGTAAGAGTTGTGAGTGGTAAAAGTTGTGCGGGTTGTGCCGCCGCGAACTCAGGCCGAGCGGGGACGGGAATGAACCAGCTTCAGCGTATCCGCTTGCAGGATGCGCTTGATCTGGCTGCGCGCGTGGACGGACCACGGGCCTGATGTATCGAGCTTCACGTAGGCCTGCCAGTGCTTGAGCGCCTTGCGCGGTTCGCGCACCTTTTCGTAGGCCAAAGCCAGATTGTAATGGGCGTCGGCGTAAGTGGGCGCCAACTGCAGCGCAGTCTTGTAAGTCAGAATGGCTTCCTGTACGCGGCCAGTTTCGTCCAGCACATTGCCGAGATCAAAGTAAGCCAACGAATAACGCGCATCGGCTTCAATGGCCCGGCGGTAGTGCTTTTCCGCCAAGGCGAACTCCTGACGATTGTAGTAGAGCGTGCCCAGGTTGATGTGAGCGGCCGCATGCGACGGTTCGATGGCAAGTACCTGATGATAGGCAGAAATCGCTTCGGCCTGGGTATTGGGGTCTTCTTCCAACGCGATTCCCCGCGCAAACCAGATGGCAACCTCGTTCTCGCGCGGGTTGGGTTCGGACTTCGGTACCGGCGTGGTTGTTACAACTTTCTCGCGCTCGGAAAAATCCATCAGGAACTGGCCTGCAATTGGCTCCAGCAATTTGCCTTCATGGCGGAATGCCACGCGGTGCTTGGCGGTCGACCAGGCGCCAGCTTCCAGCAGCGGTTTCTCCACGCCCGCAGCCTGCTTGCGCATAGCGTCGAGCGATTGGCGAATGACCGCCGGACGCACGCTCATGGCGCACAGGTCGCGCACCTTCTTGATTTCCAGGAGATCCGAAAAAGAATATTTTTCCGCGGACGCTACCAGACCCGCCCGCTCCCAGTTCAATAACTGGCGCGGCATGATGTGAAGAATTCTCAGTAAATCGGCTCGACTATACACAGGAACCCGCAACAACGCTCGCCGACATTATCCGCAAATTGAGACGGGAAACGCAACTGGAAATGCTGTGAAACACTGTGGAGAACCTGTTTAATTTACATGCAGCGAAAATGGTGCAACAAAGTGTGCACTGCGTATTCTCTACCTTGCACCAAATGTTCGGAACAGGAATGTGCTGCGGGCATCTTGTAAGAGGGGTTGGCCGTTGAACGACGCGTCCCCGCTGGGATAGCCGCCCACCACATACTTCCATCCGAAGGGACTGTCGACGCCACTCAGCCCGATGCTGTACGCCTGACCCGGGGACACAGCCAGACCACCACGCGGAAGAACGAATAGAACATGAGTGCAATCGTCGAGCGGTACGGTCTTGGATACAACCGCAAGAGCGATTCCTTCTTTGTCCATTACCGTAAGGTTGAGGTCGGCGCTCTTTGGGCCGGGATTGGCTACCGTCATTCCGACTTCGACACCAGTCAACCGCGGCAGCGAGGGCGTGAAGGTCTGGTGCAGAACATTGGACAGGTTCGTCCACGCACCGGTCCATGGCGCGGTGTTTGTCTGATCAGGCCTCATCAAGACCTGCCTTGCGGAGGGCTTGCCGGCGGCTGGTCCAACACGAATGGTCACACTAAAATCGAGTTTCTTCGCCAGATCGGGATCATCCTCGCAATTGATAATTGGGACTTCGATCAGCGCTTTGCCCTCGGACGCCGCGTCGAAAATGTAGATGAACGTCGGGCCACCGGGATTTGGCGGCCAATCCAAGGCCACACCCTCGAGCTTGAGTGCATCGGAAGAAACCTGCGCGTCGCCGTATTGCATGGGACCGATTGTTCCCAAGGTTATCTCGATCTGTTGACCCACCCTCGCAGCTAGCTTTTGTCCATTATTCTTGAAATCGAGCCCGAGCACCGGCTGCTGGCTTCTTCTTGGGGACAGGTGGGCGTTCTCTGCGTCCGCTTGACCGCAGGCGGTCCAAGAAAATGAAAGCGCAGCAAAAAAGAAGACGGCTGGTCGTGAGGTCGCCATAGTCTCCCTCCCCGCACAGTTAGAACTACTATGGCCCGATTTCTTGCCTGGATAATTCTTGAAGGCTCTGCACCCGCTAAGTTTCGGCCCTTTTAGACTGCCACCGCAGCCTTCTGGTATTCCTCGTAGGTGCCCTTGAAATCCGTAATCTTGTGGTCGCTTTCGAAGTGCCAAATGCGGGTGGCAACCTCATCGATCAAATCATGATCGTGAGTCACCAGAAGAACCGTTCCCTGATAGCGCTGCAAGGCAATATTCAGGGCGTTGATGGCCTCAAGGTCGAGGTGATTCGTGGGCTCGTCGAGCACCAGAACGTTGGGTTTCTGGAGCATCAGTTTGCAGAATAGTAGCCGCGCAGCCTCGCCGCCGGAGAGAACGCTGGTCGATTTCGTGGCCTCATCCCGGGCGAACAACATCTGACCCAGAATTCCGCGCAGTTCCTCAGTGACCGCCGCTCCATCCCATTGATGCAACCACTCGATCGCGGTCATGCCGCCTTCGATGAGGCTGCGGTGATCCTGCGCAAAATAGCCAATCGAGGCTTCGTGTCCCCAGATCACTTTACCCGCGTCGACGAAGGGGCCGTCGTAGCCGCTGGTCTTGCGCAGTTCGGCATCCGGCGTGGTCGGAGAATTCGCCAGCAGAGCGTTCAGCAGCGTGGTTTTCCCGGCTCCGTTTCGTCCCATGAGCGCGATTTTCTCGCCTCGGATGATGCTGGCAGTGAAGTTGTTGATGACGTGCTTGTCGCCATACGCTTTGCCCAGGTGATGCACTTCCAGAATGTGCTTGCCCGAGGGTCGCTTCTGCTCAAACTTGATGAAGGGGCGCTGGATGTTGGACTTGGCCAACTCGGTGACCTGCAGGCGTTCGACTTCTTTACGGCGGGATTGCACCTGGCTCGATCGCGTGCCGGCCGCGAAGCGCGCAATGAATTCATTCAGCTGCGAGATCTTCTTTTCGCGCTGCGCATTCTGCGATTCGATTTGCGAGCGCACCTGCGTCTTGGCCACGACCATGTCGTCATAGCTGCCGGTATAAGTGATGATGGTTTCGTAGTCGATGTCGGCAATATGGGTGCAGATGCTGTTGAGGAAATGGCGGTCGTGCGAAATCGCGATCACGATTCCGTCGTACGCATTCAGGAAGCCCTGCAGCCAGTGGATCGAATCCAAGTCGAGGTGGTTCGTGGGTTCGTCCAGAAGCAACGCCTGCGGGTGACCGAATAAAGCCTGAGCCAGCAGGACTCGGACTTTTTGTCCGCCCTGCAGCTCGCTCATTTTGCGGCCGTGCAGGTTGTCGGGAATGTCGAGCCCTTGCAGCAGAATAGCGGCGTCGCTTTCGGCAGTGTAGCCGTCCTCTTCGCCGACAATGCCTTCGAGCTCGCCGAGCTTCATGCCATCGGCGTCGGTGATCTCGGGCTTTTCGTAGATAGCGTCACGCTCCTGCATCGCGGCCCACAACCGCTTGTTCCCCATGATGACCGTGTCGATGGCGGAGTATGCGTCGAAGGCGAACTGATCCTGGCTGAGCACGCCGAGCTTGCGAGGACGAACGACAGTGCCCTTTTGCGGCTCAAGTTCGCCGCTGAGCAGTTTCATGAACGTGGATTTGCCCGCGCCGTTGGGGCCGGTCAGGCCGTAGCGCTTGCCTGGCGTGAATGCCGTGGAGACTTCATCGAACAGAATTTTGGCGCCGTAGCGCATGGACACGTTGCTGACTGAAAGCATGTTTTTCTTTGTAACTTCTTCAGGAACTGCGGGGGAATTTCCGCCAAGACGGTGCGCAGCTGGAGCCATTAGAATATCACGCCGCAACGTCACTTAGACGGCGAAGTCAAGAACCCTTACCACTACAGGACACGAAGTAACACAAAGGAAAGCCAAAGAAGATGAATTCCTTCGTGAAACTTCGTGTCCTTCGTGGTTTAGCCCTTTTTCGCCAGAGTGGGCTCGTCAGATCTCTTCTGCGAACGGTGCCGCTTAGTTGTGCTGGCCCGCACTCGCTGCCACCAACTGCTGCACCGGCGCCACCACCATCAGCAGCATATCCGCTCGACGGGTTTTAGCCTGATCGAGGACCGCATTCTGCTGCGCCTTCCACGAATCCGGCGGAGTCTGGCCCTTGTCGAGATAGTCGAGTGCCTGCAGGCCGGCGGCTCCCAGCGCCGACAGACTCTGCGATAACGGCACATCTTCCTGCAGAAGAGCCGACTGCTCGAGCAAAGGATGCAAGCGGGCATCGTTATCCCGCCAGGTGGTGAGGTAACTGCGGATTTGCGCTTCGGTCGCCTTGTCTTTGTATCCGCTCTGCGTAAATGCCTGCACAAGATCGCTGAAACGCCGTGCCGTCTCGCTCTCCGGACTGACCGCGTCGATCATGCGAGTTAGCGGCGCGTGGAAGTCGATTGGGCCCTTGGCGTCGTCCCACCGGTTGTAGTCCTTGACGGGCTCAACCACATCCGCGAGAACTTGCAGTGGGGTGATGTCGGAATTCCCGGCCATGCGTTGCAGCATCTCCGTCCGCGCGGAATTATGACTCAGGCCCAGCCACTCCAGGTCGTGACTGACGGCATTCATCCGCGTGTACATTGAAGCGACGTCCTTCACTTCTTGCGGCGACCACAGCCGCTCGGCGATCACCGCGTTGCGCGGCCAGATGTGCGAATCAATATTTTCCGGAGTCACCCACTCCGCCCACTGGCAAGACTCGCCGCCAAGGACCAGAGCTTTCTCTTGCGGCGTCAGGTCGGCCGCCGCATCCGCCATCGGATCGACCGCATAGTGCCGCGCCGCCGGCCACATGAGGTCGAGGTAGTATCCGTACGACAGCAGGCCCCGGTAGCCTTGTTTGGCTGCCGCGGCCAGCGACGCCTGCCCGCGCCACGATTGCACGACGACCGTCTTGGGCAAATCTGGATGCAGGATCTCGTCCCAGCCGACCATCGTCTTGTGGTTCTTGGCGACAATCTTCTCCAGGCGCTGGTTGAAATAGGCCTGCAGATCCTGATTGTTCTTCATGCCGTGGGCTTTGATGAATTCCTGAATTTTCGGATTGGCATCCCACTGCTTGCCGTCAACTTCGTCGCCTCCGATGTGAAAGTAGGCATCGGGAAACAGCTTCGCTATTTCTCCAATAAACTTTTGTAGAAATTTGTAGGTCGATTCGCGCGTCGGATCCATGATCGGATCGATGCCGCCACCTTCCGACGTGTAGGGACCAGCGCCGCTCGATAGTTCGGGGTATCCCAGGTACCAGGACCGAGTGTGGCCGGGCATGTCGAACTCGGGCATCACACGGATGCCGCGATTGTGTGCGTAGGCGATGACGTCGCGGATCTCTTCCTGCGTATAGAACATGCCGTCGGATCCCGCGCCGGTCAGCTTGGGGAATTTCTTGCTCTCCGCTCGGAACCCCTGGTCGTCGGAAAGATGCCAGTGCAGCACGTTCATCTTGACCGCGGCCATTCCGTCGAGATTGCGCTTGAGCACGTCGAGCGGAATAAAGTGGCGGCTGACGTCGATAAGCATGCCGCGCCAAGCGAAGCGCGGCTGATCTTTGATGGTCACCGCAGGAGCTGCGAATCCGCTCGGCGTGATTTGCACCAGCTGAAGAAATGTCTGCAGTCCGCGCAGGATGCCGAGCGTTGTGGGCGCCGCGAGCTTCGCGCCGGAATCCGTGACAGACAACTGGTACGACTCGTCTTCACCAAGCTTTTGCACGGCCTCGCGGCCGTGGTCCGCATGGATCTGCAGCGTCGGCGTGGCGCCGGGCTTGGGACGAAATGGAATCCCGGTCTGCCGCGACAGTTGCGTCACGAACCGCTGAACCTCCTCGTCCAATGAAGCGTCGCGGGCGCCACTAACGGCGACAGAGAACGACTGGTCGATCGCCAATTGCCCCGTACCCTGCTGGAGGCTGGCCGGCATCGGCATCAGGTTGACAGTGGGTTGAGTTTGGGCAAAGGCAAACGACGCCAGGAAAAGAGATATACCAACCGAAAGTAAAGTTCGCATATTTGAGGAATGCCTTATCAGATCATTTTTACAAGATCGCCGGACTGGATGGAACCAAGCACTCGAAGAACTTCAGACTCCGTGAATGTCTAACGCCTATCCTAGCCGCAAGGACGACTCTGGTGTATAGTCGATGCCGTTCTTTGGGACTCACTGAAGGAGTCTCTTGATCCTATGTCGAGAATGAATGAGTGGCAACGAGAAGCGCACGACGCAGTGCGAACCGAAATGTGGTCCTTGAGAGGACCAAGCCAAATCGTCAAAGTCGTCCCGGCCCACTGGAACGCCGCATCCCATTTAGGAGGCTACATTACACTGGGCAAGTTTCTTTTGGGCAAGACGCCAAATCAGATCGAGGCCGCTCTCGGATTGCCGCGGGACTTCTTGAAGGCAGGCGCAAGAATCTACAGGTTTGTGCGCCTTCCCATGGTGCGCGAATACGAATACGACCTCACCGCCCAGTACCCTGGCGGACTTGCCTTCAATCCTGCTCATAGCGACCTCAACTACCCGCCGGGGGATCGCAAGATTCACCAATGGAAGATCAAGCCGGGTGTACAAATCCCCGTTGATTCCATAAATTTCCTGGACCTTAAACCCGGCCAAAGATTTCCCTATAATTGGCTCACGTCCTAAGCCGCAGGGTAGGATGCGCAAGGTCTAGTGCCCTTCAGCGCGGGGCCCACGCCGCCGCCCTGGGTCATCCCAATAATGTCGCCACTTATAAAACTAGGCACCGTGTAGGAAATTTCCGAAATGAACACATCCGTAGGTCAACCACCCGGCACGCGGTCTTCTTCCCGCACTTTCCTGAGAGTTCTAGCCCTCTTATCAGTGGCGCTGGCTTGCGGGGAGTTTTTCCTTAGTCTTCACTACCGCCGTGAGCTCGACTCGCCAACGTTCATAGCTCGGAAGTTTCAAGAGGCCTACTACAACTCGCGGGTTTGGACCACTACCAAGTGGCTGGGCGTCCCGTCAGAGCAGGCGCCCACCGACAACTGGAACATGCAGGAACTGATCGTCGAGCTTCATCCTGATTTCATCATCGAAACCGGGACGCTGTACGGTGGAACGACCTTGTTCTATGCCGACGTGCTCTCCTACGTGAATCCTCAGGGCAAAGTGATCACTATCGATGTCGAACCAAAGGTGGGAGAGGCATCGAAGGTGCCCTTATGGAAGCAGCATGTGGAGATGATTGTTGGCAGTTCGGTGGATCCGAAAGTGACCAATCAAGTGGCGCAGGAAGTTGCGGGCAAGAGGGTCCTGGTCACCCTCGACTCGCTGCATACCCGTGACCATGTTCTAAAAGAATTGGAGATTTACTCGAAGCTGGTGACACCCGGCAGCTATCTCGTGGTGCAAGATACAAACATCAATGGAAATCCCGTGTTCCCCGGCTTTGGACCGGGCCCCCATGAGGCGGTGGAGGAATTTCTCCGGTCCCATGACAACTTTGTGGTGGACCGTAGCCACGAGAAGTTCATGCTGACGTTCTATCCTGGAGGCTGGCTCAAGAGGCTCAGGTGATCTGCAGCGATCGCTGACTTTTAAAATTTAGCGCTGCGTGGCGGGCGCCCTCGCCCGCGGCTTTTGACTGTCACCAGCCGGGCGCCCATCCTAGCCGCGTTCCACGAGATTGCTATGTTCCCGTCCTGTGTTGGAGATGGTGGGACTCAGTCACTTCTGGTGTGGGTCTGGGGTCGGCTTCGATTTGTTTCTGTTGGGCTACCTCGAGCAACTCTTGCCATCGTTTGGGAAGCTGGGAAACGGTTTTCTCGGGGTGCGGGCGGGCTGAACGGTACCGACGCGCTTTCATGGATGCGAATAAGTTCTGCAGGAACATGGCACGCTCCTGTCGTCAGATTTCAGCGCAGCAACGTCATAGGATTCCGCTGCCGCGAACCATATGGCGGACTGGATCCGGCCGCCTCGGGTGTTCGTCCCCCCGGGCGTCCATGCCAAGGCGGCCGGACCTCTACCGTGCCCTGCGCCACCATGAAACAGTGTTTCAGTGCGTGGCCACAGGGCAAACTTGATAGGTCTAATCGCCAGGAAACGGCGCCGAAGGAACCCAAGGAGCCTCCGGCATTGGATCTCGCGCCTCGATCGCCTTCAGGACACACACAATCAGATCCCGCGCCTCGATGGGGTCCACGAAGCCGGACAACTGGATCGCGCTGGTGACGATTTCCTGGAGTTCCGGCGTTGGGAGTGCACTGAGGCCACCGACGGATTGGTCGAGACGTTGCAGCAGCACTAAGAACCGCGCGACTCGCTGATCTTCGACATGCAAGGCTTCGTCACACGAGGCCGAATCGGAAACCATCCTGCTGGACGTGGCATCGGAGGACGTGCCTTCAGCAAAGGACGGGATAAACTCTTCATCCATTCTCTTCATGCTTACCTCTCGGATTGCGCTCGCACGAAAGCAAGCCGCTGGTGTGGGGTTAAATTCCTCGCACGCCCGGCGACCGGGAAACAGTCCCGACCGTCAATAAGCCGCAGACGTTCACAACGCTGGGTCAAGCGGAGCGGCGAGTGATTCAGTCTGAGTTTGGCGATGCGTTCAGATCAGGAACGTGCAGAAGAGAACCTGGAGCGAATGCGGCGGGTGCAGACGGGGAAGAACCGCAGGTTCGAGGCGCAGAACGTGAGCGAAGCGGTCGGCGCAGTAAAGCGGAAGCGTCGGCAAGAGAACAACTGGAACGGCAATGGGCCGGGGGGCCTGAATGAGTGGAGGCGCGGGAAGACCGAGATTTACGGGTAGATCAGATTCGTCGAAGCTGGTTTCGGGCCGGTCGATTCCGGTTACAGCGCCGGCACAGATGGCTGCGCCGAGCAGGAACAGAACCAACATCCAACGAAGAAACTTCACGCTACCTCACCTAAGTGTGAACAAGGTACTATCCCGGGAATCGGTTGTCAACGCGGTTTCTGGGCCCTCGAAATCTCAAGCGACTAAAAAAGCTAGCGGCCCCAGACTTCAGGGCCGCTGGCCGGGCGAATGCGTCCGGCCTTACGTGGTTCTTGCTGAAAGCTACGTGCCTTCGCTCCAGCCTGCCAGGTATTCTTCCTGCTCCGGCGTCAGGCGGTCGATCTTAATTCCCATCGATTCCAGCTTCAGCTTGGCGACGCGCTTGTCGAGTTCGTCGGGAACTTTGTAGACCGTCTTTTCCAGCTTCTTGCTGTTCCTGACCATGTAGTCGACTGAGAGGGCCTGGTCGGCAAAGCTCATGTCCATGACCGACGGCGGATGGCCTTCGGCGGCGGCCAGGTTGATGAGGCGGCCTTCGCCGAGGAGGTTGATCTTGCGGCCGTCTTTCAGCGAGTACTCTTCCACGAAGTTGCGCGTGGTGCGCTTCGACGACGACATCTTTTCCAGCGCGGGGATGTCGATCTCCACGTTGAAGTGGCCGGAGTTGGAGATGATGGCGCCGTCCTTCATCAGGTCGAAGTGCTCTTTGGTGAGCACGCTCTTGTTGCCGGTTACGGTGCAGAAGACGTCGCCGAGTTTGGCGGCTTCGGTCATCGACATCACACGGAAGCCATCCATCACTGCTTCGAGCGCCTTCGTGGGGTCGACTTCGGTGATGATGACTTCGGCACCGTTGCCGCGGGCGCGGCTGGCCAATCCGCGGCCGCACCAGCCGTAACCTGCGACCACGAACTTCGATCCGGCCAGCAGAAAATTGGTGGCGCGAATGATGCCGTCGATCGTGGATTGTCCGGTGCCATAGCGATTGTCGAACAGGTGCTTGGTGTCGGCGTCGTTGACGGCGACGATGGGGAACTTGAGCACGCCTTCCTTGGCCATGGCGCGCAGGCGGATTACGCCCGTGGTGGTCTCTTCCGTGCCGCCGATTACGTCTTCGAGAGCGTCGGTGCGCTTGGTGTGCAGGATGGTGACCAGGTCCGCGCCGTCGTCCATGGTGATGTGCGGCTTGTGGTCGATGGCGGCGAGGATGTGGTTGTAGTAGGTGTCGTTGTCCTCACCCTTGATTGCGTAGACGGGGATGTTGTGGTCGCGGACCAGGCTGGCGGCCACGTCGTCTTGCGTAGAGAGAGGATTCGAGGCGCAGAGCACGACCTCGGCACCGCCATCGCGCAGGCAGATGCCAAGATTTGCGGTCTCGGCGGTGACGTGCAGGCAAGCTGAAATCCGGACGCCCTTCAACGGTTGGTTCTTGATGAATTCCTTGCGGATGATCTGCAGCACTTTCATGGACTGGTTCGCCCACTCAATGCGCTTCTTCCCTAAATCGGCCAGTTCGACGTTCTTGATGTCGCAATTCACCGCTGCTGTAGACATACTTCTCCTATGTGGCGCGCTGAAAGCGCAGAAAAGCTAAGTTGATGACTCAATAATACCGACTATCGTCGGCGTTTTTTTAAATCGATAACCACGAAGGTCACTAAGGTTCACGAAGGAGAAAATCCCCATGTTTCCTTTGTGCACCTTCGCGTCCTTAGTGGTAATCTTTTTTCGACGCTACTTGCGAACTGCGTGACCCACGGGCTCGCGCAAGCCGGCGTCGCTAGCCAACTTGGCGGCCTTAGCGGTCGACTCCCACGTGAAGTCCGCGTCGTTGCGTCCGAAGTGGCCGTAGGCTGCGGTCTTCCGATAAATCGGCCGTCGCAAATTCAGCGATTCGATGATGCCGCGCGGCGTCAGCTTGAAGTGCGACCGGATCAGATCCGGGATAATCGCCGGGTCGACTTTCTCCGTTCCAAACGTTTCGACCAGCACGCTGACTGGATCGGCCACGCCGATCGCGTAGGCCAGTTGCACTTCGCAGCGTCCGGCCAGACCAGCCGCCACTACGTTCTTCGCGATGTGACGCGCCATGTATGCAGCCGAGCGGTCGACCTTGGTCGGATCTTTTCCGCTGAAGGCGCCGCCGCCGTGACGACCCATGCCGCCGTAGGTGTCGACGATAATCTTTCGACCCGTGAGTCCGGTATCGCCCATCGGGCCGCCGATTACAAAACGTCCGGTGGGATTGATGTGGTACTTGGTATCTTCATCGAGCAGATGCGCGGGAATCACGGCCTGGATCACATGCTTTAGAATGCCAGCGCGCAACTCGTCGTTGGCAACCGTCTCGGAATGCTGCGTTGAGATGACGACTGCATCCACGCGGAGCACTTTGCCATTCGCGTCATACTCAACTGTGACTTGGGATTTTCCATCAGGACGAAGGAAGGGAAGCGTGCCATTCTTGCGAACCTGCGAGAGCCGCATGGTCAGCTTGTGGGCCAGAGAAATGGGAGTCGGCATCAACTCCTCATTCTCATTCACCGCATACCCAAACATCATTCCCTGGTCGCCGGCGCCGCCGGTGTCTACGCCCATAGCGATGTCGCCGGACTGTTTGTTGATGCTGGAAATGACGGCGCAGGTATTGGCGTCGAAGCCGTAAAGGGCATTGTCGTAGCCGATGGAGGCAACGGTGCCGCGAACCACAGTCTGGAAGTCGACGTACGCTTTGGTGGTAATTTCGCCGGCGATGACGACCAGTCCGGTGGCGGTAAGGGTTTCGCAGGCGACACGACTGGTGGAATCTTCTGCGAGGCAGGCGTCGAGAATGCTATCCGAAATCTGGTCGGCGATCTTATCGGGATGGCCTTCGGTCACGGATTCGGAGGTGAATAAATAACGGTTCTTTGATGCCAAGTTGTGTTTCTCCTTAGTGCACGTCGTGTGCAGAAAAACTAGGACTCTGTTCGGGGAGGACCAGGAAATCCACGCGGCCGCTGCGGGGCGGCGCATCGAGAAGAAGTCCCATGAAAGGTTATCAGAGGCCCCTATAGCACGCAACGATTTTTACCCTAAACGACTGAGGGTGAGTTCAATAGCGGAATTACATGGGTGGACGGGTGGAATGAATGGTTTAGCGGAATGCTCGGACGTCGGTGTTGTGGCCCGGTATCAAATGCCTCACTTTTTGTGCGAAAACGTACTGACAGGTTTGACAAGACAGTGTATAAGTATTCCATCCCTGGCCGGAGAGTTTTGATTTCTTGTCTGTACGTTAGGCTAAGAAATTGAAGACAGACCCTCCCCCGCGATTTCTGCTGCCCGTAGTCTTTCCACGCCCCCTTCGTCTTTGCAAACTAGCAACGAGAAAAGACTTCTCATCATGCAGAATGAAGCGCGGGTAAATTCCACTGCCAATTCGCGAGCAGACGCACTGGGGAGAGCGTTGCCCCGGAGTCCTGGTCGCCCGGAGCATCGCATCGGGATCCTGATGTCACAAACCGGGCGTTTCCTCGAGTGCATCAGTTGCCATTTGAGTTTTGCGTTTCCGCCGGGGACGCAGTATGAGACCGTGGCGAAACAGTTTGAGGGGCATGTTTGCGCGGCGGGGAGGCCTGCGGGTGAGGATTAAGAATTGGGTGAGTTAGAGAACGCGATGCCGACACCGCGGAGTTTATTGTCGAAGGTTTTCTTTCGCCCCTTTCGGGGCTTGTTCATTTCCTGACTCACCACCCACGCCTTGCGGCCCTTCGGCTCCGCTCAGGGCAAGCTGTGGGCTGCATTCTTTCGCCGCTTCGCGGCTGGGGCGCGGACGCATTTAGCGAGTAGGCGTTGGCCTGTTCCATCCCACAATTCAGCACAAGGTCTCTCCATTCCGCCGTCGCTGGCGCTCCGGCTGCGGTCGGGATGACATAGTGGGTGGTGCTAAGCGGATTTTTTGACTGCGCACTCACTCATAGCGAAGGGCGGTGATGGGGTCGGTTTTTACGGCGCGGCGGGCAGGGGCTGAGCATGCGATCGCTGACACGACGCCTAACAAGACTGTCACCGCCATCAGGACTAATGGGTCGCGCGAGCTGCCTTGGGCCCACCGTGCCAGGAGTTGATTGAGGGCGAGCGTCAGGATCACCCCAACCACGATTCCACCACCAACGCTCACTACCGTCGAGGAGAATACGATCCGCAGGACGTGCGTGCGTTGCGCGCCCAGGGCGATTCGAATACCGAATTCGTTAGTGCGCTGCGCGACCGAATACGAGACGACGCTGTAGAGTCCGACCGCGGCCAGAGCCAGCGCCAGGAGGGCGAATGCGCCGAAGAGCCACGCCACCAGATGTTCTTGTTCGTATTCCTGCTGGCCGGTAATCCAGTGATCGAGGTCTTCGACATGGCCGTCGACCTGCTGGTCGGGATCGAGCGAATTTACCTGCACTCCGATGGCGTGCAGCAGGGATAGAGGCGGCACGTCTGAGCGAACCAGGATTTGCGTCCACACGCGCATGGACAGCGTGTAAGGCACGAAGACTTCCGGGAGAATCGGATTGCGCAGCCCGTCATCGCGTTTGTCGCTGATGATGCCCACAATCTGCAGCCAGGAGTCAGAGCCTGCGGCGGCAGTGGTGTAAGGAGGCTCATCCTTCATTGCGGGAACTTTCAGCGAGTGGCCGATGGCGTCGCCGTTGGGAAAATAAATGCGCGCCATGGTCTGGTTGATGACGGCGACGTGAGCGGCGTTATGGTTTTCAGTTTCGTCCCAAATTCTGCCTTGAGCGAGGGGAATGCGGAGAAGCGGGAAATAGCCAGGGTTTACAAAGTTTACGCGAACTTTCTGATCGTCGCGCGGCAGCTGACCGAGGATTTCCACGGCGGTCTGCCAGCCGTTGGAAGGCGGGGTGGCGTTGGAGGAAATGGCAGCCATGGTCACGCCGGGTACGCTAGCGGCGCGGTTGCGCAGTTGTTCGAAATAAGTTTCGCGCGCCTGCCAGGTTGGGTACGCGCCGTCATGAACGGGGATTCCAACCGACATGACATTATGCGGATCATAGCCGAGCGGCGTGTGAATGAGACGCAGGAAGCCTTCCATGGCTGCGCCCGCGCCGGCCAGCATGACCAGCGTCAGCGCGACCTGCGCGCCCGTGAGCATGGCGTGGGTATTGCGTCCGCGGACTCCACCGACAATTTTGCGAGTGCTGGACTGCATCACTTGACTGACTTCAGGACGCGACATCTGGAGCGCGGGCCACAGCCCGAAAAGAATTCCTGTGAGAACAGCAAGAGTCACGCTGAAGGCGAGCACGGGGAGATTGATTTGGATGGCGGCTTCGTGAGGAAAAGAATATTTGGGCAGCAGAACGACGATGATGGCGAGAGCGCGGTAGGCGATCAACACTCCGAGCGCGGCGCCGGTAAGGGAGAGCAGTAACGCCTCGGTCAGGAGTTGGCGGATGATGCGTCGGCGGCTGGCGCCAATCGCGGTACGAACTGCCAGTTCATGCTGGCGGGCGGTGCCCCGCGCCAGCAGAAGAATGGAAACGTTGCCGCAGCCGATGGCCAGAAGAAGCCCCACGGCGCAGAAGAGGAGATATAACGTTCCACCGAGATCACGGACGAAGTCTTCGTTCAGGCCAACCACATGAAATTGGAAATTGGCCGTGGGGAAATGCTTAGGGCTTTCCTTGGCGAACTGCTCAATTAACGGCGTCAGCGCAGCGTTGGCAGCCTCGTGGGTTATGCCCGGCTTGAGTCGAAGCCCGACGTAATAAGCCTTGACGGGATCCTGTGTAACTTTGAGCGGGAGGTAGACATCTCCGTCGCCCCAGGTGAAACGCGGGGCGGCGACGCCGACGATGGTGTAGTTCTTGCGGACCAGTTGCAGGTTCTTACCGAGCACGGAAGCATCGGAGTTGAAGTGGCGTTGCCAGAATTTGTAGCCAAGTACGGCGACTGGTTGAGGATCCTGTCCATCGATCGCGTCGGAGGGGATCAGGCCGCGTCCCAGCGCCGTCGGGACGCCCATGAAGTTAAAACTGTTGGAAGTTAAGTAGGTACCGTTGAGGTCTTCGGGGAGATCGTGCCCGGTAACGGTGAGGTTCCAGCCGTCTTCCATAAAAGCGTCTTCAACAACGGGCGACTTGCGGATTTGCTGCCACTGCGCGCCGGTCAGGCCGAAGCCCATGTTCTCCTGGGCTTTGGTGCTGAGCCGCATGTGGACCATGCGGTCGGAGTTGGCGTAGGGATAAGGATTCATCAGGATGGCGTAGACCACGCTGAAGACCGCGGTGGTGGCTCCGATGCCGAGGGCGAGGGAGATGACGGCGGTGAGAGCGAATCCTGGATTCTTTTGCAGTTGTCGGAATGAGTAGCGGAAATCCTGAAGCAAAGTCTGCATGGGCAGTTCTCCCCGCAAGGATGGACGGGAAAGGGGCACGTCTGTCACCAACGGCGCGGGGTCTGAAGTTGCTCAATTTTCAGGGAGAGACAAATTGTTGGGACGGGTTTGTGGTGTTCGGTTTTGGGTTGGGATGTTCAGGAGTGGACAGGGAGGAGGAACAAGTGAATGGGGCCGGAACCTGAGATGAAGATGAATGGCATGTTTCACCGGCTGAACGGTCGTATGCCGACCACGCCAGCCTTTATTGACTTGCCCTATCTCTCGACCTAAGATTTCAGCCTAATGATCGAGCAGATCATCTCGCACTACCGCATTGTCGAGAAGCTTGGCGGTGGTGGGATGGGCGTCGTCTATAAGGCGGAAGATACCGAGCTTGGTCGCTTCGTCGCGCTGAAATTCCTGCCTGATGATCTGGCGCACGAACCGCAGGCGCTGGAAAGGTTTCGGCGTGAGGCCCGGGCCGCTTCCGGCCTGAATCATTCCAACATCTGCACCGTTCACGAGATCGGACAACACCAAGGTCAACCGTTCATCGCGATGGAGTTCCTGGACGGCGCGACGCTGAAGCATCGCATCATGGGCCGGCCAATGAGCGGCGAGATTCTTCTTGATCTCGGGGTTCAAATTGCGGATGCGCTCGAGGCCGCCCATACCAAGGGCATCGTGCACCGTGACATCAAGCCTGCGAACATCTTCGTCACCGAGCGGGGACAGGCGAAGATTCTCGACTTTGGATTGGCGAAAGTCTTCCCCAGACAGGCCGACAGAGGCTCTATGGCCGCCGCTGCGCCTACCGCTTTAAGCGACGAGCACTTGACGAGTCCGGGCAGCACACTGGGCACGGTCGCTTATATGTCGCCGGAGCAAGTGAAAGGACAGGAACTGGACGCACGCAGCGACCTGTTTTCGTTTGGGGTGGTTTTGTACGAGATGGCGACTGGGGTGCTGCCGTTTCGCGGCGACACGTCGGGTCTGATTTTCAATGCGATTCTCGAGCGCGCGCCGGTTTCGCCCGCGCGGGTGAATCCCGATTTGCCGGTGAAGCTGGAAGAGATCATCAATAAGGCGCTCGAGAAAGATCGCGAGTTGCGCTATCAGCATGCTGGCGACATAAGGGCAGATTTGAAACGGTTGAAGCGGGAGACAGAATCTGGGCACCCGCTGCCTCCACCAGCCAAGCCGATGCCAGCGAGATGGAAGAGAGTCGCAGGCGTAGCGGCTGCGGTGGCGGTGATTGCCGGAACGGTGGCCGTTTACGGGCACTACCGCTCTGCGCAGCCGTCGATAGCCATTTCACCGGCAGGGCCGCCAGTTCAGCCCTCGGTGCGCACGCTGGCGGTGTTGCCTTTCCGTGATCTCGCGGGCCAACCGGGCAGCGAGACGTGGGGCATTGGAGTTGCCGACGCCATCATCAGCCGCCTGGCCACGCTGCAAAATCTCACCGTTCGTCCTACAAATGCCGTTCTCAAGTACGCCAAGGGCACCGACGATCCCGCGCAAGCCGCGCGCGAGCTTGAAGTCAATTCCGTGCTGGCCGGCACTTACCAGCGAGTGGGCGGAACCATCCGTGTATCGGTGCAGTTGATTGATCATGGCGCGGCACGCTGGGGAGGCCGCTTCGACTTGCAGGGCCACGACCTCCTACGTTTCGAAGATGACGTCGCACAGAAAGTCGTGGAAGGCCTGAGTGTACAGCTCTCAGGCGCGGAGCAGGAGTCCTTGAAGACTTCCTCTACAAAGTCCTCCGACGCCTACAACCTGCTGCTGCAGGGGCGGGCTTACTGGGCCGCCTATCTTCTCAACTCCCGACGGGAGACTCTGCACAACTCCCAGCAAGCGTGCCTGCGGGCCATCGAGAAGGACCCCAATTTCGTGGATGCCTACGCGCTTCTGGCGCAGTCTTACGCGCTCGAAGCCACAAACTTCCAGGAAAACGGCACCCAAAACCTCGCTCTCGCCGAGCAGTCCGCCCGCAAGGCGATGGAACTCGACCCGCACTCGTTCGAAGCGACAATGGCGCTCGGCGCGATTTACGGCGAAGAGGGAAATCTCGCGGATTCCCTGCGCCTTCTTCGCCAGGCCGCAACCCTAGCACCCAATGCACCTCTTGCGTGGAAGCACTTAGGCTACATCTATCACTACGCCGGACTCACCGACCTCGCCGAGTCTGCTTGGGCCCGCGCCCGCGATCTCGATCCCGCCGCTCCCCAAGTCTACTGGATGCACGGACGAATGCTGATCTATCAGGGCAAGGCGCGTGAGGCGGAAGAGGAAATTCGTCGCGGCCTGGAGCTCTTTCCGAACCAGTTCAAGCTCCTGACCTTCGTCGGCGTCTCACTCTACTACCAGGGCAAAACCGAAGAGGCAATCCAGGCACTCGATCGTGCCGTGCAAATGACTTCCAGCGGAGATGAAGAAGAACCCATCGTTATTGCCGCCATCGTGCATGCCTCGCGCGGCGAGCGGGACAAGATTGATCCCCGCATTTTTCACTACAAGCCGGAAGACATCGTGGATGGTGACTTGGCAGAGTGGCTCGGCGCCGTGCATGCGCTCTTAGGGGAAAAAGATCCCGCGCTTGCTTTTTTGCGACAAGCCGTTCGGCGGGGCAATCACAATTTTCCCTGGTTCCAGCGCGACAAGAATTGGGACAAGCTGCGTCCCGATCCTGAATTTCAACGCATCATGTCAGAAGTAGAAGGCTACTGGAAACACTACACCGACTTGTTTGGAAACCGATGAGTCACCTGTTTCGTTCATTGAGGGGTTTGCGTGACTGAGTATCGGGCCACAGATTCAATGCAAACCGAACACTAATTTTTCTGCTGCGCTGAGCACAATGAATGTGCCAACGAAAATGCAGAAGGCGGATGAGTAACGATTTGTTCCGAGGCTTCCGCTTATAACGCCAAGTCTTTTTGACATACCTTATCTGTCTCTTCCCGGTGGCGAAATATCATCCCAACAAAAGACCGGTTCGCGATGACGCGGGCTAGTGGTTGGGAGCAGCCTGGGTTGTGGGGAGGACGCGCATGCCGCTCGCATCGAAGATGAAGGTTTTGACTTCGGCCTCGGCGCCATCGGCGGGAATTTCTCGGCCGTTCCATAGGAAGGTGACTCCGGCGGCGTTGCCAATTTTGGCGACGATTTCGCGACTGGCGCGGATGGAGGCGTGGGCGGGCGCGATCAGAGTTTCCTGGCTGACTTGCTGCCCGTCGGCCTGGACGGAGATCCAGGATGTTTCCTGAGCGCGGATCACGAGCGTCAAGCTAGCGGCAGTGGATTTTGCTGGCGGGGCAACGGGTTTGGTGAAGGTTCGAGTGGTTACGTCGTCTTTCGGTTCACTGTTGCTGGTGGAAGCAGTGCTCGACGAAGTTGGCGTCGCCGCGGGATTGGCGGTTGCGGAAGACGGAGCGCTTTGCGGCGGATGCGAAGCCGTGGTGGCGTGAGCCGCATTGTGGTTGACAGGCGCTGGATTCGACGGCTGATTGAGCGGTGCCGCCGGATCCACAGCAGGTGTCGATGCCGCAACGGTGGATTGAGCGGATTTGGTGGGAGGTGTGGTGCTGGCTGCTCCGGCGTGGGAGCGGCGAATCCAGAGCACGACGGCCAACGCCACGACGATGGCGGCGATGGCGAGGATGCTCCACGGAACTTCGCGCTCAGACTTTAGCTCAAACTCTTTTTGGGAAGCGACGTGTTCGGCACGCGGAAGTTGCAGGCCGGGGAGTTCCTCAACTTGTGCGGGGGCCGGCGCTTTTACGGCGGGCTTGGCCGGTTCGACCGCGCGGCGCCTCTCTGGTCCGGCGAAAGGCTGCGCGGAGCCCGGCTTTTGGGCGACTGCCGGTTCCCAAACCTGCTGCGCGTCGATTTGCGCCTGTCGCAGGCACGCCAGATAGTCGGTGACGGCTTCCTCAGGGTCGAGTCCAAGATGCTTGGCGTAGGCGCGGATGAATCCTTTGTTAAAGACGCCGCCGGGGAGCTGATCGAAGTGTTCTTCTTCGATGGCGCGAAGCATGCGCGCGCTGATTTTGGTGACGTTGGAAACGTCGTCGAGCGAGAGTTCTTTCTTCTCGCGCGCCTTGCGGAACCTGTCGCCGAATTCGCCCACATTGCCCTCTGGGGGAGCGTTTCGTCCGAATGATGACGGGAACATCATAGGACAAGCCGGAGGTGCGCGCCACCGTCAAGAGGGCTAGGGAGAGGTAACTTTGTGCGGTGTTGCAGGGGGAAAATCCCCCATGTCTCGCAACGGAGGCGAGACATCGGGCACCCGACTCGAGACATGGGGCACCCGATGCGAATCTGGGCACCCCCCCGACCCCGTTAGAAATCTTTAAGGTTTTTTGCGGAGGGCTAGAGTGAATTGGGCTTTGCAGTTGGTGGCAGGATCGTCAAAGGCGTCGGCGGTGCGGTCGCCTTCGGAGGCCTGAAAGAACAGGCCGTGCTTGACGCGGTCGGGCATGCCGGTGAAGCGGGCTTTGCCGTCGGCGTTGGTGCCCACTTCCAAGTCGAGCTTGCGGGCGTACATGAATCCGTAGGCGATGTGGACTTTGATTTTTGCGGCGTAGACTGGGGCGCCGGCTTCGTCGGTGATGGTGAAGTCGGCGGAGCAGGCGCCGATTCCGCCGTCGATGACTGGGACGTCTTTCGGATCCGGGCGAGCGGGTGCGGTTTGCGAGAAGGCTGCGAGGGATAGAGTTAGAAGAGATATCAGAACTCTGAGATTTTTCTGATTCATTGGCGTCCTTGAAAGGGTGGAATAAAAAAAGTAGGGCAGAGGTCCCGGAAAAGCAAGGGGAAAGGCGCGGCAGAAAGTTCGAAGTCAGAGGGCAGAAGTCAAAGGCAAAAGCGAGAGCAGGGTCAAAGGCAGCGGGCGGGAGCGCCCGCTCTACACATGCGGCCTGGAAAGCCCTCATGTGGTTGGCTTTAGTGGTACTGGTTACCAACGGTCATTGCGGGTGCACGAAAGTGACGAATATAATTTTTGAACACCACCCCGTCTAGCGAGGAACAACGGTATTACTGCATGCCTGAGGCCGGCACTCAATTGACGCGGCAGAATCAGGAATTGACGATCTTTCACGACGTGGCTAAGGCGCTCACGTCGTCGCTGGATCTCGATTCCATTCTGCAGACCATCATGGACAAGATGGCGGAATATTTTCGTCCGGATACCTGGTCTCTGCTCATGGTCGACGAACTGCGCGACGATCTGTATTTCGCGATTGCGGTAGGCGACAAGTCGGAGGCGCTGAAAAGCGTACGTCTGAAGATGGGCGAGGGCATCGCCGGTTGGGTTGCGAAACACGGGGAGTCGCGGGTTGTACCCGATGTTCACGCCGACCCGTTGTTTGCCAAGCGCGTTGACCAGACAACGCAGTGGGAAACGCGATCGGTAATATGCGTGCCGCTGCGCTCGAAGTTGCGCGTGCTGGGCGTGATCCAGTTAATCAATGTGGACATGGAGCAGTTCAAGGATGCGGAACTGTTTTTCCTGCAGTCCCTATGCGACTACGCTGCAATTGCGATCGAAAACGCACGCTGGGTGGAGAAGATTCAGGAACTGACGATCACCGACGATTGCACCGGGCTCTATAACGCGCGGCATTTGTATAAGACGTTGGAGACCGAGGTCTACCGGTCATCGCGATTTGGGTATGAGTTCAGCGTTCTGTTTATCGACCTCGATCATTTCAAGTCGGTGAACGATACGCACGGGCATTTGATAGGCAGCAAGTTGCTGGCGGAGATTGGGTACTTGATCAAGGCGCAGCTCCGGCTGATTGATTTTGCGTTTCGCTACGGCGGAGACGAGTTTGTGGTGCTGCTTCCGCAGACCGGGAAGGATCAGGCTCTCGTTGTAGCCAAGCGGTTGCGCGACGGTTTGCGAGCCAGCAGTTTCTGTCGGGAAGAGGGGTTGAACCTGAATGTGCGGGCTTCAATCGGGCTGGCCACCTATCCGCACGATGCGCGCACGGCGCACGATGTGATTCGGCAGGCCGACGGGATGATGTATGTGGTCAAGAATTCCAGCCGGGATAATATTGGGATTGCGCAGCGGGGGACGTTGAAGGAGTAACGGCCTCGGGACATTTTCACCTCAGACCTTCACAGCTTGGACATTTTCCACTTCTTTCAAATTTTTCTTTCGTCCCTCCGGGACTTGTTTATATGGTTCCGCGCCCACCCACGGCTTGCGCCGTGGGCTGTAATCTTTCACCGCTTTGCGGCTAGTACGGAGCGTCGGGACTCGCGGCTGGCGCCGAGAGGCTAGAACGGTTCTTCGATGTCTCCGCTGGATAGTGGGATCTGTTCCTCCGCTGCTTTCCGTGCCTTGGGGGCGCGTTTGAACGTGGCATCAGCCGCGAATCGCGGAAACTCAACCCGCTTCCCGTCCAGCAATTGCGCGATACTTAGAATCTGCAAGCGCGGATACTTATCGCGCAGGCCCGGCACTTGGTAGAACCCGGCTTCTGCACCCTCTTTCAGCATCGGCTTGGTCGGAGGCTCCATCGAAATCAGCACTCCGATTTCGGCCTTCTCGCGCTCGATCACCCCGCGCAAGTCGCGCACATGCGTCGCCATGAGGTGTCCGGCCTTCACCGAAAAAATAATCTGCTTGGTCGTGCCGCCCTTAGCCTCGTCATGGAAGTAAAGGCGACCGTCGATGCCCTGATCGGCGCCTTTTTTCTTTTCCAGCGGACGGGCGCCAGCCAAGCTCAGTGCCCACCACTGGAACTGATACTTGTCCTCTTCCGCCAACTTCTCCGCGCCGGCCAAATCCACCGGCTCGCCCACCACTTCGTAGGTTTCCCGAACGCTGTCGCCGAAGGCATCGGCGAGACGAGTCTTGATAAGGCCTATCGCGAGATGTGTGATGTCGATGCCGATCCAGCGGCGGTTGAGGTGCTGGGCAACTTGGACGGTGGTGCCGCAACCGCAGAACGGATCGAGAACTAGATCGCCTTCATTGGAACTGGATTTAATGATGCGCTCAAGGAGAGCTTCGGGCTTCTGCGTCGGATAGCCAAGTCGTTCGGCAGTCAGGGCATGAATTGGGGGAATGTCGTCCCACGAGCTTGTACAGGCCTGGCCAGGCATTTCGTCCAGGTAACGCTTTAGCTGGATCCTCCCGTTAGCTTTCTTCGGGAAATGGAGTCGCCCTTCTCTGTCGAGCTTTTCCATTATTTCCCTAGACACAGCCTATCCATTCGGGTGGGGCTTCCAACCCTAATAGTCATAGATCAAGTTGGGGCGCGGATGCGGACTCCTCAGGTCGCTTCTTCGCCATCGCCGACCGTCGGGGTCGGAGTGCACGTAGAAGGTGGCGATGTAGGACTGACTGTAGGGCACGTACTGCACGTTGAACGGATAATTGTTCCCCTTGGTGTAGAAAAGGATGCTGTCCGTTACCGCGCCGAATTGGCGGGCAGCGTCATTGTGGCCGCTGGTGCGTTTCCACGCGATCTCATTCCTGAATGCCATGGTTCCAAACACACCGTCCATCAGAATCTTCAAATAGTGGCTCGCCGTCGGATCGCAGTGTAGATAAATCGATCCCGTCTCCTTCAGCACGCGATGCAGTTCGATCAGGCGCGGCGCCATCATGGCGAGATAGGCCATCATGTCGCTGTGACCGAGGAAGGTGCGGAAGGCGCGCATGGCATCGGAGACACGGCCGCCGCGCTCGACGATTTCCTCGTAGGCGCGCTCGGCGTCCATGTTCCACTCCCAGGTGTCCTCGAAGGCCATGATCTGCGAGGCGGAGCGGGTGCCGTCGCGCTCGGCGAAGAGCACGTTATAGTCCTGGCGGCTGTTGAACGGCGGATCGAGATAGATTAGATCAACCGACTCGTCCTTGATGTGCTCGCGCAGGACGATGAGGTTATCGCCGTAATAAAGACAATTCTTTTCCACTGCCGCGCAATTCTAGCGCGGATCGTGGGTGGGCGTAATTTGTTAGTTTGGTGTGGCTTCTTTCGCCCCTCCGGGGCTGGATCTCGTTAGGCGCACGCCCACCCACGGCTTGCGCCGTGGGCTGCATTCGTTCGCCGCTTCGCGGCTGGCACCGCCGGTTTGCGGCTGGCACCGTCGCTTTGCGGCTGGCACGGTCGTTTTGCGGTTGGTACGACCCGACTAGAGCATGAGTCGCCGGAAGCATCAACGGCGGAGGAGGTGCCAGGCTTCTTTGTAGTTCTCGTACTTCGCGTTCTTGGAGTGCGGGGTCAGGAGGATGTCGGGTTGGTTGTGGGTGGCTTTTAGGGGGAGTATGTACCAGGTGTTGGTGGGGATTACATAGGCGGCGAAGAAGTCGATTTGGGTGCGGCGGTAGGGGACTCCGTTGGAGTCGAGGTGGCATTTGTAGGAGCGGCCGCGGTGGAAGATGGTGCATTTGACCTGGACGCGGGCGAAGTGGCCGTGGTGTTCGAGGGCGAGGTCGAAGGGCGCCATGTCTCCCCAGGGCTTGGTGACGATGAAGCCGAGTTCGGTGGCGCGGGTCATGAAACACAGCTCCGCCCACTCGCCGCGCGCCTTGGCGTGGCGGATGTTCATACCTGGATTTTTCAATGGATTGCCTAGGAAAACAGATTGGGACAACAAAAAACGCGGCCGGGTGGGCCGCGTCTGATTTTTTTTCTTTGTCTCTACTTCTATTTTATCAATTTGGCGGGGTGAAAGTGGACATTCTTCCAGGATTATATCTGGCTTAGAAACCTGGGGTTAGGGGGAATTGGAGTGGTTTGGGGGCTTGACAAGAAATGGGGGATTTCGAGTTTTTGCGCGAGTTTCGAGCTGCGCTCGATGGACGGGCGAATGCGCCCGTCCCCACATGGAATCGTGCGCCGCAGAGTCCGCTAGAAGCCTTTATTTCCGCTCGATGGGGTGAAATGCAATGTGAAGGAATAACCCGGCAGGCTCACTGGAACGGTGTAGTCCGCCGCTACATAGACCGCGTTTAATCCCGGCGTTGCGATGTGCTGGATCGTCACATTTTCCGGTCTCAGCATGATCTGGTGCTCCGCCGCTTTCTTAATGACGTCGTCTACCAACTCCTGATCCGTGGTGTGGGGATTGGCGCCCCCGACCATGGCGACATTCCGCAGATCGTCGGTAAACGAATAGTTGGTCAGCTCCGGCGGAATGATCTGAAATCCCGCATAAATCGCGCCGATAATCGCCAGAAACCCGACCAGTGCTTTAAATGTTCCCATGTCCCGGTTCCGCTCAGCCCCGGGATCTGGAACAGCTTCATCCCGCCCGGCGGAGCAACTCCTCAAAAGTCTCCAGTATTGCGCTGATCCTAACATCGCGAACTTCACGAGTCGAGCGTTGAACGACTTCCACAGTGCCTTCGGTAACCTTCTTTCCCACGGTAATCCGAAACGGGATTCCCACCAGGTCCGCATCCTTGAACTTGACCCCCGGGCGTTCATCGCGGTCATCGAGGACCACGTCATATCCGGCCGCTTCCAGGCGCTTGGCAATATCTTCCGCCGCCGCCCGCACGGTTTCATCCTTTACATTGACCGGTGCGACCACAATCTCAAATGGCGCAATCGCCGCCGGCAGCCAGAATCCATCCGCATCATTGCCTTGCTCCACGGCTGCCGTCAGGATGCGCTCAATCCCAATCCCATAGCTTCCCATGATCGGCTTGACTTCCTTGCCGTTCTTGTCCAACACCCGTAAGCCCATCGACTCGGAATAGCGGTATCCCAGTTTGAAAATGTGCCCAATCTCCACCGCGGTGTCGATGCGCAACGCCTTGCCGCATTTCGGACACGCCTCGCCCGCCGTCACCGCGCGCAGATCGGCGTACGCTGTCGGATGAAAATCCTTCCCTGGGGTCAGATTCTTCTGGTGATAGTCCTCCTTATTCGCGCCCGCAATCAGATTCGCGCGGCCCTCCAGGGCTTTGTCGACGAGCAGCACCGGCTTGTCTCCGTTCTTGATTTCTGTGGCCCAATCGATCCCTAGCGGGCCGAGGAATCCTGCAGGAGACTTGAACAGCGCTCTGATTTCACTTTCCTCCATTGCGCGAGTTGCCGTTACCACGGCGGCGTTGAGCTTGGCCTCGTTGAGCTGGTCATTTCCCCGCATCAGGACGACGATCGGGCGCGACTTCTTCTTGCCCGCCTCATCGGTTGCATCCGCCATCAGGGCGAGCGTCTTGATCTTGTTGTTTGTCGAGGTGCCCAGAAATTTCGCGACGTCATCAATCGTTTTCATCCCTGGAGTATGCACCAGCAGCGGTTGGCCATCTCCTTCGGGTGGCAGGTCGGCCACCGGCGCGAGCTTCGAAGTGGCCTTCTCCATGTTTGCGGCATAATCACAGCCGTCGCAGCTCACGATCTGGTCTTCACCGGCTGGCGTGCGCACCATGAACTCATGCGACTCTTTGCCGCCCATCGCTCCCGAATCTGCCTCCACCACCATGTACTTCAACCCGCAGCGATCGAAGATGCGGCGATAGGTCTCGTAATGCTTCTTGTACGAAACGTCGAGCCCCGCCGGATCGATGTCGAACGAATACGCGTCCTTCATCATGAATTGCCGAATCCGCAGCAGCCCCGACTTCGGCCGCGGCTCATCGCGAAACTTCGGCGCAATCTGATACCAGATCTGCGGCAGCTGCTTATAACTCCGCAACTCCTTCAGCGCGATCGAAGTCATAACCTCTTCTTCGGTCATACCCAGGCACATGTCCGCGCCCTTGCGATCCTTCAACCGGAACAGATGCTCCCCCATCAACTGCCAGCGCCCGCTGGCTTCCCAAATCTCGCGCGGATGTAGCGCGGGCAAGAAAAACTCCTGCCCAATGCGGTCCATCTCTTCGCGCACGATTCGAATAATCTTGTTGAACGAGCGGTTCCCAAGAAACAGATAAGAATAAATTCCCGCCGCGAGCTGACGAATGTATCCGGCCCGCACCAGAAACTTGTGGCTGGCGACCTCGGCATCCGCCGGCGCCTCGCGCAATGTAGGAATAAACAGCTCAGACCATCGATGCATATTGAGTTCCCAACTGAAGGTGGAATTTTCGATTGTAAATGATTGCAGGCTGAGACCAACCACAGTGCGGCTGCCGCTAGTTTTACTTAGTGAACCTTCGTGCCCTTGGTGGTTTTCGTTCTTTGACCGGCGGCCCAACTTTAAATTCCGCCACGAGATTCCAATCGGCAGGGAGCAAACCAGAACTAGCCGGCCAACTGCTTCAATATCTCTTTTCCCAGCTTCTGCGCCTCGCCAAAGAATTTCTGATACTCGACGAACAGGCGGTTCAATTCCAGCGACTTGTCCGCCGACAGCCGCTTGCGCAGAATCATATCCCGCACGTGCACCGGGTTGGGCAGGGTTGCGTCCTCGTTCAATTCTTCCAGCGCCGTCTTCGGATCGTAGTGATACATAGGAGTCTCTCGATTGAGAAATTTAGTAATTGAGTAATTGTGGAATTGAAAACCACTTGCGGACAATCCGATGTTCAATTACACAATTACCAAATTACACAATTCCTCAATTCAAACCAGTTCCGTAGTCCACAGATCATGCAGATGCACAATCCCCTCGAGTTTCCCGGCTCCGTCCACCACCAACAGAGACGTGATCTTCTTCTCCTCCATTAATGCCAGCGCCGTCGCCGCAAACTCTCCCCCAGTAATCGTCTTCGGACTCGAGGTCATCGCCTCTCCCGCCGTCAGGTCCAACACATCTTTTCCCCGCTTCTCCAACAACCGCCGCAAATCGCCGTCGCTAATGATTCCCACCAGCTTCTTCCCCTCGACCACTGCGGTCACGCCTAACTTCTTGCGCGACATCTCATAGATCACGTCCGGCATTTTCGTCTGCGGCGAAACCTGCGGCAGCGCCTCGCCCGTATGCATCAACGATTCCACCCGCGCCAGTCTCTTCCCCAACTTCCCGCCAGGATGCAAGTTGGCAAAGTCCTCTTCTTTGAATCCGCGTCGCTCACTCAAAGTCACCGCCAGCGCATCTCCTAGCGCAAGCATGGTAGTCGTCGAAGCCGTCGGAGCCAGCCCGAGCGCGCAAGCCTCCTGCGCAATCGAACAATCCAACGCCACATCCGCCGCCGCTGCAAGGGTTGAAATTGATTCGGGTGCCCCACCCTTGTCTCGCGGTTTTGGCAAGACAGGGTGGGGGTTTTGAATCTCGCAAATCTCATCTCCCGTCATCGCAATCAACGGTACCCGCAGCCGTTTAATCGTCGCCAACAACTGCAAAATCTCCTCCGTCTCCCCCGAAGCCGAAAGCGCCAGCACGACATCGCCACGCACCACCATCCCCAAATCCCCGTGCATCGCCTCCACCGGATGCAGATACAACGCAGGAGTTCCCGTCGAACTAAAGGTCGCCGCGATCTTGCGCGCGATCAACCCACTCTTACCCATGCCCGTAACCACCACGCGGCCCGCGCAGCAGAACAGCAACTCCACGGCCCGCTGAAACGCCTGGGCCATGGGCCCCGCAATGCGGTCCGCCAGCGCGCGCAAAGCCTCCGCCTCAATGCGCACCACGTTCTCGCCTGTATGTTTCATTCGTGATGAAGGAGAAAACGATGTTAGCACGCGGCAGGAAGCGGGACTGCTGTAGGGACGAGGCTCGCTACGTCTAGCCTGCGCAACCAGACAGACGTTTTACCGCCAAGCTCAGAAGTGATCTTCCACCGTGGGCACCGCTACGCGCTCTCGCGGCTTCGCTCCCAGCGCTCCCAACCCGCGCGCCTGGATCAGTCGGTCCCACGGCCCTGCCTGCCAGTTGTCACGTGCCTTTTGTTCATATCTCCACAGCGGCAGCGTTAGCATGAGATTGCGCGCAATCGAGTGCACATACGGCTCATACATCGACCTCAGCTTCGCCAGCTTGTCCCCGGCGTACTCGTCACGACGTAGCTGCAGTCCGGCGGCTTTCAAGGCTTCACGCAAAGCACTCAACTCCGACTCGGTCAGTCGTTCCGCCGCGCTAGGATCGTACCTCGCGTTCACCACCTGCGCCAGATCGACCGCTGCGTGCCGCGCCATGGCAAATGTCAGTTTAGCTTGCCCGGGATGTACGCCCTCAATGCCGGTCAACACCAACGACGTGACGTCGAGCATCGTCGTTAGCGCGCCTACCCACGACTGGTTACTGTGCTGCGACCGAAAAAAACTCAGCACCGGATACGAAATGTGACTCTCCAGCAACTCCGCCGCCCAGCGCTCCCAGTCCCGCAGAACTTCATCGAGAACGTTCTGCTCCACCCCGGGATCCTCGGATCTGCCTGCCAGCCGGACCAATAACTCCGCCGCGGACGGAGGCGATCCCGCGCGCGCATCCAACATCGAAATCTGAATTTCCCGCCGCGAGAACGAGGCGTAAACCACTGGAATGTATCCAATGACTACGCCCAGAAAGGCGAAGCCCATGCCCGCTTCAATTACCGAAAGCGCCCGCGCCCCTCCCGAAGTCGGCACAATGTCGCCGTAGCCGAGCGTAAAAAAAGTCTCTCCACTGTGATAAAGGATTCGCCCGAACGTCAGCGGCTCCTGATTCAGCTGTTCGTGTCCGCCAATGCCATATTGGATCAGAGCAAATCCAAAGATCAGCCCCGCGGCCCAGAATGCCAGCAGCAGGATCAGGGATAGCGGCCCAAAGTAGCCGAGAAAATTCTGCTGCCTCGAAGTCGTCTTAATGCGCCGCGCAATTCCCCGCCATGGAATCCATGTCCGCCGGTAAAACCATGCCGTCAGCTTGAAGTGCCGCGTAACCCGCCGCGGCAGCACCACCGTTTCAAACGCGTCCAGCAACACCACCCAAATGATGATGAGCCCAAACACCGTCCCGACAATGCTGCCGTGCGAATTCATGAACAAAAACCAATAGATGTGCAGGGAAGATTATCAGATTCCGAATGAGGCTTGGAGGGGTTGAGATTCCCAGGTGCCCCACCCTTGTCGCGTCTTTAGCGACAGGGTGGGGATTTTGACTCGACCGCTACCAGGATGGGGTTTGACTTAACGCCGGGTGCCCCATCCTAGCCGCGCCTTTTGCGGCTAGGCTGGGGATTTTGATTCAACGCGTTGACGAACGCCACCTTGTTACTGCGGTTTCGCCGGCGCGGTTTGCGCAGGCGTAGTCTGCCCCGCCGGCTGGGGGGTTGACGGAGTCTTAGGCTTGGGCTTCTTCTTCGCCACCGGCTTCTTCGGCGGCTCGTTATCATCCACGATGATCTTCTTCGGCGGAGCCGCCGGAACCGCCGCCTGCGCAGTCTTCAAGTCCGTCCGCAACCGTGCGATCTCGGCTTCCTTTGCCGCGGACAAAGTCTCAATCCGCTCCGCCAACTGTTTCCGCGTACCCTCAAAAGAGCTTAGATCATTCGACAGCGACTGAAAATCGTCTTTCGATCCGAACGCCCCTGTCACCTCCACCACATTTCCCAACACGTCATACAAGGCGTCCAGATTGCGATAGAGTTTGAACGTCGAGGGTACGTTTTCGGGTTGCGATCGCAATTGCGAGATGATCTCAGGCAGCGCGCCCTGCAGGTTGCGTTGGATCGATTCCACGTTGGACAGAATCTGTTTCTTCGAGCCGTTGTCGGTCTTCCAGCGCTCGATCCGCAAATGCGACAAATCGTCCTGCGTGCTCTTTGCGCTCGACTCGAGTTGCGTCAGCATTCCATTCAACTGCGTCACCGACGCATACGAAACGGCCTGTCCAGCCTGCCCATTCGCAGCGGACGCGGTCGGCGCGGGACCAGCCTGGCCTAGCGCGCTCGCAATGCACAACAAAAAAGAAGAGAGAATTGATAAGAGGAAGATACGTTTCATTGTTTGCAGCCAGTGCTGACCGCGAAACCAACAGCATACTACAATGAACATCGCACTGTGGATCAGGTGAATCTGCTTGAGTTCTCGTACCTATTCTTGCAGCCGCCGTCCCGGCTGCTGTCCTGCGGGCGATTCGCCCGAAGCTGCGAGGGCAGGATGCCGGCGCTACTCTGAGAGATAATTAGAACAACATGTACCCGAGACTCGCCATCCCGCGTCCGGCCTCTGTGCTCGTCTCTGCTCTCGTACTCCTGCTCACCCTGCCCGCGCCTGCCCAGGATCTAGCCCGCCGCCTCATCCTCAAAGACGGCTCCTACCAGCTGGTCACAAAATATGAGGTGAAAGGCAACCGCGTGCGCTACCTGAGCGCCGAGCGTAATGAATGGGAGGAACTCCCCGAGTCGCTGGTCGACTGGCCCGCAACCGAGAAGTACGAAAAAGATCGCGCCGCTGGAGCGGCCGTTCCCGAAGCCGCGCAACTCGACAAGGAAATCGAACTCGAGCGCGAGCGCGAAGAAACCCAACTCCCGCAAGTCGCCCCCGGCCTCCGCCTGCCTGAAGATTCAGGAGTGTTTCTGCTCGACAGTTTTCAGGGCGAACCGCAAATTCTAGAAATTCAACAGACCGCCGGCGACCTCAACCGCAACACCAAAACCAACATTTTCCGCGGCGCCATCAATCCCGCAGCCAGCCTCAAGCAAACCATCGAACTCGACGGCGCCCACGCGCCGGTGCAATCCCACGTCGATGTCCCTTCGCTTTACATTAACGTCGACGCGGCGCCCGATCAGCCAGTTCCGCCGAAAGATTCCACCGCAACGGCGTCGGCTTCGCAAAAATCTCAGCAACCCAATGTGTCGTTCGACCGTTTTCGCATCGTCCGCACTGAAGTCAAAGGCAGCAAGCGCATCGTGGGTGACGTGAAGCGCCAGGTCACCGGCAAAATCAGCCAGGAGCAGCACTTGGTCAAGACCACCAGCACCCGCGTTAGCGGAGGCTGGCTGAAACTCACTCCCACCGAAAGCCTGGCTCCAGGAGAATACGCCTTAGTCGAAATGATGCAAGAAGGCGACAAGCAAGGCATGAACCTCTACGTCTGGGATTTCGGCGTCAACCCCAAAGCCCCCGCTAATCACAACCCGTGGAAACCGATCACTCCAGAGCCAAAATCGGCCCAAGCTCCCAAGCCAAACTGAAATTCTTCGGTAAAATGACGAACCCGATACGCGGCAGAGTCCCAGCCGCGGAGCGGCGATAGAGTGTCAGCCCAGCGCGTAAGCGCTGGGTAAGCCCGCAGAAATAGGGACCGAGTCCCGGAGAGGCGAAAGAGACTAACCCCAGATGTATCGCTCATCGTAGGCCACGTTGTTCTTCTTCAGGAACGCTACAAATTCTTCTTGGAACGAATGCTTCTGATGATGTTCTTCCTGCCCGGCAATATATTTTGTGACCGCCTCAACGTTTAACTCGCTTACACTGAACACACCATATCCGGTTTGCCATGCAAATTTCGGATCCCATTTTTCCCGCACCCAGCGTGTCGAATTGGCCTTTACGACGCGAGCGATTTCAGCGGCGGAATGAACGGGTCGAATGCGAATCAGCACATGAACGTGGTCGGCGGTACCGTTGATAATCAGCGCCGTCCCGTGCATTTCGCGAATGATGCCGCCGAGGTAGGCGAACAGATCGTCCCGGAAATGCGGTTTGATCAACGGGAGCCGGGCTTGCGTGGAGAAAATCATGTGGAGCAGGATATTGCCGGATGTGTGGGACATTCCTTTCGCCCCTCCGGGGCTTCGTTATTTCCTGGGCCGCTAACCCACGGCTTGCGCCGTGGGCTGCATTCTTTCGCCGCTTCGCGGCTGTCGTCCGCGCATAACTCTCGTCATTGTCGAACGCGAAACTCTAAGCGGCGGACAAGTTCTGGAAGACCGTTTTTGGCCGTTCTGCGCCGCTGACAAGGCTTCGGTTATCTTCGGTTGTCACTGGCGGTGAATGCGGTGACGGATGTCACGCTTGGCCCTTTTTCCGCCTCGCGGATGGACCAAATTGGTAAACTTAATCAATTTTCAAATTCATGCTTGCAATTTTTCTCATTCATCTGCTATAAACAATCCACCGAGAGCAGAAGTGTGGCAGCCGGTCGTAGTTTGTTTGAATCTCTCGTGTCCGTCCGGCATCTAAGATTTAAGAGGGTGAAAAGCCCTTAATCGTCCCGGCCACGGGACTTGATTCGGAAACATCTTGTAGGTTTCTGAAGGGTACCTTCAAAGCAAGGACCTCCAACTAGGATCTTTTCTCAATTTCCTGTCTTCCGCTTCGGCGTGCGCCGAATATCCGGCGTCTTTTGCAAATCCAGAGCGGAAGGCAATATCGTTGCGTGCTTTTGAGCCGATGTCCCGTCGAGATTCGCTTCGACCGGACGGACGAATGCGTCCGTCCCTACGTGGACGGTTTAGCTCCCCGGCCGCCCATCCTGAGCAGCTTCCCATGTGGAAAAACACGTGGAAATGCTGTGGGATGCATGCGTTGACAGGGTTTCGCGCGGACGATATGTTTAAAAGGTTTCGAGGACAGTCGGATTCGCATTCGTGCGGGTTCGCCTGGACTGAATTCGCGCCGCTCAGGCGGAAAGTGATTCGGTCTTTGACAACCAGGTTGAACGTGCCAGTCGTGAGAGAGCGGATTCGGGCATAAGTCCGAAACGATCTCACAAGATAGACCACCATGAACTTCTCTTCTTTCTTCGGAAGGAAGCGGAGGCTGAATGGTGGCGCCATCCCGCGCTGTTGAAACCAAGGTGACTTTTGCCAGTTGTCTTGGATGTGCGGCGATGGCAGTCTGCCAACTACCCGTCGGCAGACATCAGGTTTCAAACGAGAGTTTGATCCTGGCTCAGAATCAACGCTGGCGGCGTGCCTAACACATGCAAGTCGCGCGCGAAAGCCCCCGCAAGGGGGCAAGTAGAGCGGCGCACGGGTGAGTAACACGTGGGTAATCTACCCTACAGTGGGGAATAACCTCGCGAAAGCGAGGCTAATACCGCATAACATTTCTGGGACCCTGGTTCCGGGAATCAAAGCAGCAATGCGCTGAAGGAGGAGCCCGCGGCCGATTAGCTAGTTGGTGAGGTAATGGCCCACCAAGGCTCCGATCGGTATCCGGCCTGAGAGGGCGCACGGACACACTGGTACTGAAACACGGACCAGACTCCTACGGGAGGCAGCAGTGGGGAATTTTGCGCAATGGGGGAAACCCTGACGCAGCAACGCCGCGTGGAGGATGAAGCCCCTTGGGACGTAAACTCCTTTCGACCGGGAAGATACTGACGGTACCGGAAGAAGAAGCACCGGCTAACTCTGTGCCAGCAGCCGCGGTAATACAGAGGGTGCGAGCGTTGTTCGGAATTATTGGGCGTAAAGGGCGCGTAGGCGGTGCCACAAGTCACCTGTGAAATCTCTGGGCTTAACTCAGAGCCTGCAGGCGAAACTGTGGTGCTGGAGTATGGGAGAGGTGCGTGGAATTCCCGGTGTAGCGGTGAAATGCGTA
>CALFMO010000024.1 GCA_937879855.1 uncultured Acidobacteriaceae bacterium | reverse complement strand
CGACCCCCTGCGCCCAAGGCAGGTGCGCTACCAGGCTGCGCTACGCCCCGACTTTTTTCATTATAAATGAGGTAACGGCCGTGTCTTTTAGCTTCCACGCCGTGGCACAGGGTCGAGCCCCCGGAATTTTACGAGTGAACGATTTTCGATTAAGCGATTAACTGCCGGTGCGTCCAGCGCCGGGGTATAATTTTCGACCAGGATGCAGAGGCCTCGCTATGCGCTCGTGGCGTATCTCCGGAACGACGCCGGAGTGTTCGTGGAAAGCCTCCGTCGCGAACTGCATCCCGACCTGCCACATCTCTCGGCGCACTTGACGATTCTCCCGCCGCGTCGTTTGCGTGGAACCGAGAATTCGGCACTGCAGCTTCTGGCGCAGGTTTGCGGCAGCGAGGATCCCTTCGAAGTGACGGTGGGCGATGTGGAGACATTTCTTCCGGTGACCCCAACCATCTACATTCGCGTGCAGAACGGGGGCGAGCGGATGATTGAATTGCATAGCAAGCTCAATACCGAAGCGCTGGCGTTTGAGGAAGAGTGGCCGTATATTCCGCACCTGACAATCGCGAAGATGAGCGGCGAAGAGCCCGCCCGGTTGGCCTTTCAGATCGCCCGCGAGCGTTGGTCAGACTATTCCGGCAGCCGTCGCATCCTGTTGGAAAGGCTAACTTTTGTGCGCGAAGAGGTGGAAAACCGCTGGGTTGATTTGGCGCCCATCCCACTCCGGGGCCGCCTCGTTTCGCGATAACTTTACGGGTTGAACTACCGTAATCATCTTCACTGTTACTCCGTTCAGTTACTCTCGTCTGGCGCATCTGGTTTTAGGTACATCTCCCTCCCGTGCGTTGAAAAGCCCGAGTTGCGGCTGTAGATAAAGAGTAGCGACGTCGCCGGCAATCCCGTCAAAACGCTGCTTCCGACGCGGGTTTCCGATCACGGGGAGAACACATGCAGATCGGGGTTTACGGTTCGGGGTATCTGGGGACAGTGATTTCGGCCTGCCTGGCGGATTTTGGCACTCCCGTTTCCTGCTGTCATCCTGATCGGACGCGCATGGTGGAGATGGCCCAGGGCAATGTTCCCTTCTTCGAAAAGAATCTGAAAGAAATTATCCGGCGTAACGTGCGGGCGGGGCGGCTGGCTTATTCCACCGATATCGAGACGTTTGCCCGCAGAACGTCAGTGATTTTTCTGGCCGAAGACAAAGCGGACGGTTTGGTCGACGTAGCCATGCGAATTGCGCGGCTCGCGACCAAGCCTCCGATTCTCACGATTGTGACTCCGGTTCCCGTGGGCACCGCGAACAAGCTGGAAAAGAGCATGAAAGATGCGGGATTGCAGGCCAGCATCGTCTCGCAGCCGATGTTTTTCACCGACGGGTGCGCGGTAGAGGATTTCAACTGGCCCGACCGGATCATTCTGGGATCGACTTCGCAGGAAGCGGTCCACATGGTGAAACAGATTTTTCATCCGCTGGTGATGCGCGGCGTGCCCGTGATTGTGACCAACCAGGCGACGGCGGAACTGGTGCGCGAAGCGGCGACCGCCTTCGTGGCGACAAAAATTTCCTTCATCAACGAAGTTGCCGCGCTCTGCGAGCGAGTGGATGCCGACGCCGTGAATCTGGCCCTGGCGCTCGGTCTCGACAAAAAAATTGCGCCTCGATGTTTGCAGCCCGGAGCAGGTATGGGCGGCGTGTTCGCAGAATCAGACATGGATTCTCTGGTCGAACTGGCGCAGGCGCACGGCGTGCCGCTGAAAGTGCTCGACGCCGCGCGTGACGTGAACCGTTACCTGGCTGATCGCCTCGTCGACAAAATTTCGCTGGTGCTGAATTCGGTGGAGAACAAGGAAGTCGGCATTCTCGGGCTTGCCTTCAAGCCGAATACGAATTCCGTGGCGGGATCGTCGTCGATACGGCTGGCGGAAAGTCTGGTTTCAAAGGGTGCGCACGTTCGCGCCTATGATCCGGTTGCAATTCCCGAAGCGAAAATTCGGCTCAACGGATCGGTGCGCTATTGCGACTCGGCTTATGCCGCCGCGGAAGGTTCCGACGCGCTGGTGGTGGGTACTGGCTGGCCCGAGTTCCGCGCACTGGATTTCGAGAAAATCAAACAACTGCTGAAGAAGCCCCTCATCGTCGACACCAAGAACCTGCTCGATTCGACACGCCTGCGAGCGCTGGGATTCGAATATGTGGGTGTGGGGCGATTGTAAGGACTTCGGGTCATTAGGCGAGCGTTCGACTTCCTGCCTTGTTTCCTCGGCTCAGCGAAAAATATGAGCTACGTCGAACCTCTGAGGTTCGAGGTCCACCGTCCGATCTCCTTGTTATAATCAGATGCGGTGGTGGGAATAGCTCAACTGGCAGAGCACCGGACTGTGGCTCCGACGGTTGCGGGTTCGATTCCCGTTTCCCACCCCAGATTTTCCAGCGAGTTCTTCCACGCCACTAAAGTTGGCCCCGTAGCTCAATTGGATAGAGCATCAGTCTTCGGAACTGAGGGTTGGGGGTTCAAGTCCCTCCGGGGTCGCCATTCTGGCGAGGGGAATGTGGAGACAGCCGCCCTCGGCTGTCAGGGCCGCAGGCCCCGCGTTTCTCGCGCCTTCCCTGCTAAGAAACTGTATTCCAAGCCTTGTCGAGCTTTGCTTGACCGGACAGCCGAGGCGGCTGTCCCTACGTGGTCATCTAGAAATTCACTCTTACGCCTAGCTGTGCGGCGAATGGAATTCCTACCGTCGTGCCCGGGCCGAAGAAGTCTCCCAGGGTACCGGCGGGAATTTCTAGCTGCTTGAGGCTGGTGATGGGTTGGACTTGAGCGCAGGTTGGGAAGTCGCGGCAAATTGTCGTCGCGTCGCCCGACGCGATGTCGCTCGGCGGAAGCGGCAGCTGGCTGATGTTTCCTACATAGTTGTTTCCGGGATTGCTGCGGTTGAAGAGGTTGAAGAACTCGGCAAAGGGACGCACTTCCCAGCGGTCTCCAAACTTGAAGGGGCGCGTAATGCGCAGATCTGCCTGGATATAGGGCGTCCCGCGAAAAGCGTCGAGAGCCGTTGACTTTCCATTCACCGCGATGCGCTGGCTGCTGTCGGCCGTGGTGATGGTGAAAGGGCGGGCGGACTCGGCTTGCACCAAGGTGGTGAGCTCAACGCCGCCGGGAAGGTAGACGGTGCCTGCGAGCACGAAGCGGTGGCAAACATCTTCGCCCGACGGGCCGTAGTCGGCCCGAGCGAACGGATTCCTCGGATCGCAAACTCCATTCACGTAATCGAATAGCTCGCCGAGCACGCATCCCCAGGTTTGCGCCTTGGAGAAAGTGTAATTCGCGACAAGGTTGAAGCGCTTCGAGACATTGCCTTGCAGGTGAAGCATCAGCGCGTTGTAACTGGAGCGATTGTCGGAGCGGAAAACCTGGGCTGCAAACGGATAGGCGCGATAGGCGTGATTGCCTCCTTCATGGGTGTAGTCCGCGCTCGCGGTCCAGTTGGAATTAAACGCATGCTGAACGCCGCCGGTGGCATGCAGCGCATACGGAGTTTTGTAGTTGGGATCGATCAGCGCGGCGGGAGGGTTCGGCCCACCGTTCACCGCCTGCAGGGCGGGTGCCCAACCGTTCTGCGCGAGATCGCTATAGAAAAGTCCGAAGCCGGCACGGATCACGGTGCGGCCGGTATTGCCGGGAGCATAGGCGAGTCCCAGGCGTGGCCCGAATTGCTTGCGATCATCCTGAGGCGCTCGCTCCGGAAGTCCGAAGGACGGAAGCAGCGGGAACGAGGGATTCGCGGTCTGATCATGACCGGAAGCGATGAAGAGTCCGAAAGTCGTTTGCCAGCGCAGCCCGTAGTTCAGCGTGAGATGGCGCGAAAGCCGCCACGAATCCTGTGCGTAGAAAGCGAGGCGTTGCACGCTTTGGGAAAAACTCCCATTGGTTTCGGGGGTAGTGGCGGCGCCGTTTTCGTAATCGACGACGAACTGCGCAGGATTCGCCGTGTAAAAAGTCGGATCGTTGGGAAACGAATGCAGCGTCTCTTCATTGCCCGGGAATGCCCCGCCCAGCACCGGTTCGTGAATGAAGTTCACTCCGAACTTGAAGGAGTGATCGCCGGTGACGTGGTCCAGGTCGTAGCGGAACTGATATTTCTGCTGGTCGCGAAGCGATGGAAAGAGCGTGATCGGGGTGGCGAACTGATTATCGCCGTAGGTCTCGAAGCCGGAGACTGTGAGTGTCGTGGAACTGAAGGCGAAGGCAAGTGCGAAGCCCAGCGTTGAGTTCCGCGTCTGAGTGAGGTGCAACAGACTCGTGTCGAACACGAATGTGCCAAGCCAGGTTGGACTGAAGGCGTAAGTATTGCTGAGCACGCTGTTCCAATAATTATTGTGCGTGGTCAGTCCGGTCGAGGGCAGCGTGCCCTGCTGCACTAGTGCATTGTGTGTGAGGTAACTGTCTTGCGAGGTACGGAGGAACCACTGCGATTTGGGCGATACCGCCCAGTCGAAGCGCAGCGATGAAATGTAGTCGCGAAAAGGAATGGGCACGTTCTGCGGAACGGTAATCGAGGGCACTGCGGGAATCAGGCCGTCGGAGGCCAGTTGCGAGAGGGCTTGGAATTGCATGAGGCTGTTGGGGCTGTAAGCGATGCTGGCATTTTCGTGCACGTGCTCGAAAGAGGCGAAGAACCAGACTTTGTCGCGCGCGATCGGACCTCCCAGGGTGGCGACGTAGTTCTGGCGCGAGAAAGGCTGCTTGGGATTCGGTGCGGGATTTTCGATCGGGAAGCGCGCGTTCAGCGCCGCCGCGCGCTCGTAGAAGGCTTCGCTACCGTGCCATTCGTTGGTTCCGCGCTTGGTGGTGATGACCACAGACCCGGCCGTAGTCCCCCCAGTATCGGCGTCTTCGTTGGCGGTGCGCACGGCAAATTCCTGAATCGCGTCCGGGGAAAAATTCTGCAAGAAACCGCCAATCCAGTCGTCGGAATTGTCGCCGCCGTCGACCGAAAGATCGTTATTCAAACCCGAACTTCCTCCGGTGGAAACCGCGGTGATACGGGCCTTGGTGGGATCGGAGGGTTCTACTGGCTCTGTTCCCGGCGCCAGATAGGCGATGTTGGCAAAGCTGCGCGCGGCGAGCGGAAGCGTCTGCAAATCCTGGCTGCTGACAATTCCCTGGTGCACCACGCTGACCAGGTCGACGGGTTGAGTTGTGATCGACGAATTCTGGCCCTCCACTGAGACAGTTTCTGCCGGCGCTGCGAGTTTTAGCGTGACGGTGACTTCGCGCACGGAGCTGACTGCGATGGTTACATTTGCTTGAGCCGGGGCGAATCCCACGGCTGTCACCGTCATGCGGTACGCGCCCGGAAGAAGATCATCCAACCGAAACTCGCCGCGGTCTTCGCTGGCGGCCTCGCGCTGCAGCGGCGAATCCAAAGACTTTACTACGATCTTCGCCGATGGTATTCGCGCGCCGCTGGCGTCTTGCACGGTGCCGCGTAGAGAACCGCGCGGATTCTGCGCGAACAGGACGCAGGTTGCAATCAGTACTGACAGCAGGACGAGCGACGATTTCAGGAACACACCTAATAGTTTCATCAGACGGGCACGGAGGCGACAGGTTCTAATCCGACCAGCGCTGTGGCGTCCGGTCCCAGCGATGCTTTTTCAGTTCTGCGAGCAATGCTTTGTCGAGAGGCCCCGCATCGCTCGCCGCGATGTTTTGACGAACGTGTTCCGGTTTTCGCATGCCCGCGATGGTGGTGCTGACGGCAGGATGCGACAGAATAAAGCGCAGCGCCATCTCGGGCAGTGTCATCCCCGCGGGAAGAACTTCTTTCAGCTTGTCGACGCGCTTGATCGTCTTGGCCAGATTTTCCGGGCCGAAATACCCCGCGCGCCAATCGCCTTTCGGGAAGCGGGTTTCAAGCGTCATCTTGCCGCCCAGGCTGCCTTCATCGAGCGGCACGCGCGCAATCACGCCAACGTTGAGTTCCTGGCAAAGGGGGAAAAGTTCGTCCCCTGGCGCCTGGTCGAAGATGTTGTAGATCACCTGTACTACGTCTACCAGACCTGTACGCAACGCCTTGATGCCATTTTCCGGCTGCCAGCGATTGATGCTGAGCCCGAAAAAGCGAATCCACTTGTCTCGTTTCAATTTTTCGACGGTGGACCGAAACTCCGGCTCGGTGGTCCAGGTATCGTCCCACACATGAAACTGCAGCAGATCGATGGTATCCACGCGGAGTTGCTTGCGAATCAAGTCGGCGTGTTTGAAAACATGCTTCGCCGGAAACACATCGCTGTACTTGTACTCGGGCAGGGCAGGCCAGCGCTCATTCGCCGGAGGAATCTTCGACGCCGCATACAGCCGCTTCTTTGAGTTGCGCGCCATGATCTCGCCGAGCAGCCCGTCGCTCTTGCCATCTCCGTAGGCCCACGCGGTGTCGAAGAAGTTGCAGCCGAGATCGACGGCGAGTTGCATGGCAGCCAGCGATTCCTTGTCGTTTGAGCCGCTCCACCCGCTCATCCCCCACAACCCGTGAGCAATGTCGCTGACGTCGAAACCGGTGCGGCCGAGCGTGCGGTATTTCATAAGTGCGTCCTTTAAAAACAGGTCTGAGAGCAGACTGACCAGCATATATCGAAGCACGGATTCACGCGAAGTAGCGCAAGCAACTTGCCGGCTGTCGCGAGGGCGCCCCGCCCTCGCACCGGAGTGAGGAAATGTCTTCTGCAGGTTTTTCGATAGCAGCTATCGATATTTTGCCGCCTCAGATTGGAGCTCCGGGGTGTTTAATGAAGGTAGATCATAAAGATGGAGGTGTCCCCAGTGAAATCAGAATATCCTTATAATCCAACACCCGGGCAGAACGACGACTTGAAGGCACCGGCCCCTTCCCGCTTCATCGACGAGAAGATCTCGGACGAGTCGGGGACGGAGACCAAATCCGACAGCGCACTTGCGCCGGCGGGTCTCAAGAATCCATTCTGGAATTAAGTTCGGCTAGCGCCGGATCGTTGCAGCGTGAGTTACCGCAACGGACGGCGCTATTTCTTTGCCCGGAACCCACCCTACCTCAAAATCGGCAAACACAGGCACGGTCGAATCGAGAAGTCGAGTCCTGACATTTCCTGCAACGCCGGGTGCAACACCGAATCGCGGCAAGGCTCCAGCGTGATCACGAACGGGAGCGAGGCCTTATCAAAGCCCGGCTTCTGCAACAACGAGTCGATGTTCAGATGATGAGCCGCCATGATCTGAGCCAGGCGCGCCACGATTCCGGGTTGGTCGCGCACGAAGAAGCGCAAGTACCAGGGCGTCTCAAAATCACTGCTGATCTTCGGGGTAGAGACAGGCGTTGCGACGTCGCTGGCAACGCCCGCTTTGGCTGCCCCCGCGGAGAGGCCTTCCGCGACGAACATCAAATCAGAAACGACGGCCACCGCCGTCGGATCGCCGCCGGCGCCGGCGCCGAGAAATGCCATGTCTCCGCCGTACTGGCCGGAGGTGAGGACGAGGTTGAGATTTCTCTGCACGCGTCCGAACGGCGAGTCGGTCGGAACCAGGCACGGGCCGACCTCGGCGAGAAGAGTATCGTCTTTCAGGACCGCGCGCGAAATCTGGCGGATGGTGCAGCCCAGTTCGGCGGCGTAGTCGAAGTCGACCGCATCCACCGCTCGAATCGTGCGGGCCCGCACCGATTCCGGCGCAACCTGCGTGTGCAATCCGGCGAGCACGAGAATGGCGAGCTTGGCGCGTGCATCGCCGCCGTCCAAATCCTCGGACGCGTCGGCCTCGGCATATCCCCGGGCTTGCGCTTCTTCCAGCGCTTCGCTAAAGGGAATTCTAGCGTTTTCGATCCGGCTGAGAATGTAGTTGCACGTTCCGTTCAGAATTCCGGCAATGCCGTGCAAGCGGTCGCCGCACAATCCCGTGCGCAGGGCCGGAAGAACTGGAACTCCTCCGGCGACCGAGGCGCCAAACTCGAGCTGGCAACCATGACTGCGCGCCAGTTGCAGAAGATCGGAACCGTGGCGTGCAATCAGCTGCTTATTTGCAGTGACTACCGACTTCCCAGACTCCAGCGCGCTTCGCACAATCTGGCCGGCTGGATTGAGGCCGCCGATCAGCTCGACCACGATGTCGACGTCGGATTGCAACACCGAGTTGACATCGTCGGTCCAGACAACATCGCTCGGAACCCAGGGCTGCTTCTTTCTTTCCACGTTGCGGTTGCAGATGTAGGTGAGCCGAAGAGAGCTGTTGCGGCTCTCGGTCAAAATCCTGGCGACGGCGCGGCCCACGGTCCCGAAGCCAATCAACGCCACGCGGCAAGTCGAGCTTTGGTCGTGACGCCACCGAGGCGCGGCTTTGCTCGATGATTTGGCGACGCGCTTCGGCAATGACTTCGTCTCGCTCAAGGAAGATGCCCTATCATACGTGCGACTCGCGCTTCTCGGGAACTGCAAATGGCGCGGGCGGCGGCGCGGGCGGAATCAGCATCAAAGTTGATAATATGGTGCCTGCCTGCTGCGATGTGCAATCCCGGCGGGAAGCATCGCGGATACGTTTTTTTCGGAAGCGCCTCTCTTTGACGAGGTATGGGGCCGCAGTTTTAGGCCGAGCGCGACAGTCCGCAACCACACCCGGCAGCGGGAGGAGAATGAATGAGTCGAAAGTTCGCGAGGGTTTCCGGATTCAGAGTCGTTCTGGCATTGATCTTGGCGACGATTCTGGCGGGAGCCACCACGGTGCGTGCTCAGCAGACTGCACCGCAATCACCAGCGCCAACTCAGGAGCCACAAACGCAGCCGCCCGCGGACCAGCAACCTGCAAATCAGCAGAGCAGCAGCCAGGAGGCTTCTCCTGAAGAGATTCCCACGCGGAAACCCAAAGCGCCGGAGTACAAGAACTGGGTGTTCAACGTGGGTGGCGGAGCCAGTCTGACCAACGGCAGCACGAAGAATTATGTGCGGGGCGGAGGCGGCATCGTGGCCGCCGGGTTTGCGCGCAACTACAGCAAATATCTGGGATTACGCTTCGATTTTCAGTTCGACAATTTGCCGTTACGCACATCGGCCCTGGACCTGGCGCAGGCGCGCAGCGGCACCAGCCAGGTCTACTCGTTCCTGTTCGATCCCATCATCAATATCCCGGTCACAAAATACTGGAGCGGATATATTGTGGCTGGCTTCGGCTACTATCACCGGACGGGAAAGCTCGGGTCTTCGACCGCTCTTCCGGGATCGGCGTGCAATGGCTTCTTCCTCTGGTGGGGCAATTGCTTCAACAACAGCCTTCCACTGAATAAGAACTTTATCTCCACCAGCCTGAATCATTATGGGGAAAACTTCGGCGGAGGAATCGCGCGCAAGGTAACTCCGAGTATCGAAATCTACGGTGAGTTCCGTTATCTGCACGGCAAGGGCGCGGGCGGCGTTACCACTGACCTGCGGCCGATCACCGTTGGCGTCCGCTGGTGACGCCGGCCTCGATAGGCGCGAGCGAAATTTGAATCTCACCGCGCCAATCAGTTCTCGACGAAAGATTTCAGCCGGCCGAGCGCGCCATCCCATTGCTGAGAGACGAAATCAAGGTATTCTCTGATTCCTTCGATCGGCTGGGGATTGAATTCGAATCGACTCTCTCGGCCCGTGCGGATGCAGCGCACGATTCCTACGCGCTGCAGAACGCGAAGATGTTTGGTGATCGCCTGCCGGGATAGCCTCGAGCCCTTCGTTAGCTGAGAAATCGAATGACTCTGCCCACCGCAGAGCTTCGCCACCAGCGAGAGTCGCGTCTCGTCGCCCAATGCGGCGAATACCGGGGACCGATGCTGCCGGGTTACGATCTGGTTACGATTTCTGCGTGACATGCGCCTCGATGCTCTTCATCTGCTCTGCCCAGCCGCCCTCGTTTCGGCGGAACGCTTCCAGACGGCAGTCGGCGGGCAGGTTGTCGAAGCCGGACTCGGTAACCACCAGTAAGGTGCCATTGGCGGTTTTCTCCAACCTGAATTCGACGAGTGTGGTCGGTTCCTTCGAGAAGTCGACCGGAGTGTCCTCTTTGTCAAACGACTTGGGATGAGGCCAAGTAAAGGAAAACAGGCGCTCGGGCTCCATCTTCTGCACGACGGCTTGCCATTTTACGTGCTCATAGCCCGGATAAGTGATCTGGCCGCGCGAGACCTGACCGGGCACGAACGGGCCGTCCAGCTTCACCCGAAACCATTCACCAAATTCCCGGTAATCGGTGAGGGCGCGCCAAACCCGGGAAACTGGCGCCCTGAGTTCGATACGTTTCTCAATACGATCGTTCATGATACGCAACCTCTAGGTTGCATATTACTCCAGAATAAAACAATATGCAACCATGTGGTTGCTTAATCCGCACATTTATAAGTTTTGTTTTTGTAACGCTTCGCCAAGACGAAAGCGCTTCTACCCTCTTCCGGCGGCGGCAGTACAGCGCGGGAGATCGAATTCCCAGAGCTGAACGTCAGCTGACAGGCTTTCGATTCCGATCTCGCCTTGCATGTCGGTACCGTGCTTGCCCAGCCAAACAACGCGAAACTGGGCCTTGATGCCCTGGTACTGCAGGTCAAAAATGCCGCCCGGTTTGAGTTGGGCACAAACGCCCTGCAGCGTTCCTCCACGGCTGCTGATCGTGCGCAGGGTCGCGGGTTGGGTGAAGGGCCGGGAATGAATGTCCACTCCCCAGATGATCACCGGGATTTCGACAGAAACGCGCTGTTGGCGACGCCGGTCCATGCCCTGTTGGTTACCTCATTTGGCTCTCGGGATGTTAGAAGGAGGACCCGGGGAAACACAGGTAACCGCGGTCATTGGACCAAGGTACCGAAAGTTTGGCTCGCGTTATCGGAATGTTATTGCAGAATCTTGCCAGGATCCCGAATGGCTTCGGCGAGGTCGCTGAGAAACAGCGCTGCCCGGGCGCCATCGGCCACGCGGTGATCGCAGGAGACAGTGAGCATCATCATGGGCCGAACGGCGGGCTGGCCCTGCACGGCTACAACGCGGTCGGCGATGGCGCCGACGGCGAGGATCGCGGCTTGCGGAGGGGTGATGATCGCGCTGAATTGATCGATCTGATACATGCCGAGGTTGCTGATGGTGAAGGTAGCATCGGAGATATCCGCAGGCCGCAACTTGCCGGCTCGCGCTCGCTCGGTGACTTCGCGACGCTGTACCGCGATTTCCACCAGGCTGGCGGCGTGCGCGTTGGGAATCACCGCGGCGACCACGCCGTCGCCGACTGCAATGGCGACTCCCATGTTCACATGATCGTGCAGACGAATCCCTTCCGCGCTCCAACTCGCATTCAGCCGCGGATGCTTCAGCAGGACGCGGGCCGTGAGCGCCACAAGCACATCGGTATGGGTAGCTCGGAACTGATGGGAGCGCTCGATCCCTTCCGCCACGCGCTCGCGATATTGGTTCAGCGCTGTGGCTTCGACTTCGCGGCTTACGAAGAAGTGAGGGATCGTAGTCCAGCTCTGGGTGGTGCGTTCGGCCATGATGCGGCCCAGCGAGCTGGGGACTTCGATGCTTCCGGATGTCTGTTCCACCACGGCGGGAGCTGAAGCCGCGGCTTGAATATCGGCAGCGAGAATTTCTCCTCCTGCGCCTGAGCCGCTTACGGTCGCCACGTCCACACCTAATTCTTTCGCGAGACGGCGCGCCTTGGGAGAAATCTTTGCGCTTGGCGCTAGTGAGACAGCGGCTCGCGTTGCGCCGGTCTGCGATGGAGCTGTTTTCGCGTGTAATGCGGCCCTCGCGGCAGGTGCGGCTGAATCGCTTTCGACAGGAGGCGCTTCGCCGGGAGCAACGATCCATGCAATCGTGCGCCCGACGGGAATGTCGGCGCCAGTCTCGGCCCGGATCCCTGCAAGAATCCCGTCGGCGGGCGCCTCTACTTCGACCACAGCTTTATCGGTTTCGATTTCGAGCAGCGGTTCGCCCTTGGTAACGCGGTCGCCTTCCTGCTTTCTCCAGGCCAGGAGTTTGCCGGTTTCCTGCGCCATCTCGAGAGCAGGCATTACAACGCTGAAGGCCATAGTCGTGGATTATTCCTGAGGCGGAGAGTACGCCCCCGTAAATTTCTGTGTCGTACTTTTCTATCGCCCCTCCGGGGCTTGCTAATCTCCACTCGACACAACCCACGGCTTTCGCCGTGGGCTGTATTCTTCCGCCGCTCCGCGGCTGGGTTTCTTCGGCGCTTCGCGGCTGGGTTCTTCCGGCCGCTTCGCAGCTCTGAGCTGACGCCGCTTCGCGGCGGTGTTCCGCTTAGTCTGTCACTCCTACCCGCTCAGTTTTTGCGCTGGTTTCGATCATCTCCAGTACGCGTTCGTTGGGTGAAGCTTCGGTTTCTCGCGTGGTCGGCAGCGGGCCGTTCACCGTGTAGTAGTGCGCGCCTGCGACTAGAAGTTGTTCAGCGGGGAAGCGCGTGATGACTTCGTGCCCGGTGGGCGTCACAACAATCTCTTCTTCGATGCGCGCGGCGCTCCAGCCATCGGTGGAGGGCCAGAAGGTTTCGAGCGCAAACACCATGCCCGGCTTAATCTCTACCGGATGATCGAACGAGACCAGGCGGCTGATCACCGGCTTCTCCCAGATCGCGAGCCCGATTCCGTGACCATACTGCAGCGCGAAGCAGGCTTCTTCGTTGGGGAAGCCGAACTCTTGCGCCCTCGGCCACACGGCAGCGATCTCGGCGGTGGTACGGCCGGGACGCACCAGTTCGATCGCGGCATCGAGATATTCGCGGCAGCGCTTGTAGGCATCGACCATGGCGTGCGACGCGTAGCCGACCGTGAAACATCGGTAATAGCAGGTGCGGTATCCCATGTACGAGTGCAAGATGTCGTAGTAGACGGGATCGCCGGGACGGAGCACGCGATCGGAAAACACGTGCGGATGCGGATTGCAACGCTCGCCCGAAATCGCGTTCACCGCCTCCACATATTCTGAGCCCAGATCGTAGAGAACTTTGCTGACCAGGCCGACGGCCTCATTCTCGCGCAGGCCCGGCTTCATCGCGCGGTAGAGTTCGTCGTAGGCGGCGTCGACCATCATCGCCGAAGTGTTGAGCAGGGAGATTTCATCTTGCGTCTTGATGACGCGGGCCTCGGACATCAATTGCTGGCCGTCGACCACTTCGATGCCCTCGCGCTGCAGGGCAAACAATACGGGCAGTTCGATGATGTCGATTCCAATCGGTTCTTTATGCAGCCCGCGCATTTCGAGTTCAATGCGAATTTTTTTGGCAACGTCTTCGGCGCGGCCCATCTCCGGCGTCATCGCGCCACGCAGCATCGAAATGCCAGGACGCGAGCGTTCGCCCAACCACGGACAATTCAGTTGGTGATGCTTGGCGGCAGATCCGAAGTCCCACAGGATGGGCTCATCATTCTGCGGGAGGAGCGTGAAGCGATTGGCCTTGTCCTGCGCCCAGGTGCCGATGTGCGTCGACGTCAGGTAGCGCACATTGTTCATGTCGAAGCAGAGCAATGAGCCCATCGACGATTGTTTCAGCAGATCCTTCGCTTTTTGCAGACGCTCGCGGCGGAGACGATCGAAGTCGATACGATTCTCCCAGTCAACGGCCATGGTTCCGTGAGTCTTGAGTCCCATAAATACCCCCATGTAGCGCCGCCGTCTCGGCGGCTGTCCGGTGGGCGTCTCGCCCGCCGAGTCCGAGGGCGAGGACGCCCTCGGGACAGCCGGCAGGATGACGGCGTTACGATTTGTTGCACAATCGGCGCGCCGCTTCCGAAACGGTTTCTTCCGTGGGCACAGTCACATCTTCGAGCGGCGGAGAAAACGGAATGGGAACGTGCATCGCGCCCATGCGCTTCACCGGCGCGTCGAGATCGTAGAATGCGCCTTCAGCGATTACCGCCGCGAGCTCTGCCGTCACGCCGTATCGCCCGTAGCCTTCATCGAGCACGATCACGCGCGACGTTTTCTTCGCCGACTCGATGATAGTCTTTTCGTCGAGCGGCCATGTGGTTCGCGGATCAACCACCTCCGCGCTGATGCCTTCTTTCTCCAGCATGTTCGCCGCGCCCAAGGCGACCTGAACCATGCTGCTCGTCGCCACGAAAGTAATGTCTTCTCCAACACGCTTTACATCGGCGACGCCCAGTGGGATCGTGTAATCTTCGGCAGGAACCGGCCCCTTCAGCTTGTACATCATCTTGTCTTCGAAAAAGACGACCGGATTCTCGTCGCGGATGGCGGTCTTGAGCAGGCCCTTCGCGTCATAGGGAGTCGAAGGCAGCACAACTTTCAATCCTGGCACGTGACTGAACCAGGCATGCAGCGATTGCGAATGCTGCGCAGCGGAGCGCCGGGTCGCGCCCAGCGTAGTCCGCAGCACCATGGGAACTTTCCAATGTCCGCCCGACATGTAGTGCGCCTTGGCGGCCTGATTCACCATCTGGTCCATGGTCAAGGTCAGGAAATCGCCGAACATGATGTCGACCACGGGCCGCAACCCTGTCATGGCTGCGCCCACACCAACGCCGGTGAATCCAGCTTCAGAAATCGGCGTGTCAAGCACCCGCTCGGCGCCGAATTCTTCCACCAGTCCGGAGAGCACTTTGAAGGGTGTGCCGGCTTCGGCCACGTCTTCGCCGAAGATGCACACTCGCGAGTCGCGGCGCATTTCCTCCGCCAGCGCTTCGCGCACCGCCTGCGCAAAGGTGAGTTCGCGTTCAGGCATAGCTCTTTCAGGCATAGACGTCCTGCTCCACCTGATCGGCGCTGGGGTAGGGAGAGGCGATGGCGAATTTCACCGCAGCTTCCATTTCGGTGCGCGCCGCTGCAGCAACCTGTTCCAGTTCCGCCGAGTCGCCATGCCCCTGCGCCAGCAGCCAAGCCGCATGCAGTTTGATTGGATCTCGCTCGATTCTCCATAGCTGCTCTTCCTGCTTGGTGCGGTAATATTCGCGATTAATATCGCCTACGTGATGACCGCTGTAGCGGTAAGTATCGGCCTGCAAAAATGCTGGCCCCTGGCCGGAGCGAGCCCGCTTCACCAGCCGCGTGGCAACTTCATACACTCCGCGCACGTCCTGGCCGTCGACTACTGCGGATTCCAGCCCGAACGCCGCGGCGCGCCCGAGAATTGTCCCAGCCGTCGTCTCTGAGAAATGGGTGTATTCGTTGTAGAGGTTGTTTTCGCAGACGTAGATCACGGGCAGCTTCCACAGTTGCGCCAGGTTCATCACTTCGTAGAGCGATCCCTGGCCGAGCGCGCCTTCGCCGAAAAAGCAGACCGCGACTCTCCCGTTCGCCAGCCGTTTTGCCGCAAATGCCGCGCCGGTCGCGATGCCTACGCTACCCCCGACAATCGCATTCGCGCCCAGGTTGCCGGTCGCAGGATCGGCAATGTGCATCGACCCGCCTTTGCCTCGACAGTAACCGGCTTCCTTGCCCAGCAACTCAGCAAACATGCGATCCGGCGAAGCGCCCTTGGCCAGGCAGTGCCCGTGCCCGCGGTGCGTGCTGGTGATGTAGTCATCGATGTTCAGCGCTTCACAAACGCCGACTGCGACTGCCTCTTCGCCGCTGTAAAGATGCGCCAGCCCGGGCATCAGCGCCCGCGTGTAGAGTTCATTCACCTGCTCTTCAAACAGGCGAATCCTTACCATCTGGCGGTACGCGCGCAGCCACCGGTCTTTTTCATTGTTGACGGCGTGCGTCGCTGCCGGCCTGGAAGAAGCCGTGGTCACTTCTTGCCTCCTGCGATGACAGGAGTCGTCACTCCGGACATGGCCGCCAGGACATCGAACATGCAGGCGAAATCGTACTTCGCCAAGCCCATGCCGCGAGCCGCCGTAAGAATTTCGTTGCTCACTGCCGTCGTGGGCAGCGGCACGTCCAGCTGACGGCCCAACTCCGTCGCGAGTACCATATCTTTCTGCATCATGTTCACGTCGAACCAGGCTTCTTCCGGCTGTTGCAGAACGAACGGCCCGCGATACTGAATCATCGGCGACGCTACCGCGCTATGCGTGAGCACGTCGACGGCAACTTCGCGGGCGATGCCGCTCTTTTCTGCCAGCAAGACGCCTTCGGAAAAGGCCAGCATCTGCACCGCCAGACTCAGGTTGATGGCGATTTTCATGGACAGCGCGAGTCCGTTGTCGCCCACGTAGGTGACCTTGGGGCCGAGGTCGAGCAGCAACGGCTTAACGGTCTCGAAAGTTTCCTTTCGTCCGCCCACCATTACCGACAACTTTCCTTCCTGCAGAGTGATCACGCTGCCCGATACTGGCGAGTCAACCATGTCGGCGCCCGCGGCTCGCACTTTCCCAGCAAGCGCGCGGCTAACGGCCGGGCTCACCGTGCTCATGTCGATGAAAATCTTCCCCGTACTCAAGCCGGCCAGTAGCCCTGCGGGACCTTCGGTGATCGCCTGGATCGCGGCGGAGTTGGTAACCATCGCAAAAATGTAGTCCGATGCACTTGCCACGGCGCGGGGGGAGTCAGCCCACTGCATTCCCTTCTTCACCAGCCACTCAGCCTTAGCGCGCGTGCGATTGTAGCCGGTCACGGTATGACCTTTGCTCAGCAGCCGATTCACCATCTGGCTGCCCATCACGCCGAGGCCGATAAATCCTAATTTCGCCATCCGCCGCTGCCTCCAGACCCTTGCCACCAATTACTAATTTGCATTGTGCTTGCCGGGAGCGCGCTTTGCCGCCGGTGCCTGACTGTCATCTCGCACCTGCGCCAGATGGGCTCGCATTGCTTCGCGCGCCTTGTCGGAGTCGCGCCGCTCCACCGCATCGAGAATGCGTTTGTGATGAAACTGTCCACGCTCCGGTCCGCCGGGAACCCGAAAAATCCGCAGCCGCTGTTCGCGCAGAAGAGCCACGATGGAATCGAGCAGAGAAAGAATGAGCGGATTAGCTGCCCCCTCCGCCAGCGCCAGGTGGAAATCAAGATCGGCCTCGATGTAGGCTTCCGGATCCTTGCCGGCGCGGTCCATGGTGGCCACGGCTTCACGCATAGTCGTCAGCTCCGGTTCTTGAATACGCGCCGCGGCCAGTGCCGCAATCTCCGGTTCGAGAATGGCTCGCACTTCGGCGAGATGGGTCGAGCCCTCCGGTTGGCCGATCTTCACCATCAGGTCGAGCGACTGCCGCACCGCTTGCTTGGTGCCGTCGGTGATAAAAGTGCCTCGACCGGAGAAAGCTTCGACCAGACCTTTTTCACGGAGAGCTTTTACCGCTTCGCGCACAGCTGTGCGGCTCACGCCAAATCGTTGCGCCAGTTCGCGCTCTGCAGGCAGTTGATCGCCGGGCTTCAGATCGCCTTTGACAATCGATTCTTCAATTTGCTGAACGATTTGTTCGTAGAGTCGCGAGGTGCGAACTAGCTTATACACTAGCTTGGCCTCCGGACTGGCGGGGACAAGATCCGCCAGCAGGCTTATGGTCCGGCTACTATACCGTATATCCAAGAAATGACGGCACGTTAGTTGATGTCGCATGAGTTATGGTATATGGGTATGGTGGTCGTACCATTCCCGATTTTACTATAGGAGCCCGCCAGGACGCAAGAGTAGGATCTTGCTCTAATTTCCTCAAAAAATTAGAAGGTACCCTCGTTATGAACTTCCCAGGGCATTCCCATGAGTTGTACCTTTCCAAGGAACCATCCACCCAGAAAATGAATTTGCTTGACACCGTTTCTCCGATAGTGGTATGGCTGTCGGACCAGAAAATCCGGGGGTTCTATATGCAAAGCCGCACCGTCGCCTCGTCCCACGAGCCAAGGACCGCAGCGTTCCGCTTGCTCTTCGTCGTCTGTACTCTGCTCCTATTGTGCGTTTCCTCCGGGGCTCAGTCCACCACCGGACGCATCCTCGGCACTTTGACCGACGCGAGCGGGGCGGCCGTGGCGGGAGCCACCGTAGTAGTCACCGATGTACAACGCGGCACTTCGCGAACCGCGGCCACTGACGAATCAGGCGCCTACGCTATTCCCGACCTGCAGCCCGGCACCTACGCGATCCACGTAGAGGCCAGGGGTTTCAAGCGCGTGGAGCGCTCGAACATCCAGATTGAGGTCGCCACCGACATACGCGTTGACTTCTCGCTGCAACCCGGCCAAGTAAGCGAGACAGTCACCATCACTGAGGAAGTCCCGCTGCTTAACACTACCTCGGCGACGCTGGGCGGCACGCTCAGCAATAAAGAGATCAACGACCTGCCGCTGAACGGCCGCAACTATGAGAACCTGCTGCAACTCCGGCCCGGCGTGATGCGTTATCCCGGCGGCGGCTTTTCGACTACAAGCACCGACGGCTTGCGGGCGGAAGACAACGCTTATTTTGTCGAAGGATTGTTCAACAGCGAGCCATTTTCCGGGCAAGGCATCATCAACGGCGCCGGCATTGCAGGCGATTCGGCGACCATCCTGCCCATCGACGGGATCCAGGAATTCAATGTTCAGGAGAATCCTCCCGCGGAATATGGATGGAAGCCGGGGGCGATCATCAATGTTGGATTGAAGTCGGGAACGAACACGCTGCACGGCACAGCGTTTGCCTTCGGGCGCGACGGAGTCATGGACGCGCGCAACTATTTCAACCGTGCTCCGGCGGGAAAGACGGACCGCACGCTGGAACAGTTTGGGGGCAGTTTGGGAGGCGCGATTATTAAAGACAAGGCGTTCTTCTTCGGCGCTTACGAGGGCCAGCGCTACAACGTAGGCAACTCGTATACCGTCAGCACTCCGTCGATGGCATCTCTTCCCGCGGCTGGAAATTGCATTTCGCCACTGGTGACTGGCGACTGCGGCAACAGCATTCCGGACGCGGTTGCTGATCTGGTGGCGAACGGTGTTCCGATCAGCGCAGCCAGCCAGCTGATTTCGGGCTGTACAGTCTCAGGTTCCAGCGTTACCTGTAAAGGCACAGGGTTTCCTATCAACAACTCGCAGAGCATCAACCTTGTTCAGGGATTTCCTAACAGTGTTGGGGTCGACAATGTGCTGGGCAAGGTGGATTACAACTTCAATCAGCGCAACAGCGTGAGCGGCATGTATTTCTACGGAAACAACTCGGGCACGGTGGAAGACTTTCCGGAGTTGCAATCGCAATGGCGTTCTCTCATCCACACTCGCGCCCAAGTCATCGGAGGAAACTGGATATGGACTCCCGGCACTCGTTGGGTGAACGAAGCGCGTTTCGGTTACAACCGCCTCTATCAGCCTACGTTCCCCGGCGACATTAACACTCCGGCCTCAGCTTACGGACTCAACACTGGGGTGAGCGGTCCCTACACCGGTGGGCTTCCGCGCATCGGATTTGCGGGTGCCTTCGTCCCCGGCCTCGGTGCTTTCAAGTGGCCGAAGTTTCAGGGACCCGACTACATCACCCAGTTCATCGACCACGTTTCTTACACCGCGGGCAAGCACTCGCTGAAATTTGGCGGCGAACTTCACCGCAACTCTTTCAACGGAGGCGCCTTCGGCAATGCCAGAGGCAGCATCACGTTCTTAGGTGGCGTCGCCATCGGCACAGGCGCGGGCTCGACGGCATTGGAAGATTTTTTCGCCGGCGATCCCTTTAAAGCCTCGGTTCAAGTTGGCGACCCCAGACTGCATATTCACAACTGGTCCTACGGCCTTTTTGTGCAGGATGACTGGCGCACCACCAGGAACCTCACACTCAACCTCGGAGTGCGCTATGAGTACGCCACGGTCATCAAGGAACAACACAACTTGTTAGGGAACTTCGATCCCAACTCAAAGACCGGATTAATTCAAGCCGGAATAAACGGCGTCAGCGGCCCCTACAATCCCGATCACAAGAACTTCGCGCCGCGCCTTGGCTTTGCCTGGGACGTGAATGGTAAAGGCGCCACAATCGTCAGGGGCGGGGTTGGCCTGGTTTACGAGACCGTCAACTGGGAAGCGCTGCTCGCCTTCAACAATGCGTTCGGACTGGGCAACGTTCCCACGGGTGCCATCATCGATGCTGCCGGCAATACCGCCGGAGGCACCATCACGGCGGGCAATTTGTCCATTCCGCCGGGCATGCCGCAGTGGGACAGCGGACAGCCAATTTATGGCGCCAATGTCAGCACCACGACCTTGAACTGCTTCAACAATCCCTGCCCGATCATGAGCGTCGATCGCAACCTCACCACACCTTATGTGTGGAACTGGACCCTGAACCTGCAACACTCGTTCACGCCAAATCTGTCAATGGAACTTGCCTATGTGGGCAACCATGGCTCGAACCTGACGGGCATTCGCGATATTAACCAACCGCCGGTGGGAACAGATTATTCCGCTGCCTGCGGAACGGATCCGAACTGCGACCAGGATGCTCGTCCCTTCAACGCCAAGTTTCCCTACCTCAGCAATATTTTTCAGATGGGAAACGTCTACCGCTCAAACTACAACGGTTTGCAGGTCACTTTGAATTCGCGGAATTACCACGGCCTGAGCATGGTGGCGGGCTACACGTATGCACACGCGCTCGATGACGTCGGCGCGAACTGGGATTTCGGCTATGGCGCCGGACTGCCGCAAGATTCTTATAACGTCGCCCGCGAGTACGCGAACAGCGACTTTGATATCCGGCACCGCCTCACGCTCTCTCTCACCTATGCCATTCCGGGGAAGACCGGTTCCTGGCAAATGCTCGAGGGTTGGGAACTCAACTCTATCGTCACGCTACAGAGTTCCCAGCCGTGGGGTCCTATCGACCTGGGCACCGACGCTGCGGGAACCGGCCCGTTGCCGGTAAGTCCGCCGGCCAACGCGCCCATTCGCTGGAGTTTTTATGGCAAGCCGTCCGATTTCAAATCAGGTCCCACGGAAATTCCGTTCTTCCCGGGCGCATCGAATGCGGCGTGTGCGTCGAAGGCATTGTCAGTGGATGGAGGAACACCTGGCGCGTCGACCGCGTCTCTGAGCTCATTTGGCTGCTATGCCAAAGGCAATTCGATCATGATCCCGCCGCCGCTGGGACAGTTTGGGAATATGCCGCGCAACTTGTTTCCCGACTCTGGCTTCAGAAATTTTGATCTCTCGGTCGCCAAGAACTGGCACTTCGGCGAGCGCCTCCGCGCCCAGTTCCGCGCCGAGTTCTTCAACATTCTCAACCATCCGAACTTTGCCAACCCCTACGGCGGCCAGAACGGATTCGGCTTGAACGATCCCTCGGTGCAACCCTTCGGATGCGGCTGCGCCACGCCCGACGTGGCCGCAGCCAATCCCGTAATCGGCTCCGGCGGAAGCCGTGCCGTTCAGTTGGCGTTGAAGTTCACGTTCTAGAAGTGGAGAGCCCAAGTCTTCCGTAGAAGCTTGCTACCTCTCAGCCGGCAGTGCGGCGAATCGTGGTGAAAGAAACGTTCAAGCAACGTCTCTATGGGCAAATTCTTGTTCGAAGACCACAAATCATGAAAAATAGACTTTCATTCCCTTCGTTAATGCTTTCGCTGGCAATCGCGTTGTCGGCCCCCGCCCTTGCTCAGGAGCGCCGCGAGCGCACCATCGACGAGGTCAAAACTGAAGCGATTCACCGCGCCGAAGTCGGACAATATCCGCTGATCGGCCTCGATCCCGCGGATGTCAAAGAAGCCTTCGAGTCAATCCACACCGCCGACAAAGACGAGTGGGCCGCCGGCTTCATGCGCGTTGCCGATCGCTATTTCAACGAAGCCAAGTCGCTTGAGAAATCCGACCCCACCAAGGCGAACGCCGACTACATCCGCGCCTGGCGCCTTTACTCGTTCGGACGCTGGCCCATTCCTTCGTCTCCCGGCAAGCAGCGCTCGTACGAAAAAGCCATCGCAGCATTTCTCGATCATGCCAAGTTTTACGATCCGCCGCTTGAAGTTGTGCGCATTCCTTTCGAAGGCAAGGAGATCGTCGGATATCTGCGCCTGCCGAAGAATGCCAAGGGACCGGTACCGCTCGTAATCGCGGTCAATGGCCTTGATAGCCGCAAGGAAGATCTCACTGAAAGTTTCGGCGCAATTCTGCCCTTCGGCATCGGATACCTAGCCGTCGACGGCCCCGGCACCGGCCAGGCTCCGATCAAGGTGAGCGAAACTTCCGACCGCATGCTCTCTAAAGTCATCGACTACGCGCAGTCGCGGCGCGAGATCGACAAAAACCGGATCGCCCTGCACGGCGTGAGTTGGGGAGCATACTGGGCCACAAAGATGGCGATCGTCGAGCGCGCCCGTCTCCGCGGATGTAGCGCGCAGTCGCCTCCGGTTGACAAATTTTTCCAGAAAGATTTCCTGATGAACTCGCTCCTGGGCAATCGCGAATATCTGTTCGACCAGGTGCCCGCGCTGATGAATATTCTCGAAAGTGTTCACACGCTCGACGAGATGGGCGAGTATCTGCCGAAAATGTCGCTGGTGCACCAAGGTCTGCTGGGCAAACCAATGGCGCCCATGCTCGTGATCGCGGGCGTTCTCGACACGCAGGTTCCGATCGAAGACGAATACCTGCTGTTGAGCAAAGGCGACGTCCCCAAAGAAGCCTGGATCAATCCCCACGGCGGCCACCTGGGCCGCCAAGTAGGAGTGTGGCCTGATCCGAAAATATTCAAAGAAGTAATCATCCCCTGGCTGGTAAAAACCCTGCAGTAAGCCCACGTAGCGACAGCCACCTCGGCTGTCCCGAGCAGTAGCCATGTGGGAACGGGACGCATTCGTCCGTCCCGCGAAGGCGAAGCCGAACGCATCGGAACGCGAACTCGGTTGTGCTTTTCTTTTCAATCCAGCGATCACCGCGAAACGCGCGAGCGTCGACCCTCACTATCCCTTCGAGCCGCAAGGGCTCACGTGAGCTGCCTTAGTGGCAGTTCAAGTGGAGGTGATGAAGTGCTTATAAAAGTTGACGGAATATTGAGCCGTGCATTTCTTGCGGCAGCAACGATGGTGGCCTTGTCGATCTCGGCCCACGGCCAACAAGAGGTGAACCCAACCTGGTATAACCCGTGGCCGGAGCCAACCAAAACCATCGCCCACCGGTCGCAACCGGTACCCGCAGCGAGTGGCGAGAAGAAAAACAAGATCACTGCCGCCGCGAACTCACGAAAGAAAAATAGCGGACCGCGCGAGGTTCGCGCGCAGCAGCGTCCCAAGCAGGTTGCAACAACGAAATCGCCACGCGCACAGTAGCTTGTCAGCACGAAGTGTGACGAAACATCTCCTGCCACCAACAACCCACCCGGGCGTTTATGATGAGTTCCAGCCAGGAGCTCTCGCCCATGACTGCAAAAACCGCCCTTGTGACCGGAGCCAACGGGGGACTCGGAATCCACGTTACGCAAGCCTTTCTGGAGGCCGGCTACGCCGTGATCGGCCTCGCCCCGAAAATTCTGCAATCCGACATCAACCATTCCAATTTCACCCCGCTTCCTGCCGCCCTCGACAGCCTCGACGCGGCCAAGAAAGCAGCTGACTCGGTTATCGCACGCTTCGGCAAGATTGACGTCCTGGTTCACACCGTCGGCGGCTTCGCTGGAGGCCAGACGGTTGCCGATACCGACGACGCCACATTCCAGCGAATGTTCGAGATGAACCTCAACACCACATTTCATATGCTGCGGGCGGTCATCCCGCACATGCGCAAAGCAAGGACCGGACGAATTATCGCCATAGGCAGCCGCGCCGCCGAGAGTCCCGGCGCCACCGTCGGCGCTTACAGCGCTTCCAAAGCCGCAATGGTTTCGCTGATCCGCACCGTCGCGCTCGAAAACAAAGATGCCGGGATCACCGCGAATGCAATTCTGCCCGGCACCATCGATACCGCCGTCAACCGCAAAGCCATGCCCGGCGCCGACACCTCGACGTGGGTGCAACCGACGTCTATCGCCAGCCTGATTGTGTGGCTCGCCAGCGAGGCGGGAAAAGACGTGACAGGCGGGGCCATTCCCGTCTATGGCGCAGGCCTGTAGCCCGCGCGCGCGTAGGGACGGACGCATTCGTCCGTCCGCGAAGGCGAAGCCGAGCCGCTGTCACAGAAAGTTTGTCTTCTTGAGCGAATTGGTTGGGGCAAAGCGAACGACCACGCAGTGTAAGGATCCATACCTGACACCCATAGACCAAAACGGTACGTAACCCTTTCGTAACCCTCCCGGGTGCACATTTTTTGTTGCACATTCACGCAGGTGAAATATCTTGCATGTAGCATTGAATCAGGAGGCCGCTGCCCATGGGTTCATCCCGCGTCGCGAAGTCATTGCCGCTGCAAGTGGCTGCGATCTGTTATCGCCGGCGCGGCACCGCGATCGAGTTCCTGTTAGTTAATACCAATGGCGGCAACAAGTGGACTTTCCCCAAGGGGTCGACTGACCCTCGCTTGTCGCATAGCCAAGCTGCTGAGCGCGAGGCTGCCGAAGAGGCTGGCGCGATCGGAACGATTGAGCCGCGTCACTTTCATCTCTACATTCATTCCAAGGGAGTTTTTTGGCAGCCCGGCGGCGTGCAGGAATTCGTGATCAAAGCCTTCCTGATGGAAGTCCACCAGATGCGCCGGCCCGACGAGGGCAATCGCCGCCCCAGCTGGGTGAGCCCTGAAGAAGCCAAGCGCCGCCTGGCCAAAGGTCGCGAAGTAAAATATTCGCGTGAACTCGAAAACGTCATCGACCGCGCCTTGGAGCGCATTCACTTCCACAACGAACTCTGGGGAACCTATCCCAGTCCCCGCAACGCCCGCCCCGCTTCCTCGTCGAAAGATCCGATCGCCGCGGTAGTCTGGCCGTAGCTGCTTTCGCATTCCTTCGTGAACCTTAGTGTCCTTAGTGGTTAAAGCTTTTGATGCCCGGTCCCGCTCACTGTTTTTATGAGACGATAACTCCAGCCCATGATTCAGCTTTCCGGCGCTGGAAAACGTTTCGGCCACAAGCTTCTCTTCGAAAACGCGGACTGGCTCATCACGCCCCGCGACCGCATCGGCCTGGTCGGCGGCAACGGCACCGGCAAATCCACGCTCATGAAAATCCTCGCGGGCATGGACACCTTCGACTACGGCGCGCTCACCGTCGCCAAAGGCACGTCCGCTGGATATCTTCCTCAAGACGGCCTCACGCTGTCAGGCCGCAGTGTTTTCGCCGAATGCATGTCGGTGTTCGACGACCTGCGCGCCATGGAAACCGAACTCGAATCGCTGACTCACAGCATGGCGGAACTCGACCATACAAGTCCGGAATACGATGCCGTGGCCGACCGCTACCATCGGGTCGAGCACGAGTTCCGCACCCGCGACGGCTACTCGATCGAAGCCGAAGTGGGACGCGTGCTGATGGGCTTGGGTTTCACCAAAGAAGACTGGCCACGCCTGACCGACGAATTCTCCGGCGGCTGGCAGATGCGGCTCGCGCTCGCGAAACTTCTTTTGCAAAAACCCAACCTGCTGTTGCTCGACGAGCCCACCAACCATCTCGATCTCGAAGCCCGCAACTGGCTCGAAGAATATCTGCAGAACTACCCCCACGCCTTCGTGCTGATCTCGCACGACCGATATTTCCTCGACGTCACGGTCAACAAGATCGCCGAAATCTGGAACAAGCGTTTCTGGTTCTACACCGGCAACTACGACAAGTTTCTCGCCCAGAAGACCCAGCGCAACGAGCAACTGCAGGCCGCCTACCGCAACCAGCGCGACCGCATCGAGCAACTGGAAGTCTTCATCAACCGCTTCCGCTACCAGGCTACCAAGGCCAAGCAGGTGCAGAGCCGCATCAAAGAACTGGAAAAGATCGAGCGCATTGAGATTCCGCCGGAAGAAAAGACCATCCATTTTTCTTTCCCCCAACCGAAGCCCAGCGGCCGCATCGTGGCCGAGTTCGATGACGTGGCCAAGAGTTATCCAGGCAAGAATGGAGGCTCTGAAAAAGAAGTCTTCCGCAACGTCAATTTCATGATCGAGCGCGGCGACCGCATCGCTCTGGTCGGCGTAAACGGCGCGGGCAAATCCACGCTGATCAAACTGCTCGCCGGAACTGAGCCGGTGACGCACGGCGAATTCCGCCTTGGCCACAACGTCCAGTCCGACTACTTCGCACAGGATCAATATAAGGAACTCGATCCCGACGCCCGCATCATCGACGATCTCGGGGACGCCTCTCCAGGCTCCGGCGAAACTGAGCTGCGCAGTCTGCTCGGGTGTTTTCTGTTTTCCGAAGACGACGTCTTTAAGAAGATTGGCGTGCTCTCTGGTGGAGAGCGTGGACGCTACGCGCTGCTGCGGTTGCTACTGCATCCCGCAAACTTTCTGCTGCTCGACGAACCGACCAATCACCTCGACCTGCGCGCCAAAGACGTGTTGCTCGACGCGCTCGTGAAATATACCGGCACGGTCGTCTTCGTATCCCACGACCGGTACTTCATCGACAAGCTGGCCACGCGCGTCTTCGAAATCGGGGACGGCAAAGTCGAAGTCTTCCCCGGCAACTACGAAGACTATCTCTGGCGCAAGCAAGGCGGTCAGCACGTCGCGCCCACGCTCGACGACGTTCCAGACGTAAAGCCATCCAAAACCGTGGGTGCCCCACTTCTCGCTTCCGTTGGGGGAAGTGGGAATTTTTCGGCAGCCGATACTGCAAGCGCTCCGGACAACGGCAATGGTCCGAGCCATGCCCTATCCGAAGCTCCAAAGAAGCGCCTGAATCCCATCAAGCGCAAGCAAATGGAAGATCGCATCCGCGAGTTGGAAGAAGAAATCGGCCGCGCGGAAGCGGCCATCACGAACCTGGAAACCGCGCTGCAGAATTTTGTCAGCGCCGAAGAGAGCCAGCGCCAATCCCAGGAACTCGACCAGTGCAAAGCCACCCACGCCGCACTCATCAAGGAATGGGAAGAGATGGCAGCGAGCCTGCAGGAATCACAATAGATCCGGAGGACCCTTGACAATAGTCGACCGGTTGACTGGCGGACTTATAAATGTCAAAACGTGCTATCGCCTGCTATAGCTCGTTGTCCCGTAGCATAATTACCCTGCGACGTGTGAGACAAAATCGGTCAGACAGATGACGCGTCGTTCCAAGGGATTTGATGGAATTTTCCTCATAGGAGCACAGGACAATGACCAACCGTCGAGATTGGGCAGTTTTGTCGCTGGGCCTCATCGTGGGAGCAGGTGCAGCATCGCTATATTGGCATGGCAGTCAGAGGCGTAGCCAGTTCATCTTCGATCACAATCTGAAGTGTCAGCAAATGGCGAAGCAGTTTGAATCCGAGAGCAATTACCGCGCAGGCATTCTTAAGGTCAGTTACAGCCCCACCCGCAACTCTTGCATTGCTGAGGTCGCAAGGCTAGACAGCGGCGGCATTGACTACATCGTTCGAGATTTGGTCTCGGGTGAAGAGATGTTTCACAGACGGTGCAAGGCACCAGAAATCTTCGACAACCAGACTCTAAAAGACCAAGACGCGAAGTTTGCGGCTGCTTCCCAATGAAAGAGACCCTGCGAGTCCTGACGACGCCCGATCAGGTGTTGGAGCAGATCAAAGGGTTCAGGAGGGCCTACGTCTACCACTGGCGCGATTGGCTTAGCGTTTCAGAGGGATGCGACTTTCAAGCCGCCCCGATATGTACCGAAGTTGTAGCCGAGTTTAAAGAAATCATGAGCAAATGGTGGGCCTGCGGACGGTACCAATCCCTTCGCTGCGATGCTGAGTTGCGGAGCACACTGAACGCCGCCACCGAACCCCTAAGAAGGGTGGGATCGGCTGATCTCCGCAGCTTTCAGACCCCCAGCGACGCGCTAATCGGCGCAATCAATGATCTATGGCGAATTTTTGAGGAGGGTCTCTGTTTGAAGCACAGAGCAAGCGAGGTCGGGGTTAGCAAGGCAATTCTCCTGGTCACAAAAGGAAGGATTGGCCCAGCCTTCGATAGCAAGGTTCAGTCCCATCTAGACGGTTTCGTAGTAGGCTGCACGACATACGTAAAGGCGCTCGGAAAAATAGCCTGCGAGTTGGCATACTTCGAGACCCGCGAGAGGACAACCTTGGAGAGTCTGGCCGAGCAGGCTGGGAGACCCGCCGCCGTGGGCCGAGCCATCGATATGGTGCTGGGGCCGCGCAACGCGAACAGGCGTGAAATCTCAACTCGCTAATACGCAACTGGCGATAAATCCTCATTAGACTCTTCGGTCTCAAAAGCATTGTCGGCACCTTCCGCACCCGTACACCATCTTCCGTAATCTCTCGCCCCTACTTACCTCTGTGCGATATTCAGATTGGCCACTAGGCCAGCAACTGCCGAAGGCCACCAAATTTCAGATCACCGCATGACCAGGTGTCAGGCGTCAGCCAGCGCGAGGCGCCGCGCGGAGACCCAAGGAAGGTCACATGCTTCAATCGTCGGACTCGTTTAACCCCAAGGCCGGCACCCCGGCTTCCAACCCCAACGCTTACAACCCCATCAAGACCGTCACCGCTCCCGTGGATCAGGCCACCATCGGCCGCACCCTCTACATCAAGGGCGAAGTCAGCGGCTCTGAGGCCCTCTACATCGATGGCCGCATCGAAGGCAAGGTCACCATGCCCGAAAGCCGGGTCACCATCGGCCGCAATGGCAAGGTCGACGCCACCATCCACGCCCGCGAAGTTGTGGTCATGGGCAAAGTGACCGGCAACATCGAGTGCAGCGATCGTGTGGATATTCGCGCCGAAGGCGCGGTCCAGGGAGACATCGCCTGCTCGCGCATTAGCGTTGAAGACGGCGCCGCGCTCAAGGGCGGCATTCAGGTTCGCAGCAGCGACGTAAAACACAAAGAGTCGCAAAGCCAGTCCAAATCAGCTGAGGCTTCCAAGGCTCTGGCTGCAACTGCCAGCGCATAATCGACGGGAAGCATCCCCGAACACCACGGGGGCTTGGATCAGGGCGTGGCCACGAGCTGGCTTCGAATTGCTCGTGGTCGCGCCTACTCTTCCCGCACCACGGAAATGTTCTTTGTCTTCATAGGCGACCTCCGAAGAGACGAGCGACCGCGGAACCGAAGCCAGAGAATTCGCGCGAGACTCCCCAGCGAAGCAAGAAGCGATGACTGTTGTCGTTGAGACCAAAGCCGGAAGATAGGCGAAGCGTCCAGTCCGATGGCAGGTTCCAAGCGACTACGGGCGACAGGTAGTGCGAAGTTTCATGTAGCCCGAAACTCTGTCGGTCACCGAGCCCACCATACATTTCGACTCCGGCGACGAAGTTCTCACGGCAAAAATTGCAACGCTGGACGGAAGCTTTCAGGGCCAACGGTCGGCTAGCGCCGATAGCGTAGCCGAACTCCCAGGGATTGCCGCCGGTGAGGTTTTTGGCCGCAAGAGTGTTTTCCGCGATATTCCATCCTTTGAAATTCTTGGAGAGAAGCAGCTTGAATTCCAGTTCGTGATTGTGCTCCCGCCGGGCGACGGCATTGGGCAAGGCGTAGTCGCCCTCAATATCGTGTCCTTCCACTTCCTTCCGAATCTTGTCAGCAGCGCTGATTTGCTCGTACTCAAAATAGAGAACCGGATTGATGAAGTGCTCGCGCTGCAGTATGCGGAATCGGTTTTCCCAGCGGAAGCCGGTGAAAATGGTGCTGTCGTTGAACGTGGTTTGGCCGTCGAGATAGAGCTCAGTGGTCCACCACGCCGTAACGCCGTATTCGAGTTCGCCCCAGAACGCGTGAAAGTCGTTGCCGGCGCGCTGCGTGGCGAATGTCGAGAAGTACTCGATCTCGAGGCTGCCGGGCTCCTCGAGGTAATGGTCATAAGTCACGATGTAAGGGCTCTCTTGGGATCGAGCAGGGATGGCGACAAAGAGCAGACTCAGCGCGAACAGCCATGAACACACGGTGAGATGGGTGGAGCGTTCGGTCACTGACGGTCCTTCTTGTTGTCCTTCCAGTTGCAACTGAGTCGCATCTGGGTTACATTTGATGATACTGCCAAAGACCGCGCAGCGGTCAATAGCCGGCGGAAGAATTCGTCGCATCCCAATTGCGACTTGTTGCGACAGTCGAGGATCTCTATGCCGCTTCCCCAAACCGAGATGCCGGGCCGCTTACAGTCGCACTTCGCAGAGCGCGGCATCCGCATGACCCAGCAGCGCCGCGCCATCTTGAGCGTGATGGAGACGGCCAGCAAGCATCTCGATGCCAGCCAGATTTTGCGCAAGGCGCAGCGGATCGATGCCAGCGTCGACCGCAGTACCGTATACCGAACCTTGCGCTTGTTGAAGCGCCAGGGATTGATCGACGAACTCGACCTAATGCACCTCAATGGCGAGGGGCACTATTACGAGCGCAAACTGGAACGCGACCACATCCACATGGCCTGCCTGCGCTGCGGCAAAATCACTGAATTCGTAAGCGATAGTTTTGAGAAGCTCAAACAGCAGGTGGAGAGAGATTGCAGGTTCCGGGTGCTGGTTTCGCGATTGGAGATCGGCGGCTACTGCGCAGCCTGCCGCGGACCGAAGTAGACTCACGCTCGGGATTCGACGCAAAGAAAACAGCGCCCTCGACTTTGCAATCGAGGACGCCTCGGCAGCCCTCCCCCAGAACTGCCAAACCACGAGATGGATATTAGGGTCCTACCTATTTCGTGTAAACGTCACTTCGGTAACTGCATTTAACGCAGAGTTTAAAAGAGTCTGGACGAAAGTGACTGCGGAACCAGCTCTGATAAGACTGCCCAGCAATCGGCAACGGGCTATTGTTTCTGCCAGGTTTGTCCGGCGTCGCTCGTGGTCCATATTTCGCCGGTAGAGGTCGAGACTTTGCCGTTCTGCGTGTCAGGAAATTCCAGGCTGACGATGTCACCACTCAGCATCCCACCAGAAAAAGTGGGCGTAACGTGGATCCAGTGATTACCGGCATCAGATGAGTGATAAAGCGTCCCTCCGGAGCCACCCGCCCAAACTTCTGCTCCAGTCGCCGCCACGGCGCGGAAAATAGGGGACGAATTGCCCCGCTTGAGCGCTTTGCCAGCCTCTGTAGTCTTTGCGGTCGAAGCCTTCTTGCTCGTCTGCACGCTTACCGCATCCAGGAAATACGCGGGGTTTGCGTTCACATCGACAACTTGCCAGGTCATCCCCTGATCAAACGACCGTTGCAGACTGCCGGAGGAACTGATCGTCCAGCGAGGCGCCGGCGTGGAGGACGCCAAAGTCGGGCTACCGATTGGGCCCGGATTAGATTGGGCGGGCGCAGCGCCCGCGACAACGCCGCCGTTCGCGGTCTGCGCAGTCACCACGGGTTTGGCTTTGCCGATCCGTGCTGACGCATATTCTTCGTTTTGTCGCGGTGGCGCCGGAGGGAGGTCTTTCAGAGCATCCGAATTCTTACCTTTGGTCTCGAACTGGGTCGGCTGACTCTCAACCTCGACGGGCTCAGAAGGAGTGGAGGTGCTCAGATTCGCTGTCAGATCGCCGGCGGCCTGCTGCTTCGCGAATGGGGAAGCCGCCGCGGGCGTGGGAGCTTGAACCTGATTTTGAAGTGCGTTTTGCTGCGGCTGTTGCCACGAGTTCGCCAGCCTTGGACCATGAGGCAGTGCCCCGCCCACGAGCGGCGCGGCGCTATGAAGCGTCTCAGGCCGCGGTTGCGCAGCAGGAACTTGGGGTCCAATCGCGCGGGAAGCGCTCTTCTTGTCATAAATGCCCGAATCGTTGGCTGCCATAGAGTCGGCGAAAGCAGAAGGCGGAGGAGCCGACAGATTCTCGGCCTTCTTAGTCAGACCGGAAGAAGCGGAAGGAAGCGCCGACTTTTCTCTGCTCTGCTCGGCGGCCTGTTTAGAGGCCTGATCGGCAGACCCATTCGTAGGCTGATTAACAGTCACGTCCACGCGAGCGGGGGCATATGATGCCAGCTTTTCCGGCCGCCGCTCGTACTGAACGATCCCCACAGACGCAATCGCGACGATGCCGGCAGCTACTAAACCCCAACGAAGTGTGGGCCAACTCAGCCATCCCCTCGCAGCTGCTCGGTTGACCGTTGCCACCTGCTCGGTCTCCGGTAAGGCCAGCGCTACAATATCGCGGCAATCGCTGCAGCGGGCCAGGTGCTCGAGCAGGACGGCTCGTTCCCGCTCGGGCAACGACTGTTCGGCGAATGCCGTAAGTACGTCGGCGTCGGGATGGTTGGGCGAGACTTGACTGGTAACGGGCGTTCCCGCCCGCAGCCGCTCGCGCACGATTTTGGGGACATCTTGCATTTCAGCTTCTGACCACCAATTCCTGATCGCCAGCTTGCTTGGTTGAGACCGTTGCGAGCTTTGTCCTATCCCGGCCCTTCCCGGGCGGGAGCTTCTACTCTCTTCTCAGAGAACGCTGGAGCCGACGATTCTTGCGCCAAACTCCGGCGAATATCCACCTGCAGATCACGGACATCTACCTCGAGCGCCTCTTCGGCCTGGCGCCGCGACATGCCTTGGCGTACCAGCGCCGCCACAATCTGCTTGCGCAACGACTTCGCCAGCTTGTCGATTTTGCGGCTGATCGTGGATTCGTGTACGCCCAGCATGCGGGCGATCTCAGCCAGGGTACGCCCGTCAAGATAATACGCGCTTAGAACCACACGATCTTCGGGGGACAGAGCAGCGAGGGCCTCGTCGGTGGCTTGCGCCAGGCGTTGGTCGGCGAGCGGCGCCGGGTCGGGATCGGGAGCGCGGAACTGGGCGCCCTCTTCAGACTCTTCGTCGAGGCTCACCAGGCGCTTCGTGCGCCGGTAGCGGTTGACGTATTCCTGCGCTAAGACCGTGCGCAGCCAGCCCTCTAGCGACCCGCGCCCGGTGTAGGAGGCAAGTTTCGAAACCCGCTGGCCGTCGCGAGTATTCGTCCCGTAGAGATCGGCGTACAGAGTGTCCGCCAGTTCGCGGGCCGCGGAATCTTCGCGCGCAATGCGAAGCGCAGAGAGGTAGAGCTTTTCGCGGTAGCGCGTGAGGAAGATTTCCCAGGCGGAGTTGCTGCCGGCAGCGCAGGCCCGGGCGAGCGCGAGTTCGTCGGCTCGTAGACTCAGCAGAAAGGTGCGGATTTCGCTCTCGGTAGTGGCTGTTGTGGCTTGCTTCGAGCCGACGTCGCAAAGGATCGCAGCGAACGACTCGCGCGTGAGACCGAACTTCTCGCAGCCGCTTTTGACGCAAAGATCCGCCAGCAGTTCATTCACCACAGACTGCACGGCGGAAATCAGCTTGGTCGAACTCATGTCGTGACAGCGTCTCTAACCCGCCCGCGCCGTTCTGCACTCTGCGCAGGGACAGATTTCACGCAAAAACTTCCACGAATACAGGCCCAGATCGTGGTTGTCGTTCCACGAGAATTTGATGGCATACTTGCCCACGCCTTCGGCCGAGAGCGGCTTGGCGTGCGGCTTGAACATCAGCAAAGCACCAGGGGCCGCTGTGACGGGATCGCCGGGGCGCCGTCCCGCCTTGGAGCGCTCGTCTTCGCACATGGCGCAAGGGCAGGCGTCGCGCAGGTAAACAAAGCTATAGTGCGAGACGTGGCCGTCGTTCCATTCAATGTCAACGCCGGTGCCGGACGTAATATTCACCTTTACAGACTTTGGATCAGTAGCCGCAGTAGCGGCTTGAAGCGGGGACTGCATAGACTAAGTATCGCATGGAGCCGGTCTCTCCGCCTTCGGATGCCACAGTCCGAATTGCCGGATATGGCCAACTTCCTGTAAAATCAGAGCTTGGCCCTACAAGATCTGAATTTTTTGGGAGTCGTCATGGCACAACAATGCGATATCTGCGGCAAGAAGCCGCAAGCGGGAAACCGCATCAGCCACGCGCACAACGTCACCAAGCGGCGCTGGAACATCAACCTGCGTCCGGTGCACGCCCGCGTGGGCTCGACCACCAAGCGCATGCGTGTATGCACGTCCTGCCTGCGCAGCGGCAAAGTCGTCAAAGCGTAAGAACTCAACCACAGTGGACACAGAGTTTCACAGAGGATTTTCGTTTCCTCTGTGTTCCCCTGTGCCCTCTGTGGTTAGTCTTCTTTCACCGCGAGCAATTGCACATCGAAGATCAGCGTGGCGTTCTCTGGGATTTGGGGCGGATGACCCGCTTCTCCGTAGGCGAGCTCGGGCGGAATGCGCAACTGCCGTTTGCCGCCGACCTTCATCCCGGCCACGCCTTCATCCCATCCTTTGATCACTTCACCTTGTCCTAACCTGAAATTATAGGGCTGCTTCGCATCGACGGAGCTGTCAAATTTCTTGTCCGTAGTGAGCCAACCTGTGTAGTGCACTGTCACATGGTCCCCAGCTTTAGCGAGGGGGCCGAGACCAATCTTGATGTCCCAATACTGCAGCCCAGAGTCAGTTTTGACGCCGTCGCCTGTAACTTTGGTCGGGGCATTAGTGTTAGGGCGAACGGTCTGAACACGCTTGTGGGTAGGCGTTTGTGCGAAGACGGCTCCGAAAAACGCGAGAGTGGCAACGATTACCGCGAGAGTCTTAGCCATTGTAAATTTCCTCTGTGCCTCTCTGCGCCCTCCGTGGTTGATGTTCTTAAGCGAGTGCGATCACGTCGATTTCCACCAGCACGTCCTTAGGCAAACGTGCGACCTCGACCGTGGATCGCGCCGGCGGAGCGGTGCTGAAATATTTGCCGTAAACGGTGTTCATGGCGGCGAAGTCGCCTATGTTCTTCAAGTAGACCGTCGAGCGCACTACTTTCCCAAGGCCGGTGGCAGCAGCTTCCAGAATCTCCGACAAATTGCGCAGAACGCGATCCGTCTGTGCGGCAATGTCGCCAGAGATCACTTGCTGGGTCGCCGGATCGATGGCGATTTGTCCCGACACAAAGACAAATCCGTTGGCCTTGATGGCTTGTGAGTAAGGTCCGATGGCTTGCGGGGCGTCTTTGGTAGAAATGATTTCGCGCATGGATGAAACCAGTGGCCAGTGATCAGTTGCCAGTGGCTAGTAAAACAATTTATCACTGACCACTAATCACTGCCCACTGACCACTGCTTTTCAGATCTTCTGCAGTCTTTGCACTTCATGCACGCCGGGGATTTTGCGCAACCCGGCGATGATTTGCTCTAGGTGCTTCAGGTCAGCAATGTCGAGAACAACCTCCACACTCGCCTGGCTGTTTGCTGTATGCGCGGTGATGTTACGGATGTTGCTCTGGGCGTCACCAATCACTCCGGTAATGCTCTTCAGCATTCCGAAGCGGTCGTCGCAGAAGACCGTCAATTTCACCGGGTAGGCGGTGGGTGTGCTGTCGTCGCGCGCCCACTCCACATCGATTTTGCGCTCAGGCTCGTAGAGAAGATTCGTAACGTTGGGGCAGTTGACCGAGTGCACGGCCACGCCTTTGCCGCGCGTGATGTAGCCGACAATTCCTTCGCCCCGAATGGGATTGCAACAGCGTGCGCGGTAGACGAGCATGTCGCCCTGCCCGCGAACCGTGATGGCGTTGTGATCGCCAAACACACGCCGCACCACGCTAGCGATGCCACCCGGCTGCGACGTCAAGCCTTCGGATTCGATGTCTCCAGCTATGGAGTGTGTCGCCCCCGCGGGCAACAAGCGGGCCAGCACCTGCCGCGCGGAATATTTTCCATAGCCGATTCCCGACATGAGGTCGTCGGCCTTGCCCAAGCCATAGCCAGATGCGACCTTTTGCAGATCTTCATCTTTGATTTCTTTGAGCGCGATGCGGTACTTGCGCGCTTCTTTTTCAATCAGCTTGCGCCCGATTTCAATCGCCCGCTCGCGCTGGTGAACATTCAGCCAGTGCTTGATCTTGTTGCGCGACCGCGACGACTTGACCAGACCAAGCCAGTCGCGGCTGGGCTTGTGGCCAGGCTGTGTAAGAATTTCGACGATGTCGCCGGAGTGCAACTTGTGGCGCAGCGGCACCATCCGCCCATTGACCTTGGCGCCGATGCAGGTGTGACCAACCTCGGTGTGAATCGTATAGGCAAAGTCGATGGGCGTGGCGTCGCGCGGCAGCACCACAACTTTTCCCTTGGGCGTGAAGGTGTAAACCTCTTCGGGATAGAGATCGACCTTTAGCGTCGACAGAAATTCATTCGGATCGCTGACGTCACGCTGCCACTCGACCACCTGCCGCAACCACGCCAACCGCTGCTCATCCTGCGCCGAGACCGGGCCGTCCTTGTATTTCCAGTGGGCGGCAATGCCTTCTTCCGCCATCTTGTGCATTTCCTCGGTGCGGATCTGGATTTCAAACGGCGTGCCATCCTCCGTGATCACCGAAGTGTGCAATGACTGGTAAAAATTCGGGCGCGGCATGGCAATGAAATCCTTGATGCGCCCCGGCACCGGCCGCCACAAATTGTGAATGATGCCCAGCACGGCATAACAATCCTGCAGCGAACGCGTGACCACGCGCATGGCGCACAGGTCATAAACCTGGTCCACGGAAATCCTCTGGCGCTGCAGTTTCTTATGAATGCTGAACAGGCGCTTGATGCGGCTCTCGACACGCGCCTGGATGCCGGCTTCTTTCAGCTTGTCCGTAATGATCTGCTGCATTTTCGCCAGGAAGGCCTCACCTTCCTTGCGGCGCGCATTGACCGCTTTTTCCACCTGCTCGTAGCCGACGGGGTCGAGGAAGCGGAAGCCCAGGTCTTCGAGTTCGCCGCGAATCTTTCCCATACCAAGTCGGTGGGCGATGGGCGCGTAAATCTCCAGCGTTTCTTCCGCAATCTTGTGCCGGCGGTCCTCCTGCAAGTGTTCCAGGGTCCGCATGTTGTGCAGCCGGTCGGCCAGCTTGATGAGCACCACGCGGATGTCATCGACCATGGCCAGCATCATCTTGCGCAAGTTCTCCGCTTGCTGCTCTTCGCGGGTCGCGAAGTCAATTTTGCTGATCTTCGTGACGCCCTCGACGATGTGGGCTACCTGTTCCCCAAATTCCTTGCGGATGTCGACGATGGTGACCGAGGTATCCTCCACCGAGTCGTGCAACAGCCCAGCCGCAACCGCGATGGGGTCCATCTTCATCTCGGCAAGCACAAGCGCGACTTCCAGCGGATGGACCAGATAAGGCTCGCCGGAGGCGCGGCTTTGCCCTTCATGATTTTTCAGGGAATAATCGTAGGCCTTCTTGACGATGGTGAGATCGTCCTGCGGACGGTTCTCCTGCATCCGCTTCATCAGATCGCGGAACTTGGTCAGGGTTAGGGCGGTAGTCGCGATCTGTTGGCGCAGGGTCGCCATATACGATTATATCCCGCGGCGGAAGCCGTTTTCGGGTGGAATGAACTTCGCTACATTAGATGCGGGGCTACAAGGCTAATGAATTCCCGCGGCGTTATGACTTTGGTTTTCTTCCAGAATTTCGGGAAATGCTTCTGATTGCCTGTAATCAGGTAGTCCGCCCCAGCGGCATCTGCGCATTCCAGAAAAATGTTGTCATCGGGATCCTTTGTGACTTCGATGCGACGTTTTGGAACCACAAAATGACTCCGGTTCTTGATGATTTGTAGCAGTTGGCGGCGGGCGCCCTTGCGGATCTGTAACTCTGGACGCCCAAGCACTTCCCTGTCAGCGGAAACCAACACATTCGTGTCGATGACGAGCCGAAGGGGAAGCATCACCGTTTGCGTGTTTGCGATCGGGAAGTCTTTATGATCCGATCGATTTGGCGCGAAGTCAGCTTGCTGGTTCCCTTCCGCTCCGACTCCTGGCCGATGACTCTCAGGACTTCGGGTTCGGGCGCGGCTAGCTTCACGTATTCGCGGATGCTGAGCAGCACCGCTTTAGGCGTGCCACGCTTTTCGATAACCAGCGACCGCCGCTCGTCCTCGACGCGCCGTAGAAGCTTTCCAAAATTGGCGCGGGCACCAAGCGCTGAGACTACAATCGTGCCGGTTTTGTCCAAAGTCATTGCGGCTGACTCTCCGTTTCAGATGTATGAACTGTACAGTTCAAAAAGTGGATAGGCAATTGAAAGCCGGCAGTGGTGAATGTTCCCGAATCAATGATCTACCGCAAAGCATTCACAGCGGCCCGTGCTTTGGCCGCAATAGGACCGGACAACGGGGCATATCCCATGGTGACGGCAACGCTCTGGCCCTCCTGGAAAGACCAGTTTAGAAACTGCTTCAGCGCGCTGGTGCGAGACGCGGTAGTGGAGAGCGGCAAGTAGAGCCAGGTAAAGCTGGCCATCGGATAAGAATCCTTTCCTGAGGCGTTGGTCAGATCCAGGCGAAAATCGTCAGGGATGGAACTCTCCATGGCTGTGCAAGCAGCCTCAATGCTAGCCGAGGTGGCTCGTACGAACTGCCCGGCGGCGTTTTCGACCCGGCCATAGCCGAGGCCAGAATTGCGCACAAAACTCACCTCGACGTAGCCGATGGCACCGCGCATCGACGCCACTTTCTTGATCATGTCCTGTCCGCGATCGGCCTCCGACCCCAAGGGCCAGTGCGGCGATGGACTCTTGCCTATCTCAGCGTGGAAGCGAGGACTGGTTTTCGACAAAAAGCCGGTGAAGATAAAGCTTGACCCCTTGCCGGCACTGCGATGCACCACGGAAATCGGCAAATCAGGCAATTCTACGGAGGGGTTCAGCCGCGCAATTTGCGGATCCTTCCAATTCTTCACGCTCCCAAGATAGATTTCCGCCAGCAACGCTCCAGAGAAATTCAGCTCCGGCTTGCCCGGCAGATTATAGATGGGCACAATTCCGACCAAAACCGTGGGAATCATCATCCCAATCTTCGAATCACGCATCTGCTCGTTCGTCAGCAGGATTTCGCCGCCGGCGAAGTCTCCTACTCCAGCTTTGACTTGTCGAATGCTTTCGGTGGTTCCCAGCGGCAGGTAGCGAACCTGAATCTGGTCATTGCGCGCATTGAACCTGCTCGTCCACTCCAGATACAGATACACCGGGATATTGGAGCCCGATCCGACAATCACTATTCTCTGCTGTGCCGAATCTGCCGCGCATAGTCCTAACCAAACCAAAGCAGCAGCAAGACACGAGCCGACTACTCGTCGCAGACGATGCACGTACCCTCCCCATCCTTCAGCGAAATTGGCATATCCTTCACCATCGTCCGAACTTGAATGGAACTTTACCGCCAGCCATAAAGTTTGCTGGCCCCTTCAACTATTTCGAATTCTTCGGATTGGTCGCGGGTTTGGCGGCTGGCCGTCAAGCTGATACAGTGGCAACCTGCGCGCCATGATCTCTCGAATCCTCGTCAGCGGCGTTTCCGGGCCAGTCGGTGCCGCTCTGCTTCCAGTCCTCAAAACCCGCGGGTATAAAGTGACGCGCCTGGTGCGTGGCGCTGCTAGCGGCGATGCGCAGATTCCCTGGAATCCCTCGGAACGGATCGCTCCTGAACTGGTTTCGGGATTCGACGCGGTCATTCACCTCGCCGGCGAAAGCATCGTCGGACGTTGGACTAAAACCAAGAAAGCAAAGATCCGCGACAGCCGGGTCCTGGGGACTTCCAATCTTGCTGAAGCTCTGGCGCAAGCCAAACGCAAGCCCGAGGTCTTCCTCTGCAGCTCAGCGATTGGCTACTACGGCGACCGGGGCAACGAGATATTGAAAGAACAGAGTATGCCCGGCGCCGGATTCCTGCCCGACGTGTGCCGGGAATGGGAGGCGGCGACGCAGGCGGCAGCCCGGGCAGGCATTCGCACCGTTCAGATGCGCACCGGTGTAGTGCTCAGCCCCGAGGGCGGCGCGCTGGGAAAAATGCTAACGCCCTTCAAAATGGGTGTCGGCGGAAAGATTGGCAACGGCCGGCAATGGATGAGTTGGATTGACGTGCAGGATATGGTCGGCGCAATTCATCACACCCTGAAGAGTGATCTGCTGCAGGGGCCGGTCAACATGGTTGCGCCCAAGCCGGTTACCAATACGGAATTCACCAAGACCCTGGGCACTGTGCTGTCTCGGCCAACCCTCTTGCCAATGCCGGCTTTCGCGGTGAAGCTGGCCTTTGGCGAAATGGGCGAGTCCGTTCTCCTCTCCAGCCAGCGCGTTGAACCCACACAGCTCGTCATGAGCGGTTATCCATTCCGTTTCACCAGCCTTCAGGCCTCTCTGGAATCCCTTCTCAAAGGCTAGCCGATCTTACATCCGACTGTGATTCTGATCACAGCTTGCCAATCCTCTTGCTGTCATGCTGACTCCCGCCAGTGCACCTGGAAGAAACGAGACTTTCAATCATGAAATTCAAAATGTTAGCTCTCATCTTGGCCCTGACGGTTGCGTCCTGGGCACAGACCTCCACCCCCACCCCGCCGTCGACACCCCAGCAAAGCACCGAACCGGCCGCCAAGGCGAAATCCTGCGACAAGATGGCTACCGGCGACGCGAAAGACGCCCCTGCCTGCTGCGCGCACCATGACATGCAGTCAAAAGACATGCAGTCGAAAGACGGTAAGGAAATGGCTTCGTGCTGCGCGGCAAAGGGCTCAACCGCGGATGCAAAGGGTGGGATGTCCTGCATGCGGAATGGCAAACACGAAAACGCTTCCTGCTGCGGCAAGGACGGCTGTGGCAAAGAAGGCTGCGGCACAAAGAGCTGCGCAAAAGACAAAACCGCCTCAGCCTGCTGCAATGGCAAGGACGCCAAAGCCTGCTGCTGCGGCAAAAAGATGGAGAAAACAGCTAAGAGCTGCTGCAAACAAGAATTGCACAGCTAGTAGCGCCGCCGTCCCGGCGGCTGTCGTGGGGGTGCCACGCCCCCACAACACGGGCCAAAGCAATCGCCTAAACCTGTCAGCGCCAATCGGGCCAATTCATGCCGTTGCCTTGCTCTCGCCAGCCCGCACCGGCAGCGCGCACACCGCCCCTTCGGTAAAATTCTCCGCCTCAATTCCAAATGCGTGATCGAAGCGGGCCCGGTAGTTTTCCCACGCGATCGCAGACGTGAGTTCCACCAGGACCTGCGTCACTGAATCGTTCTCCCAGGCGGGCAAACAACGCATCCGGCACTTCCACTGGAGTCTGCGTCATGCGGTCGGCATACTCCAGCACCAACCGCTCGAGTTCCGAGAAATTGAAATCAGTTTTGTAGTGATTGAGATTGGCGATTTGCTCGGTCGAAATGCCGCTCGCTCTGCCCACGGCAGAGCCAATATCGATTCAAAACGGGCACCCCACCAGGGTTGCCACTCGCAGCTCGGCCAGTCCCTTCAGCTTCGCGTCCACGAGCTTGCTGCTGGCCTGCGATTGTTCCATCTGGCCATATCCCCACAAGATCGTGGGATGATGCGCGGTCACCTGGACAGGCATGATGACTCGCTTGAGCCGACGGCGCGTCATCCAGTAAAGGGTCCCAACAAACAATCGGCGCAGCGGGCCACCCTGATTCGGACGAGCGCCGGAAATGCGCGCCATGGCAACCTCCTTCAGACGCAGGTCAATTCGGGTTGGTGCGGTTCATTTCGTCGTGCAGTTTTTGCAGAAGTTCCCCGCGTTGCTCCGTGCTCAACTCCCGCTGCAACTCTTCCAGAGCCAGCGCCATGACGTGGTAATGGTGCGCGCCCGCGAACTTGGGGTCCGCGGTGATGTTGAGCCAAAGCCGGTGCATGAGTTCCACGTCCTGCGGACGCATCCGCGGACTGTGCGGGCCTAGCGCATATTCGCGGATGGTCCCGTCGGGTGCGCACACTTCCATAATCAGTCGTGGACGCGGCTCCGGCAACCGCTCCCAGGCATCGCCGGTAAGTTTAGCCTGCTCATCGGCAGTGAGTTTGTTGGAGAGCCCGCATATTACGCGGCTGGAATCGAGCCGCTGCGCGGTCACCATGATCGCTTCGAATACGTCGGTTGCGGGCACAACCAGCAGGTGGATCGGCTTCCCTTCTTTTTCAGCGACAGCCACGGCCGCGGTGAAAAGCTCCTGCTCGTAATGGTCGAATACCTGGCTCGCTTCAAGCACTGAACTGCCGCTGAAACTGTGTTCGCGATGATATAGCCGCGCGCTCATCACCACGACGTCCTGCTTCGCGGTGTTGGTATGACTGAGCACATGGCGCAGATAGTACAAATTGCGTGGATCGCGCACTGCCACCAGGATATTGCCCGGGCGCACTCCCATGGCGCCGCTGCCCAGTTCCTGGTTGCCATACACGCGGAACTGATCCAACTGTTCAGGCTTGCCATGGCGCTCTTTGGTGACGTGGTGTTCAGAGATCGTAAAGATCGTGAAGAAGGCCACGCTGAAAATCAACCCCGCGATGGTCGCTTCGTACTTCGTAAACAAGTTGACGATTGCCGTGATGAACAGCACGCCCGAGATGAGAATCAGTCCCACCGGAATTTCGGTTTTCCCGATGTGCAGATTTCCCGGCACCTTCCATTCCCGATTTCCCGGCTCCGTGAAGCGCAACACCAGCACCGCCAGCGACTTCATGGCGAAGCTCCAAATCACACCGAAGGCATAGAGCGCAGCCAAGACGTAAACATTGCCCAGGCTGAGGAAGATGGTGAGCAACTGCATGCCGACGATCAGGTTGATGATGCGGTAGCTGGTGCCGTAGCGATGGTGCGGCCGCTGAAACCAACTGGTGAGCACTCCGTCTTCCGCCACCCGGTTTAAAACGCCGTTGGCGCCCACGATAGAAGTGTTCTGCGCCCCCGCCAGAATCAGTACTCCCACCAGGACGACGAAGCCGTGAAACAGAAGCTTCAGGCTGGTCGGTCCCGCCAGATACATGGCGATGCCGCCGATCAGGTTGGCGAAATAATCCGGGCGCACCTTGTCCGGAATAATCATCACCGCGAAGAACGAAACCAGCGAAGTGAAGAGCAGGCTGTAGATGAAAATCACCAGTCCCGTCTTCTCCAGGTTCTTCAACTTGGGATGTTCGATCTCGCGGTTCACCTGGGCGAGCGTCTCTTCGCCGCTCATGGCCAGCACCGAGTGCCCGAAGCCGACAAACAGAATAATCCACGTAATGTGGCTGAACCACGTTCCATTCAGCCAGCCCAGCGATTCTTTGTTCAGCGGAATTACGCCGGGATGCAGCGGATTCGGCGGCAACTGCACGGGAGCGCGCAGAACCGTGAGCGTGCACCAGACGATCAGGATCACCACCATCACGGTAGTGATCGCCATAATCTGCAACGCCTTCTGGCTGGATTCATGGATGCCTTGGGTGTTCTTCCACCAGAAGTAGGTGACGATGATGATGGCCAGTCCGGCGGCAAAATGGTCGTCGGAAAAATTCAGCGGCCGGTGCAGATAGATCCCAATGTCCTTGATAAAGCCGGCCAGGTATTGCCCCGCCGAAACCGCGCTGATCGGGCCGGTGAGCACGTAGTCGAACAGCAACGCCGACACGGAAAATTTCGCCAGCGTCCCGCCCATCGCCTCTTTGACCACCCGGTAGACGCCGCCCCGCACAAACATGGCGCTCGACTCGATATAAAGCGCCCGCACCGCATAGCTGAACAGCATTACCGCCAGAATGAACCAGGGTGCGCTTTTGCCGATGACCTTCTCGGCGTCGCCGCCCGCGTAATAGGCGGACGAGGCCAAATCCGACAACACGATGGCCGAGGCCCGCCAGAACGAAATAAAGGTCAGCATCACCGTGGTGGCGACGAAGACCTTTACTGCCGGTTTTGTGCTCTCAGGGAACGTTGCCATGCTTCGTATGAATGGCGGTAAATATGATTACGCCTAAGCCATTGAAGATAGCACAGGGAAGAGGAAAGAAGCGCCTTACAACTTTCGGGCTATTGGGTCAATTGACGTACCATCGACGAAGAAACAGATTTGTTCGTGTTTCCTTCGTGATACTTCGTGACCTTCGTGGTTGCGGTTTAGCCTTTCGGGCTATGGCGTCGTCAAGCCCTCAGCAGTCCCGCGCTTTTTCGGCGCGAGGTAAGTGTGCGTGGTCCGGTCGTGCCAACACAGCGCGTCCTCATCAAGGAAGACCCAAGCGTAACCCATCCCCAAAGAAACAGCGGACAGATAGCTAGCCAATACCCGCCAGCGGCGCAGCGAGCGGCTGCTCGCCGTGCCGTCAAACCGCGCGAGCTCCAGTCCAGCAAGACGCAGACCCGGAGTGCTGGCGGAGTAGACGACGAGCAAATACTGGTAGGCCGCCCAGAATGCAAAGGGGATTCCGCCCGCGAGACTCAGAAGTTGAACCACAGGCGGTCGCAGCGCCGTGATCCTCCAGAAAATAAAGCCAAACAGAGCCGAGGCCGCAGCAATGATAATTCCGTCGACCATCCCCGCCACAATGCGCCGCCCCAACGGCGCACTCTGCAAAGGAATGTCGATGCCCAACCGCTTCTCTGCTTCCCGCGGCTCAACCGCTTCAATGGTGATTCCACCCAGCGCTGGGGCTGCAGGCTCAACTTCCGGCACCTCCAGAATTCGCGGCCGTTCGCAGATGGGCTCCGCCAATTGATCCGGCGGAGGCGGAGGCGGTCCCCACGCAAATCTGGGGAACTCAATGATCTTTGCGCTGACTTGCGGGACGCTGACCTGCGGGACGACGTGCTGAACAGCGGCCGGTGCGGCTTCCACCTGCCGCGATCGCGTTTCCACCTCAGCCGAGGGTCCATGCCGCATTCCATCAAGCGCAAGGGCATGGTTTGAGACCGGCTCAAATGTGGAAGGCGGCACGGTTACGTTCGCGCTCGGAGCCGGTTCAAAACCTTCAAACCGCAGATTCAGAGACGGGTAGCGCGGCGGACGCACTTTGCGCCTCGCGCGATAACGGTTCAGCCGGGCAGAAAGCTCGTCACGCCAAGCCTCGGCATCGGCGCCCTCGCGAACCGTGTCGCCCGCCGAACCCGCCGCTTCTTCAGACTCAGCCACGGTCGACGCTCCATCCTCAGAATCGCAGTGCAGATCCGACTCCGGCAAAAGCGAGGGAAGGGGCTCCGATTGGCAACTGCAAACTTCTCCACACTGCGGACAATTCATGAAGACCAGTCTCTTGAAATCGCACCACTTCTCGTGCCGCATACAACCGGGAGTGAACCAACGGGAATCCTAGCCTTTTTCGCCACTTTGCCTCGCGGCCAGCGCCGTGCTAAGTTCACGATGCCGCGACAAGTTAGCCGAAAGGGCAGGTACGCCTTCGATGGACGATCTTCTTCCGTCGATTTTCTTCCGATGACTCTTCGCACTAGATTCCTTATCACGGCGCTGTTTCTTTGTCATCAGCTTCTCGCTCCCCGGCTAGTAACCAGCCAGTTGCCGTCAGAAAATTCCGCCCCAGCCGCGACTCTCTCCCAACCGGAGAGCACACAAAACTCAGAAGTGCAAGCCAAGCCCTGCGCCAACCGGGCGATGACCCAACTTAGAGACGGCACCATCATCTGCGCCGACCAGCAGGAAAAAGTCGCCGACGTCTACAAATTGCGCGGCAATGCCGAAATACACTACCGCACCTACATCCTGCGCGCCGACGAACTCACCTACGACTCCGACAGCGGCGAGGCAACTGCCTCTGGCCACTTTACCCTCGACGGAGGCCCCAACGACGACCACGTCAAAGCTAGCCACGGAATCTACAATCTCACAACCGAGACCGGACGCTTCTACGACGTCAACGCCACCACCGGACTCCGCTTTCGCGGCAGCCGCGCCGTCATCACCTCGACCGCTCCTTTTGCCTTCTCCGGAAAACTGGTCGAGAAGACTAGCCCCGACCACTACCGCGTTTATGACGGCACTATTACCACCTGCGAACTTCCCCATCCCAAGTGGGAGTTCGCCGCGCACAAAGTGGTCGTCGACGTCGGTGGCAACGCCAGCATCTACCACAGCAGATTTCTCTTGCATGGATTCCCCGTTTTCTATTTCCCCTTCGCAACTCATCCCGTGGCGAGGGAGGCGCGCGATACGGGATTCCTGATGCCCAGCATCGGCCGCTCATCCACCAAGGGCAACATCGTCGGCGATTCCTTTTACTGGGCAATCAATCCCAGCATGGACGCAACCATCGGCGCGGAATACTACTCGTTGCGCGGCTGGTCGCAACGCGGGGAATTCCGCGCCCGCCCCACCGACGATTCTTACGTCAACCTGGATTATTTTGGTGTGGTTGACCGCGGCATCGGCACTCCGCCCTTGAAGGAAGGCGGACAGGAAGCGCGGCTCGCCGCGGAAGGGAATTTCTACGGCTTCCGCGCCGTCTCCAATATCGACTACTTGAGTTCGTTCCTGTTCCGGCTGGCCTTCAACGAAGTTTTTACCCAGGCCGTAAACTCGGAAGTAAAATCGCAGGTTTTTCTTTCGAAGACGGTCAAGGGATTTTCTCTCGGCGGCATGGTTGAGCGCTATCAAGACTTTTTTCAAACCACCAACCCCAACGGCACGCTTTCCAATCCTCCCACGTTTGATTCCATCCGCATTCTGCACACTCCCAGCGCCGACGCATCCAGCGTGGACCGGCCACTTTGGCATTCGCCGTTCTTCTGGTCCTTCGATGCTTCCCTGTCCGGACTTTCCCGGAGCGAGCCCGGCTTTCATACCTCCGAATTGCTTGGGCGCTTCGACCTCAATCCCGAGATTTCCCTGCCGGTGCAGTTCCGCGGCTGGTCTCTGCGCCCTGCCCTCACGCTCCACGAGACCTACTACACCGAGCGATTTGTGAACGGACTCTCAGTCATGCATCCCACCAACCGACAGGCCCTGGAAACCTCGGTGGAGGTGCGGCCGCCCGCGCTGGAAAAAGTATTTGATAAGCAATTCTTCGGACGGAAGTGGAAGCATGTCATTGAGCCACGCGCAGTCTATCGTCTGGCGACAGGAGTGAACGACTTCGCCCAGGTTCTCCACTTCGACGAGCGCGACATTCTCAGCAATACCCACGAGGTCAGATATGGCTTCGTCACCCGCCTCTACGCCAAAGCGGCGTCCCCATCGCAAATTCAAGAGTGCGACACGCCTATGACCGGTCTTTCCGTAGGCGCCGCGGCTCCCGAGCAAATCGTCCCCTGGCAGCGCGTCAGCAATCTGGAAAACCAGCCCTGCACTCTAGGGCCGGAAACCAAAGAAGTTGCTACCTGGGAAGTGGAGCAAAAATATTTTCTCGATCCTACCTTCGGCGGCGCGCTCGTCACTGGACAGCGCAACGTCTTCACCACCACGGAAGATCTGACCGGAATTGCCTTCGCGACCCAACCGCGCCATCTTTCTCCCCTGGTATCGCGGCTGCGCGCTGCCACCAGTAGCCGCACCGATACCGAGTGGGACCTCGATTACGACTTCCAGCTTGGCCGCATCAACGAGAACACGCTCTTGCTTAACTACAATCTGGGAGCCTTCACCCTGGGCGGCGGAGATGCCTTTCTCCAGATTCCGCAGCCTAATACCATTCCCCTGAAATATCAGCAGTTCCGCGTAGCCCTCGGCTATGGAGGGCTTGCCCGCCGGGGATTCAGCGCAGCCACCAGTTTCGGCTTCGATACGGAAACAAAAAAGCTGCAATTCGCCACCGCGCAAACTACCTACAACTGGGATTGTTGCGGCGTGACCCTGGAATACCGCCGCTACGCCATCGCCAACGTACGCAACGAAAATCTGTTCCGCTTCACCTTCAGCCTGGCCAATATCGGCTCTTTCGGAAATCTGCGAAGGCAAGAACGCCTGTACTAAATATGGGCTGGATGATTTCCTCAGCGTTCTCCGCGAATCCTCAGCGCCCTCTGCGGTCAAAGGCTTTAAAGACGTTAATACGACCCCGGCGCCGGATTTCCTTCGTGAACCTTCATGTCCTTCGTGGTCAAAGCTTCGCTGCAGTTTTTTCCCGCATCCCGAGCCTGTTACGATAGGCATATGCGGCCCCCGGAAACCGACCTCGGCACAAAGCAGACTCAACTGCAGGCCGATCTGCGAGCCATAGGACGACTACTCGTCGCCTATTCCGGCGGCGTCGATTCCGCCTATCTCGCCTGGGCCGCTCGTCGCGCCCTGGGCTCCGACATGCTCGCGGTGATTGCCGACTCTCCCAGCCTGGCGCGTACGCATCTCAACGACGCCATCGCCTTTGCGAATGAGCAATCCATTCCTATCGAAGTCATCGCAACGTCCGAACTCGACCGCCCCGAATATGCCCGCAACGACGGCCAGCGTTGCTTTCAATGTAAAGACGAGCTTTTTGCGGTGATGGAAAAGCTACGAGCGGACCGCGGCTTCGACGCCATTGCCTACGGCGTGAACGTCGACGATCAGGGAGACTTCCGTCCCGGACAGCAGGCTGCAAAACAGCATCATGTCGCCGCACCCTTGCTTCAGGCAGGCCTCACCAAAAACGAAATTCGCGAACTGGCGCGACAGGCCGGTTTGCGCATCTGGGACAAGCCAGCTTCCGCCTGCCTTTCCTCCCGCATCGAGTACGGTCGTCCGGTAACGCGCGAGGCGCTCAACGTAGTTGAACGCGGGGAAGACGCCATCCGCGCCCTCGGCTTTCGGCAGTTCCGCGTACGCCATCATGGCGACATCGTCCGCATTGAAATTGAGCGTGAGGAACTCGACCGCGCCTTGAATCCCGCCATGGCAGCCCAGTTCACCACGATCTTTAAAGCCCTGGGATTCAAGTTCGTTACCCTCGACCTGGAAGGCTTCCGCTCGGGCTCGATGAACGCCTTACTGCCTGCGGAGCAACTCCGCCGCACGGGATAGACGCCCCGCAAAGCCGCTGTTTCCGGGCCCGCTCGCAATCGCTGTGAGATAATCAACAGATAACTAGCAATGTTGAGGCGGTTCCTGTTGATCTTAATTCGACGTTCACTGCTCATCCTGCTTCTGGTTTGCCTGGGTTGTGTTGCCCAATCCGCGCCTCCCGACGTGGCCCGAAAAATCGAACACCAGGTGCGCTCTTTCTATAACATCCCCACTAACGTGAAAGTGACCGTCGGCGCCATCACTCCCAGTAACGAGTTGCAGGGATATGACGCCGTGTCGGTGACGATCGACGGTGAAGGCAAGAAGAAGGATTACAGTTTCCTGGTTTCCAAGGATCGCAGCACCATGCTGCGTGTAACCCGCTTCGACCTGAACAAAGATCCGTTCGTTGAAGTCATGAATAAGATCGATACCACCGGACGGCCCTCACGCGGCGCCAAGTCAGCCAAAGTTGTGGCCGTCAATTTCGACGACTTCGAGTGTCCCTACTGCGCCCGCATGCACCAGACTCTGTTCCCGGAAATCTTGAAGGAATACGGCGACCGGGTGACATTCATCTACAAAGACGACCCTTTGTCGGAAATACATCCCTGGGCGATCCATGCTGCGGTTGACGCCAACTGCCTGGCAGCACAAAATACCGACGCCTATTGGGACTTTGCGGACTTCGTGCACGAGCACAGGCACGACGTGGACACCGAGAAGACCCCTGCAGCGCGCCTCGACGCCATCGACATGATTACCATGCAGCAGGGGCAGAAACATAATTTGGACGCAGCCAAGTTGCAGGCCTGCGTCAAGGCGCAAAAGGAAGATGCCGTAAGAGCCTCGATGAAAGAGGCCGATGATCTGGGCGTAAATGGAACGCCGGCCCTGTTCATCAACGGCCGCAAGATTGACGGCGCAGTTCCCATCAGTGAGGTTCGTGCCGCACTGGACGCCGCGCTAAGAGATGCTGGTCAGCCAGTGCCCGAGCACGTACCGTCGGCCCCGAATCCCGGAGCACAGTAGTTCGCGGCAAAGCGCTGTTGCGGACGCTAACGCGCTCAGCATTCTCGCTTGTCATTGCAGTCAGGAACGGAGAAACATTCTTGAGAAAGCACTCTTGCTTTGTTCACGCCGCTGCGGTGCTTGCCGCCGCCATTCTGCTGGCCGCTCTCACCGCCTGCAAGCCGCAGACAAGTGGCGACGTAATGGCGACTGTGGACGGCCGCAAGATCTTTCGCTCCGACGTGGACAAGTATTACGACAACAATGTCGCCTCAGCCCAGCAAGTCCCCACCGGCGAACAGGCCACGGCGTTGCGCTTGAACATCTTGCATCAGATGATCGACGACGAAATCCTCATGCGACGCGCCGAAAAGCTTGGCCTCTTGGCGACCGACGAGGAAGTGGATCGCAAGTACAACGAGATCAAAGCTCCCTTTTCTCAGGAAGAATTCGATCAGCGGCTGAAGGATCGGAAAATCACGCTGGCCGATTTTAAGCGCGACATTCGCCGCTCCATCACGGTCGACAAGGTCATGAACAAGGAAGTCTCGTCCAAGATCAACGTCACCGACCAGGACATCACTGATTACTACAACGGGCACAAGGGCGAATTCAATTTAATCCAGCCGCAGTATCACCTTGCGCAAATCATGGTGACTCCTGCGCCCAACCCGCAGGCGCCCAATCAGAACGACAAGGCCCAGAACGAAGCCGACGCGCGCAAGAAGATCCAGATGATCGCCAACCGCCTCGACAGTGGCGACGATTTCGCAACGCTGGCGATGAAATATTCCGAAGACCCCGAGACGGCGGGCAATGGCGGTGACCTTGGAACCGTCCCCGAATCTGGCTTGAAAGGGACTGACCCAGCCACGCGCGACGCCGTCATGAAGCTGAAACCCGGACAATACAGTCCAGTCATTAGCGTCGTGAATCCCGGGAACAAGCAGGCTGTTGGATACCGAATTGTGAAACTGGTGTCGAAAGAACCCGCGGGACAGCGTGAATTGGCCGACCCACGCGTGCAGCAAGCCGTCCGCTCGCAACTGCACGACCGCCGCGAACAATTGCTAAAGGCCGCGTACTACGAAGTGCTACGCGATTCCGCCAAGGTAGAAAACTACTACGCCAAAAAGATCCTGGACAGCAATGGTATAGAAAAATAACTCGCCGTAAAGTAGCGCCGCCGTCCCGGCGGCTGTCCGGCGGGCGTCCTCGCCCGCCGCGTGTAAAGCTCAACGCGCTGCTCGATTCTGTTACTCCACAATCGCCAACACATCCCCGGCGTTCACCGCGGCGCCTCCGCTAACCAAAATTTTCTGAATCGTCCCCTTCTTTGGCGATTTGATTTCGTTCTGCATCTTCATCGCTTCGACCACCAACACGCCGGCGCCTGCTTCCACTTCATCTCCCTGGCTGACCAGCACGCGAACAATTTTTCCGGGCATGGGCGCGGTAAGCTTTTTGGGGCCATGATCATCCACCGCCCGCACGCGCCCGCGCAATGAGCGGGGATCGCGAACTTCCGCCGCGAAGCGTGCGCTTCCGACCCAGAGATGCATCTCGCTTGCGACCCGCTCGCACTTCACCTCGTACGCCTTATTGCCGATGCGTAGAGAAAGCACATCAGGCCGCGCCAGCACAGCGTCGACTTCAACCTCCCTGCCATCGAGGCGGCACGACCAGCGCCCTTCCTCTCGATTGAGACCGAGCCGATAATTCTTGCCGTCGATGGTGATGTCGTAAGTCATGAGCGCCAGTGGTCAGTGGCCAGTGACCAGTTGCCAGTTCGGAGCAACTTCATCGCGTCGCCTCTTTGTGAGCTGCAATCTTCCAGTTGGAAGCGGCATTCGACCGAGGGTTCGCGGAGCCGTCTGCTGGGCGTTCTCCCGCGCCAGCGCCTGCGGAACCCAGGACCGCGAATATTCCGGCGGCAATCACTGCGACTTCAATTGCCTTTGGATCGGTCGGAGCCTCAGCCTGCTTCTGCTTCAAGAGGCGGTCGAGAAAACCGGTATCGATTTTTGCAGCACGAAAGTCCGGATCGCTGAGGATGCGGCGGAACAATGAAATATTGGTTTTGATTCCCCCTACAAAATATTCATTCAATGCACGCGTCAGCCGACTGATCGCTTGCTCGCGATCGGTGCCATAGCCGATCAGCTTGGCCAGCAGCGGATCGTAATCCATCGGCACAGTCCAGCCTTCGTACATGCCGCTGTCGCGGCGGATTCCCGGCCCTGAGGGCAGCAGCAGCAGCGTGATTTTGCCTGGGCTGGGGAAATAATTGTTGTCGGGATCTTCGGCGTAGATGCGGCACTCAATGGCGTGTCCGCGAATCATCACCTCGTCCTGGGTGAACGGCAAGCGCTCGCCGGCTGCGACGCGTATCTGCAGATGCACCAAATCGAGCCCAGTGATCAGTTCGGTGACCGGATGTTCCACCTGCAGGCGCGTATTCATCTCCAGGAAATAGAAATTCTTTTGCTGATCGACCAGGAATTCAACCGTCCCGGCATTCGTGTATCCCGCAGCCTGGGCGACGCGAACCGCGACTTCACCCATTTTTCGCCGCATTTCTGGATCGACGACTGGAGAAGGCGCTTCTTCGACCACCTTCTGATGGCGGCGCTGCAGCGAACATTCGCGCTCGCCGAGATACACCGTGTTTCCGTGTTCGTCGGCTAGAACCTGCATCTCGATGTGGCGCGGATTGAGGATCGCCTTCTCGATGTAAACTTCGCTATCGCCGAACGAGCGCTCTGCCTCGCTGCGCGCGCCTTGGAGCGCCGACTTCAATTCTTCTTGGGCATGGACCAGGCGCATGCCTTTTCCGCCACCGCCTGCGGCGGCTTTTAACATGATGGGATAACCGATGCGCGCGGCCACCTGCTCGGCCTGTTCGTAAGACTCGAGGCCATGTGATGTACCGGGAACGAACGGAACGCCGGCGCGCTCCATGGCTTGCCGGGCACGGGTTTTCGAGCCCATGGCGTCCATGGCCGCGGCGGTGGGGCCGATGAATTTCACGCCCGCTTCGACACAAGCTCGGGCGAACTTCGCATTTTCGGACAGAAAACCGTATCCGGGATGGATGGCGTCAGCGCCGGAGCGCGCCGCAACGTCGAGAATCTTTTGGATGTTGAGATACGAGTCGGAAGCGGCAGGCGCACCGATCGGATACGCCTCGTCGGCTTTGCGAACGTGCAGCGAGGCGCGGTCCACATCGGAGTAAACGGCAACCGCGGCAATTCCCATCTCGTGGCAGGCGCGGATGACGCGTACGGCAATCTCGCCGCGATTCGCGATGAGAATTTTCTTGAACATTTTCCAGGAGCGGCAGCGCTCGGCGAACCCAAGATTTTACAGGAGATTCTGCGGTCGCGCGCAGGGGCAAACCTTCGACCGCAGACAGGCCGTGTTTTCTCTGTGTTCCTTTGTGTCCTCTGTGGTTGAAGGACAGTTTGAACCACAGAGGTCACAGGGCCTCACAGAGGAAAATGCAAGAGATCGCGCTGGTCGCTGCGCTTGATCATCTTCTGCTTATTCCGTTTTCGGTGCACCGTCAGCTGTTACAAGTGAATGTGGATTTTGGGTGCGCCAAACGTCAAAGTCCCCACCCTAACCGCAAAAGGCGCGGTTAGGATGGGGCACCCGGGTCTCGCTTAGTATTCGAACCCCGATAACTGGTTATTCTGGGAGGCGCGAGAAGCTTACCGCGAATGGCGGTTGCGGTCTGTCGTTGCTGCCCCGCTGCCAGCGGCGGCGCGGGGTGAAGCGGTAACGGATCAGGGTCCAGATCGCGAGCCATCCGTCGGAATGGCGGATTTTCTTGCCTTCGACGGCGGAGCGCGGATTGTAGGAGATGGTGACCTCGGCGATCTTCTCGCCCATGCGGCAGAGCTTTGCGGTCACTTCGGGACAGAATTCAAACCGACGACATCGGAGTTCGAGTTGCGCCAGAAGCGAGCGGCGAACGACTTTATAGCAGGTCGCCTCGTCATGAATGCCCGCCCAGTACAACAAGTTGGTGAGGTGAGTGAGCAGCTTGGCGCCGAGGAAGAAGCGCAGTCCGCGCTCGGGACGATCGGGGCGAACGCCGTAAACGACGTTCGCTGTGCCTTCTTCGAGCGGCCGGAGCAGCTTCGGATAATCCTGCGGATCGTATTCGAGATCGGAATCCTGGATCAGCACATACTCGCCACGGGCGTGGGCCAGCGCGGTGCGAATGGCTGCGCCTTTACCATAATTTTTTTCGTGGAACAGAATCGTGACGTCGTCGGTCGGCGCCAGGGCCTGCAGCTTTTCGCGCGTGCCGTCGGTAGAACCGTCGTCGACGATAATGATTTCTTTTTTTACCGGCGAGGCTTGGATCGCGTGCAACAGTTCGTCCAGATGTGCGGCCTCGTTGTAAACCGGCACGATTACCGACACGGATCGCTGCCAACGACTGGTCGCGGCCGGGTCGAGTTGTAGTGCGGTTGCCGGGGACGTCATATGCATGCTCTCTATTGCCGGTCTGCGCGCGAGATCCCACCGACTATACTCAGGACAAGTCCTTCCTTCGCCTGAAAGACGGATTGGTGGCGCCTTCGCAAACAGTACAAGTACGGGCTCATTCGGAATTTCTTAGCATAGTATCATCTGTGGCTTGAACCGTGCCCCATTTAGCGTGCCGTCCTCTGAGGTGAAACCACCCGCGGCGGCCGTCCCCTGGGCTCACTGGCTAATGTTGCTTCTGCTGGCAGTGGAGACTACCACGGTCCGATTTCTTCACCTTGTCAGCAAGCCTTACTGGTTTGATGAGTGTTTCAGCGTGGAGGTCGCCCGAATTGGATGGAGTGATTTTCTACGTCTGCTGTGGTGGCGCGAAGCGAATATGTCGTTGTACTACGCGCTGCTGCGGATGTGGCTGCATTTCGGGCAAAGCGAGTTCTTCATTCGCAGCCTATCGGTAGTGATTGCCGTGGCCACGCTGTCGGCAATTTATTGGCTGGCGCGGCAGCTCTATGACCGGCGAGTTGCGTTGATCGCCGCGGCGTTGTTCAGCTTCAACGCTTTCAGCGTGCGCTACGCGCAGGAAGCGCGCAGCTACGCGCTTTTTCTGCTGCTGGCAACGCTTTCTTCAGGATTCCTGCTTGCCTTTCTTCGCGAACCCTCGCGCCGCAACCGAACCGGGTACATCGTCTTCAGCATTCTCGCCGCCTACGCTCATTTCTATGCGCTGCTGTTGGTGGTCGTGCAGTGGCTGGCTCTGCGTGGGCTGAGAACAGAAGACAGTGAAGCGGTGCGGGGGCAATTGCGGCGCGCCTGGATGATGATCGCGATCGCCGTGCTGTCTCTGCTGGTCTTTGTGGCCAAGACTGGAGCGGGCCCGATCAAGTGGATTCAGCGGCCGGGCATTCGCGATGTGCTGGTGTTCTACGAGCACCTGGCGGGCGGGAGCAATTGGTTCTTGCTAGCGATCTGCGGCGTGGTGGGCATCGCCGCGATAGCGCCTGCCGGGAAGAAATTATTCACGCGTGCGCGGGATTGGCGAATCTGGAGAGTACAGTTTGTGCTGATCTGGCTTTTCTTTCCCGTGGCGCTGACAGTTTTGCTGTCGTTCGCGCGTCCGGTGTTTTTGGGGCGCTACATGATCTTCTGCCTCCCGGCGCTGGTGATTCTGGTGGCGGCGGGACTGGCGCAGGTGCGGCCTGCGTGGCTATTGGGCACTTTGCTCGCAGGAGTCCTGCTTCTTTGTCAGCAGGGGATTGTTTTCGTTTATGGGCACGACTTTGACAATGAACGGGACGCGTCGGGAGCGGCTAGCAATTTCATTCTCGACCACAGCGAACCGGGAGACGGAGTTGTGTTTCACATTGCGGGGACCCGCGTTGCTTATGAATTCTTCCGTTCCTTGCGGGCGGCGGAAAATACCGCCAGCCCTCGTTTCACGGGGCCACTCGGGCCGGAGATTTTATTTCCTCACCACGGAGCGGGGTTGGACTATCGCGACTTTACCGGCAAACCTACCGAGGATTGGGTGCGAACGATTAAGAACCGGCGAGTGTGGGTCATGCTGATGAACAATGGGGCTACGGATAAGCCTGATCCTACCACCGTGATGCTGACTCGCGTTCTTCCAGAGTCGTTCCCTCGGATGGTTCGGTGGCAGTTCAACAAGGTTGAGGTGCGGCTTTACAGTCGGGAGTAGAGTTTTAGCTTCGGAGTCGCAAAGCTTTTAACCGCTGAGATCGCAGAGGACGCGGAGAACACTTCTGGAGTGAACACGAGTTTTTTCTTTCGCCCCTTCGGGGCTACCCTAATTTTGACTCGCTACCCACGGCTTGCGCCGTGGGCTGCATTCTTTCGCCGCTGATCTTATTTGTGTGATCTTATTAGTGGCTGACCATATTTGCGGCTGATTTTATTAGCGGCTGACCTTATGGTTGATTTTACTTCTGGTCGACCGTGATTCCGCCTTGCGAGCTTTGGGCGGCTTTTTCGGCTTTCGCCTTCTTCACGCGGAGGGTTTCGTCGACCCAGTGGTCGGCGGTTTTGAGATCTTCGGCGCGGGCCGACAAGTCGTCGCATTCCACGTCACCCTTTTCCCGGTACATCAGGTTCAGGTAGGCCATGGCGTCGTCGTAGTCAGGACGGAGTTGGATCGCCTTGTTGAGGCTGTCGATGCCTTCCTGGATGGCGGCCGAGTTCTGTGTCTTTAATTCCTCGCAGACCTTTTTCTGGTCTTTGTTCTTGGGATTCAGATTCTCTTCGGGCTTCATGCCCAACGCGGCGCGTTTTTCCATGCGGGGCTGGTAGGCCGCGGTCCAGTCGATGACGCCGATCGAGTAGTAGGGTTCAGGATCGTTGGGATCGAGGTCGGATGCCATACGGTAGTATTTCTTGGCGTCGTCCCACTTCTTCTCGTTGAGGTAGAGGTAGGCGATGCCCTTGGCGGCGTTAACCTTTTGCTCGCGCGAAGGATTGGCGTCAATGACCCTTTGATATTCGTCGATCGCCTGCTGGGCAGTGCGCAGATTTTCCGGCGAGTCCACCCCGGGAATATATTGCGACACAAACGCCGTCGCCAGATACATGCGCGCATTGATCAGGCTGGGATCGAGCTGAACCGCCTGCTGGAAGTGATCGATGGCCTGCTCGTAATGGTTGTTCTTGTACGATTCCACGCCCTTGTTGAGCTGGTCGCGCGCCCGCAGCTTGTCACATCCCACAGAAGAGAAGAGCGCCAGCATTAGCGCCGCCAGCGTGATAAGTCTTGCATGGTTATTCATTGCGGTATAGGTCTCCCTCGACAAAGCATCCTAGGCCCAGAGACATCGATTTGACAAGCGCGGCATGATAAGGCGCGCGGGCCGAGGCGGCACGGAAGCGCGACGCTTCCGTGCAGTGGCCCAATACGAAATTCGCAACTCCGAGCTATTACTCGACGGGCAGATCAGGCGCCCGCTTCGATCTTCGCGGTAATCAAACCGACTTTGTCCACGCCGGCGGCATGGGCAAGATCGATAACATTGGCAACGTTGGCGAAGGGAATGGCGTCATCGCCCTTCACGAACATGACCTTTTCCGCGCGCTGCTTGTAAATGTCGGTAAGCCGGCCCTGAAGGTTGTCCCAGGTCGCGTCTTCGTTATTGATTTTGACGCCCGGCGCCTGCCCCGCACCCCGGTCGATCAACTGCACGACGATGGTACGGTCGGGCGTATTGTTCTTGGGAGCATTGGGCGGAGGCGGCTGGGGAACCAGCGCATCCAGTCCCTTCGGAGTGACCGGCGAGATCACCATGAAGATGATGAGCAGCACCAGCAGTACGTCAATGAGCGGTGTGACGTTGATGTTTGCACTTTGGCCTCCGCCCGAGCCCAGATCCATTCCCATGATCGTTCTCCTCTTATTGCGCCCTCATTGCCCTGGCGTAGCCGGGGGTGGCGGGGCTTGAGCAGTTTTCTTTTGCTCGGTGAGCAAGCCAAGGTCATCGACCCCGGCGGCGCGAACCGCGTCCACAACCTGCACCACGCTGCCAAAGCGGCTGCGCATGTCGGCTTTCACGTACACGCGTTTATCCTGCTTATTGGCTAGGCGATCTTTCACTTTACCGGTGAGGTTGTCGACTGCCATCTGCTCGCTGCCGAAATAGACCTTGCCGTCGCGCGTAATGGAGACCAGGAGCGCGTCTTCCTTGTCCGCGTCCGGCATCTGCTCCGGGTTATTGACGGGGGCCATATCCACGCTGATGCCTTTCTGCAACATGGGCGTGACCACCATGAAGATGATCAGCAGGACCAGCATCACGTCCACCATGGGGGTGACGTTGATGGCGGAGCTGATCTTTGATCCTTCGTCTCGCTTCGAAATTGCCATAGCTTGATATCTCCCGTGCTTTCGCCGCGGTCCCGAGCCGAAAGGCGCTCCGCGCTGAAGTTGGGAAGGCCCGGCGCCGGATTGCTCCAGCGCCGGACAAGCAACTCACTGCGGAAACGGGCCGAGCCGGCTCGTTCTCTACGAACGGCTTACCGGCGAATATCGCCGCGCTTCTTCAGGAAGTAATCGATCAATTCGCTGGACGAGTTGTCCATCTCGACGTCGAAGGCTTCCACGCGACCGGTAAGATAGTTGAACATCATGACGGCCGGGATGGCGACGAGCAGCCCGATGGCCGTCGTAACCAGCGCTTCCGCAATACCGCCGGCGACCGCAGCCAGACCGGTAGCCTTGGAGTTGTTGATGCCGATAAAGGCGTTCAGAATGCCCATCACCGTGCCGAACAATCCCACGAAGGGAGCGGTCGAACCGATGGTGGCGAGACCGCCCAATCCGCGCTTGAGTTCGGCGTGGACGATGGCTTCGGTGCGTTCCAGAGCGCGCTTGGAGGCTTCAATGGTTTCGCCTGGGATTGCGCCCGGGGAATCCTGGTGGGCCTTGAATTCCATCAGGCCGGCGGTGACCACCTTGGCTAGATGGCTCTTCTTGTTGCGCTCGGCAACTTTGATGGCTTCATCGATACGGCCATCGCGCAAAGCTCCGGCTACAGCCGGGGCGAAGGCGCGCGACTGCTTGCGGGCGGCGCTGTAGGCCATCCAGCGATCGATCATCACGCCGATCGACCAACCCGACATGATGAAGAGAATGATGACCACGGTTCTGGCGACCCAGCCCATTGCCTTCCACAAGCCCAATGGATCGGTAGCCAAGGTTCCGCCGCCTTCCTGGACGACCCAAGTGGCCGCGGACATGACGTGACTGAGAGTGACACCTGCTACATGAGCTGCGAACATGAGTTGCTTTCCCTCCTCGGAACTCTCGACATTTACTTGGACACTTTGATGCGCTTTGCGGTGCCAAGCGCTGGCCTCAAGAAAGAAATCGCCAGCGGGTTGCGACTTTCGCCGCACAAGGCACGAACCCGGACTGTCGAACTTGCGGTAAAACGACGGTACCGGGTTCACGAAGCCCTTCCCGTCCGCCAAAGACAACGGGCCGGGACGGGAAGGTGACGCACACATCTACGAAAAGCTCGAACCGCGCCGCGCTGGGAGTTTAACCCCCGGCGAGCGTGAAATTCACCTGCACCTGGGTCTCGACCTCGACCGGTTCACCGTTCAGCAGGTACGGCTTGTACTTCCACTGCTTGACGGCTTCGATCGCGGCCGGAGCCAGCATGGGGTGCCCGCTGATCAACTGCAGGTTCTGGATGCTGCCATCCTTGCTGATCTGAGCCTGCAGAATCACCGTGCCCTGAATGCGCGCCTGGCGAGCCAGTGGCGGATAGGTCGGGCTGACCTTGCGGATCAGAAGACCAGACGATACGCCTGAGGACACGCGCACGCGTGTCGGGGTGGCCATCTTCGGCACGGCAACTGGAGTCGCACTTAGCACGCTGCCAATCACGCCGCCCATGGATCCGCCCGGGACGCCGCCCGGAACGCCACCTACCACGCCGGTGGTAGCCATAGCCGGCGGCGGGGCTTCGTCCTCCTTGATCATTTCAACTTTTTTAGGAATCTTGGTCGGAGTGCGCAGTTCGCCGTTGATGATATCGGTCTGCACCTGCTTGACTACGCGGACCGGAGCGGCGGCAGGAGGTGGAGGCGGCGGAGGCGGCGGGGGTGCCACCAACATAAAAAGCGTTGTCCCCTTGGGCAACGCTTCGGTGAAAATCAGCGGGATCAGAACCATGACGCCGACAATCATGATCTGAATGGCAAACGAGATGATCGACGTGAATCCCCGCTTGGTCTTGAGCTTGCCGCCCGACTCGATAAGGCTGTCTTCAAACATATGATTCTCCCCAAGTACGGCTTCGAACCCTACGTATACTTAGACACCGGACGACTCCCCTTTGCTCCCAGTTTTCGCTGGCGCCTTGACCGGCCACCAGAGCCCGAAATGGCGTTCAAACAGATACCACTAAATGCCTACCTAACAAGGGCTAACGCAATCGCTACCTGCCCGCCATCGGGTAACTTACCTAGACCGGCCGACCATTGCTGTTGGCCGCTTGCCCTTCTCAATCCGCCAATCCTGATAGGCCACCAGGATGGGAGCTGCAATCGCAATCGACGAATACGTACCGATTAGAATGCCGATTACCAGTGCGAGGCTGAATCCACGAAGCACCTCGCCACCGAACAAAAAGAGTGCGAGTACGGTAAGGAAGGTTAAGCCCGCTGTCAAGATAGTTCTGCTTAGAGTTTGATTAATACTGCGATTGACAATGTCGGCCAGCTTCTCGCGCCGCATGAGTTTAATATTCTCCCGGATGCGGTCAAATACCACGATCGTGTCGTTATTGGAGTAACCGATCAGGGTGAGGATCGCGGCGATGACGGTCAGGGTAATTTCCTGATTCTTGAGGGAGAAGACGCCTACGGTGATCAAAGTGTCGTGAAACACCGTTAATACGGCAGCGACGCCGTAAATCCATTCGAAACGGAAGCCCAGGTAAACCAGCATCCCAAGCAGCGAATAAAGAGTCGCAAGTCCAGCCTGTGTGCGCAGTTGGGAGCCAACCTGGGGGCCGATGATTTCGACATTGCGGATGCCGAAGTCAGAAAGATAGAAAGCATCCGGCAGCGATGCCACTACGCGAGCGTCAACACCGGGAGCAGCGCTCAGCTGATCGACGGAATTCAAGACCCCACCCTGCACCTTGTCGCGATAATCGACGATTGCCTGGGCTACAGCGCCGTATTTTTGATCGTCAGGGCCGATGTGCAGCGGATCTTTGTCCAGAAGGAAGTTCTTGACCGTCAAAACGCTGGCGTTGTTCAGATCGGTCTTGCCCGCAGGGACATGGGTTTCGAGCGCCTGGATGATCTTCAGTTTGCCCTGATCGAGGGCCTGCTCGCTGGTTTCGCGCACATCGAGGTCAATCAATTCCTCGTTGTTGGAGGCCACTCCCAAACGCTGTAGTTTGAAATTGCGCAGGCCGGCATGGTCGAGCTCGGCGCGAATCGCGTTTTCGTCGGGCGTGTGCGAGAACTTCACATACACAAGCGTTCCGCCACGGAAGTCTACGCCCCACGGAATGTGGTGCCAGAAGAGCATGGAGAGCAAGCCCGCGACGCTAAAAACCAGCGAAAAGGCGAGAAAATACCACTTTTTGCCCAGAAAATCTATGTTGGTATTGCGAAAGAACTCCACGGGTTTGTTTAGCCCCTTAAATGGCGATTTGGTAATTGAGAAATTTGGTAATTCTGTAATTTAAAAGCTACTGAGCCTATGTTTTTCAAATTACCCAATTTCCAAATTTCCCAATTACCCAATTCTTCCTAGATGCTGAGCGCTTCGCCGCGCTGTTTGCGGCTGAGCACCCAGTCGAAGATGAAGCGTGAGACGAATACGGCGGTAAACAGGTTCGCGAGCAAGCCAAACGTGAGCGTGGTGGCGAATCCTTTTACCGGACCGGTACCAAAAATAAAGAGAATTGCGGCGGAAACGATGGTGGTGACGTGTGTATCCACAATCGTGATCCAGGCGTGGCTGAAGCCCTGATCCACCGCCGAGGGCGGCGTCTTGCCATTGCGCAACTCCTCGCGAATGCGCTCGAAGATCAGCACATTGGAATCCACGCCCATGCCGACCGTCAGGATCACACCTGCAATTCCCGGCAAGGTCAGGGCGACGTTGACGCCCGCGATGGTCGACCAACCCAGGAACCCCAGCAAAATAATCAGGTTCATGATCAGCGCCACATCGGCGTTGATGCCCGCTCCGCGATAGTAGACGAGCATGAAAATCAGCACGGCCACCATGCCAATGACGGCGGCGCGCACGCCGGAGCGAATCGAATCCGCGCCTAGCGACGGTCCCACGGTTTCCTCTTGCAAGTATTTAATGCTGGCGGGCAGAGCGCCGGAGCGCAGAATCATGGAAAGATCCTTGGCCTGCTGCTCGGTCATGCGGCCGCCGCTGATCGAGCCCTGATCACGGATCGGCTCTTTGATATTGGCAACTTCCTGCACTTTATTGTCGAGGACGACGGCCAGGCTGTCGCCGACGTGAACAGAAGTAAAGCTGTAAAACCTCTGTCCACCCTCGCCCGTCAACGAGAAGCTTACGCTGGGCTGGCCGTTCTGGTCGGTGCTGGGCTGAGCGTCGCGCAGATCTTTTCCGCTCACCGCGGAGACGCGCGAAACCAGGTACCACGCCGGTCCTTCGGATTCGGCGCCCGGCATGCTGTGTCCGGGAAGCAGGAGCGCATCTGCAGGTATAACTCCGCCCTTATCCTGCAGCGCCGCCTGCTCGCTGGGATACGGGCCTCCCAGAGACTGCTTGATTTCGAGCATTGCGGTCGACTGCATGATGTCCTTCACGCGGCCGAAATCGTCTACGCCCGGGAGCTGCACCAGAATCTGGTATTGCCCGAGTCCGTGCTCTTCGATGGTGGGCTCGCTGACGCCGAGAGCGTCAATGCGGTTGCGGATGGTCTGGATGGCCTGCGTGACCGCCTTACTCTTCAGGTCGTTCAAGGCGGAAGGCCGCATCGCCAGGGTCCAGGTGTTGTTGGGACCGCCGGCGGGGGCGTCGTACTCGGGCAGGCGATCTTGCACGACGCTGACCAGGTCGCCGCGCGCACCGGGCTGTACGCCCTTCACCAGGATGTGGTCAGGATTGTTTTGCGGGTCGGGCTGCGTAATGTCGCTATAGTCCACTTTCCGCTTGCGCAACTCATCCTTCAAAACTTCCATGGCGTTCTGCGCCACAACGTTGACGGCGTCGTTGACCTGAACCTGCAAAATGAGGTGGGTTCCGCCGCTCAAGTCGAGTCCGAGATGGATGTGATCGCTCAACGCCGCGAGCAGACCCTGGCCGGACAGACTCTTTGGAATGCCAAAGATTCCGAACAGGAAAAACAGAACCGTGCCAACGATGAATAGCAGCTTCCAGAGAAAATTCTTATTCATATAAATTCAGTGGCCAGTGATTAGTGGCTAGTGGTCAGCAAGACCATTCACCACGAATCACTTATTTCGTCTTCGTCTCTTCCTCGGGCGTGGTGACCTGTGCCACGGAGGCCTTGGTCACTTCCAGCACGAGATTATTCGGCGGAACGCGCAAATGCAGGGAATCGTCTTTGAGCGCCATGATCGTGCCTCGCAGGCCGCCGGTGGTCGTGACCTTGTCGCCGGTTTTGAGCTGGTCGAGCATGGCTTGCCATTTTTTTTGACGGCGTTGCTGGGGCAAAATCAGGAGAAAATAAAAAATCGCGAATATAAAAATGAGGGGCGCGATTCCAAGCCACCCCATACCGCCGCCCCCACCACCGAGTTGTGCTGCCAGTAAGAATTGCATATGAGGTCTGAACGTATGTTCGCCAAAAAACCGCCGGCGCCCATCAGCGCCGCGGGAGCTGTTATGTCACCACGGAGTTTAGATCGACTTCGGCCGGGTCTTCGGCGTCAGGCTTGAATCCGGGGAGTGCTTCCCACTGAGTCTACGGTTTCGGTCTTGACCAGACACTAGAAAGAAAACGGGACTCTTCCCCAAGTGAAATAGAATGCCGTACCCGCCGCATAGTGTCAAGGTAGAAACTCAGGTTGTGGATCGTGTTCAAGACCTGTGCCAACACTTCGTTGGATGCATAAAGATGACGCAGATATGCTCGCGAGTAGCGCTGGCACACGCGGCAACTGCAGTTGGGATCGAGCGGCGACTGATCTTGCGCGTAGCGCGCCTGCTTGATCGTGACTTTTCCTTCGGAGGTGAACAGCAGGCCGTGGCGCGCGGCCCGGGTGGGAAGAACGCAATCCATCATGTCGACGCCGAGGCTGGCGTACTCGACAATTTCTTCGGGCGTGCCCACGCCCATAAGATAGCGCGGCTTGTCGCCGGGTAAATGTTCGAGCGTGGACTCGACGATTTCGCGGGTCAGTTCGCGCGGTTCGCCCACGCTGAGGCCGCCGATGGCGTAGCCGGGAAAGCCGATTTCGACAGCCCGCTCGGCAGATTCTTTTCTGAGGTCTTTTTCCATCCCCCCCTGGATGATGCCAAAGAGCGATTGTGTATTCTCGCAATGTATCGGAAGAGGTTGTGTGGGGACAGCCGCCCTCGGCTGTCCAGGCGAGCGCAAGCTCGCCGGCGCGGCTGCGGAGCTTCGCTCCGCCGGACAGCCGAGGGCGGCTGTCCCCACATTCCCCCACGGGACTTCGTGCTTTTGGTCTTCGAAATACTTTTTGCTGCGGGCTGCCCATCGTGCCGTCATCTCCATCGACGCTCGGGCGCGGGCGCGATCCGCGGGAAACTCCGTGCATTCATCAAACGCCATGATGATGTCGGCGCCGAGGCCGATCTGCGCCTCCATCGCGCTTTCCGGGCTGAAAAAATGCGAAGAACCATCGAGGTGAGAGCGGAAGGTCACGCCTTCTTCGTTGACCTTGCGCAGTTCGTTCAGACTGAAGACCTGAAAGCCCCCGGAATCGGTGAGAATGGCGCGCGGCCACGACATGAACTCATGCAGGCCTCCCAGGCGGCGCACGGTCTCGACGCCGGGGCGCAGGTAGAGGTGGTAAGTGTTCCCGAGAATGATTTGCGCGCCGAGTTCTTCGAGCGTGTCCTGCGGCACGGCCTTCACCGAGGCCAGCGTTCCCACGGGCATGAACACGGGCGTTTCGATTTCGGCGTGCGGAGTCAGCAGGCGTCCCGAGCGGGCTTTGCCGCTGGCGTTGTCGATGTGAAACACGGTGGACATTCTTTCGGATTGTAGCAACGGCGTGGATTCGGAAGTCTGAACTGCCGGGTTTTTAAATCTGCAATTTAAAAACTTCAATCTGAAATCGGAATGATTTCCGCGCGGACATTTCTCTTCTTTTCTATGATCAGCCTGCCAACCGTTATCGGCAATTTGAAGCGGCGCGGGCCGGCGCTGCCGGGATTGAAGTAGAGCGCTCCGTTGCGCGTTTCCTGCTTCGCGATGTGGCTGTGGCCAGAGATCACGACTTTGAAGCCTGCGGCTTCGGGCTTAAGGTCAAGTTCCGCCAGATTGTGCAGGATGTAAATGGAAAGGCCGCCGATCTCGACGACTTCGGTCTCGGGCAATTTGCGTGCCCAGAGGTCGTTATCGATGTTGCCGCGAATCGCGGTCACGGGCGCGATGGTAGAGAGCGTGGTGAGAATTTCGGGCGCGCCAATGTCTCCTGCGTGAATGATGTGCTGCGAGCCTTGCAGAGCCGCGAGCGCTTCGGGGCGAAGCAGTCCGTGAGTGTCGGAGATGACGCCGATGAGGATGGAAGTTTTCAGGTCTGGATCTCAGGTTAGATTTTAGGTCGAAGCTCCGAAGTCCGTTCTATTTGCCTTTCATTTTTTCGACGAACTTGCCGACGCTGATAACTGCTCGACCCACGGTGCCGCGTCCTATTTCCTGCACCTCGTCGCGAGCGGTCACGCGCAAGGTATAGAAGCGGCCGTCGAAAGACTCGAGCACTGCCTGAGCGTTGATGTGGGCGCCGATGCCGCTGGCGGCGCGGTGTTCGACGTTGATGGATGTCCCCACCGTGATCTCGTCGCCCTCGCAGTAAGGCTGCAGCGCCTGAAAGGCGGCGGTTTCCATCAGACGAATCATGTCGGGCGTCGAATACACGGGCGGCAATTCGGGATGGTGCGAGGTGAGCGTGTGCTCAAACTCGACGGTCTCCTCCGCCTCGGCATGCGCGCCAATGGGAATGTCTCTGGCCAAATCTCTAACCCCCTGCAGAAAGAAAATGAGCCAATGATTCTATCGAATCATTGGCTCGAACTTGCGTCAAAACCTGTTGAGCTTCGCCCGACTGGACAGCCGAGGCGGCTGTCTCTACGTGGCGTCCCAATGGTTCCTACGCGACCGCCATGGCGGTGCGGCGGGCTTCGATTCCGTCCAGCGCTTTCCACAGCATCCGCGCGGCGTTTTCGGCTGCGTCCAGAGCCCCTTCCGCGGCTTGCGGATGGGCAACGATGCGCTTTTCGAGTTGCTTGCGCCAGACATTAGAGTGGCGTACATCCGCGGTGGCATGCAGCGTAAAGTAGCCACAGGTCTTGTGATCGGCGCCGTAGGTCTCGCGCAGGCCACGTTCTTTTTCCTGCGCGATGCGCGGAACCTGCGACTCGTAGGTATAGAAAGCGGCCAGCGCATCCTCAGGCGAACCCTCGCTGGCTACCTGGCGAAAGTGTCGGATGAGTTGCCGAATTTCCGCGACTGGCGTGTGCCACTCGAGATTGCGAGTCGAGCCCATGCCCTCGGCAAAGTCGAGCCAGAGTTCGGCGTGTGGCACCGAGTCCCGCCCCGGCCGACCTTCCACGCCCTTTTCGTCGCACATATTGGCCAGCACGGCCTGGCGGAGCTCGCCTTCCTCCAGGCGTAGGCCGAGCGCGGCCAGGTACGAAGGAAAGGCTTCGACGTGGTGGTAATAATCCTGCGCATATTCGCGGAGATCGTTGCGCGTCAACTGGCCGGCCGACCATGCCTTGTAAAAAGGATGGCAAAGCAGGTCATACTTCTTAATCCGCGCGTCCAGTTGCTGGAGAAATTCGGCGGTATTCATCATGCCCCCTGGGACTTTCGTCGGACAGCCAAATATACGGGCGACGCAGCGCGACAGCAAGTGATGGGGATCACCGAGTTCGCCATGTTGTTAGAATGAAAGAAGAAACGCACAGAATATTTTCTGGGGTTCGCTCCGTTCGTTTGACATGCAGTTCACTGAACAATTCGACGTAGTCGTCGTGGGCGCCGGCCACGCTGGATGCGAGGCCGCAATGGCCGCCGCGCGCATGAACTTGAAGACCGCACTCTACACTCTCAACGTCGATTTGATCGCGCAGATGTCATGCAATCCGGCCGTGGGCGGCATCGCGAAGGGGCACCTGGTCCGCGAAGTCGACGCGCTGGGCGGCATCATGGGCGAGATCACCGACGCGGTCGGCATCCAGTTTCGGCTGCTGAACACCTCGCGCGGTCCGGCAGTGTGGTCGCCGCGCGCGCAGTGCGACAAGCAGGCGTATCGCCTGAAGATGCGCGAGGTGCTCGAGTCGCAGCCGAATCTCAAGATAAAGCAGGCGGAAGTTGCGGATCTGATTGTGGAGGAGTCGTTAGTCGTTAGTCGTGGGTCGCTGGCCGGTCGCCAAGACACGCCTGGGATCAACGACGAACGACCAACGGCCAACGACCGCCGCCGGGTCCTCGGCATTCGTCTGCGTGACGGCCGCACCGTGGGCGCGCAAGCTGTCGTCATCACGACCGGAACTTTCTTGAACGGGCTGATTCACTGCGGAGAGCAGCAATATCCTGCCGGACGTTCAGGCGAGCCGAATGCCGTGTTGCTGGGCGAGGCGCTGAAGCAGCTGGGCCTGCGCGGTTGCCGGCTGAAGACAGGCACTCCGCCGCGGCTGGATGGACGCACCATCGACTGGTCCCGCTTTCCCGAACAGCCCGGCGACGTTGATCCCACTCCGTTCAGCTTTCGCACGAAGCGTGTGGCTCATCACGATTCGCAGGTGCCCTGCTACATTGCCTGGACCACGGCGGAAACGCACCGCATCATTCGCGAGAACGTGCACCGCTCGCCCATGTACAGCGGGCAGATCCAGTCGATCGGCCCGCGCTATTGTCCTTCGATCGAGGACAAGATCGTGAAGTTTCCCGACAAGGAAATGCACCAGCTTTTCCTTGAGCCGGAAGGGCTGAACACGCACGAAATTTACGTCAACGGCATGAGCACGTCTCTGCCGGTAGACGTGCAGCTTGCGATCCTGAAGTCGATTCCGGGACTCGAGAGTGCCGACATGTTGCGGCCGGGATATGCCATCGAATACGACTCCATCGATCCGACGGAACTTGAGCGCACGCTCGAAACTCGCAAGATTGCCGGCTTGTTCCTGGGAGGCCAGATCAACGGAACCTCAGGCTACGAGGAAGCGGCGTGCCAAGGATTGATGGCGGGCATCAACGCCGCCCTGCAAGTGAAGCGACAACCGCCGCTGATCCTGGACCGTACCGAGGCTTATACGGCGATTCTTATCGACGACCTGATTTCAAAGGGCACGAACGAGCCGTATCGAATGTTCACGTCGCGGGCGGAGTTCCGCCTGCACCTGCGTATCGACAATGCCGACCGGCGCCTGACTCCGCACGGCCGCCGCGTGGGCTTGATTTCAGATGAGGCGTGGGAAGATTTTCAGGCGAAGCAGCAACGTCTGCGAGAGATGAAGATGTTGCTGGAAAAAACGCGGATCACGCCGGAAATGTTGGAGAGAGTGGATGCTCGAACGGAGAGTTGTCATCCCGAGCGGAGTGAGGCGAAGCCGAACGCAGTCGAGGGACCTTGTGTTCCCACTGTCGCCGACTTTTCTTCGGCCAGCGGCCAGACACTGGCGCAGCTGATGAAGCGCCCCGAAGTGACGGTGGAGCAGCTCGTCCCAATCCTGCAGGAACTGGCGCCAGATTTCTTTGCCAGGAACTCCTCAGCGTCCTCTGTGCACTCTGTGGTTAAGCTCTCTTCAGAAGTTCGTAACGAACTGAAGTCGGTCGAGACCGAGATCAAGTACGAAGGTTACCTGCTGCAACAACAGCGCGCCATGGAGCGCCTGAAGAAAGCCGAACAGCACTCGATCCCCGAATGGTTCGACTACCGTTCGGTCAGCGGACTATCCCGCGAAATGCAGGAAAAACTCACGCGCGTGCGGCCACGCACGATCGGCCACGCCTCGCGCATTCCAGGCGTGACGCCGGCAGCTGTGTCGCTGGTGCATGTCTACATTGAAATCCAGGCGCGCCGGCGCGACCAGGCCGCCGCACTCTAAGGCCGAGGCCGCTCGCGCGACTCGTCTCGGGTCTGCAATTCTTCGGCGAGTTTCAGTTCGCTCTCCGCTTCGTCTTTCTTACCCATATCGCGGTAAGCCTGGCCGAGCAGGTGATGCGTGGTCGGATTGTTCGGGTCCATGGTCGCCGCGCGCTGCAGCGCCCGCACAGCTAAATCAAGTTCGCCTTTCTTCTCCAGCACCTTCCCCATGAGGATGAAAGGCCCGGTCGACGTCGCGTCGAGCCAGATCGAGCGCTGCAGCAACTGCTCCGCTTCTTCGAATTTCTGCACGCGTGAATACGCGTCCCCCAGCTTGTAGTACGTTGCCGCATTCGCCGGGTTGATGGACAATTCTTTTTGGAATTCTGCGATCGCTTCCGGTACTCGCGATTTGTAGAGATAAAATTCGCCCAAAAGGAAATGGACCAGGGGCAGTTTGGGGTCGAGAGCCGCCGCTTTCTGCGCGTATTCTTCCGCCACCGGATCGTACTCCTGACGAAACAGCATTCGCGCCGTGAATAAGTAACTGGCAGCCGAGTCTGGAGGCACAGCAAACATCTTGGCAAACGCATGGCGGGCCTGGTCGTAATTTTTCGTCTGGATGTAGCAGATGCCCAAGATGTAGGAAGCGTCCACGTTGGCGCGCGAGTACCAGCCTTGTACTTTCTCGAGCAAAGGAATCGCATCTGCGGGATGCCCGCCCAGATAATCGGAAATTCCGAGCAACTGGATCGCTTCGCTGTTCGCTGGATCCGCTGCAGTTGCTTTTTTCAGATACGCGATCGCCTTGGGGAAATCGCTTTTCTTGTAGTATGCCGTTCCCATTTCCAGAGCCAGACCCTTTGCGGCGGGGTCGCGGGCTTCGACGGTTTGCAGTTCCGCAATGGCCTCGTCGATTTTGCCTTGCTGCATCAACTTTCGCGCTTCGGCAAACTCGGAAGGCGGGCTGGAAGAGGCTTGCGGCGCCGACGGCGCGTTTGGAGGCGCGGACTGCTGGGCGTGTCCTGAGGCAGACAATGCACACAACAATGCCGCGAGAAATGCGGATCCAAATACGACAAAATTGTTTAGTGTCCTGCCGGTGCGCATATCGAAGATTAGAGCACAGTCTCGCGGTGGCTACCCGTCGTTCGGCGGGAATCGATGTCTGCCCGACCTAACCGACGGCGTCGAGCTTCGCTCTACGGACAGCCGAGGCGGCTGTCCCCACATGCTTTTGTGTCGCCACATGCCTTTTGCGCGACACAAGGTCAGTGCCTCTACAATGGGCTGAACATGATTGCCCATCTGCGCGGAAAACTGCTGGCCAAGCACCCCAACCAGGCCATCGTCGAGACGGCGGGCGTCGGCTATGACGTGACCATCAGCGTGCCGACGTTTTCGGATCTGCCGGCGGTCGGCGCCGAGGTCGCGCTGCACATCCATACGCATGTGCGTGAAGACCAGATCGCGCTCTACGGATTCCTGCGTCCCGCGGAAAAATTGCTGTTCGAGAAGCTAATCACGGTAAGCGGGATCGGGCCGAAGCTGGGCATCACAATTTTGAGCGGCATGGCCGCCGACGAAATGGTGGGAGCGATTCGAGGAAACGATGTGGCGCGGCTCACGCGCATCCCCGGCATCGGCAGAAAGACTGCGGAGCGCATGGTGCTCGAACTGCGCGACAAGCTGCCAGAAGCAGGTCCCGCTTCGGCTCCCGCCGTCCCTGCCATGAACGCCACGGAAGAGGACGTGCTCTCTGCGTTGCTGAATCTGGGGTACCAGCGGGCGGCCGCCGAAAAAGCTCTCGCCGCGGCGACAAAAAATGGCAAAGGCGGGTCGTTCGATGCGATGTTTCGCGATGCCTTGGCGGCATTGTCGAAGTAGCTTGATTTTTCTATGGACAGGGCCAGTGGGTTGCGGTCTAATCCTGCACCATGCAAACGCTCGGCCTATCTGATTCAACCACTCGCAGCGAGAGCCGCCTCAGGAGCCTTTTCTGGCCGTCCATCCAGAGCGGCGCGGACGTCGACTATCTCGCTGTGCAGGGCTTCTGGGTGTGCACGATTGTTGGCGCATGGTCCCTAGTTTTCCTAACGCTCGCTGGCCAGCCTTTCACAGGAATACTTGGGCTCCTGGTGTTTCACCTAGGCGGAGTGGGGGTTCGCGAGCACAACCTATTGGCGGCGGCGATCACGCTTGGCTTTTATTTTGTCGACTCACTGGGATCCGGCGTTGGCGTTGTCCGGGTCATCATTGCCGCGCTATTGCTCTCGAATCTTCGCGCCACTTGGATCGCTGACCACTGGAAGCCCGGCTCCGAAGAAGCCGCATTACCCCCGCGGCTCGCAGAAACCTTCTCTGACAAGCTCTCTGACAGCTGGCCTGCTTTTATTTGGCCCAAGGTGAGAGTGGCCTATTATATTTTCTCGCTTGGATTCCTCGCGCTGATCGTCGCGGGACTCATCGTTATGGCTCTTCGCGTGCATCCATCCTAACCAGCCGATCTCGGATTTTACTTCCCGATGCAGAATGTGCTGAAGATCAGATTCAAAATGTCGTCGGTAGTGGTCGCCCCGGTGATGGCGTCGAGCGGACGCAGCGCGTTGTAGAGATCGAGCAGCAGCATCTCGTGCGGAACTTTTGCGTCGACGGCGCTCTTCGCCGCATCCAGCGCAAGCAGCGAATCGTTAATCAATCCCTGATGCCGAATGTTGGTGAGGAAGCCGGACTCCGCCTGGGTGCCGGCATCTCCGCCAATGTGTCGCAGGATTGCGGCGCGCAGTTCGGTTATCCCTTCGCCTGTCAAAGCCGAAGTGGAAACCGAAATTCGAGTGCCCCATTTCTCCCAGGTGTTGGGAGAAGTGGGGACTTTCCCCGTCGTCAGATCGGACTTATTCTCGACGATAATCACTGAACGCCCCTCTGCCTGCCGCAGAAGTTCGTGATCTTCCGGGGTCACATCGCGCGATGCATCGAGCACAACCAGCACGAGGTCCGCGTCGGCCAGGGCTTCCATCGATTTGCGAATGCCGATCGATTCGGCTTCGTCGAGCGCATCGCGAATGCCGGCGGTGTCGACCAACTTGACCGGGATGCCGCCGATCGCAACGGTCTCGCTGACCAGGTCGCGTGTGGTGCCCGGCGTCGCCGTGACAATGGCGCGCTCGCGCTCCACCAATTGGTTAAACAAGCTCGACTTGCCGACGTTGGGGCGGCCCACAATCGCGAGCGTCAATCCTTCATGCACGATCTTGCCGTAGGCGAAGGTCGCGCTGAGTTGTTCCAGCGGCGTGCGCACGACGGCGATGTGAGTGAGGATGGTGGCATCGGGCAGCACCGACACGTCGTCCTCAGCGAAATCAATCCCGGCTTCGAGCATGGCGATCAGTTCCACCAGCTTTTGCTTGATCGGCTGCAGGCGCCGCGAGAGCGCTCCCTCCAGTTGCTGCGCCGCAACTTTGGCCTGATACAAAGTCTGTGAGTCGATCAGGTCGCGCACGGCTTCAGCCTGCGTCAGATCAATGCGCCCGTTGAGGAAAGCGCGCATCGTGAACTCCCCGGGCTCCGCCAAGCGTGCTCCTGCGGCGACGCAAAGCTCCACAATGTGTCGCAACACGACAGGAGATCCGTGCGCAGAAATTTCAACGATGTCATCGGTAGTGTAGGAATGCGGCTTGGCGAAATAGGTAACCACAATCTCGTCGATGCGTTGAGAATTCCCGGGGTGCCCCATCCTAGTCGCGTTTTTTGCGACTAGGATGGGGATTTTGACTTCCGTTCCCGCGAGCTCCGCCGGGAAGCGGGCAGGAGTGCCCGCTCTACACGGCTCGACCAATTCCCCAAACACAGCCCGTCCCGGCTCGAGTTCGTGCTTCAACTGCAACATCGGCTTCGCGATCTCCAGCGCCCTCGCTCCCGCTAGTCGCACCACTCCAATCCCGCCGCGGCCCGGTGGCGTGGCGATCGCGACAATCGTGTCATCGAGGTTCAAACCGACGTTCACGCGCCGATTGTAACGGGTAAACTAATTTGTCGTTAGTCGATGGTCGTTGGACATTCGCCAACGTTAGGCAGTGAGTGTGACCAATAACTAGCGACGAACGACCAACGACCTTCCGCGAGGGCAATCATCGTGTCTGTTGCTGACGAGCTATTGAAAGCAAATGAAGATTTTGCGCGTCATTTCAAGCTGGGGGATCTCGCCGTCCGCCCGAAGCGGCACGTGGCCGTGCTGGCCTGCATGGATTCCCGGATCCTTTTTGAGCATTGCCTGGGCCTGCGTCCCGGCGACGCGCACATGATCCGCAACGCCGGCGGGATCGCTACCGAGGATGCCTTGCGTTCGCTGATCGTTTCGCATCATCTGCTCGATACGCAGGAGTTCATCATCATCAACCACACCGACTGCGGCTTGCTGAAGGTGCAGGAATATGAATTAAGAGCCCGCCTGACCGAAAAGATGGGCACAGTGGCCAGCGAACCTGCCCATTTCTACGCCTTCGATGACCTGGAAGAGAACGTTCGGCGTCAGGTGCATCGGGTGAAATCGCATCCGTGGATCCCGAAGAACATCCCAGTGCGCGGATTTATTTACGACGTGAAGACGGGCCAGCTAACCGAAGTGAAGGCGTGACCGTGTGGCGCGGGCACTCCTGCCCGCGTCTTTGCGATGAAGAGCCGCCTGTGATCTTAGCTTCGAATGATCACTATTTACGCGGACATTTTGCTTATCTTTCGGCCTTTCGCGGGCGAGGGCGCCGGCGCCACACTACTTACCTCGCTACGATTTTCTCAATCTCTGCGCGCAGCTGGTCGTAGGGCAACGCTCCCGGATGGTACATGGCCACTTTCCCCGTGCGGTCCAGGAGCACCAGCGTTGGCGTAGTCGAAGCGCCGTAGATGTCGAAGTTGTATTTGCTGATTGGCACCGGCATGTCGAGCAGGCCGCTGTAGAAACGATGCCGCACGGCGTCGATATAGCGCAGTTCGTCGCTGGCCGAGGCATGCTCAATCTGCGCCGTGTAACCGTAAAGGCGCGTCGGCCCGATCACTTGCAATCCCTTGCCCGAAAATTCCGAGCGCAACTGCGTGATGATCGGCGCTTCCGCTTTGCAGTCGGAGCACCAGTGCGCCCAGAAAAACAGCAGCACGGGCGACCCCTTGAGTTGCGCCGCCGCTGGCAGCTTCGCTCCTAAAGACTCGTCCGACTTCAGCGGCGGTGCAGGCCTCCCCTGGAACGACAGGAGGTTCAGATTCTTCTGCAGCCGTTCGTGGATGGAAGTGCTTCCGTAGGTTCGAAGCGCGGACTGCAACAGCCCAATGGCCTGCGTCCGCTGACCGCGTTCGGCTAGCACCTGGGACTGAACTTCCAGCGCCGCTCCGAGAGCGATCGGCAGGTGCGTATCGGCGTCCAGAGAACGCTGCTTCAGTTGTTCGACGACGAGCGCTTTCGTCTGCTTGGCGTACGCGGCTGCCTGATCATATTGGCCCTGGTCGAGGGCGGCACGCGCCAGCCACGAATACGCCTCGAGATACTCGGCAGTGACTCCTTGCTGGCTGCGATAAGAATTGAGGGCTGACTCTGCGGCAGAGAAATTGTTTTGCGCCAGGTCGAAGTGCACCTCGTCGACAATCCCGGCCCACGCCGAGGCAGTGAACAAAAGCAAAAGGAAAAGAATCCGCAAGCGCATATTTAGATGATGAATTGTTTGCGTAAAGGTGGCAAGTCAGGGAAATTTCTGATCGCGGCTCAATCAAGAGCCATTACCACGAAGGACACGAAGTTTACACGAAGGAGAGACCTCCAGGTCAGTCCCTTGGTCCTTCAAACTGCTCTACTACTCCGTTTTTCATTCCAAGCGGGCCCAACCATAACACCCCGACTGTCAGTTGTTTAGAGGGGGCGTATGCGGAAATATGTAGCTATTTTGGGGCACTTTTCGTACAATCAGGCTGCGTTTGACTTTAGAGTTCCTTCGCAGTACAAGCATCTCCGCTTAACCCAGCGTGTGACCTGCCTGCAGAAGACCTTGAAAGTTTCAGCGCTACATCAAAGAAAAAGGAACATGCACCATCATGGAAACAGGAACAGTGAAGTGGTTTAACGACGCCAAGGGCTACGGTTTCATCAGCCGCCAGAACGGCGAGGATGTCTTCGTACATTTCTCCGCCATTCAGGCTAGTGGCTTCCGCAGTCTGCAGGAAGGTCAGCAAGTACAGTTTGACGTGGTCAA
>CALFMO010000023.1 GCA_937879855.1 uncultured Acidobacteriaceae bacterium | reverse complement strand
CCCGGCTGCGCAGTTCGCCTTCCACCTGGATATGTGCGCCCTTGGTGAGCGTCTTTGCGAACTCCGAGAGCTTGCCGAAGACGACGCAACGGTGCCATTCCGTGTGCGAGATGTACTTGCCATCCTTCTTATAGGAGGACTTGGTTGCCAGCGAGAGATTAGTGACGCTGAAGTCCGCGCTGTTGGTGCGAGCTTCGGGGTTGCTGCCGAGAAAGCCGATGAGGGTTACTTTGTTCTGGTACATGACAGTGTCTCCGTTTGTTGAATTCGCCCGTTGTTGCTCGGGTCACACTGGGCAGAGCTTAGCGAGTGGGCCCGGCTCCCAAGTGCCGAATGTCTGCTTTCTGGGAGGGGCCCGAAAGAAGTTTGAGGGGCGTTCTTTGCCGGGGTTCCCAAACTTGTTTAGGGAGGAACCGAGACCCTGAAGGGGCGCTAGATGCGAAGCAGAAGACCGAGTGCCGCCGGGCGCCGGAAAGGCCTCGAAGCTGTGACCGAGCAAAAGACGGGATACATAACGGCAGACACGCTCCAGAGCAAAGTTGTCATCTGCGTGTCGGCTAGGGAAGGTCGTTACAATCGCGGCTCGATTCGAGCGGGCATGTCCACGGCAAGAAGGACGCAATTCGCCACCGTAGTTGCGCGTCGAAACGCTCTTGTTCGCCGACTCCACCGGACACGAGGACAGGTGGGAAAAGCTAGCCGGATTAGTAGCACGAAATGACATGAATAAGTCTCTGGGCAGGTCGATGAATTCCTGAATCTTTAGCTGAACGCCTGGTCGGCCCGGAAGCGCACGATGGTCAGGCCGAGAGGGTTTACGGCAAGCTCATTGTTTTTCACACTCTCGCGAAAGACATAGGTGACGCTGGCTGTCCATCGCTCCCGCTTGAGTTCGGAATGATCCGCGGGGTTGGTGTACACCTTCTCGAACTCGATGCGCGCCGAATACGGCGACTGTCGCAGGTCGTCAAGGATCACGTTCTTGATCTCCACATCGACATACGGCAAGCTGCTGTCTTTGACGTAATTCTGAATGCTGTTGTCCTTGCGTTCCTGGTCGATCACGGCACGTTGCACATCGCTATTGAGGAAGTAAAGCGACTGCGTTTGATCCCGTTCGATCGTGAAGCGATTGCGGCTGAAATACAGTTCCGCCCAGCGGGTGAGGTAATACTTGTTCTCCGCTTCCTGTGGGCGATACTGAAAGTTCCGATAGTCGATCGCTTCCGCGTGGCCCACGTCGTTAATGCGCACGATCATTGGGTGCATGTTGGCGAGCGCTTGCTGACTCTTGAAGGTGAGCGCCGCCAGCGCGATACAGACGGCGGCCATCGCAAGAATGGTCACCTTAAGATAGGTGTTCATCACCAACGGGTCCCCGTATTGCTCCAAATAACGCTCTGCGGCTCGGGTGATTTCTGGGGTCGCTTTGGTTTCCATATTCGTTGTTTCTGTGCTCATCTGTGACCTCTATTTCTCTCGCCGTTCACATCGCCGCCCGTATCGCCATCATTGCCATGCCCAAGCCTCCACCGTGGCCGCCAGTACCGCCAGTGAATAGGCTGTGAGTCATGGTCGGAATCTTGAAGAGAATGTAGATGTTGACCAATACAAGCAGAATGAGAAGGGGCAGCGTCTGAACCATGGTTGAAGGATCTGACATGCTCTGGCCAAGTTGGATGTAGTAGTTGGTCAGAACATGAGACAGAACATTCATCGTGGCTGCGGCTACGACTTTGTAAAAGCTGAATCCGAGATACGCCTTAAGCCAACTCCAAAACAGCCAATCGAGCTTGTCGAAGACAAGAAGCGGGATAAAGATCGGCCCGAGTAATCCGATGATCGTTGCCGCAATCGCGCCATAGGCCAGAATTGCGGAAATGATTCCAGCCAGCAGGGCTAACAGGAACTGAACGACAAAGTACACAATCGCGTAGTACGGAGACATCAGACTATTCAGTAAGGATGGTCCCGTCTTTGAGGATGCCGTGTGGATCTCGTTCAGCATGGTGGCGGAACCATCTGCCCCAATCAGGTTCACAAGATTGATTGTGCCTCCGTCAATGAAGCCCTTGATGGAGAATCCAAGTCCGGGGATGGAACTGTCGTAGTAGTTCACCATCACGTAGGCAAAGGTGAGCAGCATGAAGAGGTTGAGGAACCTCCCCATGCTGAACCCTGGCCCACCGTGCGCCGATGCCAGCGCCTCCTGAACGCCGAACCAAACCAACATGATGGTGGCGAGCGCTATGACGATGTGAATCCCCATCGCTGTAATAGAGGGGGCAGCCGTAGCCGCAAGCGATCGGCACGCCTGAGCGATATAGTCAAAAAGACCTGTACCCATGTTCTGTGCCCTCCTGTCTTCTCTTACTGGCGTCTCGTCAGTACGCTTGCGTGAGGAGATTCGCTGCACCACCGCTGGTGGTCGTTACGTTGGCGTTGTAGTAGCTCTCGTACCCCGCCGAGTCACGAAATGCCGATTTCATGGCGTCCTGCTGCTGCTTTTGGGCAACAATCTGCTGCAGGGCAAGATTGGCGTTGATTTGGTTTGCGTCTTGCAATGTGCGCAGTTGCAAGAGCAGAGCTTGGTTAATGCGCTGAAGTTCAGCCATGATGGTTTGCTGCGACGGGTCCTGGGTTTGGGTTGCGGCCTCAAGACTCGCAATGTCCGTTTGTCGTGTGGTCTGGTTGGCGCGGATGGTCCCGAGTACTTGCAGGTTGTTTGTCATTACTGAATCGCTGATGTCGACAGTGGCGCCCTGCGCGGCAATTTGCAGCTGCCCGGCCATACTCGCGGTACCGTAGCCGGGTATCATGTGGCTGGTGTTCGGAACGCTAACTTGCTGGTAAGCGGATGCTGCCCCCTTCCCCGTATTAGCCGAATTGAGCCACCCCATCGAATTGCCATAGGTATTCGAGATTTGCTGCAGGAGTAGCAGGTCCGACGTTGGAGACAGAAACCGCGCATAGAGCATCCTTGGCGCGAGAATCATCTGGTGCGTGAGCTCGTATTGCTGTTTTGCGACGTTGTAGGCTTGTAACGCCGTTGTTGCAATCTTGACGGTGTTGGTGAAGATTTGTTGGCCTTGCTCAATCTGGTGGATTTGGTTGGAGATGGATTGTTCTTCGTGTTCGATTTGCACAACGGCATGGCCCGACTGTGTCGGGTCGAACACGATGCCGGAACCGAACTGGGCACTCGCGAGCGGTTGCAATGCTGCCGCAAACCCAACGGCGAGCACGGTAAGGGTTAGTTTCTTCATTTGTCTCGTCCCTTCGTCGCCGTTGGTTTCGTGAGGCTTTACAGCGGTACGGCTTTACTGCTGTGCAGCGAGAATCTCTTTCTGGAGCTGCGCAAGACGGTCGGCCTGTGGCTTGCACCGTGCATCTCGTTCTTTCTTCTTGGCTTCGAGGTCAGCCATCTGCTCCTTGGTCAGAGTCTGCCCTGTCAGAAGTCTTGTGGCTCCGGAGTTGTCTTCCTCCAGGCATTCCTTGGCATAGGGCGGGTATTCGGCGTTGTACTGATCCTGCAACTGTTTCACTTTTGCCGCTTTGCTCTGACAGCCGGCAAGGGTGAGAGTCCACAGAACTAAGAGGGAGAGGGTAACGATTCGCATGGAAAGCCTCCTCAAAACGTCTGTGGAATAGTGTGGTTCGAGTACGCAGGAAGAAGCAAGTCCTGCGTGAAATACACTTTTACGCGGTGGCCCTCCCGAATCGTGATGGTGGGCGGTATCTGTATGAAGCGGTCAAGGATCGTGGTGGCAGACTGCGAAACACTGCCAGCAGCCCCATTGGTGAATGCCTGGGAACCGCTCGTGGTGATGGTCCCGCCGCCCTGCGTGATCTGGCTTGCTCCAGCAACGACACCCAAAGCTATCGAGGTGCCGAAGATTTGGAGGTAGTGGTTGTTGACCTTATCTTTCAGCCCTTCCTCTCCGATCTGGTCGAGGCCTTGGAACTGATCGAGATCGACGGAGTAACCGTCTGGCATAATCAGGCGGTGAAAAACGACGGCCATCCGGCGCTGTTGGCCGAAGCCCGCCGCTCCAATCTTCTTTGCCTCACCCAGAACAACCGTTCCCTCGGGAATGATCACGTGTTGATGATCGTGGGAATACAACGGATTTGAGACAAGGACTTTCACCGGCCCAACGGCATCGCCATCGAGGCGATTCATAAGAACAGTGTCCAGAACCGAACCTTCGTAAACGAGATAGGGCTGACCGACGGCCGAATCGACATTGGCCTCCAGTGGGCGTTTATACCCTCCGGGCGTGTCCTCTTGTTTTCCTTCGGCTGGTGGGGAGACGAGACTGCTGTTTGTCTGCCGTTCGGCAGGGCCATATTGGGCGGGCATCGTCTGGCCTTGCTGTTGTTGTTGCGGCGGATCGGCAGAGCGGGAGTACACAAGATTGGAAGCGAAACGGGAGTTGTCAGCCCGTTCGCGTTCTTTCGCAGCGATCAACTGTGCCTGCTGTTGCACAGGCGTGAGTTGCATCTGCATGTTGCTCTGCTGACCTTGCGAGCAGGGCTGGCCCGGAACGCATGGCGCGGCAAGGCCGGTCGGCCCATAGGCCGCGGCCGCAGCCCGCTGTTGGGGCGTCGCAGACGCAAGCGCTGAATCTCCCATCGCAGCGGCGGCCATTGTCGCCTGCTGTTCTTTCTGACGTTCGGCCTGAAGCTGGTTCTTCAACTCCTGTACATTGCTGTCGGTGTTGTCCTGCAAGGCTGGTTGGGGGGGTTGCCCTTTGAGGCTCGCCTGTTGTCCAGGCATCTTTTTTCCAGACGAGCTGAAGAGGGCCGCCAAAATCACCAGCATTGCCGCGCCCAGATAAACGAAGGTCTTGAGGTTCTTCTGCAAGACACCCTTTGGCAGTTCCAGGTTGCGGCGCAACGTTGGTTCCGCTTGCGGCTCTGTGTGAGGAGTGAAGACGTTCTCAGTCATGACGGCGATCCCTTGCGCGAGAATTCCATCTTCTTTTTGCCGAGTTCCACATATCCGCTATCCATGATCTTCGGGATGATGTATGTCCCTTCCCGGAGGTCGTAGGTAACGAGGTTGGGTTTGCCGTCTTTCATCTCATAGACACTGAACTTCTCAGGCGCATTCGTCTTGATGTAGGTGAACCTGTCGTCGTGATAGATCGACTGAATGTCGAAGGGAGCTTCGTTTGCCTTGTAGGCATAGTCGAACTTGAGCCGCGTCGGATAGGCGCTTTTGTACTCATCCACCGCCTGCTCGACGTGCGACTGCAGAGCGGCAAGCTGCTGCCTCGATTGTTCGAGTTGGGCGGCGGGTACGAACTGCGGGGGACCGTTGGCGGCAACGATGGCAGAGCGATCGGCGGGTTCCACGATCACTTTCAAATCAGGGGTGGTCGACGTGGAAGAAATATCCTGGAGAGTGAAACTGTAGATGTTCCCCTTGTCCGTAATGAGATTCAAGTTGGAGCTGATGCCTTGTTTCGCCGGATGCACAAAGCAGAAGTTACCGACCACGTCCACAATCCAGAACTCCTTGTCACCCGTGGCGGCTTCCATGATCTTCTCGGTCGTGGGTAGTTCGATAAGGGTCGTATATTTCACCTTGGCGCGGATGGGAACGATGTCCTGCGAGTGATACTGCACTGTGCGTGCAGAGTCTTGGGCCAGAGCACCGATGGAGAAAACCACCAAAACACAATCAACGATGAATCCTAGGTGTCGCATACTTCTCTCCTTAGGGTGTTGTTGGTGGTTGATACGGCCAGCCCACGCGGCTGGAATGGCCACTCCTCCGCTAGGTGGCGAAGCCCACCCGCGAAACCGTGGCGGTCAAAATATTCCCTTTTCTTTAGGTTGTCGCGGGCGTTGTTCGTTGCCATCCAGTGCGTGACCGAATCGACGTTCAAGTGCACTTTCTTGGAGGTCTGCGCCTTGCGAATCAGCATTTGGCCCGGTGGAACAAGGCCGTCGATAAGGTCCAGTTCGGTGTCGTTCAGATGAAACGCCTCGCGATAAACTTCCCGGTTCATGTCCGGGTTGGCGAGGAAGATCTTTGTCGGGCAACTCTCCGCCACTATCGCCAGCATCCCCGATTCCTCAAGCTCTTTGATGGATTGCGTCGCCAGGATCATCGCCGCTTTGTGCTTGCGCCATGTTTTCTGCGCCTGCACCACATAATTGCGAATCGTCTCGTTCTTGATGAAGAGCCACGCCTCGTCGAGCAGGAAGAACTTGGGTGTGCCGAGGTTCTTCGGGTCGGTGATTTCATTCGATGCCCGGTGCAAAACATAAAACAGCAGTGGTTCCAAAACCTCCGGTGCGTCATTCCAACCGCGGAAATTGAACGTCTGAAAGTTTTTGAACGAAAGCGTGTCCTCGGCGTTGTCAAAGAGGAAGCCGTACTGGCCGCCGCAGGTCCAGCGGTGGAGGCGTTCTTTCAACTCGCCGATGATGTTCCCAAAATTCGAGATCGTGCGCTGGTTGGGCTCCAGCACGTAAATCCGCTCGATCGCGTCCCATAGCCGGCGTTCCTCTTTGAAGTCCAGACGGTAACGCTGCTCGGTGCCCTCAACGAGTACACGGAAAAAGCTGAAGAGAAACTGCAGATTCTCCTTAGTCTGAGGCAGCGAGAAGGGGTTGATGGTGAAGTCCCGCGCGTCCTGACCCACATTGAGATACGAGCCGTCGAATATCGTCGTAAGCGACTGAAAACTGCCGCCGATATCAAAGATGAAAGTCAGGGGCTTGTACTTCTGTGCGTTCTGCAACAGAAAAACGCAAAGATAGGACTTCCCACTCCCGCTCATCCCGAGAATCAGGGTATGGGCAACGTCGCCAGTATGCAGGTTGAGGAAGTAGGGCGTGCTGTTGTCGGTTTCGACGACTGCCAGGCACTCCGTGCCGAGGTGCGCGTTCGTCTTCTCGCCGGGAAGGATCGTAAAGAGAAAAGAAAGGTCGGCGTAGTTCGTGTTCAGCATGTACAGTTGGCGGAGGTTGAACGCATAGTTGCCCGGCACAGTAGCGAAATATGCGTTCAGCTGGTTGTAGGTTTCCGCAAACAGATTGCCGTCCGCGTTGGTGAAGACGCCAGTAAATTCCGCAACGAGCTGATCGAGTTCCGTTCGTGACCGGCCATACAGCACAATCGTGAGTGAGAAATCGCCAAGCGATTGACCTTCACCCAGGGCGCGAAGGCAATCGCCAAGATTTTCAATGTCGGCCTGCTTGGACTCGTCCACCAGCACGTCGCGCGGGTTCGTCTTCGTGGTGTCGTTGCCCATCTGCGAGACGAATCCCGTCTTCGACATATTGAAGTGGCGGCGGCGCTTGTCCACTTCTTTGCGGGCCTTGTCCGCGGGGAGCTGCGTCCACTCTGTGACGACGTAGAAGTTGGCTGGGATCTTCAGCAGTGCGTCGAGTACCAGGGGACGCGTCTCTGTGATGGCCTCTTTCATCGTCAGGACACGGACGATGTGATCGCCTACCCGCAGATGATCGCGTTCGGCTTCGATGTCGGAGTTGGCCACTTGATAGTCGAGAAACTGTGTGGACTGCGGCTTTCCGGCAACACGCCAGTCGTCATAATTCAGCAAGCGGCGGAAGAACCTGAACTGGCCTTGGCGATTCAAGACCTCGATTTGCATGAAATCTGCAAGCTGCCGAGCGAAGGCCTGGACGTGCTGGTCGAGTCGTTGAAGATCGCGCTCGATATGCGTCCGCAACAACTTCTTCATGTTGTCGTTGGTGAACTGCGATTTGAGTTCGGCAATCGCGCCCTCTGGATCGCGTAACAGGCGAGCTAGCGCCGTACCGACGCCGGTCTTCGACCGGGCGCCTTCAAGCAGGATGCAGTAGAAAATCTCAACCTGATAAAGACGGTCCCGCCTTGCTTCAAAGAACTTCCGCCGTTGTTCGATCGCTGCTTCCACAATCGGGTCGTCATATTTTGCGAACGGTATGTCGGGGCGGTTCGTTTTGAAGAGGTATTGGTAAACATGGAAGCTTGGGCCAAAGGCTTTCAGGGCCGCCTCCAACCGCTTCACTGCATACTCCTGTTGCGAACGGTCGAGGCTTTCGTAATCGACACCGGGAACGCTGAGAACCATGCCTAGATCACCGCTCTTGGTAAGGAATGCCGTCTCGTTCCAGAAGCCATAGAGGTTGATGTGGTCGTTCAGGGCCGCACTCTCTTTCCACGGCTTGATCACCTTATCGATACGCAGCATCACACCACCTCCACGCGTGGAACTTGCTGCTTCGCAGCGTCATAGCGCAGCTTGTACCGTTCGGACTTTGCGAGGATGCGGAGGAAGGCCGGATCGCTGTTCGTCACCCAATGGCCGAAGGCAAAGCCGCCAATGAAGACGGCGATACCGGCGAGGATGGAATTGAAGAGGTTGAAGGCCCCCACCGCGCCGACGCAGACGAAGTAGAACAGCGTCCGTTCGACTCCCAAGTAGGTGAGAGGCTTGTGCAGGCTCTTAAAGACTCGATTTGTGCGGCGATTCTGGTGTGCTTTGTCGGGCATATCGTTCTCGTTTAAAGCGTGGCGCGCAACGGGATCGAGGGCAGAGCGATAAACAGCCGCTACACTCCCCAAAGCCAACTCAGGACATTCACCGCCATAACGGCAATGCCCGTTCCGGCGGCAACGCCAGCCAGCGCCTTTTTCGCACCGGGTTCCCCGTGCGCGAAGCCGTAGCCACCGATCACGATTGCGACCAGACTTGCAACCTTCGCGATAGTGCCGGTGAAGAGGCCTTGGATCGCGTTAAAGCCGGTGTCGAACGGTGAACCCTGTGCCATCGCAACCATAGGCGCGAGGAAAAGCAGCGCAAGAATAACGGCGGTTGGACGTGCGCATTTCGACCGAAGAAGCGGCTGGATGTGACGGATGAAATAAATCTGGGACCAACGTGGCATATGCACCTCCGGCAGGGTTTAAAGCGGCTGCTTTTAGCGCAAACCTAACCGCACTGAATCACGGTGTCCAATAACGTTTCGGATCGAGTTCATTCCTGGGGGTTATGAATCTCGAAAGCTAGAGGGATCGGCCGGGAAAACTATTGTCGGGATCGGTATGAGAAAAGCTCCATCAACGTTGCAATTCAAGGACATATCCGTTGTCGCTTGTGTCGTCCGCGAGCGCACAAATATTTCCTGGCGACCTGTGGCGATTGTCCTGAATAGCACTGTGAGATGGCTGGTCCTATCCCTGCCTCAACGAATCTCGGGCGTTCTTGGCGAATGACCTTCCTTATGCAAGCCCCGCTTGTTCAATAAGTTCTCTATCCACGCGGTGGCTTTGTCAACGGGAATTGGATGTGAGAAATCGAGCTGGGCTGTCTTTAATAACCTGCAGGAATGAACTCGATCCGAAAAGTTATTGGACACGCCGGCAGGAATGAATCAAATTGGTTAACATCGCCGGTCCCGTACGGTCTTGACCAACTGGGCCGCCATCTCGCATCGAGAATACCTGCCGCTAACGAGGATTCTATGTCGACCCAGCCAGGTCCCACCACGCCGCTTATTTCAACGCACATTGATTCACCGCATTCGGTGAGGGAAATACCCGTCAGTTCACGAGAGGCTGCTCGCCTCCTGAGGATGCATCCCAAAACCGTCCTCCGCAAAGCTCGCGAGGGCACATTGCCAGCTCATCCAGTTGGGAGGGATAGGAAGCGATGGCACTTCTATCTGTCGGAGCTGGACGAATGGCTTCGTTCCCAAGTCATCAAGGCCAGTCTGGTGCGGCAGTAGAAGTCCGTCACGATTCGTCTTGTAACTCCTAACCGCGGGGGAATCACTGTGTACCGAGTCGGGGTAGACTCCTGGGCGCCGGGTCAGTTAAATTCGAGCTGCGACCGGTGCCAGAATTCAAGGAGGATATGAATGCTGGCACGTTTCCGAAATGGCTGTCTCACGACAATTAGGAGAAAGGATGGAGTGGAAAGATGGCTCTTTCGCTGGCGCGAGCGTTGCAGTGACGGAACGTTGCGGGAGCGAAACAAGGTCATCGGAACCGTTGAAGAATATCCGACGAAAAGCAAGAAACTGCACGAGGCAGTGACCAGATTGCGAGTAAACATTAACACTGATGGCCCAACGGAGTTGACTTCGATCACCATGGCGAAGGCGGTAGATCATTACACGGTCCACGAACTTGCGGACTGTGGTGCGGAAGGCAAAGCGTACTCTACCCGCTCTAGGAAGACGCAGCTTCTGAGCAAGTGGGTTGTTCCCCACTGGGGAAAGCTGGAGTTGCGGGCCATCAAGACCGTCGCGGTCGAGCAGTGGCTCAAGACGCTTGTCACAACGAAGTTCGGCAAGCCGAAACCTCTTGCCGGCGGAACGAGAGAGAAGATTCGCGACGCAATGAGTAGCATCTTCAACCACGCGATCCGGTGGGAATTGACCGATCGGAACCCCATCACTGGACCGACAAAGCGTTCAGGAGTGCGCGTCTCCGCAAAACGAGAACGTACACCTGACATTCTCGAAATCCAAGAGATGCAATTGCTTCTGGCAGCTCTTGGTATCCGGGAAAGGGCCATGCTGTTTCTCGACATGCCATCCGGGCTTCGTCGAGGCGAACTGGCTGGGCTGAAATGGGAAGACTTCGATTTCAAGAAGCTCCATGTGAGTGTCACCCGATCACTGGTTGACCAGCACGTGGGCCCGGTTAAAACTGAAACCTCCAGAAAACTGATGCCGATCGACGCGTTCGTGGCTCGTGAACTGTTGGCCTGGCACGCGGTGACACCGTACAAGAAGCCGTCCGACTATGTATGGGCCACTGATGCCAACCGTGCTGGAGCCAAGCGCGGGAAGCAACCCGTCTGGCTGAGCACGGTGATGCGCGACTACATCCAGCCGATGGCCCGAAAGTTGGGCATCCAGAAGAAGGTTTCGTGGCACACCTTCCGACACACGTTTTCCTCGATTCTCAAGGGCAATGGTGAGGATGTGAAAGTAGTGCAGGAGTTGTTGCGACATTCAACGTCAAGGATGACGCTGGATACCTACACCCAAGCTCTCGGGCCCGACAAGCGGGCGGCGCAAAGCAAAGTTGTGGGCATGATCCGGCCGAAAGAGCGTGTATTTTCTGTGTATCGCGATGCAGATGGGGTTTCCGTGTAAAGCGTTGATAAGATTTGGCGTCCCCGACGGGATTTGAACCCGTGTTACCGCCGTGAAAGAGATACTTCGATTTGTAAGTAATTGAAACCAGAGGCACGGATCGCAACAATTAGAGCCGGAAGAAACGCTTTGGAAGTCTTATCGAACCCTTATCGAACCCTCGCCCAGGCGTTCGAGATTCGGTGCAAACGAGCGGAGCAGACTTCATGCAAGTGTGGGATTACAGCGATAGGCGTTCAGGCCGCGCTCTTTCGTCGTATGGCCTCAACTGGCATTACCTTGAATTCCTGACATCAAGGCATTGCAGGGCGACCGTGCCTTGTAATTACAACCTGATCCAGTAAGGAGCCGCTAGGAACGTTAGAAAACACGCCCATGTTGTACCGTCCTTGTACCGCGAGTTTTGGAACGGCAACTCTGAGAATTGGTATGGACTGGCTCTGCACGTGTCGAATTCTTGCCACGAATGATCCATAGGCTCGGATGTTTGCGTCTGACATCATTGGGCAGGCATAGCGCGTCCCGCCGGCTTCAATGTACTGCGTGATGACGGGTGGCGTAAGGGTCAATCATGAGGCCTCCTCTTTGATCTACAACGCGTAAATCCGGCGAGCCAGGGGCAACAAGTTCCATCGACTTCTCCATGTTTTACATCCGACCCTGACGGCGAAAATGCGGAACGCGACATCAATGCCTGCGGTCCGAACTCGCACACCCGCTTTCGATTCCTGCAGCGGATCATGAGTCCGAATAGGCACGCCCTCTTTTCTTACATCAGGGAGTCCCAAAAAACTCGATAAGGTGTTGGGCTGTCATTTCTGGCTGTTCTTCAACAATAAAGTGTCCGCTATTTCCAATCCGGACGACTTTGACATTAGAGGCTATCGGCGGAAGCGTCAGCTTCAAATACTCGTATGCAAGTGAACCCAATCCAAGCACCGGCACTTTCACCGTTTGATACTGTTTGAGATCGAGAACGTCCTGTGGAAAAGTTTGATACCAAGCATTGCCTGAACTAATCGAGTAATTGGCGACATACACTTTTCTGTCGAACTCGCTAATAGACGTCGAATCTTTCGTTAAATAATCAAGAAGAAAATTGATGTAGATACTTTCGCGACCTGCAAGGAGTTTCTCAGGCAGCCCTTTTACTTGATGAAACGCAAACCACCATGGGTAGATCGGATGATCCTCATCAATCTTTGCACCGAACGTTCCAACCGCTGGAAGCCCCGGGCGCTTCATCGTATTTTCATTAGGGTGAGGCGCGTCCAGGAGTGCCAGTTTTTGAATCGCGTCAGGATAGTTTGCAGCAAATGCAAATCCCACCATCGCGCCAATATCGTGGCCTGCAATGTTCACCTTCTTAAAGCCGCGCTGCGAAACCAAGGCGTAGACGTCCTTCGCCATGGCCTTCTTGTCATACCCGCCTTCAGGTTTTGACGAACCCCCCATGCCACGAATGTCGACAGCGATAACATGAAAATGCGTGGCTAATACGGGCATAATCTTATGGTATTCCCACCAGGTCTCGGGCCATCCTGGCAGCAGGATCAGAGGCTCACCTTGCCCGCCCTCGACATAATGAATGCGGACTCCGTCTGGAGTTGTTATTGATGCGTTTTTGAATCCCTTGAGTTTCTCTACGAGTTCAGCATCGGAGGTGCCCTTGGGCATCGCTAATGCGTTGGAGTTGAGAGCCAGTCCGGAGAATAAAAAGACACTCGCAAGCTTCGTGAAGCGCAGAAAAGCAGATTTACAACTGAGTAAAACTATCTGCCTTAGTGTGCCAATGTTTGTCATCTGTTCTTTGGGCATGTCAAAACTCCTTTCATAATAGCTAGGGAAGCTCTGCTCAGGTTCCATAGAATGACCGATACTGTGTGCAGTGTGCAGCAGCGGTGGAGTCATTAGTGCTTTCTCCGTTGTTGCCCAGTAGCGAGTTGCTCGAGGCGCAGAATTTAGTCCGCGATCATCCCTCAGCTCACGTAGTCTTGGGGGAGCGAGAAGATCTCTTTCTCCGGATCGGGCAGGTCCTTGACGCCGCCGGGCAGGATGGCCTGGGCCGCGGCGACCACGTTCAGAGACTCCCGCACCAGCTTGATCAAGCCGTTCTCGGCCACGAGACGGGCGGCAAACATATGATGGAGAGTGCGCCCGGTCGCCTTTGCAGTCGTATGGGCCATGTATTCGGCGAACACCTGCTCCGGGGTGTCGATCAGAACATGGGTGTCCTCGGGCTTGAAGGCCAAGTCCACATAGAGCCCGGCGAGGCTGTCTTGGAGCTCGCGGATCGCCCGGCGACCCCGGTGACGCCAGGGGATGCCCAACGAATGCAGAAACGGCAGTTCGAGCGCCCCGTCCTCGGCGAAAAGGGTGGCGACATCCTGGCCGTGGGTGACGGCGGCGAGGAATTCGAGCAGCAGTGTCTTGGCGTTCAAAATAACCCGTTTATTTTTTTTCGCACTTACGTTGTTCATTAGAGTTTCCTTTCGTGAGTGGTCTCCCTCTCGTCATAACTTTTTTCTATGCCGACTAACGCGACAGAAGACTTGACCGAGTTCCTGCAAACATTACCGCCGCCTTCCTCGGATCTCTGACCGAGGGGGCGATGTATTCAAGCGCGAGTTCCTTCGCGTTTCTCATGGACGTTCTCCTTAATAAATGTAAAGAGAACGCACTCAATGAAACCGACTACTCGCTGTTTAGAAATCGGTTTGCCTCGAAAACAAAGTCCTCGTGATTCTGGTACCACGAACCGTGGTTGGCGTCCGGATACACGATCAGCTTGGCATTCGGCATGTTCTGTACGAGATGAAGCGCGTTCACCGGGTAAATGATGACGTCGTGGTTTCCGCTCACGACCAGCGCCGGCTGCTTGATGTTCTTCAGATAAGCGAAACGCTCGCCCTTGACTGTTCCCCACTCACCGATGGCTGCGCTCTGCGCAGGCGCGACTTTATCATTGACCGGAGCGTCGCGGTTCTCCGTGCGTGAGAAATAGCGCTTTAGGTAGGCGCGACCAGCTTCCTGGCTTTTCTTTGAATCGGTAAAGAAGCCCTTGAGCCAGAGGTTCTCGGGTGGGTCGTAGGCGACAGCGAAGATCGCCGCTGTCTCCGGAGTGATATGCCCCGGGCCATTTCCTGCGTCGAAACCGCGCGGCGCAGTTCCGACCAGAATAAGCCTGCGGATCAGTTCAGGACGGTCGAGGGTGATCTGCTGGGCGACCATGCCGCCGAGGGAGAAGCCGAGAAGGTCGATCTGCTTTAGCCCCAGAGCATCGACGAAGGCTTCTGCATTCTTCGCCATGCCTGCGAAGGTGGCGGGCACCTCACCGGTAGAACTTGCGACGCCTGCATTATTGAAGATAATGACTTCGCGCTCCTTGGCGAGGCCGTCAAGGACGGCCGGATCCCAATTGTCCAGATTTCCGTTGAGGTGGTGGTTGAAAAGAAGTGGCAGCCCGTTCCGCTTCCCCCAACGTCGGTACGCGAAACGAATGCCGTTTGCCTCAACAAACTGCGTCGGGACCGTAACTGCTGTATGAGTGCTCAATGGTGCGATCCTCTTTTCTTTGTGGTTGAAATCGGCGATTTTTAGAAGCTGCTTCCCGGAATCTCGCCTGCAAACAGATGTCCGAGATCCAGGCCACTTCCCGGAATTTATGAAACACGCTGTAGGGCTTATAGAGGAGCGCCTGCTTACTTCGGAAACGAGTCACCAAACATCGGGTGCCCACTCTTGGACTGCTCCTTCGTTGCCTCATCCTGAATCACATCCCAGTGCTCGACCATTACACCGCCTTCCATTCGGATGATGTCCGTCGCGATCCAGCTCGCCGGGAACCCCAAACCCGAGAAACGACCGTGCGCGATCACGTAGTCTCTTTCGGCGAGGATCACCCCAGGCTCGTACTTGGCCGTTGAGGGCAGGCTCTTTATCAGCCCGAATAGACCATCACGACCTGCGGGGATGTGTGCACTGTGCTGAATATAGTTCGGTGACCAGAAGCGTTCCGCTGCAACGTAGTCGCGTTTGTTGAAGAGTGTGTCGAACGCTTCCATGACATGGGCCTTGTTTTGTTCGGGTGTAGTCTTCGTTATTTCAGCCATCTGAGTTGTTCCGGACATTTGAGATTCTCCTTTTTATGTTGAGCGACAACCGCGTCACTGCCACGTCGATGCCACCCTTAATCTTTGTCTCTCTCCATCCATTCGCGAATATATGCAGGGCAGTTCTCAAGCTTCATGCCATCCGCTTCGCAACGCACGAGAAAGCCGATCACGTCGCGATCGACCCAGCTAACGTCTGTCAGATCCAAAACGATGCTGCGATACTCCGTTTGAAGGTCAAAAAGCCTCCTCAACTCGGCGATCGCCCGTGTTTCGATTCGGCCACTCAGGATGAAGACCGTGAATGTCCCACGCTCCGCTGTCTCAATCCTAAAAGTCATCGATCCATGCACGTCGCAGTCGCGCCTGTGCTGCACTGCATTCGTTCCATCGGAGCACCGATCACGATTAGGGCAACCTAACAGCCAATCGCATTTCGCTGAAAACAGGGCCCTTAAAAGGAATTGAAGTGTCAGGAACGTAGCAAGGTGGCAGGATTCCGGGAGTTCAACGGGGAACTTACCGGATGGTGTGCTTCTTTATGTTGAGCTGTTTGATTTTTAATTCTAGCGACGACCGCGGCATTCCCAGTTTGGCAGCCGCCCCATTTGGCCCCGCAACTTTTCCGTTGCTTCCCGCCAATGCCGCCTCAATGAGTTGCTTCTCATAGTTCTGGACGGTCTGAATGAGAGGACCGGATGACTCCAAGCGAGGTGCGTCCTGACTTGAAAGCCAGGCCTCATCGATCCAAAAGGTATCCCCGCTGCAGAGGATTACGGACCTCTCGACGATATTCTGCAGCTCACGAATGTTTCCCGGCCAAGGATAGGACTGGCAGAGCTTGAGCGTATTTTTGTCGATCTTGCCGATTTGCTTTCGCGCCTTCTCCGCATAGCGCTTCACGAAGTACTCCACCAGCATCGAAATGTCTTCCTTTCGGTTCCGAAGAGGCGGCACGTGGATCGGGAAAACATTCAGGCGGTAGAAGAGGTCGGCGCGAAATGCTCCTGCAGTAATGGCTGCCGCCAAGTCGCGGTTGGTAGCGGCGATGATTCGAACATCAGAGGAAATGACGCGGCTACCCCCCACTCGTTCAAATTGGCGCTCCTGGAGCACTCGAAGCAATGCAATCTGAGTTTCCGCGGGAAGCTCGCCGATTTCGTCCAGAAAAATCGTGCCGCAGTGCGCCAACTCAAAACGGCCCCGTCGCTGCTGCAGAGCGCCGGTAAATGCCCCCTTCTCGTGGCCAAACAATTCCGAAGCGATGAGCGAAGAAGGAACTGCGGCGCAATTGACGGTAATAAACGCGTTGCCAGCACGTTGCGAACCCTTATGTATGGCTCGCGCAATCAGTTCCTTCCCAGTGCCGGTTTCGCCCGTAATCAGCACCGTAGAATCGGTGGGAGCAACTTTCACGATGCTAGAAAGGACAGTTTTCAAAGCGGGAGAGGCACCCACAATCTCCTCAAACATGAAGACCTGATCGATTTGCTCCCTCAGGACAACGTTCTCGTCATGAAGGCGGTCTTTCAGCCGCTTGATTTCTTCGAAAGCCTTCCCTAATTCATCCTCAGCGCGCTGTCGTTCGAGAACTTCCTTGGTCAACTCCTTGTTGACTGCTGTCAGCTGGCTGGTCCGCTCTACGACGCGCTGTTCGAGTTCCTCATTCAGGCGCTTGATTTCGGCCTTAGCTTGTTTGCGCCCGGCGGTTTCAATAACGTCCCAAATCCCGCGCCGGTTTGTCACCGCGAGCTGATGTGTACGCACCACATCGAGGACATCATCAGGACCGAAGGCGGCGAGCGGGTACGTGCATAGCACCGTCAGACGCTGGTTGGCGATAAACTGGTTAATTGAATCCTCGAATTCGCAGAAATCCTTCCAGTCCCGCTTTTCGAGCCAGGCGCTGTCTCCGGTCACCCTTACGCCGGCGTAACCTCTGGCTGATGCGCTCGCGAGTTTCTCATTCAAGCCGTCAGTCACTTTCTTGAGATCAAACCTGCCATTTTGCAAATAAAAATCGTGAGCCGAGGCAATCTCGATGCTGTGGTCGTCCAGGTATCGATCGAGGTCAGGAACAGCTTGTTTCAACGCATGCGTCGCGTCTTCCTCAGTAAGGGGTGCAGCCACGACCCACAGGCAGAACTCCTGGCTTTCCAATCCAGCTTTGCAATAGGAGACCAATGGTTCGAGGAGATCCGTCAGCGTCTCATAGAACAGACAAAAGTGTGTACCCCAAGGCATGTCGCCTACGACGTCGATTCCGGTCTTCCCCATCTCGGCTGTCATACTGGTTACATTTTTGGATTCAGATCCCGCCGGCTGCACCACACTCGCGGCATCACTGAGTTTTATTTCGTGCTTCGGTTTGAGCTGTGATTGCGCAGAGCTCATCACATTCTCGACCTCGGATTCCGCGTTCGACCCTTAACGATACGATACTACTCAAGACCGATGCATACCATCGAAGCCACGCTTCGCAAATCTGACAGGCCAGCCACAGATGTTCGTCAAACCAGAGCCACGGATGCCGCCCACAACTCGCCTGCTCACGACGCAGGCGCGTCCCGAGGTGGAACCTGGAGTACGGACCATGAGCTCTCAACCCACGCCTCTCTGCAAACACATGAGATCTGACGCAGAGTGGAAATTCGCATGAAAAATGCGCAATCCGCGCTCGTGTAAGTTCAACTGGGAACATCTGCTGGTTTGGCCCCTTTGCTCAGTGAGCAAAGGGTCATATCCATGTCTCGGAACTCCGTATACAGCCCTAACTTGTTCACTCCTGTGGCTTGTTCCAGGTCCTGAAGACTCGTGTCCGAAAACCCATGGGTCCAGCGCAGTTGTGGGTCATTGTCGGACGCCGACTCCCCGATTGTCCGGGAGGCGGGAGGAACCATGTCGATAGATCTGATCTACCGTTAATCGTCAATGTTCACCGAGCCCATAATTTCCAATCGTCTTGTTAAACAGAGAGTAGACGGTTCTCCTGCAAGCCATTGAATTGGCCTCCCCGGCGGGATTTGAACCCGCGTTTGCGCCGTGAAACGGCCGCAGTTTAGGCTAAGTTACTGAAACTACGCGACACGGATGGCTGCCTGAAGCGGTTTCAGTAAGGGATGGGAACGGTTCGTGGATCATGAATGGATCAAGAATTAAGCGCCTACATTTTCCGGGGTCTCTCACCATCAGGAGCGGCTGTCTCATGTAGCCTTGGATGAGCACGATCTTTTGGAATGAACCATCATGCCTACGACCTCGATCTCCCCTGAAAGAATCACGAAGAAAGAGACTGTCACACTGTCACCATCATCAGTCTCCTAAAGAACTTGGCCCCCCGGAGTCTCTCGTTCCCTCGCAAACGGCCGAATCTGTCACGTCCACGCTGTCGATGATGCCATTCGTCCGGGATCACAGGGCGAGAGCCCATCTCTGGGATCTATTTGTCTTACGCAGCCAAGGTCGGCGAGCGTTGTGTTAGCTGCTGAAGGGCAAGGTACTGATTAATGAAAGCGATCGCCATGCTACCCTCGCCTACGCCGCTCGACACCCGCTTGATCGAGTCGTGGCGGACATCGCCCGCGCAAAATATTCCGGGCATGTTGGTTTCGAGTAGAAATGGTGATCGGGTCCCTCTCCAGTCGAGAAGATCACGTCCAGTTAGGACAAAGCCTTTTTCATCGCGCTGAAGCGACGCCGGAAGCCAATCGGTCCTCGCGGTTGCCCCGATCATGACAAAAAGAGCATCAGCTTTACGCTTACGAGCAAGGGCGCGGTTCATTGTCGTGTGGATTGACTCCAGACAGGTTTCTCCGTCGACGGACACAACCTCTGTATGAGCTTCCACCGTTATGTTCTGGCGTTGATTGAGCTGGGCGATCAAATACTGTGACATTGTCAGTGCCAGACCCTCGCCGCGCACAAGCACTGTCACTGATGCCGCGTAGCTCGAAAAGAACATGGCTGCCTGGCCAGCGGAGTTACCTCCTCCGACGATAAAGATGTCCTTCCCCACGACCGACTGCGCCTCCATTCGGGAGGCGCCATAGAGGATACCCTTTCCCTGTAATCGATCAATTCCCTCGACCTCTAGCCTGCGCCAATCCACGCCAGTCGCTAGAACTGCGGTTTTAGTCTGCACGCGACTTCCGCCATCGAGTTCTACAGAATAGCCGTTGGGCGTCGGCTCAATTTTCTTAACCTCACGGGTCACTATCATCTCTGCGCCGAAACGTGTGGCCTGCTTCAACGCTCGCGCACTCAACTCGTCGCCCGAGATCCCATTATGAAATCCGAGATAGTTTTCAATACGCGAGGAAGTGCCTGCCTGGCCACCCGCCGCAGTCTTTTCAACTAGTAGAACGCTTAATCCTTCCGATGCTCCGTAAACTGCAGCCGCAAGACCTGCTGGACCACCTCCAACCACAACCACGTCATAATCTTTCTTCGTTGGCTTCGTGTTTATGCCTAGCGCCTCGGCAACCTTGCGAACTGTTAGGGGTCGAATGACCAGCACTGAGTCGTCTACTAAAACGAACGCCCCCGTGGGGTCGGAAAGCACGCATAGCGGAACGCGCTCTGGATCGCGTTCGTTGTCAACCCATAGATAGGGAATGCGGTTAAGAGACAGGAACATGCGGATGTCGCGGCATTCCGTGTCATACTGCGTACCGGCGATGACGGCCCGCATAGGACTGTTATCCCGCACATATTCGCGGATGGTCGCTACGCGCTTCATCATCGTATGCACGATGATGTCGGAGCATTCTGGCGAGAAGTCGATCAGTTCCTGAAACAGCATTCGGTCCAGTCGAAGAACACGGGACGGCAGACGCGCGCGCAACGACGCGATAGTGGGTGAATCGAGCAGAATGGGCGTTTCACCGTAGAAATCGCCGGGCTGGTAGCTACCCCGGACTTTGCTTGTTCCGCCGTATTCTTTTTCTACTTCGAGCGCACCTTCGAGCAGCACAAAAAACGATGGCATCTCGCCCTCTCGAATGAGCCACTCTCCTGCTTGAACATAAAGGTCCGCAGCATTTTTCGCGATTCGTTCACGTTGGGGGTCCGTCAGGCAGGCGAAAATCGGAACGGATTTCAATTCATCGGGCTGAATCATTTTGAGTGCTCCGTTTCAATCGCCGTAGACACTTGCAATCCAGAGATCTTGTTTCACAGGGAGGCGCTTCGCTGAACTGCGACATCGGAAAGCCCATTAGGAAGAATGGTTTGGGCAGCGCTGAGAATGTTGATTGCTTCGCGCAGAAGCTTGATCTTTCCACCCTCCGCCACAAGCCTTCCGAAAAACAATTGGTTATAGTGCCTTTTCGTCGATGGCGCCGAGCAGTGAACTTCGTATTCGCTCACTACTTGGTCCGGTGAATCCACAAAGACCTTCAGATTCATGAAAGCCACATCGGGGAAAAGGACGTTGATCTGTCGGAGGAACATCAAAATCTCCTCGTGACCCTCGAATCTCGCTGGAAGGCCTACTTCAACCAAGTAAGGGATCTCAATGGCGGCGTTTGCCGCAAAGAGAGAAATTGCTTTCTCGGGTTTCCTTATCAGATCCATGTACGCAAGCAAAAGTTCTTTCGCAGTAGCCATCGGGTCCTTTCGAAATGTGCGTTAATGCCTTGTTTGGGAAGGTCGCGCCGTCGCTGACATTACTTGACGAGTTTTTAAATATCGTGGCAAGAGCTGGAATCACCTCTACTTCCACGCCGCTCAAAGACGTGACTGACTGAAGTATTCAGTCAACCTATGGGCTTGCCGCCATCTGAACCTGGGCTTTCAAGGGCGCGACGTGTTCATCGGCCTGCTCAGATCCACTGTCCACCTTCCATGTCGAACCAGACTGAATAAAAGTGACCTCTGTCACTCCGATGTAGTCGAGAATCTCGCGCAGGTAAGGCTTCAACGTGTCCATGCCTTCAGCGGTGCCCCAGGTATGTATTCGCCGGCACTCGCAATGATGACAGTGGCCTTCTTGCCGCTGAGAAGCCCGGCATAACTGCCATCGGCGTTCATCTTGAAAGTAAGTCCGGCGCGAACGATGTGATCCACGTAAGCCTTCAGCTTGGCGGGAATTCCGTAGTTATACATCGGTGTTGCGATAAGGTATTCGTCTGCCTGCTGAAGTTCAGCGATCAGGTCATCGCTAAGTTTGAGCAAAGACTTTTGCTCCTCGGTTCGGGCTGACGATTTAGTGAGATTGGCAGTGATCCAGGGGAACTCAACAAACGGGAGGTCGGTCGTAGCAATATCCCGCTCAATGAGATTGCCATCAGCGTGAGCCTGTCTCCATTGTTCAAGGAAAAGCGAGCTGAGCTTTCGGGATATAGATCGATTACCTCGTGAGCTAACGTCGATTTTCAATAGTGTGGACATATTGGTCGGCCTCAGTTCTTGCTTTGGTGAGCAGATACGAGTGAGCTATTGGTCTGCTCTTCAGCTGGAAGTCGCTTCGACTCAGACAGAGTGGCTAGCAGCTCGTCCGTATTCAATTCCGCATGGGCAAACAACTTGGCGCTCACCCGAGCAGCCGTCATGCCCTCAGGGTTGAAGGCCGCCGTCGCGTCTTTGATGAGGGTGACGTGATAGCCCAGTTCCATGCCAAAACGCGCTGTTGCTTCGACACAGGAATTTGCGATGAAGCCTACCAACACCAATCTCTGAATACCGTGCTGCTTGAGCAGTTCGTCAAGATCGGTATTGGCAAAACCATTTTGCGCCCAATGTTCGTGAACCACGACGTCACCTGGCTTCGGCCCAAACTCAGGGTGCCACTCGCCGCCCCATGTGTCGACTGCGAAGGCCATCCTGTTTTTCGTGTCCTGCTGCACGGGATTGACATGCAGCCAGTTGTCAAAGTCATCGTTCCGTGAACGGTGATGGGGGACAATGAAAACTTGAATTCCGGCAGCCCGCACTGCCGGAATCAGCTTTCGCATGTTTTGGTAGAAACCGACGGAGTCTGCCGTGGCTTTGGTAGCCGCATACAACTTGCCGCCTTCGCTCATGAAATCGTTGTACGGGTCGACGATCAAGAGCGCTGTGTTTTTCTTTTCATAGGTAGCGGATGTCATAAATCTCCTTAGGGAAAAAAGTTGGTGCCTTTTGATCTGAAGACAGTGAGAATCGATGCTAAGCGATCGAGCGCTTAACAGTCAGGACGGGCTGCATCTTTCGAGCGCTTGCTTTCGCTTCCAACGCTTTCTTCTCGATACTCTTAGCGAAGAACGGCGTTTCCTGCGCATTGTGCGCAGGCGTTGCGTTGCCTCTAGACGCTTTTGCCATCTCGAGCGACACCCCCCTTTTGTCCAAGGCTTTGAGAAGCTCCGGAGTTGTACTGCCGATGACATGGTTGGTCAACTCGCAAGTTTCTGCGTCGAGGGCTCTGACACTTAGCTCCCAGAGAACTTTCGTGGTCGTCCATCCGCTGGGCGTCAACAGGTCGGAAGTCGAAAGAACCCGGCAATGATGCTTTTCACCGAGATCTTCTACGTAGTGTTGCACCATCAGTTCGCCGCCAATCGTCTCGACATTGATCGACATTCGTCGACCGTCATCTGTTGTAGTGGCGGCCGCGGCGATGTGGGCGGGAGAGCAGCGTTGGTATTCAGCATCCGGTAGCGTGAATAGCCAAGTTGGTATGTCGACGAACTCGATCGGTGCGTTGATGGTGGCTGTGCAACTTGATTCGGTCAGGACTGTTTCGCTCATGATTTTGTCTCCTTGATAAATTGTTGAGGCCTTATTCGGGCTTCGGATTGAGGTTGTTCTGAACTCAGAGCCGGCAGAAACTTGCCGTTTAGCGGGGACCACCGCCTGCTTGGCCGGCCTTGATGATTAATGAACTTACTTCCTCAGGGTGCGCCGCTACGACGGCATGGCAGGACGAAACTTCCACCGTTTCCGCGTTAAGCTTGTGCGCCATGTTCCTCCCCAATTCGACGGGGATAACGCGATCCTTGGTCGTCAGGAGAAACCAGGAAGGTTTTGTCTTCCAGGCGGCTTGACTGACAGGGGCTCCAAGAGCGTTTACTGACGTGGGAATCTGTGTCGCAAATAGGATCTTCTTCTCGGGCGCTGACAGTTCCTCCGCAAAATCCTCATCCACGCCCTTTTCAGTAAGTTTGAGAAAACCGGAGGAGTCGGGTCTGAGTTCCGTCCCGACTGGGGAATCCGGAACGGTCTTTAAAAGTGTTACCGCGGATTCGCCGGCATCCGGCGCGAACGCAGCAATGTATACGAGTCCCTTCACCTTGGGATCGTTACCCGCTTCGGTGATCACAACTCCTCCGTAGGAGTGACCCACCAGAAGCACGGGACCATCCACGAGAACGATGGCTCTCTTCGTAGCAGCAACATCGTCCGCAAGCGATGTCAGCGGTATCTGAACCGACACCACATTAAGCCCTTTGGCTTCAAGTGCGGGAATAACCTTCGCCCAACTAGACCCGTCCACCCAGGCGCCATGCACAAGCAATATATTCCTAACGGCAGTCTTGGGCTCAACTTGAGCCGTCGCTTTTGTTGAGAACACTAATATTGAAAGGCAGCTGACTGCCAAGAGCGCCAAAGTGATAACGGCTGTTCCCCTTGCAGAAGCATTGTTTGATTTCTTATTTTCCTGTTTGCTCATGTTTTTCTGTCCTCTTCTAAATCCGTCGTTTAGTTCGTTCTATTCAGCTCTTTGTTTATCCAATTTCGAATGTAGGGAGAACAGTCGACGAGCTCGACGCCGGCACTTTCCCAATTTGCAAGAAATCGAACAACTTCCACCCCTACCAAGTTCACATCGCACAAGTTCAAGACTGTTCCGGGGCCTGCGTCGTCGATCAGTGCCTTCAAGTCTTCCAGATATTCCACCTGCATTCGCCCCGTCAGTCGAATTACCAATCTCTTTCCATCAAGGTATTTTTCGATCTTTAACGTCATCTGCTCCCTGTGTGGCGTTCGACGAATGAGAAGTTTGCAATAAGAGCGCCACTACAGATCGACTGAATCGAAAGCACTTAGGCGAGAGCGCAAGGCCGCTTTATCAGCGTTCGCTGAAAGTTCGGCTGCGCGGACAAAGTCGCTGAAGCCGATTTGACCGTTTGCTCAGACCTTGGCTTACGGGTACGATGGGGGGCACCTCCAAATCTCGGTCAAACGTCCCCGTCGAATGTCCGTACCGTGAATCCACCCGGCACTAGGTAACCTATGATTTCGTTGCAGCGCGGCAGTGAAACAAATCCTTCGATGTCCAAAACCGAATCTAGTGAACCCCATCCAGCTCTGACCGGGGCTGCCATAAACAACGAAGAGAGCAATCCTCCTGCTCAATCCCAGACCCACGAGAATTTAGAGAGAGAACTCAAGGAGCTGAAGCGGGCTCAATCGCTATTGTCGAGCGAAAAGCGCGCTTTGGAAATGATCACAGAGGGAGCCAGTGTTCAGGAGATTCTGGAGAACCTGTGCGCCAACTTTGACGCTGAGTCCCTCGACTTCATCTCTTCTATCTTGTTAATGGATACTGATCGCGAGCACCTTCGCTTTGGAGCCGGTGCACGAGTCCCCAAGGAGTGGGTCAAGTTCGTCAGTCCTGTGAAAATCGGCCCCTGCGTTGGCTCCTGCGGAACCGCGGCATTTCTTAAGAAGAGAGTGATTGCTTCGGATATCTCTACGGATCCTTTTTGGGTCGCCTTTCGAGATGTCGCATTACGCAATGGCCTTCGTTCCGCATGGTCGCAGCCGATTGTCTCAAAGGATAACGAAGTTCTCGGCACCTTCTGCATCTACTCTCCGCAACCGCGGATCCCGGAACCTGGCGACATTCGGCTAATTGAAGGAGCGGTCCACATTGCCCTTATTGCTATTGAGAAAGGTCGAACTCAGGCCGCGTTAATTACTGCTTTGGACGAGATCAAGAAGTCGAACGAACAGCTCCGCCGGGACGAAGAGGAATTCCGCCGGATTACGGACGCCATCCCACACATCATCGTCGTTATGCAACCCGAGGGCCGCATTATCTATGCCAATCGATTGGCTCTCGACTTTACAGGTCTGACTCTAGAAGATGTTCGGGCTGAAACGTTCCGCACACGCGCTTTTCATCCTGAGGATATCGAGAGAGTTCAAGACGAGAGGAGAGCCGCTCTTTTAAGAGGCGTTCCGTTTGAGAACGAACAACGATTCCTCAGAAAAGATGGCAAGTACCGGTGGTTTCTGAATCGCTATAACCCCCTTCTCGACGAGCATGGAAGGGTCATTCGCTGGTATACGACCGGTACGGACATCGAGGATCGCAAAAAAGCTGAAGACAGAATACGAAATGAGAATGTGGCGCTCCGCGAGGAGATCGAACGTTCTTCGATGTTCGAGGAAATTGTGGGTTCTTCCCAACCGCTGCGCGTAGTACTCGAGCAAGTGTCGAAAGTCGCTCCTACGGATTCCACGGTCCTTATCTTGGGTGAGACCGGAACGGGCAAGGAACTAATTGCTCGCGCTATTCATAACCGGTCGAAGCGTTCGAGCCGTGCTTTCATTCGAGTAAACTGCGCCGCCATTCCTCGCGATTTGATCGCGTCGGAACTGTTCGGTCACGAGAGGGGTGCGTTCACCGGAGCACTGCAGCGGCGACTAGGACGATTTGAATCGGCGGACGGTGGAACGATCTTCCTCGATGAAGTTGGCGACCTGCCACCCGAAACTCAGGTTGCTTTGTTAAGGGTTCTACAAGAGCGGGAGTTTGAACGCGTTGGGGGCAATCAATCAATTGCAGTAGACGTGCGCGTATTGGCCGCCACAAACAGGAATATGAACGCTGCCGTGGCGGAGGGCAGTTTCCGTCAGGATTTGTTCTATCGGCTCAACGTTTTCCCGCTCCAAGTACCACCCTTACGCGATCGGGTGGACGATATCTCTTTGCTGGTTGACTACTTGATTGATCGTTACGGCACCAAAGCGGGCAAAAAGTTCCGGAGAATCAACAAGAAAACCCTGGAACTGCTCCAGGCTTATGATTGGCCAGGGAATATTCGCGAACCACAGAATGTGATCGAGCGGGCCGTGATTCTTTGCGAGGGGGACACATTTTCAGTGGACGAAGCCTGGCTTACGCGAGTGACACCGAAGACAGCGCCGACCCCTGTTCCGCTGGTTGCCAATCTGATGGATCGAGAGCGCGAGATGCTCGAACACGCACTGCGCGATGCCGAGGGTGTAATCGGAGGCCCAAAAGGCGCGGCCATAAAGCTAGGCATTCCGAGACAAACACTCGAGTCAAAAATAAGAAAATTGGGAATCAACCGACACCTCTTCAAGACCGCATAACCCATTCGCGGATACGCGTCAGAAATGTAAGCGTGTAGCACTGCAAGACGATGTTTTTCTCAGAGCCTCAAAGTATTTATTCTTGCGCGCTTCCCCGCTGATTACTCCTCACCAAAATACCAAATCCACCTGGGCAGACGCCGAGGCTCAAGGCCGAAGTTTCAGCAAACGCTGAAAAAACGGCCCACCATAAATGAGTAAGACCTCGTTAATTCAACGAATTGCGAATGGTTATGTCGTTGCACCTGATATAAGCGCAGAGCAATTAAATACTTCCGATCCACTGTCTGAAAGAGAGAGCGAAATGAAACTTGCGAACAAAGTTGCTGTCGTAACTGGATCATCGAAGGGCATCGGAGCCGCCATTGCCAAACAGCTCGCAGCGGAAGGCGCTTCGGTCGTAGTGAACTATCACACCAGCAAGGAGGGAGCCGATAAGGTCGTCTCAGAAATAGTTGAGGCGGGTGGCAAGGCGGTTGCAATCGGTGCCGACGTATCGAATGAGAAAGAAATAGCCGAGCTATTTGCGAAGACGAAAAATACGTACGGTAAGGTCGACATTCTTGTGAACAACGCAGGCATGTACGCCTTCGGACCTCTCGAAGAGGTGACGGCCGAGAAGTATTATCGCGAACATGACCTAAATGTCCTGGGATTGCTGCTGACGACAAAAGCTGCATTGCCTTTCTTCCCAGCTGAAGGCGGCAGCATCATCAATATAGGGTCGCGCGTGAACTCAGTCGCACCCGCAAAATCGGTTATTTCCTCCGCTAGTAAGGGCGCTGTAGACGCAATCACGAAGGTACTGTCCAAAGAACTTGGCCCTCGCAAAATCCGTGTGAACTCCCTCAACCCTGGTGTAATCACAACAGAAGGATTTATCTCAGGCGGTCTTGCCGACAGTCCCATGCAGAAGCACTATGTGGAACTGACTCCATTGGGACGGATGGGAGAACCCGATGACGTCGCTCTGCCAGCTGTATTCTTGGCCTCGAACGACTCGCGCTGGATCAGTGGGGAGTTGATCCTTGTAGCTGGAGGAGAATAAGTAAGAATAGCCAGCGAATCGAGTCAGCAAAATGATCGGTTTCGCCGTTCAGCTGCAGTTCGGAATTCCTTGCCGTTTGACGGACCCAATCAGACTGACCACCTCGTCTAACTTGAATTCGAACTAGAGTTGCCGGAGTACAGAATGATCGTCGATACGGTGCGAAATAGACGTGGAGTTAAAACGTGCAATTGTTTCTACCGTGGGGTGGTCGGAATGTCGGCCTGATGAGAGGAAGGAGGAATCATGACCCGTCCAGAAGAACCACAAATCGCAGGCTTCCGAGCTGACTACGCGAACGACGCCGATTTTTGCAAAGTGCTCGAACAAGAGCTGAAGCCTTTGTACCTGCTTTCGTTTTTAATGACCGCAAATCACGAGAAAGCCGAGCGGTGCTTTGTCACGACTGCCGAGCAAGTCCTGAGCGAACCAGTAGTATTTGAAAGTTGGGCACGCTCCTGGACTAAGCGCTGCGTGATCAAGAACGCGATCGCCATGGTTTCTCCTACGTCAGACGACAGCAATGAAAAACGGGGGTTATGGAGGGCGGGCCAAAATAAAGCACACGGGGACGATGAAATCGATATGGTGACCCGGTTACAACCGCTAGAGCGCTTTGTTTTTGTGATGTCGATTCTGGAGCACTACTCCGATCACGAGTGTGCTCTTCTAATTGGTTGCACCCGCAGAAGTGTAGCCAAGGCTCGAATGCGAGCGTTACGCAGACTTCAAGGGCCTGTCGGGCTCGTTCCGACGGGTGAGCCACGCGCGTTACGTTATGTAGAACTCCCATCGGGATCTGCAAATGCCGATAGGATTTCCGCCCACGTTGACTTGCGCCTTAGACTGGCTAGCGCGATTCATCCGGCGACCTCCTACTAAAGTCATGTGCGGGGCAACTAGTCGGAGATTATTGTCACTAGCTCGACACAGCGCAACTTTAAAGAGTATGTGCCACATTGTGAAAATCTCGTTTCAAGGAGACTGCTATGCAACAATCAGGAACAATGAATCAAGAAAAAGTCGAAGATGCGAGTGGTCTACAAATTTTCTTCCGATCGTGGCGTCCGGCTGGCGAGGCTCGTGGAGCTATCGTCGTCGTCCCCGGGTTCAACTCCCACAGCGGGCATTATGGATGGGTGGCTGAGCAATTGGCAGCGATTGGCTTAGCCGTGTATGCCCTGGATCTACGTGGCCGCGGAAATTCTGACGGCGAGCGCTTTTACGTTGAGAAGTTTGAAGACTACGTCAGTGATGTTGAAGCGGTTGTGGCAATTATAAAATCGCGAGAGCCGAATCTACCCCTTTTCATGCTTGGCCACAGCGCAGGCGGTGTCGTTTCTTGCCTCTACACCCTGGAGCACCAAGCCGAGTTGGCCGGGCTGATTTGTGAAAGCTTTGCTTATGAGATACCTGCCCCTTCTTTTGCCCTTGCCGTTTTCAAGGGGCTGGGCCACCTTGCGCCGCATGCCCACATCCTGCACCTGCCGAATGAGAGATTCTCTCGCGATTCAAAAGTAGTGCAAGCCATGAACGAAGATCCGCTGATCGCCCACGAAACTCAACCGTCACAGACTGTGGCCGCGATGGTCCGTGCTGACGACCGTCTCAAGAGGAATTTTCCTCTGATCACGCTGCCAGTCCTGATTCTCCACGGTATCCTCGACAAGAACACACGGCCCAGCGGCAGCCAACGCTTTTACGACATGGTCGGTTCCACTGACAAAACTCTGAAACTCTACGAAGGAGGTTTTCATGACCTTCTCAACGACATAGACAAGAAATTGGTCATGCAGGACATCCAAGGCTGGATCAATATTCGTCTCCCCGCCATATTGAATACTCCAGTTCTGGCTGAGGCCGCGACACGATGAGAGCTGCACGAGCATAACGGCGGAAATCAACATCGGAACCAAGCATATGCCGTGCTGGTTCACGAAGAATGGGCAGACGGATTGTCATGGGGTAAGGTGATTACCTGTTTCAGAAGAAGGAGAGGAAATCGTCCGGCTCTCCTCTTGAGTGCAGCAGTGTGCAAGTGTCTTGGAGTTCAGGCGCCCCAGAACCCTGCCGGATATCTCCGCAGCAAAGCAATAACCTCACCCGTCTTCCCCAACATTTACTAGGCATTCCTGCGTTGTTGGAGCCACAATTTGTACCTGGATTGTACCTGCAATGATCCACCATGTGCTCGGGCGACCGACGCCCGGACAGAAAGGAGATCTATGCAAAACGGACCTCGCTTACGCCCGATATTTGTGAGCGTTCACGAACCTAAATTGTGCCCGGGCCTGGGGCGTGCGCCGTGACTGCCGTGGCGTGGGGGAATGATAACTTTATCATTCAGGTATCTTAGTCGTGCGAATCGCGCAATAGAGATTGTGGGTTGGTGCTCTGTGAGCACAAATGCAAATCGCTTTGGCTTCGGTCAACGAAAGCTGTCCGTGACTGGGTCTCCTTGAATCCCATCCACAGGAGACATTTCACTTAGATCCTCAGACCAAGGGAGATGAACCGCGCCCTGATGACGCGGGGTTTTCGCGGTGGCTTTTTCAGCATCCCGCGGTTCTAGCGCGCCACGGACCCGTTCGTGTTTTAATAGGAAGCCATATCCCCCCGCTTATTAGTCGCATAACCCAATTTTAGGAGGTGGTGCGGTGAACCCCATTCAGAAGTTAATGCTGTCCATGTTCATTCACCTGCGGATCGGTGTAGGAGTTATAGGACTATCTCTCCCGCTGGTGCTTGTGTTCGGCGGAAAGATAATGGGCGTCTCGTTCGCAGGTTCCATGAGCGCTTATTACCACGCCACTCGGGAATGCTCACTTCCGAACTGCCCTGGTGCAACGATCAACCCTAATTGTCAAGAGCAGGGAAGCGGGCCGATGCGAAACTGGTTTGTCGGGAACCTCTTCTTCGTAGGGGCAGCAATGTTCCTGATGAAAGGTTTCAGCCAGTGGGAGAACTGGGCTCTAAATGTCGCCGGCATCGCGGCTCCGTGCGTCGCACTTTTCCCTATGGAGTGGCCGTGCCGAACGCCGGGGTTCAGCTACCACTCGTTCCATTTCCCGGCTGCCATAACGTTTTTCGTGTGTGCGGGATTCACATGCGTGTTCTGCTCGCAAAAGACCCTCGCACAGGTGCCGAACGATCCGACACATAAGAGGGGTATCAAGATCTTCCGTACGACCTATGTGGTGCTCGGCAGCGCGATGATCGTGCTGCCCGTGATTGCCTGGGTTGTCGCATACAACTCCAACCACAAAGGGTTTTGGCTGGAAGCTGCGGGTGTCGGGGCGTTCGGTGCCTATTGGCTTGTGAAAACGGTCGAGCTGAAATGGAGTGAGGTCGAACGGAAAGCACTCATCGGAGTGTTGCAGCTGAATCCCCGAACGTTAATGCGCTAGAAGAGCCCGTGACGGCGCATATCATACCATCACGGGCGGTCTACGGATTAGGTCGATGGGTCTGCTGACGGCCCTTGCGATTGATCGGCGTCGGCGCTTCAGGCTCGGGCTTTAGTGAGTCAAGCGGGTCGGAATAGACAATCTGGCACCCCACGATCTTCGTCGCAGTTGCGCCCGCCTCTGCCATAGAATGCGGCCGCCTCTGCCATAGAAGTGGAGGCGAACTCGAACAGATACAGTTTCTGCTTGGTCACGCTTCGGTGCAAACGACGGAATTGGTACATCGGATGCAAGCAGAAGCTCAAGAAGCGGTCAATCATCGATTTGAAATCTCACTCGCAAGCGATGCGGCTTGGCCGTTGAGGGCAGGCTCTTTATCAGCCCGAATAGACCATCACGACCTGCGGGGATATGTGCGCTGTGCTGAATGTAGTTCGGTGACCAGAAGCGTTCCGCTGCAACGTAGTCGCGTTTGTTGAACAGTGTGTCGAAGGCTTCCATGACAATAACCTTGTTTTGTTCCGGTGTAGTCTTCCTTATTTCAGTCATCTGAGTTGTTCCGGACATTTGAGATTCTCCTTTTTGTGTGATTTGCTCGTGCTTCTTGGCTCCAAAAATTAGCCCGCGATCATCCCTCCATCCACCGCCAGGGATGCACCAATGATGTAAGAGGCCTTGTCGGACCCAATGAACACGATCGCATTTGCAATTTCTTCGGGCGTTCCCATGCGTTTGGTAGGAATGTGTGCTTCCAGGAAATTTGCTTTGTTTTCCTTCGTTTGCGCAAAGCGATTGAACATCGCTGTTTCCGTCGGACCAGGGCCAACGATGTTGACACGAACGCCTGTGCCGGCAAGCTCTATCGCCGCAGACTTTGTGATCCCTTCGACGGCGTGCTTGCTGCCGACATACACAGCTGCCGTCGGGCCACCGACTTTGCCGTACGCAGATGAGATGTTAACGATGCTGCCTTTGCCTTGCTGAAGCATCGCCCGAATCTCGTACTTCATACTCAGGAGCACACCAAGCACATTGGTGTCGAAGATGGCTTGATAGCCCTCCGGGGTTACATCGGCAACCGAACCTGAAGTGCCCTCGGTGCCAGCATTATTGACGGCAATGTCGAGGCGACCGAAACGAGCAACGGTCTTTTCGACGAGGTTTTTGACTTCGTCTTCGTGACGCACATCGGTGCGCACAAATTCGGCCTCAGCCTCGAGGTTGTGTAGTTCAGTGGCTAGCTTCTGGCCTGCATCGTCATGCCGACCGGAAACAACGACCCGCGCTCCTTCGTGCGCGAAAGCCAGAGCCGTGGCGCGCCCGATGCCTGTCAGTGCGCCGGTAATTAAAACGACAGGTGAATCCATAGCTGACTACCCCCTTTGATCTGCCACTCATGCAGTTCAGGCATGACGTAAACGTCAGCCAATCCGCTTTCGAGATCAGCTCAAACCACTCACTTAGATTGCGATGCGCGCTCGCAGTAGCGCTCATGAAGCATGCTTTGTTAAGCTGACATCGATGCTTTCGAAGCATGGGCCTAGAGATCGGAATTACGACTCCACCATTTCGTCGCGGCCGTCGAAGCAATAAGTCCGACGGACCAGCAAAATCCGCAACATCACAATTTTTCGCTAGGTCAGCAGATCCGAGATCCTGAGGTGGGTGCACTCACAAGTCGTACCTTTGCATATTTCAAATAAGATAGGGCCGGAAGTGCTGGGGGACGCTCAGCAAGGGAAACCCGACGGAATAAAGCGCGACGACTTTCGTTTTGCCGACAGCTTCGGAATTCTTCCCCGAGGTCATTAAAACCAACGCCCCGCTTGCCCGCTATCCAGCCAAGACCTAGAAGGAGCGGCACTTTGATCTGGCCGCGAATGTTCGAATCTTAGCGCGCCCTCTTCGAGACCCGAGCGACCAACTCGTCCAGTCTCGAAAGCAAGAGCTTAAGGATGGGAGACTGGTTCGACTTTCTGTAGCCGAGGACCAAATCGACAGTTGGCGTATCTCCCTTCAAAGGGCGACTTGTCACAGACGAAGGGAGAAAGTTCTGTGCGTAAGCAGGTAATAGCCCTACGCCGCGCGTCGACACTATTAAGGACAGTCCCATGGTGACATTGTCCGCCTCGTGAGCGGGCGTGATATTGATTCCAGACCGCTTCAAGTAATTGTTGATGACCGTTCGCAGTACAGGCGCCGTGCCCGAAACAATAACGAATGTCTCCCCTACCAGATCCCTCGGGCTGATGACTTTGAGCGCAGCGAGATGGTGGTCACTAGGCAAGATCACTATCAAAGGCTCTTTCACGAGAAGACGGAACGCCAGGTCTGGCATCGCTCGTTCCTTTCGAAGAAAAGCGGCATCGATTTTTCCTTTCGAAAGGCCCTCCGCAAGCAGGGGGGAGTATTGACTCGATATCATCACGTCGATGTTAGGCAGTTCGTCGCGCAAGATCCGCAAGGCTTCGGGCATCCACGTCAATTCGTGGCCGGTCAGAAAGCCCATGGTGAAGCACGGCTTGGCGGGATGAACGGCCCGCCGCGCAGCTTCAGCTGCCGCTTCTGCCTGCGATAGTACGACACGAGCGTGATCGAGAAAAGCTCGACCCGCCGGTGTCAGTTCGATCCCGCGAGCGCGGCGCGTCAGGAGTTCGGCGCCGACCTCGTCTTCGAGATCTCGAATCTGCCGACTCAACGATGGTTGCGACGTGTGGAGCATTCGCTGGGCTGCCACCGTCAGGTTTCCGGCGTCCGCAACCGCGACGAAGTAGCGAAGATGTCGTAATTCCATTTCCAACTCCCATGCTTCGAAAGCATCGATGTCAGCTTAACAAAGCATGCTTCATGAGCGCTACTGCGAGCGGGCATCGCAATCTAACGAAATGATGTGCAATGCGAAACGGCTGAGGCGATGATTTATCCCATACCCAAAGGTTTGCATCGCTAGAGATCAAAGGAGGTACTGCGTCGAGGAAGTACGGTGAGCGAAATAAAACATCGCACGGTGGAAACGAACGGTATCCAGAGATAGTTCGGAAACAAAGGAGTATCACCGATGGACAGTCAAAAGATTTACCTGCTGGCAGAACTTACCGTTCTACCCGAATTCTTGGATGACGTGAAAGGCGCGCTCAGGCAAGCACTCATTCCTACGCTTCAAGAGACCGGTTGTGAGGGGATGTTCGAGACGTCACGGGAGGGCGAGCCGTGTAAGCTGGTTTTCTTTGAGATCTTCTCCTCTACGGCGGCACATAAGTTTCATCTTGAACAGGACTACATTAAGCGGCTTCGTACAGCATTGGAGGGCAAGTTGGCGACAGCCACCATCATAACCAAGTTGAATGCACTCTAACGACACCGCGAAGTGTTCAGAAGTCCACTAAGGCGAATCGAATCGGGAGAATGGATTTTACTCACTCCCATGTTGGGTGTGGCGGAGGTCGGGCAACTCGCCTCCGCCACTGACGATCTCGACATCAGCCTTGTCGTCTCCAACGCCGGCACCGGAAATCCCGGCGAGTTCTTGAAGCTTGATCGGCAGTTGCTTCAGGCGAGTCTGCGGCTCAGTACGATGGCGCATCTGGACATCACCCACCATTTCGGCGCGAAACTCGCCAAGCGGAGGCGGGGCGGCTTGATCCTCGCGGGGGCAATGGGTGCGGAAACCGGCGTTCCCTATATGGCGAATGACGGAGCCGCGAAGGCGTATGTACACAGCCTTGGCGAGACGCTTCACTATGAGTTCAACCCTCTAGGTGTCTACGTCACTGTACTGGCAGGCGGGTTTACGAAAACAGCGGTGCCCGAAAAGTTCGGCCTCGACCCGAAGACCATGCCGATGAAACCGATGAGCGTCGAGCAGTGCGTATCTGAGGGCCTCAGCGGTCTGCTCAAAAACCGCTCCAGGCCGGCTGAACCGCATATTGAACGCCCTGGTGCCCGCTTCTCTTGCGCGGAAGATGGAGGCAGACTTGCTTAGTAAAGGGCTTGCCGGCAAATCCGCTCTTGCAAACGCAAGGGGCAGAGGCCTGATCACTGACGGGCGACTGGTCGAGCCGCTCGAACCATGCCTCACAAGTCCGTGAGTCAGCGTTTTTAGAGGAGAGCAATGAACTTCTACGAATCTAAGCAGCTAGCGGACAGCATGGGGCCGGTATTGAATCATTCATCGCCAATGTCAGGCGCGTAGGCTTCACCTCTATCAACCACTAGTTTGTAGGATTTGTGCTAGATGATTGGGATCAGGAGCACTCTGCCCGCGTGTCCCGCCCTAATGGGTGTCGAGCCACTTCCTAATATTTGAGACGGTATCCTCGTAGAACGTATTGTAAAGACCCTGCGAGACGTAGCCGATATGCGGCGTTGCCAGTACGTTGTCTAGCGTCCGGAAAGGGTGAGACGGAGGCAGCGGCTCAGTGTTGAATACGTCGATCGCTGCGCCGGCGATTTTCTTGTTCTTCAACACGTTGATCAAAGCTTGTTCATCGACGATCGGGCCGCGCGACGCATTGATCAACCATGCCGTTTTCTTCATTCTCTCCAACTCCGCGGCTCCTATGAGGCCGCGCGTACGGCTGCTCAACACCAAATGGATCGTCAGGATATCGGCCCGCTCGAACAACTCGTCCTTGGAAACCAAGACTGCGCCCGCGGCTTTGGCGGACTCGGGCGTCATGTTCTGGCTCCAGGCAATCAGCTTCATTCCAAAAGCGGTCCCGATCCGCGCGACCTGTGATCCAATGTTCCCAAGTCCCAGAACGCCCAAAGTCTTTCCACGGAGATCCGTCCCCACTGTTTGTTGCCAGCGGCCGGATCGGACGGAGTTGCTCTCCGTCACGATATGGCGGGCAGAGGCCAAGATCAGCGCCCAAGTGAATTCAATCGTCGGGTCCGATCTATACTCTGTGTGAACCACTGCGATTCCATGGTCGCCCGCGGCAGCAACATCAATCGACGCGTTTACGGGTCCAGTCGAAACAATAAGTTTGAGATTGGGAAGGCGCTCGATGACGTTGCGGGGCAGCGGGGTCCGCTCGCGCATGACACAAACCACATCAAAAGGCAGCAACCGCTCAATCACGGCGTCTGAATCGGCGAGGTGGTTTTGAAAAACGGCGATGTCCGCTCGATCACGGAGCACCGACCAATCAGCGCTCTCAAGCGCCACATTTTGGTAATCGTCCAAAACAGCGATCTTGTACTTCTTCATAAGCATCATCCTGCCGTGATTGACTCGAGCGCGACGCAGGTTCCGGTGTAAGTGAATGGAATCATCGGCCCCTGCGTCGCTAGCTCGTGTGCTCGCATCATTTCTTCTCGCCCCAGTGATCATTGAATGCAACCGGCTCCCAGTTGTAGCCACTCCCCTCATTGCGTAGGCGACCAATGGATGGAAATAACATGTGCGGCCCCGCGATCAAAACGTCCTCGTGCGAAAGCCTCGTCAGCAATAGACTCCGTGACGCTGCGGCCGCAGTCGGGTCGACATCGAAGACCACCGTGATCTCTGGATGCTGCAACTGGACGAGTGCTGCATGGATGGTGTCGCCCCAAAACAGGATTTTTTGCCCTTTTGATGAGAATTCATAGCCAGTGTGGCCCGGTGTATGACCAGGCAGGGGGACGAGTTGCATACCGTCAACGATTGTCTCGGAGCCGTTAAACGTGTGCCACTTGCCGGCTTTGATGTATGGCGCCGCGATCGCTTGTGCACTCTGGAAGAATGGCTGTGCATCCTTTGGCGCCTTAGCAGCGATTTCAGGCGACAACCAGAAATCGCTCTCAGCCTTCGCAACATAGATCTCGGCATTCGGAAAAACCCGCTTTCCATCCTGAGTGGTGATACCGCCGACGTGATCGGAGTGGAGATGCGTGGCCAAGACGACGTCGACTTCTTCCGGCGTATAGCCTGCGCTGCGGAGGCTGCCTGGCAACCGCCCCAACGCTCCTCCGCCAAACCAGGCGCCCGCGCCCGCATCGACGAGGATCAACTGCTTTCCAGTGTTGACCAGGAAGCCTGTTTCGCCACCATCGAGCATGTGCGGACCTTCCTGCAGTGCCTCAATAACACCATCCATCGTCGCCTTCGGTCCTCTTAGCCACTGGGGGTCGATTACGCCGAAGCCATCGAATAGCGCCGTTACTTCGAGGTCTCCTACTTTCAGTCGGTAGAAGCCCGGCACCTGATCATGACGCTGAGGAGCAGCAGCCAGAACTGCGTTCGGACCAACGACAAAGCTGATTAGCGCTGCGATCAGAGCGGCAGCGAAGCGCATCGAATTTCTGTTGAGCACGTTTCTACTTCTAACAACTGGTGAACTCATGGCCACTATCTCCTTGGACCTGGCACCCATTGCAGGTCAGGCATAACTGGAAGGTCTGCCAGAGCTGCTATCGGGATAGCTCAGACTAGGTAGTTAGATTGCGATACTGGCTATTGGTAGCGCGGTTCGAGCATACTTTGTTGAGCTGGCATCAATGCCTCACAAGCATGGAGCCCGGAAAGACAGGTTTGCTATTTTCGCTGTAATGGCGAAGACGGCGGTGGGCAACGTTCTTATAGTCATCTCAGTTGTACGCGCTAATATTCTGCGACCACACGGTCTCCTCACTACTCCATTTTGGGAAGAGCTTTGGCGATCTCCTTCCAGAGACGATCGGCGGGAGTGCGCGAAGGATGGACATGGATCGAAAGAAAGAAAGAAAGGGCTTATTCCAGTGACAGCGGACAAATTATCAGTACAAGTGGCAATTAAATCGTGGCGACTCATCTTGGAGAGAGCTAACAAGACACTGTCAAATCTTACGGATGATCAGCTTTTGAAAGAAGTAGCGCCAGAAAGGAACCGTCTAATCTATCTATGGGGGCACCTCACTGCCATTCACGATGCCATGTTCTCAATTCTCGGTCTAGGAGAGCGACTGCATCCAGAACTCGATGCGATCTTCGTCTCCAGTCCCGACGGGACAGGGACGCAGTTGCCCCCAGCGGGAGAGCTGAAACAATATTGGGACGAAGTGAACGCTAAACTGCTCTCGCAGTTTGCAGCTCTTTCCGCGGGCGAATGGTTGCAGCGGCACTACGCAATGTCCGAGGAAGACTATGCCAAAGATCCGACCCGGAACCGATTGGCTGTTTTGCTGAGTCGAACCAACCACATGTCCTACCACCTGGGGCAGATAACTCTGGCTCTCAAATAACGAAACCTAATTCGTCTCGTTCTCATGTGGATGCTTGGCAAGCAGCCTTGGGCTCTCGCTGGCGCGCTTTCGCATATGAACAACGACTCCACCCTCTTCAAAGCGAACTTCATCCATTAAGGCTTTCATTACGTGGATGCCACGGCCGTGAACCGATCTAATATTTTCTGGAGCTGTAGGGTCTGGGAGGTTACTAGTGTCAAATCCTTTTCCTTCGTCCTTTACAGCGAATGACACTTCGCTAGGCTCACAGCGGCAGGTAACGTGGACGTGTTTCCGACGATCCTCATGATTTCCGTGAATGATGGCGTTTGCCAGGGCTTCCCGCAACGCGATTTCAATGTCGCCCACCCCTTCAGGAACATAGCTGCAATTCCTGAGCAAGAGCATGAGTTTGTCCACGAAAGGAGAAATCGCAGTGACTTCGCTCGGCAAGGAGCACTCCAGAGCGATGTGCGGGCGCCGGTGATCATGCGCTATCGTCATACAGAAACCACCCTGGCGATTGAAATACCCCTCTCTATAACTGAGGCAATTGCGAAACATCCCATCCTCCGCCCATGGCTTTGATCAAGAGAACGTTCGCTTCGAGGCGTCGTCGCAGAATGTCAATGTCGTTTCTCTCGTTCGTTAAAGCTGTGGTTTGTGAAGTGACCACTTGTAGGTACGTGTCAACGCCCCCTGCATAGCGGTTCTGAAACAGCTTGAGCGATTCTTCCGCGGCACTGGTGGCCTGCTGTTGTTGCATCGATTCAGTGCTGAGGACCCGCAGAACTACCAAGTTATCCTCGACTTGCTGGAACGCATCTAGGACAGTTTGCCGATAGCCAGCCACGGCGGCGTCATATCCTGCGCGGGCTGATTCAGTAGTCGCCCTGCGTCGCCCTGCGTCGAAAAGGGTCTCCGATAGTTGCGGTCCCACAGCCCAGAAACGGCTCGGCCAGATGAACCAATTCAAAATGGAAGAGCCCTCTAGACCTGCACTCGCGGCCAGATTGAGAGTCGGATAATAAGCCGCCTTGGCAATGCCGATTTGTTCGTTCGTAGACGCCATGCGGCGTTCCGCCGCAGCAATATCTGGACGACGTTCAAGAAGCCGCGCTGGCAGAGCAACGGGAATGTTTGGCAGCACAGGCGCCACAAGATTCAGTGGAGAAACAGCGAGATGGAATGCCGCCGGAGGCTTTCCGATGAGAATCGCCAGAGCATGCTCGTACTCGGCGCGTTGAACAGTAATATCAGACGCCAGCACTTTGGCATCTTCAAGCTGTGTCTTCGCCTGTGCCACATCCGATTTTGGCGCTGCCCCGCCCTCGAAGCGGTTTTGCGTTAATCGCAACGCTTCGCTATAGGCCTTCACTGTATCGTTCAGAAGTCTTTCCTGGGCGTCGGCGCTCCGAACCTCGAAGTAGTCGATCGCGACTTCGGCATGGAGGCTCAAACGAGCCGTTTGCAGGTCAGCTGCGCTTGCCTGGGCCTGCTGCCTGGCAGCTGCTACGCTGCGACGAACACGCCCCCAGAGGTCGACCTCATACGAGAGGTCAAGAGGAAGAATGAAATCTCCGCTGCCATTGTTGACTGAGCTGGACGGAAAATATGGTTTGTTAGCAGAAGCTCGAATATCGGAGATGCTGGGAGAACTTCCAATGGTCGGCGCTTGTGAGGCGCGATTGAAGCGAATCGCCGCCCGCGCTTGACGTAAATTTGCCTCGGCGATCTTCAGGTCTTGGTTCGACGAGTCCACCTGGTCTTCGATCTCGTTCAACGTTGCATCGCCATACAGCTCCCACCACTTTCCGCGAATAAGGTCGTCGTCTGGTTGTGCAACCTTCCATCCGTCTCCGTCTTTCGACTCCTGTGTCTCTGCAAAGTTAGGCGTCACCGGAACCGTAGGTTTGACGTATCTCGGACCAACCATGCAGCCGGACAGGAGAAGTCCAACGGCACTCACGAGAACAACGCCAAAGCCTCTCATTGTCTTGCTCCATTGGCGTTCTTAGCGACCAGCTGTACAGCAGCTCCATTTGCCAGCGAGTCGGAAGGGTTCACAATCACCGTGTCGCTCGCTGTTAGTCCAGAGATCACCTCGACCGTGCTGCCATAGTCCTGCCCGATTGCGATAGGAGTGAGTTCGACATGACCATTGCGAACAACTCCTACTCGTAATCCTTCGGCGCGGAAGAGCAAGGCGTTTGATGGGATGCTGACCGAGCCGGGATGGGGAGGAACGCGGAGGTGCACAAACGCATAGGCTCCGGGCAGCAGGCGTCCTGTTGGATTGGGAACGTCCACCTCAACATTGAGTGTGCGTGAGGTCGCGTCAATGGCATCGGCGTTGCGGGCGATAGTGCCCGTCAACGTTTCGCCCGGAAGTGCATCGAGCGTGAGCTTTGCCTGTTCTCCGGTCTTCACAAATGCGGCGTAGATTTCGGGCACGGCAACATAGACACGCAGCGTCTGAATGGCCGCCATGTGAAAGAGCTCTTTCGGGCCCGAATTGTCGCCAGCCTGCACTAACGCCCCAATGTCCGTGTTGCGGGCTGTAACCACACCATCAAAGGGAGCGGTAACGCGCTCGAAGGCTTGAAGTTGCTCTAAGCGTTCGACGTTGGCTTTGCTCGAATTCACCAGAGCCTGTTTCGAGTGGAGATCGCTGACGGCCTGGTCAGTTTCCTGGTGCGAAACAGAATCGCTCTCAAGCAGATGCTGCCAGCGCGCCGCCGTGGTTGTCGCCAATTGGAGATTCGCCTCGGCATTCTCCAGATCGGCCCGTGCCTGCTGCAATTGTTGGTCAAGTTCGGGGGTTTCAATCGTCGCGAGAAGTTGGCCTTTTCTTACGCGTACGCCGATGTCTACGTACCACTGCTTGACGTAGCCGCTTGTCCGCGCGTAGATGGGAGTGTCGTTGAAGGCTGACGTACTCCCTGGCAGCGCGATCTCATCGGCATCTCCACTCGCTTTGGGAGAGACCACATCCACATAAGGAATGGCCGAAGCCTGCGTGTTTTCTCGTAGTCTGGTCTCAGCCTTAACGCGCGCGTGCAGTCCGGAACCAATCGCTAAGGCAGTACACGCGGCAACGATCGCGGTGATCACGATTGCTCGCTTGCTGAATGCACGTCGTGGGTTGTTCGGAACTGGAGCCTTCCGAACCGGTTCCGTTGCGACCTCAAGATTCTTGGTTTCAATTGGCGTCATGGTTAGAACCTTCCATTCCCGACTCGCGTCGATGAAACACAGCAAAGACAGATGGGACGAACACGAGGGTTGCTACAGTGGCGCAGAGCAGGCCTCCGATGACCGCGCGTCCCAGAGGTGCGTTTTGCTCCCCTCCCTCGCCGAGACCTAACGCCATCGGCACCATGCCGATGATCATGGCAAGCGCCGTCATAATGACCGGACGGAACCGGGTGACGCCCGCTTCGATCGCCGCCTTAACTGAGTCGCCATGCATTTGTAGTCTTTCCTTCGCGAACGAAATCACGAGGATGCTATTTGCCGTCGCAACCCCGACGCACATCAGAGCACCCATCAGGGCCGGAACGCTCAGGGTTGTGTGGGTGAAAAAGAGAAAAAGAACGATGCCCGCTATGGCTGCGGGCAGAGCAGTAATAATGATGAAGGGGTCTAGCCAGGACTGGAAATTCACCACGATCAGCATGTACACGAGTACGATGGCGAAACCTAATCCGATAATTAAACCGAGATACGAACTGCGCATGGTTTCCACCTGACCGCGAATCGTGATAAACGTTCCCCGTGGTAAAGACTTTCGATTGGCATCGACGATTCGTTGCACGTCCCGGCTTACAGCTCCCAGATCGCGGTCTTCAACCGCTCCGTAAATATCGATCACGCGACGGATGTTGTAATGCGAGACGATGGCCATTTCGCGTGAGCGCTGCATCGAAGCCACGTCAGCCAGAATTTCGGGATTGGCTTTGCTACCACCCGCGATGGGAATGTTCTGAACATCTTTGACCGTCTGGAGGCGATACTGCGGAGTCTGCGCGACCAGGTTGTAACTCACGCCATTGTTCCAGTTGACAAAGAACATCGGGGTTATCTGGAAGCTCCCGCTAAGCGAATTCAGAACGCTTGAAGCCACCTCCCGCTCCGTGTAACCCGCCTGGGATGCCTTGGTCCGGTCCACGTTTATTTCGAGGGTCGGATAGTCGAGTGGCTGCTGGATATGCAAGTCCCTAAGACCCGACACCTGGTGCAATTCGGTCAGGATCCTGTCAGCGATTTCGTGGCTGGCCTGCACGTTCGCGCCTTCGATCTGCACGTCAATGGGCGCAGGCAGACCGAAGTTCAGGATCTGGGTCACGATATCTGCGGGTAGAAAATAGAAGCTCACACCGGGAAACTCCCGCGGCAGATCTTGGCGCAGCTCGCGGACGTAGTCAGCCGTCGCCTTGTGGTTCTTGCGGAGGGAGACGAGCACGTCGACATCGTTCGCGCCAATCACACCCGACGTCGCATGCATTGTATTCAGCGGGCTGTATGGAAGTCCGATGTTGTCGAGAATGTTATCCAACTCTGCCGGCGGAACTTTTTCGCGGATCGCGTCTTCGACCAAATCCGACAGGCGCGCAGTCTCTTCGATGCGGGAGCCTGTCTTGGCGCGAACGTGGAGGATGAACTGTCCGGCATCAGACTGTGGGAAAAAGTCCTGCCCTAGCCAAGGCACCAAAAGCAGTGTGCACAGGCAAATCCCGAGAAATGCTGGGATGAAGACCCGCCGGGCGTCGAGACACTGCGTCAGCACACCGCGATAAGAGTTGCGAAGCCGCTCAAAGCTTGTCTCGAATCTCTTCTGAAAACGCACGAACAGATTCTGCGACTCCCCGCGTCCCTCATTGAGTTTAAGCATGTACATTACAAGCGTCGGCACCAGCGTTCTCGAAAGAATGTAGGACGCGAGCATCGCAAAGACCACTGCCTCCGCCAGCGGAACGAACAGATATCGTGCTACTCCGCCGAGCAGAAACAACGGCATAAAGACGATGCAGATGCACAGGGTCGAGACGAGGGCAGGCACGGCGATTTGCTGGGCGCCATCCAGGATGGCCTGCCGAATATCGGTCTCGTGACCTTCTTCGAGGATGCGGTTGATGTTTTCGATCTCGACCGTGGCGTCGTCCACCAAAATCCCGACTGCCAACGCCAATCCGCCCAGGGTCATGATGTTGATCGTCTCGTGTAAAGCACTAAGCACCAGAATCGAACTTAGGATCGACAACGGAATGGAGATGGCGATGATGAGCGTGCTTCGCCAACTACCGATAAAGACGAGAATCATGACTCCCGTGAGCGCAGCGGCAATGACTGCTTCGCGGACCACACCGTCGATCGCGCTCCGCACAAACAGGGACTGGTCCGCGATGGGACTAATTTTCAACTGTGGCGGCAAGGTTAACGCAGCGCGGGGCAAAACCTTTTGAATTCCGGCCACAACATCTAGAGTCGAGGCGGTTCCGGCCTTCAGAATGCTGACCAGCACACCACGGTGGCCATCTTGTCGTACGACGTTAGTTTGAAGACCAAACCCGTCGCTTACGCGAGCTACGTCCCTCAAATAAATTGTTTTCGCTCCGACTTGCTTGATAGGAAGGTCACCCAACTCGGCGACCGTGCGAGGTGTGACGTTCACGCGAACGTCCAACTCGCTTTCGGCGATCTTTGCGGTACCGGACGGCAAGATAAGGTTTTGCGCATTCACTGAATTCAAAACGTCGCTGGGCGAGACGTTCTTGGCCTGCATCAGGTTTTGATCCATATTGATCATGACCTGCCGCGGCTTGCCCCCATACGGTAAAGGAATGACCGCGCCCGGCACGGTAATGAGCTGAGTGCGCAAGAAATTGAGTGTGAGATCGTTAAGCTGCTGTTCCGACATTCCGGGTCCGGAGACACCTAGCTGAAGGACCGGGACACTGGAAGCGCTGAAATTGATAATCTCCGGGGGCTGCGTGGCCGGAGGAAGGAGCCGCAGAATGAAGCCAGAGAGTGCTACCACCTGCGAGTTCGCGCGGTCTACGCTTGCGCCGGGTTGCAGATAGATCTTCACAACCGCGGTGCCGTTGTACGTCGTCGATTCGATATGCTCGATGTTGTCTACCAGCGTTGTGAGGCCCTTCTCGAAGGGAGTGGTCAGTCGGGTTTCCAGATCCTCAGGGTTTAGTCCTGTGTACGTCCAGGCGACCGAAATGACCGGGATGTCGATATTCGGAAAGATGTCAGTGGGGGTCCGAAGAATGACGGCCGGACTCAGCAAGAGAATGAGGATCGCGAGAACAACGAACGTATATGGGCGGTTAAGAGCTGATCTGACTATCCACATGAACTCACCTCTGCTTGGCTACGGCGTTCATCGGAAGATCCGACGTAGCGCGCATGCCGTCAGTTCTTTCCCATGTTCTACGAAACCTAACGTCGATTTTCATGGCCCCTCGTTTCGCCCTGGTTCCTTTTCGATGCATGCTGCGACCGATCGGTCTCATTTATATTGCGCCAACACTGTTTATAGCTAACTCCTCGATCCAGAACCCATGCAAGCTGGGCATGCATGATAGGTTTGCCAAAGCCGCCCGGAACCACATCACCCTCTTAGATGGAGCGGATAGCTCGTGGTAGCGCCGTCGAAGCATACTTTGTTTGGCCTGGCAACGATGCTTCGCACGTATGGCAGCTAACACACTTTATGCGACCGCACGGTCCCTTCTGTCATCAACAGTGTGAGCTTGTTAACGTCCCCATGTTTTTCGCGGAATCTACTGCGGTTCGCGCTGGTAATCGCCGGCGCTCCAACATGGGAGAAAGCAAGAGCGAGGCTTAGACTTCGCAGAATTTCAATGAGTGCTCAACGTGGTTTCGTCTCAGCCGATCAGTTTCATCCCGATCCGTACACACAATCTCGGACTGCGGAGCGTACCCTAAACTCAGCCATCGTCCATGCGGAGATCACCCGAAGCTACGAAGAATATATTGAGATCTTCGACGAGTTTTATGCCGAGGAGATCGAGGGAAGCAGCGAAACCATGAGTGAACCGATTCGCGGAAAGGCGAGAGTACGCTCACTTCTTTACAGCTTCCTGGTTCCTCTCCATGTAATGGCCGAGGTCGGTGGTGTGTCGATATCCATTCGAGAAACGCTGATTCCTGGAGATGCTATCGACGAGACCCATTCTGCTTGGACACTGGAGTTGGCCGGGGTGACAGGCAAAATCTGCACTGTGAGCTGGCGCATCTTACGGAAATGGAACGACTCGCGCGTAGTGCTGGAGCATCATTATGACCACCAGCAAAGCGGTGAGCCTCTCAGCGACGGTGACCTTAGGTTTAATGTGCTTGAGCCTCCCACAGGTTTTCACAAGTCGTCGTGAATACCAAGGGTTGTTAGCGGAACCGGGGGCGGGCGGTCCAAAATGGCCCATTTCGCTCACTGGCCGCATGTCAAACGCGACCTGGGACCGGTCGGTCTCACCCAACCGCTTGTATGGGGCGGCCAGCGACCGTACTATCGCGGAGTTGACATTGCTAGGAGCGGAACATGCGTAAAGGCGAGCAAACGCGGCAAGACATCATTCGTAAGGCCGCCCCGATCTTCAATCAAAAAGGATACGACGGCGCTGCGCTTTCCGATCTGATGCGAGCCACTGGTCTCGAAAAAGGCGGGATTTACAGGCACTTTGAGAGCAAAGAAGAGCTTGCGGGAGACGCCTTCGAGCACGCCTGGAAAGTCGCAATCGAAAAGCGCTTCGGAGGCACAGATCAGATTCCGAATACGGTTGACCGCCTCAAACAAATCGTGCGGAACTTTCGGGACCGGCGCACCGGGCTGGTGGCGGGAGGCTGCCCGCTGTTGAACACGGCCGTCGATTGCGATGACGGCAATCCCAAGTTGCGAGCGAAAGCTCGCCAGGCTCTCAGTTCCTGGCTTGATCGTATGCAATCAATTGCCGAGGAGGGGAAGCGACGAGGCGAGATTCGTTCCGATGTCGATTCCGGGAAATTGGCCACATTGATTGCCAGCACGCTCGAAGGCAGCCATATGGTGAGCCGCCTGCAGAAGAAGGAAGGGCCTCGTGACCTTGCCGTCCGTCATCTGGAGGAATACCTCGAAAACACGGTTCGTGCGCGAAAATCGAAGACCGGAGCCACCAAGTCGTGAGTGCTCAAGAAATTCGCTCGCAAGCGGACTTCAGGGAACGCGCAAAGACGAATGACGTCCCCATCGCGCGCTTGATTGGATTTGAGGCGAAGGACATTGCGGACGGACGGGCGACGGTCATCTTGGCGGCCGGACCACAGCATGCAAATCCCATGGGAACGCTGCATGGCGGAATTCTTTGCGATATTGCGGATGCCGCGATGGGCATAGCGTTTGCAAGTACTCTCGCCCCAGATGAATCCTTTACTACCGTGGAATTGAAAATCAATTTTTTTCGCCCGGTCTGGCAGGCACAACTCAAAGCGGAAGGAACGGTGGTGCGGCGGGGCCACACGATCGGGTACGTCGAGTGCACCATCACCGACGAGGAGAACCGATTGATCGCGAAAGCGACTTCCACGTGTATGGCACTTCGGGGCCAGAGGGCCGAATGACGGTAATCCTCTTACGTCGCCTACGGAGCGGTCTCGAAAGAGAATGAAATTGTCAGATTCCACACAAGTCGGTCCGAGGCGACCCAAAAGGGTGATCAAGAAGCCTTAAATCGACGTTTGACGTTCTTGTTTTGAGCGGGTTTGTGAAGTCCGCTCAAGTGGCGCGGCGGCGCAGCGGCTTTCAATCATATTTGTCCTCTTCCGCCATCAACAAAGAGTTCGATACCCGTGACAAAACTGGAATCATCCGAAGCTAGAAACAGCGCCGCCTTGGCTATTTCATCGGGTTCCCCCACGCGTCCCATTGGGATGGTGGATACAATCCGTGCAATGGCATCCGCAGGTTGCCCATCGATAGCCGGCGTATCGGTCGGACCTGGGCTAATAACGTTTGAGCGAATATGGCGGTCCTTGAGATCCGATGTCCAGGTCCGCACGAAAGAACGGAGGGCGGCCTTGGTCGCGCCGTACACACCGAAGGCGGGCGTACCTTTCACGCTTGCGACTGAGCCATTGAGAATGATCGAGCCGCCATCGTTCATCAGCGGCAAGGCTTTCTGCACGGTGAACAGGGTGCCCTTAACGTTGATGTCGAAAAGCTTGTCGAAATGCTCTTCCGTAATCTTTCCCAATGGAGCAAATTCAGCGACGCCGGCGTTGGCGAAAACGACATCGATTCGCCCCTTCGTCTTTACGGCCTCGTAGAGACGGTCAAGGTCGGTCAATTTGGCAACGTCTCCCTGAATGCCAGTGACGTTGCTACCGATCGCTTGCACGGCCTCATCGAGTTTTTTCTGACGACGGCCGGTGATGAATATGTAAGCCCCCTCCTTAACGAAGAGCCTTGTTGTAGCCAGCCCTATCCCAGTCGTGCCACCGGTAATAACGGCCACTTTTCCTTGCAGCTTCTTAGTTTCGGACATAGTTTTTCATTCTCCCCTCCTCTCAGTCGGCCTGATACTGAGACGCGGCCCGGCCACCGTTAAGCTTGGCTCGGAGCGAATAGCTTCAGCATTTGCTCGTTGAACCCTTTCACCAAGGCATGCTCATGGGGGCCAGGATTGGCCCGCAGAGACTTCGCCGCTTCAACAATGATTTCATCAGCATCTGTTCCCAGCACGTCCAACGTTTCGTTGATGAACTGGTCGAGGGGCATTGCCTGCTCCGCTTCCTGGCTGTTCATGAGTTCTGTGCGCACCCATGGCGGCGCCATCTCCAGAACTCTGACACCGCTGTCTCGAAGCAGGAAGCGTTGCGACAACGCATAGGAGTGGAGTGCAGCCTTAGTAGCAGAGTAGACAGCCGTCACAGCCAAGGGCACGAACCCAAGTACCGAAGTGTTGTAGAGAATTACACCCCGACGGCTTTTGAGTTGATTCACTAATGCCGAGGTCAACCGAATTGGGCCCAAAAGATTGGTCGTGACAGTCGACAGAAGCAATCTATCGTCGATGACACCAGCCGCCTGATCTGGTTCCATGATCCCGGCGTTGTTGATGAGAACATTCAGGTCGGGATACTCTTGAATCAGCTTCTTCGCTACATTGTTGATATTGTCGGGATCGGCGATGTCGAGTGCGATCGCCTCGATGCCCGGATTGGCCGTCACGACGGCAGCCAAATGGCCCTTGCGCCGACCCGAGATGATTACCTTGTTCCCACGTTTGTGCAGCTCCTCGGCCAACGCGCGGCCAATGCCCGATCCGCCGCCAGTAATGAAGATGGTGTTTCCAGTGAGTTTCATGATGTCTCCAATCTGTGTGTAGGTGAATGTTGAGTGAAAGAGGATCGAAGGCTTTGAGAGCGATTCGCCTTTTTCTGTTGGGGTGTTGTCTTTGGCATGGTCAGGTCCCGAGGTTCTCTTGCGATGATTGGTAGGTTGGGTAATCGGAATAGCCACGCGGCCCCGAGGCGTAGACGGTTTCCCAATCGACCTCGGCAAGAGGGGCATTCTCCGCAAACCTCTGGACCAGGTCGGGATTTGCGATATAAGGACGCCCGAACGCCACCAGATCTGCGAGACCTTCCGCGATAAGGCGATTGCCGCGATCACGGTCCATCTTCACGTTCGCGATCAGAGCGCCTTTGAACAGGGGGCGGAAATGCCGAAACATGCCATCGTCAGCCAATTTCTCAAGTGGAGTACCGGAAAAATCGGTGGTATTCCCCATGAGCAACAAATGCGAAAGATTGTAGGCGTTCAGTTTCTGAATTGCGTATTCGGTGACGGGCAGGGTTTCGTCGTTAGCCTGAAATGCGCCGCCTTCGTGCATTGGGCTGATTTTGACTCCAACCCGTTGTGCATCGACCTCATCCACGACCGACTCAACTACTTCGAAGAGAAAACGCGAGCGATTTTCCAGACTCCCGCCATATTCGTCTTTACGCAGGTTGGTGGTGACGTTTAGAAACTGGGAAATAAGATAAAGATAGTTGGCGAGGATCTGGACACCATCGAAACCGGCTTCCATGGCGTTTCGCGCAGCTCGGGCGAAGTCCGCAACCGTGGATTGAATCTCCCGCTTCGTCAGAGACCGCGGTGTTACTGTGGGCTTCCTTCCCGCCCGGGTGAACGACACTTGCCGAGGGTCCACATTCGAGGCGGACACGGGCTGCGCGCCGGCCAGTAATTCAGGATGCGAGATCGCGCCGGTGTGCCAGAGCTGTGAGATGATGCGGCCGCCGGCTCCATGCACGGCATCCGTGACACGTCGCCATCCGCGGACCTGCTCCTCCGTCCAGAGGCCAGGTGTATCAGCCCAGCCAAATCCTTCCGGACTAATCGCGGTGGCCTCGGTGATGATCAATCCGGCCGAAGCACGCTGCGCGTAATACTCTGCCTGCAACGTCGTGGGCACATGATCATGCGACTGCGCGCGCATCCGGGTGAGAGGCGCCATGACGATGCGGTTAGCAAGATCGAGGTCTCCCATCCGATATGGTGTGAAAAGTGGCTGATTCGGCATCACATGAACTCGCTGCGTGGGTGCGGCGCTTACGGGAGCTGTTTTGTTTTGGAGTGTAGCCATCGACCCTCTCTCGCCTGGATTCAACGATCTGATGGATCGCCAGGCTATTCTGAACCGCTTGGTTCTATACGATGATGGAGGCATCGCAAGGATGCAGATATTTTGAACTATTTGGTTTTTTATTGGATAATACGTGTATGGGGCGCCCGAAGAACTTCAGTCGAGAGGAAGTGCTGGAGAAGGCGATGCCTGTCTTCTGGACCCATGGGTTTTCGGACACGAGTCTTCAGGACCTGGAACGAGCCACAGGAGTGAACAAGTCAGGGCTGTATACGGAGTTCCGAGACAAGGAGGATCTTTTTGTAGCGTGCCTTCGGCACTATCTTAAGAGCCAAGAGAAACGAGGGCTTCTCACCAAGGAGCCTCTCGGCTGGAAGAACATCGAGACTTTTCTCAAGAATGGACCTCTTAACAAGGGGGACCAGCAGGGATGTCTTTCCGTCAACTCGATGCGCGAGTTCGCTATCCTTCCGAACGAGGCTTACGGGGTCGTGACGGAGAATCGAGCGCTATTGCAGCACCTTCTCGCCATGAACATCGAGGCGGAAAAGCCCAAGATGGCTCCCTCCGCAATTGCGGAGATGGTGCTGTCTTTCTTCTCCGGATTATGCATTGAGAGCAACCTCAAAGCCGGCAAAACGTCCTCGACTCGCAAGATCGAAAACTTTATGACAGCCCTTCGCAGTCTCTAATCGAACGATTGGTCCTCGAAGCCGTTTCTGGCGAATTGGTAAACACGCTTCTGGGAGATTACTCCCCAATCGCGAGACGATCAAACAAATGGGTCATGTGGCACATACTCCCTTTCTTAGTTCAGAGCGAGCTAGACAACAAAGCGCCAAGCCGAGCACTCGCACACACTGTAGCCCGGCGAAAATCTGGGATCGATTCCCCAGACGGCCAACTCATAAGCTCTAGTTCTTCGATCCAGTGCAGTGCCGACTGCCGAGCCTGCTCAGGGCCGAACAACTTGTCTCTTGCGTGGATGAAGCCCGACAGCTCTTTCTCAGCCACGAAGAGAAAATCGTCGGCGAGTTGAGTGCAACGGTCCGTTTCCCGCACCTTCACCTCCCATGACAGAAGGAAGCCTCGGTTTTAGAAAGTACACTCCGTTCGCTAAAAGGAGATCGTTATACTCGATCGGCGCACACTCGATGCAACACTGGAGCTTCGCTCGCAGACGGGGCGTTTGGTTCCGAGACTTCGAGCCGTTGAAGATCGCGCTCGATATGCGTCCGCAAGAACTTCTTCATGCTGTCATTGGTGAACTGCGATTTGAGCTCGGCAATCGCTCCCTCTGGATCGCGTAACAGGCGAGCTAGTGCCGTGCCAACGCCGGTCTTCGACCGGGCACCTTCGAGCAGGATGCAATAGAAGATTTCAACTTGATAGAGATGGTCCAGCTTCACTTCAAAGAACTTCCGTCGCTGGTCAATAGCGGCTTCGACAATGGGGTCATCATATGTTGCGAATGGTATGTCGGGGCGGTTCGATTTGAAGAGATATTGGTAAATGTGGAAGCCTGGGCCAAAGGCTTTTAGCGCCGCCTCCAGCCTCTTCACTGCATACTCCTGTTGGGAGCGGTCCAGACTTTCGTAGTCCACGCCGGGAATGCTGAGAATCATGCCGACATCCCCGCTTTTGGTAAGGAAGGCCGTCTCGTTCCAGAAGCCATAGAGATTGATGTGGTCGTTGAGAGCCGCACTCTCTTCCCAGGGCTTGATGACTTTATCGAGACGCAGCATCACACTACCTCCATGCGGGGAACTTGCTGCTTCGCGGCGTCATAGCGCAGCTTGTAGCGTTCCGACTTTGCGAGGATGCGCAGGAATGCCGGATCGCTGTTCGTTACCCAATGGCCGAAAGCAAAACCGCCGATGAAGACTGCGATACCTGCAAGGATGGAATTGAAGAGATTGAAGGCCCCCACGGCGCCGACGCATACGAAGTAGAACAGCGTCCGTTCCACACCCAAGTAGGTGAGAGGTTTGTGCAAACTCTTGAAGACTCGGTTTATGCGGTGCTTCTGGTGTGCTGGTTTTAACGCACTGCAAACGCTGTTCACTGGGACAGTCGCGAAGGTCGCTAGTCTGATTGCCATCGTGATCGGCGGTTACGGCTTCGCCCACGGAGAACCCGGTGCAAAAAAGGCACTGGGCGTCGCCGCCGGAACGGGCATCGCCGTTCTTGCCGTGAATGTTCTGAGTTGGCTCTGGGGCGTATAGCGCCATTCACAGCCACCTTCAACCGACGATTACGCGAGGGCGTCATGCCAGACAGATACTCCGTTTTGTAAGTAATTGAAACCAGAGGCACGGATCGCCACAATTAGAGCAGAAAGTCACCTTTGGGAAGCGTTATCGAACCCTTAGCAAACCCTTGGGAGGACTTCGTTACCGTGTTACCGTCCATCGAGTTCTAATCAGCTCATAAAACACTCCGGGCTTTAAAAAAATTCGGATCAGAGCATCCTATGGCTGGCCGTTCGCCCCTTTGGGAACGTGCGCGGTGATCCCTTTCAGAACGAATTCCCGGATTAGATTCGCCACAGCATCCGCACCCGTGCCCGCCAAACCGTTGAATACGACTAATGAAGCTCCGCGATCAGAAGCCGGATAGTAAAGATTCGAAATGGCTGCCGCGGAGAAGTTGCCGAGTACGCGCGAGTAATTGGGCTTCCACCGCCCATCATCGCCCTTGGCGATCACCGCGGCAGACATAGCGTACAGCGCGCGCGACCGGATACTCCCCTTCCCCTTGTAGAAGTAGCGTGGGTCTTGATGAAAAATCGAAGGGTAAACAGCTCTGCCCAACAGGGTGCCAGATACGTGATTCGCGAACGCAGCGCCGTATCGCTTTCCGTACCCTTCTATTCCGCTGCCATATGCCGGGAAAACGTTCTGATATTGCTCCGCGCCCGCAATTCCCGCTGTGGTTAAGAACGAAACCGGATCGATGATGGAACGAATGCTCAGTTGAAATTTCTGTTTCGCTTGCATGGGCGGTGCGTTCCAGTCATAGGTGCTGTAAAAGTTCGGGAGGACGCCGCCGATGCGTTGGTGCACCGCGATGCGCACCTGCTCCTGAGCCAGTTCCTCCTTGTTTCCAGAAGTTACGGTCACACTCGTGGTCCCGCCAGCAACCGAGAGGGTCACAGTTGGAGCAATAAGGCCCTCGCCCGCACGCAAAGGAATCTCGGTCGTGGTGAAAGTGCTCATTCCCGGTCCCGTGACTGTGAGCTTGTAAATATCCGGCGGTAAGTCTGTGAAGGCGAACTGCCCGTTGCTGCCAGACTCCACGGTCCGTATGACAGAACCCGATGGGTCCGCCAGCATCACGCGTGCACCCTGAAGCACGTTTCGATTGGTATCGAGCACGGTCCCGGATAGACTTCCGGTGCCGGTCTGCTGTGAATCATTTGCTCCAGGTGGAGTGGTAACCTGTGCCGATTGCGGTACATCCGGAGGAGTGCCGTCCTGAGCAGTAGAGCTGAAACTCTCCTGCGCAAGCGCGGTCGATGGTGCCAGACTGGAAAAGATCAGCAAAATGGAACCAGCCACCAAGAAAGGCTTCGACCACCGCGCAAGATGAAACAACAAATCCCCCCTCGCCCCGCGTAAATCTCGACCTAACTTCTCATAGAGGTGCTGGCGCGCGTGTGTTCGCCAAAAAGGTGCGCAACATTCAAGTACGATAGGCTTTTCTTCAAGTATGCCCAAGTGTCCCTCCAACTCATAATCTAGTTCCGGGAGATCCGATTGATTAGACGAGTGACCTTTGCGAGGCCCATCTGATCGGGACGCAGTTCGACACTGGCCCCAAAGGTATGCGTGGACGCATCCACCGTTGGAATAAACGAGAGGCCCGAATCAAAATCATGTGCTGCATGATGTCGGACCACATAACCGCCAATCAGGTATCCCAACACGCTGCCTACAAGCGCATCCGAGGGGAAGTGTTTCAGTGAGGTCACCCGGGAGACACTTATCGCTGTAGCAAAAGCGTAAACACCAATCTGGGTCGGCTTGTTTGGATACTCAGCTGCTATCACTCTCGCGAGAGCCCAGCTTCCAATCGCGTGACCGGACGGGAAACTATCAGAGAAGGTGCGCGTACCATGGGGCCAGAATCCCCCGGTTCCGTTTCCTTCATCAGGTCGCTCGCGGTTGGTCGCCAACTTTAACGCTTCAGCAACTAAGGTGGCGTCGATTACGGCTTCTGTTCCTAAACGCCCCGTTTCTGCAAGATGGTCATTGTGGCTTAGTCGGCCGACCAAGTACACAGTGCCACCCGCGCCGATGGTGGCGTAGGTGGACCCGAATTGCGAGATTGCATTGCTGGCATCGATTCTGCTGTGATCGATCCCCAGTTCCTGCTGGGCTCTCGGATCATAGTGGATGGCAACTGCTGTCGCGCCCGCGAACGGCACCAACCAAAGTGCGTCTCTAGATCGCAGACGAAGTGGACTAGTCCATATTCCCGCTTGATCGAGCGCTAAGTCCTTCAAGCATCGCCCGATATGCGCGGGGCCGCATATCACCGATGAGGCGGAGGTCTGTTGCTCGCCTTCCGACGCCTTCCCGGACGAGGGGGATGGTCTAGAGACCGATTGCGTCCCCTGCGCTTGTTCGTTGGGTGGGTCTGTGCTCTGAGCGTGCGCTGGCGTCAGACCAGACACCAGGGCCACGGAGACTACCAAGACATCCGCAAGACAACGAAGCGTGTTTCTACTTCTGGAAATCGACATCATTACGAAGCTCCTTTAGAGTCCTCTTTAAAGCCGCAATCTTCATGTGGATCGTTTCGGTCATTTTTCAAAACTCGAAATCCAAAGAGAACTGAACTTGGCGGGCACTGGTTCCGGCAATCGGTTGCCGAAATCCCGCCATCGGCGCTAGGTTTGAGCCGAACACAGAATTGATCTGGGACACATTCGCGCTGTTGAACAAATTGAAGAATTCCGCTACCACGTCAAGACGCTTCGCTCCCCCGAATGGGAAGTACTTCAGAACGCGGAAGTCCATCGTCACCAGTGCGGGTGTGTTCAGCGAGTCTCTTCCCAGGCTCAGGGGTCTTGCGGAGAGCGGAAAAGCATGACTCTGGTTCGAGTCAAGACCTGTCAGGGGATTCACAGGCCGGCCACTTTCCAATGTCACAATCGGTGCCACTTCAATGTGGCTGAAGGTCTGTGCCAGCCAAGTCGCGTTTCCCCTTGATTTGTTGCCTTTGTCTTCTTCCTCTCCAATGGGCAAGTCCCAGAGTGCATTGAACACAAAACGCTGTTGCTGATGCTGCCGGGACACTGCGTTTTCCGCCTGCAGATTGAAGGGATTTTGGGGTTGCTCATCGAAGTCCGAGGCGTTATCAAATGTCTTCGAGAGCGTATAACTAGCCGAGAATTCCAGTTCGTTATTCATTCGGCGAGTCAGTGTGAGTGAGGCTCCGTTGTAGGTTGACCCAGCGGAATCTTGCACTTGATAGATGTCGCCAAACTGGGTATCGAGACGACCGGGTAAAAAGACTTCTCGTCCGATTTGCTGTGGGGTTGGGTTTCGGACACCAAGGCTAACGGCGTTCGCGAGCGTGAGGATCACCGGAGGTAACAAATTGACGTTCAGCGTTCGTGGCAGCTTGACGCCACGCACGAACATATAGTCAGCGCGCAACGTCAGGTTCTTCGCTAGCAAGTATTCCGCACCGGCGCTGGCCTGCTGGCTGTAGGGAGTGGCTATCTTGGGGTCAGAGCGAAAGATGGATGGAGCGATCCCGGATACAGGCGCAACAAGTGGCCCGCCTTGAGCTGACGCGAAGATGCCCACTGCTACGTTTGCGTCCGCTACCTGCTCGAATGCCTGTATACCGTTCTTCTCGACGGCCCGTGTCAAGTTAGCTAGAACGTAGCGGTCGAAAAAAATTCCGTATCCCGCACGAAAAACCCATTTGGGAGACGGACTCCAAGCCACACCGATTCTCGGGCTGACGTTGTTCGTGTCCTGATTGAATCCAGCCGGCAGGCGCTCGAAATCGTAGCGTACACCAAGGTCGACAGTCAGTTGCTGGGAAAGGGACCAATGGTCCTGCACGAACCCGCCGAAACTGGTCACCGGGAAATCGACGTTTGGGCCCCCGAAGGCTTGGCGAAACTGATTGGGATTTCCCACGAGGAAATCTCCCAAAGAGCCGAAAAGATATATGCCATCGACTCCGTCCGGTACGTCAGCCCGCAGTCTGACGCGATTTACAGTTCCACCGAGCTTCCAGAGGTGTTTTCCTCGGGTGCGAGAGTACGTGTAGCCGGCTTGGAAATGATTTTCGCGACGTTCGCTATTTCCCGTAAAGGGCCGGCCAAAGGTGATCAGCCCAGCGATATCAATCTCAGGACCGAAAGTTTCGTTTGTTCGCAGGACGGCGTGGCGTGTGGCGGCCTGAAACCGCAAATCGCTAACCGCTTCCGAGCCAAAGACAGTGGTGAGCGATCCCGAAAGAGCGTTGTCGCTTGTAAAGCTGCTGCCGCGAGTACTCGCGTCGAATAGGCCGCTGGTGTTGAACGCATCGCCTGATTCCTTGTTGTTTGTAAAGGTGTAGCGCAGCATCAGAGCAGTATTCTTGGTGAGCTGGTGATTGAGCTTGCCGGCAGCTTCCGTTTCCGCGCGCGCAATCGGAGAGAGAGCTGTCGTGATCTGGCGAGTTCCTAGTCCTGGAAATCCTCCGGTGGCAAGGAAGGCATTTACGATAGATGCTACGCTGGGGTTGATATCCGAACCGATCTGCCCTCGATTGTGTTCTTGTTCGACGGCGGCGTAGTAAAACGTTTTGTCCTTGACGATGGGCCCACCCAGAGCAAAGCCAGCGCGGAAGCGTCGAAAAGATGGCTTGCCGGACACCGTTTCGAACGGGTCGCGCGCGTTGAATATGCCGTCCTGGGCAAATAGAAACGCGTCGCCGTGCACCGTGTTTGTCCCAGAGCGAGTGATCACGTTAATGGACCCTCCCGAGGCTCCACCGGACTCTGCTGAAAGGCCATTGTTGACCACCTGGAATTCCTGCACAATTTCCGGTGAAAGCTCGGTACGACTCGAACCTGTGTACTCGTCGTTGTTGTCGAGGCCATCGATGGAGAGATTGTTGCTCCGCGATCTCAGACCGCCGAAAGTGAAGCCACTGCCAGTAAGGGGCGTCGAACCGCTCGCGCCGGAAGCTACGGGTGAACTCGAAACCCCTGGTGCAAGGAGAACGAAATCCAAGTAATTTCTGCTCCGTACTGGTAGTTCTTCTATCCTTTCTTGATCTACAGAGGAAACGACTGACGACTGCGAGGGATCAAGAGACGAGGGCTGCGCGTTGACCGTCAGCTGTTCCGATGCGGACGCCGGAGCCAGGACAATGTCGAGATGAACAGTCTGTCCGAGATTAGCTCCAACACCTGCCTGGCGAAACGGTGCAAATCCTATCTGTTCCACTTGCACGTCATAGGTGCCGGCAGCAAGCTGCTGTGCTCGAAAAAAACCCTGCCCGTCAGTTGCCACCGTACGAAATTGATTGGTCGAAGGGTTGTGCAGCGTAACGTTTGAGTTCGGAATGACTGCGCCACTGGTGTCGCGCACAATGCCTTCTAGCGTTGCTCCAACTCGCGACGCCTGTGCGTCAGCATCCGCCGCGAGAAACAACAAAACAGACAAGGCACCGAGCCCAATAGCAATATGACGGACGGAAAACGAACGGAAAGCCAGAATCATCTCGGGTCACACATTCCGATAAACAACAGAGAAAAGACCTTACTCGTCGAATTGGAAGAACGACGCTATGCGGCGCGGAGAACAGGCGGACGCGTTCCTGTGCACGTGTTCGTACATCCGCCATCGAAGATTTCTAGATGCGCAGCGGGAGGGGGGGACTTATGGCATCAAAAAGCCGTAGAGCGAAACTACGTGGGGCGAAAAGGAAAGATCTGCGGGGAGAGGAAGTGAAGACACTCTTTGTGACGAATCCAAGCAGCGCAGATTTGACGATGAACCGCGCAAACGTATACGCCACTCCGACGCACAGCGCGAGAACTATCAAAGAGTATTCAGTATCGTTTCCGGTTTGCACCGTGTGATCCCAGGTGTCGATCGTCTCGAGGAGCGGACAAATGAGGCAGGTCAACAGAACAAGCGTGGCAGTTACGCGGGATGACCGAGATCGCATGCATTCGAGTATAGCGCAGCAGCAAGCTCAGATGGCCATAATCAACTCGGTAATGGAAATTCACAGAGGTAGCAATCGGCTCCGCCCTGTGGGAAACTGTTCGCATGCCAACCAAACCCAAAGTAGGCGATGTCGTATTTTATGGTGACCCGCCCCTCTCATACTTGGTGGAAGACGTTGACTATGGAGCAAAGACTGCCGACATCAGGAGTACGTCTGGCCTGGTCGTCACTCACCAGAACATACCCTGGTCAGAGGTAACCGTGCTCGACGAAAGCCAGAACTCTGCCCGGATCGTGAGAGAAGCTTCGGGAAAAAAGTAAATTCCAGCTGTCGTGATTTGATCGTGGATTTTTCCGTGCCAAACTTCTTCAAGATGAACAGCAGCACCGCTGCGATCCAATCGTTAGCCTCCAGGGTCAGTGACCGTGGCTACCAAAACCATGGCCGGTGAGGTGTAACACGACGATCACCAACACAAGCACCCCGATCACGGCGTAGAAGATCTTGACTCCGAAGGGAGTCTCATTCTCAGGTTCCTGTTGTACTTTACGTCGCTCCTGCTGCTTGCGTCGCCCGTAGCGAGTCAGGCCCCATGGTTTGTACACGCCCAGTGTCGTGACCACGAGCAGCAACACTATGGAGAGGCTAGGAGCGCGCACGAGTTCTGTCTTCAGCGGACCGAAGTCCGGGCTGAACAATGCTTCTGCCGCAGCTCCTGATACGCGCTTCGCCGCCACGGCCATCACCGCAAATTGGTGTACCAGCAAGGCGATGGTGGCAAAAATTGCCAGCCCGAATTTCATCGCGATCCAGTAGTACCGAAACAAGCCCCACGGGGTGCCCAGTGCCTGGAGAAGGCCGGTGGCCAGCGCAGCGAAACACATCGGGATGATGACAAACCTGCTGATCAAGTCCATCGAGAGATAAGCGCTGCGCACCACTTCCGCATCATGGCTGGTCAGGCCGGTGACGCTGAGAGCCAGGAAGGCGGCGACCGCGCCGAGCCAGCCGACCGAAAAGGTGACATGCGCGGTGATGGTCAACTTGCGGAGGGTGGGTGTCATCGTTGGACCTTCATTGCAGACTCCTTATTTGGCACCGTGGGGAAAAGGTGCTCGTCCAGTCACGCGAGTCCGGCCCAAGTCAGAAATCGTTTCACCGCGCAGCAAGGCCGCATGACGGTAGATAAGGTCCGTCGTGCGAGCCAGGAACTCTGAGATAGCGGTGAGTTGGTGGGCATCGAAATTCTCCAACAGGGCAGCCACGTCTTTTCGTAATGGGAGGATCACGTCCTGGATGGGCGACCGCTCCAGTGCTAGGTGGAGGACCTGTTTACGCCCATCGTGCGGGTCGGGTTCACGACGCAGGTATCCAGCTCGCTCCAACCTCGCGACTACACCGGTGATCGCGCCACTGGTCAGGCCAGTGATCGCGCACAGATCGCTGCCAGCCATTTCCCCGCGCTCGCGCAGCAAGTCGAGGCACTTGTGATCGGTTGGACCCAGCCCAAGGCGCTCCGCGACCGCATGGTGAAATAGCACCACCGCCGTGCTGTGTCGGCGCGCCAGCCCCCCGACGATCTCCCCGGCCAACTCTTGCTTGCTCTTGCGTACAGCTCCCATCGCATTTGTACTCGCTTAGTAACTAAGCTAACTAATAAGGGATATGCTGTCAAATCTGCAGGGCGGTGATGCGAGCTTCCCCGATTGGAGCAGGTGTCGTATGAAATCCCCGATGGTAGTCTATGGAGCCGCCCGTTGCAGGTCCAGCCGGCGAAGCAACTGTGCATTCGCAGCCACGATGATGGTGGAGAGGCTCATTGCGACTGCACCAACGCTCATGGGCAAATCGAGGCCCCAGCGGACGAGGAGACCTCCTGCGACCGGGATGGCGACAAGGTTATACGCGGTCGCCCAAGCGAGATTTTGAATCATCTTTCGGTAGGTAGCCCGAGACAGTTTGATCGCTCCCACAACATCGCGCGGGTCGCTACGTACGAGGACGATTCCAGCCGACTCAATCGCCACATCGGTTCCGGCGCCAATCGCGATTCCCACATTTGCGGTCGCCAGCGCTGGCGCGTCGTTCACTCCGTCACCAACCATTGCGACCCTCTTGCCGCCCGACTGAAAGCGCTTCACTGCTGAAGCCTTGTCGGCGGGGAGGACCTCGGCTGCGATCTCATCGATGCCGATGCGTCGGGCGACCGAATCGGCAACCGTCTTCGAGTCTCCGGTAATCATCGCGACCCGGATACCAAGCTGATGAAGCTCCGTGACCGCCTCCTTTGATTCGGGCCGAATCTCATCTTCGACGGCGAAAGCGCCGAGCAGTTGCGCTTCGGCGACGACATACAGGACCGTCTTTCCCTCGGACGCCCAAGCGGTCGTTAACTTTTCGACTTCTGGCGGTACTGATATCTTGCCTTCGATCAACAAACGTGGTCCGCCGATTGTGATGCTCTTGCCGTTTACGCGCGCCTGTGCCCCTCGACCAGGTAGCGCTTCGAAGTCGCCAGCTTGTAACATAGGCAGTTTTCGACGCTTGGCCTCGGCTACGATCGCCTTAGCGAGCGGGTGTTCGGAGTTGGCTTCGACAGCAGCAGCAATAGCAAGCAAATCATTCTCGTTGCCACCAGCCGGAACCGCGACTCCCGACAATGCAGGGGAGCCACGTGTGAGCGTTCCGGTCTTATCGAAAATCACCATGTCTAAATTACGAGCGCCTTCCAGCGCGAGTCTGTCCTTCACGAGGAGACCGTTCTGAGCCCCCAGCGATGTCGAGATCGCAATCACTAGCGGAATTGCCAGTCCCAAGGCGTGCGGGCAAGCAATGATGAGGACGGTTGCCGTTCTGATCAGAGCGTGTTCTTTGTCTCCGGAAAACCACCAGTAGATGAAAGTAATCGCGCCCGACACGACTGCCACATAGAAAAGGATTGCTGCCGCACGATCGGCAAGGGCCTGGGTGCGAGACCCGGAAGCTTGTGCAGCAGCAACGAGCCGCATTATGCCGGAGAGGGCGGTCTGTTCCCCAACCGCTGTGACGCGGACTCGAAGGGTACCGCCGCTCGCGACCGTTCCTGCGATGACAGCGGTACCCGGCGCCTTTGAGACGGTCCGGGACTCGCCGGTAATCATGGACTCGTCTACATCGGCAGAGCCCTCGACGACTGTGCCGTCCACGGGAACGCGGCTTCCTGGTCGGACGAGAACAACATCACGCACGTGCAACTCAGAGAGAGCAACAGTTTGAATCTCCGCACCATTTATCCGTTCGGCAGTGTCTGGGAGCAGAGTGGCCAGGGCATTGAGCGCACCGCGCGCCTGGGAAATGGCACGCATTTCCAGCCAGTGACCGAGGACCATGATCGTAATAAGAGATGAAAGTTCCCACCAGACATCTATCTCAAAGATGCCGAGTGTCGCTGCGACTGATGTGCCAAAGGCGACTACCATCGCCAGACTGATGAGGGTCATCATGCCGGGCTTGTGGTCGGCCAACTCGCTCCATGCCCCACGGATAAAAACGAGGCCGCCGTAAACGAAGATCACCGTTCCGAGGATTGGGGCAATCCATGTTGAACCAGGAAAGGAAGGTGCTCTGTACCCAAGCCAGTGTTGGACATCGGCCGACCAGGCGACCACGGGAATCGTGAGAGCGAAGCTCAACCAAAACTTGTCACGAAACATCGCGACGGAGTGTCCGGCGTGACGATCGTGGCTCGCGTGGGCGTCGGACATCTTGTGTCCCGGATGTTGCTCGACCGCTTCGCGGTCTTGGTATGTCATGTGGTCCATTTGCAACTCCGATGTCAAACGCTGACGTCAATTGGCGATAGGTAGATCATGTGGCCCAGCGAATCACGTCGCTGACTAGTGATTTTCTGGCGCTGAGTCGGGGGGATGGCTGTGATCCATCCCTTTCATCTCTGACATATTGTTCTTGCTCATGGTTCCAAATCTGACCTCGGTGGCAACTAGCTTCTCTTCGGGGCCGGTGGCATGGATCACAACCTTATCGCCGACTTTTAGATCTTTCAGGGCTGCCGGTGATCCACTCTTTTGGAAGTTAGTCGCGGCGCTCAAACTCACCGTGACCGTCTTCTTCGATGTGGTCTCCACGGTAATGGAATTGACCGAAATGCTGGTGACCGTGCCCATCACATGCTTCTCATTTCCATGGGCAAATGTGATTGCTGAGAATGCTAACGCGAGAGCGAATACTGCGACCGTCCGTTTCATTGTTTCTTCTCCTTTTGGCGCTGCAATGTTTGTTTGGGGTTTGCTTGCTGGGTTCACCATTCAAAAACTGTTCTTCCTCTTGCTCCTCCTCTTTCTCGGCTGGACCTTTCGGATTGAGTGCTTCCATCTCGCGTGCTTCATTTGGAGTAAGTTGCGGTAGATGCCGTATGAACAGGACGAGTTTCCAGCTATCGTCGTCTTTGTTCACCGTGCCCCACGCAGGCATTCCGGTCAGTCGGATACCGTTGTGAATGGTGTAGTACAGCTCTCCGTCACTCAGGTTCTGGGTCTGTGGCAATCGCATATCCGGAGCCTTCGGATAAAGATTCTGGCCGATTTGCGTCTTTCCGGTGCCGTCATTGCCGTGGCAAATGGCGCAATGATCGGCGAAGTGAACTCGCGCTTCGCTGAGAACTTCCGCTGTCGGCGCAAACGGATTCTTCGTATCCCGCTCGGAAGCAGGAACGGAAAGATTCCGTGCCGTCTTTGCGAGATAGGCCTCTAGCGCAGACGGGTTATCCCGCGCACTGAAGCCACGCCGGATCGTCACCCATCCGAACGCAGCGGCTCCCGCCATGCCTGCAGAGGTGATCGATAAAAGAAGAGTGCGTTTTCGCATGCACTTACCTTTACTGTGGGCTTGCGCCCATCTGGAATGGGATGTTGACCTCACGTACCGGCTGGTCGATTCCACCGGGCTGCGATGGAGCTTCGAGACCGTCGGTGAGCAGGTATGACTGCAGAGAAAGTGAACTGGTGGCGAAGGTCTCCAGCGCGGTGGTGTAGGAGACTTCCAGTTGCATCAGAGTTCTCTGGGCGATGAGGACCTGTGGGTACGCTGCAGCCATTTCCCGGTATTTTTTCGTGTACATCTCGTACGCCTTTTGTGCCCTCGGTATCATCTGGTTCTTGTAGCGGTCGACCGCGGCTTGCGAGAACGTGTAGTTCTGGACGACGCTTGCCGACCGTTCCCGTAAGACAAGCTTCACGCGCTCGACTTCGCGCCTCGCCCTTTCTGCATCAGCCTTAGCGGTGGCAATGTTTCCCTGGTTGCGGTTAAAAATGGGAATTCTCACTCCCACGTCGGCAAAGCCCTGTAGTCCGACCGATCTTCCGTCAGACAACAGCTCGCCATTCTGCTGTATGCCACCGCGAAGTTGCAGGTCGGGAATCGGTTCCCGCTTCGCGCGAGCCAACGCGGCTTCGGCACGTTTTACGCCGAGTTCGGCAATTCTTACGGCTGGACTCTCATTGACGATTTTCTCCACCAGTTCATCCGCATTCACCGGCGGCGTGTCCTCAAGTCTTCCTTCGAGCTTCATCAAGGGCAAGCGCGGATTCCCCACCACGGCGGCCAGCGCCTTCCAGACCCGCTGCTGGTTGTGTTCGGCCATCGTGACCGCGAGTTGTGCCTGCTGCGCTTCCACTTCCGACTCCAGTACGTCGGGAGCGTCCGCTTGGCCCACATTGGCGAGCTGATGGGAGGTCTCGACGGCGTCGTTGGCAAGCTTGCTAAGGTTTTGCCGCAAGTCCAGGGTCTGCTGGGCAGCCAGCGCTTGGATGTAGGACATCCGCACGTTTGTGACTACGCGCACTTTTTGCTCGTCGGCCTCTGTTACTGCCTGCTGGAGCTCCTGGTCAAAAATCTTTCGATTCAGACCCAGCTTTCCACCCAGCACGATGTCCTGCTGAACGAAAAAACCCTGCTCGCCCCCGTGAAACGACCCGCCTCGGATCTGTTCGCCTTGGTAGCCGACGGTTGGGTCTGGGTAGAGTCCCGACTGCTTCTTTCTGCCTTCCGCTGCTTGGATGTTGGCCGCGGATTGCCGGAATGTCGGATTGTTCTGCAAGGCCATCTGTTGCAGTTCTTCGAGCGTGATCGTCTTCTGCTCGGAAGCTGGAGTTTGCGCTCGGCCCGGCAAGGCGGCCAAAAACAAAGCCCAGGAAAAGCAGAGTACGAATCGCGCTACACAACGGAGTGCTGACACTGTTCCGACCCTTACTTCTAGAAACTTCACCGGCGTCGTCAGGTTACTCATGTTTGTCCTCCATTCCCGGCATGTCCATCTTCATTGGCTTATTGCCTTCCTGCTTTTTTCGAAGCTCCATGATTTGGTCGTACTTGTCTGGAGGCAGCACGCGTACAAATGTCATCATTCCCGCCATGAAGCCGCTCCAGCCGGGACGCAGGCCGAAGTTTTCAGGTTTGTTGACCATTTGATCCATCGCCATCATGGGACCTTCCATGAAGGCGTCCTGCGGAAAGCCCGGCACGGAATTCGCATCCTTGCTGACCTCGGGCTTGCCCATCTGCATCCCTTGCGGCATGTCGGGCATGTTCGGCATGTCCTGCTGTTGCGCCGGATTCTCGGCTTTCAGCGGAGAATTCGACATCGCTTGCTCCGCTGTGGAACCGACGCCCAGTCCGCGACCTAGGCTCGGGCCGTTTTCCTCGGACGTCGCGCTTCCTTGTCGCAGCATTCCCATGCCTCGCTCCATGTCGAGACCCGCAGGCATTCCATTTCGGCGTGACATCGGGCCGACCATCGACGACATCTGGTTCATCATGTGGTGAGGAAGATGGCAATGGAGCATCCAATCTCCCGGATTGGTCGCCACAAACTCGACGTCGCGCGACTGCGCTACACCCACGAGCACGGTGTTTCCCGGTCCCCAAGTGGATTGTGGCTGTCGTCCTCCTTCCGTGCCGGTGACGACAAATTGATGGCCGTGAAGATGGATCGGGTGGTGGTCCATCCCTAGGTTGATGAGACGGATGCGGACGCGCTCTCCGTGCCGCACGATCAGCGGAGTGTTGGCTGGACCGGATTTTCCGTTGAAGGTGAGCCAGTTGAACTCCATGTTCATGGAGTTCGGCACCTTGATGTTCGGCAAGATGGCGTACTCCTGCATAATGATTGCGAAGTCTTTATCGACGCGCGGCTTGTATGACTCCTTGGGATGCATGATGAACGCGCCGATCATGCCCATCATTTCCTGCATCGCCATGTGCGAGTGGTAGAAATAAGTGCCTTCCTGGTGGAGCGTGAATTCGTAGACAAATCGGCCACCGGGCGGGATTGGGTCTTGACTCGAACCGGGCGCTCCGTCCATCTCGCTCGGGATCTCGAAGCCGTGCCAGTGCATTGATGTGGCCTCGGGAAGATGATTGTCCACGATGATCCGAACGCGATCACCCTGATTCACTTGAATCGTCGGACCGGGAGCGCTGCCGTTGTAACCCCAAAGGTCGACCGCCCGGCCAGGAAATATCTCCTGTTTAACGGGCTCGGCGACGAGATGGAATTCCTTAACGCTCCCGTCCATGCGCCACGAAAGCTGCGGAACGTCCGGCGTCTCCACCGAAATGAACCGACTGTTGCTGCGCTCGGTTGCGTGGCTCATGTGCTTCATGTCCATGTCCATGGCCGTTCCGTTCGCCTGCGGCGCTGCAAACAGGTGAGGTACGGCGGCCAAACCGGCGCCCAGACCAACGGTATTTCTCAGAAAATCACGTCTGTTCTTCATGGTTCTTCCTCATCAAGAGTTGGAGAATCCATTGTCCTCAAGAAAGTTAAAGGACATTGGATACAAGGGAGATGCGCCGCGACATCAAGTCGCTGCGTTGGCTGGTAGCAAAGAGACGGTAGAACTCAGATGCGGAGAATGCTGAACGACGCGCTGTATACAGAGGGCGAGTATGGTGGGCTGCTATCCGAACTCCACGCGATTGCGGGATCGGGTCGCACAAAATCGGCCGTAGTATCCAGGACGACAACGCCACTTTCGACTACCGGCACTTGAGGAACACTCTTTCTCGAAGTGTTAAGTCGTTCCTCTGTGACGCAATTCGTCTGACACGAGTGCGAAACCATTACCGGAATCATGGCCTGAACACGTGGATGATTCATGGCGGAGTGATCGTGAGCCATCCCTGACATACTGTCTGAAGGCCGACTGCAGTGGCGCGAGCTTTCCGCTCGGGAGTGACGTTCGCATAGGAGCGCGCAGAGCCCGGTTGGAGTGATCCCGGCGATTAAGACCACCAGGAGAACTATCGAAGTTGCAGTTCTTCGGAGCACTTTAGAAAACTCTACCTTAGACTCTCTAGAACGCGCAAACTTGCCCAAGGGTTATCCGCTCTACTCTGCCGATTCCGGTCGCAACGTGCCACGCCGGAAATCTCGTTCTTTCATCAGCACGAAGAAAACCGGCACCAGAATTAACACGTGAATGGTTGATGTAATCATTCCGCCGACCATGGGAGCGGCAATCGGCTTCATTACGTACGAGGGTTATCTGAAGAAATGGATTTTGCCTCGGCGGGGAAGCTATCTGTTGCTGCGCGTTAACGCTGGAGAAGTCGAACTCTGGCTCAGGTCTCTGACATTGGCGAGGGCGAGCTGCGCCAAGATCCAGAACTTAGCGGCGTGGTGCCCCGTGCACCCACCCGTCGAAAACTAAGCCGGTAGTGGCAACTCCATTTGCCTGGCTGGCAGCACTTGAGGTGCGAATCTCCGAAGGAATGATCGGGCGAATTCGTTTACCGCTCGCGAACTGTCTTCCGCTCGCATTATCAGACAGGTCTCAAACCAGAGTGCCGAATCCGCAAGTGGTTTTATTACTACACCTTCTTCTTGAGACTGTAGATCTTCAGGCTTGAAAAGGATTGCGACTCCCACATGTTCGGAGACAAGATGAACGGCTTGATGTGCTGTCATAACGTCATGAGCATCCTTCGGAGCGATTCTCTCTAATTGTGCGGTCTGCACGATTGCGTCGTGGATGATGGGGTGGACGTTTCTAGCGAGCATGATCCACTCGTCCGATGCCAGATCCCGAAGGGCAATTTGCTCCTTATGCGCAGATCGATGAGTCTCTGGAAGTGCCACATGCAGCGGCGCCCGCGCGAAAGGGACTCTAGTGATCTGAGCATCTAGAGGCGGTGCGGTCACGAGAGCAAGATTTAGTTCGGCTCCCGAAACACCGCGAGCCAGCTCCATTGCAGATCGAGTCACGAGGCGCACTCTGAGTTTGGGAAAGAGCGGCAAGCGAATTGCGAAGAGAGCCGAGATCCACGCATGGTCGGCATAATGCGAATGTCCGATCAGCAAGACATTCTCGGAACCCTCGTGAGCAGCGTGGGCTAGATGAATAGCCCTCTCGGCATGGAAAAGTGCGGCGCGGGCCTCTTCGACAAACGCTCTACCGGCTTCCGTAAGTTCCACGATCCGTCCCTTTTTCCGCGTGAAGAGCTGAAGGCGGTGCAGGCCCTCAACTTCGGTGATCTGTTTACTCAATGCGGGCTGTCCAATGCGCAGTATCTGGGCGGCTCGCGTGAAGTTCAGTTCTTCAGCCAAAACGATAACCGCCTGTAGATGACGCATTTCGGGCGCGTTGAGCATCACTCTGCCCTTCTGGCACGGGCCGGCGCTTCCGGCGTGCAGCCGAACCCCTATGTCTACTTAAGGAACCAAGAGTCAAGGAAAAGTATTAGTAAGAACTTTTCGTCACGGCTTGGGTTGGAGTATGCAGGAATGTCGGGTTGACGCCTGAAGTTCGCGGATGGCAACCTAGCTTCATGAACCTGCAAGAGTTCCGCCAATCCCTGCTTCGAGATGAACCGCCCGCTGGGTTGAGCGATGCGCTTGCTGGACTGTGGTGGGATGCTAAAGGCAACTGGACGAGGGCTCACGAATCCGCGCAACAAGACGAAAATCAGCCGGGCGCTTGGGTTCACGCATATCTGCACCGAAAGGAAGGAGACTCTTCCAATGCCGCGTATTGGTACCAGAGGGCGGGAAAGTCCCCGGCCCGGAACTCGCTTCAGGAAGAGTGGCTTGAGGTTGCACAGGCACTCCTTGGGTGATTCTGAGTCCCGCGCAGAACACGGCCTTCTAGGTCTCACGATTCCTGTGCGCTGACCATCTAATTACCATTAAGGTCGAGGCCGTCCAGATGTCCAGCCCCGAGTTGGGTCCAGAATGGGTTCTCTCAAGTTTTACCTCGAATGATCCGGATACTCGATACGAGCTGGATCAGTTAATCGCGGCCGCGCGACGCCTTTGGCCGCGAATCCAAGCCCATGCGATGAGAGAGCAGACTCATAAGAGTTCTGATGATGCGATTGCTACTGCAACCGATGTTTGGGAGGACGTGCTCCAGTCTGTTGCGAAAACGCTATTGAGGTTGAACGGCAGGGGTTCGACGGTGCGGGATCTCGACGCTTATCTCTTTGGTGTATTTCACCACCGCTTCAATCGCGCTCTCAGGAAAGAGCGTAAAAGAGCGGAATTTATTCGAAACGTTGCGTCGAGCCGTGATTTGGAGACGCTGACACAAGCTCACGATTCAAGGTCGATGCCGGATGCCGAGCGATCGATTCAGGTCAACGAAGCCATTCAACGCATGGATGATTGGACTCGGAGGGTTTGGGCATCGCGGCAGTACGGTTATTCCTGGCGCGAGATTGCAATTTTTTTCGGGCTTACAGAAGCTCAGGCTAAACTTCGATTTCGTTATGCAATCGGTCGACTGCGGGCGAAACTAGGAGTTAAATGATTTTGTAATCAGGTGCGTCGTGATACTGCAATTTGAGGCTATTGAGTTTTGCTTTGTTGATACGAATTGAAAGCAGGCGGCTTCTGAAGGAACAGGAAGGATTGAGCATCGAGGAAAAGCGGATACTGGATCTGCTGGATCGGGGTTTGTCCCGAGATTTCCCTAACCCCGAGCGAATCGGGTGTCCAGGCTCGGCGTTTCTAGAAGGTGTCGCGCGTCACAAGGTTCCATTGTCTGAAGCCAATCAATGGCTGGATCATCTCAGTTCTTGCAGTCCATGCTTTCAGGAATTCACCGAAATTCGGAAGCAAGCGGCAGGTCAGCGGGGGCAGAGACAGATGTGGCTCGCTGCGGCCGCGATCGTGCTTCTGGCTGTTGGAGGATGGCTATGGGTGCGAAGTCGGCCATCAGGACAAACTGCAGCGGTTGTGGTTCTCGATCTCCGTGGCCGTGCGACAGTGCGTGGAGAAAACCCGCCCGAGACTAGTCAGCCGGCATTAGAGGTTCCTCGTAACGCAAGGACTTTGAACTTGGAATTGCCAGTCGGAAGCAACGAGGGGAAGTACGACGTAGCGCTGCTCGATCCGAGTGGCGCTGAACTTTTCCGTGCGAGTGCCACGGCTAAACTTGAAGATCACATTGTGGTCCTGAGGGCTAACGTCGATCTCGCCGGCATCTCTCCGGGTTCATACTTCCTTGGCGTTCGACAGCCGGGCCTTGAGTGGACGCGGTTTTCTATCCGGTTGCTCTGAACGCAATCCCCATGAAGAAGAAACAAAAGCCAGCCAAGAAGAGTCGTCCCGCAATAAAGCCGACAGCTCAGAACGAACGGCTCAAGGGCTGGAATGAAATCGCCAGCTTTCTCGGTCAGCCGGTAGCGGTGGCGCACCGATGGGCGAGATCAGGTATGCCCGTGACGCGAGAAGGCAGATTCATGTGCGCCTCTCGGGAGGAATTAAGCGGATATCTCGGCCGCGAAGCTGGTCTGGACGTACCTGTTCACATTGCGACAGAAAACATGGATCTCTCTGCCGATCTGAAACTTGCTCTCGCGCATGCCCGAGCTGGCAAGCACAACAAGAACAAAAAAGCTAAGCGATGAGAAAGGGCGTCTGGTTTTTTCGCAGTATAATAGCCGTAATCGTGAGCCGCTCTTCGTCCCCGGAGGTTCTGTCATGCGGATTCTCGTTCCCTGGAAGCCAGTCGTTCTCGTGTGGGGATTGCTGAGCGCGATGATATTCTTTGGCTTCGTTGCGTCGTCGGTACTTGAAGGAAAAGACCCGTTCGCACCAGGTGCGACCATCACGCAGCCTTCAGCCATGAAAGCTACTCCTGCGCAAGCAGGGCAACAACCTAAGCACTCCCACAAAACGGCCCAGACTCCGAGCCAGTGAGACATCGGAGATCTCTTCCTGCCGATTTGTTTCTTTAGCCTTTCGGTCACGTCCTCCCGTGGTTAACCTTGCCCAATATTTTCTCCAGTTTTTGCTTCAGAATGACTTCTGCGGGAGAACGACCTTGGCGTCTGAGCCATGAGACAAAATCTTTCATTTTGACTTCGTGTTTCACGGGCGGCTGCTGGACAACGACAGTCACCGTGGTGAATCCCTGGCCGATCTCTCCTACCCAGTTGTCCTGCTGCAAGGCCGCAAGAGCGGTGGCGATCGCCTCATAGAGTGTCTCCGCGGTGACCTCTATGGAGTGCTCAACGTCTCGAAGATCCCTTACCGCAACTGTGCACGTTCGGAGGACCACAAGCAAAAGCGTAGCATATTCGCCTTTTGTTCGCCATCGGTGCCACACCGTATGGCAGCGACTACAGCAACGTCGACGGTTGAGTGGTACGTCCTCATGTCGCTGGCCCCGTACTTGTGGAGGAATTTCTCGATCACGGTTGAGATCTGAGTGGCCTCAATGCTAGGGACAACCTTGACTTCAGCCTCCGCGCCGCGCGGATTGATCCGAATCGACGGGTTCTTCAGCACGTTCTTATACCACTGTGTATCCTCATCATTGAGCCGCATGTTGGCGTCCTCTGCGTGGTGCTCAGAAAAGGCAATTGTGAGGATCTCGTGGATCGAGGAAAACGTCTAGCTCGGAGCAACATCATCGGCGAGGAAGGAGAGCTGCTCTTCAGACGTTGGGCCCTCAAACATCAGCTAACCGCCAATAAAGCGAAGCAAGACATCGGCATCGATTTCTTTTGCCAAGTAATGGCTCCGGTTTCTGATTCAACGTCCGTCGAAGGGAAAGGACCTGTTCTGGGTGCCCAGGTAAAGACGGTCGAGGACGGAGAGGATGCTCGCCTGGTCATCAACCGCATCGACGCTACTGACTTGTTACGTCAGACCCAAGCGACATGCCTGTTCGGCATTCGACTCTCAGATGAATCAGTTCACTTTCAGTTTGTGGATCGGAATTTCATTGATCGTCTTGTCGCGTTCCTGGATACCGAGAATGACCAGTTGACGCCCAGCTATAAGACGCTCGCAGCCGATTCGCCTCTTTTTCTGCGGCTCTTGAAGCGTTACACAAATCCATTTGAACAAATCCAGTTACGCATGCATCTGATCCAGCAACGCGTAAGCAGCGGCATACCTGGAAGTCGATTTTCTGTCGTTTCTACCGGTGAAGAGACGCACTCCGTGGTGGGTGTGCCGTGGATCCCCGCAGCGTTCTCAGTCGATGAGAAGGCCAGGGATCAGGTGCGCCTTAAGTTTCTTCGGGAAGGCATCATCGATCCGGAACAGGAGGGCATCGACCTGCACCCCGTGATTGGCGAGGCGTTGCGTGACACCAATAGCTCGGCAGCAGTTGTCTCCGGCAGAGGCGCAGTCGTGACGAAGGTGAGGGTCCGCCTAGGCGATGCCACTGCGGTGCAACCATTCGAGTACCGCGAGTTCGGGACCGAGAAGAACTTTGTCCATCGTTCTGGGCTGCGCATCACGATAGACCGAGCCACCGAAAAACTATCTGACGGCCATCATTATCATTCGATGGAATCTGAGGTGTTCCGGCCGCGCCGCCCGACGCCCCTCGCAGGCGCCCCTTTCAACTTCTTTCGTTTGTTTCGTCCTGGAGCAACCATTGAGTTGCAACATGGCTGGGACACTCCGCTTGAGACCTTCGGAGAGAGCCTCACCAGGCTTGGTGACGCGGTGAATGCATGGCCAGATCTCTGCAAAGCGCTGAAACTGCCGACGCGGGACCTTTGCTTGGGCGATTTGCAAGATGAGGAATTCTCGAGGACGGCGTGGTTTATCGAGGCGTTGCTTATCAGAAATCAACCCATTGGTATGCTGGCAAACGGATTCTTGGTTGGACCAGCCGCTGATCAACCTCTCGATCAACTTTCGACTACTGCTGTTCTCGCGAATATACCGATTGCGGTGAATTGGAAGGACACAGGGATTGTTGTCTGGTTGGAATGTGAGGCGGCGGCTTACGTCTTCGAAGATCTCATCTGCGGCCTTCAGCTGAAGGAGCAGACGTCGTGGCGGATTCAGAAGACTCGTCGTTTCGATAAATCCATCTACCCGGAAGTCTGGTTTTTCCAGGACTGGCCCGCGCTTCCTATCCGGGAGGGTCTCAGTGGGATCTCGAATTGGACTCATGACGGAACCGCCAAACGCCCGTTTGAAGCGAAGATCCGCCGGGTCAGGTCGTCATAATTGCTCAAATTTGCGTTTGTTCGTACCGCAAGAGAAAGCAACGATTGTCCTGCCCCAGCCTTTGGCGCATCCAGACCCCATCGGTCCCGAGAAACGGGTTAGGGTTCAAGCCCCCGCACCCCCACCCCTATAATGGGTGCAAGCTTACCTCGCAGGTGAGGCATGACTGACGAAGAGATCAGAAAAGAAATAGCGGAACGGAAGAAACACGCGAGAGACTTGAAGGTGCGGGAACTTCTTTGGGAGCTGTGCTACTACGGTCTGTCCCAATATCCGGAATATCTGGCCAAAGACCCGGAGATGATTCTGCCCGAAATCAAGGATTCCTTCTCCGCCGAAAACAGTCACTTCAAATTCCTTTATGACGGCGCGAAATATGAAATTGTTTACAAGGAAGGCAAGAGAGAAAAAGACTCGTGGGGATCGCGCAACTGGGAAGACGAGATCGAAACCACTCCGGTCACCATCACATTGAAAATTGACGACGAATGCGTATTCCAATTCGAAATGGAGAGGACCGTTCAACATACGCGTGAGATGCCATTGTTCAATGAACACATGGGCGACGTCCAGGCCTACATCCCAGGGCCATGGGCGACTTCCGTAGCTGAGGTAAAGCGCAAGATAGACGATCACAAGAAAAGCGTTCGGGAAAAACGAAGCGCGCCCAAACGTGCACAGCAACTAAAAGAGGAAATGAAGCGATTCGGTTTATAGGAGCCTACCGCTGGTGGAAAATGAGTTCTCGGACGTCAGCTCCTGTTGGTTGATCTAGGTGGGCCAGTCTCAATTGATGCATTCCGGCCAAATCACCCATTATCATGAGTTGAGCCGGCTTGGAAGAACAGGTATTGGTAAACGCGCTTGTGTCCATAAAAAGGTTATCCAGATTTGTAACCTAGGAGAGGCATTCTTGGACTACAAAGCTCTCACCACCTCGATTGCGGTTCCGAGTTGGGTATCCCTTCCTTGCTTCAGGGCTTCTCGCGAGAGTTCGATAGAAAATTTTGGGACGATGCCGTTGTTCTCCAACATTCGTCCCTTCCACGTCAGGTAGGCGGCCACGGGCAGGCCCAAAATGTATCCGTGGCCAACTTTGTAGGCACTGCCGCTCAACAGACGGCCTGGCGTTTTTGTTCCCACGATGGTTGCCACGTTATTTTCCTCTGCAAACGCTGAAACCATTTCTCCGGCGCTAGCGGTGTGTTCGTTTACCAATAGTACGATTCGACCGTGAAATCGTTGCTCGCCGAGTCCTTCGGTGACTACTAGGATAGATTTCTCAACGAAGGCATATCGAGCTGCTAACCATATGAGAGTCGCCTTGTGGGACGGAATGCGTCCGAATCGAGTCAATTCCTCGCGACGATAGCCGCGCTCGCGACGTTTCCGCGTGAGACTGTAGCCCACCTCAAGCTTTCCGGGCGTCAAATAGCTCATCAGGCGTAACCCGCCAATTCCTCCGCCTGTGTTGCCGCGTAGATCGACAATGAGCCGACTGCATCCGTCGAGAGCGGCGATGCCTCGGTCGATGTCCTTCGCTACGTCGATACCGATGGCGCCCGGAAACATTGCGACTCTCAGTAATCCAATTTCATTGCTGAGCTTTTCGGTGGTGACCGCCTGCGGCGCCGTAACCGGGTGCTTTTGGGATTTGGGTATCGGCAATTGAACATTGACCTTCTGCACTTCGCCCTGGAGCTTTTCAATAAGAAGATTCGCGGATTCGCCTACAGAGAACGTTAGGTCGTTTGGTGGGCGAACTTCTCGTCCACCGCATTCGAGCAAGAGGTCGCCAGGGCGTATGCCGGCCGCGAAGGCTGGACCACCTTGATGTACGTCTTGGAACATCCAGCGCTCACTTCCGTTTACGCCGATGCGCTGCAGAGTGGCGTTGATTGCGTGGCGTGCTGGAATATTCCGCATCCCCGTATGGCGGAAGCCAGTGTGACTCGTCTTCAGTTCGGCGACTAATTTGTGAACCTCTTTCTCGAAGACCTCCGGGTCGGTACACGCCAATATCTGATCCCGGCGATCCCGGACCAAAGCGTTCCAATCCACGCCGTTCATTCCGGGATTGAAATGCTTTGTCTTCACCAGTCGGCAGACTTTGTCGAAAATCCTCGTGCGGTCGTCGAGAGTCAGATTCATTGCTGTTTTATACCTATCGGTGTCGAGGTCTCCCCTAAGGCTATGAACGCCGCCCAATAGAAAGGACTGACCTGACCGCCGTATTTAGAGAGCAGGTCAAGCTTTGCGTTTCGCAGAGCCGAACTCGTATCTTCGCCCTGGGCCAAGCGCCGGTAAAACTGTTCCATCAGTGCACTAGCGAATGTGTCGTCTGCGCTCCACAGGCTCGCTACAACCGATTTCGACCCAGCCACTAGAAATGCTTCCACCAGGTTGCTGATGCCCTCTTGCCCCTGCAATTTGCCAACGCCACTGTCACAAGCAGAAAGGGTCGTGAGTTCGGCATTCAATCGCAGTCTTATGATCTCCCGCACTTGCAGCAAACCGTCATCACTCGATTGTGGGTCCGCACCCAACACCAGCGCTGACCGTTCTGGGTACTGTGTGTCCGCGAATCCATGGACAGCCAAATGCAAGATGCGAAACTGATCAAGTGGTTGCTTCTTAAATCCGGTTTCCGTGGCATCCTTGCCAAGCAATATTACGGCGTCCGATCCAACGATTTTACCGATTTCCTCGACCTCCGCTCGCGTCTCTGGAAGGTCGTGAAGGCCAATCCCTGAGAGATCCGCAATCCCGCGCTCAATCCGGCCACGAATAGAGGCCGGGGTTGGGATTCTCCGTCCCGCACCGCCTTGGTTCTCGTACTCGACATCACCGACTGCGAGAAGGGGTTTGGGAGCTGATTTCTGTTTCTCAGCGGGGCGAAGAGCGTTCAAAATTGTGCCGGAAGGCACGTAGCTTATGACGCGCGACTTCAAGAGGTACTCGCCCTGAGCATCGCGAAGCGCCTCAAACGGAAGCAGGTTCAATATTGCATCCGGTGCGATGATGAGGCGTGGCACTGTGGCTGCTTCCGGGATGGGCTTTACGAGGATCGCGTAGAGCCTCTTTGAAAGTTCAGCGCCGGTGCCCTTGGTGCGAATTTCTCCGACAAGTCGCTGGCTGAGATTCTCGATCTCCTTGCGTCCTGCCGGTAGCACTCGGACGTATGCCCTTTTTGGAGAAATCACAACGCAGAAGGAAGTCGGGTTATCCAGAACGTACTCTAGAAGCACTTCGTCTGGTTTCAGGACTTCTTGGACCTCCGACAGGGACGCAGGTCGCACCGGCAGGCCATGGCCGGGAGCGTCCTCCTTTGTCCAGGCTAGTCCAAGCCGTCGCTCATATTCGACCAATTGATCCATCAGTTGCTCGCGCTTTTCTGTGCTGTTGGTTTGCATCAGTTGAACTTGGAGGCCCGCAAGGTCTGTTTCGAGCGATGCCGTCTGCCCAGACTCGGCCGTCCGAAGAGCTTTCCTATCTTCGAGGGCCCAAGCCAGAGTCCGTCCGCGCACCCGTTCCAAAACGTTGAAAGCGCCGGGCACGTCGCCGCTCTTGGTGACCAGTTCAAAATGCTGCAAGTACGTTTGACTCATCGAAGCAGCAACCGAACTGTTCCAATAAGGCTCATCCACGCTGATTAACATGCTTTCAATTACGTCTTCTGCCTGCTCGTAAAGGGTGTTGGCCTCGTCAACGCGACTGCGCCGCGCCTTCAGGTCGGCAAGGATGGTCAAGTTGCGAGGCACATAGTAACGATCGCCAACACGTTGGCTCGCGTCTAGGCCATCTGTAGCACGTTCCTCTGCCGTGAGGAGATCGCCGGCGTCGCGGTAAAGCGTCGCCAACTCGAACATGGCGTCGGCCTCCATTCGAAAGAATTGGACTCGCTTTGCGAATTGGGCGGCACTTTCCAAATCGGCGATGGCCTGTTTCCTGTCCCCTGTTTGCGAAGCCAGCTTTCCAAGCAAGATCAACAACTCGGCCTCATGACCTCGCTTCTGTTGTGATCGAGCCTTACCAAGTGCGTCGTCAAGTACTGCCTTTGCCTCTTCTGGTTTTCCGATGGCAACCAGAGCGCGTGCCTTCCCCTCGTATGCCATGTACGGGAGACCGGAGTCTTTTTCCGCATCTGCAAGCTTGATTGCTCTTTCAAAGAATCTCAGTGCCTCACTATGACGATTCACCTCGTCGAAGCCTCTGCCGATCAATTCCAAGAACCTGATCTGACCGCCTGCGTCGCCGCTAGCCATTGTGGAGAGGAGCGCGCCGCCTAGCAGCCGCGCGGCTCGTCCGGGATTTCCCTCAAGGAAGGCGACCAGCCCTAATTCGCCGGAAGCCCGATTTGCCCATTGCTTTTCGCCCAACACATTCGCAATCCCCTGAGCTTCCAGCCAATCTCGTTTCGTAGCTCGATAATCAATCTCGATATCCGTGTAGCCCTTCGCGATCAGGCACCAAAGACGCAGTTTCTTGTCACCCTGCACGATGGGATTCTGCAATTGTTCGTTCAAGAAATGTGAAAGGTCAACAAACGACATCGTTTCGGCTTCTGATCTGAGGCGTCCGACTTTGGCGTAAAGTTCGTTCCTGGCGTCGTCCCGCTCGGAGAACAGCTTCTCTGCTCTGGTATAGAGTGGCGTCGCTGCGGGTCCGTTATTTAACCAGTAGAAGTGATCGGCGGCGCTAAGTAGCGCCTGCGGATCGGTGGACTGTTGTAGGGCGGCGGAGTTAACGGGAGAACTGGCGGCATTGCCAGAAGCCGTTCGGTAGTGGCGAGTGCAGGCGTAGTAAGAGCAGATTGTCAGGAGCACCACGGTCGGAGCGACCACAAAGCCCGCCCATCTTGGGACACGTCCGCCCACTGAGAAACCCACACAGATAAGGAATCTACAAAGTAGTAGCAACGAGGCGCCGCAAAGCGGTGGCGTTAGGGATTAGAACCCGAAGCCTCCCCAATAGTTTCTCATCGACTTGTAGAAATCAAAAGGCGCTTTTGCCCCGAAGCTGCGCCCAGAGCAAGCGTTTTAGCGGAACGACCTGTCGGAGTCAAATTGACCAATCGGCAGTGGCGGCCAAACCACGAACGGTTCACCGGCTTCGCAACAGCAGGAGGTTCGTATTCGTGGAGCGACTCAGGATCAGAGGTGGCATAGATAACAAGTCTCTACGTGCTCCGGGCACGTTTGATGTTCGCCTTTCATGCAGCGGGCGCTTGGTTGTGTGATACAGTGCCCGTCCCCACAGCAGATGGGGATGCCCGCCTGAAAACGCAACATCCGTAGGATCGCTCGGTCTTCTAACGCGCCACGAAGTTCAGACATATATTCGCGGAGGACCGGATTGTCCACCTCGAGAATCTGAGAATCAAGGGGAACGACAGACTCGTAGTAGTTGAGCAATTCATTAGAAGACATGACAACACCTTGGTTCCTAGATGATGCACCCGCCTTAACGGTCTAGACAAGGCTTTTGCTTATCATGTCCGGATTTCGGGACAGCGGGTACATTACGCGCAGGCAGGCGGTGTCCGGGAACGCGTCTGAAAATCAGTGAAGACGCCGTAATGCGAGATGATCACGAAAGGCGCAATCGTGCGGCAGTCAATCCCGACCGGAGGCCTGACCACCGAGACACCCGAACAAGAAATACCCAAAATAGTGAAGACGGTACGGAGGCAAAGACAATGTGGATCAAAAACTCCGAAACCTACTAATAGGTTCTCAGCACATCACGACAAAGAGACAGCAGCAGGAGGCGCTGTTCCGACATTTTCCTTCCTGCCCGAATCTTCACTCGCTCAGTACCTTCTCGAACTCATTCTTCGGACTACGCATAAGTCACTTTCTCTTTGCTGGTCTCAAGACGCTCTCTGCTCCGATCCGTGCGAGTCCGAGCACCACGCTTGAACGAGTTAACACTGCCTTCGGCCAGATGGTATCCGCGGCTTTCTGGAGTAGGGCGTAATCGTCTGCGGTCATCTTGACGGTGACCGAGGTTGTTCTCTTCATGCCATATCGTCGCCGTTGCATCCGCTACAGGCAAGGAATCTAATAAATCTCTTGCATCTATGAGGTATAATAGAGCTATGGCTAAACAGGTTGTTGCTACCACCCTAATGATTGAGATTCTTGGGCCAAAAGATGCCAGCGCCAAGAGAATCCGATTCGTGGAAGACATCTTGCGGAACTGCATCAAGACTCTAGATAAGGACTTTCGCAAGAGCCGCATTCCACAGATGAAGGGGTTCTCTCTTAGGCCAGAAAAAGACCTGCGAAAAAGGAGAGGACTCTGAATGTCACAACGAATCTATGAGTATCCAAAGGTGATCGGCAAGACCGTGGCGAAGCTCACGGTCGCAAACGAATCCGACTGGCACAATATTTCGGTCAAGTTCACCGACAACACTGCCATCCATTTCAGTATCCGCCCATTCATGCAGTTCGAACCAGAGCACATTGACTGGACAACGGGGAACGGAAAGATCCTACGGAGCTATCCATTCGTTCGTCAGACTGAGGGGTAGACATGAAGCGGCCAAATCGGAGGAAGAGGAAGTTTGAGCTCGAATTCCGTCAGTTTCAAAGGAACTTTGGAATTGTTGTTCGTCAGCTTCGGAAGAAGCGCCATCTATCCCGCCCTGAACTTGCCCGGCTTGCAAAGTTCAGCCGGACGACTCTGGAGCATATCGAGCAGGGGAAGGCCAATCCGTTGTTGGGCAACATGGAAACTCTGGCGGAAGCCTTGGGCCACCGCTTGAGCTACATCTTCAGGCTAGTGCAGGGCATGGAAGAGTCAAGATAAGCAGAAAGGATCTATGTTCAATGCCAAAACCCTGGGTCGAATTGATAGAGGCTCGTGGCCGAACTGTGAAGAGAATGAACGTCGCCTACGACGAAGAATATGTTGCTGTCGAAGTGGAATTTGAGGATGGGCATAGCATGAATGTGGACATCATTCCTGCGGTGCAAATTCGACCCCAGTTCCAACACGTCAGCACCGGAGACGCTCGAATAATTCGCAACTACAAGTCTAGAATCTCTGTGGCCGGCGGATTGAAGATTCGCTCAAGGTGACATGAGACAAGAGTTGAATGTTCTACCCATCCACGGTCAGGTTCTCCTCGGGTTGCCGTGCAACTGACGCCACTCCTTTGCGGAAGGCACAATCCACCCTTCTTTGCCATCAATCGTTTTCGCGGTGATCCTTGCCACTGGATCGTTTTCAGGTGTGGGAACTTTGAAAAGAGTCGTACAATCCAGGCGCGAGATGAGGGGGTAGCAAGCCGCCCGTCGTAGCGCAGTCTAGCTCCGGGCGGCTCTCGCTTTTGACATCCGAATGATCGAAGGGTGCGCGCATTAGTCCGGGAAGACGCGCCTGTGTTCCGATTTAGCTTCCCCGGAGTTCCCTTGTCAGACGTATGATCGGAATCGCCGTCGATCATGACAGAGTCCGGCGGGATAATTCCCACACATCAAGTACAACAACTATGGATTGCACGATCGGATTCCTTCCAATTTAGTCGTTGGCTAAGCGCGACCAGCTTTGACTATAATGCTGGCTACTGAGGGGGACAATCTAACTTATCCGCTACCCCGTAGCGGTAAAGGGAGGGTTCTCCTTGACTGCTTTTGGCTCACTAACATTATCGCGCGCCTTCTCACTCGCTCTTCTCGTCTTCGTCCTGTTCCTGCCAGCGCTGTCGCTCCGGGCACAAGAATTCTCACCGGCACAGGTGAATGCATTGAGAGTGTGCTCATTGGCTAGGACCAACGAGAACTGCAAACTCGTCATCGACAGAAGCAATCCGGTCTCGCCATCGACGGTACAGATGTATTCAAGCCAGATTGTCACTGTCGTCATCAAGAATCCCAAAGATTACGAGAGATATTTTCTCGACTACCAGAGCGGACAGGCGACGCTCACGCCCGACGTGACATCCAGCATCGTCCAGGGGCTTTTGCCCTCACTGGGAAAACTCTCGGAGTTCACCGCCAAGCTATACGGAGTTCCGCCTCCGGCGGCGCCCGACCCGTGCGCCGACCCGAAGATAACAACCAAGCCGCCAGCCAAGGGCGTAAAGGACGTTGTCTCGGCCTTTCAGGCCTGCCTGGGAGAACTCGCCAGCAGCGCCATCGATATTTATAAAGAGCTGGAGCCTTCCCTCGCGCCGGATTCCCGCATTCCTAACGGCAAGGGCGGAGCCGCCGATCTCGACGCGGCGCAAACCGATATCGGGGATTTTCTGAAAGCGGAATACGCGGTGTCGAGCCGGATTTCGATCATTGCAAACGATACAGCGCTGAAGGCCAGCGAACCCGACGCACCTGCGATTTTGCAGCTGACCAACCTGCAAAAGCTCGCCGATGCCGTCGCCGGCGACCTCATGGCCTACAGTCAGAGGATCACCGACCTGAATGATTTCGACAACCAAGAGCAGGATTGCGGCGCTCTGATCAAGGTGACCAAGCAAGAAATCGCTGATGGCGTGCAGTGTGTCTACATTAGCTCGCGTAAAGACGACGAGGCCGTGTACCACAACATGGTCACAAGGACGATCACTTATGCCGTCAATACGCTCAACCTGATCGCCAACTCCCAGCAGGCCGCGACGGACTCGTCCAAAAAGAAACTGCTGGCAACTGTGGCGATTAATTTCGCCGACACGCCGAATAAGTTTCCGGGAAACGTGCATTCCGCTTTCCGCTGGGAAGCCTCGGCGGGCGCGTTCTTTTCGTCGCTGCCGGTGCGATCTTTTTCCGCCGCGCCCGTATTCACCAACGGCGTCGTCACCGATAAGATCGTCGCGCAGAACATCCTGCATCCGACGGTGGTTCCCTTCGCGGCGGGAAACTACCGCCTGACGAATGATCTGAAATGGACACGCTGGAAGTCCGCCGTTTACTGGACAGGCGCGGTGGGAATCAATCCCAATACCGTGTCCGCCGATTTCGCGACCGGCCTGTCAATCTCCTATCGGGCACTCATGATGAGCGGACTCTGTCACTTCGGACATGATGTCCGCCTGACGCAGGGCCTGAAGGTGGGACAGAGTCTCGGCGCCGGATTCGGCGGCACGCTGCCGACACAGACGTACTGGACACCGTCCTTCGCCTTCGGCGTCAGTGTGCGTGTTCCGGCATTGACAGGGCGATGACCCAATATCTCAGGACTACACCCGGAAAGTCACGGCTATTTGCGTAAGTTGTTTACGAGGACCTTTACCAGTCGTTAACGCCCGCCCACAGGTTTGGGCGGGTCTCCATTCAAGAACAAAAAAGCGGAGTGCTAATTGTCACTCCGCCATAAACTGATATACAGGGATCGACTCAGTCTGCTGATTTGCGAACACTCGGCTTGATTGCTTTCTTGTCTCGTTTCGCGGCGAATTCTTTGGCTACGACTTTCTGGAGCTTTTCAGTATCTATGCGGTAGCGTTTGGCGACATCCATGAGAACGTCGTCGCGGCTTGAGGTGGATCGCTGATAAGCCGAATCCAGCAGACTGATTTCGAGAACCAGTTTGCAGAGTTCGGCCTCGTCATATTTGCTGACTTGCTTGGCCAGAAGTTCCTGCGCCGACGCGGAGTCGTTCTTCGCCTCTACCTTGTGTCGCTTCGCCAGAGTCGGAACTTGGCTATAAGAGAGGTGGCCAATCAGGTAGTCGGAGACCGTCAGCAAGTCAGCTTTCTTCAATGGACCCGAAACGCGCTGGAGGATCGTAGCCAAGATACGATGGCGAGTCGTAATGGCCAGTTTTTCCTTTTCGATGCGCTTCCGCTCCTCTGCGCGCTCCCGCTCGACTTGCTGCGGAGAGGGCGTGTTGGGATGATGGACTCGGCAAGTCGGATCGGCACACACCTTGACGACCTGTCCGCGCTTGCCCCCGTCCATGACAAGGGCCTCGGTCATTTTGTCACAGGGTTTCTGAACGGGTGACAGCTTGATGCTTGCACCGTTCGTCTTGGTTTTTTTGATCTCCAACTCCACATAGTGATTCCGTCCCAAGGGAGCGCCCTCGCGGGAATTCCACGCCGCTGAAATCTGGATTAGCTGCGGCTTGGTTTCCAGAGTCTTTTTCACGGAAGCGTCAATCTTGGCCCGGAAACAGTCGGGCGACGTGCATGAATCTTTGCGCACGTCGGGAAAAAGTAGCTTGTTGAATCCGGTTCGCTTCGGGCAGTTGACACACGAACCTGCTTCGGGAACGAGTGTCTCATCCTGCTTGTCAAACGGCGCGGACGCTAGTTGTAGCAAGATGTTTGATTCGATCCACGCTCCCAACTCGCGCACTGGAATCAGGACTTGGCTGTTGCCTTCGCTTGTCCACAAGCCCCGAAAAGCAGCCGAGAATGCTTCCTGCTGTTGCGAAGCCGGGAGCTTGGCGATCAGCAAGGCGTGGCCGATGGTGATCTGGTCTTTCAGGAATGCCTCGGCCACAGGCGGTATGAGGTCAGCGAGGCGAATGCGACCGTAGACATACGCCTCGCTCTTGCCAGCGCGTGAGGCAATGGTGGCAATTGTGTAGGCAGGTTCTCCGAGTTCCAAGAGTGACTTGAAACCCAGAGCTTCCTCAAGCGGGTGGATGTCCTCGCGTTGCAGGTTTTCAACGCACTGCGCCTCAATGGCCTCCGCGTCCGTCAGTTTGACCACGCGGACGGGAAGTTTTTCGAGTTCCGCCAGTTTCGCTGCTCTGAGACGACGTGCCCCGGCTACAACTTCGTACTTGCTTTCTTCTAGTTCGCGTACCAGAAGGGGGGCCAGAATCCCTTGCGTCTTGAAGCTGGCCGCTAGTTCCTCAAGGCTCTTTGCGTCGAAGCGTTTGCGGGGATTAGTGGCGGACTCGGCAAGCGCGGTGATGGGAACGCTGCGATATTCATGGTTGTTGACTGCATTTTGCGTACTAGGCATGATCTTTTCTCCTCTTATGTGTCTTTGGTTAGGTGTTCATGGACTCAGCGCACACGTCGGGCTTGAAAGCCAAATGGTGCACGTGTTGGCGTTGTTATGCGGCTGCCGCGAGTGCCGCTGGCTCGGGGGCAATGCCCCCGAGGATCACGGCAGCGGTTTGTTGAACGGCTTCCAAGCTCTCGCGCAGAAGACTAGCGTCTCCGTGCCAAAGCTGAATGTAGTCCTGGGACGAAGTTCCGTTCTGAAGCCCGACAGATTGGCAGACCACAAAGGCCACGGCTTCGGCCTCGGTCTCGCGGACTTGTTTGGTGGTCAGCGTGCGTCGGTCGCCACGGTGCAACATTTCGTGGGCAATCTCATGCACGAGCGTGGAAAACTCCTCGGCTGGCTGCATCCCTGAAAGCAGCGTGATCTTCCCGCCATAGGAGAGACCCTTCGCGGGAGCAATTCGCTCGGAGAAACTAAGCTCAACGCTTTGCGCTTCCACGAACTGGAACAGGCGTTCGCGGTATCCGCTCACGTCGCCATTGACTTCGGTCAGTGTTGGGAGTTCTTTGCCTTCGGTCTGGCTGACATCGAAAACGTAGACGGCCCGGAATCCGTACAGCGTCCGCTGACCCTCGGTTGTTGCGTCTTCGCTCGGCTCGTCGGTCGCTACATCCTTCGTGCTTCGTCTTCCGACCATCGGGGCGAGAATGAAAATGCCTTTTTCTCCCCGTTTAACGAAGCGGCCAAGCGAGTTCCATGTCCGAAGTCCGGCAACGTTGGTAGCATCGGGCTTCTGACGTGCGATGAGCATGATGTTGCCGAAGCTGTAGGTGTGAAACTTCGCCATTGCTCCGAGGTAGGCGGTGAGGACTTCACTGTGGCCGGACTCCAAAGCTGCGACGAGGAAATCAACGGCCTCTTTGGTTCGTGTATTGACTTCTTCTATTTCATTGTTTTTCCCTTTCTGCCGTTTCTGGCTTGTTTCTTCCTTCACTTGAGCGGCAGCGGGAAGAAACAAGACTGGAACGGCGAAAGGGACAGAACGGAGACCGAAGGAGGGTGGAGGGCGTGAGTGAAAGCGCGGTGAGTGACAAACCGCTTTTGATTTATGGTTCGGCGCGAAACCGGCGCAGTCCGAAACGCCCGTCCGAGCCGCGGCTGAGCGGCGTCCCACCCGGAAGAGGGCGCAGTGGAAAAATGTTGGCGAAGCCTTCCGTTAGAGATTAGGTGGGGGTGACGGGTGGTCGTAATCCTGGTGCGAATGAAGTTAGGTGACGGTTTCAGATAAGAGTAATGTTGGGACTGACAGCTATGCGTCTCGAACAGGCAGGTAAAGGCAACGGCAGCCGGTTTCGGAGGTGCAATGGGGGTATGGAAGTTCGGGGGCTTGATCGATGTTCCATTTCTGGCCATTGAAGGCCGTACACGCTGAACAGGAACCAGGCGTGGCAAGATGAGCTACTTCGGTAACTTTCATCTGTTTCCATTGCTGGATATCTTCGGCGTGCCTCGCGGAAAAGTAGATCATACGTGCAGCTGTCTCCGCGTCGAGACGAATTCCGGTATTGAAGCCACGGAGTACGTCTTTAGGTGCGTGGCGACCTGCCACGCATTGCAGAGCCATGGCGATTCGCAGCCGTGACAAGACCTCGTGTGAACAGCCGTCCAAGATCGTCGGCGTTACTGTCATTACGAGCTGAATGAGCGCTGGCCTCGGTGTACCTTCAAATCCGAATTTTGGAAAACCGAGATCATCTTCCAGAGCTTCATATTCACGAATAGCAGCGGAATAGTCTTTTGCATGAATAGCGGCCACAGCATTGGCGTATGCGCGCTGTTTGCGCTCTTCTAGCCGAAAGACGAGATTCATGCCGGCATCTGAGCATTGGTACAAGCCAAGGGCCAAGACGTCACGGATTAGCCCTTGACCGTCAGAATGGACAAGCCTTGCAATCAGCTCGTCTTTTTTGCCGCTGACCTTCAACCGTCGAAGTTTGAGCATCGCTTTCAGCTGCACTACACCATAGATTGAGGCTAGACCTTGAGTGAGGGCCTCGGGAGTCGAAGGTGAGAACGGTACGAGCAGGTTCGCTTGTATAAAACGGTTAATCGCGGAATTGGGAGTCTCGCTGAGGGCGGCAGTCCATGCACTGGACCCTGCGGTATTCATGTCCCACCGAGGTGCCGAAGGCGATCTGAAGCGGGAAAGCAATAATGAGTGGGCCAGTCGGAATGCCTGAAGAGTCGGATCAGCGGTGCGGGCTGGGTTCTTCATTGGCAATCGTGTGCGTGTGTTGCCGTGCTCTGCGGCGCATTCTAGCGCCCATAGTGCGGAATTGTTTTGAAAGCTGGGCGGAACAATCAGTCCCAGACTCCCCTTGACTTCAAAAGTACACGGTTCAACTGGATCCGGCAGTTATGGAATCCACGTTGTACACTGGGCCTTCACTTTGAAGATATGTCTCTGGCCCTCAAACCGACGCACGCTACCGTCAAGGCTTATTACGATACTCTCGGCGAGTTCGGCCAACTCTATATTGATCATGAAATGGCGGTCCGCAGTGCGTTTCAGGATCTGCTGGCCAAATCCGGGCGCAAGGCCAAGCCGCCACTGACGCTGGTCCCGGAATATCGGATCGAGCGTGCCCGTGGCTCCTCGGTCATCGTGGACGGGGCACTCGTCGATCTTTACCATTTGCCCCACGGCTATTGGGAAGCGAAAGACGAAAAAGACGACCTCGCTAAGGAAGTCCAATTCAAGCTCGACAAGGGCTACCCTCGCGACAACATCATTTTCCAGGCCCCTGAACGCGCGATTCTCTATCAGGGCGGCGCGCGCATTTTCGACGAGAATATATCGCACCCGGAGTCCTTAGTCCAGGTCGTCAACCAGTTCTTTGACTACAAAGCTCCCCACATTCAGGAGTGGGAACAAGCCGTTGGCGATTTCTCCGAGCGGATCCCGGAACTGGCGGCTGCGGTCAAAAAGACGATCGACGACGAACGCCGTCAGAATCCGGCGTTCGTCCGCAGCTTTGAGGACTTCTACGCCCTCTGCCGCCAGGCCATCAATCCCAATCTCTCCGAAGAGGCTGTTGAGCGCATGCTGGTACAGCACCTGCTCACCGAGCGTATTTTCCGCAAGATATTTGCCAACCCGGACTTCACCCGCCGCAACGTAGTTGCTGCTGAAATAGAAAAGGTAATCACCGAACTCACCAAGCGCGCTTTCAATCGCGACGAGTTCCTCGGCAACCTCGAGCGCTTCTACAAAGCCATCGAGCAGAGCGCGGAAAACGCCACCAGCTTCTCCGAAAAGCAGGCCTTCCTCAACAAAGTCTATGAGCGCTTCTTCCAGGGGTATTCGCCCAAAGAAGCCGACACCCACGGCATCGTCTACACTCCGCAGCCCATCGTCAATTTCATGGTGCGCAGTGTAGAGGGGATTCTGCAAAAAGAATTCGGCCGATCCCTCGGCGACAAAGGTGTCCACATTCTCGACCCTTTCGTCGGCACCGGCAACTTCATGGTCCGCGTCATGCAGGAGATCAAAGCTACCGATCTGCAATACAAATACGAGAACGAACTGCACTGCAACGAGGTCATGCTGCTGCCGTATTACATCGCAAGCATGAATATCGAGCACGGGTACTTCGACCGCACCGGCGAGTACAAGGCGTTTCCAGGGATCTGTTTAGTGGACACATTCGAATTAGCAGAGTCAAAACAAGTGCCGATGTTTACCGAGCAAAACACGCAACGGGTAGAACATCAGAAGCAGCAACAAATCTTCGTGATCATTGCCAATCCGCCTTATAACGCCGGTCAAGTCAACGAGAGCGACAATAATAAGAATCGGAAGTACCCGGCGATTGACAGCCGAATTTCGGAAACCTATGGAAGGGATTCACAAGCGACACTCCTGCGAAAACTCCAGGACCCCTACGTGAAAGCGATTAGGTGGGCGACCGACAGGATCGGAACGGAAGGAATCGTTTGCCTCGTCACGAATGGCAGCTTCATCGACGATCACTCACTAGACGGAGTCAGAGCATCGCTGGAATCGGAATTCGACCACGTCTACGTTCTTGACCTCGGGGGTAATGTCCGAAAGAACCCCAAGCTATCGGGCACAACACACAATGTTTTTGGGATTCAGGTCGGGGTTAGCATCAATGTCTTCGTGCGGAAAACTGAGGGATCAAGAGATATTTGCTGCCCGATTGACTATGCCGCTGTTGACGGTTCTTGGCGCAAAGAGCAGAAATTCGACTTTCTCCGGAGTCACGATTCGGTTGAGCTGATCAATTGGCAGCGTGTTACCCCTGACGAACGGCACACGTGGCTCACGCAAGGGCTGCAGTCAGACTTTCCGACTCTCGCGCCGATGGCTGGTCAGCAGGATCGCATTTTCAATGAGCATTCGCTGGGAATCTCCACAAATCGTGACTCGCTCGTTTATGGATTTCAGGCTGAAGACGTAAGCGCACGCGTTGGGGAGTTTCTTGAGGGTTATGCCTCTGAACTGTCCCGATTTCAACGCAGGGGTGAACCGACAGACCTTGATAAGTTCCTTGAGCACAGCCCACTAAAGTGGAGTCGCAACCTGAAGCGCCATTTCAGGGCTGGGGACCTGACCGAGTTCGACAGTGCCAATCTCCGACCTGTTACATATCGTCCGTTTACCATGCAGTGGCTTTATCTCTCGGACCTCGTCGTCGATGAACCGAGTCGCACGGCCGAGTTCTTCCCAAAGCTTCAAGACCCAAGCGCCAACCGAATGCTGGTTGTCACGGATCTTGCGGGGCGATCTCCGTTCAGCGTGCTTGTAACGTCAACTCCAGTTGACCTACACCTATGTGCATCCTCCGACGGCTTTCAGTGTTTTCCTTTCTACACCTATACCAAAGCAGGCAACCACCGCCGCGAGAACATCAGCGACTGGGCCCTCGAACAATTCCGCGCTCACTACCAGGATCCCTCCATCACCAAGTGGGACATCTTCCATTACGTCTACGCCGTTCTGCACCACCCCGAGTACCGAAACCGCTACGCAGCCAATCTGCACCGCGACCTGCCCCGCGTGCCCTTTGCCTTTGTGTCTACGGTTAAAGATTCTGAAGTTTTCAGCTCGTTAGCAAAGGCGGGCCAGCGGCTAGCTGAAATCCACGTTCACTACGAACAGCAACCCGAATACTCGCTCATCAAGAAAGAGAAGGCCGGAGAAAAACTCGACTACCGCGTCATCAAGATGAAGTTGAGCAAGGACAAGACCTTGCTCATCTACAACCAATTTCTAACTCTCATCGGTATCCCGAAGGAAATCTACGAGTACCGTCTAGGCAACCGCTCCGCCCTGGAATGGGTCATCGATCAATATCAAGTGTCATCCGACAAGCGCAGCGGTATCACCAATGACCCAAATAGGCCGGACGACCCCACCTATATTCTCCGCCTCATCGGCCAGATCGTGACCATTAGTCTGGAAACTGTGGAGATAGTTCGCTCCTTGCCGTCTCTCGGTCTTGAGTAGGGTCTTTTGCGCCGCGCGAATCAAGTGTATGAATGGCGTAACTCATTGCTTATCAATGGGGAATGAGACCAAAGTGGTGTACTCCTTGGCTGTGGAAGATAGTACAATTCGCCGCGGCAGAGTTGTTGGAATCTGGCTAGCACTTTGAGCGGTCTCTTGCGTCCGGAGCGGGTTAGGCATCGAGGAACAATGCCACAGCCATTCGATACTCTTATAAGAGGCGAGTTCTTCATAGGGGCAATGCCGGAAGCAGTCTTCTGGGGGCGGATAGCCCTGACTATTGGTCTTGCTGGCTTGGGGGCAAGCTTTTTGCTTGCACTAGCAAACGTTCGCGATCGGATTTCGCTTAGACGCGGCAGTGATAATCCAACTCAGTATCGCCCGCCGAGATTAGGGCCTCTCGACCGATCGCTGGGCGAGTTTTTCGGGGACCCGGCGCACACTGCCCCTCTCAGCCCAGATGCAGCGGCCGAGTATATCATCGGACGACTTGAAGCCACCCGAGACATGACGCAGTCTGCTATCCGCTATTTCTCATACGCACCCCTGCTGTGCGGGCTTATGGGAACCATATTTGCACTCCGAGCACTCTTGGTCGTTCAGGGCAACACATTGCAGCAGATCCAGCCGCACCTAGCGGGAGTATTCGCGGGGACTCTTGCGGGCATTCTCGGTTCTCTGCTGGCGGCGGTGGGCGGCCTAGTGCTCGATTGGACCTCACTCTCGACGGTGAATCGTGCTCAGGATTTTATCCATCGACATATTCTTCCTACTCTCCCGGAGCGACGCATTGCCGTTCGTATCGAAGATGCCGTTCTTGCGCTAATCGCCGAAAAGGCGCAGGCGGTTGCTGACAGTTTCAGGAATTCGATGCAGCCGGTCGCCACACAAATGGAGGACATCGCCGAACGCTGCGGAAAATCCGCGGAGGCCGCAGCAAAGGCTCTGTCCGAGGCGGCAAGGGCCGTGCGGGAGGCGGGCGACTTGGAGCTTGCCTCACGCAATTTCAAGTCCGGGGCTCACATGATTGACAGCGCGGCGGAGCAGCTCTCCGACGCGACGAAACAGACGGCTGAAGTGATCCTGCGCGTCGGTGAAATACGGCAATCTCTTACGGATCTCCTCGGTCGTATTCACGAAACCTCCGAGAACCTGAGCGGTGCGAGCACGCGATTAGCAGTGGAGTTGGCGTCCCGGATGATGGAGCTGCACGCGCAAGGCGAAAAGCTTCATGCTAGCGTAAGCGTCCTGCATCCGGCTATACAAAGTCTATCGGCAGAACTCGTTCGGCGAGCTGGCGCGGACTCGGCACACCTTGAGCTCATCATGGGCCACGTCGAAACAAGTAGCCGCACTCTTTCAACGGTGACTGAGATTCTGAAAGGGTCCTCAGATGATTTGAAAACTGTCCCGACGCGAATCGAAGCGATTGGTGGGTCGATTGCCGACGGGATGAGACAAGGTGTTGCGACGGGAATGGACCTCGTCGCGGACAACATCGCAAAGCGACTAGACAACTTGGTGGCGATCTTGGAGCGGAGCATCGGAGCACTTTCGAAGGCTATCAGCGAAACAAAGCCGCGAGTCGATGGAGATAGTCCGATAGGTTCTCCAGAACTAGTTACGAGCATCCACGAGGTGGTGGTGGAACTGAGGAAAACGTCCGACGAGTCCCGACGGCTCGCGGATGCCATTCAGCAGGTCCAATCGAACCACAGTGACAATTCCGCCAAGAAGGGCGATGGGTTTTTCCGGCGCTTTTTTGGGGACAGGTAAAGAGGAATGGCGAGGCGACGTGGAGGTCAGAGGTTCCATTATGACGTTTGGCCCGTCATAGCCGATGCCTTTCTTGCTCTATTGGCGGTTGTCGTAGTGATGGCCTCCGCTCGGCAGCCTGTCGATACTGAAGTTGACAAGCTAAAGAGCGAAATACTCGACAAATCGCATCACGAATACGCAGGTTTGCTGGCGGACGTCGAAATTGGGACGAAGTGGGCACGATTTGTTCTAACGGAAGAGAGCTTGTCGTTTCCAAAATGTCAGTGGACGCTGCCCACTGGGAAGCAAGAACAGATACATACATTATTTCAATGGATTGGGCAGCGTCGTAGACTCTTGCGCCAGATTAGGATTGAGGGTCACGCCGATCGACAATGGTCGGGCGTAGGTTGCGGCGATGTAGGGCCGTACTTGGATAATCTCCAGCTTTCTCAGAACCGAGCGCGGGCTGTTTACAACGTCCTGCTAGGATTTACGCCTGAGACCCGTGTCGGCTTGCAGGAACTTCTGAATGATCAGGGAAAATCTCCTGCTCCACCCGATGGGCTGGAATATTTAAGGGATCTCGCGAAACGCGGCTGCGTAGAAGTGGCTGGTTATGGCGATCGTCATCCGCGCGATAAATCCGATCCGGACTCACCAAAGAATCGTCGAGTGGAGATTGTTATCGAATTTCGAGAACCGGTCGGTTCGCAGCCGTTTGCAGTGGCAGACTCTGGTACTTGCGAGGCGTCGCAATGATAGAGGGAAACCCGGAACCGAATGATGAACGCCAGGAACGCACCGAGATCGCCCGCAATCGTATTCGACAGATCTTTCGTTTTCTGAAGGACTTCAATGGTCTTCGCAATCCTATAAAACGTCAGATCTCGGAACAGCCTTGGGTTCTATGGATTCACGATCTGCCAACCCATCCTTGCCTGTGGCTGCGGGGCCGAGACTCCGGAGATGATGGAGGCAGCACCGAAGACGAGGATTCGGGTGAACTACTCCTTCGCGTCCGTCGGGCGGACGTGCCTAGGCCGCCCGCGCTACCCAGCGTATTGAATGGATGGCTGCCGAGTAATTACAAGGACCCTAGTGTAGCCGTCATCGAGCCTCTATCGGAACGCCAGACGGGAGGTGGGGACGGGACAGAGGTCGAGAAGTTTGATCCTGCGGAAGGACGAGTCCACGCGTTTGAGCAGTGGAGGATCGAACGCGATCATTGGGTTGGAGAAGCCCTGCCTGCACAACGAGCCCTTCAGGTTTTTAATCGACTCTACGATCTTCAGGGTCGACTCGAGCGTGAGGGCGAGTCCGTTCAGCTAGTACTTGGACAGGGGATCCTCGTTTGGCGGCAGAACGAGGGCGATATCCGGCATCCGATCGTCATTCAGAGGCTTCAACTTTCATTTGACCCTTTTACTCCCGAGTTCAAAATCACTGAGACAGCACAACCGCCAGAACTCCTGCGACCCTTGTTGTCTGTAAGCCAAGAGGTGGCAGCCCAAACGATTCAACAGGCCGATGAAGAATTTGCTGCCCAAGATCTAGATCTACTTGACATCGACAAAATAGAGGGGCCGTTGCGTCGAGTTGCTTCGGCTCTTCATGCGGAGGGACGCTTCATAAGGCCGGGAGCAACGGTAGAACTTGCGAGCGGACCGCAAATTGTTTGCGATGCCGTGATTTACTTACACCGAAGAGCTCAAGGGTTTGCTATTGGGCTCGACTATGTACTTGAAGACCTTCAACATCGAGATGATTTGCCGCCGGGCCTTGTTCGGATTTCAGGAATCGAGCCACCCCTTCCTGAGCTAGGGACGACGAGTCATTATTCGGCATGGGAACAGCCACCCGAAATTCTGTTCACTAAACAGGCAAACGACGAACAATTCCAAATTGCCCAGCGATTAGAACGGTACAAGAACGTTCTTGTACAAGGACCGCCCGGCACTGGCAAAACGCACACAATTGCCAATCTCATAGGCCATTTGCTGGCCGATGGCAAAAGAGTCCTTATCACCGCGCTCACATCGAAGGCGTTGCGCGTACTTCGCGACAAGGTCGTTGAGCCACTGCAGACACTGTGTGTGAGCGTTCTGGATAACGAGACCGAGAGCAGAAAACAACTTGAGGCTTCCGTGGACGCAATGGTTGCGCGTCTTACCTCTGATGATCCAGCAATGTTGGATCAAGAGGGCGATCGACTGGAAGCTGAGCGGAACCGATTGATATCTGAGTTGTCAGCACTTCAACGCGCACTCATCGACGCACGTCAGGATGAATATCGCGATTTGATTGTCGACGGAATGCGGACGCCTCCTTCGGTCGCAGCACGATTTGTGGCCGAAACAACTGAACGAAACGGCTGGATTCCAGGCCCTATCGAACCAGGAGTGGCGGCACCGCTATCCGATGAGGAAGTTGCCGAGATGTACGGCACGAACGCCCGCATCAGTCCCGACATTGAAATCGAATTAAGTCGCTGGCGACCGGCTCCCGGAGAGGCGGTCGGAGCGGAAGAGTTTGCCGGTGAGTGTGAGCGGTGGCGAATGCTCCAAGAGTCCGATAAGGCAACTGGCGCAAGTCTGTGGAGCGAAACCGTTTACGAAGCAACCTCAGACGAACTTACCTTGATCAAGGAAAGGATTCGTGATTCAGTCGATCTGCTGACCAATGCCGCCGGATGGAAACTTGATGCCGTAGGTGCAGGGTTAAGAGGGAGTAGCGAAGCTATAGCTCCGTGGGAGGAGTTGGCGCAGAGGCTTGAGAAACTCCATTCACAGTCCCAATCTTCTCTTGGCCTTCTTCTCGATTGTCGATGCACTCTCGGCGCCGATGTTTTTGCCGGGAGTCAGCACATTGTCGCCGGGGAGATCCGTGCCTTTCTAGAAGGGGGCGGGAAACTGAATGCATTCCGTCTCATGGGGAAACCTGCGTGGCGGAAGTTCATTGGTAGTTCAAGGGTAAATGACGCGCAGCCGCAAAACGTAACTCACTTTCAGGCTCTAGAAGTGTTCGCTTCTTTGCAGGAAGCTCGGTATTCGATGGGCACTAGGTGGGCTAACCAAATAGAGCGCCGACAAGGAGCTCGCTGGGAGGACTTTGGTAGCAAACCCGAGGAAGGAGCCGTTCTCTCAATTCCCACAATACGCGCATTGCTGTCCTGGCATTCCCAGGCGTTACAGCCCCTTGTCCAGGCTCTTCAGAATGCTGGCTTCAAGTGGGATGATTTTATCAATGCACAAGAGGTTCAACCCGGCGAACATATGGAGTTACGGCGCCTCGTCAATGCAGTCATTGGTCCCCTCCCAGGAATAGTCGCCGCACGGATCAACTTACTTGAGTCAAAAGAGCTTGATCGTAAGTTTCATCGATGGAACCGCGCTCTTTTTTCGCCAAACGCAAACTTTCTTCCAGCATCAGCCGTCCTGGATTTAAGAGTAGCCGTCAGCAACAAGGATTATCGTGCATACAACCTTGCATATCGCCGGCTCGCCGATCTGCATGTACTGGGTCCGACTTTTCAACGCCGTCGAGAATTCATAGGACGGCTTGGTATTGCGGCTCCTGCCTGGGCAGCGGTGATTCAGAACAGAACCGGTCGCCATGACGGATCTGAAGGACCGGGGTCAACGAAACAGGCCTGGAGATGGCTGCAGTTCGTCCAAGAACTCGATCGCCGAGCGAAAGTGTCGATTTCAGACATTCAGAACAGAATCCATGATCTTAGTGCGCAACTACGGCGAACCACAGCCCGACTAATTGAAGTTCGGTCGTGGTCGGCTCAATGCAAACGTGTGTGCCTTGAGGAACGTCAAGCACTTCAAGGGTGGAAAGATATTAACCGTAGAATCGGACGAGGGACTGGTCAGCGAGCGCCGGGACTTCGTGCTCAGGCGAGACGGACCCTGGCCAAGGCGCGCAATGCTGTTCCGGTTTGGATTATGCCTCTCGCTCGTGTCGCGGAGACATTTGACCCACGGACAACACGTTTTGATGTAGTCATCGTTGACGAAGCTAGTCAATGCGACGTGATGGGTTTGCTTCCGCTTTATCTCGCCGAACGGGCAGTGGTCGTGGGGGATCACGAGCAAGTGAGCCCTCTTGCAATTGGGCAAGAACTCACGGAGGTTGAAAATCTCATTTCCCAGCACCTCACGGGCATACCCAACAATATTCTCTACGATGGCAAGATGTCTCTGTACGACTTAGCAAGGCAATCATTTGGTGGGCTGATCCGGCTGTTGGAACATTTTCGCTGCGTCCCAGAGATCATTTCTTTCAGCAACGCGCTCAGCTACAACGGAGATATCAAGCCTCTTCGTGATCCGACCAGTACGCTTCTGGCCCCTGCCGTCGTTCCACACTGCGTTGCAGGCGTTCGAAATAATGGGAAAATCAACGTGGAAGAGGCGAGAGCAGTCGCTTCGCTCATTCAAGCCGCGATAGAACAACCCGAATACAAAGGAAAGACCTTTGGAGCAGTCTCGCTCTTGGGCGAAGAGCAAGCGATCGAAATCGAGAAGTTGGTACGGCAGATCTCGACTCCGCATGAGCTCGCCGCCGTTAAGTTCCTTTGCGGGACTGCTGCTCAATTCCAAGGTGATGAACGAGACGTGATGTTCATTTCAATGGTTGATTCACCTGGGGACGGACCGCTTCGGATGCGGCAAGAAGATCTTTTTCGACAACGGTTCAATGTCGCTGCCAGCCGACCCAAGGATCAATTGTGGGTCGTGCACTCTCTGGACCGTCAGCGTGATCTTCAGCCTGGAGATCTTAGGCGGCGATTGATTGAACATGCCGAGAACCCCGGCGCGTTAATTAAGCAGCAATTATTGTTAGAGGGCCGCACTGAATCGGAATTCGAGAAGCTCGTCTTAAAGAGACTTCTGGCTGCAGGATTCCGTGTTCGACCTCAATGGGCGGTCGGTCATTATCGTATCGATCTTGTAGTTGAAAGCAGCGGCGGTCGGCTCGCGGTTGAATGCGATGGCGACCGCTTCCACCCGATCGAGCAAGTGGCAGATGATATGGCGCGTCAAGCTGTGCTTGAACGGATCGGTTGGCGCTTCGTCCGCATCCGAGGGAGTCAATTCTTCCGAGACCCCGATTCTGCGATCAAGCCCGTTTTCGAGGCTCTATCCGCACGAGGCATTTTTCCAGAAAGCACGGTCGAACCGGCGGTGAGAACCCAGAGCGGCACCGATCTCGTGGATCGTGTCAAAAGGCGGGCGGCTGAGATTTTGCAAGAGACGGACAGCAGAACGGATGACGGTAAACCAACATGATGTCCCACGTCGGGGTCGGTCTCTAAGATACAAGAGCGGTTACAGGGATGACACTACACGCTTTTAACCAGCGCATTCTTGCAGAGGATCTCGTTCGCGTGCGTCGACCGGACGACCGGGAGCGCTATGCGGCTGCGCAGCGCCAAGCGCGGATTGATCCAAACCCCCACCAAATTGACGCTGTAATTTTTGCGCTTCGACGCCTTCGCGAAGGCGGTTGCATTCTTGCGGACGAGGTTGGTCTGGGAAAGACGATTGAGGCCGGCTTGGTTATTGCCCAAACCCGCGCGGAGGGTGCACAACGCATCCTGCTGATCGTACCCAAGTCGCTCATCGGTCAGTGGCAAGGCGAACTCTTAAATCTGTTCGGTATCGAGGCACGTGAGAACGAGACGAGCTTCTTAGCGCCAGGCGTCTATCTGGTGGGTCGCGAATTCGCTGGCAGCGAGCGTGGCGCGACGCCACTCGGTGCCGTCCCGCCCTTTGATCTCGCCGTTATCGACGAAGCACACGAGATCTTTGCTGGATTGCACAAGAGATACGATCGTGACGGGATTTACGACGAGAGTTCGGATGAAGCTCTGATGGCGCACCGTGTTCGCGGCTTTCTGCGCTCCACGCCAGTCCTGCTGCTCACCGCGACGCCGATGCAGAACTCGCTCGCCGAACTGTGGGGCCTAGTCCAATATGTCGAGCCAACAGGTACGCTTCTCGGTGACATCGCGACGTTCCGCAAAGTGTTCTGCTCTGAGGATGATCGAACGCTCGTCCCTGGTCAGGAGCATGAGCTCAAAAGACGTCTCGCGATGGTCCAACGGAGGACTCTACGCCGTCAGGCCCAGGAGTTTCTGGATCGGCCTTTCACGCAACGTCGCTGCCGATTGTACGAATATGCGATGAGCGACGCTGAACGATCTCTCTACGACGATGTCTCCGAGTACCTTCTTGAACCGTCCCTGTACGCGTTCGCCGGCCGGCAACGTAGGCTTCTGCTGATTGGATTCCACCGGCGGATGGCCTCGTCAATCAACGCGTTGGCTGCGAGTCTAGAGAACGTCGCCTCCCGTCTCCGTCGTCTCCAATCAGGTTTGGGTTCCGACGACACTGTGAGCGACGTCCTCGGTGACCTTGAGGACGAGGAGGAAATCGACGAATCTCCCGAAGAACCAACGCCGCAGATTGATGGTGCAACCCTCGGGGCCGAGCTTGTTCGCGTTGAGGATTTCGTCGCCCGCGCGCGGTCGCTTCCAAACGACGCCAAGGCACGCTCTTTTCAGGAAGCGATCAAGGTGGTACTGGATCTCGGCCGGGACGGTCGGGGCAGCGGAAAAGCCGTTGTTTTTACTGAGTCGATTACGACGCAGGAATACTTGCGGCGTCTCCTTCTGGATATCGGTCTTCAGGACGACGACATCACCCTTTTCCGCGGCGTCAACGATCACGAGCGTGCCCAGCAAGCGCTCGCGCGGTGGAAACAGGAAGAAGCCGCGCGGTTTCCATCGGGCGTGAGGCCAAGTCGCGAAGTTGCTGTGCGCCTTGCCCTCGTGCACGAATTTCGTACTCGTTCGAAGGTCCTTGTGTGCACCGAGGCGGGCGCAAAAGGTTTGAACCTACAATTTTGCGAGACCGTTATCAATTACGACTTGCCGTGGAACCCGCAGCGCATCGAACAGCGCATCGGACGCTGCCATCGGTACAGCCAGCAGCGCGATGTCACAGTGGTCAATTTCATCGCTCGGGACAACGAGGCGCATCGGCTTACTTTCGAGATACTGAGCCAAAAGCTGGATCTGTTCGGCAGAGTCCTTGATGCGTCCGACCACGTTTTGCATGAGCCCCGGACGGACACTCCCGAGCTTTTGGTGTCGGCGCTATCAGTCGAATTTGAGAGCGATCTCCGGGGCATCTACAGCCGTTCTCGCACGCTCGACGAAGTCACGCGCGAGATTGCCGCCTTGCGCGACAAGATTTCGGAGCGCAGGGAGGCTTTCGAGAAGGAATATGAGCGGACTTCCCAGATTATCGAGTCGCGGTTTGACGAGAACGTGCGCAGAGTGTTCAAACGCCTGCGGGAGGACTTGCCCCGAAGTCTTGCGGATCTTGATAGGGACATTGCCGACCTGGTGAATGGATACCTCGCCACTCATGTTGAGTATCGACGTTTCGACGAGGCTGGTCGGGTCGTTTTTGAACTCGCGCCTGGCTCCGTATTACCCATTGAGGTAGGAGACGGACGGCGCTTTGCGACGGGAGACGCTAGGGTGCTAGCCGAAGCCGAGGCTTTGAACCTTGTACATCCGCTGGTTCACGCTGCGATTGCGCACGCCCGAACATGGTCAGGCGGAGACTCGGTTAAGCTGCAACTTCCCCCAGATTCCTCTTCGGAACTTGCGGCGCTGACGGGGAAGGTCGGCCTGTTGTGTGTCGTGCTGGTCGACTACCTCGGCTTCGAGCCAGTTCAGAGGCTAGTTGCGGCGGCCATCGTCGGTGGCACGCCGATTGATCCATCGCTCGCGGCCAAGCTCCTCCGCTTGCAAGCGAGTGCCAGTCCGGTATTGAAAGTTCCCATGGAGGCACAATGGCTCGATGACGCAGTGGACGAGGCGGTGTTCGTCGATCAGCGGGAGGTCGAGAAAGGCGAGCAGAGGCATTTCGAGGAGGCTATTGGTCAGCTTGAGAGGTTTGTCGAGGACAAAATTCTGGTGTGCCGCCGCGAGCGAGCAAGTATCGCTGAAAAGCTGCGGGCCGCGAGAGCTAGGCGTGACGAGATTGTCGGTTCCAGTGCCCGAGATCGGGTCGAAGCGGAGATCGTCCGATTGGCTACAAAAGAAGAGAGTCTTGAGCACCGCATAAGTGCACTGGAATCCAGGGAGGACGAGGTATATAGAAGATGGCGCGACGAATATCACGAGCTTCGTTATCGGGTGCCGACAGTGACCCGGCTGTTTCAGACATCGTTCCAGATCGCCGGACCGAACCTGGAGACGTCGTGCTGAGGCTGCTGCACACTGCCGACTGGCACCTCGGGCGACGCTTTCCGTCCTTTCCGGAAGAGGGACAGAAAAAGTTGTCTCGGGCACGTATGGACGTGGTCGCGACGATTCTCGACGTGGCGCGGCGCAACGCGGTCAACGCAGTAGTGTGCGTCGGCGACATATTCGACGATCCTGAACCGGCTCAGGACTTTTGGGACGGGCTTGCAAGGACCTTTCAAGGACACGCCGGCGAGCATCCCCCTCTGTTTTTGATTCCCGGCAACCACGACCCTTTGACGCAAGAGTCCGTGTGGGCTCCAGGTCACGCGTTTCGATCAAGGCTTCCGGCATGGGTGCATATCGTCGACCGTGATGATTTCTCATATGAGATCGCGCCCAACGCGATTTTGTACGCGCGACCGTGCCGTTCAAAGGCAGGCGAGAACGATCTGGCGATGGCGCTTCCGGCGCGCGAACCTGGCGATGAACGGCTCCGCATCGGTTGTGTCCACGGCTGCACCTTTGATATTGATGGGTACCAGACGAATTTTCCAATTCGTCGCGATGCAGGCGTGCAACGCGGACTGGATTATCTCGCGATAGGCGACACACATTCATTTCGCGACGTGACCGACGATTTAGCGGTGCCGACGGTATACCCAGGCGCTCCCGAGCCCACTAGTTTCGACGAGGCAGGCGCGGGCCGCGTCGCGCTTGTCGCATTGTTCAGACGCGGGTTGCGGCCCCGAGTGGATGCCGAGCCGGTCGCCTTCTGGCGGTGGATCGATGTGCGATGCCGTGACATGCACGAGCTTCGCGCCGTACTGACCACTCCCGGGCTTGACCGCCATGTCGTCAGACTTCATCTCGACATGACCGTCACGTTGTCCGAGGAAAGCGAGGTCGAACGGATACTGCGGGACCTGCGCGGGACTGACGCGACGCACGGCCGCGTTGGTGTCCTGGTGGAAGATCTGGCGAACCTGAGGTTGCAACTCGGTTCTGGAGATGAATTTCCGGATGACCTTCCACCGGTGCTCAAGGACACTGTTGCGCGACTCCGCGTCATTACGGGTGCGTTGGACGAATCCGAGAAATCGCGAGCTACAAGGGCGCTGGCGCACCTTTATAAGCTTCTGCAGAGTCACGATGCGACAGGTGGGCGCGATTTATGAGACTCCGTCGGCTGAGTATCAACAGCTTCGCTGTGATCAGAAGCATCGACATCGAGTTCGGTCCCGGACTTAACGTCCTGTACGGACCCAATGATCTCGGAAAGTCCACGGTGGTTGCCGCAATCCGCTTGGGGTTGCTGCTTCCTCACACGTCAACGCATTGCGATCAATACGTGGGGTGGACGGGCAGTGGCGATCCGACTGTCGAGATGACGTTTGAAACCGAAGCGCAACGCATCTGGCGCATTCGGAAGCAATTCGGCAAGGGCGGCTCTTCGCTTCTGCAGGAATCAAAGAATGGTAGGGACTTCGATGATTTGGAACGCGGGAGGAAGGTTGATGGGAAGTTGCGGGAAATCCTGCGTTGGGGTATTCCCGAACCCGGCGGTACGGGCGGCGCCAAGGGACTTCCTGCAAGTTTCCTCGCGACAGCGCTCTTGTCGCCGCAGGACGACGTGAGCGCTGTACTGCACAGCAGCCTGCAAGATGACCCGACCGGCAGCGGTCAGGAGCGGATCGCAGCAGCATTGCAAGCGGTCGCGCAAGACCCGCTCTTTGTAGCACTGCTTCGCGAAACGCAGGCGCGACGAGACGCAGCGTACACCGACAGAGGTGCAAAGAGTACCGCCAGGGGTAGTGTCTTTAAGATCGCTGCAGACCGACTCGTCGAAACGAGAGCCGAGAAGGAGAAGCTGGAAAAGATTGTTTCGGAATCGGAAGGCGCAGAGAGACAGTTGCGGGAGCTGACCGGGCGGCGAGCGTTGAAACAGGAGGCATTAGCTGGCGCGACCGATCTCGTCGCAAATCTTGAGAGGCTTGCATCGCAGGCAACATGCCGCTCAGCCGCCGCGGAAGAGGTCCGGATTGCCGGAGAGGATGTGCTGCGTATCAAGAAGATCAGAACCGAAGTCGCAACGACCGAACACGAGGTCGTGGAGCTGGCCGGGAAAATCAACGTATCGGAGCAGATTCTAAGTGTAGCCCGTAAGGGGCAAGTGGAGGCAGACACCGCCCTCGCAGCTGCGGAAGAGTCGGCCCGCGCAGGGGGATCAGATCCAGGCTTGACGGATACAGTTGTTCGTCAGCAGCTCGAACTTCGGAAGTCTGCGGCAGAACAGTCTGAGCGCGAAGCCCTGCAACGAATCGATGCTGCTTTAACTGCGCAGAAACTTAGGGAGGCTGTTACTGCAGCCGAACGCGAGCTCCGTGAACAACAGGCAAGAGCCGATAGCGCAATAGAATCCGCTTCCAAGGCGATAGCGGCTGCGAAAAAAACTGACGACGAACTTCAACGATGCGATTTGCTCGAACGCGCCCTAGATACTCAAGCTGCAGAGAAACGGGCCCAGGATGCTCAAGCCGCAGTCGATAGGGAAACTGCTCTCCGAGCCCGCTTGGAGGCAACCTCCGGAGAACGGGGAGTGCTGGCCGCGCAGCGTTCCGCCATTACAGTTCCGCTTCCTGGTGCTCTCGTCCCCATGCGTAAGCTCGCCACAGATGTCGCTGCCGCGCGGGCTGGGCTCAACGTCGGTCTTGTGGTGACGGTGACTCCGAAGGCTCTTCTCGATGTGCAGGTTCAAAAGGATGGGCAGAAGGCCGAATTGACTTCAACAGCGCAACCGCTGGACGTTGAGGCCAACGCGGAGGTTGAAATCTCCATCGCGGAGATCGCGACCGTGCGTGTCCGCGGTGGCAGGCGCGAGGCGCAAGAGACTGCCAAAGGCTTGGAGACTCGTTGGAGTCGTGAAGTAGAACCTCACCTCATTGCGGCTGGTGTCGGAGACTTTGAGGGACTAGACGCGAAGATCGCTGAGGCTCAAGAACTGGACTCCGGCATCAAGGCGAAGGATGCAGAGCTTGAAACCTTACGCAGCCAGGTCAACGCATTGGCCGGCACAATGGAAGCATTGCGCGAGGCGTCCGACCGAGCCGCGGTATGCCGCGGCTTGCTTGGAGACGTAGAGCTCGGTACCTTGGCTGCGGATCTTAAGGCGCTTGGCGCTGATCCGACAACGGGGTTGCGGAAACTGCGGCACCGGTTGTCAAAAGAGGCTGAGGAGGCGCGCAGGATCGCCGGCGAGGCGACGAATGAGCGCACACTCACTGACGAGCGAACCCGGCAGTCAAGAAAGGCGACGGACGCAGCCATCGTGGCGAGGGATGCGGCTCTGACGGTCTTCCCGGAGGGAGTAGATTCCGCATTGGTTGCCGCGCGAGTCGCTCTCGCCGCCGGTGTCGCCGAGAAGGAAAGCGCTGCGGCAGAGTTGGCTTCATTGGAGCACGCGGTAAACGAGAGAAAAAAGCGCATCGACGCAGCGTTAAGCGGCGCGCGTACGAATGCAACTCAAGCGGCGACTGCGGTCGAGACTGCCCTAGGCCAATTAACGATCGCAAAAACCAACCATGCCTCGGCGAACGGTCGACTCATCGAGTTGCGAAGGCAACGAGATGCCGAGGATCTGGCGGCGGCCGAGGCTAGGGTCCAGGAAGCGACCGCGCGTCATGGGGCTCTGCTTGTCCCAGATCGGATCGTTACTGACGACGAGCTCAATGCTGCCCGGAATGCGGCAGTTAGCCTGAAATCAGATCTTGACGGCATCGAGGGCAACATCCAGCGGGCGCAGGGCGCTCTCCAACAGGTTGGTGGTGCGGTGGCCCGCGAGCGCTTACGCGATGCGATCGAGGCATTTGAGCTCGCGGAGCGTCAGGAAAAAGAAATCGAGGCGGAATATGAGGCCTGGAGACTGTTGCTCGATCAGATGAAGGCGGCTGACGCTGCCCAGGCGAGCAACTTGGGACAGGCCCTTGCGCCGGCAATCGCTGGGCGTTTCCAGGAATTGACTCAGCGGCGATACCAGACCGTGCAGCTTACCGCCCAATTGGCCACAGAAGGGATTATTGTCTCGGGCGGTTTGAGGCCGACATCACTGATTTCAGTCGGAACCCGCGAGCAATTATCCACGCTATACCGGCTGTCACTCGCTGAGTATCTAGGCACAACTATTGTCCTGGATGATCAGCTCGTTCAGAGTGATGTAAACCGGATGGAGTGGTTTCGCGCCTTGCTGACCGAGAAGGCCCGTAGTTTCCAGATCGTCGTCTTTACATGTCGACCTGGCGATTATCTTGCCGCCACCTCAATGGTGACGGACGGATCGGGCTTCCATGCAGACACAGATAGTGGGTTCGTGCGAGCGATTGATCTTGAGCGGGCATTACGACCACGCAAATAGCCAAACGAAGGGACTCTGTTGGCATGCCAAAGAATGAACCACGGAATTTCGATTTGAATATCGAAAAAATTCTTGAAGGGTGGGAGGTAAAGCACGCAATTCGGGAGCTGATAGCGAACGCACTTGATGAACAGGTGTTGTCGAATACCCGAGACATCACGATCAATGCAGATCGCTCGGGGAATTGGCATATCCGTGACTTCGGGCGGGGTATCCGCTACGAAAACCTGACACAGAATGAGAACCCTGAAAAGCTAAGGAAGGCGGGTAAGGTCATCGGAAAATTTGGAGTTGGGTTAAAAGATGCCTTAGCCACTTTGAGCCGTCGGAACATCCACGTACAAATCAAGTCGGCACACTGCGACATTTCTCTTGTAGAGGCGGCGAAGTACGGTTTTGAAGATGTGATCACTCTCCAGGCAGTGGTCAGTCCCCCAAGTAGTCCGAAGATGGACGGTTCCGACTTTGAAGTACAAGGTGTCTCGACGGCAGACATCAAGGCTGCCAAACACTTCTTTCTGCGATTTTCGGGAGAGCGGGTGCTCGAAACCACTCCTCACGGTCAAATTTTAGAAAGAACTGCGGGGCGCGATGCCAGAGTCTACGTAACAGGTCTCCTCGTCGCCGAAGAAGAGCGATTTGCGTTTTCGTACAACATCACATCTCTCACGACCGCGATGCGGAGGGCTCTAAACAGAGAACGTACAAACGTAGGACGGACGGCATACACCGACAGGGTGAAGGGCATGCTCCTCTCTTCACAATCTGAAGAAGTGGCGCAGGTGCTGGCCGCCGACTTGTCGAACATTGAGCGCGGCACCCAACACGATGAGGTAACGTGGATCGACGTTGCTGTTCACGCTTGTCAGATCCTGAATGCGCGCAAGAAAGTGCTGTTTGTAACCGCATCGGAGCTTGGCAGCGCACGCGATTCAATAGATCACGCGACCGAAGACGAATATGAGGTCATTGCGATACCAGACAACGTTAGACGGTCTCTCGCCGGGCTCAAGGATATGCAGGGCAATCCTATTCGCGATCTCTCCGTTTACCAGGCCGAGTGGAACAGCAGCTTTGAGTTCAAGTTTGTTTCGAGGGACGATCTTACGCTAGCGGAACGAAAGGTTTTCGACCGCTGGCAGCAGATCGTGCGGCTTGTCGGCGGTTTACCTGCCGTGGTTCGCGAGGTGAGGGTCTCTGAAACCATGCGTCCTGACTTCGGGACAGGTGGGGAGTGTCAGGGTCTTTGGGAACCGGATAAAAAAAGAATCATCGTAAAGCGATCCGAATTGGCCTCGCTCACTTCGTTCGCAGGCACACTCTTGCATGAGATCACTCATGCAAATAGCGGATACCAGGATGTGAGCCGAGAGTTCGAGAGCGCTCTCACAGATGTCATCGGCCAATTGTCAAGCGTATGTTTGCGCTAGAGGTTGCAACGGCTGAATGAGGCGCAAGAGTGCGCGATCGGAGAGCCTGCCGAGGTATCCGCGGAAATGGCAGACGGAGGCAGTCTTGCTTGAACGTAAAATGGTTGTCGACGCAATGACTATTATTGATCGGTTCATTTCCCTGAGTGCAACTAGCGCGTAACCGATGTCCGCCCGGTCCGACACCAGACGATCGTGCCTTGCCTCAAGAAGAAGTGAGAGCGACACCCCTTTGTGCGCCATACTGAAGGTGAGAGGGTGGGGAGGTTACCTACTTTTTCTAGCCGAAGAGTCCAGAAAGGCGAATCATCTCGCAGCAGGCTGAGATGTATCGTTTCGCCACATCCGCATGGACAGAGCAAGGCCGCCGACCAGGGATTATCGGAGCCAATGAGGTAAATATATCTCCTGTCGAGTTTCTCGGGGATCTCGTGTACTGCAGCCGTTCGGACCCGTCTCCTATATTTCCAGCGGTCGAGGAGGCCTTGCATGGCCCCCCATGCTATCCGAAAAGCGTTTTTCATGACAGGGCCGGCCGTTCCAGAAGCGGCACGACGTCGCCGCGACCGACATGGCGCCGCAGAATTGCGCAAGGCTCGGCCTCAGATTCGGGATAGAACTGCATTTCCGAGAGGCTTCCGCCCAAGATCGCGAAGTTCTCATTGCTCAAGTTCCGGAATGGATGAAGCCTCGCTAACAGCTCATTCACCGCAAGGGCAGCAAAGAAAGTGTTGACGCTGATGACGGCCGGGCGATCCTCTTCAACTCCGCGCAAATACCCTTCCTTGACTCGACGGCGGTAAAGTTCTGGATCGGTGCGCCGAACTTCTTCGGCTTCCACGCGTTTCATATCGTATGCACCGCGACTTAAAAGGCTCGAAAGGCCCGGCTGCAAATAGTGGACGGTTCCCGCGATACCCTCGATCCCTCCCTTTCCATCTGCATCCAGCCGCACGCCCACGTCAAAATAGGGCAGGACGTAGAAAGTGGCAAGGCGGTTCAGCATGTGTCGCCCTTCCGCCCCATCCATGCAGCCGATAACGATGTCGCACGCCGCGACCTTTCGCACCACGTCAGGGTTTATCAGATTCGACGCTAGTGTCACGACTTCCTGATTTAGTCCCATGCGGGCGATAGCAGAGGCTAGAACGTGGACCTTCGGCCGCGCAAGATATGCATCCTCCTTACCGGAATTCAAAATCCGATTGAGGTTTTTCTCTTCGACAACGTCAGGGTCCACCAAGACCAAACGGCCTACCCCCAGGCGGGCGAGCTGTTCTGCTACAACGCTTCCGGTGCCAGAACAGCCAATGATCGCGATAGACAACGTTCTAAGGAGACTGGTTGTGCCATTCCCGAACGCTTGAGCGTGGCGCACCGTGAATCCGCCTGCTTCCTCGTTTCGCCGCTCCTGCCAAATCCGCAAATTGTGTCCCAGTGCCATGATCGATGCGAGCGGACCTATGATTTTGCCTTCGTCAGCTACGACGCGCCCAAAGAGTTCTCCATCAGGAAGCATGATGACGCTTGCGTGCGGGAGTTCGTCGTTCAGAGAGCCAATAATAGAGGCGAACAAATCCCTATCTGATCGGTCATCCAGATCAGAGAATCGCCGATACTCCGTTGGATGGCTGTGGACTTTTACTATGGCCTGTTCTTTTCCGAACGCCTCCCGTAAGAGTTCATCGACAAGATCCGTTGGCCAGGTGATGCGATCTGGGCGACGGTCGCAGACCTCATAGGGAACGAGCACGACTCTCTGCACAGTGAATACATGCCTTGTTTCGCCCTTGCAGCGTCCGCAGAAGAGCAGCGCCACCGCTTCCTTTCCGTCTCCGGGAAAAAGATGGGATCGCAGCACAGCGTGCTGTCTTTCCGTCATGCGCAGTGCGTATTTCATGCCTTTGGTCCGAATTCACGGCGAAGCCATTCGTCAACCAAACCCAAGTGACTGGCAACATCATCGATACTAGCGCGCCAAGGATTCTGGGCGGTCCGGTGCCGGGACCATTGTTGCCATGTCTGGCCAGCGATGACTATTTGCGAAAGGTTGTTTATGCCTCTTCCGTCGCTCCGTCCAAGGGCGGGCTTGAAGTAGACCATGTCTATCTGGCTGTCTGAATAGTTACTCGGTATCATCAGCGCCAGATCTACGATGGCAACGTTGTAGCCGTTGGGAAGTTTCCAACTGTGGATAATAAGCCATTGATTTTGGCCATCGCGGATCGTCTCCCAGCTCAGCCCAAGGCCGTTGAGGTATTCTTCGTCAACGGACGGCAGCCGGAAATCCATGCGGAGACAGGGGGCCTCCAGGCCCTCTGTCGTGTCCTTCGGCATGGTCGTGAAGCGTTCTACACCGGGTTCCCTGAGATCCACTACTTGGTCAGGACCGATGAGAATGGGCTGATGCCCACGCTTATGTTGATACAGCTTGAACTGCTGCGGTGTTTTTCCGACCTTCGCCAGTATTCCTGTCCCTGTGATGGTCGGAGTGTCTACAACAACCCTCGTTTTGTCTACCCGGAATGCATAGTGCTTGGCATGAGGAGCATGAGTCCCATGCCGCTTGGCATGTTCCTCAAGCTCGACGATTTCAATTACCTCGATTACCTCCACGAGCCCGTTTTTCGGGTCATTACCACTCTGGTCCGGTACTTCCATAAAACCTCCTTGCGCTTGCGCGCTTGTTCAACTGGTAGCTATTATATACATAAAATTTAGCTAATGCAAGTATATTTTGTGTTGACTTTTACTGTACTTTCTATATACTTCATTCCAGGAGGAAGCTCAGATGGCTGACAAACGCACGATGACTCTCAACCTGACGGATCAGGAGATGCGATTGTTGGAGGACCTCAGTGCGCGCAAAGACGTCAGCAAGACCGCACTCTTGCGCCAGGCGCTACGACTGTATCAAATGGTAGAGGCTCGGTTGAGCCGGGGCGAGAAGCTCTTTTTCGAGGACGAAGAGAAGAAAAAAGCGGAGTTAATGGTTGTGTGAAGACCCGCGTCGATATCATCGATAACAGGACGGGAGAGCCTGTTGCAGCGGAGCTTTTCGATGAAGTGACTGTCGAGCATTTCATCGAGGCCCAGCAAGAATGGCGGCCAATTGTGCTTAAGGCAGCTCGGCAGCTCGCTTCCCGTGGCAGCCGTGACCTCGTTCCTCAGCACTTCCATTGGGACTGGACCGTCAAGGCTCCTGAGCTGGGTGTCCTTGCCAACACCTTCTACGGCATTCGCTACGACAAGAAACTGCAAGGCCTGATGAAGCTGGAAACCGTGGGCGAATTCTGCCGATGTCGACTCCCCGAACAGGCAGACAGATCGCTTGTCTACGTCGATTATGTCGAGGTTGCGCCGTGGAACCTGAAAACGTTGATGGTCGCCCTCGGCGAGAAGCCGCTCTACAGCCCGATAGGAAGCCGCTTGATTGAAGCCGCCGTGCTGAAAAGTAAGGAAGAAGACTGTAAGGGCAGGATTGGATTACACTCTCTCCCCATTACAGAACAATTCTATCGGCAGGCATGCAGAATGACACCGGTCGGTCGCGATTCCGCTAAACAAAACCTACTCTGGCTGGAGTACACGCCGGAGCAAGCCGAGAATTTCTTAACCGGAGTAAGACCATGAAACCTAATTCAGATCGCGAATGGCTTAAGAAACAGGCGGCATTGGAAGACAATTGCTTTGTTTCGGTAGGTGGCCTTGTCATGGCAGTTGAAGATTTGGAGCAACAGACCCAGAAAGTCAGTGCAGCACGCCAGGCATTCGTATCGTTAGTAAATCTGAGCCGACGTGAGCATAAACTCACTTGGGAGCAATTCTCCCAGAAACTGGACGTGGATCTCGCAGAGCTTATAGGTATCGAAAACGATGAGAATTATATGCCTGCGCCCAGAACAGTTACGAAGATCGCTCAATTTATCCACGTACCTGCGGAAAAGTTATTCGTTCTTTCGGGACTGGCACGGGCGCGCGACATTCATTTCCAAGAAGCGGCTCTACGATTTGCGGCTCGGTCACAGCCAGTAGAGGAACTAACATCTGAAGAGCACGAGGCTCTCAAGGAATACGTAAAGTTCCTGTGTGAACGGTGAAAAACCGATTCCTAGATACGCGAACGGCCCGTGATATCGACATTCAGGTCGGCAAAATTCTTCGCGGTCTAGGAAATCCGGAACCGCCCATCGAGCTTGCCGACGTATTCGACTTGCTAAAGCTCGACCGGCAGTATTATTCCACTCAAGACGACAGCGCATTGCGCGAGTTCTTCAGCAAGGCCGTTATTGCGGGTAAGCAGATCGCAAAACGGCCGATGCTACTTCTGGATGCAGTTCGCAAATGGGATTTGAAAGCGCTCTATGTGCCGGATCGGAAGCGCGTTCTCATTGATAGCTCGCTACATCAACTAAAATGGCGCTGGAACGAGGCGCACGAAGTAATCCACAGCGTGACGGAGTGGCACCAAACTCTTCTTCATGGGGACAACACCTTCAGTCTGAGTCCCGATTGTCACGAGCAAGTCGAAGCCGAGGCAAATTACGGAGCGGGGCGGCTCCTCTTTCTCCAAGACGAGTTCGTGGATTTCTCACGGAGTTCATCTCCATCTTTCGCTCTCGTTCAGCTTGCCAGCAAGAGATTTGGCAACACACTAACGTCTTCGATGTGGCGGCTTGTTGAAGCGCTCGATATTCCCGCGCTCGGTATTGTCAGCCAACACCCACGTTATCCAGACGCCGATTTTGATCCGACGGACCCCTGCCGCTACTTCATCCGTTCACGGCTGTTTGAGGAAAGGTATTCTGGACTGACGGAACGCGACTGCTTCAATATCGTGCGAAGCTATTGTTCCTGGCGCAAGCGCGGTCCGATCGGGAAGGAGGAGATTATCCTGCGGGATGATCGCCAAGAGGAACATTTGTTCCTATTCGAAGCCTTCCACAATGGACACGAACTCCTGACGCTGATCACATACCTGAAGCCGCATGTCATCAGCCTAGCCGCCTCTGCGGAGCCCTAACATTGAGGCAATGTCATCTACACTTCGCATTGTAGGCTGCTGCCAGCGTCCGCGATGTCACCAAAGCTCCGCGGGCAGTGAATTTGTCTTAGCAACCACCATAAGGGGAGCCCCAATGGTCGATACCGCGATTTTCCTCGGAGCCGGAGCCTCAAAGGCAGAAGGCGCGCCTTTGCAGGGAGAGCTATTCAGGGATTATTTTGTCTCCCCAGCCTTCAAAGCCAGTCAAGATGAAATGGATCGAGAGCTGGCGACGTTCTTTGCCTTCATGTTTCAGATCGATGTAGATAACGGCGATATCCCCAATATTAAGTTTCCAACCTTCGAGGAGGTGCTCGGTCTCACGGACCTTGCCATCATGCGCAAGGAGTCTTTCAGGAATTTCGACATCGAAAACAGGGCTACGAACAGTGGTCGCCTGAGGTTCATCGCTCAGTACCTGGTATTTCTCGTAGCGAAAGTCTTGGACGCCAAACTCGGCGGACACGCTGAACTCCATCGCAAGCTTGTGGGTGCTCTCCACAAGGCGAACGAATTGCGGAATGTCACCTTCGTCTCAACTAACTATGACATCCTCATCGATAACGCACTCACCGAAGAGCACGTGCATGGGATGGACCTAGATTATGGAGCAGAATTTCGCAACTTCGACAGGCCCGGTGACTGGAGACGCCCGCGCCGTGACCAAAGCATTTCACTGTTCAAACCACATGGCTCACTGAATTGGCTATTCTGTCCGACCTGCAACGAACTCGAAATTACGCCGAAGGAAAAGGGCGTCGTGACCCGCCTCATATCGGATTTTGCCAAGGCGGCCTGCCCACAATGTGGAAGTGTGTATTCTCCGCTCATCGTGCCGCCTACCTTTTATAAAGACCTGAACAACACTTTTCTCAGCACGATTTGGAATCGCACAGATGTTGCTTTGCGCAAGGTGAAGCACGTCGTCTTCTGTGGGTACTCATTCCCTGATGCCGACATACACATCAAGTATCTGCTGAAGCGCGCTCAAACCAATCGCGTCGTTCCGCTCAGTATCTCCGTTATCAATCAGCATCCGGGAAAGAAGCCTGATGAAGCGCAGCAGGAACAAGAGCGATACAAAAGGTTTCTAGGAGGCAATGTCAACTACACCGCGAAATCGTTTGAGGAATTTGCCGCAGATCCAATTGCAGTGCTCCAACCTTAGGGAAAACCTGGCGACTGTCGGCATTGTCACAGCCCTAGTCCAATTCCTTGAGCGATAGATGCGGCTTTATTGATCTCCAGAGCTGAGGTCTTCGTGACATCGGCTCCGAGCTGAGGGCCGAGTTTTGCCATGTCGTCGGTGAAGAGCGTGGCTTGGTGGCTAGCGCGTGAGATGGAGACGTAGGCGAAGCGCGAGTTGAGGAGGTTTGGGTGGACGCCGCTATCGGCGTGGACTAGAACGCGCTCGGCGGTGAGGCCCTGGGAGCTGTGACTGGTGACGGCGTAGCCGTGGTCGAAGTGACGATGCTCGCTGGCGTTGAATTTGATCTGGCGGTCGTTGTCCAGCCGCGCGGTAACGCGGCCATCCGGCGCAAATGATTCGACTGTTGCGAGGTCGCGATTGGCAACGCCCAGCGATTTATTGGGCGCGGTGAACTGGATGCGGTCACCCACGGAGAACTCGCGTTCGATCTCTTGGTAGACGCTGACGCCGGTGAGGCGGCGGGGATCGTAGGTCGCAAGTTCTCCGTTCGCTTTTTCGACGGTGAGTTGGTTTGAGGATGGGTTGATCGCGACGACCGATGCGTAGGCGGCGGCTTCGATTCCGATGGCTTTGCTGCCACGTGAGTAACGAACTACGTCGTTGATCTCGTAGTGGGTTGCCCAGGATCGTTCCGCTCCGGTCATGTCCTGACGCTGAACTAAAACAGGAAAAGCATGATCTTCCGGGGCAAGAATTCCGGTGGCCTTCAGCTCCTCGCGGACAGCCACGTTCAACTCGCGGCGCGAAGCATTGTCCGGTGAGACGATGAGAGTGTTCTCGGGTGATTCGACGTAGCTCTTGGCGATGGTGAGCATGCGCTCTCCTGCGCCGGGGATTTCCTTCACATGGCCGTGTTGCTGGAGTACATCGAGCGCAGCGGAGACTTGACTTGTCGCCAGTAGCTCGACGGCAGATTTCAGAGTTGGGTCCTTCTGCCGAACGATGTCGTCCAGCGTCGCTGTTCGCATTCCTGCCTCCTGCAATTGCTCGAAGGGGCGGCCCGCTTCCACGCCTTGATGCTGGCGGATATCGCCGACCAGAAGCACGTGGTCATTAGGACCAACACGCGAAAGAAACTCGCGCATCTGGTTGGTGCTGGCAAGGCTCGATTCATCCACAAGGTAGAAGTGCTTTTGCTGTCGTAGGTCGGGATTCGCAGCGCGGACGAGGAAGCCTTGCAGGGTTCCCGCTTCAATTCCTGCCTCATTCAGTTGTCGCGCGGCGCGGGAGGTCGGGGCGAAGCCCTCAACCTGATAGCCCTGCCTTTCCGCGGCGCTGCGGATGACCGTGAGCGTGGTCGTCTTCCCCGAGCCGGCGAAGCCTTGGATTCCTTGAATGCGGTCCGGCGAGCGAAGCACGTCCTCCACCACGCTCTTTTGTGCCTGGTTCAGGTTCGGGTGCTGGTCGGCAACGGCGATAGCCTGCGGACGCGGAAGAACCGGCTCCATATTGTTTTGCCCTTCACGGACTCTGCGGATAATTTCGTGCTCGGCCTCGATGGTTTTTGCGGTGGTGAACTGACGGCCGGGAACGCTCTGAGGGCGCTCGACGATTTGAAATTCTCCGGAAGCCAAGCGGGTTTGAAGATTAGCGCGGACTTGGGCATGAGTGATCTCGCCCATGCCACGCCGGAGCCCATCGCGGATCAGCGCACGTTCATCTACAACGGCCTCACGCTCGAAGTTCTTGTCGCGGGAAAAGGTCACAGATTCTCGTACACGGTCAAACGAGTTGACAGGTTTCTCTTGATGTTGAGACCGTTCCCACGCTGCGTGTACAACCGCATCGGCTTGGTGCCCAAAGGCCGCCGCCAGCTTCCGATGCGCGGCCATCACTTCGCGTGGCGAATGAATTTCCTTGCGGTCACGCGTAGAGTGCGCAGCGATCTCGGCAGCTTCCTTCCCCGAGCGGCCCGTGCGTTCAAGGTACTCACGAATCTGTTGGCTGCGCGGACTGGATGCGTCGAGGTATTCCTGCGTGTAGCCTTTGATCTCCGGTGCGCCGCTCCGACCTGCCGTGATTTCGTAACCGAGTTGGCGCAGTCTGTAGGTCAATTCGGATTGATAGATAGCGGTCGCGAATTGCTGTGAGGCGAAGAGGCTCTGCGGCTGGATGGCGCGAGGCTGGCCGTTGTCGCGCTCCGTCACGTTGAAAACGACCGCATGTGTGTGCAGTTGCGGGGCGACATAGCCATCGACCGGGCGGGCCGTATCGTGCTCAAATTTGGCGGCGATAAACCTGCCCGTGGTCTCGGGCGGATGATTCCCCCCGATCCGGGCTTGTGTGTAGTATTCAAGTTGGTCTAGGGCAACACGGACGCTGTCCCGGTGTGCTTCGCGAACACGATCATCGCCGCCGACTAACGCGGTGAGAGACACAGACTTGGGTGCGGAGAAGGTCGCGTCCCATCCGGCTCGATGCTCCATCGTGTTGATGGTCTTGCCGTCTGCATCCTGATATTTATACGACGCTCGTTGCCGCACAAGCTGCTCGCCGCTCTGTGGATGCTGGCCCTGGCTGAGTTTCGCGAAGTCCTGGGCAGAAACGGTCCCGGCGAGGCCGAACTGCCCGGCCAATCGGCCTTGCCATTCGCCCGCAATGACGCCGCGTTGCGACCAATAGTTCTGTTCCTTAGCGGTGAACTCCCTCTGGTGATAGGTCTGCGCCTGAGTAGCGGAGAGCGGCTTTGAAATAGTCAGCATGGCCGTTACTAGCCCCGAAGATTGAGGCTTTGTTGGGCGTTGACGTTTCGCTCGGCGTCGCTCTCCTGTGGGACGATCTCCGTCGCGGTCCGCGGCGATTTTCGCGGCGGCGTGGGCACATCTGCCTCCGGCTTCAAAGCAAGCCAACGCAACAGGGGTTTAGCCGCTCCGATGTTTTTGGGATCGTAGGGGAGCTTGTCGTCGGGCGTGTCGCGCAGATCGAAGTCAGTGGTGACAGCGGGCATATCGAAGTACGGAAATGAGAAGCGCGTCACATAGTTCTCGTACTTCATATAGGCGTGGAGGTCCGGTAGTCCTGAGATTTCGGACTCCATCACTAGCGGTTCAACCTGCCGGTCCAGCGCGAAGTTCCGGCCAGCACGGGAACCGTCGAAGTGGGTTTCGCGCAGCCGTTCGATCTCGACCTTCCCAATAAACTTGCTGACCCACTCGCCAGCCGTTGGCTCCTTCGTTTTCAGCCAAATGCTGGTAGCCGGTTGGGAGAGCATAACCTCAGCCAGGTGGCCGTATAGGTATTCCAGCTGGGCCTTTCCTTGGAAACCCAGAATCACAGGGTTGTCGCTCTTTCGATTCTCTGTAATGGCGGTATGGAGCTGGGGTAGCTTTTGCAAACTCGCCAACTCGTCGATCACGAACCATGCCCGCTTCTGTCCTTCCTTCGGTTCGTTGAGGAGACGCAAGACCAGCAGGTCGATCCATAGACTTTGAAGCGGTCGAAGTGCCTCACGTTCAGCGGGAAGCGAAGTAATGAAGATCCAGCCCTGCCGCGTCTCGGCCCACTCTGTGGCCGACCACTCACTATTCCCGTCGCCCTTTTTCGGCAAGAGGCGGAGGCTGTCGGCGACGAGTCCAAGCGAGCCAAGAACTCCAGCACGCTGTTGGTGCGCCCTCGGGTCGATCAGGTGAGCATGCTCTGTTCCTTTCAGCCTTCGGTCGATCTCCTGCGGGTCCGACATCCACTTCACCAACTCCTCTGGCGTCGGGCCATAGGCCATCAGGAAGGCGAAGATCTTCTGGGGGGACTCGATGAAAAATTCACCCTTCTTGTCCTGCGGCGGCTGGAAGAGGGACACCGCCAGAGCCTTCGCCTCGGAGCGTCGGCGGAGTTCTTCAGAGGGCCCCCAGTAGGGACACCGCTTATCGAGCGGATTGAGGATAACGTCGCCGTTTTGTGGGTCGTAAAAGCGTTTGACGAACTCTCGTGCGGGGTCGTAGATGATCGCGGAATCGCCACGATGTTTTATCTGCCGAAGAATTTGGAGCATGATCATAGTCTTGCCCGCTCCGGTATCCCCGATGATCTGCATGTGTTGGGCCTCTGCCCGTCGCGGTATGCGGATCATGGTCTTCATTTCTTTGGTCTTAATGCCTATGCCATCCCCCCCGACCCTGTTGTTGAACTCCCTCGGAGTCATCATCTCGGGGCCTTTAAGTCGTCTTCCGTATCTCAGTGCCTTGCGCCGTCGAACGTCCTTGGTGATGGAAAACGGCAGCTGGATGACCAGTGATAGCAGACCGAAAAGCAGGGGGATCTTGTAGAGATCGAAAAGGCCATCGCTACCGTAAACCGCGCTCCTGAGATAGGCACTCAAGGACGCGTCGATATAGCTCTGCTCCTGCCCTAGGTAAAGGATCGTATAGCCGTGCTGGAAGGCGGGCTGCGAGAGCGCGAGCGGGATGGGCTTGCCGCCCGGTTGCGGCGTAGTGCCGTCGGTCACGTCGGTGTTCGTCGCCAGACGCGGTCTAATTCCGCGAGCGCCCACCATGAGCATCCGGTAGTTGTCTCGCCGGCTTGTTCCGATTGCTCCTGCAACGCTCGATCGGATGTAGGTGGGCGTGTAGAACCTCTGCAAGGGGCTGTTGCCGAAGGTGAACCGACAGTAAAGAAAAAGTCCGGTCAGAACGAGCGCCATGAATACCGCTCCGTACGTATAAATCGGGCTGTGCGGTGGCCAGATGATGGATTCCTTGCGTCCCCACTTTGTCATTGCCATCGCTATTTCCTTCCTGCGGAAGCGGCCAGCTTTCCGGCGAGGGCGTGCTTGGCCTCGCTGATTTCGTCGAGCAGTTTGTCGAACGCCTCTGGTGTAAGTCTCTGGCCTGCCGCCAGAGGCCGCAACACATTTACCAGCAGCAAGCGAACCCCAAGAATCTCGGCGAGGGATGGATCGCTAGCGGATCCGTTGCTCATTTCCTTCAGGATCACATCGCGTATCCATTCGCCCCGTGCAAGTCCCTGCGACCTAGCAAACTCAGTAACCTTTCCCAGTTCGTCTTTTGTTAGCTTCGCGGTCACGGGGAAGACGCGATTTAGGGCGTGGTCGGTATCAGAAATGGCGTGTGCCGTAGCTTTCAAAATTGCCATGTTCCCTCGGGTTTGACGGGTGCACCCAAGTGCACCGGAAATCGTTATGTCCTTGAAACCGCTGAAAGTGCACCGTGGTGCACTTGCACGACCCTCGAAGGGGTGGAGTGTCAAAATTCTTCCGGTGCGAAGCACCGTTTTCGCAGCACCACGAAATTAACGGTGGGATCACGCCTTTACCGCATGCACAGAAGGGTTGGACTCCACTCCGGCGACAAGCTTCTTTGCAGGCTCCTCTGCCGCACCATTGCTTGGACCTTTACGGACACGCAAAGTCGACGCAACCTGCTTGGCTTGTGGCGTCTTGAGGAAGTCCTGGAAGTCACGGTCCTTTGAGAACACATAGTTCAGTGCCTTGTCCACAACGTCGTCGGCGGATGCGTGAATAAAAGCGGCGTACTGATCGACCTGTGCGGCGGTGACTTCATCGAGCCGAACAGAAGCACAGATGTGGCGGATTTGGTTGATCTCAAGCAGTGGCATGTTTGTTCTCCTTTTGCAGGTACCGAAATTAAACAATCTTTTTGTGGGCAGCGGGACTGGGCTCCCCGCGTTGCGCCTCGAATACCGGCTCGATCAGGAAGCGTTTCGCGCTGCGGTCATAACCACGAAGCGCCAGCACCTCGCGGAGGATGCGTTGTCCCGGTTGTCGCTCGACATGAACGACCAAATCAACTGCTTCTCCGATCTCTGCCTCGGTGTCGGAGAAAGTGGTTTGAGCGTGGTTGCGCATGACGAGATTGGCGAATCGCCGGAGAGCCTTCTCTGCCGAATTGGCATGAATCGTTGCGATCGATCCCGCATGGCCCGTGTTGAAGGAATCGAGCAGGGTCCGGGACTCGATTCCGCGCACTTCGCCGAGGATGATCCGGTCTGGTCGCCAGCGAAGAGCGGACTTTAGAAGGTCATCGAAAGAGATGTTGGACTTGAATGTGTCGGTCTGGCATTCGACCGCCAGAATGTTTGGCTTCTTGATGTGGAGCTCTGAGGTGTCCTCGATGACGACGATCCGATCCTGTTCTGGAATAAAGTCAGCCAATATCCGCAAGAGTGTCGTCTTTCCAGTCCCCGTTCCACCACTGATAAGCAACGTCTTTCCGTTGCGAATCTGCTCCGCTAAAAAGTCCGCAAGCGAGCGGCTCAGCGTTCCGCGAGCGATAAGGTCATCGACGGTGTAATGGCGACTGGTGAATTTCCTGATTGTCAGGGCAGGTAAAGGGCGCACAACGGGAGGGATTACTGCCGCAAGCCGGCTCCCATCTGGAAGCTGGGCGTTCAGGAGTGGGTTATCTTCGTCAAGTTTCTTACCGAGTTGATTGGCAATGACTTCAAGTCCAGTGCGGAGTTTGCCCGCGTCGAAGAAAATAGTCTTTTCCTGGCGGATGATTCCGTCGCGTTCGTACCACCATGAGGCATCGGGATTGCCCATGATTTCGCTGATGCTGTCGTCCAGCAATAGCGGTTCAATCGGTCGAAGGAATGGCAGGATTAACTCGAAGCTCATAGCGGGAACCTCACAGCGATGGAAGCCCAGCGTTGAGCTAGGCTTCCGAGAAAGAAGAGCAAGGCCCTATGCGGCCGTCTCCTCCTGGGGTGATTCATCGTGTTCCTGATCCTCCGGTGCGGCCTTTTCGGCGCGGTCCAGCTTCAGGATCGAAGCGACCCGAATTTCCCAGA
>CALFMO010000022.1 GCA_937879855.1 uncultured Acidobacteriaceae bacterium | reverse complement strand
GAGCGCAGCCCTGAAAAGGCTGGCGTCGGCGGTTCAACTCCGTCCCTGGCCACCATCTTTTCAATGAGTTAGAGGAAATTGTTAAACATCCATCCGCGGCAATCGGGTTTGCTTTCCAAGTGCGCTGATTCTCCTGATTAATTCGGACACGACCGTCCGTTAGAGAACGAACGCTACAAGCACCCCGTTGTGGTTCTTTCCAAGCCGCGGATTGCATGGGCCCCCAAGTTTGTGAAGAGCGCCACTTAGACAACTGATCACTGCGCAGAACCACCCGCCACCGTTGGTGCCGGCATCACGGATTTTAGTTGGTCCAAAGACGTCAGTACGTTGTGCCAGCTAACCGGGTCCCTCTTTGTCTCGATTGCGGCCGAGGGGTCGGAATAGAACTGCAGAATGTTGTCGCGCAACTCCGGCGACGTCCGATTGAACTTCCGTTCAGACAACTGGGCAAGCAACTTTGCGTAGGCGTCGTCGGTAAGAGAGTACTCGGCGGGCTTGGTCGCCTGGCCACTGTCAAGATCGCAGTTGGGAAGCACGATGTTGTCGCTGCGCACTTCTTCGAGAAAGACGCGATACTGGTCGACAGTAGTGTTGATGCTCTTGAAATAAAGATCTTCAGTTCGCGGAGTCGGATTATTAAAAGCCATTCCTTTGAAGGGACCGATTTTCGGCATGTATCGCAGCAGGGTTGACAGTATTCGGGTGCCCGCGCCCGGCTTCTTGTAGTCTTTTCCCCACTGCTTTTCGTAGTCAGAACGCGAAAGACGGTACAGGAATTTTCGTTTCGCGAAATCCGGGGTTTCCTGCATCAATTCTTTCTTGTGAGTCTGCAGCGCGACCTGGGTCATCCGAGGAATCATCCGGCTGACTGCGAAACGGTACGAACCCACCGCAAGATCTTCGTGGGTCAGCACGTCCTTCAACGGCACACCATAGACGACGGGAAAGACACGTTCCAGCAAAGGCTTGGACACCTGGAATCCGATGAAGTCGTGGTACTGCTGCGAGGCGTAACGGTTTTTCGCGACCTGCACGGTGTCGAAACCGAACTCTGTTTTCAAGTGTGCGGTCTTGTCCTGGGCATACCGAACGGACTTTCCATACTTCGCTCGCAGCTTCGGATATTCGATGGCGACGGCCTGGTTGACTGCAGGGTGTCCTGCGATATCCGATGCATAGTGCGACAGTGCCCCCAGGGCGAAGGCGTATTCGTTAACATCCTGGCTTTCAATCAGCAACTCGCGAACAAAGTCTCCACTGCGAACGTAGTGCACCAGGTCGCTGAACTCTCTGCTGCCGAATGGGTAATAGCCAAGATCCTGGATGACGGCGCCGCCGTAGGCGTAGGCATGTGCCTCGGTAATTTGTTCTTCGGTCAGCGCTGGATATCGCTTCAGCAGAAGGGGCCGGATCTCGTCTGTCCAGACAAGATCCACAATCTCCTCATGAGTCAGAACCGAGTACGCGGACGAACCGACGCAGCAGGTGAGCACAAGTAAAAGCGTCGTGGCAAGGAATGCGATACCACGACAACGTCGAGCTAAGGCGGCAGCCGACATCCCCAGGTGGCTCATAATCAGATGCGCCCGAGGACGAGCAGAACGACAACTATGAGAAGGACGAGACCTACTCCACCGGTAGGGGCGTAGCCCCAGTCCCGACTATGGGGCCATCGAGGCAGCGCTCCAAACAGCGCCAAAATCAGGATCACGATCAATATGGTTCCAAGCATATTTGTTCCTCGTATCTAGCAGTCACACGGCTGGCTACCTGGAGATGCTGATTGCAATTGCGACGGTCGGATAGCGGCGGTTGTACAGGTAGTAGCCGTCGTCCGCATAGGTGACGTAAACGTCGTCGTTGTCGTACCAGTCATTCCCCCAGTATTCCGGCCATGGGTCAACAGCACTCAGCCAATAACCGTGGTATTGAAAGCGAGGGTATCCGCCAACCACTAAAAAGGGGAGGCCATAGATTCGGAAGCCGTGGTCCCGACCAAAATATCCGCGGTAGCGATCCTCAGGAATGCGATAACCGTGATATCCACCGCGCTGCCGCCAGTCGCGGTGGTCGGAATCCCAGTGCTGGGAGCGATGCTGCTGCCACGCGCTCTGCCGGGCGCGTTGCCCTTCCTGATTGCGGTACTGCGCGTGCTGTTGTTGGTTGCTCTGGTCGTGCCGCTGCTGTTGCCGCGCGTGCTGTTGCTGGTTGCTCTCGTCATGCCGCTGCTGTTGCTGCGTGTGTTGTTGCTGGTTACTCTCGTCGTGCCGCTGCTGTTGCTGCGCGTGTTGTTGCTGGTTGCTCCGGTCTTGCTGTTGCGGTTGCTGCGCGCGTTGATGCTGCTGTTCCGATTTGCCTCGCTCGCGCTGCCCCTGTTGATGCTGGTCATCTTGTCTTTCGCCTTGTTGCTCGTGCTGCGCATAAGCAGGAGCCGAAATTCCGAGACACAAAGAGAGAATGGCTGTGCTAGTAATTCCGAGTAATTTCATAAACTCCGTCCTCAGGCCACACTCCTCAACTCAATGTTGGGGAGCTAGATGTTGTAGTTAGTAAGCTCAGCGGCTTTTAAGTGGTCAAAAAGTGCAGACTGAAGAATTAGGTGCTGAGCTCGGCTCAATCTCATAGGGTCCATGGATGCTAGGGCGGCACGCGGGTGATTTCGCCGCGTGCCGCGTGTTCTACCGCAAGCTTCCTGTAGTGGTGTTGATTGGTTTGCCGATGTCTTCACCGGAAACGAGAAGTTCCACTCTCCGATTCTGCTGGCGTCCCGCCGAGTTATCGTTGGAGGAAACGGGCAGACTGCTGCCGAAGCCTCTGGACGAAACCGAATTGCTTGATACTCCTTGCTGCACAAGGTAATCACGCACAGAGCTGGCACGATGCTCCGACAGGGTTTGATTCATGGCATCGCCACCAACGTTATCCGTGTAGCCCCCGACTTCGACATTGAGCCCCGGGTACGCCAGCAAGATGCCTGCGACTTTCGACAGTTTCTCGCGCGCACCAGGCTTCAACGAATACTTTCCGCTGTCGAACAGGACATCGGACATACTGACGATGAGTCCGCGCGCGGTATCGCGAGTCTGAAGAATTGAATTCAGTTGCTCGGATAGCTTTGCGCGCATGGCCGCCTTGTCGGTTTCCGCCTGTTGCGCGGTCTGCTGCGCTTTCAGGGTATCTGCGCGTGATCGGTCGGCATCAGCCTGGGCTGCCGAGAGTGCAGTTGCGGAGGAAGCTTGACTGGCCGCCATGTCAGATTGGGCCCTGGCAGTTGCGGCTTGTGCCTCCGCGGTGTCGTTCCGAGCCCTGGCTGCATCGGACTCAGCCTGAACTTTGGCAGCTTGGGCATTCACCGTGTCGGATTCTGCCTGAGCCTTGGCGGCTTGAGCTCTTGTGTTGTCGGACTCAGCTTGTTCCTTGCGCCGCGTCGCCTCATCGGCTTGTCCTTGCGTTCTGGCCTGCGCATCCGAGGAATCCTGGCGTTCATTCGCCAGACGGACGTCGTCCATTTTCTTGACTGCAATCGCGCGCGCATCTTCGGCAGTTTGCACGGCCTCGCGCGAGATCGCGATCAGTGGCTTTCTGTCGATGTGTTTGTTTACGGCATCCGCATCTGCTTTATCCATTAAGCGGACGGCGTGCTGGTAACTGTCGGCAGCGTACTGCTCGGCGCCCTCGGATTGAGCGATGCGCAATGCGTTCCGCGCTTCAAAGAATTCGAGTGGCAACTTGGCATTCAGGACCACCGGATCGAACTTGTAGCCGGTGGGGATATAGCCACCGCGCTCCATCAGTTCGTACTTTGCATTTACCGCCTCGGTCGTTCCCTTGGTCTCCTCGCGAACTACGTTCTCGAGGATTACCGCGTTGCTGGGCTGTCGGACGGCATAGTAAGGTTCTGCGGTGACAATCAGAGCGAACGCCTGAAGGTCGGTGGTCACATTCAGTTTGCTGCGATGGTTGCCGCCAAGCAGGACTTCGCCGAGATTTACGGCGCGTCCTTCAGGCGAGATTGCCCACAGGACGTAAGTCAGATACTCATTGCCAAACGTGGTCGGCTTCTGGAGATTGCCGAATTCGGCTTCGATCGCAATCGAGCCTCGCTTGCTGTTGATTTCGGCAACGCCATTGGCTGAGGGCATCAGGTCCGTGCCCGCGAAATCGAGTTTCGACGATCCGCTGCGATGCTGATAGTTGACGGCCTGCACACTGCGGCTGATGACAGTCACGCGAAAAGTGGGCATCGTCCTCATCGGCTCGAGGGTGAGGGTTGTTTGAGAAGTGGTCTGAGCAAATGCGCTAAGACTGAGGGTGATTCCGACAACTAACAAAAGATTATTCTTCAAAGTATCTCCTTCAGGAAAATTCCTGCGGTGTTGCCTTGCTTCGACCTAGGGTTGAAGCGTTTGGTTTCTTGTGGTGCCACGTGTTGCTCCGTTGCTTAAGTGCCGACGTGGATCCGCGTTAGCGAGTGAAAGAGCCCAAACACGTTGAGCAGCCACAGAACTACGGCGATGACTACGACGCCGTTGAGAATTGACTTGATGGATCCCTGCATGGGAATGAAGCGATTCACCAGCCATAGCAGGACACCCACCACGACCAGAATTTCCAGGAGTTGAATTAAAGGCATAATCTTTGATCTTCCTTTTCTCGGGCGACACCCCCTCATCCGCCTGGGGGCGTTGTCCTGAATTTCGATTTTCGTGAATCCTTAGAGTCGAATCGTGTTCGCCGGAGGTTTCACGGCACGCACACGGATGAAGAGTGCTGATTCGCTGGATGTGGCCGTTTGGGTGACCTGATCAGGAGACGACCCAGCGACCGAGACGTAGGAGCTGCGACTCAGCAGTCGCGACTCCATCGACACACTCAGAAGACAATTAAGAATGACAGGTACAGTCTTTGGCGTCTGAGCAAGATAGCTCACATTCGGTTGCGGTTCGGGACAGGCACAAACGGCGGCGCCCGAAGTTATGCGGATGGAGAGTTCCAAGTTCCATCAATCCTGCGCTCGCTGGCGGCGTTCGCAACTTCCATTGGCATCGAGCCAATCGAGTAGCGATCGCACGCTGGCCCGAGCCAGGGCAATGGAGCAATCCGCCGCCCCGTAATAAATGTTTAGCGTATCGCCATCGGCGTCCATCGTGTATCCACAGGGGAAAACAACGTCGTCCACGTCGCCATGGCGCTCGTATTCCGCTTCTGGCCCGAAGATCCACGAGTCTCCTCGCAGCAGGCACTTCTCTGGATTTTCGAGTTCGAACAGAGCCAAACCCAATCGATACAGACAACCTGAAGGCGTGTGGCGCACTCCGTGGTAGAACACTAGCCATCCTCTGGAAGTCTCGATGGGTGGAGGAGACAACCCGATTTTGTTTGCGTCCCACCAGGCGCCGCGGCGCGCTTCCAGCATGAGCCGGTGCCTGCCCCAATAGCGCAGGTCGGGAGAGTAAGAAATCCACATGTGCGATCCAAGAGTCGTCATGGGACGATGAATCAGCGCCCAACAGCCGTCGATTCTCCGAGGCAGAAGTGCGGAATCCTTGTCATCTGGCGGCATGATTACGCCATATCGTTCGAAGGTGCGGAATTCTTTGGTCAGAGCCAGAGACACGCCCGGACCCCCGCGGGAATAGGAAGTGTAGGTGATGACGTATTGCTGCAGTTCGGGAACGAACGTGATGCGAGGGTCTTCAATGCCCCAGATTTCTTCCGGATGATCCTTGGGGCTGGGCATCAAGGTCGGTTCGGCGTCGATTTGCCATCCGTCGACGCCATTTCGAGAACGAGCGGCGCAAAGATGGGACAAGCCGCGGCGATCTTCCACTCGGCAAAGCAGTAGGGTCGTGCCATCCGCAAGTAGCGTGGCGCCCGCATTGAACACGCTATTGATAGGGTATGGCCAATCCTTACTCGTCAGGATCGGGTTAGTGGGATGGCGAAGAAGAAGTGGCTCGATGCGAGTGCTCAACAGGCTCATAGATTTTTCTGCGGGCATGGTCATGACGGAATATCCAATTGACGAGGTTCTGCTAGAGAACGCATTTCGAGGAGCGCCATTAAGAACGACAGCGTTGATTCGGCTCCCTGGTTTTCATTAGCACGGTCGGGATGCAGGCCGTCCCGGCAGCCGCCGGTGACAGAGTCATAAAGAGGAAGTTGCAGGTCGTTGTCGCCGAGGAACCAGTTGAAAGCCGACCAAGCTTCGTTGCGCCAGCGGCTGTCGCCAGTTACGCGGTAGGCTTGCAGAGAAGCAGAGACTGCGCCGGCGGCTTCGAGCGGTTGCTGATCGAAACGAGCCCTCTCACCTCCCTGGCGGTAGAAGCCTTGCGAACCGATCGGCACAAAGTGGGAATTGATTTCGCAACGTTGCGTTTCAGACAGCCAATCCAGCGATTCCAAGCCAGCGGAAACCATACGATCATCCGAACATGCTGAGCCCACGAGGAGCATGGCTTGAGGCAGTCTCGCGTTTCCATATGCCAGAACGTTCTCGAACCATTTCCACTGAGGAGTGCGGATCGACTGATACATCTCAAGCAGCCGGTGACTGAGGGCGAATCTCACTTTCTGTGCATCGCGATCTCCGGGATACGAATCGAGGTATTCCTGAACTCCCAGCAGGGTATAGGCCCAGGCACGCGGACTGCTGAATTCCAGCACCGCGGGAAGAGAAAACTCGAACAGGCGCCCGGCGGCACCCCTCAATCCCTGATCCCGGGATCGGCCCAACACTGTCCCTAGCCCCCATAGCGCACGCCCATGAGCGTCTTCGGAGCCCGCCGATTCGTTCCACCGGCGATCGTAACGGAGAAAGTTCTTGAATCTGCCTTTCGCAGGATTGAAGGCATGCTCCAGGAATGACAGATAGAGGCCCGCGGAATTTGACGCGGCGGAATCGGATGTCCCAATCTGATCCCTCTGCGCTTGATCTTTTTCGAGATGCTCAAGCTGCACCGAAAAAATAAGGGCGCGGGCGTTATCGTCTGTGGTGTATCCCTCTCTGCGGTTCGGGATCGTAAAGATTGAGTGCTGCAGCATTCCTGTGTCGTCCGTCATCGCGTTCAAGTGATTCAGCTTCAACTCAGGCAGTTGATCCAGTGATTTATCAGTCCTGCGGGCCGAGAACTGCACCTTGGGACTTTCCATGCGATCGCTGCGCACCCGTGCGAAACTTTCCATGTAACCTTGCGCCACTCGTTTCCAGACCATCTCCCGGGCGAACAAATATGCGCGTTTGCGCATGCCGTGACGAATCGCGGGAGTGTCCAGAAGTTCAATTGTTTTTTGTGCGATCGCGTCGGGATTTTGGAATGGAACCAGCGCTCCTCTGCGGTCATCCAGCAACTCGATCGCGTGCCAATATGGGGTCGAGATGATCGCCTTACCCGCGCCTAAGGCATAGGCAAGAGTTCCGGACACTACCTGCGCCTCATGGCGGTACGGCGTGATGTAAATATCGGCGGCGCCAATGAACTCGAGCATCTCCTCAGGACTGACGAAGCGGTTGTGGAAGCTGACTTGCGATTCCACTCCCATTTCCTTCGCCAGAGCTTGCAAGCTGGCTCGATACTTGTCTCCCTCGCGACGCAGGACGTGAGGATGCGTCGCACCCGCGACGATATAAGCGGCATTCTTATGTTTAGAAAGTATCTGCGGCAGCGCGCGAATTACATTTTCGATTCCCTTGTTTGGTGAGAGCAGGCCGAACGTGAGGAGTACCGCCTTGCCTTCCACGCCGAACCGGTCTTTATAAAAATTGGGATCCAGGAATGGCAGGTCTGGAACTCCATGCGGCACCATGTCGATTTTGCTGCCGGGCACTTTGAAGATTTCCTGCAAGAACTGGGATGACAGCTGGCTCATGACAATGAGGCGGTCAGACAATTCCGCGATTTCTTCCATGACCATCAGTTGATTGGCGTCTGGCTCGCGCAGAACGGTATGCAGCGTTGTCACCACGGGCATCTTCAACCCGCGCAGTAGATGCAAAATATGACTTCCGGCTGGACCTCCGAAGATTCCATATTCGTGTTGCAGACACACCATGTCGATGTTGTTAAAGTTCAGGAATTCGGCCGCATCCTGATACGACCTCACATCGTCCTGGGCGAGCGACCATCTCACCCGTGCGGGATAGTCGTAGCCTTCTTCGGTGTCGTTGACCGGGAGCGCCAGCAATCGAGCACTCCCGTATTCTGCAGAAATGGCGCTACACAGGTCGGTAGTGAAAGTGGCGATTCCACAATGTCGCGGAAGATAATTCCCGATCACCGCGATCCGACTGGGGAGGGATGGCTTCGATTGCAACCGAGGCGCTGCCCCTTGCACCAAGGGCCGGGGGCGGACGACTTTCAGGAGAGGCTTGGGTAGCACTGTATTTGTTACCGACATTCTGTCCCTGACTTCGATAAACACCGGTGCCGCAAGGCCCAATTGGGAGATGGACCCGACAGCATCACCAGCGCTGGTTTGGAATTTGCCTCTTGTCAGTATTCAACAAAGGTGAGGTTGCAGACTGATCACTATTGACCATCTTGTTGGCAAGCAATGGTGCATTGTGTAGCCATGAAAGCCAAACAGAAACTAGCCTTGGCGGTGCGTTGCCCCACGTGCGGCGCGAAACCCGGCGAAAAATGCGAGCTTAGCACTGGTCTACCCCGCACCGACCCTCACCGAGACCGGCGCTTAGACGGTTTCGAAAGGTAGCCGTATGCGCCGTCGCGGGCGAAGGGTCGACGCTGAAGAATCGCGACTCTTCGACCATCCAGCCATCCAGCCGCACTCAGCCGGTCGCCCACTCCTCATTGCGCTGGTTCGTTTGCCTTACTTCCGCGCTATCGAGGTAGCAACTCCGTTGCATGTGCCGAGAATGCGCGGAAATGGTCACGTAGGGCACGCCGAGGAAGCGCCGGGAAACGATCTCAGTTACTTCAAGGCCGTTGAAGTGTTGTTCCTTCACCTTCTTTAGAATCCGTCTCAACGCGTTCTGGATCTTCGCCGCTCCGAGTGAGCCCAGGAACATAACCTTGACTTCCGTCGCCATGAAAAAGAAATTCCATCCGGCAGCGTGGATCTTGCGATCAAGCGTGAAACCATCCAGAACCTTGAGCAGGGTCCATCCGGCAGAACATGGCTCGCTCTCTAGCCCAAGTGTCGTCATCCCGGGCCACTCCTTCATTAGAATCGTGCCAACTTGAACAGTCTGTGCCATAGCTACCTCTCATGTGTGTCGATTTAGCTATCCCCATGGTGAGACAATGGGGAAAGTAAGACTGGTCAAAACTGAACAGTCTTGCTGCAGGCGTTGGCGTACGTTAGAGTACAGTTCGCATGAGGTGGGCACGATTTGGAGTGAATCCACTCGTCCTGTGCGGGCACCTGAAGGTGAGGCACCCTACGCTAGCTACCAAGAAAAATGGTTCATTCGACCCAGATACTTTCCTCGCGACCATCGGTGACGGCAGGAAGATTCTTGTAGTACCGAAAAGGCAAACGATATTTGCGCAAGGGGACGAGGCAAACGCAGTCTTCTTTGTGCAAAAAGGCAAAGTGAGGCTCACGGTTGTTTCGAAGATCGGCAAGGAAGCAACCATCGCAATAGTCAATGAGGGGAACTTCTTTGGGGAAGGTTCGCTGGCGGGCCAGCTGTTACGGATGGGCTCCGCGGCGGCCATGACAGATTGCGAAATCCTGCGTGTGGAGAAAAAGACGATGATGGATGCGCTTCATCGCGAGCCCGCGCTTTCTGAAATGTTCGTGGCCTATTTGCTGGCGCGGAATATCCGTTACGAAGAGGATCTGGTCGATCAACTGTTCAATTCCAGTGAGAAACGCCTGGCCCGCGTCCTTCTATTGCTCGCTCATTTTGGCAAGGAAGGCATTCCAGAGACCGTGGTCCCTAAGATCAGCCAGGAGACACTGGCCGAGATGGTTGGAACGACCCGTTCGCGGGTGAGCTTCTTCATGAACCGATTCAGAAAGCTGGGCTTCATTCACTACGCGGGCGGTACAGAGGGCGCCCTGCAGGTTCATAGCTCGCTGCTCAATGTCGTTCTCCACGACTAGAGCCTGTGAAGACTCAAGCTTCCGTGAGGATCAAAGTCCCATCCTACAGTTCTGGAAGCCCGTCGTTTCTCGTGGATACCGCCTGCGCCTCTGCCTTGACTGTGATCTCCACGGTGGCTCCCCGCTTCAAACGGACCTCGTTGCCGCCTTCATCAGTTAGCGTGTTTTCGATACGGAGTTGCTTGTAAAGGTCGTCGGCTCCGTCGATGGATATCTGCGCTTTTTCAGCTTCGCTGGACACGCGAGACGCGATGATCTTTTCGACAGTTCCATGCAACGTGGTGCTGGGATTCTCAGTCATTGGTCTTCCTCTCAATGAAGATCGGCGCGATGGAGTGCTTCCACGAAAGCAGTGGTCAGGTGAGAAGCGAGGATTGAATCCGCTGGAGGCCAATCCATCGGTGGCAAATGACGGATACGCACCAGCCCCGTCGCTGAGTTTTGCCGGTGGCCACACGAGAGGCAGATCGCTCCGATCTCTTGCTTCTCAGTCTCTTTTGATATTTCGTTTTCGCGCACGGCAAGCGAGCCTTTAACGACCGGCCCCTGACACTTGTCACATCGATAAACCGAGAGGTGGAGATAGTGTTTTTTCATTGGCACCCGACTGAGGAAAGACGCTGTGAAGGATAGAGTAGGCGGTCACTGCCTAACTGTAAGGTCACAATTGCTCATTTCCAGTACGTCTTTAGTCCTGAGCACTATTGAACAGACTAGAAAGCGAATTTCTCCTATACCTACATAGGTATGGCTACGACCAACACAGTTTTGTGCATACATCGCGATCCAGACGAATTGCGGCTCTTGCGCGAAAAAGGATACGAGCTCGTTACTGCAACCAACGGAAGCGATGGGCTGCGGCTCTTGTTGTCAGGCCGGGTGGATGCAGTCGTTCTCGAATACTCAATCAGAGCGTTGGGCGGTGCCGAGGTGGTGGACGAAATCCGGCGTGTGAGGCCGCATGTTCCCATCGTAATGGTGGCTGACCCGCAGGAATTGCCCCAGAAAGCTTTGAAGTCCGTGGATACCCTGGTGGCCAAATCCGATGGAGCGCACTTCCTGTGGGCTGCGGTCCATTTCCTGCTGACCACCAAACCTGATTCCGGCTCATTCCGGTGTTAACTATGTCCTCCCCTTCGAAGCGCCAGATTCTGGTAGTGGACGATAATCCGGGAGTTCGGGAAACAATCGCAATGTTGTTGATGTCCGCAGGCTACGAGGTGGTCGTTGCCGAAGATGGCTTTGCAGCACTTCTCCAACTAAGAAAAACGGAGCCTGACGTAATCGTCTCCGACCTGGAGATGCCCCGTATGTCCGGGTTCGAGCTGCTGTCTGTGGTTCGCCGCCGTTTTCCGCAAATATTAACCCTGGCCATGAGCGGCGGGTATGCAGACGATACTGTTCCAGTTGGCGTTATCGCGGACGGCTTCTACGCCAAAGGCAGCCCGCCTAAGAACCTGTTTCGATCCATCGAGCAGGTGATTCATGCTGCTCCTGCTCGCAGCAATGCGCATCGCCGAGAGCTCGCTCCGGCCTGGGTACCCCGCAATGGGAACGACTCGCAAGGGATTCCCTACGTGATGGTGACCTGTGAAGAGTGCCTGCGAGTATTTCAGTTGGCCGTAATCGAGGAGAAGACTGGACAAGTTCTTGAAGTGCCATGCCGCTTCTGTCCGAACAAGAACCGATACATCATTGAACCATCGAGCCAGGATGGACGAGAAGCGTGCGCCTAAGTTCTGCACCGTTCCCAACTTTTAGGCTGGTTTGAATGACCTGCCGCATTCCAGGCAACGGGCTTCGTGGCGTGGCGTGATGAGTTTGCAAAACGGGCACATTCGCTGGGAAGCGAAATCACCATCATGTGGTTCCATTCTCAGCAATCTCCGCAGCGAGGCGGCCAGGAAAGCGCGCAGACTACGAACACGGACGAGCAACGGATGCGAGATTGCGGTCATAGATCAGACCCCGTTTTTGTGACGACTCCGATAGTGCCACGGCGCAGGTCGACAATTCTGTGCAACATTGCTCGCTTTGCGTTGCCGGGTGCGATCGAAAGCTCCAGATTCCTATCTGCGAAGTGAGCAATACAGATCAGTTATTCCGCCGTGATGGGCTCATGATGACCCTTGAGACGAGCACTTCCTCTCTCTCTTTCAGGTCCTCTGAGCTAAGTCAGCTATCTGAAGTTTTCTCCTCTTAGTTCCGTAGCACCTAAAGGAAAAATTCCATGAAGAAAACAATGTCACTGCTGTTGATGAGCGTCATGGGCCTGTTTGGAACATACGCATGGGCAGGATCAGGGCGGGAAGATTCGGTGGCACGGCTGCAGTCCTCAGTCGACGTGATTCACGCCATTATGGCGACGCCAGACAAGGGTATTCCAGAAGAAGTGCTGAGCGACGCAAAGTGCATCCTGGTGGTACCCAACCTGATCAAAGGTGGATTTATCTTTGGTGGTAAACACGGACGTGGCGTGGCTACCTGCCGCACGGCCGAAGGCTGGAGCGCACCGGCATTCGTCACAATTGGCGGGGGCAGCGCTGGATTTCAGATCGGCCTGGAAGGCGTCGACCTGGTTATGCTGGTCATGAACGATCAGGGTTTCCAGCACCTACTTTCGAGCAAGTTCGAACTCACCGGCGAAGGATCAGTTGCAGCCGGCCCGGTTGGTCGTCATGCGTCCGCGGGAACGGACTGGAAGATGAATACTGAAATGCTGACCTACTCACGTTCCAAGGGCGTCTTCGCCGGCTTGACGTTGGAGGGTGCGGTAGTGGAACAGGACAACGACTCCACTCGCGCCATTTACGGCAAGCACATGATGTTCCGCAACATTCTCTCGGGGAAAGCAGCGACTCCGCGTAGCGCGGATGCGTTCCTGAGAGCCGTGTCGGAGGCAGGCCAAAAGGCGAAACTTGCCGAAGCAAAAGAAGACAGAAAGTAACTTGCACAGGATGTCAGCAAGACGCATCAAGGCTTGGCCGGAACCGCACTCTGGTTCCGGTCATTCCTGTTACAGATTTGTTCTTACTCTTCCGAAGGGCGGAAAATATGAAAACCAGGCTCCGGCGCCTGCTTTACACACAACTGGCCTGTCTTACTCTCTGGCCTATCCTGGCGTTTGCTCAATCACCCGATCTCTCTCAGAATTTTGAGGCTTGCAAGGCCGGCCGCGAAGCTTGTGATCAGTCCAAGTTGAGTGCTGAGCAGTTGGCTGATGTAGCTGTCGCCCGTCACGGGCACAACGTTGCCAACTGCAGGAACCACTACGATTCCTGTGACCGTTCGAAACTCTCGGAACCGGAGACTGTAGCGTTGGCCGTTGCCGATCACCAGCGCAACGTGACCGACTGCAACGACGGCATGCAAACCTGTGATCAGTCCAAACTGACGCCGGCGGAGGCGCGCGATTCGTCCGCCGCGGAACGCCAGCGCAACGTAGCCGCCTGCCAAAACGGTGGGGGAAACTGTGACCACTCCAAGTTGAGCGCCTCGGAAGCCGGGGCGGTCGACACCGCCAGGCAGCAACTCAATGCGTCCGACTGTAAGAACGGCTCTGGCCTCTGCAATTACTCCCAGCTAACTCCTTCGGAAACGAAGGAAGTGGCCGCCGGCGAGCACAGGCGCAACGCGCAGAGTTGTGAAAACGGCTGGGACGAGTGCGACCATTCCAAACTCACTCCGCTGGAAGCCAGACAAACATCCTACGCAGAACACCAGCGCAACCTCGCGGCTTGCAAGAGCGGGGAAGAGGCTTGTGACTACGCAAAACTGACTACATCGGAAGCGAAAACGCTGGCGGACACCGAGCACAAGCGCAATTACTCGGCCTGCTTGAAAGGGCGCGGCTATTGTGATGCTTCCCGGCTTACCGTTGAGGAGACCCGTACGCTTCACCCGGGCAACTGATATTCGACGAGAGTGACAGACACGTTCTTCATCTTTATGAGGCCTCCCGTATGATTCAACGACAGTGTCCGCAGTGCAGTAGCGAACTCGTACCCGCCAGACGCGCTGATCATCGCCCGATACCCGGGATAGCGCAAGCGGCGTCCCCTGGCTGGCGATGCGGTGTTTGCGGGGGCGAGTTCACGGTAGAACAGATCCGCGAAAGCAATCGCGTAAGATCCGCAGCCATCGGGCGCCCCTAGGCTCTCATTCGTGCAGCGAGGGATTTGATCGGGCGACGCAGCGAGCCAGAGTTCCCAGCTCGCTCACCGATGATTTTGTGCCGCATCTACGTCCTTATCGCCCTCGCCTTTGGTGAATACAGGGCTATCGATCGTTCCGCCGATTCGAAAGGGAAACTGCAACTTGCCGTTTCTTAGTGTGGCACCGGAAAGTCGGGCAACCGCGTTGGTGAAGAAGCTCTCTTTGGTTGTAATCTCTGCCAACCCGCGATAGCTCAACACGTCGGAACCTGACACGCTGACACTTCCCGAGCCATCCACATCCACTCCGTATCCGTCAATGTCGATCACGTTGCTCGAAATCCGCTGATCGGCTAGCTCGAGATCGGCGGTTATCAGGCTAAAAGCGGAAGGATCGTTCCGGGCTGGACCAAGATCATTGAAGTGCGCCAGCTTCATCAAATTCGCGTTGAGCTTGAGACTCGGTAGCTGGCCGTTGCGCACCGTTAGATGTCCCGCGCCGCGGACTCCTGCCAGCGGGCGCAGGGAATGTGCGATTTCTCCGGCTAACCTGACATCTCCTTCCATCTTTCCACTCATTTTTCCACCGCCGCTCGGGAAGGCCGCGAGAAGCTGCGCCACATTGATTCCGCTTATTCGCGCAGTGGCCTTAAAGTTTGCGTTCTTCCCCGACAAGTCGAAAGAAAGTTCGCCCGCCGCACTACCCGCCATAGACTTTCGCTTTGACATCCTTGAAGAAAACATGTCGTAACTCCAACCGAACCTCGGATTCAAGATTTCTTGCCTCCACAGCTCCGAAACGCAGAAGGCCCGCCTTCAGGTTGCCTTGGCCGTCCATCGAGGAAGAAGAAGCCGGATTGATAATTCCTTCGAGGTTCACCTGCTCCAGTTCGCAGGAGATATCGTGAGCTTCGAAATAAACCGGACCGGCCGCGTCGGACGGCAAAAGATTCGACGCTATCACGACTCCCCGCTTTATTCTCACATTCGCAATGGGGCCAAGCGGAAAGGTATTCGCCGAAACCTTGGATTGAGGATTCTCGAAATTCCAAGGGCCGTCAGGATCGGACGTCAGATTCAAGACTGGATCCTCGAGTACGAGAGACTTGATGATTACCTGCCGGTGCAGGAGCGCCCCGACGCTAAGTTCGGCATCGAGGCGCGCCACCTGAACAACATAGCCAGCCGGAAATATAGGAGGATTCTTCACGCCGATACGTTCAATATGCATCGTTACAGGAAAAAACGTCAGTGCCAGTCGTCCGATCTCGACCTGCTTTCCAGTTTGTTTTTCAAGATAAGAGATGACTTGGGGCCGGTAGCGATCCACGCGAATGAGAGGAGGTACAACGAAGATGACCGCGAGCAAGAGGACCGCGCCGATTCCCACAAAGATAAGAGTTGTCCTACCACGGATGAGCATGACGACCTTCTAGAATGCAAATAGAACACAAGCCAATGGAGCGAATGGCATCATCGATTAAGTTGGGAAAAGGGTCCGCAATGCTCACCATCAAAAAAGGCCGAACCCTCGCGAGTTCGGCATGAGACGCGCATTGTTAAAAAACAGTGAATAAGCGGTCGTGAGGATCTGAACGTCGGTTTTGCCGACACTAACCCATGACCGCTTTCCGGCTCGTACTTACACAGATTAGCTGCTAGCGATTTGCGACACTGTTCAACTCTATACAATTTCTAAAATAAAATGCTCGGGCGGTGCGGTGCTCCCAGCATCCATTTTCTTGGTCCGACCCGCGGTTTCGTTTTGAACCGGGCCGACCGAGGCAATTGTGAGCAATATTGACCACAGCCATTGTCGGTTCGTGTGTTTCAATCTGAATTTAGCCGATGTGAAATGGGCGGCAGCCCGATGGCCAAACAAAAGAGCGCTTTCAACGCGAATACCTTTCTCACCACCGTCGGCGAAGGTCGGACATTAGTTTCTTTCAGAAGGGGACAAACAATCTTCACTCAGGGTGAGGCAGCTGACTCGTTGTTTGTCATTCAAACCGGAAAAGTGAAAATCAGTGTGCGGTCCCAAGCCGGGAAGGAAGCAGTTCTCGACATTTTGAGCGATGCGGATTTTGTTGGCAAAGATTCTATAGCCGGTCAGCCTTCGCACACGGCGTCCGCCAGGGCCCTAACAGACTGCAGCCTCCTCCGAATTACGAAGGAGGTCCTGTTGCTCGCGCTGGTGCGGCAAGTGAAATTGGCAAATGTGTTTTTGGCATACGTGTTGGCCCGGAACATTCGCTACCAGCAGGATCTGGTGGACCAACATTGCAACCCAAGCGAAAAGAGACTGGCTCGGATTCTTATACTGCTCGCCCACTATGACGGGCATGAAGGACCGGAGACCACTGTTCCGAAGATCAGCCATGAGACGCTGGCTGAGATGGTCGGAACCACGCGCTCGCGTATCAGCTTTTTCATGAACAAGTTCAAGGAGTCGGGCTTCATCTACTACGAGCACAAAGGCAAGCTACTGCGCATTCATCGGACCCTTCTTGCCTTCTGCGGCCAATAGCTTTCGTTCCTGGCAACAAATCGGACAGCATTCCCCATCCCAATAATGTCGCCCCTCGTTAGGCGTATGAGCATGCACTGACTTCTCCGCAAGCGCCTAACTGAGCGGACAGGCCCGGCGCATAGAGTGGAACGGTGGCCCGCAGGCTCGTCCCGCGCCCATCGGATTCTATTTCCAGCGTCCCGTCGAGTTCGTGCAATCGCTCGCGCATTCCGGCCAAGCCGACGCCCGATTCCGGAGTCCTTCCATGAAGCAACCGCAATCGCTCCTCAGGTATACCTCTCCCGAAATCGCGTATTTCCAGGATCACGGCGTCAACTTCATGTTGAAAATGGACTGTTGCATCGGACGCCCCGGAGTGGCGATGGATATTGGTCAAGCTCTCCTGCAATACGCGGAACAGCGCCGTCTCCACGCTCTGCGGCAGTCGTTCTCGTGAATTCCCGACACTCGCTCTTACGTTAATTCCGCTTCGCTTGGCAAATCCTTCGATAAACCACTCGGCCGCGCAGGCAAATCCAACTTCATCCAACAGTGGCGGATGCAGCAAGTACGACATGGTCCGAATCTCATCGATGGCCTGATCCGCCAGTTGCACAATGTCGGAAGCCATGGCCAGAACGGCCGGGGCTTGCTTGCACTTCTGTTGCAAGAGCGACGCACTCATTTTCAGCGCAGTCAGTGTTTGCCCCGTGCTGTCATGCAAATCGCGCGCTAATTTTCGCCTCTCGTCATCCTGGACTTTGAGGAGACGCTGAGTAAGTTTTTGCAGCTCTGCGGTGCGTTCCGCTGCTTGCGCTTCAAGTTCGGAGTAGGCGTGTGACAATCTCAAATGCTTTGCAATCCACATATGTCCTCCTGGGAGCGGCTAGGGAGACTCGAACAATCTCTCATTTCCAGTGTTTGCATTTTGCCATGCCAGGAATCAGAAGTCTGGTCACTATTGAACATGTGGTTGCAGCGGGAATATTTTGCTCAGACCTAAAGGCAAAAAGCAGGATGGAACTTCGACAAAAACAAACGGTTGAGCCGAATCGCGCACGGACCCCGTTTATTTTCCAGAGTGTATAAAAGTGCACAGGTGGTGAAAGCCGCCACGCGACCGGAATCCTGGAGCCAGGCCTGCGCGTTTCGAACGGCGTTCTGGCGTGGCCTCACAGCAAAGTGGTCAACTGACGCGAGAGTTAATCGTGGAGAACAATGTTGAGAAGTGAGCTGTGGACCTGCAACCCAACCGTTGTAGTGAATGAATCCCAATTTCCTGAAGCGGTTCATGAAAGAACTAACGCGCGCTCGAGTGGTTCCGACCATTTCGGCCAGGGTCTCCTGGCTCATCCGTGGAAGTACGGTCTCAGGAGCCCCTTCCTTGCCAAAGCGAGCCAGCATAAGAAGTACGCGGGCCAGCCATTGCGGCTCGTTCGATTGCGCGGCAAGTTTTTTGGGGGGCTCTTAACCCATGGCGCTAACGAGCATTCGGGAAGATGAAGGGTGAGCCTTGACAGACATTAGCGGACGATCGTACTCTTAGATCATGCGATACTCGCGGGAACATAAAGCGCGGAACCACGAGAAAATTCTTTCCGTGGCCGCTCGCTCTTTCCGCGAGCGCGGCGGGGATACGAGTGGCATCGGGACAGTAATGAAGAAGGTAGGCCTGAAAAAAGGCGGCTTCTACCGGCATTTTAAGAGCAAGGACGACCTGTTCGTTGAAGCGGTGGCACGGGCGCTCGACGAGACCGGAAGAGGCATGGTGGAAGTGGCAAAGTCCGCGCCCGAAGGTCAGGCTCTGCGGGCAATCATCGAACGCTATCTAAGCGCGGGCCACGCGAATTCGCCGGGATCCGGTTGTGTGCGCGCCACCCTCGGGCCGGAGCTTGCGCGGAAGCCGATACCGGTGCGGCGAAGAATCGAGGCGCTGCTCGGAGCGTATCGTGAGCGGTTCCTGCCATTCATGCCCGGTCAGACCCGGGACGAGAAACAGGCGAAGATCAGGTTGTTGTTCCCCAGCATGGCAGGAGTGTTAATGATGGCGCGGGTTATTTCGGACCCTGCAAGGCGTGAGCAGGTTTTAATGGAGGCGAGGAACTTTTTCATAAAGAGCTTTGTTGAAGCGTAAATTTTTTTGAGCCTATAGAGTACGATAGTACTCTATATAGGGCAGTGACACCGAAAATGAATCGAGAGGAGTACCCCATGAAATTTATGATCGCTTTGCTTGTGGCCCTGCTTCCCGCGGCATCGGTAGCGCAATCACAATCCGGCGGCGCTTCAGCTGTGCCCAGCATAGCTATACCCAAGACTACCGCAGTGTTGGTCATTGAAACTCCCAAGCCGGGCGTAACCCCTCAACAAATCATGGCCCTCATACCGGAAGAGATTCGGGCAACTGTGAAGCTCTACCTCGACGGGAAAATCCGCGAGTGGTATTCGCGCGGCAATGGCAAAGGCGTCGTGTTACTGGTTGACGCCAAGACGGAGGACGAGGCCCGAGCCCTTATGGAAACCCTGCCACTCGCGAAGGAGCGATTGATGGATCATCAGTACATTCCAGTCGGGCCGTTGATGCCGCTGAGGGCATTGAATCCAGGAGCGCTGCAGTGACTCGCATGGGCGCTCCGGCACGCAGAGACGCGTAGAAAACCCCTGGCGTGCCATCCCCAGTCCTGATCCGCGACTGAAGCGTGTCGCAGTCGCGATCTGTTGAGAGAAAAAGCAGGGTCATGTCACTGACTCAAATTTTAAAAAAAAGGAGAAATTCATCATGCCAGTACAGTTACAGTCCGGGGCCGCTTCAGGTGTGCCCAGCGTGCCTACACCTAAAACCACTGCAGTGCTGGTCATTGAGACTGCGAAGCAGGGCGTAACCCCTCAACAAATTATGGCCGTTATTCCGGCAGAGATTCGGGCAACGGTGAGGCTCTACCTCGACGGGAAAATCCAACAGTGGTATTCGCGCGGCGATGGCAAAGGCGTGATCTTCCTGGTCAACGCAAGCACCGAGGACGAGGCACGAGCCATCATGGAAACCCTGCCTCTAGCAAAGGAAGAGTTGCTCCATCACGAGTACATTCCCATCGGACCGTTGATGCCGCTCAGGGCATTGATGGACCCCGTACCGCAGCAATGACTCTGCTTACGAGAGTGCTACTGCATGAACGGAACCTTTTAGGGAGGAAACGATCATGAACAAGCCGAAAATTATCGTCACCGGCGCGACCGGGAAAACGGGCAGCGTCGTGGTTACCGAATTGTTAAAGGCCGGTTATCCCGTCCGCGCCCTAGTGCACCGAGAGGATGGTCGCAGCGCGCGACTGAAGGTTCAAGGAGCCGAGATCGCGGTCGCCGACATGAGCGATGTCGAGCGCGTGGCCGACGCACTGAAGGGTATCCAGCGCGCCTATTATTGTCCGCCCTACGATCCCTACATGATTCAGGGCGCGGTCGCCTTCGCCATCGCCGCCAAGGAAGCTGGATTAGAGCACATCGTGGGCGTAACCCAGTGGCTGGAGAGCCCCTCGCATCCCTCGCTGATGACCCGCCAGCATTGGCTCGTGGACCGGCTGTTTTCGATGACGCCCGGAGTGGCGCACACGTTCGTCAATCCGGGCTTCTTCGCTGACGCCTACCTGTTGACGATCGGATTGGCCACCCATCTCGGCGTCTTTCCTTGGATGTACGGCAATAGCCGCAATGCGCCGCCTTCGAACGAGGATATTGCGCGAGTCGCCGTCGCGGCCCTGATGGATCCTGCCCAGCACGCCGGGAAGAGCTACCGGCCCACTGGACCGGAACTCCTCGGCGCAGAGGACATGGCCCATGCAATCGGCCGGGCAGTCGGGCGAGCGGTCAGGGTTGTGCCGACGCCGACTTGGCTGTTCATGAAGGCTGCCCGGATGGGCGGTATGCCGATCGATCTGATGAGCAATGTTCGTTACTACGTCGACGATCACAGGCGCGGCGCCTTCGAAATGGGCGCACCGACGACCGACGTGTTCGATGTGACGGGACGCTCTCCAGAGGACTTCGAGACGATCTCTCGCCGTTATGCTGCGCAGTCTCGCAACCAACGTACTCTTGGCAATTGGGTCCGCGAGTTCTCGCGGTTCATGATCGCTCCGCTCAGCCCGGGCTTCAAGTTGGGCCGGTACGACCGCGAACTACGCCGTCCGTTCCCATCACAGCCGCAGTTCGCGCCCGAGAGCACAGTCTGGCGGCGCGAGCACGGTATGACCAGCCCTGCGAAGCCTGCAGCGTCAGCCCACAAGAAGCCTACTTCAGCCACCAGCCGCCCTCAATGGTTGGAATCTCAATAGGAGGAATTTATGCAATCGCAATTCGCTTTTTTCGCTAGCATCGCATTTAGCTTCATCGCGTGGGGAATCGTCACGGCTCGATACATCTGGCCGGAACTGCGACTCCAGCAACGGGGCGAAGCTTTGCGGCCTGTGCTCATTCTCCACAGCTTTCGCTTCATCGGGCTGGCATTTCTGGTGCCAGGAGTCGTATCTCCTGACCTGCCATCTGCCTTCGCGCATTCAGCGGCGTATGGGGACATCATTGCGGCGATCCTCGCCTTGCTTGCGCTGATATCGCTGCCCAGTGCATCCGGCATTGTCATTGCATGGATCTTCAGTCTCTGGGGTACCGCCGATCTCTTCAATGCTTTCTATCAGGCAAATCACGCCGGGCTCATGGCGGGACAGTTGGGTGCCGCCTATTTCATTCCGACTTTCATCGTGCCCCTACTGCTGATCACGCACGGCCTCGGTTTCCGGATTCTTGTGCAACATCAAAATGTGCCCGCGATCCAGCAAAGCCGACACTTAGCATAAAGACTCCTCGGCAATGGTGAGGAGCAATGCTTGGCCGCACAGGGCGTTCGATAGCTGGCATGAAAAGGAGAACTGAATATCTGATGACGTGAAATTCTTAAGACGGTCTCTGCCCTTTTCAGCGCCCGCGAATTCGAAAACATTCTCGCGGCTATGCATCCCGACGTCGTTTGGGAATGGAAGATAGACACGTCTACGGACGATGGGTGCGCAGCTATTGTAAACGTCAATGGGCCATCCTCGATCCGCACGTCGCGCCCGTCGAGATCTCGTCCAATGGCGAGGGTGAAGTCGTTGTCAAAGTTCATCGGGGTAGTGCGTGTCTCTTGGCCGACAGAGTAGGAAAATTAGTACACGCAAGACCAGCAATGATGGCACTACCCTCACGAAGAACAACGAAGCACCTAAAGCCCCAGGCTCAATCAGAAGGCGAGCGCCCTCGTAAATGGCAAAGATCAGGTCGGCCGCGCCTCAGAGGTTGAACGCGAGAGAAAGTCGCGGCTGAAAGCGTTTGCGCGCGAGCATTTTTCGGAAATTTAGGATTTGTCAGCCTACCTCTTTCGCTCAAAAAGTCATCTCTACACTTGTAGATTCCCCTGCGAATGGTCGCGAATCAATACGGTCTTCACTTGAGCGACTAGCGCAGCAAAGGAACGGAGGTAGTCGTCACGCTCTCTGGCGTCGCGATCGATCGAATCGAGGTCTCCACATATACGGTGCCTACAGATTTTCCTGAGTCAGACGGGACCCTGCAGTGGAACTCCACAACCTTAGTGCTGGTTCACGGGCACGGCGGCAATAAAGTTGGCCTGGGCTACACCTACGCAGATAGGGCGACTGCGATTCTCATTCGAGACACACTATCCAAAACGGTGGAAGGCCAGAACGCGATGGCGCCCGCGGCAAGTTGGAATGCAATGGTGGCACGCACTCGTAACCTGGGCCGCCCTGGAATTGTTTCTATGGCGATCTCCGCGGTGGATATCGCCCTGTGGGATTTAAAGGCTCGCCTGCTGGATGTCCCATTGCTCGCTCTCTTAGGGACTGTACGGAAGTCAGTACCTGTTTATGGAAGCGGTGGATTTACATCGTATTCGGAAAAGCAACTGCAAAATCAGCTGGCAGGGTGGGTCGAACAGGGCATTGCGCGCGTGAAGATGAAAATCGGCCGCGATGCGAACGCCGACGTTGGGAGAGCGCGCTCGGCTCGAGCCGCGATCGGTGCCGATACCGAGCTCTTCGTCGACGCGAATGGCGCCTATAGCCGAAAGCAAGGATTAGAACAGGCAGAAAAGTTTGCCCAGTTCGATGTGAGCTGGTTTGAGGAGCCGGTATCCTCTGACGACTTGTCAGGTCTGAGGCTGCTCCGGGATCGTGCACCTGCCGGGATGGAGATTGCCGCGGGCGAATACGGTTACGAATCCGGATACTTTCGGCGCATGCTCGCAGCAGGGGCAGTCGACGTTCTGCAGGCGGACGCAACTCGATGCGGCGGCATCACCGGATTTCTTCAAGCTGCTGCACTATGTGAGGCGCATCATGTTCCGCTATCAGCGCATACGGCCCCCGCGATCCATTCCCATCTCGGATGCGCTGCAACGCCCCTGCGCCACCTGGAATATTTCCACGACCACGTTTGAATCGAAAACATGTTGTTCGATGAAGTCCGCTTGCCGATAAAGGGAGAACTCGCGCCGGACCTTTCGCGGCCGGGCATGGGAATTGAATTGAAGCGCGCTGACGCTCAACGTTTTGCAGCCTAAGGAGGAGAAGATGTCCGCGAGTCGCGTTCCGCTTGTCGCATCCGAAGAACTCAACCAGTCGTGGCGGAATCGTTCGCGAGACGTGGATGTGAGGGCGCTGCGGTAAACGAACTTTCGTTCTGAAGCAGGCTTGTGATATTGCACACGGAGGATGCGACATGCTCGCCCAACGGAATATTCCACTGTTGCATGGTGCCAGATCCACAGACCGCGCCATCACTGACAGCATTGACTTTCTCGATCATCTGCTTCTTTCCTACCCGCGTCGTGATTTTCGAGTTCGACTCTGGGATGGAACAGTCTGGGGCGGAAATAAATGCCGATTCACGTTGGTCTTGAAGCATCCTGGAGCCTTACAGAGAATGTTTGCCTCCCGGAGTGAATTAACGCTCGGTGAGGTATACATTTTCGATGATTTTGACATCGAGGGAGACATTGAGGCCTCGTTTGATCTGGCTGATTTCCTGCTTTCCCATGAACTACCCACGACTACGAAGCTCTACCTGTCAATGATTTTGGGCAGGTTGCCCGCCACCGGACGACCGCGAGAGGTTCCGCGGCGCCTTCGTTTGCGAGGAGCAGTTCACACGCGGCACAGAGATCGAGACGCGATCAGCTTCCACTACGATCTTCCACCTGAGTTTTACTCACTTTTTCTGGATCGCCGGATGCTTTATTCCTGCGCGTATTTTCATGCGGCTGAAGATGGGTTGGAGCAGGCGCAGGAGCAGAAACTGGAATACATCTGTAAGAAGCTGCGACTGCGGCCTGGCGATCACCTGCTTGATATTGGTTGTGGCTGGGGGGCGCTAACCATTCATGCGACCGCCCACTACGGAGTACACGCTCTGGGGATTTCGCTGAGTGCGCCACAAGTGGAGTGGGCACGACAACGCATTCACGATTCAGGCCTGGATGGCCGATGCAGCGTCGAGGTGCGCGACTACCGCGATCTCGGAGTCGGCCAGCAGTTCGACAAAATTGTCAGTGTCGGGATGATTGAGCATGTGGGCGAGGCTCAGCTTCCTGAATACTTTTCCCGAATTTGGCGGTTGCTCCGTCCCGGTGGCGCCTTCTTGAACAGTGGGATTACCGCAACGGATAGAATCTGTCCGCGTGGGGAACCGCTCTATTCGTAGCGCAATGCCTCAATGGGATCGAGACGTGACGCGCGTATCGCTGGAATCATCCCGCTGACCAATCCCACCAGCGCCAGGATTCCGGTAGCAACCAACACGCTGACTGGTGAAATGATGAGTCGGATGTCGCCCGCCTCTCCGTGCTGGGCAAGCGCGCTGTAAAAGGTGAGATTCCCCACAGAGAAAGAAATCAGATAGGCGAGCCCAATCCCTAAAAGGCCACCCATAAAGGTAATAGCGAGAGCTTCGGACAAGAACTGCAGAATGATGTCGATGCGCCGAGCCCCCAACGCTTTTTCCACTCCGATCTCACGGGTTCTCTGGGTTACGCTCACCAGCATGATGTTCATGAGTCCCACGCCGCCAATTCCCAGAGTCAGAGTCCCGATAAATGCAAGCAGCACCTGTAGCGCCATCGTGATGATGCGAAATTGCGAAATCTGCTCCATCATGCTGAACACAAACAGAGCCCGCTTATCGTCGGCACGAAAATTGTGTTGTGCTCCCAGCGTATTGCGAACCGACTTCTCCACGCCTCCATAGTTGTAGCCGAGAAAATCCAGCCAGATCATGTCGATGTAATACGTATTGCGGAAATCGCTCATGGTGGTGAAAGGAATGTAGACGACCCGGTTGATGCTGTTCTCGGTGCCTTCCTGTGGCCTTGGTTTAAGCACACCAATGACCTCATAAGGAATGCCGCTGATACGAATCTTCTCGCCCAAGGCGAAACGTCCGGAGAACAACTTCTCCTTGGATTCGGAGCCCAGCACACAGACGCGCGCGCGCAGTTGCAAATCTCCGGCATTGTAGAAACGGCCGAGATTCAGTTGCAGGTTCTGAATTTCCTGAAGCTCGGGATGGCCGCCATCAATGTTCCAGGTGTAGGAACGCCCTTCATAGCTGACCGGCGCATCGAAAAACGATTCGGGAGTTATGCGAGTCACTTCCGGCACATTCACCACGATGCGGTCAATATCGTCCATGGTCAGCCGGATACTGGTGCCAGCCTTGTTTCCTCCCGCCTGCATTGACGTGCGCCCGCCCGCGATGCCCATCGCCGCCATGCTGGCATAGCTCCTGAATATGTTGACGATGGCCGTCGAGAAACCCGTGCCATAAGCCAGCAAGAGCACTACAGTGGCGATCCCCCAGGCCATACCGAGCATGGTCAGGGCACTTCGCTGACGGTTATACCGGAGTGATCCATAGGCTTGCGAGAACACGTCTTTGGCCTGGATCATTCGTTACTCCTGACGAAGCGCTTCCACGGGTTGGAGCAAGGCTGCCCGCCGCGCGGGATAGAGCCCGGCGACAATGCCAGCCAAGGCAAGACTGCCCATGGCGAGCACCGCAGTCGCGGGATAAATGTGAGGCAACTCGAATCCATCGATCGGGGGCGCAAGCCCGAACAGCTTGGTGGCTGCGTAGGCTGCGCCCACTCCAACAGCGCCGCTGATTCCGGTAAGCATTAACCCTTCCAGAAAGAACTGGAACAAAATGTTTCGTCTGGTCGCGCCCAAAGCCTTGCGCAAGCCGATCTCTCGAGTGCGCTCCGTTACTGACACCAACATAATGTTGATCACTCCGATGGCGCCCAGACCCAGTGTCACCAGGCCGACCGCTCCCAGGAATGTATCCATGGCATCGGAGATTTTGCCGACCATTTCGGCGGTGGCGATCGAGTCCCAATCGTCAAAGGCGTCGGGCGTCTCGGGATCAAAGCCATGATTTCTTGCAACGATGCTCCGCACGGCCTTTTTGGCTTGGGCATGCTGCTGCCGCGTTATCGGCTGGTAGGCTACATACTTGATCGCTTTGGTGTTGCCTGCTCCCTGCATCGGGAAATAAGTAGCCATGGTGGCGTAAGGCATGATCAGGCGCATGTTCTGGTCATTGTTGTTTCCGTGACCCACTTTCTCGATCGTCCCAACTACCTCAAACGGCACGCCATTGATCAGCAACCTGGCGCCGACAGCGGGCCGGCCGGGGAACAAGATGCGCACAAACTCGCTTCCAATCACGCACACGTTGTTGCGCTGGATTTCATCGTTCCAATTCAAGTAGCGCCCTTGGTCGATTGGCTGATGGCGAATTTCAGAGAACTGCGGCTCAGAACCATCCACATAGCCGTTGCTGCTGCCAAACTCGCTTACCAGGCGCAGGTCGCCGCGGTAGATGATGGGCGTGGCATTCCGCACATACTGCGAGTTGCGAATGTCCAAATAATCCTGGTAGTTGAGGTAGTACTGGCGAGCCGAAAGTTGGCTGCCGCCAATCGCCGGCACCCGTCCGTTGTAAATCTGCATGAAGTCTTCGCCGAAGCTCGACATTTGCCTGGCGGTTCCGGCGCGAAAACCCTCTCCCAATCCAACCAGGAGCAAGAGGGATCCCACTCCCCAGGCAATTCCAAACATGGTGAGGAAGGAGCGAAGTTTGTGCGTCCACATAGCACGCAACACCTCGCCGAAGCTGGCGGCAACTCGCCTCATAACTGAATCTACGAATATTAGACGAGCAAAGTTCCGATTAGGGGTCCTTGAGTTTGCAAGGTTAGCGGGATTCGGGCCGGCGGAACCGGGACGTCGTCCCGAGTTGCCTTGACGTGGGTTCGTTGAAGCGTGACTGAGAACGCCTCAAGTTAAAGCCTCTTCGCCTTGGCTACGCCCCGCCATGACAGACGTCACGCGTCGGTGTGATGCCGGATACATAACCGCTCTAACTACTTGAAAGCCGTTTGCCTTGCAACCCGAATCAAAATCCCGCTAGGTCCACAGCATGGCTCGATCACTACCGCGACTTCTCGCGAATCCTGCAGCGTCCCCCGTATAGTGGCTCTCCCCCAAAATCGTCATACTCGCGGAGATGGCAAAACGCCGCCCTCCGCATTCTCACCGAGCGGAATGTAGCAGTTGTTGCGGAAGGAAAATGGTGGCCCTTTATGAAGAAGCTCCTATTGCTGGGTGTCATACTGAGCTTGGCGAGCCTGGGCTGGGCGAGGTCAGAACGCCGGATTGCGGTGGAAAGGCTGAATAATTCGGCCAAGGTTCTGAACGAGATCATGGCCGCGCCGGACCGCCGCATTCCCGAGGAGACGATGAAGCGGGCAAAGTGTGTGGCAGTCGTGCCCCATCTGATGAAGGCCGGATTCGTCTTCGGAGCTGAGCACGGCAAAGGTGTGGCCACTTGCCGCACGGCGAAGGGTTGGAGCGCGCCGGCGTTCATCCGGATCGCTGGCGGGAACTGGGGAACCCAGATCGGCGCGGAAGCGGTGGACTTGGTGATGATCATCAATAGCGAAAAAGGGATGCAGCGGCTGCTTTCAAGCAAGTTGGAAATCGGAAGAGATGCATCGGTAGCCGTCGGACCCGTAGGACGGCACTCGTCAGAAAATACAGATTTGAAGCTGGATGTCCTGATCCTGACTTACTCTCGCGCCAAGGGTGCCTTCGTTGGATTTACATTCAGAGGGGCATTAGTGAGAGCGGATAGCCGTTCCCGGCGCGCGCTCTACGGCCCCAGGGCAACCACTCGGGCCACGCTGCTGGGCCGGGTCGCGGTGCCTGCCGCGGCGAATGGTTTCCTCGACGCAGTGAGGGGAGCAAAAGCCCAATCGGTCGCCAGAAAATGATGCTCGCTGCTGCGTGACGGTTGCGTAGAGTTCGCGCACAGTTCCCTCGCCGATTCGTCGAAGCTGCGCGCAATCGTCGAGCGAAGCACGGGTTTGAAATAAACCGGACAGTAGATCTTAAACAGATAGGTTGTTTCCTCGCGTTGTTTGCTCCCCTTTGTATCTGCATGTAAAATGCGTCCGCCTCGTATTGGACGACAAACTGAGGCATCAGGAGGCTTGATGAAACGATCACTGTTGACGGTCGGAGTGGTTCTGGGGCTCATGGCGGCATGGTCCATCGGACGGCTGCAAGGACAGGAGAAAGCGGAGAAGGTCATCTTTGTGTCCTCCAATCATGCGACATTCACTGCACAGCCGGGCAATGACCGTGTCTCCATGGCGCCCATTTGGGGAGACGCCAGTACCGGCGCGCACGGAACGTTCAGCAAGTTCGCACCGGGATACGATGCGGGCCTCCACACTCACACCAACGATGTCTGGATTGTGGTGGTCAAGGGCGCATATCTATATAAAGATGACGCAGGCGAGAAGCGCGTAAGTGCGGGCGATTTCTTGCGCGTGCCTGGTGGCCACAAACACTGGAGCGGCGGAGACAAGAAAGAAGGCGCGCTGTTCTATGAAGAATCGTCAGGCAAGTTTGATTTGGTTCCGGCGAAGTAGAGTGCACCAGAAAAGATAAAAGAGGGCGCACCTTGCGATGCGCCCGCTGGTTTAGCTTAGTGGCGGTGGTCGCCCGATATACAGTTACTTTATCGCGACGCCCCAGGGATAGTTGTCCGTTGGAACTGAGGGCTGCACCGTCAAAATGCCCGTGGCCGGCGTGATGGAATATTGCGACATCGTATTCCCTCCGGCCGTCGTCGAACCGTAGTTGCTCACGAAAAGCCAGTTGTCGTCCGAACGAATGGCCATCGCCACCGGACCCACCCCCGTCGCCACGGTGGCGGGAGTCAAGGCTGTCACGGCACCGGAAATCGGACTGATTTTCAATGGCGAGATGGTGTTGGAAAGCGTACCCAGCACGTACACATTATTCCCGAAAGGATCGACCAGAATCGGTCCCGGGCTATTCGCGCTTCCAGCCAGAGGAAACGGCGAACCCGCGATCTGCACCAGGCTGCCATCCGGGGGCAGCGGCGGCGCCGGGCAGTTTGTCGAAGATTGGCTCGGATAGCCGTTGCAGATGGTGTACGCGCTGACTTTGTTCGTCAGGCTGTCGCTCACGTACACAAATCGATTGCAAGGATCTACCGCCACTCCCGCTGGTATCTGGTCAGTAGGAAAAGACGGTATTAGCGTATGGTTTGGCGGAGCCGTCAAAGCGCCGGACGAAGTGTCCACCTGGAATTCAAACACCTGGTTTCCTAACCCATCAACCGCGTAAAGATACTCGGTAGTCGGCGCAGCCAACCCCGGCGTCGAACACACCGAGTTTTGGACTCCGTTCACGCCAATCGCCGGAAATGCGGTCGGCGAGGGCGCCACGCTCGCAATATCCAAGCTCAACTGGGAGACAGTGGTCGGAGGATTCGTAGTGCCGGTCGTAAAAAAGGGCGACCCAGCCACTTCCGTCACACTTCCGCCACTTCCGATCGCAAACACCGAAACCGCGCCTGGAATGTAGAGCGGAGTGCTTCCCGGAGGCTTTGTCGGATCGGGAGTCGTGGTCGCCCGATCCGCTACAAACAAGAATTTTCCGGCGGTATCAATGACCATCGGTCCCGGAACTACGGCCGCACTAACCTGATTGGGTGTTCCCAGGACGAAAACCTTCTCTTGGTTAAATGCAATCGGGCTTCCGACCGGCGGTGCGTTCCCGTCGGAATTGATCTTGAATACCTGAATGCCAGTCACGCCACCTTTGGGGCAAGAGGAATTAGCGTTCAGAACCGCAAAGGCGAATGTGCCCGACGGATTCACCACCAGCGACGTGGGAACACCGCCCAGGACGCAAACTTTGCTCGAGGTGTCAACCGGAGTGTTGCTGATCTCCGACAAGTGGCCGTTGAACAGATTGAATCCGAAGGTTTCGATCAGGCCCGACCCCTGACTGCCCAGCAGCACTAACCCATCAGACGAAGCGTTATAGTTGCTCCCGCACGCCACCAGCAATCCGATTGTAACGAGCACCAACACCCCAAACAGCCACGCGAATCGTTTCGACATTCTCTCGTTGATCTCCATCTTTTGTATGGGTTAAGGGTGCGCGCACCCGGGGCGCCCCGCCGCCGGGTCTCTGCGATCTGGAAAAAGCGGGAAAAATCTCAACCCATTGTGTATCAGGAAAGCGCAGGAAGAGCAAACTCCCACACCGGCTTATTGGAACCTTGCCAATGTCGCGGAGTTGCCCGCTTTCCCGATTTCCAAGTATACGAGGTTTTCAGTAGCCCTGGCATCCCACCGGTTGTCGCGAGAGCGGGCCTGAGCATTCGAATGCCGAACCGCTGTCGATGCTTTAGGCTTGCTTCCCTGCGGGGACTGCCTCCGCCTGTTCCAAACTCCGCTGTCCACCTGTGATCAAAGGAAGCCGAATCTCCACCATCAGCCCGCCCTCGGGACGATTGCGAGCCGATACTTTCCCTCCATGGAATCGTACCGCTCGCTCTGTGATGGCCAAGCCGAGTCCGACGCCACCAGTCAGCCGCCCCCGCGCATCATCCAGTCGGTAAAACGGCTCAAACAATTTCCCCAAAGCATCCTCCGGAACTCCCGGCCCCGAGTCGCTTACCTGAAGCACCGCCTCAGTTCCGCCGTCCCGCTTCGCGCTCGTCAACTCGATCTCAACCGACGTTCCTTCCTGCGTGTAGCGGATCGCATTGCGCACCACATTCTCCACTGCGCTGTGGAGCAGCGAGTCATTTCCGCGCACTCCCCAATCCCCTTCGGGAATCATGGTGTGCACGTGACAATGCCTCTCCTGCGCCTCGAACTCCGCGTCTTCCGCCACGCTGGCCACCAACTCGCCCAGCGGCACCGGAATCTGCGGCACGCGCTGTTCGCCATCCTCTAGCCGCGCCAGGGTCAGGATCCTGCCAATCAACTCGTTCAGGCGGCTGGCCTCGAGTTCAATGCGATCCAGCATGTCGGCGCTCTCCACTCCGGCGCGCTGCCGCGCCAGGCCCAACGCCACGTTCAACCGCGCCAAGGGCGAACGCAGTTCGTGCGAAATGTCATTCAGCAGGCGGGACTGCGCCTTCACCAACAATTCCAAACGTTCCGCCATCGCGTCAAAGTCGCGCATCAGGCCCGCGATCTCGTCCCGTCTCTTGCTGGGCGGGGCGCCGCTCCGCGCCGTCAGATCACCCGCGGTCAGTTGCCGCGTCGCTGCTCGCAACCGCACGATCGGCTTGGTCATGTACCACGAGAGTAGATAGCAAACCAACCCAGAAGAAATAATGGCGATAATTAACCCCGGAACGGGCAGCCCGCGCGGACCAAAAAATACTCTCGGGCCGGGTGGAAATCCCAACACCAGGGTGTATCGGTGCTTGCCGTCCGAGGAAGCTCGCGAGTCGCGCTGCACCGGAGGCGCAGGAATTATGAAGCCATCCCGCGGAGTGCGCGGTCCGCCTGCCGCCACGCGCATCGCCCAGTCCGGTGCGCCACGGCCCGATATCTCGTTTCCCCGCTCGTCAAACAGATAAGCCCGCACATGCTGGGAGGCTTCGAGGTTCTGCATGTAGCTGCGAAGGTGAGGCGCGCCGCCTTCCTCGTATTCACTGACCGCATCATTGAGAACAGAAGTCCGGAGGGCCTCCCATGTCGACGAGCGCGGACGAAACGCCAACGTCACCACGATGGCAAGCACCACGAACAATGCCTGCGCCACCCAGAACGACAAAAAAATTCGCAGAAACAAACTCTTCATATGGTCCTTAGCTCTAGACCTTGGACTTCTCTCGCGGACGCGCAAAAATGTAGCCTACGCCCCGCACCGTCTTGATGTGTTCATCGCTGTCGGTGTCACCCAACTTTTTGCGTACCTTGCTGACGTGCATGTCGATGCTGCGGTCAAAGGGCGAAAACTTGCGGCTGAGCACCGCGTTCACCAGCCGTTCCCGCGGTACCACCCGCCCGGCCTCGCGCAACAGTACTTCCAGTAAATTGAATTCGACCGAAGTCAGATCCACCGGCTTGCCTTCCAGTCGCACCGTCCGCGTCGCCGGATCCAACTCCACGTCTCCCACGCTCACCACTTCCGGCGCTGAAGCCGAGCCGCTGCCATCGCTCCGCGTCCGCCGCAGCACTGCCCGGATGCGCGCCACCAGTTCCCGTGGATTGAAAGGCTTGGGAAGATAATCGTCCGCCCCAATCTCCAAGCCAACAATGCGATCCACATCCTCACCTCGCGCCGTCAACAACAACACCGGCAAGCGCGACGTCGCCCGAATTCTGCGCAGCACTTCAAATCCATTGATCCCCGGCAGCATCACATCCAGTACCGCCAGCAGATACTCACCCGCGGTCGCCTTCTTCAGCCCGCTTTCGCCATCGTGCACGCATTCCACGGCGAATCCCTCGGCCCGCAGATATTCCCCCACCAAGTGGCAGAGTTCGACATCATCGTCAATTACCAGAATCCGCTCCATCTCAACATAATTGTCGCACCCACCAACCAAACTCCGCAGTAAAGAATTGTCAAACCACACCCAGAGGGCGCAGCGCCCTGCCGTCAACTAGCGCCGGCATCCCGCCGGCTGTCCCGGGGGCGTCTCGCCCGCGGCCGTAGTCCAATTGCTACCCTGAAGGGCTCCGAAATGCGCGTGTCCGCAGGCCGTTCTCAGTACGCAAATCCTTTGACAAAACTTTACTCCCATTGACCGACTCTTTACCGCCTTTTCCCCGTCACCCGTGTTCCTATCAATGCAGGCAAATTCCGGGAGGATCCGGAAGAATCCAGGAGTCACTATGAAATCGTTTCGTTATCGTTTGCTGGTCGCCGCGTTAGCCGTTTTATTCGGCAGCGTCATTGCCAAGTCGCAGACCACTGACGCCCCACCGCCCCCGCCGATGCACGGCCATCACGAATTCGGCATGGGCGGTCCTAGGATGGGATTTTTCGCTAGACAGCTGAATCTCACCGATGACCAGAAGACCCAGATGAAGGCCATCATGCAAAAAGAGCATCCCACTATGAAGCCGCTCATGCAGCAGGAGCGCCAGTTCGATCAGCAACTTCGCCAGTACGTCGAAGGTCCGTACGATGCGACGAAAGTCCAGGCCCTGGCCGCGCAGAAGGCGCAGATCCAGGCTCAAATCACGGTCAACGAGACGCGCATTCACAACGAGCTGTACCAGTTACTGACTCCGGACCAGCAGGCGCAACTCAAGCAGATGCAGACCAACCACGAAGCGCGCATGCAGAAACACATGAATGAGGCGCCTCCCGCTTCCCCTGCACAATAGCGGAGCCGGAATGCGCTCGTGGTCGAGACGTCCGGCTTGAGGCGCTCTGGCCCGCCTCGAGCCGGAAACAGAAACTGAATAACGGATCAATCCCATGACCATCAGTGATTCGTTTCTCTCCAACGCCGCAATACTGTTCTTCGCCCTTTGGACCGCAGTGGTCACCGCAGTCAGTGTCGTTGCCTTCGGTCGCGATGTGGTCCCGCGAAGAGTGCACGTCAGTCCAGCTCCGAAAGCCCAGCGCCCGAAACACTCGCAGACCATGCGGTCCAGCACACCCTAGCTCTCTCGCGAAATACCTTCGCCCCGACGGCCGTGACCGTCACGTGGGGACATGTTCCCGACCAATACTGAAGTATTTACTTGACAATCGTCCTCCCTTGTACAATACTGAAGTTGTTGCTTCAGTATTAATCAACGAAGGAGGAACCCATGCCAGAGCCATCCGTCATCCACAACACATTCGTCATCGAGCGCAGTTTTCCCAAGCGCCCAGAACGCGTATTCGCCGCCTTTGCCGATCCTGCCAAGAAACGACGCTGGTTCGCTGGCGAAGGCAGCCACGAGATCGACGAGTTCCAGTCGGACTTCCGGGTCGGCGGCGCCGAGCATCTCCGTTACCGCCTGGGCAAAGACACGCCCTTCCCGGGTGCCGCGCTTATCAACGATTCGCGGTATCAGGACATTGTGCCCAACCGCCGCATCGTCGCCGCCTCCACCATGGACCTCGCCGACAAACGCATTTCCGCCTCGCTGGTCACCTTCGAGTTGTTGCCCACGGATAAAGGCACGGACCTGATCTTCACCCATCAGGGAACGTTCTTCGAGGGCTCCGGCGGCCCGCAAATTCGAGAAGAGGGATGGCGCAAGTTACTCGACAGGTTAGCGGCCGAAGTCGATGGCTAGCGGTCAACCGAAAACACGACAGGAGCACGCCCATGAACAACGCGCTACAGGCAGTTTCGATCCCAGAGATGGCTGTACTGGCAAGCCTCGGCCCGAAGGCTTGCCAAGCGACCTCCCTCGCCGCCGACATTCAGAACACGCTGGTTCCCACACTCACTTACCAAACTGCAGATCTGCAAGCTCACGGGCAAAGCCTCCCGAAAGATGAAGTTGGTGGAGACCTGGTCGACCTGCTGGCCGATGGTCGCGACGTGATCGCCTATGTGGCGGACGTATCCGGTCATGGCCTCCGCGCCGGCGTTCTGATGGGAATGATCAAAACCGCCATACGCTACGGTTGGATGCTCCGCCAACCCGTGGTCAAACTTTTGCAAGACATCAACCGCGTGCTTCCCCCGATCAAGCAGCCGAACATGTTCGCCACGCTGTCGGCGCTGCGCTTCGATGGCTCGAATGAAGTCGAATACATCTCCGCCGGACACGGGCCGCTCCTGCACTACCGGCGAAAAAATCGAAATGTCGTCCGTTACTCCACCGCGCAATTTCCCCTGGGACTTTTCGACAGCGCTGATTACGTGACCCAGCGCATCGCCTGCGAGCCTGGAGATATTTTTGCGCTGGTGACCGACGGAGTTCTCGAAGCCGGCCTCGACCACGACCCTGAACTCGGCTTCGAATGCCTCGCCCAGCTCCTTTGCCAGCGTGCCGACCGTCCGCTATCAGAGATCGTGGAGGCGATTTACAGCGACCTCCGGCAACAGGGACCACAGCACGATGACCAGACGGTCCTGTTAGTGCGCGCGTTAGAGCCGCACGAAACCCAAGCCAACCAGCAAGACAGCGCATCCTGCCAGCACAATGAGAGCGTCGACCATGCTCCGCGCCTCGAAGCAAGGTGGCAGAAACTGCTCGACGATCTGGCCGCAGAATTGGCCAGCGATTGATTCCGCAAGACCAGCGAGGCCAATGAATGCAGGGGCGCTGTAACGTGGAGTTAAGGAATGGAGAAACTGTCGAATGGATGATGTAAGCAGGGAGCGAATGGGAAAGCCGCAAGTCGATATCGGCCGGATCTTTCACGCCCTCGGCGACCCCACGCGTCGCGCCATCGTAGAAAGGCTCAGCCAGCGTCCCCACTCCGTCTCGAGCCTGGCGGCCCCGCTGAACATCACGCTCACCGCAGTCGGACAACATCTGCAACTGCTCGAAGAGAGTGGACTGGTCCACACCGAAAAGACGGGAAGAGTGCGGACCTGTAGCCTGGAGCCAGCGGGTTTCTCCGTTCTCGAACGCTGGATTCAGGATCGCCGCTCCATGTGGGAGCAAAGGCTTGATCGCCTGGGTGATTTGCTGGCGGAAGCGGATGAAGACTGAGCCAGTCGTGGAATCGACCTTTCCGCCAGAAGTTGTTAGCGGAGACCGCAACCGCCAAGTCCGCCTTAGCCGTTCAATCTACTGCGGAATAACGGCCTTGCTTTTGATTGGCGAGTCACCCGCGGCTACGGTCTGAAAGGTTCCGATGCCGCCGACTTCTTCGCCGGCATTGAGCACGCGAAAGTAATATCGAGTATTGGGCGTTAAGCCGTCGAGCCGCACATGATGATTGCGCCCGTCATTGCTCTCGGTCGCCTCTTTCGTTTGCGTCATCTTGCTCGGGTCAGTGCCGTATCGCAGAGTCATAGTCCCGGGTACGCGGGTTGACCATCCGATCGTGCAGGCCGAATCGGAGATGTACTCAGCCACCGGCCCATTGATGATCTGCTGGTCCTCAGGCGGCGTCGCCGAACTCTGTCCAGCCGTGCTGCCAGTTTTACTCTGCCCTGCCGCGAAACAAAGCGCAAAAACACTGATAAACAGGAACGCTAGCGATAGTTTCATCTTAGCCTCCATGGAATGGCGAGTGGCGATGAAATGCCAGAGAAGCTACGTAGAGATGCGCGAACCGCAGATAAAGTTGGCGGGTTTGTATAAGGCAAGAGGCGGCCAGCCTTCGCTGAAACCAAAACATCAACCGAGAACTCACGTTGGGATTGGCACAGCAAACGGGGGCACTTCAGCAGCAGCAACATTATTACAATGCTGTTTTATGGCGTTTAGCTCTTTCCCATTTGGCTATTTAGTTCTTAAATCCAGTTAATGATCAAGAGTGTAAAGGACGAGAAAAGACCAATGGCAGCCCCCTTCCCCAACCCGACACAATGCTGCGGTCCCACACCGCCGCCCGGCATCTTGTCGAAAAACTCCAGAACACTTACGAACCACAGAGGGCACTGAGGAACACGGAGGAAGATTTCAGATTGTTCTACTCGTCAATCGAACGAGCAATCTGAAATCTAAAATCTGCAATCTAAAATCAGTTTCCCGGCTTCCAGCGCAACACTGGCTTGCGAGCCGCGGCGGTTTCGTCCAGACGCGAGACCCGGGTGGAGTGCGGGGCATCGAGCACGGTCTGCGGATCCTCTTCCACTTCTTCCGCGATCGACTTCATCGCTTCGACAAACAGGTCCATCTCTTCCTTTGATTCGCTTTCCGTAGGCTCGATCATGAGCGCGCCAGGCACGATCAGCGGAAACGCCGTCGTGTACGGATGGAATCCATAATCGATCAGACGCTTGGCAATGTCCATGGTGCGCACGCCTTTTTTCAGTTGCAGCTTGTCGCTGAAGACCACTTCGTGCATCGTCGGCGTCGAATACGGCAGATCGTAGGTGCCTTCAAGACCTTTGCGAATGTAGTTGGCGTTAAGAACTGCGTCTTCGGTGGTCTGGCGCAGGCCATCGGGGCCGTTCGCCTGAATGTAAGCCAGGGCACGCACGAACATGCCAAAGTTGCCGTAGAAGGCGCGCACGCGGCCCACGGTTTGCGGGCGGTTGTAGTCGAATCCCAAAGTTCCGTCTGCGTGCGTGATCACCACGGGCGCCGGCAAAAACGGCTCCAGAGCTTTCTTGACGGCGACGGGGCCTGAGCCCGGACCGCCTCCGCCGTGCGGCGTGGAGAAAGTCTTGTGCAGGTTCAGGTGCATCACATCGACGCCGAAGTCGCCGGGGCGCACCTTGCCGACGAGCGCATTCATATTGGCGCCGTCCATGTAGAGCAGACCGCCTTTGGCATGCAGGATGTCAGCGATTTTGTGAATCTGCTGCTCGAACACACCCAGAGTATTTGGATTCGTGAGCATCAGCGCCGCAACATCCTCGTTCATTTGCGCTTCGAGTGCGGCAATGTCGACCATGCCCCGCGAATCCGATTTCAGATTCTCGACCGCATAGTTCACCATGGCGGCCGTGGCGGGATTCGTTCCGTGCGCGGAATCAGGAATCAGAATTTTCTTTCGCGCGTTACCTTTGGACTGGTGATAGGCGCGAACCATGAGCAGGCCAGTCATCTCGCCATGAGCGCCGGCGGCAGGCTGCATCGTGATCGCATCCATTCCGGTGATTTCGATCAGCTGCTCGCTCAGCGTTTTAATAATGTGCAGCGCGCCTTGGGAAATTTTCTCGGGCTGGTAGGGATGCCCGTTCGCGATTCCCTCGACCCGCGCGACAGCCTCGTTCACCCGCGGGTTGTATTTCATGGTGCACGAGCCCAGTGGGTACATGCCGAGATCGATCGCGTAGTTCCACGTAGACATCCGTGTGAAGTGGCGGATGATTTCGATCTCGCTCACTTCGGGCATGTTGCCGAGATCTTTTCTCTCGGAAGCACCTAAAAGCTTGGCGGTGTCGACTTCCGGCACGTCGAGGGGAGGCAACTTCCAGGCCGCCTTGCCGGCGGACGACTTCTCGAAAATCAGTCCTTCATTCTGATTGACGTGACGCGTGGCTTTGCGAGTAATATGCTTCATCGCGTCACCTCCGCCACATCCTCTTCCTTGGAAGACCGCACCGAACGCTCACTCTCGGCGACTAAGCCCACGGCCGTATCGATGGCGGTGCGAGTGGTTAGCTCAGTGCAGCACCACAAGGCAGCGTTCCCCAGTTCGGGATAAAACTTCTTCAGAGGCAAGCCGCCGACCATCTTGTGTCCCAGCAGTCGGCCGTTGATGGCGTAAGGATCTTCGCTGGTCTGCACCACAAACTCATTGAAACGTGGCGTTGCACTGAACAGCACTTTGCCATGCTTCGCGAACTGCCCGGCCGCGTAGGTGGTCTTCGCGAGATTCTGTTTGGCTAGTTCTCTCAGGCCGACTTTGCCGTAGACCGTCATGAAGATGTTGACCATCAGCGCGACCAGGGCCTGGTTGGTGCAGATGTTCGAGGTCGCCTTCTCGCGGCGGATGTGCTGCTCGCGCGTGGCAAGGGTTAACACGAATCCGCGCTTGCCTTGCTTGTCGACGGTCTGTCCCACCAAACGCCCCGGCATTTGCCGCACATATTTCTCGCGCGTGGCAATGACGCCGCAGTACGGCCCACCGAAGCCGAGCGGGACACCGAACGACTGCGCTTCCATCGCGATGACGTCGGCCTGGCGAGGCGGTTCCACAATTCCCAGGGAAACCGCTTCCGCGATCGAGACCACGAGCATCGCGCCGTGTTTGTGCGCGATTTCGGCAATTGCTCCGGCGTCCTCAATCGTGCCGAAGAAATTAGGCGACTGGATCAGCACGCATGCGGTTTCAGGAGTGATCAACTTTTCGAGTTCTTTCAGGTTCACCCGGCCATCGTCGCCGAAATTCGCAGTCGAGAGCGGCATGCCCTGATGCGTAGCATACGTCGCCAGGACTTCGCGATACTCCGGATGCAGGCTGCGTGCTACCACCACCGATCGCCGGCCAGTCAGGCGAACCGCCATCATCACGGCTTCGGCAGCGGCCGTCGACCCGTCATACATTGACGCGTTCGCCACTTCCATGCCGGTCAGTTCACAGATCATGGTCTGAAATTCGAAAATGGATTGCAACGTGCCTTGGGAAATTTCCGCCTGGTAGGGCGTGTAGGCTGTCAGAAACTCGCCCCGCGAAATCAGCGATTCGATAATGACCGGGCGGTAATGAGAGTAGGCGCCCGCACCGAGAAAGCTGGTGTAACCGTCGCCGTTCTCGCGTGAACGCTGACGGAAGAAGTCAACAATTTCCGATTCCGCCATCTGGCGCGGGATATCGAGGTCGCGGGTCAGCCGATATTCGGCGGGAATCGGCGCAAACAGATCGTCGACCGAGCGGAGTCCAATGGACTTCAGCATGGCTTCGCGGTCGGCTGGAGATTTGGGTAGATAGCGCATAGGAAATTCTTTAGATGTCGCTCAATGTCATTTCGATTGCGGCGACTCGCCGGCGTTCAAAGCCTAAACCGCGAAGGACACGAAGGGGAGATGTCAGTGTCCTGCCTCCTCTGCTACAAATTTTTCATAGTCCGCGGCAGAGAGCAGGCGATCGAGTTCGCTGGTATTCTTCAGCGTGATTTTCACCATCCATGAACCATGCGCATCTTTGTTGACGTTCTCCGGCGATGTGGCCAGGTCCGCGTTGACCTCGGTAACGCTGCCCGACGCTGGCGCGAACAGATCTGAAACCGCTTTCACCGACTCGACCGTGCCAAACGGTTTGCCGGCGGTGAGTTCGGCGCCTACCTTCGGGGTCTCGACGAACACGATGTCCCCGAGCGACTGCTGCGCGTGGTCGGTAATGCCGATGGTGCCGGTGGTTCCGTTCACCTGAATCCACTCGTGCTCTTTCGTATATTTGCGATCCGTTGGATACGCCATAATTGCGTCTAGCTCCAATCTTAGTAGCGCCGTTCCTGGTAGCGCCGCCATCCCGGCGGCTGTCGTGGCGGCGCTACGTCTTACTTTTAGGCCGCTTATAAAAAGGCGTCGGGACTACTACCGCGCCCACGCCCTGCCCTCGAATCTCTACTTTTACTGCCGTACCCACCGCAGCCAATTCCACCGGTACGTAGGCGAGCGCAATATTCTTTTTGAGGTACGGTGCAGGCGATCCGCTAGTCACATATCCCACTTCCCGACCGCCGGAGTCGAGCACCTTGTATCCATCACGAGCGATGCCGCGTTCCGTCATCTCCAGACCCACCAGAGTTCGCTTGATGCCGGCAGCTTTCGCTTTTTCCAGAGCGGATCGGCCGATGAACTCCGGCTTTTCCATTTTGCAGAAGCGATCGAGCCCTGCCTCCCAGACATTAATGGTATCGGAAATTTCGTGTCCGTAGAGCGGAAGCTTGCCTTCGAGCCGCAACGTGTTGCGCGCGCCCAGGCCGCAAGGCACGACGCCGAATTCCTTGCCCGCAGCCAGAACTTCGTTCCATACGCGGGCGCTGGTCGCTTCGTCGGCTGGGACGTAAATCTCGAAACCATCCTCGGCGGTGTAGCCGGTGCGTCCCATAAGAATATTGTCCAGGCCGCATAGCTTGCCTCGCGTTACCCAATAAAACTTCACCGCGCTCAGATCGGCGTCCGTCAGCTTCTGCAGCAGGTTCACGCCTTTCGGTCCCTGAATGGCAATCTGAGTGAAGTCGTCCGAAAGATTTTCAACTGCGCAGTCGAACCGGCGCGTATTCTCGCGCACCCAGTTGAAATCTTTTTCCCGCGTTCCGGCGTTGATGACCAGAAGATACTCGTCCTCGCCGAGGCGATGCACAATCACATCGTCGACAAACGTGCCTTCGGGATAGAGCAACGCGGAGTACTGCGCCTGACCGATGGCGAGCCGCGACGCGTCGTTCATGGAAATGTGCTGCACCGCGGCCAAGGCCTGCGGCCCGGCGAGGCGAATGTCGCCCATGTGGCTGACGTCGAAGATGCCCACGCCGGTGCGCACCGCCATGTGTTCGTTGATGATTCCCCCGCCCAGCGAGGCAGGATACTCCACAGGCATGTCCCAGCCGTTGAACTCCACCATCTTCGCGCCCATCTGGCGATGGACGGCGTTCAGAGCAGTTTTGCGGATGTTGCTTGTGACGCCGGCAGGCGTCGCCTCAACCGAAGACAAGATAGACCTCAATCAGCGGGCAGTGGCCGGCCTGCTGGGATAGGTGTGACTGACTACCGTATCACGCGCTTTTTCTGCGGGTCAAACCGAGAGGAGCAATAACCACAGAGGGCACAGAGGGGCACGGAAGAATTGTTTGTTTTCCTCTGTGATCTCTGTGACCTCTGTGGTTGCGATTTTGCTTAGCGCCCGAACTGTACGGTGACGCGCGCTCCGGCAGGGACGTGCGTTCCGGGGGCGGGGGTTTGCTGCCGGGCTACGCCACTGCCTACGGCGTCCAGTTCCAGACCGATGTCCTGGGCGGTTTCCACGGCACCGCGCACCGTCTTGCCTACGAATGATGGGACTTCGATTCCGCCTTGCTCTACATCGAGAACAACCGTTCCGCTGGCCGGCAACCTTGTTGGCGCATCTGAGGTTTTCGCAGGAACTTCCTGGATCGAAGCCGCGGGTGGCGACACAGGCTCACGCACTGCCGCTTGCACCACGTTTCCATTGCTGCCGGCATTCGCGGGCGAGAGCGCCCGCGCCACACCAGACTTCGCTTCGGCCGAATCGGCATTCACTTCGGCGGTCTCTAGCGTTTCTCCAGGATGATCGGGAGTGCCTTCTTCCAGATCTTTGTCTTTCATCTTCGCGAGCAATAACTGATGCTGCGGGGCCAGTGGCAGATCGTGCGGCACGTGCAGATATTCAAGCACCTGCTGCGAAATGCGGCGGAAGACCGGCGCGGAAACCTGGCCGCCCTGGTGGAGTCCAACGGCCGAATCCAGGATCACCGCGACTACGATCTGCGGATTGTTTACCGGAGCGAAGCCGGCGAACGATCCAATGTATTTGGTCTTCGAATAAACCCCCGTAGCGGGATCAACTTTTTGCGCGGTGCCGGTCTTCCCCGCCGAGCTGTAGCCTTCGAGGATGGCTTTGCGACCCGTGCCCTCGAGCACGACCTTCTGCATCATCGCGCGCATCTCGGCGGCGGTATAGGACGAAATCACGCGGTGCGCTGGCCCGGAATGGAAGGCTACGGTCTGCGGCGTGCCGCGCGGCTGCACACTTCCCGTGACGATTCGCGGCGCCACCCACACGCCATCGTTGGCGAAAGTGGAGATCAGTCCGGCAAGCTGAATCGGCGAAATGCCAATCTCCTGGCCCATCGAGATCGCGGCGATCGATACTTTGGACCAGCGGCTGGGAGGCTTCGTCAGGCCGCGTGTTTCGCCGGGCAGTTCGATTCCCGTCTGCTGCCCGAAGCCGTAGGCGCGAATGTATTTGTAGAAACGGTCTTCGCCCAAGCGCAACGCAATCTTGATCGCGCCCACATCGCTGGACTCCGCGAGCACGCCCCACACCGGCAGCAAGCCGTGCGGCTTCGAGTCGCGGATGCGCATGCCGTTGTAGACGATCGCGCCCATCTGGCAGTCGAAGATTTCATTCGGGTTCGTGATTTTCTCTTCAAGCGCGGCCGAGATGGTCACCAGCTTGAACGTCGATCCGGGTTCGTAGACGTAACTTACCGCACGGTTGGTCAGCGCGCCGGGCGTGATTTGCTTCCGCAGATTGGGATTGAACGTAGGCCGGTTCGCCAGTGCCAGGATCTCTCCCGTGTGCGGGTTCTCCACAATGACTGTGCCGGCAATCGCCTGCGTGTCGTGAATCGCCTGGTCGAGTTCCTTTTCGGCGATGTACTGAATGTTTTTGTCGACCGTCAAGACCAGGTTGTCGCCCGGGTCGGGCTGAGTCTCAACATCAGAGAACCACTGCCTGCGCGCGTCGACCGAGATGAACATTTTTCCGGGGCGTCCGCGAAGCTGGTCGTCGAACTCGTGCTCGATGCCGCTTTGGCCGGAGTCCTCCATGCCGACGGAGCCGAGCACCTGTGCGGCCAGGTCGCGCGCGGGATAAAAGCGCTTCGGTTCTTTTTGGAAATGAATGCCCTGCAGCTTCAGCGAATTGATCCGTTGGATGGTTTCATCGTTGGCTTTGCGCGCCACCCAGCAGAAAGTTTTGTGGGCGCGACAATCCGCCAGCACTACGTTGTAATCGTCGCCGGTGATGCGGGTGATCAGAGAAACCGCGGTAGGAAGATCCCTAACTTCCGTGGGCACGGCAAACGCTGAATCGACCAGCACCGACATGGCTAACTCGCGTCCGGCGCGATCGTAGATCACCCCGCGCTTCGCGGCCAGCGGGATGGCGCGCTGCTGCTGATGTCCGGCCTGCTTGACGAACTTGCCGTAGCTGAAGATTTGCAGGAAAACCAGGCGGCCGCAGATGGCGACGCACCAGAAGACGAGCATGGCGCTCAGCAGGTAGAGGCGGGAATTCTTGCCGAGGTTGGGACCCGAGGCCATAGGCTCACGATCAGTGCGTCGTCATCTAGTAGTGCGTTGTCATCTAGTGCTTTGTCATCCTGAGGGCCGCGGTTTTGGCGGACCGAAGGACCTATGTACTCTTCGGCCCGGTGATGCTGCCGGCGGAATGCATAGGTCCTTCGCTTCGCTCAGGATGACATTGTTTAGAACTATCTCAGACAAACATGGCGGCCCACTTACAGACAGGCCGCCGCCAAAATGCAGCCGAGCTTCGCTCGGCGGGCGGACGAATGCGTCCGCCGCTACGCAATGAACTTACTGACCCGGGATCACCGTCACCGGAGCGGCACTCGCCATCACCGGGCCTTGAGCATCGGCTGAAGTCGCGTCCATGCGAATCACTTGCCCCGGTTCCGGCGGGACCAGGCCGATGCGCCGCGCCAGCACATCAATGCGTTCGGGATCGCGTAGCGACGCATCTTCCAGGCGCAGCGCGTGGTTCATCTCTGTTTTTTCGTTGAGTTCGCGCTTGGCCGACTCGATCTGGTAGCCGTACTCGATAGCCTTGAAGTGCTGCCACGCATAAGTAAAGACCAGCAGGAACAGGCAAGCCAGCGCAGTGCCAAACTGCTTCATCTCGCGGGTGCGCCGAGAGTCTTCCACCTTGACCAGACGGGAATTGTCGATCGCCTTGGCGAAGTAGATCTCGGGCGTGCCTGTCCAAATTGAAGGACGCCCTGCCACCGGAATCGTGCCGCGAAATGTTGCCGCCGCTGCTGCCATTTAAGCCGCTCCCATGAAAACCTGGTCACCCTGCGCCATTGGAATCTGCATGGCAAAGATCGCATGCAGCTCTTGCTCCATTGCAATCTGTCGCGCCTTCTCCTCGGCTCGCTCCACCGTTGCCATCAAGTCCGTGATCGTTGATCCTGTGTGCATTTCCCGTACCTCAGTTTGGATTCCTACCACGGAACCCGTTTCTCTGCAGCGCCGCCGTCCCGGCGGCTGTCGTGGCGGCGTCCTCGCCACCACTGCGAGGGCGAGACGCCCTCGCGACAGCCGGCAAGATGCCGGCGCTACCTGGCGGATCTTTGTCCGCCTTTTACCTGAAACTTAGGGCCCGGCACGCCATTACAGCTGTGCCGGGAACTCCGGCAGTTTTTCCGGAGCCAAACTCTTTATGTGGGGACAGCCGCCCTCGGCTGTCCCGCGAGCGCAGCTCGCGCCTTTAAACTTTTTCCGCTGCTCGCAATTTCGCGCTGCGGGCCCGCGGGTTGCGATCGCTTTCTAATTCAGTTGCCGTTACCGGCTTCCTGGTTAGCACTCGAAAGTGCTTGTCCTTTGTCGCAGCCTCGCGGAAGGCATCCTTTACGATGCGGTCTTCCAACGAATGAAAACTGATCACCACCACTCTTCCTCCTGGCTTCAGAATCCGGGGCGCCGCTTCCAGCAGCGCCTTCAGATCGTCCAGTTCGCGGTTTACGAAGATTCGAAGAGCTTGAAAGGTTCTGGTCGCCGGATGAATCCTACGTTCTGCCTGATTCATTGGCCGGGCCGCGGCTGATATGACATCCGCAAGATGTGCGGTAGATCGTATCGGCCGCGACCGGACAATGGCTCTGGCGATTCTCCGCGACCTCCTTTCCTCTCCGAATTCGTAAATCACATCGGCAAGCTGTCGCTCGTCGAGGTGGTTTACCACTTGTTCGGCGGTACGCTCCGATCGCGGGTCCATCCGCATGTCGAGCGGTCCATCCGCCTGAAAACTAAATCCGCGCGCCGCGTCGTCCAACTGCAGGCTGCTCACTCCGATGTCGGCCAGGATGCCGTCGATAGTCCCGGGTCGCTGGCCCTCGGCAATTTCTGCAAAGGACCGATGCAGCAGAGTGATCGTCGGCCAATCTTCTCCAACCTTGTCATCCCGAGCGGAGCGTTCTGATTCGCTTGGCGAATCGGAACGCGCAGTCGAGGGACCTTGGGTCAGCCTTTCGCCTGCAATCTTCAGCGCGGCAGGATCCTTATCGAGCCCAATCAAATGTCCCGGTGCGCCGAGGCGTTTTGCGATTTCGTAACTGTGTCCGCCCAAACCCACCGTGGCGTCGATATAGGTCCCACCCCGCCGCACGGCTAAAAAGTCGATCGCTTCTTTTAAAAGAACGGGAACATGGATCGCTCTTCCACCACCATGCCCAACCCCCTGAGGGGTGTCTGCTGATTCCCCGCCCACTAGATGCCCAGCTCGTCGAGCGTCTTCTCATCGTCAGGCGTGAACTTTTCTTCCTCGATCTCGCGCTTGAACAACTCCAGGTTCCTGACCACGAGAAACGTCAAATGTCCCAGAACCGCTACCTCGCCCTTGATCTGCCCGGTCTCGCGCAACAACTGCGGCAGCAGCAGGCGCCCCTGCCCGTCCATCTCGACCTGCTGCCCGTAGTAGTTGGTCCGGTCCAGAAACTTTTTCTTCGTAGGATTGAAGTTGGAGAGCCCCGCCAGCTTCTGCTCGATCCGCTCCCATTCCTCGAAGGGATATACTTGAGCAACCTTTCCATCCAAACTTGTGATGTAGAATTGCTGACCGTATTTCTCGTCGATCACCCGCTTGAACTCGGCCGGGATCTTGAGGCGTCCTTTTTCGTCGACCCGAGTTGGATGATTGCCGCGAAACATAGTGAAGGCCCCTATGCGGGCCAGCGCCCCGAACCGGGGTCCTTCTGTGAGCCGCCACTACAGCAACGAGGGAGGTCAAAGCAGTGCAAAGATTGGTAAAGGTCGGGCGATTCGGGCTGTCCGTATTGCTCTTGGGTCGGTCTTCCACCGGCTCCTCGTTTTCAGCTCGTGCGTCCCACGATCTTAACGGTCTCTACCACTTCGTACCACTTTGTACCACATCTTAGCTGTAAGTCTTTTATTGTCAAGCACAAACTTGACGGTCGCCGACCCACTTGGACATCGATTTGGGAAACTACGAAGGCTTGTGGTTAACCATTCGAAGGACCACTAGGGGTTGGGTTTATGGCTTTGGTTCTTTCGCTATTCTTTCGCTCAGATTTTTCTTGACCTCAGCCACTGGCGCGGATTTTCTTGTGGAAATCGCAAGCCCGACTCTTCAGTCCATGTGAATTTGGAGTTTTTGAAAGCCTGTCATGCTGAGCGAAGCGGGAAGAAGAGCGCAGCGATCCTTACCGCGCAGCCGAAGCATCCCTACCTAACCTAAGTTCCATTAGCTCGATCTGGCCTTCGACTGTGATCTCGGGAGGAAAAAGACTGCCGCGGGTAGGGATGCTTCGACTCCGAACGAGCCTCGCGTTCCGCTCCGCTCGTTCTCGCTCAGCACGACAATTAATGCGGGTTCGTAGTTAGGATGACAGTATCCATGCTTCATCGACTGGAATTCGAGCAGTGGGTTCCCTTCCCGATCGAGCGCGTATTTGCGTTTTTCTCGAATCCGGAAAACCTGCCGCGGATCATGCCCGCCTCCAGCCGCACGAAGCTGATCGCGCTGAATCGCATGCCAGTGCCGAATCCGCCACCGGGGATAGCCGCCGACCGGGCTGCCGGTGTGGACTCAACGATCGTCACGTCATTTCGCGTGTTCCCTTTTCTGCCGGTGCGGGCGCGATGGATCGCTCGCATCACCGAATTCGAATGGAACCATTACTTCGCCGATGTGCAGGATCGCGGTCCTTTTAAAAGTTGGCATCATCGCCACGAATTCCAAGCGGAAACTCGCGACGGCGTCACCGGGACGCTGGTGCGTGACCGCATCGAATATGAAGTTGGCTTCGGATTTCTGGGCACGATCGCGAATGCGATCTTCGTCCGCCGCCAGATGCAGAATACCTTCGCCCAGCGGCAGCAAGTCCTGCCGAGACTGCTGTCGCAACTCACGTAGCGACAGCCGCCTCGGCTGTCGGACCGCGAATTACCGTGGCCGCATTCAAAGCGTCATCTCGCTCGCAACTATTTTGGTGTACACTGCGCGCATCTCGTCCCAGGGCCCCGTTCACAAATCAAGTTCACAGGAGGCGCTGCATGGCACTCAATCGAGGAAGAATCTGGTTGGGCGGTTTGGCCGGAGGCGTGGTGTGGAACGCGTGGAGTTTTTTTATTTACCGGTTCATCACCAGTGGTCGCTACGTGGCGGCTCAGAATGCCGGCCTGTTCTTGAAGACGCCGCGCTATCCCTACTTTACAGCGCAATGGATCGTGCTTCTGTTTCTTTTGGCGATCGCGGTGGCCCATCTCTATGCCTGGGCGCGACAGGGCCTGGGGCCCGGTCCCGGCGCGGCGCTGAAAGTTGGCTTTCTCGCTGGATTCTTCGCGGGCTTTCCGAGCAACTTCGCGGAGGCCACATGGTCGCCGGTCGGACGCGGGCTGCCCTTTGGCCAGATGGTCGAAATGTGGCTGGGCGCGATCCTCGCTTCGATGGTTGCAGGTTGGCTCTACAAAGAATGAGCTGGGACTTTCGGGAGAAACCAGAACTGTGCCATCGCTGGTGAAAGCGACTGCGACCGTCTGCCTTCTGGGGATGATCCTTCTCGCAGGTTCCGCGAGTGCGAACCGGCAGGCGGAGTCGTCCGCGCACTTGCCTTTTGCTTATGCGCAATACGGCTGCGCGCCGACCGATGCGCTCGCCCTCGATTTCTACTTCACCGCCAACCAGAGCGAGTGCGGCAAGATCAGCGAACCTTACGTCAAGATTTCGATTTGGAAAAACCTTCCCAAGTCGGCTCCGTATTCCATTGAAGTGCGTGCAACCGAGGTTGGGGCGATCCGTTGCCTGAGAGCGGGAGCATGCGAGGCGGCGACTGCCGGGAGCCTGCACCTCGACAAGTTCATCGACGAGAAGATTTCCGCCGGGGAATACGAACTTCACTTCCGGGACGGCAGCGTGGAAAAGGGCAGCTTCGATGCGACCTGGTGTCACATCAGGTTTGTGTGCGGTTAGTCTGGCACTCCTGGAAGCCTCTCACTTCGCCGGTTCCACGAACACGGCCGTGCCGTACGCAAGCACTTCCGTGACGCCCTGCATGACTTCAGTCGCGTCATAGCGCGCGCCGACCACAGCGTTTCCTCCCAGTTCGGCGGCATGCACCAGCATCAGGTCGAAGGCTTCCGCACGCGTCTTCTCGCACAGATTGGTGAGCAGCGTGATGTTGCCGCCGACCAGCGTTTGCAGGCCGGCGCCGATGGTTCCGAAAATCGAGCGCGAGCGCACCACGATGCCGCGCACCACGCCCAGCGTGCGCGTCACGCGGAAGCCGTCGAGTTCAAACTGCGTGGTTACCATGTTGTGAGCCACCATCCTGCCAGCGCTGTAGCCAGTTGCCATTGCGAGTCCGTCCTTTTGATGCCAGTAACTATAGCGCAGAGTTCGAACCTCGAATGCCAGACCTCAGACTTTGGACCCTCGGGAGGCCGAAGTCTGATTTGATTTATGTGGGGACAGCCGCCCTCGGCTGTCCAGTCGAGTGAAGCTCGACAAGGGTGGAGGTAAAGTCAAAAGTCAAAAGTATGAAGTTAGAAGTCCGAGGTCCGAAGTCCATTTTGCGTTTGTCATTCCAGTTCCGCGGTGATAAAAAATTCCTGCGATGACATGTCATACTCGACGCGAAGCACATTCGGCTTGCAGCAGACCTGGCAGTCTTCAACGTAACTTTGGCGTCGTCCGGCAGATTCATCCACCGAAGTTGAGTTCCATTCTCCGCAAGCCGCGCATTGGAATCCGGATTCCAAAGTGGAAAAAGCTTACCGCAATGAGCGTGATAGAGATTTATCGCCAACTGGAGCGTCTGACAGATCGGCAAGTTCCGACCCTTCATTGATGGGGATAACGCTTGAAACCCAGCGTCGCACTTCCACGAGATGGAACCCGAGGGACGGATTAACGAGACGGGAGGCAGTCGTTCATTGTTTTGTCGTCGCCGGTGGCGCCTTCCTGCTTGTTCGTATGCTCCTTCATCCAATGCCTCAGCGGATCAAGAACCTTGCCGCCGCTGACGCGATAGGTTGTGTTGCTCATGCCTCCGACTCTTCCAGGATTGCCGCGTGTGTTGAACTCGCTCATGAAGCTGAGGTGCTGCAAAGCTTTTTCCCGGGCGATCCATACGTTAGTCACCTCGGCTTCCTGCGCGGCTGTGGGTTCGCCGTCATCAGAAACAGCGTTTTTCAGTTCCCTCGAATCGAGCAGAGTATTAACTTTAGTGAGCGAATCGGCACTCACACGTCCACCATAACTGTGTCCGCTGCGGGAGCCGTCGGTCTCCTGCATTCGCTTTTCGTAGTGATACGTGCCGTCAGAATAGAGGATGGTACACGTGGTTTCGAAAGTGGCAATCACTACTGAGCGGCCAGTTCCACCCAGGAACTGCGAGGACTGGAAGCGAAACAGATAGGCGGGCGTTGACCCAACGGACTCGGCGGCCGACACGGAATTCGGCGCAGGTTGGATTTCACTTCGCGCTTGCAATTCATTGTGTGGCAGGCAGCGGCTTGCCGGGCCGGGGACTTCGGTGGCTCCGGGGCGCCTCTTCTGCAGCTCTTGAAACCAGCTCAGCAAAGGGTCCAGAGAATCTTTGAAGGCTTTCCTGCTGGATGGATTTCGGAACTCGAGCAACTGCCATCCGCGGTCACGCCAGATGGCGAGATCTAGGTGGTCGAGAGTGTCGGTGAACAGGTCTGCCTTAATCTTGTCCTGCGAAATCGCCCGCAACTGCGCGTCGGCGAGAAGCGTGCGCAAACGCGCGATTTGATCCGCGTCCGTTGTTCCGTTGTACATGTCGCCCTTGGCGCGAACGAGTTTTTCCAGCCGATAGGTCCCGTCGTCGCGCACTAATGCGCACACGGCCTCGCCTTCGCGGACGCGTTCGATTCGGAGCAGCGGCTGTGGAGTCGCGGGAGCTGTCAGATTGGTTGTCGAAGGAGCTTGCGCTTCGACGATCGACCAACAGAGCACCAGAATTGCACACACACATCTGTAATCGCATAAGAGCAACCCGACAGAAACGACCAGAACTATACACGAAGCGGGCTGAAATGGATTATTTGGGCCAACTGTCGAAACCGGGCCTTAGCGCTTCTTAAAATATTGAGTCTGGCGCAATCTTTCTTAAGTTGTTGAGTCTTGGTGGAAGTGATTGATAATTCGAAGAAGGTCCTCGCAGGCCACAGGACACGCAGTTTTGTCGGGGGCGAAGCTTTCCTCAGTCTCGGCATCGATCGTCGCAGCTAGGTCCCTTTCCGGCCCCGGAAAGGGTATCCTGCGCGATGGCCGGCAGCGATTTTCGAGCTCGCTCTCGTATAAGTACTTATTTGTACGTACACACATTAAGGGCACTTGTGTGGAGCGGACGTTTGTATAGATTAGGCACTTGTGTGGAGCGGGCACTCTTGCCCGCTGCTTTTGCGACTCTGCAGGCAAGCGGGCGAGGGCGCCCGCTCTACAACCCCGGTACGGGCGGACAGCCTGGAAAATCTTTTACGAACGTGTTGCCGATGTAGCCCAAATACTCGATGCCGATCTCGCTGGTGAAATAGCCATCGGCGGTGAACTTACGCAACAGCGCGAAAAAATCGATGCCCTGGCCCAAGCTCGGATCCAGCTTCGCGTTCCTGCGATACGCGATGAGGTCGAGAATTTCTTTCTGCTGCGCCGCGGTGCAATCGAGATAGGGCTTGCCGTAGCCATCAATGCAGGTGTTGTCGAGCCACATCAATCCTCCGCCCAGAGCGACTTGATAGTCCACGTTTTCGCTGGTGATCAGGTCGATGAACTCCGGCGCGCCTGCCTCGATCGCTCCCTTCGCGTCGGCATCGGAAGGAATGATCGTCTGGCAGAGCACTTGCAGCGTCTTGTATGCGTGAGCGGAGAAGAACTTGGGCGCATAAGCTTGGTCTTCCGCCGCCGCTTTTTCCGCGCTCACCATGCGATGCGCGTATTCGGCCGCTTGCAGCGGTATCACCTGCAGCACCGAGCCAGTCACGGCGGTTAGCGTCAGCGATTTGAGAATGTCGCGTCGTGAAATCGTCATGGGTCTGCTCTACAGATTCCCTTTCTTCGCCTGGTCGAGCAAGTAATCCGAGGCACGCCAGGTCAGCGCCATAATCGTCAGCGTGGGATTCTTATCGGCGTTGGTGACAAAGCAGGCTCCATCGGTCACAAATAAATTCTTTACATCATGCGCCTGGCAGTACTGGTTCAATGCGGACGTGGCGGGATGCGCTCCCATACGAACCGTCCCCACTTCGTGGATGATCACACCGCCATCGGCAATACCGTAGGGATTCGGTCGATCGGGCCGCGCTCTCGATATGAAAGTCCCGCCGCCGGCTTCAACGATTTCGCGGTAGGTTTCCTGCATATCCTTCGCCATCTTGATTTCGTTGTCGCCCCACTTCCAGTGAAAGCGCAGCACCGGAATGCCCCACTGATCGACCGCCGAGGGATCGATTTCGCAATAACAGTTCTCGTTGGGAATCATCTCGCCGCGGCCGGAGAATCCGATGTATGTCCCGTACTTCTTCTTGCATTCCTGCTTCAGAGCGGAACCGTAACCTTCGAATTCATCGGATAGATGATGGAAGTCGCCGACGCCCGGCATGCCGCGTCCACCGCCGAACTCGGTGTGATAACCGCGAAGGAATTCATTCTTGCGGTCGAACTTCCACCACGGCAGATACATGTGCATGCCGCCAACGCCATCGTGATTGTGCGCCGCCACTTTTTCCAGCGCAGGGAAAAATCCGCCCGCGTTGCTGCCAACCGAGTCCATCAGATTGCGGCCGACGACTCCGGAGGAATTGGCCAGCCCGTCCGGAAACAGCGTGGACTTGGAGTTCAGCAGCAACCGCGCGGATTCGCAGGAACTGGCAGCGACGATGAAAGCGCGCGCGTGAATGCGCCTCTCTTCGCGCGAAGCCTTATCGATGTACGAAACCGCTTCCACCTTGCCGGCTTTGTTCACCACAAGTTCCCGCGCCATCGCTCCGGTCACCAGCGTTAGGCGTCCGGTCTTCTCCGCCGGCGGAATCATCACCTGGCTTGAACTGAAGTTCGAGGCGGTAATGCATCCCCGGCCGCATTGCGCGCAGTAGTGGCAGGCAGGACGGCCATTGTGGGGCTGGGTCAGAATCGCCAATCGCGACGGCACACACAGGATGCTCAGCTTGTCGCATGCCTTCTTGATAATCGTTTCGGTGCAGCGTGGTTTTGGCGGCGGCTGAAAAATTCCGTCGGGAGCGCTGGGAATATTTTCTTTTGTCCCGAACACGCCAATATAGGATTCGACTTTGTCGTAGTAAGGCGCGACATCTTCGTAGCTGATGGGCCAGTCGTCGCCCATGCCGTCATGCGAGCGTACTTTGAAATCCACCGGAGCCATGCGGAGGGCGATACGTCCCCAGTGGTTGGTGCGTCCGCCGACAATGCGCGAACGGAACCAGCGAAACCTTGAGCCGGGAGCGGAAATGTATGGCTCGCCTTCAATTTCCCAAGCGCCGTTAGGAGCGAGGAATTCATCGTCTAGGCCGCGGGTCGCCCGGCCTCCAACGCCAGCGCCGCGATGCGGCAAGTCGTAAGGCCAGACGTGTTCCTTGTAGTCTCTTTCGGGAACCAGTGGAGGTCCGGCCTCGAGCAGCGCCACACTCAGACCACCCTCGGTGAGCACCTTGGCCGCCGTGCCTCCCGCGGCGCCGGAGCCGATAATGCAAACGTCGTAGGTCTTGGGCGTGCGCCGAACTTGCATGAACCTCCCTTGCGACAGACTCTTGAACTCAAAACAACAAATGCAGAGTCCGTCTCTAGCCTTGACCTGGCGTGGAAACAGGCGGCACCGAACGCCTCCAAGGCAGTCGCCAGCCTTTCGGCCCGAACCGTCGCCAAAAGAAGCGCAGGACACGAACTACGACTACGACCAACACAACAATTGACAGAAACCAAACGGCAATCAATGGCAGATTGATGAAGAATGCGACGACTGAGTCGACCCAGTCTGCCAGTCCCGCAACCATTTCGCTCGCGGCGATTTTGGCCTGACGGAGCGGCCGCCAATGAATTCCCGCCACTGCGGCGTCGGCCTCGGCTCGAAGCTGAATCTCCAACGTCGACATGTCGATCTGCGCGGTGAGGAACTTCATTTCCCCCTGCATTTGTTCGATCCGGCCGCGCACGTCGGCTAGTTTTTCGGTTACATCGAGGGTGTCTTTGATGGTCGTCGCGCGTTTCAGAATCTGCAGGTATTGCGCTTCTTCGGCCTGAGCGTTGCGCAGACGGGCGTCCAGGTCGATATATTCGCGGGTTACGTCGCGCGCCTCAACGCTCTCGCGGTCTACAGTTGTGGCTAAGGCTTTGATCTGGACGATGACCGGGTCGAGGCGTGCGGCGGGAACCCGAACGGTAACCGAAGCGGAATGCCCGCCGCTATTCGTCTGCGTCGATTTCTCGACGAATCCGCCCACCCCGGTGACGATGGACCCGATTTTTGTAATTGATTGTCCAACGTCGTTGACCAGCAGATCCAGAGATCCGTTGCGGATGATCTTGCGATTATCGAGAGCGTCGGGGGACCCTTCCAACGTGAGCGCGACACTCTCGGGCGGACGGATTTGGCTCTCCGCCATATAGACTCCGCCGCCACCGTCGATCGTAGCGTAGTTCTGAATCCGCCTGGGGGCGCTGAGTCTTGAGCGCGACTCAGTGACAGGAGGTGGCGCGGCTTTCTTCTCGCAGGAAACGCTCAGGAGGCTCAGAATCGCCAATAGCGCAGCGAAACTTCGCCGGGACGCTCCCGCTCGAGGTGCGTTGATCAATTTCATTATTCGAAGCTCAACTCACCAGCGCAGCTTGCTCAGATATTCGTAGCTCTTTGTGATGCTCTCGAATGGGTTCTCGGGTTTGTCGTGTTCGACGATGTAGTGCTTGATCCCGGCCTTGTCCGACTGGGCGAAGATCTTCTTCCAGTCGATGATGCCGTCGCCAACCGAGGTCAGATCTACGGTGTCGCCGAAATTCTGGGAACCGCCCTCGGTGACTTTCGGGATCTTCTTGAGGTCTTTGACGTGGACCAGCGGGAAACGTCCGGGATCGCGATTGAAATATTTCAGAGGATCGGCTCCGGCCGCGGTAACCCAGCAGAGATCCATTTCCATCTTCACCAGCTTGGCGTCGCACAGTTTCAAGAGTTCGTCGTAGGGAAGCTTGCCGTTGACGGGAAGAAATTCGAACCAGTGATTGTGATAGGCGAACTGCATGCCGGCTTTTTTGGTCTGCTCGCCGCAACGATTGAACTTTTCGGCAGCCTGCTTCCAGATGTCGGGATTCTTGCGAATGTCCTCGGGAATCCAGGGGCAGACAATGTATTTCAGCCCAATGGTTTTGGAGTCTTCGATGACGGAGGGAAACTTGGCGTCGAGTTCGTCATATTGCACGTGCGTGGAGACTGGGTCGAGGCCGTTCTTCTCGCAGACAGCGCGCACCTGCTGGGCGGTATGGTCGAAGTATCCGGCAAATTCCACTTCCTTGTAGCCAATCTGCGCGACCTTGGCGATGGTGCCGTCGAAGTCGGTTTTCATCTGATCGCGCACTGTGTAGAGTTGCACGCCTATCTTTTCGATTTTGTGTTCGCCGGCGGCCCAGCCGAAGCGGCTGGTCAGTAGCGTGGCGGCGGTGACTGTGGTTGCGGTTTCAAGAAAGGTGCGGCGGTTCATGGCTTTCAAACTCATGAGTGCATTCCTCCGGTGGTTCCGCATCAGGGCGGAAGTGGAATCCGGGAGCATTATACGCGGGAAGGCGCTTGGCGCTTGAGAATGAAATCTTTAACCACCAAGGACACGAAGGTTCACCAAGGAAATCGATCTCATGGGTTCCTTCGTGAACCTTCGTGTCCTTCGTGGTTCCAGCATTCCCGTTCCGGAGCGATGACTGTTTCAGGGGCAGACAGCAGGCGCAAAAAAGGAGGACGCCTGGGGCAGGCGTCCTCTTGCGAGAATTTGGTTTCACGTCAGGATTTCGTGACTTGCAGATTGTTGGTCACCGAGAAAATGCCAGGAACTGTGTTGGCGCGGAGGCCAACCAGATTTTTATCGGCCTCGCTGTCCACCACTCCCTCCAGCGTCGCGCGGCCATTCTTAACGATAATTCGAATCGGCTTCTGCACGCCGAGTTCGTACTTCTGCAGCGCAGGATACTGGTAGATCGCACGGAAAAGCGCGATCCGCAGACCGTCGTCCATGGATGATGGAGGCAGCACTTCAATCTGGTTGTCAACCTTTTCGACACCTTCAATTCGTTTCACGGAATTCTCGGCGTCGGATTTCAGGACGGGCCGCACGACTTGGCCGAGCAAGGTAACGGTGGAACCGTCCACCTTAAAGGCAATGTAGTCGAACACGCCGAAGTACGGAAGCATGAGCAGTTCATGGCGGACTTCTCTGATAATCCGCTCCTGCGATTTGGCGGACTCCTGCGCTGCGCCCAGACTAAAGAGCGTGAGTACAGTGGAGAACAAAATCAACAGCCTGTGCTTCATATTCTGGTCTCTCCTTCGAACAAGATTCAACGAATTCCCAGGGTGACTAAATGGAGTCTAGCCTTGAAAAGGGTTGATTTGCGATACCGGGGATTTGGTATAAGACCGGTTCTATATTCCCGTACACTAGGCAGTCCGGGGTGCTAGATGGACATTTTCGCTCACGCTTTATGGACCACCGCCGCTGCGACCGTCGGCCGGCGAAGGCTGCATCGGCGAATCCATTTAGGCTGGGCGGCCTTCTGGGGAATCTTTCCCGACCTTTTCAGCTTTGCCATCCCGGCGGTAATCCGAATCTGGTGGTATGCAACGGGGACAACCCGGTCCTTACTGCCCGATGCCCACAGCCCGCAACACTTCCAGTTCGTCTGGCAGCTCTATCACTTCAGCCACAGCCTGCTGGTGTTCGCCGTGGTCTTTGGTCTTGTGTGGTGGCTGGCCCGTCGTTCGGTACTGGAACTGCTAGGCTGGGGTTTGCATATCCTGATCGATATCGTCACGCACCGGGGAATTTTCGCCGTCCATTTTCTGTGGCCTCTGTCCTCCTATGGATTCGAGGGCATTCGTTGGGAGAACCCCTGGTTCCTGGCCGTGAACTATGGCCTGCTGATAACCGTGTTTGGATGGATGTGGGTAAGGAGTAGAAGGGCCGATGCGCCCGTCCTCACGGAGGCAAGATCCGCGTCCGAGGAACCAGCTAGAGCGATTCCCCCGGGCTAAGGACTCAGAGATTGTTTGCGAGTTCCAGTTTCAGATCTTTCCCACCCTCGAGCAGGCGAATATCGGCGCAGTTATTCAGCACCCAGTCGGCCCCAACCCCACGTAGAGCAGATTCCTCGACAGTGGTTTTGAAGGCGATGACTCTCGCCCCCGCAGCTTTGCCGGCGCGGACTCCCGCGGGAACGTCTTCGACAACGATACATTCCGCCGGTGGAAATCCGAGGACCGAAGCGCCTTTCAGATAAGGCTCAGGGTGCGGCTTGCCATGAACAATGTCGTTGGAGGTAATAAGTTTCTTCGGCAGGGGCAGGCCGGCGGCCCGGATGCGCACCTCGGCAAGAGGACGCGTGCACGACGTAACGATGGTCCAGCGATCCTCGGGCAGGCTGGCCAACAACTCCAGCGCGCCGGGGAGCGGGACGACGCCCTCCAGGTCGGCGATTTCTCGGCGTTCGACTTCGCGGTTCTCGGCTTCATGATTGGCGTTGGGGAGAAATTCGCGAACGGTCGTGAGGCTGGGACGTCCGTGGGCCCGGGACACGACCTCCTCCGGATCGAAGCCATGTTCGATGGCCCAGCGCCGCCAAACACGGGCTACTGCGGGAGTCGAGTTAACGAGAACTCCGTCCATGTCGAACAGGAGCGCGGCGCAGTGGATTTGGGTCATAGGGCAGATCGACGCTACCGTGTCCAGCGGGCGGGATTAACCTCGGCATGGAAAGCGACTGAGCTCAAGTCAACGGTCCTTGAAGCAAGAATCGTTGTTAAGAATGTGTTGGGCCTGGCGATGGAAATATTTTTCGTATCTCCGCTTTGGAGCGATTGTAACCAAGTTCGCGTCTGAATCCGACACGGCAGTTGTATGTAGTCCAACTTTTCCCGGATGAAACGACGATGGGCGCCGCAAAGAGTTCGACTCTCGGCGACGTTCGGAACGCCTCACTGCGTTCCAGGTCCAGTCAGGACTGGACGATTTTTTCCAGCGCCACGCGGTTGCGGATCACCAGGGTCGACCCCTTGAGCTGCAGCAGCTGTTTCTTCTTGAAATCAGAAAACAGGCGGCTGACAGTTTCGCGGGTGGTTCCGATGATTTCCGCAATCTCCTCGTGGGTGAGCGTGAGCTTGACCTGCGAGGAACCGTCGTTCTGCGGCGTTTTGGTCGACCAGGACAAAAGCAGCTTGGCAAACTTTTCCGAGGGCGACGAACTGAGACCGAGAGTGCGAATCTCCTCGTACGCGGTGTAGTAGTTGCGGCTCAACTGTTCGGCGACGCGCAAGGCCACTTCCCCGTTGTCCTTCAAAAACTGAATTAAAGACTCGCGGGGAATAAAGTTGGCCTGTCCAGGCTCCATCATCTCTGCCGTAACTTCATACGGTCGGTTGGAAACCACCGAGTTGAGACCGAGAACATCTCCCGACTCGGACAGTTTGGTGATGATGGTTTTGCCTTCGCGGGAAGACGTGGAAAGCTTTGCCTTCCCGGCACAGAGTACAAAAACGCCTCGGGGTTGTTGCCCTTCAATGAAGAGCATCGCGCCCTTGGGATAAACGGCGGTGGATTTTATTTCGTTAAGGCGCTGTCCGGCTTGAACAGAAAGGTTACAAAATAGATGTTCTTCTCGCACCGGACACGTGAGGCAATTATCAAGAATATTTAGGCCATAAGGGGCGCGCACTGAGCACCTCCCTTTTGAAGTTATTGTAGCACCGCATTTTTGCTTGTGATCACCATCACGAGGCCTTGTGATTAGACGTATAGGCAATCACAGACGAACGCGGGAAACTGTGCCATCATGGGTGAGGTGTGCGGTGAAGTCGTTGCTACTTCGTTCGCTGAAGTTATGAAAAAATGTTTGCGTCGACATAGGCTGGAGGAGATTTTTTGAGCGAAGTATCGAGTGCGCCCGTGCCGTCGCCGGTCGGCAAGATTTATACTGCGCCTCCTCCTGCACGAGCGGGACTCGAGTCGCTGTTTCTGCCGCGGTCTGTTGCTGTGATTGGCGCAACCGATCGCGCCGGAACCGTCGGCAGAAGCGTCATTTCGAATCTGCTGGAAAGTAAATCTTCCCTGAAAGTCTTCGCTGTAACTCCCAGCCACGCCGAAGTTCTCGGAATCAAAACGCACAAGCGCATTGGAGATATTTCTGGGGGCGTCGACTTGGCACTGGTGGTGACGCCCGCTCAGACTGTGCCGCAACTCATCGGAGAGTGCGTGGACGCGGGCGTGAAATCAGCGGTGGTGATCTCCGCGGGTTTTCGTGAACAAGGTCACGCCGGCGCCCTGCTGGAGGAAGAAATTCAAAAGCACTTGCGCCGCGGTTCTCTGCGTTTGGTTGGACCCAATTGCATGGGATTCATGAATCCCACCATCGGACTGAACGCGACGTTCGCCAAGGCGATGCCGCAGAAGGGCAGCGTCGCGTTCCTGAGCCAGAGTGGCGCACTGCAGACTGCGATTCTCGATTGGAGCCAGCGCGAGCAGGTCGGATTCAGCGCCATCGTTTCCACCGGATCGATGCTCGACGTCGGCTGGGGCGATCTTATCTATTATTTCGGAGACGATCCGCACACCAAGAGCATTCTTCTCTACATGGAATCGGTGGGAGACGCGCGCTCATTTCTTTCCGCGGCGCGCGAAATTGCGCTGAGCAAGCCCATCATCGTGATTAAAGCTGGCCGCTCGGAGGCGGCCTCGCGGGCGGCTGCTTCGCACACTGGAGCCTTGACGGGAAGCGACGATGTGTTGGAAGCGGCATTCCGCCGCTGCGGCGTGCTGCGCGTACAAAACATCGCAGATCTTTTTTATATGGCGGAGGCGTTGAGCAAGCAGCCGCGGCCGCGTGGTCCGCACCTTACGATCGTAACCAACGCCGGTGGTCCAGGGGTCCTCGCCACCGACGCTCTCATGGCGACTGGAGGCCGGCTCACCGTTCTTTCCACCGAATCTCTGCAGCAGTTGGACAGCTTTCTCTCCCCGCACTGGAGTCACAACAATCCGCTCGATGTGCTGGCCGACGCGGACGCGGAACGCTTCGTGAAAGCGGTCGAAATCGCGTCCAAAGATCCGGCGAGCGACGGATTGCTGGCCGTCATCGCGCCCCAGGGACACGCCGATCCCACACAAGTCGCAGAGCGCATGAAACCGTTCGCCCACTCCTCGGGCAAACCGCTGCTCGCGAGTTGGATGGGCGGCGACGGAGTGGTGGAAGGAACTGCGATTCTGAATGCTGCTGGCATTCCCACATTTTCCTATCCCGACACCGCGGCGCGCGCCTTCACTTACATGTGGCGATACACCTACAACCTGCGCGGGCTTTATGAAACTCCGTCGCTGGTGGGAGGATCGGCGGTCGCACCAGAAGCGCGCATGAAAGTCACGGAGACCGTGCAGCGAGTGCGCGCCAGCGGCCGAACCATGCTCAATGAATTCGAAGCCAAGCAGTTGCTCGCCTGCTACGGAATTCCGGTGGTGGAAACGCGGGTGGCGGAAGACGAAGAGCAGGCGGTCGCGGTCGCCGGCGAGATTGGATGTCCGGTAGTGCTGAAGCTTCTGTCGAACACCATTGCGCATAAAACCGATGTTGATGGAGTTCGTCTCAGGCTGCAGACCGCAGAACAAGTGCGCAGCGCCTACCGCGCCATCCAGGCTTCGGTCACCGAGAAAGCCGGAGCAGAACATTTCGCCGGAGTCACCGTTCAGCCCATGGCGAAACGCGATGGATACGAGCTGATTCTGGGCAGCACCATCGACCCGCAGTTTGGGCCGGTAATCCTGTTTGGTTCCGGCGGCGTGATGGTCGAGGTTTACCGTGACCGCGCTCTCGCCTTGCCTCCGCTGAACAGCACTCTGGCACAGCGCTTGATGGAACAGACAAAAATCTACTCGGCGCTGCTCGGAGTGCGCGGACGCAAGCCCGTGAACCTGACCGCCCTGGAAGGATTGTTAGTGCGCTTCAGCCAACTTGTGCTGGAGCAGCCATGGATTAAAGAGATCGACATTAATCCGTTGCTGGCCACTCCAGAACAACTGCTGGCGCTCGATGCGCGCATGATGGTGCACGATAGTTCGGTTCAGGCCGCGCAGTTGCCGCGCGCCAGCATCCGGCCCTACCCGGTGCAGTACACCTGGGAATGGCGTTTGAAAGATGGCACCCCAGTGACGATCCGCCCGATTCGTCCGGAAGATGAGCCGCTGATGGTGCAGTTCCACAGCACTCTTTCCGAACGCAGCGTTTACCTGCGCTATTTCTGTTCGTTGAGCCTGAGCACGCGCGTGGAGCACGAGCGCCTGGTGCGCATCTGTTTTGGCAGCTACGATCGCGGATTCGCGCTTGTCGCAGATCACAAAAACCCCGAGACGGGTGACCACGAAGTATTAGGAGTGGGCCGTTTCAGCGCCATCAATCGCGCAGAGGCCGAGGCGGCCGTTCTGGTTTCCGATCGCTGGCAGGGACGCGGCCTCGGAACCGAGTTGCTCGCCGGCGTAGCGCGGGTGGCTCGCGAAGAAAAGTATCAAAAGCTCTCGGGGGAAATCTTGCGGGACAATCTGGCCACGCAGGCCATCTTCAAGAAAGTCGGATTCCGCCTGCGAGCCATGGACGACCCGTCGTCCGTTTCAGCCCTACTGGAGCTGCAGGTTTAGCGGTTGTTTGTCTCCGCGCTCTTTGCGCACTACTCAGCGAACTCTGAGATTAAAATCTTTTCCGTCCGGTCGTTCTGGTTTCCGATCGCTGGCAGGGACGCGGGCTGGGAACCGAGTTGCTCGCGGGCGTAGCTCGCGTAGCCCGCGAAGAAAAATATCAAAGGCTCTCGGAGAAATTTTGCGGGACCATCTGGCCACACAGGCCATCTTCAGTTGCAGGTTTAGCCGTTGCCTGTCTCCGCGTTCTCTGCGCACTACTCAGCGAACTCTGCGGTTTAAGTCTTTTCCGTCCGCTGCGTGTCGGCTAAACGACCTGCACAGGCTTGGTGATTTCCAGCTGCGGTTCAAACTTCAACGTCGTTCCCATCGCCCGCGAAACCAGGCACAACTTCTCCGCGCGCTTGAGCAGATCCAGCGCCCGATCGCGCTCCTGGGCAGATGCGATTTTAAGGTTCGGACGCACCACAATTTGCGTGAACGCGTAGCCCGAATCGGCCTTGCGCACCGTGCCGCTGGCTTCCACCTGCAGGTCGGTAAAGTCAAATTGCACGTTGCCCGCGATCGCCCGCAAAGTCGTGGTATAGCAACTCGCAATGGCGGCCAGCAAAAGTTCTTCAGGCGTCCAGCGGCCTTCCAGTCCGCCGAATTCAGTGGGAGCGGTGAAGTGAATCGCGTTGGGCGCGGAATCCGATTTCGCCAAGCCCGTCCTGCCGGAGGTCCACCAGGCTGCTACTCGATATGCATGATCTTCGCTCATGATTACATCTCCTTGGGAGAACTTCGAAACTTCATTGCGGCGGACGCGGAATCAATCATCCGGAGTCGCCACGTCGGAGTTGGGGTTAAGCCACTCCTTCTTTGGGGGAAAGACCACGTTCCTGCTCAATCTTCTTGATCTGCCCGCGCAGCCAGGCAGCCAGAGCCTCTTCCATCTCGGCCTGAGTTCCGGCCCGATAGAAGTCCTCCACCGATTGGCCTTGTGGCGTGAGTTCTATGAAACGGCACGGCACAGCCTCGCTGCGACGGCCTTGGGGGACAAACTGCTCCAACAGGCAAGTCTCGCAAGGATGCGGGCGTGCGGGATCGCAAAAGTTCGGGCAGATGGGGGAATCCTCAAAAACTGCGGGCGCCCGCCAGGGCGCGTGGGGAGAGCGTCCATAGCCTCCGTCTTGCAGGAAGCTCAGTTCGAACCGGAGCACGTCAAGAATGTCACGATTGTCTTGAGCCATAGGGCACCTCAAACAGGAGCTAAGAATGCCAGAGGCTGCCGGGAAACTCCGTGCATTGGGTCACGAGGATTTGTGATGCAGGTCACACTAAGATGACACGGTTTCCCGGTCCGGTCGGTCATTTGCCCCAATTCTGGAAGATTCGCGGAATGGTCGGTGTGATCACGATCACAGCGAGGCGTGATTTGAAACCGACGTCGCGGGACGGCCGGCCAATCCAACTGCCCGAGCAGCGGCACAGTCGCGTTGCTAGTTTTTCGCGTAGACCGGGCCCGCGTTGCGAGAGGGCGGATCGGAGATGGCACGAATATAAGAAATCAGCGCCTGAATATCCGACTTGCTTAGCGTATTTCCCCACGCCGGCATGAGCGCCGACTTGTTGAGTGCCGGGCCGCCATGGCTGATGATGGCGGTCAGATCGGCGTCGCTGATCTTGTTGAGCGTGTCGCCGTCAGTGAAGGGGTGCGGCTTTACTTCGAGATTGTCGTAATTGGAGACGCGCTCGACGGTCGACTCGGGGTTGTGGCAGCGCTCGCAGTACTGATCGTTGAGGCGGCGTCCCAGCGTTTGCTGGTAGCCGAGAGCGATCTCCTCGATCTTCAGTTCTACCTTCTTGTGAGACTTATCACTGGTGGAGGCGACGAGTTGATAGCGGCCGGCCATGCCGCCGAGAGGTACGTTGGTGGTGACCTGTCCGCTCGAATCAGTCAGCGCGTTCGCGGGATCGAAGACCACGTCCGGGGCCGCGGAAAATTCCACCAGAGCTCCCGCAACGGCAGTTCCCTGCGCATCGTTCACCTGCACCACGACGGGTTGAGGCAAGAGACCGCCAGTCTGCCCGACCTGCTTTCCGCCGCTCGATTCGACGATCGCGGCGCCAAATGCTGTGGGCTTGGGCTCAGAAGAAGTCGTGTGCTGATGCGAGCAGGATGTGGAGAGCAGGATGGCGGCTGCCAGGAGAAATCCGTAGCGCATGCTTCGGGGCACGGCTGCCGAGCTTTGCTCGGCTGGACGGGCGAATGCGCCCGTCCCCACATGGATCGTGCTCTGAACATGGGTCATTTCTTAGCCACCTCTTTTTTGGCGCCGCCTTTTTGCGAAATCAGGAACGCCGTTAGAGCCTGCGCGTCTTCATCGCCCATGGCGCGATTGGGCTCGGTTGTGCCGGGACGCAGCGCCTGCGGGTTCTTCATCCACTGATAAATCCAGGCCGCAGTCAGGCGCGATCCAACTTGCGTCAGCGTGGGGCCGATGTAGCCCTTGTCGGTCTTGCTGTCGACAATGTGGCATCCCTGGCATGCGTACTTGCCGTAGAAAAGCTGCCTGCCGAGTTCGACTTGGCCTTGCGAATAGCCGCTCAACGGCATGGAATCGCGATCCACCGCGGGACTCTGATAGACAGTCATGATGTAGTCGGTGAGTTCGTTGACTTCGCCGTCGGTCAAGTTGAAGCGCGGCATGCGGCGAATCAGCGCGGGCCGCAGCGTCCCCGGATTCTTGAGGAAGTCAACCAGCCACGCGCGTTGCACCGAACTCCCTTCCCAGGTGAGGTCGGGCGCCATATCTCCGCCGTGGCCGTTGATGCGATGGCAACTGAAGCAGGCGAGATCGGTCATCAGCTTTCCCGCTTTGCCTGCGGGCTGATAGTCCGACTCGGGCGTTGCGGCTACCTCGAGCGACGGAGGCAGCGTGTTGGAACGCTCGTTCAACGAGAGCAGAGAGGTGGTGAGCGAATCGATCTGCGCCGGCGTGAATGTGTATTGCGGCATCTTCAACCCTTGCCCGAAGGAGCGCGGCTGCTTGATCTTGGTGGCAATGTAGTCGGGCAGCGTATGTTGCATGCCGGGCAGGAACACCAGTTGCGTGACCGGCTTGCTGCCGATGCGGCTGAGTTCAGGAGCGAAGTTTTCCGGCTTCTTGATGCCGGCGATTTCGTGGCAGGATGCACAACCGTAATCGGCAACCAGCCGCTTGCCGTGTGCGACCTGCTCGGGCGTGGCATCCGCGAGATGGACGTTGGCCAGCAGATCGGAATCGGTTTTCGTCGAGAGGAATCCAGAGAGTGTGGCCACCTGCGAATCGTTGAAGCGGTAGTGCGGCATTGCGGTGCCGGGATCGTACGCGCGCGGATTCCTCAGCCAAGCCTGCAACCATTCCGGCTTGACCTTGCTACCGACGCGAGTCAACTCCGGGCCAACATCGCCGCCGACCATGTTTCCAGCCGCGTTCTGCACCGCGTGGCACGAGGCGCAGAACGATTCTCCGTAGAGGCTCGTGCCGGCGGCGGGATCGGGAGATGCCTTCGCTGAAAGTGTCGCTGTGTCTCCCGGCACCGGCGTGCTGTTGGCAATTAAGAATGCCGATATGTCGCGCGCGTCGTCATCGCTCAGCTTGAAATTCGGCATGGTCGACGTGGTGGCATATGCCTGCGGATCTTTCAACCACGCGAAGATCCACTCGCGTGTCGTCTTGTCGGCGATGTGCGACAGCGATGGCGGATCGTCGGTAGCTTTCATCACGCTGCCATCGGACAACTTCACCGTGTGGCAATGCACGCAGCCTTCCCGCGATAGTAGGCTGCGTCCTTGATTCAGTTGCGGAGTGCCCGGCAGCGGTGCGCGGTGGCACTCGCCGCAGGAGGACTCGATGTACTTCGCAGGCAGAATCGGCTGCTCCCACGCCAACGTGCTGCTGTGCGCCTCAGAAACCGTGGTGGCCGCGCCCTGCCCGCGATGGCACATTGTGCATCCGAACTGATCGAGCTTGTGCGGGATCACCGGGTGCGTGCGATAAGGCTGGACGGGTACATCGGTGAGGCTGGATTCTTTCAGGCCGACGTGGCAACTGGTGCAGCGGTCTACCACTCCAAGTTCAGGCAGCCAGATCTGCTGAATGCCGCCATGGAAGTGGCGTTGCAGCGTATTGGCGTCGCTGCGGTTGCGGACCATCTTGAGATAGCCGCGCTGATAGTGACGCCACTCGCTGAAGAAATTCTTTGCAGGAGCGATCGCCAGCGAGCCCAGAAAAATCAGGCTCACTACGCCGAAGGCGCGCACGCTGTCTCCGAAGAGTCTTTGCCACAGCGACGTAAGTTGTTCTTTCATGAGCGCCGCACCCTGATAAGCCTGTCGTCGATAACCTTCTCTTGATGAATAGGTTTTGGTAAGGGCACGGCTTCAGCCGTGCCGCTCAACGCCAAAAATGACGCGGGCTTTAGCCCCTGAGGGCGGGCCGCGCTGTCCACAAAGTAATTTATGAAAGCATTCCTAATCATCGTTATGAACCCTGCCAGGGCCACACGAAAGCCCAGCCCGGCCCGCGGAAAAATGTACCGATCGCGGTCAGCACCACCAGTTCGAACAAAAACCACGTCATCACCCAATAAGAAAGCGGCCTCCCGGCCAGATAGCGGCGAAAGGCCGAAGTCGACTGCGGCGAGCTTTGCGCCGCCAGCAACATCACTCCCGCCATGATCAGCGTGGGAACCAGAGCCGCGTAAACCTTGAACAAAAGCAGAAACAAAGAGAGCGCGCTGGCGACGACATAGAAAATCCGCAGGCGCCGCTGGCGATCTTTCAAGAAAAGTCCGTCCGCCTCGATGTTGACTTTGAAATACGGAATCACGATCAGCGCCATCACTACCAGTCCCGGCACCAGCACACCGGCCACCACAGGCGGAAAGTAGTGCAGCATTTCCTGCAGTCCCAGGAAGTACCAAGGCGCTTTCGCCGGATTGGGCGTGTGCGACGGATCGGCCAGACCTTCGAGCGGAGCATTGAAAATCAGCGCGATCCATACCAGCACCACAGCCAGAGTCATGACCGCAACCGCCGCGCGGAACAATACTTCCGGAAAGGTCTGGATCTGATCTTCGGTCTCGGCTTTCACCTGCGCCGAAGTGCGGCGCGTAATGAAAACGATGCGGCGAGGAGACTTCTTGGCGTTCGAATCGACGCCTGCGATGAAGTCTTTGGAATCGGCCATGCCTATTGCCCTTCCTTCGGAAGCGGAGCGCCGGTATCGGTTCGAGCGCGCACCGTCGCCGGTTCACTGGCGTGCGAGTAAAGGCCGCCATCCTTGCGAATCCGCCAGAAATGAATGGCCACAAAGAACATCGCCGCCAGCGGCAAAATCATGCAGTGCAGTACGTAGAACCGCAGCAGTGCGTTGGCGTTGACTGCATTGCCACCCAGCAGCAGGAAGTGAATTTTTTCTCCCATCACAGGAACCGCAGATGCGATGTTCGATCCCACGGTGATCGCCCAGTACGCCAACTGATCCCAAGGGAGCAGGTATCCGGTGTAGCTGAGCAGCAGCGTCATCAGCAGCAGGATGACGCCGATGACCCAGTTGAACTCGCGCGGTGCGCGGTAGGCTCCCCGGTAGAACACCTTGAACATGTGCGCGAACACCAGAAACACCATGGCATGCGCCGACCAGCGATGCAGATTGCGCAGAAATAATCCGGAGGAAACGACGAACTGCAGATCTTTGGTGTCGGCATAGGCCTGAGGCACCGACGGGTGATAGTAGAACATCAGCGGAATTCCGGTCGCGACCAGAATCAGAAATGTTCCCAGCGTCAGCGTGCCCAAATACCAGGTCGCACTGAAACTCAACATGCGCGTGCGCACCTTGGTGGAGAACAAATGCAGGAACACGTTCTGCTGAATCGCCAGCGCGCGCTTCAGCGGGCTCGACCCGGTGCCGCTGCGGAAAATCGAGCGCCACACCCGCGTGCCGCGTAAATTATCGAAATGCTGATCGATCGTCTTTGCCATGCTGTCAGACCCTCACGAAGGAATCCCGCGCCAGCGGCGGCACGTCGGTGGAGCGATCCACCAGCAGATCGCCGTCGTCGTTGAGCCAAATGCGCTTCCAGGGCAGTGGCTTCGGAGCAGGCCCCTCGATCTTCTTGCCCGTTTCCTCAAACTTGCTCCCGTGGCAGGGACACGCAATCATGTTCAACTCCGGCTTCCACGCAGTCATACAGCCCAGGTGCGTACACACGGCGCTGAGCGAAAAATAACCTTCGTCGGAATGAATGATGTAGATCCCCAAATTCACATCGATGGTGACGCTCCCGAGCGGATAGCGGTCGGGCTTGCCGGCATTCACCACCGGCGAGGGCTCGAACAACACATTGGGCTCAAGATATTGATACGCGAATGCCGCCGTGCCCGCGGCTGCGATACTTAACGAGCCGAGCCCCAGCTTCATAAAAAACTGCCGGCGATTCACATCGTCGTTCTTCTTGATCTCATCTGCCATCGTTGCCTCGTGCCTACCTCTGCAATCCCGCGCCAATCGAAGCGATCGAAATCAACCCGGTCGCCTCGGCGGGAATCAGGTTGTACGACTCCATCGTGATCGTGCCCACGGGACAGCGCATGGCGCACAGCCCGCAGCGGATGCAGCGTGTTTCGTCTTTCAACATCGCGGCGCCCGTCACCACTCCCAGTTCGTCGGCGGCGACTTCGTCAAACTCCACGCCAAACAATTCCCGGTTGTCGCGGATGTGTTGCACAGTCTCCGGCTCGAAGCTAATGCGATCGAGCGCAACCAGCTCCAGGCACTTCTCCGGACAAATATCCACGCAACCGCCGCACAGGATGCACATGCTGCCATCCTCCGGCACACCCTCGAAAACCGTGTTGGTCCAGCAGTGCAAGCAGCGTTGCGCTTCAGCCATCGCCGCAGGAGCGTCGTAACCCACCTCAACCTCGGTCACACCGGTGCGGCGTTCCAGCGGCAGCATGGGCACGGGTTGGCGGTCGATGTCGAGATAATCGAGCGGCATGGAGTGCCGCTTCAGGACCTCAACTTCGATGATCGGCTCCGGATGCTTCCCGCCGCGCAGGAATTCATCAATGCCTACGGCGGCGCGCTTGCCGTCGCCGACGCTGTCGATAATCAGGCGCGGTCCAAAGACGCAGTCGCCGCCGGCAAAGATGCCCGCAGCCGACGTCATCAGCGTCTGCGGATTCACCGCGATCAGCCCGCGCGGCGAAAGCTCGACTTGATCTTCCGGCGTCAAAAAGTCGAGGCGCGGCGCTTGCCCGATCGCCATGATGATGGTGTCGCACTCGATCTGGGTTTCGCTGTTCTCGTAGAACGCGGGATTGAAGCGCTTGTTCTGGTCGAACACCCACTTGGTCTTGAGCGTTTCGAGAGCGGTAACTCTACCGTCCTTGCCCAGAATCCGCTTCGGCCCGAATCCCGGATAAATCGTGATGCCCTCTTCTTCCGCTTCTTCGATCTCCTCGAGGGCGGCAGGCATTTCGTTGCGGCGCTCCAGGCAGACCAGGTTCACCTCGCTCGCGCCCATGCGCAACGCGGAAAGAGAAATGTCGACCATCTCCTTGGTCGCGACGGCGGAGACATTTTCGTCCGACGGCTCGAGATCCTCGACGCCGCCGGCATGCTGCTTGACTACTTCGCGGGCCGCGGAGCGGGCCACATCCATCGCCACATTTCCGCCACCGATTACGATCACTTTCTTGCCGATGGTGAACTTGTAGCCCAGATTCACGTTGAGCAGAAAGTCGATGCCTTTGTGAACGCCGTCGAGATCGACGCCCGGAATGCTGAGATCGCGACTGCGATGCGCGCCCACAGCGAGCAGGACCGCGTCGAATCCCTGGCGGCGAAGATCAGTGATGGCAAAGTCGCGCCCCGCGGCATGATTTAATTTCAAAGTGATGTCGCCCGTCTCGAGAATCTCGCGAACTTGCGCCTCCACCACTCCGCGCGGCAGACGATATTCTGGAATTCCCAGATAGAGCATTCCGCCCGCGACCGGAGCAGCTTCGAAAATCGTGACCGCATATCCCATCAACGCGAGATCATGCGCGGCCGAGAGTCCCACCGGACCTCCGCCTACCACCGCGACTTTGTACGAAAGTTTCTTTTGCCCGCGTCCTTCGTTCACGTTGATGGGGCGCTTCGATTCCGGCCCGTATTGTTCGGTAAGAAAACGTTTGAGCGCGCGGATGGAAATGGGCCGGTCGATTTCGCCGCGGCGGCAGGCCGTCTCGCAGGGATGCGCGCAAACTCGGCCGCAAATGCTGGCCAGGGGATTGGGCTCGCGCGCCAGGCGATACGCCTCTTCGAAGCGTCCCTCGGCAATCAGGCCAACATAGCGCCCGGCATTGGTGTGGGCCGGGCAGGCCATCATGCAGGGAAAGTTCGTATGCAGCCAATCCGCATCGACCTTCTTGTTCTTGAATCGCTTCAGCATCGCGGCAATCTCGGTCCGAGACTCAAAATCAGTCCAAATTTATTACAAGAGCAAAGGAATCGGAGAGCGAGCGCCAAGCATACCCGCTCCCCTTCCAGCAGAACTTCAATTACACCTTACTTACTGAGCGTGAAATCCGCTTTGCCTCCACCCGCGACGGTCACCGGCTTAGACTGGTTCTTGGCGCCTTCATGCCACGCAGTCACGGTATAGCTGCCGTCGGGAACGTCTTTGATCTTGTAACTGCCGCTATCGTCGGTCTCGGCAAAATATGGAGTTGGGCTGACGATGAGATATCCCGCCATTTCCGGATGCACGTTGCAGAGCAGTGGCACGACGCCTGGTTTATCGAAAGTGAAAGGCCGCTTTTCACCCTTGGGCCAGGTTCCGAGATTGTGTCCGGCTTTTTTGTCGCCACTGATCGCCGTCCAGAAAACGTTGTGTTGTACGTTGTCGCTATTCAGGAACTGAACGGTTGTGCCCTGCTGTACGACTACGATGTGCGGCACAAAGACCAGCCCTTTCTGGTCGATGACCGGTTGATCCTTGGGAGCAGGAAATGTTTTGCCCGCAATCGCGTCGACGTAAACTACCGACTTGCCTTTCATGCCCGTGACTTTGCCCTCAATGTCTCCGGCCCATGCCGCGCTGCACAATCCTGCTGCCAGTACTGCCAGTACGAATGTCTTGCATTTCATTGCGTTGTCTCCTTTAAATTTGATTGCTCACGTTTCAGAAAACGAATTTCGCGTCCAAGTAAACCGTGTTGTTGGCGCTGGCGTTACGACCCGAACCATCGTAGTTGGTCGAACCGCCATTGAACCGCGAATATCCGGTATATTGCGCGGCCAGTTGCAGGTTCTGCCACGGCCAATACGAGAAGTTCAGAAGGTATCCCGCTCCTCTCGGGTCGCCATTGGCGCTTCCGCTCACGGAACCCGGTGCATACAGCACGGGATCGACGGTCCCCCCCGTGTTGAACACGCCGATTGTGCCGGTATAACGATTGCCGAAATGATACTCGGCATTGGCCATAAAGGTATTCAGATGATGGGAACCAAATCCGGCAATCCCCGCTTGTGCGCTGGCCAGCAAATCGGAATTTTCGTGAATATACGTTCCTCGGAACGAAAGCACGTCCGTCCTGAACAACGTGCGATCGATCTGAGTATCAAAGGCAAAGTCTGTGAACGAATCTTCGGGCCCAGGGCCGGTGAATGCACTGTTGCGCACGTGGATGCCATAAGTGCCAAACTCGTACTGAGTCGTCCCGCCCGCCGTCACTCCCTGCCAGGCCAGGCGCCAGTAGGGAGCGACCCCGCGAATGTTGTTGGTAGAACCATCTCCCGGATTCGGTTGAGCGCCACCCACGTGCTCCGAGCGATAGAGCGCGGCATCCAGATAAAGATGGTTGTTCCACATCGCAAAGCCACCGAAACCCGCAACGTCTTGTGCCAAACCGCCATTCACGATGGGAGAGGCGGACGGGGTAGGCGCAAAGTCGCTGGCGACCCATGGGAAACCCCATGCCGGCGTGCTATTCCACAAGTCCTCCACTGTTGGATTGTTGTTAAGGTCCAAGCCGTAAACCAGTTCCTTACCGGCCAGTGTGCTCGTATTTGCGTATCGGATGTCCGTGTTATCAAGGCTGAAGTGGTCGTCCTGCGTGTCGTACGTCACCTGAAGAAAGCTGCCAATATTGCTGGTCCACGCACCCGAGAGGAAGAGCGAAACGTCCTGAGGAAACTCGAAACTCCCATTCTGGCTCGTCGGAATCGGAGACTTGGTTGAGGTGAACGATGTATCAAGCATTACCGAAAGCGGCAACGAACCCAGAAGGTCGAGCGCGGCATGTTTCTTGCCAGGATCGGACTTTACCACTTTGGTGTCATCCGCCCGGTCTACGTACCCTGTCAGCTTGAATCTGCGTCCGGCGGGATTGAGTTCCGGAGGCGCATAGTGGCACCCACTGCATGCCAAACCCGTTTGCCGTGCATAGCTTGGAACCGCCGAAACCGTCGGCGGATTCAATGCGGCAAAAGAAATCAAGACCAGGACCGGAACTGCCACAATTAAAATAAACGCCACTTTCTTCATCGGAATCTCCTTTTATCCTGCTTCCTTGCTCTCTCCGCCGAAGCCGGGAATCGGAACCTTCCCGGTAGTCCCACCGGCGCTGGAGCCCGGAGCGCATCGGAAGTACCTGATAGTTATGAGTGCGAGAGGCTGGTTAGCCTCAAATTCCCCTGCAAGATGGGCCGATACTACCGAGTAGCGAGGTGACTTCGCCGGGTCAAGAATCACAGTCGAATGTGATTTCAATCACAAATCTGGAACGTTGTAGGAACACGGCGCCCACACGGCAACGGCATGAATTTTTCCTTCTCACGACTGATCCTGGGACGTCACCGCCACTCGATGGAATTTCCTTTTGGTAACTCCCGGCGATTGCCGACTTTCGGTCCAAGAATTCCATCAAAACCCCGGTTTTGTTGTCTGTTCAAAATTGCTCATTTTTTGGAGGGGAATCAATTCAAGGAGGGGGATATGCCCGCAGCAACTGGCTTCTTCGGTGGGCGGCGACAGGATCGATCGCGTTCTACGGCTCGTAGGCGCAGCAGGGATCCGGAGCGAACAAGTCGCCGGTCGTGGCGTACGCGCGGGCGCGCGAGCCTCCGCAAACCGTGCGCACCGGGCAGCGTCCGCACTTTCCTTTCAGCCTGGAACTATCGCGCAGCGAAACCAACAGCGGAGAGTCGCTATAGAGTTCGGCCAGCGACCGGGTCATCACATTGCCCGCGGAAAGCGGCAGGTAGCGGCTGGGATATACCTCGCCCCGATGAGTAACAAACAAAAACCCGTGGCCATCGTTCGCGCCTGCGGGCACCACAGCATCCGCTTCGGTCAGGTGCGCGCGCGATTCCCGGCTGCGCTGTTGCAGAAGGTAGCGCTGATAATGCGGCCCTTCGGTAGTTTTAATCTGGAAATGAACCACCTTCGAAGCGCCATAGAGCTTGGCAAAGATTTGTTCATGCTCGTTCGCCGTGAGCATTTCGCCTGCGCTTTCCGGACTCTGCGGGACCAGGAAGAAGACGTTCCACAAGGCAACGTCCAGGCGCGTCAGCAACTCGATCATGGGATCCACGTCATGAAAGTTACGGCGAGCCATGATCGTATTGGCCTGCACCGGGAGCTGCACTTCATGACACGATCCGATGATGTCGAGCGTGCGCCGGTGCGCTCCTGGAACGGCCCAGCACGCATCATCTAATGCGGCCGTTGATCCATGCAGCCAAAGGCCGGCGCGCATCAGGCCAGAGGCCTTCAAATCCGCGATCGTTTCCGCGTCCAGCAATGGAGTAGGAAGCAGGGTAAGTGACGTGCGCACCGAACGGCGCGCGGCGAATTCAATGACCGGAAATAAATCCTGACGCAGCAGCGGATCTCCACCGGTCAGCGCCAGCAAAGGCACGCGCATGGCAGCAACTTCCTCGACCAGGTGAAAGCCTTCTGCGGTTGAAAACTGATCCCGGTCTGCGGCGGTGTGCGAGGCGAGGCGAGCGGACGTCGATTTCCAGTTGCGGTGCGTCATCTCCCAGGTCACCTGCAACGGGCGCTGCTGAAACCCGGGATGATCAGGAAAATCGTCCAGGTCATCCCTGACCTGCAGCGAAGTTTTTCCGGCTACCGGCGGCGCGTTCCGGGAGACGCGAAGGACAGAATTCGACCGAGGCGACATGGCGAAATCCTAGATAGGGCATGCCTTTCCCGCAGTGCGAGATCGCACATGGGCGCGTGATAACAATCACAATCGGTGCCGAAAAAACCCTGTGACCACTATCACGTAGCCCCGTGACTTCTGCCCTAGGTCGACTTTTGAGCACATGTGATCCTACGACTGCGAGCGAGTTCTCAGGAAGCGAGACGAGAGCACAATCCCAACACGGATCGTGCTTTCGGAACAGTAGCGAAGTCTGACGACGGGCTACCCCTTGCTCCGTGATATCGTGCCGGAAAACATCTTCCTCAGGAGGAAGCAAAACATGAAACGTCTCTCTTTTCGAATGGGCCTGGTAACGCTGCTGGCTTGTGGAGTCATCGCAATCTGCTCTTCATCCGCGGCGGCACAGGACGCTGCCTCAACCTATAAAGCAAAGTGCGCCATGTGCCACGGCCCCGACGGCAAGGGCGGAAAGATGGGAACCCGCGACTTCGCTTCTCCGGAAGTGAAAGCCGAGTCGGATGCCCAACTGACCGACATCATCAGCAAAGGTAAAGGCAAAATGCCGAGCTACACAGGGAAATTGAAGGACGAGGATATCAAGGGTCTGGTTGCCTACATTCGCAGTTTGGCCAAGTAATTTAGCCAAGGCGGATGCAATGCCGCCGCACGGAGACAGTTCGATTCTGAAAGATTGGCGGGTGAGAGCATGTCCACGCGAACAATACGGAATATTTTTGCGCCTGGAGTTGTCCTCACCCTATTTTTATCCGCTGGAATTGCGTCTGCCGCGGGCAAGCAGCCTGCCGGCAAACAACCTCCCAAACCCGCAGCTGAGGAATGTCTAGCCTGCCATAGCGATGCCAGCCTCACCCACGACGTTAACGGCAAGCCGGTCAGCTTGCACGTCGATCCGCAACACTTTAAGGATTCCATCCACGGCAGCATGTTTACCTGCGTGGACTGCCACACCGACGTAAAGAGTTCCGCCCACGAAACTCCTCCTTTGAAAATCAGCTGTGCCACTTGCCACGCCGACGAGCAGGCTGCCTATGACCGCAGCTTCCACGGCAAGGCGGTCCAGGGCGGCAACAGCAAGGCTGCCAGCTGCGTCGATTGCCACGGAAGCCCGCATGAACTGTTGCCGGCCAGCGACCCTAAGTCTCGGGTGCACCATACGAATGTTCCCGCGACCTGCGGCGCATGTCACAGCCAGCAACTTGTGATGCAAGACGGCGGGCAGAGCGCTCAGATGGTGGCTTCGTACCAGCAGAGCGTCCACGGGCACGCCGTTTCTGCCGGGTCGGAGAAGGCCGCGGTCTGCACCGACTGTCACGGTACCCACGAGATTCTCGACGCCAAAGATGCGAAGTCTCCCATCTTCAAGTTCAACGTGCCGACGACCTGCGGCCAATGTCACGATGCGATCTCGAAGGAGTACAAGCAGAGCATCCACGGACAAGCGGTCGCGCGCGGCAACTGGCAGGCACCGGTATGCACCGACTGCCACGGCATTCACTCCATCAAAGCGCACACCGATCCGAATTCCCCGGTCTCCGCAAAAAACGTAGGACTGGCGACCTGTTCGCGCTGCCACGAAGGCATGCGGCTCTCGCAGGAATTCGGCGTGCAAGGCCGCCGCGAGTCCACCTATCTGGCCAGTTACCACGGGCTGGCATCACGCGCAGGATCGCAGGTGGTCGCCAACTGCGCCAGTTGCCACGGCACGCACAGCATCTTTCCTTCGAGTGATCCGCGGTCGACCATCAACCACGCCAATCTCGCCCGCACCTGCGGGCAGTGCCATCCCGGAGTCACGGAAAAGTTCACCGCGGCAAAAGTCCACGTGGACGCGCCGCTCTCCGCCGACGTCGGCAGCAAAGCAGTTCGCTGGATCCGCCGTTTCTACATGAGCATGATCTGGGCGGTCATCGGCGGCATGCTGCTGCACAACTTCATCATCTGGCGATCCAAAGTCATTGCGCGGCGCAAACTTCAGCATGATTTCGTTATGCGCATGCCGCTGCGCTTCCGCCTGCAGCACGCGACCCTACTCACTAGTTTCATCGTTCTGGTGCTGACGGGCTTTGCCTTGAAGTTTCCGGATTCCTGGTTTGCGTCCATGCTCTCTCTGGGCGAGCACAAAAGACAACTGCTGCATCGTGTCGCGGCCGTCGTGCTGATCGGAGTCAGCGTTTACCACATCTTCGATGTCGCATTCAGCCGCGCTGGACGCAAACTGGTCCTCGACCTGTTCCCCACTCTCGACGATGTTCGGGGCGCCCGTCAGAATCTCTGCTACTATTTGGGCCTCACGTCACGCAAGCCTGAGTTCGCCCGCTTCAATTACGCGGAAAAAGCGGAGTACTGGGCTCTGGTGTGGGGCATGATTGTCATGGCCGTCACCGGAATCATGCTGTGGGCCAAGGTTCTCGTCGGCAATCACCTGCCGCGATGGTGGCTCGATATCGCGACGGCCATTCACTTTTACGAAGCAGTGCTGGCGACCCTGGCGATTATTGTTTGGCACTTCTACCAGGTGTTCTTCGATCCAGATGTCTATCCGATGAACTGGGCGTGGTGGGATGGAAAAATGACGCGGCACCACTACCAGGACGAGCATGGACTCGACGTCGCAACGATTACGGAATCGTCCGACGAGCCAGCCAATGACGAAGTAGAAGCCACTGCCGAGCAGGAAGAACCCGAAGCCACTGGGACAAAACATGGACACTGAAAGGAATCCATCGCCTCCGGTGGAACCCTGGCACGTCTCGCGCATGCTGCTGCGCAATCCGATCAGCCTGGCAGGTATCGCGCTGGCCATCGTCAGTCTGGCCAATATTTTCGTCTTTGTTCTCATCGACGCCATCGCGGTCAAGCCCAGCCCGTACGTCGGCATCCTGGCCTACATGGTGTCGCCCGCATTTCTGATTCTCGGCTTGCTGCTCATGCTGGCCGGCGAACTTGTAGAGCGCCGGAAGAAGGTGGCGCCAAGCGCCTTCTATCCCCGCATCGATCTCAACGATCCGACGCAACGCAGCGCCGTGATTTCGTTTGCGACATTCCTGATCGTGTTCGTCATGGTGAGCACCGCGGGCAGCTATAAGGCTTACGAGTTTACCGAGTCCACCGCCTTCTGCGGGCAGCTGTGCCACACGGTGATGAGTCCGGAATACACTGCGTATCAACTTTCCCCGCATGCCCGCGTAGCCTGCGCAGAGTGCCACGTAGGCGCGGGCGCAACCTGGTTTGTGAAATCCAAACTCTCGGGCAGCCGGCAGGTTTTCGCTACCGTGTTCAATACCTACCCGCGGCCGATTCCTACGCCCGTGCACAATTTGCGACCCGCCCAGGAAACTTGCGAGCAGTGCCATTGGCCGAAGAAGTTTTACGGCGGGCAACTGAAAGTCTTCACTCACTACGCCAATGACGAGAAGAACACCCTGCGCCAAGTCCGGATGATCATCAAGACCGGCGGCGGAGACCCGGCCACGGGCGCCCCTGAAGGCATCCACTGGCACATGAACATCGGAAACAAGATCGACTATGTGGCAACCGACGAGAAGCGCCAGATCATTCCCTACATTCACGTCGAAGACTTGCAGGGCCGCGTCACCGACTATTACGCAAAAGATTCGACGCTCAGCAAAGACCAGATTGCCAAGTCGCCGCGCCACCACATGGATTGCGTCGACTGTCACAACCGCCCAACTCACATTTACGTTCCCCCAGACCAGTCCGTCGATCAGTCGCTGCTTGCGCGCCGCCTCGACGCTTCGCTCCCCTTCATCAAACAAGAAGCCGTAACCGTGTTGACCCGAACGTATGCCACCACCGACGCCGCCATGCAGGGGATTGCCGGCGGGATGCAGGACTTCTACGAAAAGAAATATCCCGACGTCGCCAAGACGAAGCAACTGGAAATTCGCAACGCGGTGACAGAAGTCCAGGAGATCTTCCGCCGCACCGCGTTTCCCGAGATGAAGTTGAATTGGCAGACCCATCCCAACAACCTGGGCCACTACTACTACAACGGATGCTTCCGTTGCCACGATGGCCAGCACGTCAGCGCGGACGGCAGAACCATCAGCAAAGACTGCAACCAATGCCACGCGCTCATGTCCGAGACGGACGGGACGACCAGCCTGGCCGCCGCCGCTCAGCCGACGTTCAAGCATCCCGTCGATTTGGGAGATCTGACCCAGGTAAGCTGCGCGGATTGTCATACCGGCGGCGTCGGCCCGTAGCGCGACTTAAACAGACCGGAGCTTGTGCCTCCCAGGCGCGTCGCCTATTCGTAGCGCAGGCTTTCGATAGGGTCGAGGCGGGCTGCGCGGATTGCCGGTACCATACCGCTGATTATGCCCACCAGACTGAGAATGATTGTTGCCATAACCAGGCTGCCAACGTTGATCTGAAGGTGAATGTCTCCAGCCTGCAGGCCGTCGCCAAAGGCGCTCATGAGAGGCAGCGCACCTACAACCCAGGAAATCGCGTAAGCGATTCCGATCCCGCACAGGCCGCCAGCGAAGGTGATTGCCAAAGCTTCCGCAAGAAACTGGAACAGGATGTGTCTTTTGTGCGCGCCCAGGGCCTTTTCTATACCGATCTCCCGCGTGCGTTGCTGCACGGAGACCAGCATGATGTTCATCAGCCCGATGCCACCAATGCCCAACGTGAGAGCGCCGATGAAGGCGAGCAAGATTTTCAGAGCGGTGATCACCACCGTAAATTCGTCAAAATCTTGCTTGAAGTCGGCGATGAACACAGCGCGGCGGTCGTCAGGGCGAAAATTGTGGTGTCCGGCGAGCACGGAGCGCACGACCCGAGCGAGTTGTTGGTGGTTCTCGCCTTCGTAGTCCATGAGGATGCCGGTGATGTATCTGGTGTCATATAGGTCGCCCATCGTGCTGAAAGGAATGGCTACGAGAGTGTTGTCGTTGTCGTCGCCGCCCTGGACCTTACGCTGGTAGACACCCACCACTTCAAACGTCAGGCCATTGATGCGGATGTTTTGTCCCAGCGCCGACTCGCCGGAGAAAAGTCTTCGTTTGGCTTCGTCACCGATCACGACCACCCGCGCGCGTTGAAGTTGGTCCTCTTCGCTGAGACCTCTGCCTGTAGCGACTGAGAAACCACGGATGCGGTCGTAGACTGGGTACACGCCGGTGAGAAACAGATTGGTGAACAGGCGCGTGTCATGCTGAATAGTTACGCTTCGCCGATCGAAGATGGGAGTGACACCCTTGACCATGGGCACTTCGTTGCGGACGTAGTCGACATCCGCGATTTGGAGCCTGATTTCGCTTCCCGCCTTGGCGCCTCCAGCCTGGAGTGAGGTTCTTCCAGGAAAGACTCCGATCACGTCGGTTCCCCAGGAACTGAAGATGATGCCGATTGCGCGCTCGAAGCCTGAGCCAAAAGCCAGCAGTATGACAACCGTGGCAATACCCCAGGCCATCCCCAGCATGGTTAAAGTGGTACGTCGTCGATTGTGCTGCATGGCGTTGATAGCTTCCTTCAGCAGATCACGCGTCATAATCTACTCCTGGCGTAATGCCTCCACCGGTTCGAGCATGGCGGCTTTGCGAGCTGGGTAAAGGCCCGCCGTAATGCCTGCGAGTGCCAGCGACAGAACCGCACCGATGGCGGAAACCGGCACGATACGCGGCGTATCAAAACCTTGCGGTAGATTTACTCCCGAGAGCAGATGCATGAGGAGTGTCGCCCCGGCGACTCCGAGCATTCCGCTCAGCAGCGTGAGGAACGCACCCTCAAGGAAAAACTGAAGCAGGATGTCGCGGTTGGTGGCCCCCAATGCCTTGCGCAACCCGATCTCACGGGTACGCTCGGTCACTGCGACCAGCATGATGTTGATGATCCCGATCGCGCCCAATGCCAGCGTGACCAGACCGACACCGCCCAGGAACCAATCCATCGCATTGAAGATTTTTCCCATCATTTTCTGGTTCTTCACCGTGTCCCACTCTTCCCAGGCATCTTTATCTTTCGGGTCGAAGCCGCCATGGTTGCGGGCAACAATGGCGTGCAGTTCACTCTTGGCAGCTTCATTTTCATCAAACGTGCGCGGTTGATAGTTAATGAACGAAATCGCATTCCCTTCTTTCGAATTGTCGCCTTTGAGCGGGAAGAGTTCGCGCATGGTGTTAAAGGGCACGAAGATGCGAATGTTGGTGGAGTTTTGTTCCTCATTCCCAATCATCGACAACATCCCGACGACTTGGAAGTGAACTCCGTTGAGCAGAATTGAGTTGCCCACAGCGGGACGGCCCGGAAATAGATTGCGCGTCATTTCACGGCCTAGAATGCATACGCGGCGGCGCTGGTCGTTGTCCTCATCATTGATCCAGCGACCAACCTGTAAGGGGATGGTTCGCACCTGGCTGAAGATCGGGGGAACGCCAGAGACTTGGCCGTTGGTGCTGGTGTAGTCGCTGACGGCGCGGATGTCGTCGCGCGCGATCACCGGCGAAATGTTCAGAGCGAGCTTGGACTCGTTCTGGATAGCTCGGTAGTCGTCATAGGTAAGGTTGAACCACTTCATCGAACCGAAGTTGCCTTCGACGGTCGGAGCCCGCCCGCCCCAGAAAAAGATGATGTTCTTGCCGAAGGTTTCGAGTTGGCGGCGATTGCCGTTGCGAAAGCCTTCTCCCACGCCGGCGAGAAGAAGCAGCGATCCCACACCCCAGGCGATGCCAAACATGGTGAGGAATGAGCGCAGCTTATGCGCCCACAGCGTGCGCAAGGTCTGGCCGAAGATGTCCAGTAGTATGCGCATTTCTAAGCCAGTACCCCAGTGCGGTCGGGAGCAGGAGTAGGAACCTAGCCCGCCGGTAAACTACTGCTAGGAAATTCGACTCTCGTTGACGGCAATCGTTAGCGGGGATTCGAATGAAAACAGGTCCGTGCCGGTTCAAGTCGCAGGCGTTTTCGTCAGACCTGCAGCACATCACCCTCGCGGGCAACCATCTCGTACAGCACTGGATTGACGAAGAATCCGATGAACAGGCGCGAGATGAGGCCGGCCACGATGACGATGGCGAACGGTCGTTGCGTATCGGATCCAATACCGGTGGAAAGCGCGGCCGGCAGCAATCCCAGGCACGCAACCAGAGCGGTCATCATGATGGGGCGAAGTCGCAACAGCGAAGCCTCCCGTGTGGCCGTGCGGATATCCATTCCCTCCAGCCGCAATTTATTGATGTAGGAAACCAGAATCACGGCTGTCTCCACGGAAACTCCGAGCAACGCCAGAAGCCCCAACACGGATGAGACACTGAAGGGAGTGTGAGTGATCTTTAGCGCAACCAGCGCGCCCACCGGCTCCGTCATGATTACGCCCAAAGCAATAGTGACGGGAAATTTGAAATTTCCGTAGAGCGCAAACAGGATCATGAAAATCAGCACCACGGCAAGCGGGCCAATGAAGTACATCTGCGACCTGGCTTCGAGAAACTGGCTGTATTCGCCGCCCCATTCCATGCGGTAGCCTTGCGGCAGTCTCACGGCCTTGTTGACAGCCGTCTGGCCGTCTCGCACGGCGCGTTCCAGGTCGCGTCCCTCGATGCTGTATTGCACGCCGATGTAGCGGGAGTTATTTTCGCGATAGATGAAAGACGCGCCGTTTCCCTGCGTGATATTGGCGAGCTGGCTCAGCGGTATCTGTTGCCCATCCGGCGTTCCCACCAATAAGTTTCCAATCTCGCGCGCGCTGCTGCGAAATTGGGGTTGCATGCGGACAACCAGGTCGAACAACTTTTCCCCTTGAATGACTTGAGTGACTGCCTGCCCGCCCACTGCAGCCGATATCACAGCTTCCACATCCGCTACGTTGATTCCGTAACGCGCGATCTTCACGCGATCGACGTCGACCAGCAGGCTGGGCTGTCCAAGTTCTCGCACCACGGTAAGCTCGGTGAAGCCAGGCACATTCGAGAGCGTGTTCTTGATCTGAATCGCTTTGTCCTGCAGAACGTTCAAATCTTCCCCGTAGATTTTGACCGCCAAAGAACTCTTGAGGCCGGTCAGGGCTTCGTCGACGGCATCTTCCGCCGGCTGGGTGTAGTTGAAAATAATTCCAGGGAAGGCAGTGAGTTTCTTGTTGATCGCTTCGATGAGTTGTTTTTTCTCGCTGATCTCTCCGCTCCAAGCGTTGTCTTTGTAGGTCTTCAGGCCGACGTAAAACTCGCAGTTGAAAAAGCCGGTCGGGTCGGTGCCGTCGTCGGGGCGGCCTAGCTCCGAGCCCACGACCGTCACTTGCGGATACGACATCAGAATGTCGCGGATCTGAGGAGCAGTTTTGCTCGCCTCTTCGAAGGAAATCGTGTAGGGCATGGTAGCTCGCACCCAGAGCGCGCCTTCATCGAGGTGCGGCATGAACTCGCCGCCAATGAAAGGCACGAGCAGCAAGGTCGCTCCGAAAATCAGAGTCGCGATCGCCATCGTTGTCTTCGGCCGGTCGAGGACCCAGTCCAATTGGTCCGCATATTTCCGCTTCATCCATTCGAATGCGCGATTTGGTTTCTCGCGCACGCCCTTTGTGAACCAATAGGAGGCAAGCACGGGAATCAAGGTCAGCGTCAAGATGAGCGCACCGACCAGGGCAAACGACATGGTCTCCGCCATGGGATGAAACAGTTTTCCCGAGGGCCCGCTAAGCGCATAAATCGGCAGATATCCGGCAAGAATAACGGCGACCGAATAAAAGATCGGCCGGTCCACATCTTTTGCTGCGGCCAGAATGACTTCGTTCAGGTTGTAGGACTGTCCCTCGCGTAGCGCCAACTCGCGGTAAATATTTTCAATCATCACGACGGTGCCGTCGATGACGATGCCAAAATCAATGGCGCCGATGGAGAGCAAATTCGCGGCAACATCGTGCGCGTGCAGAACGATGAAAGCAAACAGAAGCGAAAGGGGAATGGTGAGGGCAACAATAACGGCGGCGCGGAAGCTGACCAGGAAGAAAATCAGCACAATCAAAACCAGGACCATGCCGCGAAGCAGGTTTGCTTCCACAGTGTCAGTGGTCAGGTCCACCAATTCGCTGCGGTCGTAATAGGGATGAATCTTGACGTCGGGGGGCAATATCTGACGGTTCAGCTCTTCGGTTTTTGCTTCGACTCCCTTGAGGACGTTCTGCGTCTGTTCGCCGCGCAGCATCAGGATGACGCCTTCGACGGCATCGTCATTCTTTTGGAAGCCGAATTCACCGAGCCGGGGCGCATGCCCAATGGTTACATCTCCCACGTCCTTCACCCGGATGGGCACCCCTTTGTTGGCGCCGACCACGATGTTTCCAATGTCATCGGTATTGCGTACCAGCCCAATCCCGCGAACGTAATAGAACTGCCCTCCTTGCGAATAAAAACCGCCGCCGGCATTTGAATTGTTGGCCGCGAGAGCCGCCGTGATTTGCGGAATGGTCAGGTGATACCCATAAAGGCGCGCCGGGTCCAGCAGCACCTGGTATTGCATCACGGTTCCACCGAAGCCTGAGTCATCCGCTACGCCGTGAACCGACCGATACGATCGCTCAATCACCCAGTCTTCAATCGTCTTGAGTTCCTGGGGACTGCGGTCTGGACTTTCCAGCACATAGCGGTACACCAGGCCGCTCGGGCTAAATAGAGGAGCGAGGTTCGGGGTCACGCCAGTCGGAAGCGTGGCCTGTGCAAGCCGCTCAAAGACAATGTGTCGCGCAAAGTAATCGTCGGTGTTCTCTTCAAACGTCAGTCTGAGATCAGACAGTCCATACAGCGAGATGGACCGCATCACCACCATGTGCGGGACGCCGTTCATCTGGAGTTCGAGAGGAAGTGTGACCAGTCGTTCGACTTCTTCGGCGGCATGGTCGGGCCACTGGGTAATGATTTCGACCTGCGGAGGCGACAGATCGGGATAGGCGTCCACAGGCATCCGCTGAAATGACAGGACCCCACCGACCGTGATGAAAGCGGTCAGCATTAGTACCAGGAATCTCTGCCGCAGCGCCGCTTGGACTATTCGGTGGATCATTCCGCTATCGTGGATACCGTTTTTGCCAGAATCTCGTCAGATGCAGCTCGATGCTCGCCATGCCTCTAGCGCTGCAAGGAATTGGCAAACTGCAAGAACAGGCTGCCATTCCCGATGACCTGGTCGCCTGCTTTCAGCCCGCTGGTAATCTGCGTCTGCCCATTGATACTCTCTCCGAGCGTCACCGAACGTCTGCCAAACTGATTCGATGACACGGCGACGTAAACAAAAGGCTGGTTCTCGGAGTCGCGCAGAACTGCCGCATCGGGAAGCGCTATGGCATGAGGAATCGAGCCAGCGTCTACAGTCGCTACAACGTACATGTCTTTCTTAAGTTTTTCGCCCGGATTGCGGGTCTCGATGCGTGCCTGCAGTGTCCGCGTATTTGGGTCCAGCGAAGCTGCCACATAGGCAATGCGTCCATGGAATACTTCAGGATAAGTATCCGTTTGAATCGTGACCGGATCTCCGACCCTTACGTATGGCAAATCCTTTTGGTAGACATTCACCAGCACCCAGACATTGCTGACGTCGGAAATCATGAAGCATTGCGTGGTACCCGGCTGGATGAGTTGTCCCGCGGAAACATCCTGCTCCACCACCAGGCCGTCAATCGGAGCCTTCACCGGAACTTCAAACGAAGCCGGGGCTTTCACAAGGTCGTCGGGATTGGTGATTCCCATGACTTTCAAGGCAGCTTGGGCGGCAGCCAGATCGCCGCCCGCCTGTACCTCGGCCGCGTCCGCCTGTTCCACATTCTGTTCCGCGATCGCTTGATGTTGGTATAAATCCCGGGCACGAGCGGCGGCCTTTTGGGCCAGAACGTAGGCTTCTTTGGCCTTCAGGTAGTTGGTTCGGAGTTGCGAGTAATCCGGACTAGCCACGTACATCATCGCCTCTCCGCGAGTTACTTTCTTCCCGGGAACAACCACAATCCTGCTGACGAGCCCACTCACTTGCGTGATGACCGGGGTGGTGCGAAAGCTGTTGTAGGCCACGGCCCCCGTCAACCGAAGGACACGAGTCAGGGTGGCGGGTTGAACCGTCAGCACCTGCACATGCGACATCTGCTCTTGTGGAATCGTAAAGAGCTCGGCATTGTTTGAGTTTTTCGCCGAGTTCGCCGAGACGTTCGGTTGCGATCTGTTGCAAGCTGTAAGCGCCGCTATGACCATCGCGACTGCGACCAGCTCCGTCAACCGTTCGTGAAGGCTTTTGCCCAAGTTCATGGAAGATTCCTCGTCCCCACCGCTTCCTTCAACTGCTCCAATGCGGTCATATAAGAAGCCAGGGCCTGGCGATAGGCCAGTTGAACGGACCGGTAACTGCGCTGAGCGTCGAGAAAATCCAGCAGGCTGGCGGCGCCGCGTTTGTAGGCATACTCGCTGATATCGCGCGAATCCTGCGCCTGTTTCAGGTATCCCGAAGTATACAGTTGCACCACCTCGTCGTTGCTCTTCACCGCCTCGTAGGCATTCGAAACATCGGAGAGAACCGTATCGCTGGCTGCTTGCTGCTGCTCCTGTGCCTGCGTGAGTGCGTAACGTGTACGTGCGATCTCTCCTTGATTGCGGTTGAAGATCGGTAACTCAAAATTCACAAAAATCGAAGCCGTGTTCTCACCGGCGACATGAGTGAAGTCGTAGGTGCCGTTGACGTCGACCTTGGCGTTCGCTTTCGCCAGCAGGATCTGGCTCTGCGCGGCGGTCGTCCCCAACTCCGCAGCCCGATAGTCCGGCCGCTCCCGCAGCGCTTTCATTTGCAGGTCTTGCAGATTTCCAGTGAGCGGTTCGTATGCCAGATCGCCAATCACGTCAAAATCGGCCGGTACCGCGTTGTAGCCCAGGAACTCGCGCAGTCCTACCAGCGCCTGCACCTTGGCCAGGCGGGCCGAAGACACGTCGGTCTGAAACTGCAGAAGTTGCAACTTGATTTTGAGATAATCGCCTTCACCGATGAAGCCCGCCTTGAGTTGGGTCTCGCTGATGTTGACTGTCTGCTGGAAGCCCTGCAGGTCTTGCAGCGCAAACTGAAGAGTGGACTCGGCCAATAAAACGCTGATGAATTGCTGGCCCACGTTGAAAGCCAGAGTTCGTTCAGCATCTGTAACCTGGGATCGCGTGACGGCGGTTTGATCGCGAGCCGCTTGCAATCGACGTTGCCGCTTGTGACCACGCTCGAACAGATAACCAATCCCGACGTCGAACTGCTGCGTCTCGTTCAGATTTGTCCCGGAAAAATCTTGCGGACTAAAAAACGGGACAAACTGGCTGTCCGCCCCGAGAGTTGGATTGGGGCGCAGATTCGCGGTGATTTCCTGCGCTTGATTCTGAAGAATCTGAGTTCGCGTGGCCTGGAGGGAATGGTTGTGCGCCAGCGCCAGATTGATGGCCTGGTCAAGACTGATCAGCGTCGTATTTTGCCCGTTGCCCGCCCCCACCAGCAACAGGAAAAACATTGCGGCCGGGGTTAATATCCGAAAGTACCTGGAGCGCATAAGAGTTGAGATCAAAGCGCACCGACTGTGGCGCAAACCGATCCCGAACGGAGGCTTGACCTGCAGAGCCCTTCGCCAAGCTCCGTCGTCCGTATCATCCTCCTAGGTTAAGACTGCGATTCAGGCTCGACGGGATGTATTGTAATTCACAGCATTTACGATTCTGAGTACCGCAACTGAGGCCTTCCTGGCGACTCTCTGGCATTCCATGGTTCCTTCGATGCCGTCCAGATCATCGCTCAAGCCAGATCGACTATACTTTCCGCCTATGCGAAAGCTCATTTTTCGGTCTCTATTGCCGGCATACCTTTTTCTGGAATTGCTTCCTTCGACCCTCGCCGCTCAGTCTCTGCTGGTCGTCAACCAGGGCGATGCCAATCTGAGTGTTGTCGATCCGGCCTCAGCGCGACAAGTTGCAACCATCGCGGAGAAGACCACTGCGGTTCACGGCCATGAGATTGCCGCTTCCGCCGACGGGCGCTTCGCCTTTGTGCCCATCTATGGCAGTACCGGGGTTGGAAAGCCGGGCATCGATGGACACGACATGCTGGTCATCGATTTGCCTTCCCGGCGCATCATCGACGACATCGACTTCGGTCACGGCGTCCGCCCGCATCTTCCGGTGTTGGACCCTTCGAGCGGCCTGCTCTATGTCACCACCGAACTGGATAAGACGGTGACCGCAGTCGATCCGCGGACGCGAAAAATTGTCGGGACCATTCCCACCGGCCAGGAAGAGTCGCACATGCTGGCCCTCTCGCATGACGGGCACCGCGGCTATACTGCGAACGTCGGACCAGGCACCGTCTCCGTACTGGACATGGTCGGTCGAAAAACCGTGGCCGTCATCCCTGTCTCCAAAACAGTTCAGCGAATTTCAGTCTCCGCCGATGACAAACTGGTATTTACATCCGATCAGACGAAGCCTCAACTGGCCGTGATCGACACTCAGACCAACCAGGTGAAAACGTGGGTACCGCTTCCGGGGCTAGGTTACGGAACGGCGGCCACGCCCGATGGCCGTTGGCTGCTGGTCGCTGTGCCTTCTACTAACCAGGTCGCGGTAGTGGACCTGGGAAGCATGCAGGTCACGCGCCGCGTCGACGTTGCCAACTCGCCACAGGAAGTTCTGATTCGTCCTGACGGCAAGGTCGCCTACGTGTCCTGTGCTGGGAGCGGCAAAGTCGCTGCGATTGATCTGGCTCAGTGGAACGTGCAGAACTTGATCGACGTGGGCAAGTTTGCCGACGGCCTCGCCTGGGCTCGGTGATCTACGAGCGAAAAGATGCGCCTCTCCAGACAATCCCCGCGATCGGTGCGCCAATAATTCGTTCCCATCGCGGCAATCTTCATAACTACAACCTCCTCAGCGCCTTCCAGTAAAATTGTGATTCCAATCACACCCCTGTGTGAACCCACGTCCCGACATCGACACCCTTAATCCTGCATCCTGAAACTGTGGTAACGGTCACGCCCGTGGCCGCGATCGACTATGTCGAAATGGGGGATGTCATGAAGCGCAAGTTCAAGACCATGGACGCCAATGAGGCTGTAGCCAATGTCGCTTACCGCGCCAGCGAGGTGATTGCGATCTACCCGATCACGCCCTCGTCGCCCATGGGCGAGTGGGCGGACCAGTGGGCGTCCGAGTCCGTACCCAATGCCTGGGGCAGCATTCCGCATGTGATCGAGATGCAGAGCGAAGGCGGCGCTGCCGGGGCAGTGCACGGCGCGCTGCAGACGGGATCGCTCTCCACCACGTTTACCGCGTCGCAGGGGTTGCTGCTCATGATCCCCAACATGAACAAAATCGCTGGTGAGCTGACTCCGGCTGTATTTCACATAACTGCCCGCACTCTGGCCACCCATGCGCTCTCGATTTTCGGCGACCACTCCGACGTGATGTTCTGCCGCGCCACCGGATGGGCCATGCTCTGCTCGAACTCGGTGCAGGAAACCACGGACTTGGCGTTGATCGCGCATGCCGCCTCGCTCGAAACCCGCATTCCCTTTTTGCATTTCTTTGATGGCTTCCGCACTTCGCACGAAGTGAACAAGATCGAAATGCTCACCGAAGACGACATGCGGGCGCTCCTCAACATGGATCGCATCATCGAGCACCGTCGACGCGCTCTTTCGCCCGATCATCCCGTGCTGCGCGGCACCGCGCAGAATCCGGATGTGTTCTTCCAGATTCGCGAGACTGCCAACTCCTATTACGACGTCTGCCCGGCCAAAGTGCAAGCCACCATGAACAAGTTCGCCGAACTCGTCGGACGCTCCTATCACCTGTTCGATTACGTTGGCGCCCCCGACGCCGAGCGCGTGATCGTCATGATGGGCTCCGGTGCCGAAGCCGCGCATGAGACCGTCGAATATCTGAACGCCCGCGGAGAAAAAGTTGGACTCCTCAAAGTCCGCTTGTACCGCCCGTTCTGCGTAAAGTCGTTCCTGGAAGCCCTCCCCCGCACTGTGCGCCAGATCGGAGTTCTTGATCGCACGAAAGAGTCTGGCGCGATCGGCGAACCTCTCTACCTTGATGTGGTGACCGCCTTAAACGAAGGACTGAAGCTTGGTTACGGTGCCATGAAAGATGCGCCGTCCGTGGTCGGAGGCCGCTACGGCCTCTCCTCCAAAGAGTTCACGCCCGCCATGGTCAAGGCGGTATACGACAATCTGAAACAACCGCAGCCGAAAGATCACTTCACCATCGGCATCAACGATGATGTCAGCCACACCAGCCTCGACTACGATGCCGCGTTCTCCACCGAACCCGACAGCGTGGTTCGCGCTTTGTTCTATGGACTGGGCGCGGACGGCACCGTAGGCGCCAACAAAAATTCCATCAAGATCATCGGCGAAAACACCAACAACTACGGCCAGGGATACTTTGTTTACGACTCGAAAAAATCTGGCGCGATGACCGTCTCGCACTTGCGCTTCGGACCGCAACCGATCCACTCCAGCTACCTGGTTTCTAAAGCAAACTTCATCGCCTGCCACCAGTGGATCTTCCTCGAGCGCTACGACATGCTGAGCGCGCTGGTCCCGGGCGGCGTGTTCCTGGTCAACAGTCCGTTTGATAAAGACGAAGTCTGGGAGCATCTGCCGCGCGAGGTACAGTCGCAGCTCATCGCCAAGAAAGCCAAGCTCTACGCCATCGACGCCTACAAAGTCGCACAAGAGGCCGGAATGGGTTCGCGCATGAACACCATCATGCAGGTATGTTTCTTCGCCATCTCCAAGGTTCTGCCGCGCGACGAAGCCATCGAGGCAATCCGCGAATCCATTCGCCACACTTACGGCCGCAAAGGCGAAGACGTCGTCCAGAAAAATATGCAGGCAGTCGACGCCACGCTGGCTCATCTGTTCGAAGTAAAAATTCCCGACGCCGTCACCAGCAAAAGTGAGATTCCAGACTCGTTCCCGGGCGCGCCGAAGTTCGAGCACGACGTCCTGGGCACGATCTACGCTGGCCGCGGCGACGAACTTCCCGTGAGCGCCTTCTCCTGCGACGGCACCTTCCCCACCGGCACAGCGAAGTGGGAGAAACGCAATCTTGCCCTGGAAATTCCCGCTTGGGATTCGAAGATCTGCATCCAGTGCGGCAAGTGCGCCATGGTTTGCCCGCACGCCGTCATTCGCATCAAGGTATACGACAGCAAGGAATTAGAGCACGCACCAAAGACATTCAAGGCCTGCGACGCGCGCGATAAAGAGTGGGCGGGCATGAAGTACACGATCCAGGTCGCCCCGGAAGACTGCACCGGGTGCGGCGTCTGCGTCGATGTCTGCCCCGTGAAGAACAAGAGCGAAGTGCGGCTGAAAGCCATTAATATGGTGCCGCAGCCTCCGCTGCGCGCTCCGGAGAGCGAGAACTGGGACTTCTTCCTCAAGATTCCGGAACTCGACCGCCGAAAAATTAAACCCGGAACCATCCGCCAGCAACAAGTGCAGGAGCCGCTGTTCGAGTTCTCGGGCGCTTGCTCGGGTTGCGGCGAAACTCCTTACCTGAAGCTGGTTTCACAACTCTTCGGCGACCGTGCCGTGGTTGCCAACGCAACCGGCTGCTCGTCCATCTACGGTGGCAACCTGCCTACGACGCCCTGGGCCAAGAACGCTGACGGCCGCGGTCCGGCATGGTCGAATTCTTTGTTCGAAGACAACGCCGAATTCGGTCTCGGTTTCCGCGTCTCCATCGACAAGCAGACCGAGTTTGCTCACGAGTTGTTGCGCCGTGTATCCGGATCAGTGGGCGAAGAACTCGTCACCGCCATCCTCAACGCAAAACAAAAAGACGAGTCCGACATTTACGAACAGCGCCAGCGCGTCGACTTTCTCAGGGAAAAGCTTGCCCTACTTAATTCGACCGACGCGAAGCAACTTCTTTCCGTCGTCGACATGCTCGTGAAAAAGAGTGTCTGGATCGTGGGCGGCGACGGCTGGGCCTATGACATCGGCTACGGCGGCCTCGATCACGTGCTGGCCAGCGGGCGCAACGTGAACATCCTGGTGCTCGATACCGAGGTTTACTCCAACACCGGCGGGCAGGCATCCAAGTCCACGCCACGGGGCGCAGTCGCGAAGTTTGCCGCGGGCGGCAAGCCCGGTCCCAAGAAAGATCTCGGGCTCATGGCCATGACCTACGGCAACGTCTACGTTGCGAGCGTGGCGATGGGTGCGAAGGACGAGCACACGCTCAAAGCGTTTTTGGAAGCGGAAGCCTACGACGGGCCGAGCATCATCATTGCCTACTCGCACTGCATTGCGCACGGCATCGACATGACCACGGCGATGACTGATCAGAAAGTTGCAGTCGAATCCGGTCAGTGGCTGCTCTACCGCTACCACCCGGAGCGTGGCGTGGCAGGCGAAAATCCGCTGGCGCTCGACTCGCGCGCACCCACGCGGAAAGTGCAGGAATATCTGCTGCAGCAAACGCGTTTCAAGATGCTGACCAAGAGCAAACCAGAAGACGCAGCGCGGCTGTGGAAGCAAGCGCAGCAGGACGTGGAGAATCGCTATCGAATGTATGAATACATCGCCAGCCGCAAAACCGAACCAGCAGCCACCGCCAAAGAGACACCAGAAAAACAAGCTTCGCCGGCTGTGAAACCAGTGCCAACGGGGGCCGCAAAATAACGAGGGTGCCCCACCCTTGTCGCGTACTTTGCGACAGGGTGGGGATTTTGACTTCCTCAACGATTTCGAAGAAGCAGGAGAACTTATGATCGATCTCAGCACCACCTACCTGGGCCTGAAGCTGCACTCGCCGCTGGTCGCCTCGGCCTCTCCGCTCTCCCGCGACGTGGACGGCATTTTCCGCCTGGAAGAAGCCGGCGCCTCCGCCGTGGTGCTTTATTCCCTGTTCGAGGAACAGTTGCGCCAGGAGGCAGCCGATCTCGACTATCACCTCGCCGCCGGTACGGAGAGCTTCGCCGAATCGCTCACCTACTTTCCTCAGCCCAGCGAATTTCAAACTGGCCCCGAGGGTTATTTGGAGCACATCCGCAAGGCGAAGGCATCCGCGAGCATCCCGATCATCGCCAGTCTCAACGGTTCAACCTTGGGTGGATGGACAAAGTTCGCCGGTGAAATCGAACGCGCCGGCGCGGACGCCATCGAATGCAACATCTATTACATTCCCACCGACCCCAGGATAACGGCCGAGGAAATTGAACGCACCTATCTGGACATTCTGCGGGCCGTGAAAGCGACCGTGACCATTCCCGTCGCGGTCAAGCTGAGCCCATTCTTCAGCAACATGGCGAACATGGCGCATCGACTGGATGATGCTGGGGCCGACGCGTTGGTGCTCTTCAATCGCTTTTACCAGCCGGACATTGACCTGGAAGAACTCGAAATTCGCCCGAACGTTTTGTTGAGCACGCCGCAATCGCTGCGTCTGCCGCTTACCTGGATCGGAATTCTTCATGGCCGCGTAAAAGCCAATCTGGCCGCCACTGGCGGAGTGCACAGCGCGGAAGACGTAATCAAGTTGCTGATGGTGGGCGCCAATGTCACCATGATGTGCTCGTCGCTAATGCGCCACGGCATCAATCACCTGCGTCACGTGGAGCGCGAACTGCGCGACTGGATGGAAGAGCACGAATACGAATCGGTGGCCCAGATGCAAGGCAGCATGAGCCAGCTCCGCTGCCCCGATCCCGGCGCCTTCGAGCGCGCGCAATACATGCGCGCTGTGAAAGGCATGCAACACATTCACATGGCTGGATGGCGGTGATGTCTACAAATACCGAACTCACGCAAGATCAGAAAAACTGGGTAGGAGAAGTCACACAGGTTCTAGGATCCACGATCCCGTCTCTCGAGCCTTTCGCCGACAATAAGTTGATTCTCGGCGACATCAAAGTTTCTTTCCCTAGCGCAGACCAAGCTACCGAGAGAACCCGCCGCCAACGTGCTCGAGCTCTGCTCGTTCCCCGCGAACACGGCGCATGGGGACTGTTGCTCGTCCCCCTGGTCACCGGCGCAGGAGTCGCCTTTCGTGAGAGCACACACGTTGTTCCGGCCCTGCTGCTTCTGTTGGCCACCCTCTCACTGTTCTGGCTAAGAACTCCGGTAGAGAGCCTGCTCGGCACCTCGGCCATGCGAGCACAAACTCGGGACGAGCGGCGGACCGTCGCGTTCGCGATCGCCTGCCTTGGTGCAGTTGCAGCGTTTGCCCTGGGTGCATTGCTTTGGTCGTGGCAGAATCCGCTGCTATGGCCGATCGGCGCAGCCGCCAGCACTGCATTCGTAGCACAGGCGCTGCTCAAACTCGCGTTGCGACAGCCGCCTCGGCTGTCGAGCGGGCGTACCACCAGCAGGCAGTCCGTTCAAAGATTGCGCATGCTCTCGGAAATCGTTGGCACCATCGGTCTGACGGCTTCGGCTCCGGCAGCCTACTACGTGATCACTGGAAAGTTTGGCCTCACCGCGTGGGTCGTGTGGGTCGCGAACCTGATCTTCGCCGGCGACCAGATCCATTACGTACAGCTCAGAATTCATACCGTGCGAATCGAAGGACTCCGCGCGAAGCTAAAGCACGGATGGGCCTTCGCGACTGGACAGCTTCTGATGACCGCAGCACTCACCGTGGCTTGTCTTTTCAGGCTCATTCCTCCGATCGCTTCCCTCGCCTTCTCGCCGCTTCTGTTTCGAGGATGGTTCTACTTCATTCAGAAGCCAGCACCATTGGCCGTCCGGAGGCTAGGTTGGAGCGAACTCAGTCACGCCGTGGCGTTCTGCGTCCTCTTCATCGCAACTTTTTCCGTAGCAAAGTAGTGCCGCGTTTCACGTAGCGCCGGCGCCTCGCCGGCTGTCGCGAGGGCGTCCCGCCCTCGCATTCGGTAGCGAAAAGAACTCATGTGCGATTTTCGGCATGCGTAACTCGCTGAGAGCCAGCGACTTATTACAACCATGTACGTACATCCGTACATAAAATGTTCCTGCAGGAACATTGTGGAAAACTCTGCCATCCCCTTTGAATGGTTCGCCTTGCAGGCTTTATCGGCCTACGGCACAATCACGGCCGCCCCATCCACCGCATCCTTCTTCACCGCCATCAACGCTTCATTCGCCTGATCCAAAGCAAACACCGTGACCTTAGGCTTCAGCTCGATCTTCGCAGCCAGCGCAATAAAATCGCGCGCGTCGCCCCGGGTCATGTTCGCGACGCTGCGCAGCTGACGTTCGCCCCACAGAAGGCTGTCGTAGTCGAACTGCGGGATGCGATCGAGATGAATCGCATTGATCGCCACCACGCCGCCCTTGCGCAGGCTCGCCAGCGCGGCAATCACCACGTCACCGCTGGGAGCGAAGGTGATGGCGCGATCGAGTTCCACCGGTGGCTTCTCAGTCTCACTGCCAACCCAGTGCGCGCCCAGTGACGCCGCCAAGTCGCGATGAGATTTGCCTCGCGTGGAAACATACACGTCGCACTTCCACGCACGCAGAACGGAAATTGCAAGGTGCGCCGATGCGCCAAAACCAAACAATCCAACACGCTCGCCGGGTTCGACGCCGGCTACGCGCAGGCTGCGGAAGCCGATGATGCCCGCACAGAGCAGCGGCGCAGCGTGCAGATCGTCGAGTGCCGCGGGCAACGGAGTCACAAAATCAACGCGAGCCAAAGCGTATTCCGCATATCCGCCGGGCACGCTGTATCCGGTGAACGTAGGAGAGTCGCAAAGATTTTCCATGCCACGCTTGCAGTAGGGGCAAGTGCCGTCAGTCCCACCGAGCCAGGAGACGCCGACGCGCGCGCCCAATGGCGATTCTTTTGTGGCGCCGCCCACAACCTCGCCGACAATCTGGTGGCCGGGAATCATGTCGGAATGTTTTGGGGGTAACTCGCCTTCCACGATATGCAGATCAGTGCGGCACACGCCGCAGGCGCGCACTCGTAAAAGAGCATGCCCTGGTTTGAGTTGCGGGTCGGCGACGTCGGCTATTCGTAGCGGGCGCTGTGAAATGGGTTTCGGCGAGGTGAGGATTGCGGCCTTCATGTTTCACCCAACGCGCCGGGCTGCGCCCGGCGGACAGCCGAGGCGGCTGTCCCCACATAACACTTTATTCTTCCAGCTTTATTTCTGCTCAGGAACCTACGACGATGGTACCAGTTCCAGGGTGAGCACTTGAAACGGTTGCAGGTGGAACATGTGTTCTTGCTGAGCGGGAGTGCGGAAGGCCTGCTGGGCACTGTCGCTTTTCCATGGACTGCGCGCCGCATACGCCGGTTTGGAATCTGCGGGCAGTTCCAGGAGCGACCACAGACTGGCGCTGAAGTCCTGCGGCTGATCGCTGGGGTTGCGTAGAGTCAGAATTGCTTTTTCGCGCGACCACGATGCCCAGCCATAGACTTCCAGCCGCGCAGGATCACCACCGATCCAGTGTGAGTCTTTGAGCGTCGCCGCGTTGTCCCGCGACCACTTCGCAGTCTCGGCCAGCACGTCCCAATCGTCAGGCGAGAGCAGCGCTGGTGTGATGTACATTTCTTGCAGCTGCGTTCCGGTGCCGAAGTAGGAGTGAACTTCGTCGGGAAAATCGTGGCCGGGATCGGTGCTGAGGCGCTCGGCGTAGCGCGCGAAGATCAGCCCGTGCAACATCAGCGAATTCATCGGAAACAACGGGCCCTCTTCGACAACCCAGCGATAGATTTGGGCGTCGCGATAAGTAATCCAGCGCTGGCGATCGGTGCCGACGCCGGCGAAGCTGTGGTCTTCGCCCCCGCGCCAGATCGAATCAGCATAGAGCAGCCAAAACGGCGAAGGGTACGTTCCCGTTGTGAGGTTGACATATAGATCAGGCTTCTTCGCGCGCAACTCGCCGATCAAGTGGATGGCAGCGTCGAAGTCGCTGTCGAAGTCGCTCCCTTTGATAACAGAATTCACATTGCCTGTGCCGTCGAACTTGAACTGGTTCACGCCATATTTCTCGATCATCTCAAGGCAGGTGTCGCGGAAGTAGCGATAGTATTTCGGTCCGGAGAGCGCGAGACCGCCTTCGTTGGTCTCGAATCCCTGCGTGCGCGCAGACGCCAGGCGCTGCTGCTTTGGCCCATCGTAGCCGCCCCACGGCGAAAGCCAGATGCCTGGAGCCGCGCCGTACTGGGCTGCGGTCTGCGCAACTTTCGTCAAGCCATCGGGAAAACCAGGATTAAATTTCCAGAGAGTTGTGGGATCGTCCCAGCCATCGTCGAAGAGAAAGCTGTCGAGCTTGACGCCGCGTTGTTTAGTCAGTTGCTCGCCAAAAGCCTGGACGACTTTTAGAGCTCCATGCTCGTCGTAACGATCAAAGTATCCCAGGTCATACCAGGAGTTGTAATGCAGAAAGGTTCGATAAGGATGCGCGCGTTCGAGTTCCACGTAGGTGAGGAAGTCGCGGCGCAATTGCCCGGAGTGCGTCACGCCGATCACTGAGGAATAGGTCACGCTCTGTGCGGCTTGCAGAGGAAGTTCGCGGGAGAGCCAGCAGGAAGCGCGGTCGGCATGGACGCGGCATTCGGAGAGCGGATGCTCGAAACCCAGGAACCAGGTGCGGGCGGTGACGGGCGATCCTTTGGCGTGGCCAGAAACCTCTGCGCCGGATACGACCGCGTCGATGAGAATAATTTGACTCAAAGCGAACGATGGTCGCAGCGCGCGGAGCGTGACCACTTCGCGAATGTAGTTGGCACCTTCACGCAGGATTGCCGTCCAGGTCAGGTGGAGTTTCGCAGAAGGATCTTCGAGTTCGATGCGGAGCTGCCGGCCTGGCAGATGATCGGCTGCTTTGGGCGAGTCTTTCGAGACCGGCGCATCTTCGATCACTGGCTGCGCAACGATTTTTAAATTCGACGACTGCAGCGTTGAACCCTCCTTTGGCACCAATGCGAATACACTTCCTGCCAGCGGCAACTTGGTTCCGGTGAGATGGTTGATTAGAGTCGCCCATTGCAGAGACCCACCGTGGACGGACCAGGTCGCGGAGATGGCATTGTTCGACAGCGTGACGTTGTCGCCTTCACGAACGGCCTGCACAGCCGGCGAGCACTCGACAGGCGCGATCGCCAGCATGACAACGAGCGGAAGGAAAAGAAGACGTGGCATCCTTGAAGTTTTCTGTTGTGCTTCCGTCACAATTCTAAAAACAAAGAACCGGAGCGGCCACCACTAAGGACACTACACTAATGAGAACTGAGGCAGCAGCCACAATTGATGGCCGCTGGCTGATGTTCCGAAAATTTGGTACGATTTAGCACGAAGCAGTGATTGGCTCTTTCCTAAGTCCTTGAAATCAAAGAGTGGGCCTGTGGCGCAGCTGGGAGCGCGCTTCCATGGCATGGAAGAGGTCGTCGGTTCGATCCCGACCAGGTCCACCATATTTTCAATCACTTACGAACGTCCCGACCAATCGGTTGGTGTCATTTGGTGTCAAAACGCTCTGACTTCTTCTAAATTGAGAAGTGGTCAACCCCCCGTTCACCACGCTTGCTTTCTGCTTCCGCACAGACGTCGATCTCTTCCTCAACTCCTTATTGATGGAATCGACCGTCGCCCGTACGCTCTTCGGAATCTCCTGCATATACACATCCGTAGTGGTTGCCGCGCGAGAGTGCCGGAGCACGCCTTGCACGTCCTTCACCGTGCCCTTCTTTTGCGCCAGCGTGGCAATTGTGCGCCGTATGACCTGGAAGGTGAGCTTTGGGAGCTCCAGCTCTGCCGCGAGTTTGTGCAACACGCGCTTGCGATAGTTGCCGGTGTCAATAAAGTCACCGTCCTGGTTCGGGAAGATGAACGCTTCGGGCGTTGGATCAGGACATTGTTGTTTCCAGCGCCAGAGATCAGCGGTCAGCTTCCTGGGAATATGAATAACCCCGAGACTCTTTCGGGTTTTGCCCCACGGGCGGATCTTGCCCATGTAGGCGGTTTCGCTCACGCTCATGTTGGATTCTGCGAGGTTGAAGCATTTCCATCTGAGCGCAAACAATTCGCTAGGACGGAGGGCATTAGTCATGTCCAGTTCCAATAGCAGCCGGTCACGAAGATCCAAGCGGGAAAGCGCTTTTCGGAGTTGCTCCCAGCTCAACGTTGTTTTGTCGGTCTCGCGTAGTTGGGCTGGGACTCTAACCTTGCGCGCCGGGTCCTTTGAGAGGAAGTCCTGATCGACCGCCTCAACAAAGATGTCCCGCAAGTATGCCCTCATCTGAAGCACCCTGTCCCTGGACCTCGTTTGTGCCAATTTGTTCAGGTGGACCTGCAAGGTGAACTTATCGAAATTCTCCAGCGGAATCTTGTCGAAGGGATCGATAAGGTCCTTTTGGATAAGCAGTTTTTTCACTTTGCTGGTTTCTTCCTTCCAGTTGGCCTCTTTCAGAGGCAAGAAGCGATTGCGAACGAACCAGCCGAAGCTCACAGAGCCGTCGTTCATCACCCTGCCAGCGTCGCCTGTCTGCCCGTTCTGTTTAGTGATTTCACGTTCCAGTGCCTCCCGAGCTTGCGATCTCTTCATTTGAGATCTGTGCCCAAGAATCACCGCGACCCTGACGGTCTTTTGCTTGGCCGTCGTCGGGTCAATTACGGTCTTGCGAAAATACCCGTACCATTTCTTTCCACGAGGGGTCACGTAACCCCTCTGACTCGATGTACCCATTCATTCCTCAATTTCTGTGGCGGGAACAATTGGGCCTGCAGCTATTTTACCCGCGTTTGCAACGCAGGTTGCTGAGACGTTCCCGCTCGTCAATGAACTCTTCTATTCTGCTGGCTCGATAACGTAGAGTCCCGTCGCCCATACGGATAACGGGAAGATGCGGAGCTTTGCGAGACGAATGGTCCCAAACCCAGTCCTTCGTCACATTCAACCGCTCAGCGACTTCGTCAGCGGTGAGGAGAGGATCCTTAAAAGGACTGCGGCCGGCAGTTCGCGGAGGACTGTCAGATTCGATGAAGCCACCAGAGGCTGGACTGGTGTCTGGAACAGGTTCAAATTTGCGCGGCTGTTCGCCCGAGCTTTGGAGTAGGCGCAGGCCTGATCCTGATTGCGAGTTCGACATTGCGGCACCTGCCAATGAGCACCCTCGTTTGAGGTTGCGTGATTGGAATGCCTTTTAAGCCATCTTCCAAATTCGGTCAAACAGAGCTCACCCCTTCTTGGCGGTGTTCGTTCACCGCAGACGTCCAAAACCGTTTTACGATCTTCTTCCACCTCTGATTTGACCGAAATTCCAATTCGACTTAATTTCTTCACCACTCATGATGACCAGTATGGTCTCGGGGAGGAGCAGAGCATGTTTTCGTCCTTGGAACAGCTTGCGCAGAGACTACGCGCGAGCTGGTACATCGCTGATTCGATTGCCACCACAACGGTGTACTTAGCCGCAAGGCTGCGGAAGCCGCTACTGCTCGAAGGCCCAGCGGGCAGCGGGAAGACGCAATTGGCATACGCAGTCGCGGAGGCTGCTGATACTACGGTCGAGCGTCTGCAGTGCTACTCGGGAATCAATGAGGAAAAGGCCATCGGCAAATTCGACGAACCGCTACAGAGGCTTTGCGTCGAGTTGAAATCGAAGTCCAGCAGCGTCGATTGGGAATCCCTGCAGGTCGAGTTACATAGCCTGAAGTTCTTCAGTGCCGGGCCACTCCTACGGGCGCTGCAGTGCGAGAAGCCTTGCGTCTTGCTCATCGACGAACTGGACAAAGTGGACCACACATTTGAAGCCTTACTTCTGGAATTACTCAGCGTGTGGCAGTTGAGCATTCCGAAGCTGGGCACCATCAAGGCCACGAGCATTCCCTTCGTCGTGTTGACATCGAATGAAGAGAGGCGCATCGGCGATCCCTTACGCCGGCGCAGTTTCTATCTGCGGGTTGAACACCCCACGGCCGAACGCGAAGCCGAAATTGTTGCATTAAGAACACCAGAATCCAGCCCCGAGTTTCACGCCGGCATGGCGGGACTCGCGAAGGCCTTGCGCGGCTGGAGCATGGAAAAACCGCCGTCCGTTTCCGAAATTCTCGATCTTGCGCAGGCGCTCGAGGTTCTCGGGACAGAACAGATTACGGCTGAGATGAGGGACACGCTGCTGCCTTTGCTGGCCAAGACCGAGGCCGACCGGCGAAAGCTGCTCCTGCGCGATGGCTTTGCCAGCCTGATCTACGACGCGCAGCAGTACAGTGCAGAAGCTCTGCGAGGGAGTGCGGCATGAGGTCGGCATTCATCTTGGCGCAAATGCTTTGCGCCATTTCGATTTCCTGGGCGCAATCAGGTAGGACACCAGCGCGGATTGAAGCTGAGTACTACGTGACGGCCTACGCGCAACACTATCGGGTGCCCATTGCGCTGGCACGCGCCATTATCATGCGCGAATCGAATTGGCAGCCCTGCGTGATCTCCCCGAAAGGCGCCGTGGGGCTAATGCAGTTGATGCCCGCCACTGCCAAGCGGCTGGGCGTGACTGACCGTTGCAATCTTGACCAAAACGTCTCTGGCGGTGTGCGCTATCTCGCTTGGTTGATGCGACAGTTTCATAACGACCTCAGACTCGTGGCCGCTGCTTATTACGCCGGCGAAGACATGATCGGGAGGCGAGGCCTTGCTTACAGAAATCCCGACGTCGTCGCGTACGTCTCAGCAATTAGAACAACTTACCTTCGAGAAGCCGGCATTGAACCAGAAAGCAAAAATACCATTGCGAAAAGAGATGTGAGATGAACAAATGTTTGAGTTTGGTGTATCTGATAACGACCTGTTTGCTGCCCTTCCACCTGGCGTCGGCGCAAACCGAGTTGCCGCAGGCACGAATCGTGAACCTGAGTATTGATCCGGAACAGGTCTTGGTCCTGCACGTGCGGCCGGGATATGTCAGCTCGGTTCGGGTGCTGGAGGAGGTGAGTTCGGTTGTCTTGGGTGATCCGGGAGCCTTTAAGGCGGAACACTCCGAAGCCGAGCCGCAACTTGTGTTTTTCAAGGCAACCAGCTCAAAACCCGCGCAAACCAACGCACTGATCACGACCAAAGGCGGGCATGAAATCTCACTTAGCCTGGTGAGCCAAGGAAAATCAGACCATAGCGAAGTAGTTGATTACGTCCTCAACTGCGAGCGTCCGCACAGTTTTCTAATCACTTCAGCTCATACCAGCTTTGCGGTCGGCGAAACAAAGAATGTTGCGCCAGAAGACCCGCCCGCCGCCGCTCCCCCAGAGAAACCCACCAGCCAAGAGCGACAACTGCTAAAGGCGCAACGGCTTGAAAATCCGCATTGGGAAGGCAAGCTGTTGCGGGTTGCGGTTGGACAGACGACGGAGAAGGATCAGCAGATGGCCCTCCCTTTCGCTGTTCTTAACGCTTCTGCACGGACAATCGAAGTGCTGCCACCGCAGATACAGCTTACCGGGACATCGAGAGACAAGCATCGGAAGGCGATCAAGGCCGAACCGGTCGCGATCAAGAATTACTGGATGACCACGCGCAAGCTCGCACCTGGCGCCAGGGCCGATGGAGTGGTCGTGTTCGAACGACCCAGTTTCAAAGAATCCAGCGAAAGGTTGCTACTGGCAGTTGCCCAAGCAGAAGAGGTCGATCGTCCAGTCTTGGCGCCGATCGCGTTTGTTGCCGCGGTAACGGGAGGTGCAAAGTGACTCGCCCCAACGGACACAGTGACAACGGCAACGCCGCATTAATGCAGGAGCCAGACGAAAATGAATTCCTGAGCAGTGTGCCCATCCCTCCGCTAGCCCCTGTCGCCGCACCGGAGTTTGCAACCAGGGCCAAGCAGAGAGCGAAGCAGCAGATCCAACAAAACCGATTCGTAATCATCGGCGCGGGCGCGGTCGTGACAGCGCTTCTGATCTTCGTTGCTATCTCCATGCCACATCGAGGGGGGCCAGAGAAGGCAAAGAGTCGTGGTGCAATCACTAACGACGAGTCGACGGGGCAAGCCAGCAACGAGGGCAACGACAAGAGCCTGTTCCCAATTACCGATTCCGGACGCCCTGCAACGAAGGAAACGCACCAAGGTTTTCTGAATGAACGAGACCTGCAGCGAACTGTAATTCGTTCGGAATCGAATGCTTCGCAGACAGGAAAGACGAATGGAGCGGGAACGCTGGGTTCGATACCACCTTTTGGCGACCAGGCATGGCAGGCACCACCTTATCAACCAGGCTCGAGTGTTGAGACTTCCGACGTGGGTAAGGCAGAGCGCGAGGCCATGGAGAAACCTTCGCTAATATATGTGCGAAAAGCCTCGGCAAGCCCTGCCGGTTTTCAGACCGTCGGTGAGGCAGCGCCGCAACTGGGATTGGGCTTGGCGACGGGTACACGCTTACGGGCCCGCTTGGAATCGGCTGCAAGCACGGCTGCACGAGTGCCAGTTCTAGCAGTGATCGAGTACAACTATGAGCGCGATGGAGAAATCATTGTTCCTGCGGGAGCCAAAGCGGTCGGCCATATCAGGGATGCAAACCGGTCAGGGTATATGGACCTGCAGTTTGATTCTTTGTTGATGCCCGATGGCGCGTCTGTTCCGATCGAAGCTGCTGCGACGGATTTGGATTTGCGGCCGCTGAAAGGAAAAGTTTCGGGCAAGAACACGGGAAAGAACGTCCTAGTCAGATCGCTGTCCGGAATCGGCCAAGCTGGCGCAATGTTCGTGGGACAAGGCAGTCTAAGCCAGCCGCTGAACGAATCCGATCTGATGCGAGAGCGAGTCAGCAATAATATCGGCGAAACCGGAGACGAAGAGGTTTCTCGATTGGCAGTAAACCAGCAGATCGTGGTGACGGTTTCGGCTGGGGCGCCCATCTATGTGCTCCTTGAACAAACACCCAAGTCCAAGCAACCTTCGACGCAAACAAGCCCCCGAAACAGTCCGACCTCCAACTCGTCCAATGCTGACCAACTGCGCCAGTTGCTCCAGTTGCAACAGGAGCTAAACCAATCGGCCACAAGCAACCAAGCAGCGCAGTAGACCATTGCTCATGAGACCAAAGGTTGCTCGCCTTCGAGTCTCCAGGAACGCCTGAGTGAATTCTGAACATGCTTGTGAGATGCACCAAAGTCAAACATTTGTTCATCTCACTAATTCGCCTCTCAAGGGGTTAGAAGCGGATTCCCTCGAATTCATTCGATTGCTGTTCCTGCTCATGAGTTCCCGGATGGAATCGCCGTGAAAGTGCGCTGACAGGCTGGATCACGTGTAATTACAAGGCAGCGGTCGCAACGCAACGCCCTGTAAAGAACAGCTAAGAACCATAAAGAACGAACTTTCGTTGCACCGTTCTTGTACCGCGAGTCTTGAACCAAAACTCTGGAAAAGGGGGGATTTGGCGATCTCGGCAATGAAGCACAAAGACGATTTCAAACGGGACTGGCAACCCTCGGCCAGTGCCCTAGTAGTCAGTGCAGCCCCGAGGCAGTGATCTCTCTATTAAAGATGCGTTCGGCGAAGCGTTTCTCTAAAGGAGGGTGCCGATGGAAGTTTCTGAGAGTGTTGTCGGCAAACGGACACCGTCAGTGGTGTGCGGCAGACAATTGCGTAGGGACCGATCTCATCCCGTCCGCGCCATTTCATCGGACAAAACTAACGCTGCCCCTGTTGATCTGCAGTCTTGGATTCTTGTCGCCGCTCTCGTGTCTCACGCTTCAGAATGTTGGACAATCCGTACAGCATTCGCTTTACCAAGGAGAGAAGATGATGGCGCTGAGACATCAACGTGGCTGGCTAAAAAACCAAACACGCACTCAAGGCAAGACCTGGGTATTGTTCTTCCCTACTACTCGAAACTGCCGCTTCGCGCCGACCTTTCACGTGCAGGCACTTTGTTGTTTGCCCTCTTTTTCGTGGGCTTGACTCGGAGCACAACTATTGGCTTCCGGCGCGTAGAAACAGCCATCAACCACGCCTCAAACCCAAATTCGAGCCCGCTTGCCGGTTTGATCTCGCCTAACACTTGAGCGGCTTCTAGCGTCGCGGCTCCATGTAGGAACGCCCAAAGCGCGACGGATGCCTGCGCAGCTCGGTCGGACCCAGCAATTCGTTGCACCTGCTCGACAGTGAACATCCAGAGGCTTAAGGATGGTGCAGCGGCCTCCGAACGCGGGGGTCACTCCTTCTCAACTGCGACATAAGAGAGTTCTCCGTGTCGCTCAACTTGAAAAACGAGAGGAGCGTTTCCAACGCGTGCTGGTCGTGAAGCATTCGAAGCCAATGCCGTTGCCATCGCCTACCCGATGCAAGGACTGCAGATCCAGTTGGTCATCGCTCTTGATCGGTACGAAGCGCATCTTCGGCCGCCCGACTGCCTCCGCAATCGCTTCAGCATCAATGTAGTCGCTCTTGTTCGTCTTTACATACGGCTTTACATACTGCGCCGGCATCAGCCGTACCTCATGACCCTGCTCTCTCAGAGCCCGCCCCAGAAAGTGCGACCCTCCGCAGGCTTCCATGCCAATCAATTCAACCTGCAGGTTCGCAGTGAAGAGCAACAGTTGTTTGCGTGAAAACTTCTTGCGCACCACAACCTCGCCGCGCGGGTTAAGCCCAACCAGATGAAAGACTGTCTTGCCGAGATCAATGCCGATCGTGTGTAGCTGCATGGGAACACCTCCTTGCTCCTCTTATACCCGGCTGCTCTGGTAGAGGCGGCGGATCATCCCATTAGCAATGATGACGCAACGTGTTAACAGAAAAACGTGCCCACTGATATTGCCCGGTTCCCTCTCGTGTCCTCCCGCTCCCTGCCGTTCCATCTGACCGTGCCGTGACAGGGCAACAACGAGGTGCAACTTATTGGATTTCAACGGTCACTGACAGCCCGTTCTTGATCCTCTAAGGAATTCTTTGACCCGGCTTACCGGACCCAAATCGGACCCAGATTTGGAGAGAATCGCTCCGTTCTGACGAGTTGGTCGAACGAGGAGAGGAGCCCCTCAGGCGACCTCTCGTCTTTGCGAACGTATTGCAGCTTCCATCGCAGTCTCAGCCTGCAAGCTTTGGAGATCTCGCGAGATGGTTACAGTAGTGCGACCGCCTTTCTTGTTGAAGCACATTGCCACGATGTTCTCTAATGGGGAATTCTCCATTCCCATGTTCGTCCATGACCAGGTGCCACCCGGGGTACCTGTGATGAAAGAAAAACGCGCTGAGATTTCTTACAGTTTTGAAGAGTTACCAGCGGGAGGAAGGGTACGGATTAAGACAAAACAACCGGACGCGCTAAAGGCAATTCATGAATTCCTTCGTTTTCAGATTGACGACCACCATACTGGCGACACGACCGATATTGGCTCGTTATCGCCGCCGGCCGCCACGACATGCAGGCTGGTCACTCCGAAGTGGTTCTCCATTTTAGATTTCAACATGCGAGGCAACTTCTCCTCCTTGGTAGGCATAAGCCACCTCAAAGAAGCTCGCGCTTGACAGCGTGTGCCGCTCGATCGGTAGATTCTGGAACTGTGTCTTAAACTCCGCGGTCTGATGCGCGCGCTCCCATACCTCTTTGCTTTCCCATATGCCGTACACCACATACTCCTGATGAGGGTTCTTCAGCGATCGGTGAACTCTTACCGAAATGCATCCAGGTTGAGCGCTGATAAATCGCGCTAGTGCGCGATGAAGAGATTCGAACTCGGGGACCTTGGACGGCAGAACATGAAAAGTTACCAGAGCGTAAATCATGGCTTTCCTCCTTTGCGGTTTTTTCGGCTCAAAGCGGTGGTTGATTGCTTGACGGGCACGTCGTGCAGGTCATCAAACAGCGGTACAAAGTCGCCGGACGAGGCTCGGCGCAATCGTCCTTCCCATCGACCGAACACTCGTCTCAGCTGGGTGCGCAGATTCGAAAGTTCGTCAACCTCCCGATCCAGATCAGCGAGTTTCTGCTGGAGGAGATCTCGAACCGTGCGACAGGGGGCAGTTCCAGCGCGGTACATCCGAAAGATTTTTGCCAGCTCGTGAAGCGTGAAACCTGCTCGTTTTGCCGAGGCTACCCACTTGAGATACTGGACTTCTCGCGCACTCCAGAGCCGGTACCCGGCGGGAGATCGCTCCCCTTTCGGCACAAGTCCAATTCGCTCATAGTGGCGGATACTGTCCGGCCCAACCCCGGCGATACGAGCAAGTTGGCTGACCGTTAATTTCTGAGACGACATGTGATCCTCGAAGTAAACATTATCGAGCTTGGAATCGTATCCAAGGTCAAGTGTTTTTTGGATTATGATTTTGATAAACGCGACGATTCGCTTATGACAACCTCCTATGAACAGCACATTACTTAAAGCCTTAATCGCGTTTCTACCGGCGGGCGCGCTGCTTTCCGGTTCGGCTGTCTTGTTCCTTAGAGGAAAATCGCTGAGCTGTTTCCTTCAGTTGGTCGGAGCGGCGTGCCTAGTGGTAGTTGTCCTCGCTCACGTCTCCGAAGGGCTGCAGCTATTTCCGTGGATGCATTGGGGAGCGAAGCACAGCGTTGGTCATTATCTCGATTTCGTATCTGCTGTCTTTGGTCTCACGCTATTTCCCGCAGGCTATCTTCTTCATGCGCTTACAAACCCCGGCGATTGACGGATCGGTAAAAAGGCTAATTTGACGGCGTTTCAATGCACGGGCAATAGCAACTTGACTGCAAGACCGAGGACCGCCGCAATGAATATGCGCCGCAGCCAGACTGCGCTGAGGAACAAAGCGATGCGGCTTCCCAGCAGCGCGCCCAGAAACATGAAGCCTCCAAGGACGATACCAAGCCTCAAATCCACGACACCTCGCCAAATAAACACTACTGTGGCAACTCCCGATGAAAACACGTTGATGACCTTCGTGGTCGCCACGGCTTGAAGGAAAGTCATTCCGAAAAGCAGTACAAAGGCCGCAGTGAGCATCGTGACGTAACCGCCGCTGAAAAAGCCGCCATAAATTGCCAGAAGGAATGTGGCCGCGTACCCGGTAATTATCCCGACGTGTGACGAGGGAGCGTCATGACTAGCTCGTCCCAAGTTCTTATTCAGCATGGAAAAAACGGCAACGCCGATCATCGCAACAGCGATTGTGATTTGGAGAGCCTTGAGCGGGACACGGAGCAATAGTAATGCGCCCAATCCAGAACCGAGGATCGTGAGAGCGATCGAGGGCAGGAGCCGGCTGCGGCTGAGTACGCCCCTACCGACGAACGGCAACGAGCCACCCACGCTCATAAACGTCAAAGCCGGCATGTTCGTTGCAACTGCAACGTGTGCTTCGATGCCCAATGCGATCATGACTGGAACTGTGATCAAAGACGTGCTGCCAGTCACGACGCTAATCACGCTCGTGAAGAAGAACACAGCGATCAAGAGAGAGAGTTTGGCCCCGGACACGCGACCATGATAGCAAGGGCAAGCAGGTACAATGTGAGGGCAAGCTGAGGGGCTAGGAGCCGCCCGTCGTAGCGCAGCACAGCTCCGGGCGGCTCTCGCAGGGTTTTTGGGAGTCAGAACATACCTTTTTTAGTGGCCCCGCCAAGGTCCTCGAGGATTACACAGTCAGGCCCTGGTCCACCGGCGCACGCTGAATCGCACGCTGCCACGAAGGCCGCAAGATTGCGCTCCAGCACACGCATCTCCCTGACTTTGTTCCGCACGGCGGTCAGATGCTGCTGGGCCAGATCGCGTGCGTCCATGCAGGATCGTGTTTGGCCCTGCATGATGGCGATCAGCAATCTCACCTGCTCGATCGAAAACCCGAAGTCACGGCACCGGCGGATCAACGTCAAGCGGTTTACGTCTTCTACCTTATAGACGCGCTGTCCCCCAGCCTGACGCTCTGCCCGCCGCAACAGGCGGATCTCTTCGTAGTAACGGATCGTCGGAACGCTGGTTCCAGTCTGCTTCGCCAGCGTGCCAATCTTGAAACCTGACATGGCGTAATCCACCTCAAAGTTAGCCCTTGAACCTCAAGTTACTTGAGGGATTATATTCATACGAGTGGGGAGAGGCGAGCCAGCATGACATCATCCAACACAGGGCCGATTGCCTGTAGTCTGACGGCCGATAATCTTAAGAATCGCTTGGCGTGGATCGGCGAACTGACGCGCGATGCGCTGCGACGCCATGAGCGGAGGGACCTGGTGCTGGATCTGCGATACGCACCCGAAGCGGCCGACCGCGTGCGAGAGATGGTCCGCAAGGAACAGGAATGCTGTGCGTTTCTGGCTTTCGAGACGCACGAAGACCCTGACGAAATTCGATTGACGATCACAGCGCCCGAAGCGGCAAGAAAAGCCGCTGACGAACTGTTTGAGCAATTCGTTGCCTCTGTGCCGACGAAGACCGTCCTCGGCTGCTGCATATCGGAAGCGAAGTGTGAGCAATGAAGACGGCGGTTGTCTATATCCTGGCGGCGTTGGCGGAGATCGCCGGATGCTTCTCGTTCTGGTCGTGGCTGCGGCTCGGCAAACCACTCTGGTGGTTCATCCCGGGAATCGCCTCACTCGTGTGTTTTGCCTCCCTACTAACCCTTGTTGAAACTGGTGCGGCTGGGCGGGCTTATGCCGCTTATGGCGGCGTCTACATTACTGCATCGCTGTTCTGGTTGTGGGCAGTGGAAGGTGCGCGACCAGACCGTTGGGATACTGTGGGCGCGTGTATCGCTTTGATCGGTGCAGGGATCATTGTCTTTGGGCCGCGAGTTAATGGATGACACGATGATTGACAAGGAAACGCTCAAGATCAAAGCTCCCGAACGAGCCGCCCGCGCCGCGGCACTGACCGTCGCGGCCGGAGCCGTCGCCTGCGGTGTATGCTGCGTGCTGCCGTTTGCCCTTCCGGCGGTCGCTCTAGCCAGTGCGGGAGGCGTCATCGCGTGGTTTAGCGGCGTTCAGCTTTGGGCTACGGTGTTAGCCGCTATCATCGTGGCCGCTGCATGGATTTGGATCGTAGTGCAAAGCGTACGCGCGAACGCCAAGCCTGCGCGATCAACGATCTACATGATGGGAATAGCCACCTCTGTGTTGCTCCTGGCGCTGTTCTGGTCCCGCATCGAGCCACTGATCGTCCAAGCACTGAAGGTGTGACTCTCTCATTGAGACTGATTGCAGCCGGTCCGACAAAAAGAAAGACGGAGAAGCCATCGTCCTCCGCCTTTTAATCGTCTTTTGCATCTTTGATTTAGGCCGAGCTTTTGGCGGGCATGGCCCTCTCTTTCTTCTTCTTCTTCTTCTTCTGCTGCTGCTGCTGCTGCTTCGCTGCGAACTCCTGAGCTACGGAATTCTGTACCTTTTCGCTATCAATGCGGTAGCGCCGAGCAGTGGTGTGCAGAACATCACTAATGATAGGCCCGTCACAGACACGCCCGCAGCGAAATTCTTGGCCGACCTCTGGCCCGGCGATAAGGGGGATGTGGGGCGAGCGGGCGAAACGCTATGCTTGGAGGACAATCCCGCAGGGTTTCCCGTTCACCTCAAGTGAGAACATCGGCGTGTGAAAACATGCCCAATTCTGCCAGGGGAAAACGGCCCTGCTCTCGACAAGGTGGTCGGTGATATCACCGTCAAATTCCAGAATGCAGACCTCGGGCACCTCCACCGAGATACCGGGCCCCTTTTTGTGCGAACGGCTTCGACTAGGGCTAGTGCCGTAAAGTCGCGTTCCAAATCAAGCGGGTGGGCTAACAGCGGGAGATCATTGTTACGATCGTCGATGAGTTTCATTTAAGCGTCGGGTCGTTCCGAGTAGTGACTTGACATCCCGTTCGATCAGACTCACCTGCATGTTTGGCATAAATTCGACCATTTCGACCAATCAGAAAGCTGACGGGAAGGCCGAGAATCCCGCCATACCGCTCAGCGAGCTTCGCATCCCCGATAGCGACGGGATAGTTCATTGTTAATTGCTGATAGAACGCGCGCACCAGCTTCGGGTCATCATCGAGAGAAATCCCAATAATCTGCAACCCATCTCTGTCGTATTTACGCTGCAAGTCCACGAAACGAGGAATCTCGCTTCGGCAGGGTGAGCACCAAGTTGCCCAGAAGTTGAGGAGAACCACCTTGCTGCGATAACGAGAAAGCTGGAGCGTCTGCCCGCTCAAACCTGTGAGGGAGAAATCAGGTGCCAATGGATGCGTCACTGCGTTGTCGCCTCGCAGTGGCTCGGTTCGCCCATTCCAGTGACGGGTTGCGATAAAGGCGACAACTGCCAGAATGGCCACTGCAGCAAGGACTCTTGTTTTCACATGCTCCTCTCGAACCGATTCGGGTTCCAAAGCGAGTACGTCCGCTATTCGCTCTTTTCCACGAGATAACCCTTGTCAACCCAGTCTTTGCCGAAGTTGTCCGCAATGTAAAGTACCTTGATATTGCGGAATCCCAGGGCGCGCAGTTCTTTGTATGCGGGATTAATGTTTGGACATTTACTCCAAGGACAGCACCCGCAGTAAATAACGATGGATTGCGTGCGCGGCAGACCTTGAACGCGCTGGCGAAGACGCTGAATACCTTCCGGCTCCGACGCAGGGCCGATGTACTCCGAATGCGGAACATGCGCCTGCTGATAAAGGACGCGAAATCCAACCTGGAAGATGAGCGGCCTCGCGCCTTTCGGAGACTGCACGATTTTGACCAGTTCGTCGGGCTGGATGAGTTCCGGTGCGGACCCGGAGGATTCGTCGGCTGTCGTTTTTGATGAGACACCTTGGGCGAATAATGGAGCGGTCACCAGTGCAACAACAAAGGTTAGCGCTACAGCCATCCTGCTAACCGTGTGGCGGCGAAAGAGTGCACTCGTGATGCTGAACTGAGTCATGTGATATTTTCCTCTCTGTGAGAGCTTACGGATGCGTCACGGGACTTTGGATACTTTCAAGTTCGCGGTTTGTAGGTCCATGCGTTTCACGCATTCTGAACGCTACGTGTAGGCCGGAGAGTAGCGTCAACGCTGCAACCACTTGAATTGCTACCCTCATCCCGAGCAAATCCGCGATTACTCCGGAGATCAGAGCACCGAGGGCATAGCCCAGATCGCGCCAGAAGCGATAAGCACCCATGGCCGTTGCTCGCCACTCCGGATGCGCCACGTCGCTGATTGCCGCGAGAAGCGTTGGATACACCATCGCCGTGCCAACCCCCTGCAACAGAGCGCCGATCATCCATGCGGAGTACACGGGTACTTGCACCGTAAGCCAGATTCCGCCGGCCTGCACTACCATGCCGCCAGCAATGAGCCACTTTCGTCCCCAACGATCGCTTAAAGGACCGGTAACGAGCTGCAGGATGCCCCAGGCAGCGGGATACACCGCCTTGATGGTGCCAATTGCGGCCACGCCCAAACCGAGGCTGGCAAAAAACAGCGGGTAGATTCCCCAGGACATGCCATCGTTGAGATTGTTCACCAGCCCTGCCTGACTGAAAGAAAACAGGTTTCGGTCTTTCCATGATGTCAGCGCGAAAATTTCCCGCATCGAACGCGACCGCGAAAGATCATCTGCGCTGCCGTTTGTAGTGGGCGCATGGTGCAGCGTTGCCTCAAGGGTGGCATAGTGCCGTGTCTCTTTCGCAAAAAACACTGAGAGCAACAGTCCCGCAAACGCTACACCGATGCCAAGGTAGAACGGTTGTGGGCGCAGCGCGTAAATCGATGCAATGTAGCCCGTAATCCAGGCAGTGAAGCCAACGGCGAGGTAGCCGGAAAATTCATTGAGCCCGAGCGCAAATCCTCGGCACTTGGGCCCCACTAGATCCACCTTCATGATCACCGTCATCGACCAGCACAAGGCCTGGTTGACGCCGAGCAGGATGTTGGCAATATCGAACCAGAACCAATGGTTTGCGAAGATGATGATGAAGGGAACCGGCAGCCCAATCAGCCATCCGAGCACGAGGACCTTCTTGCGCCCCACAGTCTCCGAGACGTGCGCTGCGAACAGGTTGCAAATGGCTTTCGTGACACCGAAGCTGACGATGAAGGAGACGATTGCGGTCTTCGAAACCAGACCGAACTCTCTCTCCCCAATGAGTGGCACGACCGTCCGCTCCACTCCGACCATCATGCCGACAAAAACGTTGATCAGCACGAGGAGGGAGAACTGGCCCAGATTTTCTTGAAGACCTAAACGAATCGGGTTGGTTTCGGTGTTCGCGTCCATAAACAAGCGTCAGGTGGTTTGAACACCGAGGTTGATTGCCCTGATCTTGGCGGCGTCAGCAGGCGGCGAGGGTATGTTCTCCAGCATGTGGCGCACAAATTCCTCTTCCTCCTCTATTCCAAACGCGCGGTTGAAGCGGCGCTCGAAACCGATCGTCGAACTGGGCTTGCCGCTCAATGAACGTCCGCACACTGAGCCGGAGAAAGCTCCCGGCAGCACTTCGAGGTAGTCGGGAAGATTCTTGAGTTTCCGTACGCTCTGGAAAAGCGACCTGGCGCCTTCCTCGGCGCTGGACGCCAACTCGGTCCGCCCAAGATCGCCGACCATCAGCGTGTGGCCGCTCAGCAGGAACCACGGCTCCGGTCCACGAGTCTTGTCAGTCACCACCAGAGCGATGTGCTCAGGGGTATGGCCGGGAGTGTGCAGGGCACGAATTCGCACGTTGCCGAGATCCAGTTCTTCGTTGTCTTTTACGCCACGAAATTTAAACCGCGCTCCCACGCTATTGTGCAATACATAATTAGCACCGGTGGCCTCGGCCAGGCGGCGGCCGCCGGAGACATGGTCAGCATGGACGTGAGTATCAATCACGTAGTGAATCTTCATGCCGGTCTCCTCGGCGATGCGTAGATACGGCTCAATCTGCTCGATGGGATCGCACACGGCGCCCAGGCCCTTACCGCCTCAACCGAAGACGTAGGACGCGGCCACCACTGGTTGTGTATGCAAGAGTTGACGCAGAATCATTAGTACACCTCAATTGGAATCAATGAGCCCGAGTTAAGCGCCTGTGCACAGGCGGTTCACCCACAGCAACCGGCAACCCTCTGGCGCGCCAATCGTGGACGCTGTCCTCTAGCCGTGAGGCGCGGAATCCATGCGAGCGGAGCACTTCAACGGCTTCCTTTGCCAGCACGCAGAAGGGACCGCGGCAGTAGGCCACTACTTCCTTAGTGCGTGGCAGTTCTGAGAGACGCTGTTTTAGCTGTTCCAGGGGAATCGGCAAGGCTCCCGCGATATGGGCCGTTCGGTATTCATTTTGGGGCCGAACATCTATGACAATGGCCCTCTTTTGCTGCACCCGCTCTAAAAGCGTCCTGCGATCAACGGGACTGACTTCTTCGTCTTCGCTGAAAAAGCGACGCCGGATTTGTTCAATCTCTGCGAGGCGGTTTTCCGCCAACAACCGGAAGCGCCGAAAGAAATCAGAAACCAACGCATCCGCGAGCCGATAGACAACATACCGGCCATTCTTCGTGGTCTCTACCAGCCTCGCCGTCTGCAACGCCTGCAAGTGCTGTGAGGTATTGGCCACCGACATCCTAGTTTCACTGGCTAACGCCTCCACGGTGCGGTCGGACTGGCACAGCAGATCAAGCAACTCCAACCGTTTCGGACTGGAGAGTGCCTTCCCGATGCGGGCCAGCTGGCCATAGGAGGCGTCCTTGAAGTCACGTTTTTGATTCGCTTGGTATGTATTGTCAGGCATAGTTCAATTATTCAATTAAGTGCTTGAATATGCTAGTCGCACTGCTTTCTAATGTCAAAGCTCACTAGCCACAGTCCTCGCACTGGTCGAATGGGGGCCGGCTCTTTAGATAGTCACATCAGGTCGTCAGCGGTGTTCGGGAGAGAACGCGAAAACCATGCCTTGCATTGTTCCGAGATAGAGCAGGTCTGAGGTGGTGCCGATGCCCCGAACCAGTTGTGCCGGAAAGTCGTGTGACCACAACAAAGAGTGATCGCTTTCCTTGTACGCGTAAAGGTGTCCGGTGTCGCTCACGAGAACCTCGCCTCCCCAGAGATAAGGCCGTACCGTGCCCCAATCAGCGCTCTCCGCGGAGGGACGGGCAAGCAGTTGGACCGTGTGCGATGCAAGGTCTAGAGATAGAATCTCGCTCGGCACACGCTGATAGAAGAAATCACTGGAAATTACCAGCAGATGGCTCCCTGATACCGTCGTGTTTCGCCAAGGTTTGACAGGAATAAGAAATGAACTAACCACCCTTCCATCGTTTGGCCGGAGAGAAAAAAAGTGGTCGGACGTGCCAACGTAGATCATGGAATCAGCCAAAACGGGAGTCGTGAGAACGGGAGTATGAAGGTCTGTTTTCCAAGTTAGCTTGCCAGAGTGCGCATCGAGAGCATAGACGACACCATCCTGACCACCGAAAAGAATCGTGTCCCCGTTTATCGCGGGAGAATTTTCCCACGCCGTGTGTTGGCGGTCGAAGCCGCTGGCAAAATGCCAGCGTACCGCCCCTGTGGTAAGGTCGAGACACAAGAGGTCATCGCCTTTTGCCACTGCGTAGATAGCGTCGTCCTTCCTCACAATATCTGAAGCGACGCCGAAATCTTCGAGGTCACCAGTGCGGACGAGGTATTTCCAGCGAACTTTCCCTGTCGCCCGGTTAAATGCGTAGATGTGACCCTGCCGTCCTGCATCCGTGCCGATGACCACAAGGTCGTCTGCAATGAGCGGGTCGTCGTGAAAGCTGCTTTGGTCGCCATCTTGCTTGATGTTGTAGCTCCAGCGAAGTTGGCCCGTATTCTTATCGAGAGCATAGAAATTCCCCGAGCAGGAACCTATGACAATAAGTCTCCGGCGACCGCAGGAGATGAAAACACTCAACCATGCGTATCGAATTGCCAGCGAATGGCCGGGTCCAACGATTTGTCTGATTGCTTTACAAGAGGTACGGCTTGGCCGTGGGATAAGACAACTACCAGAGACAGAGAGGCGATCACAAATGATGCCTCGAGGACGCACGCAAACCGTAGCTGAGTCATTATGTCCGCCCTTGGCCGCGTATATTAAGCCGCCTCTAGAGTCCAGTCAACGGCCCGCATTACTCCAGCGGGTCGTCCCCTACTCCACCGATTCCGGCCGCAACGTGCCGCGCCGCATGGCTCGTTCCTTCATCAACACGAAGAAAACCGGAACTAGAATCAGTACGTGAATCGTGGACGTAACCATTCCGCCGACCATAGGAGCGGCAATAGGCTTCATCACGTCGGAGCCAATACCGGTTGCCCAAAGGATGGGAATCAGGCTGGCGAGAACAGCACAGACCGTCATCAGCTTTGGCCGGAGCCGGTGCACAGCACCCTCGATAGCCGCTTCGTGAATGTCGGCATCTGTGAGCGAGCGACCTAATGCGATGCGCTTATCGAGCGATTCGTGCAGATACACGACCATGACGACACCGGTCTCAACCGCGATGCCAAACAGTGCAATATACCCGACCCACACCGCGACACTGAAGTTGTAGCCCAGTAGCCACTGCAAGATCAGCCCGCCGGTCATGGCATAGAACGTGGGGAAGATCAGGACCATCGCCTCCGTGAGGTTGTGGAAGACCATGTACAGGAGCAGGAAGATGACGAAGAACACCACCGGCAAAATGACCTTCATTCTTTCCTTCGCTCGAAGCTGGAATTCATATTCGCCCGACCACTGATAGGTGTATCCCGCAGGCAATTGCAGCTTTTGCCGCAGCATGTTGCTGGCCTGATCTACGAAACCGCCGTAGTCGGTCGTGTTGAGATCAATGTAGACGTAGCCGGTGAGCTGACCATCTTCATCGCGGACCATCGCCGGGCCCCGCGAAAACGAAATCTTGGCTACTTCAGAAATCGGTATCTGCGCCCCAGAAGGTGTCGCAATCAACACGCGACTCAGTTCCCCGACGTTGTCGCGAAAGTCACGCTGGTAGCGGACATTGATCGGATAGCGACTGCGGCCTTCGACGTTTTCGGCAACGTTCATGCCTCCAATGCCGGATTCCACCGCTTGTTGCACGTCGGCAATGGTCAAACCGTATTTCGCCGCTTCTGGACGATTGACGTCTACGTTGATGTAAAAGCCCTGCGAAACCCGCTCGGCAAATACCGAACGCACCTGCGGTAATCCCGATAGAATCTGCTGCACCTGAGCCCCGAGTTGCTGGATTTGCTCCAGGCTTGTTCCTTGGAGTTTCATTCCCACCGGTGTCTTGATCCCGGTGAGAGCCATGTCGAGGCGGTTTTGCACTGGCATGGTCCAAGTGTTCGTCAGTCCCGGAAACTGGAGCTTCCCGTCCATTTGGCGAATGAGCTTTTCATAGGTCATACCCGGCCGCCACTTTTCCCGCGGCTTCAGCATTACGGTTGTGTCATACATATCGAGAGGAGCATTGTCGGTAGCGCTGTCGGATCGTCCGACCACACCGAAGACGGTCTCAACCTCTGGAAAGGACCGGAGAATCCGATCCTGTTCCTGTAAGAGCTGCGAGGCTTGCGTGATCGAAATACCGGGAAGTGCCGTGGGCATGTAGAGCGATGAACCTTCAAACAGCGGCGGCATGAACTGACTGCCCATCTTGAACATCAAGGGAAACGTCACCACCAGGAATGCCAAATTGAGCAACAACGTCGTCTTGCGGTATTTCAGGCAGAGTCGTAAAACTGGCAAATAGAGTGCCTGCGTAACCCTTGAAATCGGATTTTCCGATTCGGGCCGCAGCTTTCCTCGTATGAAAATGACCATCAGGATGGGAACCAAAGTGATGGCCAACAAGGACGAGAAGCCCACGGCCAGAGTTTTCGTCCATGCCAGCGGACGGAACATGCGCCCTTCCTGTGCTTCCAGCAGGAACACCGGGAGGAACGAGACCACAATAATAATGAGGGAAAAGAATAGCGCGGGGCCCACCTGCTTAGCGGCGTCGATGAGAATGCGCACCCGCTCATGATCCGATGCCGGAACGGGTCGCTCGGAAAGATGCCGGTATCCGTTCTCCACCATGACGATGGCGGCGTCGACCAATACACCTATCGCCAATGCCAGCCCGCCGAGGGACATGATGTTGGAACTTACATTGAGGTAGTACATCGGAATGAAAGAGATCACGAGTGCGATCGGTAAGGTGAGAATCGGAATCAGTGCTGATCGGAAGTGAAACAAGAACACAATAATGACCAGGGAAACGATGACCGCTTCCTCCAGCAGGCTATGTTTCAAAGTATTGATTGATTCGCTGATCAGTCCGCCGCGGTCATAGCCGGACACGATCTCGACTCCCGGCGGCAGCGATCCTTTGATCTCAACCAGCTTCTTCTTGACACCATTGATCACGTTGAGAGCATTCAGTCCATACCGCATGACGACAATGCCACCCACGGTCTCGCCTTCACCATTCCACTCAGCTACACCTTCGCGCAAGTCCGGGCCGAAGGAAACCGTGCCCAGATCCTTGATGAGTACGGGCGTCCCGTTC
>CALFMO010000021.1 GCA_937879855.1 uncultured Acidobacteriaceae bacterium | reverse complement strand
CCTCCTCCCCCTCCTTCGCCCCGAGCACTGGTATCGCCCACACCACCAGTTCCCGCCCCGGCGCCGTAGCCATACATTATTTTCGCAACGGGTATGATCGTTTTGCCGTGGGTTGAGATTAGTTCGCCGTAGATGGCTTTCACGCTCGCTTGGCATGAGAATGCTTTCCTTCAGGGATTGCAGCAGGGCTTGGGCGCTCATTTCAGAACTCCTTTAGGGCAACTATTATCCTCTTTTCCCTGTGCTTGATCTGGCGCTAGCGCGGCAGGCGGTCGTTGAGGCTGTTATCGGCGATCACGAGCGTCGAGGACCAGAGGTAAACTAGGGTATGCGCAAGCGCCTGATCGCGCCGATTTCGAAAGATGCTCCAGCCGTCAACCCAGACTGGCTCGAACTCGACCGTGTAGCCGTGGTCGAGGTCACATCGGAAGAGAAGGAATATCCGGTCGAGTCTGCGCTGGTCGCAGGCGAAACGCGGGGTTGGCGGGCCGCCGAGTCTGGTACTCAAACCATCCGGCTAATTTTCGATCAGCCGCAAAGCCTTAGAAGCATCTTGCTCGTCTTCGAAGAAAATGAGACCGAGCGCACCCAGGAGTTCGTCTTGCGATGGTCCGGAGATGGAGGACGCTCGTTTCGAGAAATTGTGCGCCAGCAGTGGAATTTCAGTCCCCCTAATTCAATACGCGAGGTCGAGGAATATCGGGTTCATCTCTCCGATGTTACTGTTCTTGAATTGGTCGTTGTGCCCGACATCAGTCGAGGAGCGGCTCGCGCTTCACTGAAGAGTTTGCGCGTGTCTTGACTCTGTCCTGTGAAAGCACCAACATGTGAGCCCCCAAACCACGATCCCAACACGCCTTCTCCGCAACAAGCCGAGCGGGAGCGGGCAGACGAACGGAAGCGCATCGAAAAAGAAACACTGGCCATTACGACTCGTCATCGTATCTTGGCCGGCCGCATCGAAATAAAGTAACCTGAGCCGGGTTACGTTCGTGCCCCGAACATTAGAGCCATTCCAAGGATCTGGACATGGTCGCAGACTGTATTTATCAGTCCACGGCAAGTAGGAGAACAAACCATGTTCAGCCTAACGGAGATTGAGGACGGTAAGTTTATCTATCGCTGCCATGTGTGCGGCTTGGATTCTGAAGTCATGACAACAGAGCAGGCAGTCGCATATTCTCGATCGCACCAGTGCTCGCTGAAAACCTCGACTCCTGCTGGCGCAGAATCTTCCAAGGCGAGTTAGCATCTCACGAGGATCAATGCGGCCTCTGTCCAAGTGGATCGTGTGGGTCTGGCCTTACGCTCTGATTGCGATCGCGCTCATCGGTCTCGCCTATTTGATTTGGGTTGGCCGATTCTGATGGCGCGTCTCAAGTCAGAGCTCGCGATATTCGATGTTCTATCGCCAATGCTTGCAGAGGTGGGAGCATGCGCTCTGCCGACGCGGACGGATCTTGCGGCAGAAGCTACCAGGAGTCGGAATTAATCCTGCTACTCGGGCTACTCTAGTACGACAAAATCGTTCCCTTTTCTCGCAGCCTGCACGGCTTTGATCAGCCCCTCACCTATCTTTGATTTCGGGACGTTCGGCGTAATTCGCGAACCGTAACGCCGCTTCGGCCAGCGACCCGCGATCCTTAAGGTAGGCTGTGCACCTGACAGTCTGATGTGGCCAACCTAGCCGCTTAGGTTGCGCTCCTGAATTATGCAGCCAAGCAAGGTGGCAGTCTCGTCCGGTAAGTAGTACGAGGAGAAAAACACAACATACTCAGGCAGCAGACACAACAGAGGGCGAGGCCGGACATGCCGGACATGAAACATTTGCCTCGAAAACTGCACATCTGTCAATGTAGGCCAGCCACGCGCTACTTGCTGTCGGACGGAAGCCTCCCTCGCTCTCTCCTTGACACTCTAGGAGAGTGTTGCTATCGTCTCTCCTAGACGCCACAGGAGAGATCATGGGCAAACGGCTCGATCTATTGCAAGGCACGCTGGACATGCTGATCCTTAAAGCCGTCTCTCTGGGTCCGCTGCATGGCTACGGAGTTTTGCTTCGCATACAGCAGATCTCCGGTGAGCAGTTGGAGATCCAGCAAGGATCGTTGTACCCAGCGCTCTACCGGCTGGAACACCAGGGTTTGATTGCCAGTGAGTGGGGCGAATCTAACAACAATCGTAAAGCCAAGTTCTATCGGCTGACGGTGGCTGGCCGCCGACAACTCCACACGGAGACTGAACGGTGGAACCACATGGCGTCGCTCATCGCTAGCATTCTCCGAACGACATCGGAGGAAGTGTGAAACCCTTCGCGAGACTTCGTTCATGGTTAAAGTGGATCGTAAGGCGCGCGCGGCTAGAAACTGCAATGGAGGCGGAATTGCGCTTTCACATTGAGAGCATCGCTGAAGACCTGGTTCGCAGTGGCGTTCCCCAACAGGAAGCGATGCGAAGGGCACGCATCCAGTTCGGCGGCATCGAGTCCCATAAAGATGCCATCCGTGCGTCACTGGGACTCCGATTATGGGACGAACTGGGGATGGATCTTCGCTATAGCGTACGCATATTGGCGAAGAGCCCTGCGTTTACGGTCATCGCCATCCTGTCGCTGGCCCTTGGCATCGGCGGCAATACAGCAATCTTCACGCTCATCAACCAGGTGATGCTACGCCATCTGCCGGTGCGGAATCCTGAGCAGCTGGTTGCATTCGGTGATTCCGAATACGGTGGCATCGCCGGCGGCATCGACTTAGGCGCATTTGGCGGCTATTTCCCTTGGGACTTTACGCGCTCATTGCAAACGGATCCAGGCCCGTTTCAGGGAATCGCCGCATATTGCAGCTTCTCCAACAAGGTAAGCATTCGGCCCCTTGCGGCCAGCGGAACTTCAAACGCAAGTTCTCCTGCCGTGCTCGCACCCGCCAATCTTGTCTCGGGCAACTATTTCAGCGTCCTCGGAGCTCAACCTCTGCTTGGCCGCACCATTCTGCCGTCCGACGACGCCACTCCGGGAAGCGGCGCCGTTACGGTGCTGAGCTATCACTTTTGGCAGCAGTCTCTTTCCTCCGACCCGCGCATCGTCGGAAAATCGATCGCGATCAATGGCACTCCGTTCGAAGTGGTCGGCGTGATGCAAAAAGGATTTCTCGGCATCAAGCAGGAGTTGGAACCCACAGACCTATGGACGCCGATCAGCATGCAGACCGTTGTGCTACAGCAACCGTCGATGCTTACCCCGCATTCCGGTCTGTACTTCCTTCATCTATTCGGGCGTCTGAGTCCGCGAGCCACCAGCAACAAGGCTGAACTTGCGCAAAGCCAAAACTGGCTCAATCAGCAGGTTAGGAATGGTATCCGTGAGCGTGAGGGCGGAACCATGTCAGCCGCTCGCCAGCTGGAGATCAGCCGCGTCAATGTTCCCCTTGTATCCGCAGCGCACGGCGTCTCACTTATCCGCAGCCAGTATGGCGAATCGCTGAAGATCCTGATGATCGTTGTTGCGTTGGTGCTGCTCATCGCTTGCGCCAACCTGGCGAATTTTCTTTTGGCCCGCGCCGCCACCCGAAAGCGCGAAATCGCCACGCGGCTCGCCCTTGGCTCCAGCCGCGCACGCATCATCCGCCAGAGCCTGATCGAGACCCTTCTGCTGTCACTCGCCGGCGGAGCGCTCGGCCTGGGAATTGCCTTCGCCGCCACACGCGTGCTCATCGGCGTCGTCAGCCAGGGCAACGCCTATATCGCGATGGATCCCACGCCGGATACGACTGTCACGCTGTTCACACTGGGCCTCTCTCTACTCACCGGAATCCTCTTCGGACTCGCCCCAGCCCTCGCTGCAGCACGTACCGGAGCAGCAAGCAATCTGAGCGCCGGAAGCCGAACCGCGCAAGGCGGCGGCGCGAAATCGGCCCGGCTCTGGCCTAAAACGCTGGTCACTGTGCAAGTTATGCTCTCGCTGCTCTTGCTGGTCGCCTCAGGACTGTTTCTTCGCACCTTGCGCAATCTTCAGAACCAAGACTACGGGTTTGAGCGCTCGCACCTTTTGCTCGCCGAGTTCAACGCAAGGCTTGCTGGATACAAGCCGAGCCAGACCCCTGGCCTGCATCAGGGTCTTATTGAACGCCTCTCCGCGCTTCCCGGCGTTCGCTCTGTCGCTCTCTGCGCGACGCCGCCGATCAGCGCTGGTACCTGGTCCTCCAGCGTCACCATTCCCGGTTATACGCCCGCGCCCAAGGAGAACAGGCACTCGATCCTCAATCGCGTCTCTGGGCAGTATTTTGAGACCGCCGGAATATCGATGGTCGCAGGACGTCCCTTCAACGATGCCGACAGCGCGAATAGCCAGAAAGTGGCCATCATCAACCAGACTCTCGCCAGCCACTTCTTCCCCAAAGGCGACGCGGTGGGGCGGTCTATCATCATCGACATCGACAGCGTCAAAGGGCCGTGGCAAATTGTTGGTATCGCCCGCGACAGCAAATCCGGTAATCCCCGCGATGTTGATCGGGTTGGAATGACCTACATCCCGCTTGCCCAGATTGATCCGTATCTTCCGGCTGATTCGTCTGCTGCTAGTGCCACCGGTCTTGCCGCCAGCACGGTGGTCCGCGAAGAAAATCAGGATCGGTACGCAGGCATGATCCTGGTGCGCACCATCGGCGACCCGGCTCAGAGTATTGCCGATCTTCGTGCAGCCGTAACATCGGTCGATCCCAACCTCCCTCTTGTAAGAATCACAACCATCCACGATCAAATGTCGAACTTCATAACCCACGACGAACTCATCTCGTCGCTGACCAGCCTGTTCTCGCTGCTCGCGCTGCTTCTGGCGGCGATTGGCCTCTATGGCGTGATGAGCTACAACGTGGTGCGCCGTACAAACGAGATCGGCATTCGCATTGCCCTGGGAGCACAAACTCGGGACGTTCAGTGGATGATTCTGAGCGAATCGCTCCTGTTGCTCACCATCGGCGTAGGGCTGGGATTGCCCCTGACCCTGCTGACGACCAAATACATCAAAGACCAACTATTCGGCCTCAGCGCTCTGGATCCCATGACGTTCACCGTCGCCCTCATCGTATTGAGTGCGATGACGCTGTTCGCGGCATGGCTACCCGCGCGCCGGGCAACCAAGGTGGACCCGATGGCGGCCCTCCGCTTAGATTAGGGAGATAACAGGGCATCGTCGAGCGAGAAACAGCGGATGACTCGGGACGTTGAACCCACCAACCCTCGACGCAGAGATATGGCTCATCTAGGCAGGAGCGAGATCAGGTAAGAGCCTCCCGCTACCGAAGCTGGCGTCGGGGATCACACGCAAGTGGTCAGCGCGACTGTAAGGTACCGAAGTAATTTTTCGGAGCCAATCAGCGGAGTGTAGACTCTGTCCAACGTCGTCGCTCTTATGAAGAAACAGATTGCGGTTTCTTTCTTTGGTCTCCTACCGATGTTAATGCTGGCACCGAATTGCGTCCGTGCCCAGGAAACTCCTGCTAGCAACTGAAAGGTTTTGACCAGAGTGATTCCGCAATATCCTGCTCTCGCCCGCTCTCTGAACATTGAAGGTAACGTGAAGGCAGACGTGCTGGTTGCGGCTATCGGCACAGTCCAGTCCATCGAAGTGAAGGGCGGCCATCCAGTGCTAGCAAAAGCTGCCCAGGACGCGCTAAAGCGGTGGAAATGGGAGCCTGCCTCTCACGAAACTCACGAGATCATTGAAATACGGTTCAAACCTTAGTTCTGGTGTGATGTGCGCAAACGGCCAGCCACGCGGCCCAACCTATCCTAATGCCGTGTTGCGAGCGGCTAAAATTGCCTAGAGTACTACTCCTGTTGCGCTCCATTCTCTGGACTTGAGAGGGCGGAGTGGGTTTGATAAGCGCTACGAGTTGTGTGAGTCATACGGGCCTCCAACTGATCAAATCGTCGCTTAATCAGCAGGACGAGACACACAATCCCGGCCATAATTCCGGCCGTCATGAGAATTAGCAGCATTAAAGCACGTTACACCCGTCAAAATGCGTCTGTCCAATGTCATCGGTAACGGCACCGTAATAGCACTAAAGAGGTGTTGGCCACGCTTTTGGCGGTTAGATTGATGTGTGCCCGTGCTGAAGCGGATCGCGCAGGTCTGGCCTTACATCTTCGTCGATCGCATGAACTCCAAAATGGACCTAGATTCGCATTCGCCTCGGAAGTAGGGTTTTGGGTTTCGCGTCTACCTAAAATACGAACTCGGTGTGGTTCCTAAGACCTTTCTAAACATGGAAATGAAAGCGCTCGGCGTACTGTAACCGGATTCCAAGGCAGCGTGAGTCACCTTCGCGCCTTCTGCTAACAGGCGCATTCCTTGCATCAGCCGAAGCTGCTGCCGCCATTTCCCAAACGTCATTCCGATTTCTTGTTGAAATAGTCGTTCGATGGAACGCTTGCTGGCCCCACTCACCCGGCATAGCTGAGCTAGCGTCCGAGAATCGCAAGGGTTCCTTAAGAAGATCTCCGCGATCCGAACTAGCCTGGGATCTGACAAATGGGGGAGTTGCAATGGGACCGTCTGGACGGCTTCCAGTTGATGAAGAATCATCGCAATCAGGTGCACTTGCCACCGCACGCCGTTTCGCAACCTGCACAATGTACATGCGTACAGTACCAACTCTTTGAGCAAGGCGGGAACGTTGATTACGCAACAGGCTCGTGGAAGCCCTCGTGCGAGCCGTGGTTTCAGATACAGCGTTCGCATCGACACCGAACCAGACATAGTGACAATGTGCGGCACTCCGGCAGGAATCCACACCGCACGGTGGGGAGGTACAACCCATGTTCCGTCTCGGGTCCGTACCGTCATGACGCCACGCGAGGCATAAACGAGTTGATCCCTATCATGGAAGTGCAAACGGATAACGTGTCCGGCTGGATAGTCGCGGGTGAGAGTTGTAATCGCCGATTTCCGATCGCGTGAACGATCGAAAATCCCAGGTTGGCGCATTTGCGACATTGATTGTCACCTTATCGAAAGCACGCAGAACTGGCAATCGCTAGCATGAAGGCTGGCTGGAGTTGCGAGATATGAATCGATTACATCGATGGCTGTGCAACTCAGATCGTTGGCGCAGCACGCTTCAACAACGCGTTCCGTGGGTCATCGCTGATACCGACTTGGGGCCGAATGTTCTCGAAATCGGTTCTGGGCCTGGTTTAACCACCGATTTGCTGCGCTCGTCGGTGCCGAAACTGACCGCACTAGAAATTGATCCGAAATTGGCCGCCTCACTGAGTTCGCGTCTGGCGAAAAGCAATGTTCGGGTGATCGAGGGTGACGCGACTCATATGCCCTTTGGGAATGCGGAATTCTCCAGCGCGGTTTCGTTTACGATGCTGCATCACGTTCCTTCTTCAGAGCTGCAAGACCAGCTTTTGCGTGAAGTGTGCCGGGTTTTGAAGCCGGGCGGCTTCTTCGTGGGGAGCGACAGCCTTCAGAACTGGTGGATGCGGATCATTCACATCGGTGACACATTAGTTCCCGTAAATCCGGAAAGTTTCGGCTCTCGATTACAGCGCGCCGGGTTCGAAGTGTTTGAGATACAGCGCAACAAAGAGGCGTTTCGATTCCGGGCTCGACGGCCCGCGTAGCCCGGCAGGCTACAACGATGTCCATGACTACAAGGAAAGGAGAACCCATGACTCGCGAAGCCAAACTGATGTCCGGGATCACCCTGATTATTGTGCCGACAATTCAATACGGAGGCTACTTTCTGCTGACATCTTTGATGAGCAAGACCAGCGGATATATGGAGAATCCATTGCGGCAGAATTTCTTTCGCGCGGGACACGCTCATGCGGGTGTCATCGTGATTCTCTCCCTCGTCTGTCAGATGCTTGCAGATTCAGCCACGCTACCGATTTCCCTCCTCTGGTGCGTTCGAATTGCAGTGCCGTTCACTGCTGTTCTAATTTCGGCGGGGTTCTTCTTTTCCGTGCTTCCCCCGACTGCAACTCAACCCAACGGAGCGGTGTCCCTAATCTACCTTGGAGCAGTTGTTCTTGCCGCAGCCGTCGTTTCGCTGGGCATTGGCTTACTCAAAGCCGTATAGATCGTCCACTAAAGGAGAGCATATGAAGGCATCGCTCGAAACCAAGACGTCTCATTACTGCCGAAACTTCTTGTTGGTATTTGCGTTGGTTCTCGTCGCATACATCGGGGACGGGGTGGCTCAAGCGGACGGAGGTGTCCCGAAAGTCGGGTCGCAGACAACCACGTCGGAGCGCGACGGTCAGCACGACTTCGACTTTGCGCTCGGGAGCTGGAAGGCCCACCTAAAACGGCTCGAGCATCCCCTGACTGGATCGAAGACGTGGGTGGAGTTTGATGGCACCTTCGTCGCGCGCAAAGTGTGGGACGGACGTGCCATGATCGAGGAGGTCGAACTCGACAGTCCCGGCGGCCACATGGAGGGACTGACGCTGCGCCTCTACAACCCGCAGACATACCAATGGAGTATCTATTGGGCCAACAGCAAGAATGGCGCCATGGACCCGAGTCCTCAAGTCGGCCAATTCAAGAACGGACGCGGCGAGTTCTACGGCACAGACACACTGAACGGCAAGTTCATCTATGTTCGCTTCGTTTGGACAAACACCAACACGAACACTCCGCACTTCGAACAGTCCTACTCAGACGATGGCGGCAAAACCTGGGAGGTGAACTGGATGACAGACCAGACGCGCATAAGCGATGCATCGGACAAGCCTCGCTGAGGCGGGAAACCTCGAGTCCATGAACCTGATCTATAGTCGATAACAACTCTCAGTCGAAACCGCGGGAACAAATCCTTTATGGCACCTTTTATTGTCTTGATCGCGCTGTTCGGTTTCTTCTATGTGGTTGGAAGCGTTTGGCTCCCCGCACAATTTGATCGGCTGACATCTCTGCGCCTTGCTTTGGCAGGCATGTTCCTGTTGACTGCCTCAGCCCACTGGGGAAAACGGCGTCAGGATCTTATTACGATGGTCCCTCCGGCTTTTCCCAGACCTGATCTCCTCGTCACCGTGACAGGGATATTAGAGGTTATCGGAGCTGTCGGCCTGATGCTTCCAATAGCGGCGCCTTACGCAGCTTTGGGTCTCTGCTTCATGCTGCTGGCGGTTTTCCCAGCAAACGTTCACGCGGCTCGACAGCACCTCAGTATTGCCGGACGGCCAGTCGAAGCCTAATTTACGCGGGCGCTTCTGCAGTTCGTGTTTCTCGCTGCGACAGCCGCTGTCTTCGTGGCAGGAAAACGTTGACGAAGTATTTGGCGCCGCCGCGATTAACGTTCAGAGAGGTCGAGTACAGACGCGGACGCATCCGGCTCGGATCGAGGGATTACAAGGAGTTCATAAACCGAGTCCAATCTCAGAATCGGAGTCTATATGGATTTGAAGCAGATGTTTCTTGCACAACTGGAGCGGGAGGCGGTGGCCACGCGCAGAACCTTGGAGCGGGTACCGGAAGGCCGCAATGATTGGAAGCCTCACGAGAGATCGATGACATTGGGATATCTGTCGGGATTGGTCGCCAGCATGCCCGGCTGGGCAGAGTTTATGATCGAACGCGATGAACTTGACTTGAGTCACCCCTCCGCCGATCCGTTCAAGACCAAGGTCCTCGAAAACAGAATTGAGCTGCTCAAGACGCTTGACGATGGGCTCATTAAGTCTCGCAAGGCCCTTGAGCGAACAACCGACGAGCGCCTCAAGAGGCCTTGGCGCTTCGTTATGGAAGGCCGGATTCTGTTCGACGCACCCCGATACGTGGCCTTGAATGAATCGCTCTTTTGCCACATGGCACACCACCGCGGACAACTCACGGTGTATCTCCGCTTGAACGAGGCCACCGTACCAGGAATCTACGGTCCATCCGCTGATGAACACTAATGCGCGCCGTTTTTGGCTGGCTGGGCCACAAAGAGAGGGTGAAACCAGTTGATACGATTCTGTTCAACAATCAAGATTCGAGGCATCAATCCCTATGTTCGCGTGGACGCGAAGTTGGCCGGGCGTCTCAAAAAGAATTGGCGCAAACCACTCCCGGTCTTGGTTCGCATCAACGGGAAGCCGAAGCAATCATGGCACATTAACATGATGCCCACAGGCGATGGCAGCTTCTATCTGTACCTCCACGACACGATTCGCAATGCCTCCGGGACCAGAGTGGGCGACCGCGTCACCGTCGAATTGTCTTTTGATCGCGATTACCGCGGCGGACCAGTACATCCCTTGCCTCGATGGTTTCGCACGGCCTTGTCAGCAAACCCGGAAGCAAAGAGCTCATGGAATGCCCTCATCCCGAGCCGCAAGAAAGAAATTCTCCGCTACTTCGCTTCGTTGAAATCGTCCCTCGCCAAGGTCCGCAATTTGAGAAGAGCCATAGAGGCTCTGTCAGGCAAGCAAGTGCGTTTCATGGCTCGAACTTGGAAGGGCGGCAAATAGCGTTGGACCCAAATCAGGCAGACCCACCCGCTAAAGAAACCACGGGCCGGTTCAACACCGGATATAGATATCTTCATCGTCGGTGTCGCGCTTTACCGCCGGAAGAATCCTTGTATCCATTGGTTGCGATGGTGCCGTAGGGAAAGCCCCGGTGTGCCCACGAACCATGCCCAATCTCACGCAATTCAATGGTCAGCACACTGCATCCTTTCTGCTGTGAGAAGTTCGTCTAGTAACTCACGATTTGCGGCTTGATCATCGGCGACCAAACTGGTACCGATATTCCCACAGCATATTCATGTTGGGGGCTTTGGAAAACTTTTTTACCGTGCACGCGAGCGTCGACGACTGCTCTCATGGTTTTCACTTGGCCTCTGGCAGTACAACTTCTTTGGAATCTTTGTCATCGCGGAGGCCGAGAAATACAGGATGCCGTAGCCTTCCGTCCTTAGTCCATTCCGTGTAGGAAATCTGAGCAACGAGTTTTGGTGATAAAAATGTCGCTCGTTGGGTCCTAGGAAGATCTTGGACCGGTGGCTGTTTCCGTTTGAGGGGCTGAAATTGGCGATAAAGCGAGGCGAGAATATCCCGAGGGAAACCCGTTCCCACTCTCCCGACATATTGGAGCTTTCCGTTCTTGTGGGCGCCAAGCAGGAGAGCGCCAAAATATTCTCGAGAACCGGATGGCTCGGTATAACCGAGAATGATGAATTCGTCCTCTTGGTTAACCTTTACTTTTAGCCACTCGCGGCTTCGCCCTTCGACATACACGGACGCCAGGCGCTTCGTGACCAAGCCCTCATATCCTCGCTGTTTTGCAGCCCGAAAAGCTTCCAGACCATTCGCCGAGAGCCTACGGGACAATATCAGCTCATCGCTCTCGTGCACTGACCGCTCTAGTTCCGCGCGCCGCCTTGAGAGAGGCTCGTCCCGAAGATCTCGTCCACCTACATAGAGACAGTCGAACACGGCATAGCGAGCACGACCGATTCCCCGCTGCAGCAACTGAAAGCGCGAAATCTTGTGACGGTCCAGCGCAACGACTTCTCCGTCGAGCAACAAGGTCGTCGGCCGTAGAGCGCTGAGCGAGCGCGCAATCGCCGGGAAGCTCGCGGTCCGATCTTTGTCATTCCGGCTTAGCAACGTCACCTGGGATCCTTCTTTATAAGCAAGAATTCGGATACCGTCGTATTTTTCTTCGTAGACCCACCCCTGCTCATGAAACGGCCTGCCGACCAGCGTGGCCAACATCGGCCGTACACGAAATGGAATCTTACGTTTCACCGCAAATGAGCCGGGACGTTACAATTCTAGATCACGCGGGCCTGGGGATCATCGCTGTGATAGGCGAGCAAGGGATGCAAAAATGAAGATCACCAATATAGTGGCCGTCCTGCACAAAGCGGCAATGGATATGCAAGCATTCGCCGCCAGGAATGATGATTTCGACCTTCCAGATCAAGTCGTGTTGCCTTTCATCATGAACTTCCTGACTGATGAGCGCCTCCGGAAACTGTCGGCAGACTGTCCAAGTGGGGGGTTGCAAAAGTGAACATGTGGCGCAAGGGAGGCGCTCGCACCCACTGCCTTTCCAGTCAGCCGATTATCGGGAGAGGAATGGCCTAGACCGCTGGAACCGCTTCTGGCCCTTCGAGGAAACCGTGGGGGCTCTCTTTTTTATCCCCTCGATCGGATTGATCGGCTGAGCAGGATGGCATAGAGGCTGCGCGGTGCAGCAGGCAAAGAAGCTCCCGCACAGAGCAGAATTCAAAAACAGCCCGCAAGTGCGTAATTTCAAGAATCTCCTCGACCCTTTTCGTCGCATTCATCAGCTTAAACGTGATTGCGCGGGAATGAGCTAACTCTCGAAGGCCCAACAATACTCCCAGACCGCCCGCATCGATGTGGTCAACCCGCGCCAAATCAATCACCAGCATCCCGGTGTGTTGCTGGCTGAGCACTGCATTACTTAGTATCGAACCGGCGTCGCCCGCCACAATTCGGCCATGGCACCGGAGAACACGTATGTCTCCCAATTTCTGAACGGTTATCTTCAACATCATCATCTCCTCCCGACATTCCCAGAGATTTTCCGTTTGGAACGCCGGCCGGCTTCGACTGCCTTGAAACTCGCCGCTACTTATATGACGAACGAGAAGCAGTCGGATTGACAAGTTCTGCATCTTTTTTTGAGGGCTATGAGCTCCGATTTTGACCTAAGACTTGTCCACCGTAGCAAAGACGAAGTTCGTTGTGAAGGTTGATGCAGCGGAAGGTGCAAATGTGGACTCGAACGGAGAACGGCTACCGAAGGCCAAGTAATTGTGAGACCGTGTTGGGCTCCAGCTCTAGGCGTCCGCTGCGCCTTCGCCGATCTGCCCGATTGTCGTCTGATCGCCGGATGGGATGGTGACTTCGATCCGGGTTCCGGGATTGGAATTTTCCAGCCTCAACCTGCCACCCAATTCCTTGACGCGCTGTCGCATTCCTCCCAGACCCACGCCTATGCAACGAGACTGAAACTCTGCGACTCCTTTGGCAATGCCTTTGCCGTCGTCGCGGACGATAATGACCAAGTGATTGTTCTGCCGTTTCAGAGTGACCCAGCCATTCTTGGCGCTTGAATGGCGGAGCACGTTGGTCATAGCTTCTTGAACGATACGAAATACTGCGGTTTCCAATTCAGGCGCAAGCCTCGGGAACTCGGCTGGCTGTACATCAAGAGAAGTCTCGATACCGCTGCGTTTTGTGAGCCCTTCGAGCAACCAACGGAGGGCAGAGACGAGGCCGACTTCATCCAGCAACGGTGGATGCAGGAGATGAGAAATGCTTCGGACCTGTTGAATGGCCCGGTCGATCATGGCACTCGCTTCAATGGCAGCTGTCTGGCCCGCGGAACCAATCGCCGGATCCCGGAGGACAATTCCTTCAACGGCCATTTTCGCAGCCGCAAGTTCCTGGCCTAAGCTATCGTGCAAGTTACGTGCAATGCGGCGACGTTCCTGATCTTGCGCGGCGATCAGACTGCTCGAGAGACGACGGAGTTCTGCATTGAGCGTACTCAACTGTTGAGCCCGACGATGCAACTCAGAGAAAACTGAAACCTTTGCACGTAACAATTCGGGAATGATCGGTACGGAAATGTAATCCACGGCTCCTGCCCGGTAGCCTTTCAAACGGTCCACGTCAGTCAGGAGCAGCGCAGAGATAAAGATGATTGGAATCTGTTGAAATCGAGGATGCTGGTGGATGACGTCTGCCAACTCAAAACCATCCATTTCTGGCATGCTGACGTCCGCCAAGATGACGGCAACTTCGGTCTTCAATAAGAGTTCGAGTGCTTCAGCGCCGGAAGTGGCCTTGATTAGATTTTCATCGAGTTCACCTAGCATCACCTCGTAGCTGAGGAGTTTGCCGGGCTCATCGTCCACCATGAGAATGTTAATCTTGCTCTTGCCGGACATTTTCTTAGAGTCTACCGTAGATTCCTCAGTCGGCTGGTGACAGATAACGATTGGAAAATCAGTACTGTCAGATAAAACCGCTAGGTTCCAGGCCGCCAAGCCAAAGTTTATGTTTCAGTTCCCACGACCCTATCTGACGCTTCAACGATGCCATAACAATCAAGGTTGCGTAGCGTTTCGTCACCCCAACCCTGTGGGTGACCTACTACGAGGACATTCTCCCTGCCTTTACCCTTCTTCCTCGCGATCTTCTTGCATCTCGAAGATAATCTGCCGCAGTTCAGCCAGGGTCAATGACGTGTGTCTCTGGCGCATAAGTCTCAGCCCTACGAGCCATCATCGCAGCGGACGACAGCAAAGCAGTTGTGTCGAGGGGTTTCGGCATTCGGCCATTCTACAATGGGATTCCTTCTTCGCGACCCGCCTGGTAGTTCTGTCGGGAGCATCGGAAAGGTCGCTGAAAAGCACTAAAACATCCCGAAGATTGTCGGATAGCCTACATTCAGATTTTTGTAACAGAAAAAATTAGACGCGACATCACAAGTCGGAATCGTGAAACACTTCCGCCAGCCAGCAGGTACAACGCTAATGGAAACGCAAGAGAAAAGCCTTATTCCACGCCCACTTTGACAAAATCTGCGATAGCGACCTGATCCCTGTAGAAGCACTTTCGACGCAACGGGGATCGCTCTTCTAGTGCTCAGGTTGTAGTACGGAGTTCACCTTCGCACCGGACGGTACATCGGTGTGGTTTGTTTATCAGGGATGAAATCGGACCCGAAGGTATGATTCGTGGGGATGATCCCGTTCGTTTTCCAAGCGAAGAGTGTACGGGCGGTAGTTGGCGCGTCGGCGGGGAAGTCATGACGACGGATGGGTGAGGGCGCAGTTTGGGATCAATTCGTTGTATGGAGTGTCGGCGTGTAGCGCGGGAATTTAGCGCACTCGTGATTCGCGAAGTCCGTCTCTACGTTGCTTGGTAGATCGCGAGCGGATTCAGAGTTGCGGGCAAGGGGCTGAGCCCAAGCGCACATTGTGCAAGCCCACCCGGTAAACTGAGAGCTTTTGTGAAATTCGAGCTTTCGTGCCGTCGGTTGCATACGACAGTGTCGCACCAGCCAGTCCTAATTGCTACCTATTTGATGCGGGCATATCTGGCAGGAGGGTTGATGATGAGCGGCAATCAAGCTGCCATGTCCCTCAGAAAATAGTATTCCTCAAGCACTTCGAGAGAAACACCAGCCGGCTCTGTCTTCGAGTCCAGTGTCCGAGCATTCGCGGGAGATAATGCAGGGTTGTCATCGAGAAGTTGCTGAATGCGTTCTTCAATCTCCCTCCGATCCTCATCGGTCAGCGAGTTCCTCAACTGAACGCGTTCCGCATTCGCAGGTCGTTGTTTTCCTCTGGCCCACTCCCGCGTTGCCCGATCATCGTTCTTGCGATCGGCGTTGATCTCGGCCTGCTGACTCTTCATCCGTTCCCGTGCTTCATCGAGTCTTGCTCTCAGAGCCTCATTCATAATGTTGCCTTTTTCTGTTCGTTAGATTTGGTGCAGCACATCGGACATCTCAGAAACTGCTTCCGAAAAGAGTGCGATTGGAACAGACACCATTTTAGATGCTAAACGTGGCCGCCAACTGTCCCTCGGGCGGTTACGCTCCACAAGATACGCAACGCGAAATAATGTGCCGAATATGCTCCTTGCATCAGTAGTTGATCTTTAAGCTCTTCGTCAAACTGAATGGCACGAATGCGTGGTTCGGTTCATTGCGGTTCGATTGATCACGGCTCTCGCAGGAATCAATATCAAACAATTTGGCCATTGGCGGCTTGTTCTCGGCATTTCCGGCTATTTTCCCGGCAGGCGCAACCGTCATTGAAAAACATGAGAAAGAGACAGAAAAGGAGGGCTCCAGGGAACGGAGAGGGTGCCCTCCCAACCCTTAGAAGACCGTATCCGCGAACTTTGCGCCAAGGTGGTCTCCGCTGAGGATTCCGAATTTTCAGTTGTGATGTCGGAGCTACGCTCTGCAATAAGTGAACAGATCGAAGGAATCCGAACACTGGCCGTTCGACCACTGGCCAGGGAAAGCGCACGTGTAGCCGAACCGCGAGAGTGACAAGCGAGAACGCCTGTGGGAGTTGGCGGTTAGAATCGCAACCGAAGAGGACCACGATAAATTTATCGCCCTGGTTCAAGAACTAAACCAACTCTTGGATGGAGAATGGAAGCCCAAAACCTCTCCCCCCGCCACAGACCAGTAATGGTTTTCTCAACCCGGCTCCCTGCGCCTCCGGGTATCAAAAGATTGGGGGCGCATGGGATCGAACTTAGCTATAGCTAGTCTGAATCAGGCGCTGAGGGAGCCGGGGTGCGGCGCGCAGCGCTGACGCGGGGTAACGGAGCCGCGACCGAAGGCCAATCTTATGACGTGGTGATGGGCCGGGCCCTATTTCTGGGGTCCGGATGAAGGTCTGCCTTTAACGAACCTGCTCAGATGCTGGAATCTTCGCCTCAGCCGTCGTTTCGTCGTTCAAGGTTAGTCGTGAAGAGATCACAGAGGGCATTCTGTCTTGAGACAGCCATATGTTCCGGTACGCCTCGCACCTGAGTATCAACTCTTGGTGCTTCCCAGAATCGACGATCGCTCCCTTGTCTACCACCAAAATTCTGTCCGCCCACAAGATTGTCGCCGGGCGGTGTGAGATCACAACCAATGTTCGAGCCTGGCGGAAGAGTTCCAATCCTTCCAGCAATCCAGAAGCCGCAGGTCCGTCGAGGGCGCTGGTGATCTCATCGACGATCAGAATCCTTGGCTGCTGCAAGAGAGTCCGTGCCAACGCCAGTCTCTTCTTCTCTCCGCCGGACAGCCGGCCGCCGAGCGGCCCCAACGGTTCGTCGAGCCCCCTCGGTAGCGTTTGGAGCACTCGGTCCAGCTGAGTAAGAGCAGCGACTGTCTCCAAGTCCTTGCCGGTCGCCCTCGGATTCCCGTACAGCAGATTCTCTCTGATCGTTTCGTCAAAAAGAACCGGATCCTGTGGAACCAGGGTCAGGGTAGCCCGAAGGCTTCGGCGGCCGACCTGCTGAATGTCCTGCCCTCCCACCAGAATCGAGCCCGCATCCGGTTCGTACAATCGAGTTGCGAGAAGTCCAATGGTGCTCTTCCCGGATCCATTCAGGCCAACGACGGCAACGGTCTCGCCGCCTTCGATACGAAAGCTCATATCCCGCAAAACCGGCCGGTCTTCCTTGTAGCAAAACCATACCGAACGAAATTCCAATTCGGGTTTGATATCGCACCGCAGTGTCGTCATGGACTCGCGCCCTCTGATTTGCGGGTCCCGGTCTGTGATTTCGAGAATGCGACGGATGCTGGCGCCGACGCGCTGCAGCCGTGACTGAAGGTCAATGGCAATGCTGACTGGTGCGAACAGGCGGAAGACGTAGCCATAGAAAGCGACGAGTCCACCAACGGTCAAAGTGCTCCGAGTGACCTCGTAGCCTCCGTAGCCAAGGATCAGCCCCATGCCAAGCACGATCACCGAAATAGAAGCTATACCGAAGGACATTTCGGTGCTTCGCTGCTTGATCTGGAATCGTGCTCCTTCCGCGACGAGGCGCGCAAACTTGCTACCCTGTGTGCCGGTGCGATTGAGTAATTGCAACTGCAACATGCCGGCCAAGTGTTCTTGCAAGAACGCGCCGATCTTCCCGGACTGATTCTGAACGCTGTCTGCCGCCTCTTTCAACCTGGTCGCATATCTGCGTTGTAGTAGATAGAAGAATGGGAGCAACGGTGTGATTACCAAGGTCAAGTGCCAATTCAGAATTCCCATGGTCGCTAGGACCATTACGCCCATGATCACCATCTGAAGGGTTAACGGAAGAATGTCTCCGCTCAATTCAGCGACGCGGTCCACGTCTTGCTCGATCCGATAGAGCGTTTCTCCCACCTGAGAGTTCCCGTGATATTGCGCCGGCAAAGCTTGGATTCGCCGCAGCAGCGACAGCCGGATTCGAAATACCATTTTTTGAGTAACGACGCAGCTGATGAATGAGGATAGGTAGCTCACGATCACGCTCGCCAAGTAGACGGCGCAAAAGACGAGCGTGCCAAACAGGACTGCACGGAGATCCCGTTTTGGAAGAGCAACATCGATCAACCACTTTACGACCAAGGGATCGAGGAGAGAGAGCCCGCTGCCTAGAACCATGCAGATGAGATTTACGGTAAGCAGCGACAACACGGGGCGTGCCTGTCGGCTAAGCCAGCTGAACTCAGAAGACACAGATTTCCCTCTCTGTCCGGCGCGTTCACTACCTAGCGCAATTTGGAAGAAACTGAACAAATATTTTTTCAGTGCTGCAATTTCGACACTGCCGACGTCGACGTGCCCCTGTGTTCCGGCGGCTTCGCATGCACGTAACCGGTTGCATTTCAGCGGTCAAGGAGGAGATGCCCTTCGCATCCATTTATAGAAGTGACGCGACCCGCCGGCCGCGGCCGACCGCCGTCGTGCACGAATTCCTACACGCATTCGAGAACCTGTCCAACCAGCACGTGCCAGTCTGAATGGAGGAACCAATCTCTCAAGGCTTAAGGCTTGATGCTTGCGAAACGAATCTCAGTCGGCGCAAGAACTTAGAGTTGCGGGTCGAAATTTCCAGTTAGCGATGCATCAACTTCGCCGCGAATCCAGTCTGCACGAATTCCTGCAGCAAAAATGTTTCTTTGCAGATGCTCGCATGATGAAACATATTTCCCCGATGCTCGGCCTGAGCAAATCGAGAGTCCAATGAGGGGAGCTATGGAAAATCCGATTACCACAGAAGACATCGTGATCGCACCGGGCGTCCGGGAAACTGCTTCCGAGGATGGAGCCGTACTGTTGGATATTGAGCAGGGGATCTGCTTCAGCCTCAATCCTGTCGGATTGAAGATTTGGGAGCTCTTGAAAACACATCACTCCGTTGATGAGATCGCGGACGATTTGGCTCAGGACTTCCCGATTTCCCGATCCCAAATCCTTTCCGATGTTGTTGAATTCCTTCAGGCACTCGAAGCCAAGCGACTGATCTATCCGGCAGGCCGCGTGCTAGCCAGGCAATCATGGCTCACCAGGATCTTTCCTTGGATTAAGCAGCGCACTCCAGCGCACTAGAACACTTCTGGCGACCTTCTCACGACGGCTTAGGGAGGATCAAAGGAGGCCAGACGTGAATAATCCGACCAATAACGGTCGCGGCGCGCGGCATTTTGAAAATCATCACCGGCCGCCGCGAAGTCGGATAAGGCACAATGAACAGCGTGTCGCGTACGACGTTGCACCACGAGCAACTATAGCCGTCTTCGTGCCACACAAAGTAGATCGGCCGTTCTTGAATGGTTTTCCAGTCGCGCATCTCGACCGTGTTATGCGATTTATCGATCACAACCACGGAACCGCCTGGGACGAGATCGTCCATAGTGTCATCAGTCAAGCCGATGATGCCCAGTCGAAACTGACCTGCATCCAAACGCTGTCGAACAATTGCGGGAACTCCCAGTTCTTCCGCGCTCTCGGTTACCAGCCGCGTCTTATCGAAGCCGATCTTGCTCTGAAATGTGAGGGAAAACGGCCGATCGGTGTCAGCGAAGGACCACTGTTTTGCCGTCTCGTCGGAGCGTGTCGGGCCCTGCGGCAGATCTTCAGAGTCTTCCAGCCTCACGCCGAAAGCCTGCAAGATCGCGGGATAGGTTACTTTGTAGCATTGGCTCAGGCTCTTGGCCTCGAAAATGTCCGGCCCGGCCTTATCGTCTTCCATGTCGGCGAGCCGCCCACGTCGAATCCGATAGCGTTCATCGTTGGCACTACGCGCAATGTCGCTGGTCAGGCGCTCGACCGCCATCAGCGTGAGATGAAGCTCTTCCCGAAGTCCTCGAAGCCATTCCCCCGGGCTGGTCATGACTACTACTCCGGCAATAGAGCAGACTGGGAGTTGGAAGTCTGCACTTGCTAGTCGATAAAACTACGTTCTTCGGGAAGTGTCGCAGAAGGCCCCCTCGGGATGCCGCTTGGCATCAGCCCATCTGTGCGTCCTATCACCTTATGTTCAGCTGCACTAACAAGTTGTTTTGACGGCAATATCCTTTCGCCTACTTTACCCGTACAACACGACAGCTCGCAGAAAGTTGTTCTTTCATTGCGGTTCCAGTGTGAACAAAATGCGGCGAGTGATACCTACGCGGGAATAACACCACCATTTGCGCCTGAGTATATAGGCAAGGCCGGTTACGTCAACAAGAATCTTGGTTTTGTTCGGAAAGCGGAACAACGCGGGAGAGTAATAGGATTACTGGGCCAATGCACTGGGAACTGCAAGTCGTGTTGAAATCCCCTTGTTTCGAGTAGCTAATCAAGTGTCATGACGTGAGTCCAGGCTTGGCTCCCGAAGGCGCGAAGCTGAGTTCCTGCACGATTTCGTGCAGGCGATGGCAGACTCTACGCGTCGCTACTGATCCCCAATTGCAGATCCATTGCTGCTAGCCGACATTAGTTTCACTAACTCTTTCTTTCAACTTCTTTTCGCTCATTATGTTCCGAACTCGTGCCACGAACCAGGTGGGTCGACGCGAGATTGTTTGATGGGAGGACAAGCTGCAAGATTTCATGCACGAAAAAAATCTTTTCAGAACGGGTTGGCTGAGGATGTACGGTGCGCTCATCGCTTAACTCGACATCTGGGGATAGATCCCAAGTTCCCAAACTGCCACCTCAGTCGACAGCTCGTTTTGGAAGGTAGCGCATGTCTCCTGCAGTCGTCGCCCCCCCGCCAACCCCAGTGGATCCCGTTACCGAAACCCTGCACGGCGTGGAGATCACAGATCCCTATCGCTGGCTCGAAGATCAGGACTCGCCGCGAACACGCGCATGGCTCGAAGAGCAGACAGCGTACACGCGCGCATATCTGGATGCGATTCCGGGTCGAGAACACATTAGGAAACGGGTCAAGGAGTTACTGGCTGCCAAGGGAGTCGTCTCCGAACCTTGGAACATCGGCGACCGCTATTTCTTCCTTCAGCGTCAGAAAGACAGAGAGCAGCCTGCCATCGTGATCCGAAAAGGGTTATTCGGAGAGGACACCGCGCTCGTTGACCCAGCGTTGCGCGCTACGGGCGCCTCGACTTCAGTCTCTACTGTTGCGATCTCCGAGGATGGCCGATTGCTTGCGTATTCCGTCCGACGAGGGGGAACGGATCATTCAGCCCTGGAAATTGTGGACGTTGAACGAAATGTGGTCCTTCCCGATAACTTGCCCGAAGGGCTCTACACGGGATTTGTTTTTGCACCGGACGGGTCCGGTTTCTACTATTCACATCGCGAACTGAACGACGCGCGTCCTCACTATCGTGCCGTCTTCTGGCATGGCTTCGGCACCGATCGATCGCAAGATCAAGAAGTCTTCTTCGCCGGCGAAAAGCCAAACCTTGTTGTCGGAGTTCTTTGCGCGCCCGAAGCGAATTTGTTGGCCTTCCCTGTGTTCTCCAATGGAAAGTTGCGCAGCACGTCGGTCTACCTGCAGAAAATAGCGAACCCATTCGATCAACCTAGGCCCCTGCTCCAAGACATCGAGGGTTGCTTTGTGCCGTTCTTCGTGCGCGGTCAATTGTTTGCCTACACAGATTACGCAGCCCCAAACTTTCGCGTTGTTCATATCGATATTGTTTCCCCTGATCCCAGATGTTGGTGCGACGTTGTGCCCGAGACCAGCCAGCGAATTCAGCAGTTTGCTGTAGCAGGCGACCAAATCTTCATAACTCGCATTGAGCGCTTTGCGACGAGCCTTGAGGTCTTTCGTCTCCACGGAGAAGGCAAGGGAGAGATTGTTTTCTCCGCCTTAGGCAGTATTGACCTTTTGAACAGCACGACGAATTCTGACAAAGTGTTCTACAGCGAAACTTCTATCCACCAACCAGCTTCCATTCAATGCTACGACACACGCCAGAAAAAACTCTACACCTGCGACAAGTCTGATCTCCGCATTGACGGGCACGAGATCGAGGTCGAGGAAAATGAGTATCCGTCGCGGGACAAGACAATGGTTCCGATTCTTCTTGCTGCCCGGAAAGACCGCCTCCATTCGGGTCCTCTACCGACCTTCTTGTCAGGGTACGGTGGCTTCGGCGCTTGTGTCACGCCACGATTCACGGCCTTTGCCACGTTCCTCATGGAGCAAGGGTTTCTATTTGCAGTTCCCGCATTGCGTGGCGGATCGGAACTCGGTGAGGAGTGGCATCGGGCAGGAATGCGCGAAAACCGACAGAATGCGTTTTATGACTTTATCGCTGCCGCCGAGTGGCTCATTGCCGGAGGGCGAGCCGCACCGGGCCGAATCGCAATTGGTGGCGGATCTAATGCCGGCCTGCTCGTGGGTGCCGCATTTACCCAACGCCCCAACTTATTCCGCGCCGCAATATGTCTGGGTCCTTTGCTCGATATGACGAGGTATCACCTCTTCGATTTCGCAGCGGGATGGGCAGAGGAATATGGTTCACCCGAAGATGAGGAAGACTTCCATAAACTGCTTGACTATTCACCCTATCATCACGTGCAGGACGGTGCGGACTATCCCGGCATCCTGCTCATCTCGGGTGACGCTGACACCCGGTGCAACCCGATGCACGCGCGCAAAATGGCAGCGCGCCTGCAAACGGCGACAGGTTCCTCACATCCTATCCTCCTTGACTACAAACCAGCGTGGGGCCACACTCCCGTCCAAGCTTTCTCGACCAAGATCGAAGCCCTAACAGACAGACTCGGCTTTGTCTGCCACGAACTCGGAGTTCAAGTTCAGGCGAGGAGGCCAGCATGATTCTGTTCTTCCAAGCGTTGTTCATGCTATTGGCATACGACATTTTGAGCGCTCTTTGTCGTTTTAAGACTCTGTACTCCATGGTGAGAGGCTGGAAGGTCGGCGGCAAGGCTGGCCGAACGGAGATTGTCGATCGGGTCTGCATGGCAGTCAACTACGCATGCGCCTGTTATCCGAAGCAGGCGCTTTGCCTGCAACGCTCCTTCGTCACCACGTATTTACTCAGGAGGCAGGGCATAGCAGCACTCATGGTACTGGGTGCACAAAAACTGCCGTTCAAGGCCCATGCATGGGTGGAAGTTGACGGCCGGGCAATCAATGAACGATCGAACGTCCAGGCTACCTACGCTGTTTGGGATCGCTGCTAATCGAGGAGTCGGGCATGAGTGTGCAGGCTGGCATCTGGAACTTCGACGGCAGACCTGTCGACCCGGAACTACTGGAGAGCCTCAACGAGTCCTTAAAGCAACAAGGCCCAGACGGGAAGTCGTTTTACGTGGATCGCTCTGTGGCATTGCTGTATCGCCCTTTCCACACTACGCCTGAATCACGCCAAGAGAAGCAGCCTTACACCTCGCGCCGAGGCTTCATCCTCACCTGGGACGGTCGCCTCGACAACCGCGACGAGCTAAATGCCGAGCTTCGAAGCTCTCAAGGTGCCGGCTCGACCGACATCTGTATCGTTGCTGCCGCGTTCGACCAATGGGGAACTGCCTGCTTCCCTCGCATCATCGGCGACTGGGCTCTAACCATCTGGAAGCCGGTGGAGCGGGAACTCATCTTCGCCCTGGACTACATGGCCATACGCCATATCTTCTACTACCTGAAAAAGGACCAGATTTGGTGGGCAACAGGTCTCGCTTCTTTGGTCTTGATCTCTCGTGACAAGTTCCATATCGACAATGACTACATCGCTGGATACTTCGCGCATGATCCCGATGCCCATCTAACGCCTTATCGCGAGATTCGGGAAGTTCCACCCGGACAGTTCATGACAGTTCGTGATGGCGCACCTTCCTTCGAACGATACTGGCGGTTCAATTCCAAGTCACGTATTCACTACAAGGCTGACGCGGAATACGAGGAACACTTCCGCCATCTCTTCCGGCAGTCGGTACGACATAGGTTACGCTCAGACTCTCCAGTTCTCGCAGAGCTCAGCGGCGGACTTGATTCCTCATCCATCGTGTGCATGGCGGATGACATTCTTGTCGGCGAGGGGACGACAATACCACAATTGGACACCATCTCGTATTACGACAAAACTGAGCCATACGGCGATGACTGGCTGTATTTTCCAAAGGTTGAACAGCAGCGTGGAAGGACCGGACATCACATTGACGCCAGCGAAGTTGGAAAGACCTTGTCATTGGTCGAATGGCCTGAATTCCAATCCCTTCCGGGCTCTTTCGGAGGAGGACTTGATCTTGAGAGCGAATGCGCCGCTGTAGTTCGTAATGGCGGTTACCGGGTAGTCCTATCCGGACTGGGCGGGGACGAATTCATGGGGGGGATTCCTGATCCGAGCGCGCAACTCGCTGATTTGCTAGTTCAGTTTAAGTGGTTGAATCTGATCAGGCAATCAGCCGCTTGGAGTCTCGCCAAACGACAGCCGATAATTCAAGTCCTGTGGCATGCGCTTGTGCATCTCTTACCGCATGCAGTTCGAGAGCATCTTTCGACCAATACTCGCCCAGAGCCGTGGATTGAAACCAGATTCGCTAAGCACACCAGACTTCACGACAAACTTGCGGCTATCAACACCCCCGTGTGTGCTTTCCGCCCTTCCCTCTCCTGGAACATTCGCGATGTGTTCCTTATGGCAAATAAGACGGCAAAAATGAACGTAGCTATCCCGGCGCACGCCGAGATCCGTTATCCATATCTGGATCAGCCATTAGTTGAATTCATTTTAGCTATACCGGCAACGCAGATCCTCCGCCCGGGAGACCGGCGGTCTCTCATGCGGCGCTCGCTTGCGCGGCTTCTTCCAAAGGAAGTCCTAAGTCGAAAAACAAAGCAGTTCGGCGCTCGATCCCACATACTTCGAGTGGAGCGTAGTCTCACTAGCCTCCACTCCCTTTTCAGTTCTTCCCTAACCTCAAAGATGGGGTTTATCAATGATGAATCTTTTCTGCAGCATCTTGACTCCGTCAAGACCGGTACTGCCATTCATATTGTTCAAATATTGCGCGCAATCGCTCTTGAACTGTGGATGCGTAATGTTGCAGGGCGCGGGTTGTTATCCGGGAATGGGGCCACCAAATCATAGTCTCCGGTCCGCAGCTCTGACCCGGAGAATGGGCCCGGCAAAATGAGTTCTGAGATCTCGATCGGATACGTAAATGTCGGGAGAAAGGAGGTAAAACCAGATGACTTACAATAAGCCGTCAGTTGAAGTACTGGGTGAGGCTATCAGCTCCATTCAGGGAAACAAGCCAAATGTCGTCCACACCGACTCGGCCAAGACCGGCATCCCGGCCTATGACCTCGACGAGTAAGGAAATCCCTGTCGCCTTTCTAGAAGGCGACAGGGCACCATTTCAGGAGAGACTGTGTCTCGAGTCGCAGACTGCGAAATGCCGAGTTGTGAACATTTTGTTATTTTGGTTTGTAATGCCTCACACTCTGCCGGTTACGAGCCGAGTCAGGCGCCTTCTCTAAATCGGCCTTATGCCCTCTGACTAGCAGGTTGCCGAACATTGCAGCTTTCACAATCAATAAATCGCTTTCGCGGCCAACAGGTATGCCTGTGCGTTGGACACGAAACAACATGCGTCGCCGCTCAAAAGTCGTGGCGCCAGGAGCCAGGCCATCTGCGGGTAATAGGTTGCTGAGATCCCAAACGGCTCCGGTATTCTGGCCTCCGTTATCCGCATTCTCCGCCTCGACAACTCCGAAGTCAGAGTGTAGATCGACAACTTGCATCAGTAAGGGTCGCGTGACGGTTGCGCGTGAATGGGCCCTATTGGTGACAGCGACATCGACAGATATCAGGTGCGTCAGCTCATCGTAATGGCCGTTCGTGCAATCGAACGTTACTCCGGACGACACATCTTCCAAACTGGAAAGGGGAGGCAAAGAATAGGTCGGCAGATCTTGGCCTACCACCACTGAGGTAGTCCAGATCTGACCTCCACCCTCACCATCCGTCATCCAAGCAGGATAAAATATTCCGTTCGAACTTACAGCCATTGACGTTCTCCAAACATGTCCGGTGCTCACTCTTAAAGTAAAAGCAGGCGTTGAAGAATGTAGTGCCATCTCCCCTTCTCGGTCATCCGCAGCATACGCCTGCATGTAATAGTTAAAGGAATTCCAACTTCCCGAAGGTAGGGACGTACAGTCTGATATTGGAATACTCGGTAGGAACGACTGGCCACCGTCAGTGGAAGCCGAAAAGCGCCAGCAATTGTTTCCGCTGCTCCACGCTAAACCGATGACACCGTTTTTGTTTACGCCCATCGTGAATGTTATGTCGCCGTCCACATCAAAGCCAGAGAGGCTGATTGGCACACGAGGAGACCATGTCTGTCCATTATCAGATGAATGTGAGACGACAATGCGACAACCCCCAGAACTGGCGTCCACGCCCATTACATATATGCGACCGTGATACGGCCCTTCGCCGTTGTCGACATCGATTGCAGGGTATGAGAGGCACCGCGGAGACGGCACTGCACCCATCACGTTCACCAAGGGTGAAGGAGCATCAGCCCCAGTCTGCATTGTCAGCACTTGAATGGAACTCGGGACTCCGAAGTCGCCCGCCATACCGAACAGAGCTATCATTGTTCCATTCGTGAGCATCTTGGCGCTAACAGGGAACTTCCCAAATAAACCAATCATTGTTACGCGTCGCAAATCACCGAGGTCTTTCTGTTCCGCATCTGAAGGAAGTTGAAAGACTCGTACGACGCTATGTTGAGAATCCTTTTTCGGATGCGGGCTCAGGTTGTTGTAAAAGATGAAGAGGTTGCCTTGGCGGCCTTTACCTTCGTCCACGAGTATGGCGTTATGGTCCGTCCAGACGTGCCAGACCGTAGGGGGTTCCCAGTTTCGGCCCGCATCATCCGATCGATATATTCGTGTTTTCCCGAGTGAATGATAAGTGAGACCGTCTATTACTTTGGAAGCGTCAGCAACAAAATACACATGCCCCTCTGAACCAAAAACGCATGATTCTTCGCTCACCCATTGGGAAGACTTGTCGGTCACCTTAAGCTGCCAGCTCTTACCCGCATCGAAAGAGACGTAGAGGAAACCAGAAAGAGCGTTGTACTGGGGCGACCACTTGTCGCCACAGATGATGAGGTGAGCCGGGTCATTCGGGTCTGCGCCAATAATGATCCAATTATGCCATCCGCTGGCAGGAGGATTAACGGGGACGGGATGTCCTGCTCGAACTGTTTGTGCCCAAGGGCAAACACATGGAACGAGGCAAGCAAGAACAGCGAGCATAAAGCCAGCTTCCGCTCGATATCTGGCTCACCGAAATCTTCATGTGCGTGTCTGTCACAGTTGATTCGTGAAAAGAGCTGAAGCCGAAACTAAGCGTCATCCATACGAAATGACGGTCCGCCTTTCTGTAGGTCGCCTTCAGTATCAAAACCGGAGTACCAATGCGAATTGAAGGGAACGAGGACCTCCCGTCTGATAAAGGGCGCTGAAAGCGCCGCCGCCGGCATTTGATCCGCTCCCTCCTCCGTTAAGGTACTGCCCAAGTGTCGCGTGAGACAGCCCAAAGCTGCCTGTTCCGAATTGCCCGTTAGGCTGTCCAAAATTGGGATGATTTAGCACATTGAACATTTCTGTGCGGAACTCCAACCTGAACGATTCGCGAATGGGGAAGCTCCGGTGAATCGCAAAATCCCATTGGGCGGCGCCGAAACCTCTCGCGAAGTTTCTCGGAACGTTTCCTTGTCGAACCGGATTGCCCGTAACGGGATCAGTGGGAGGATCCGTGAATGCTGCCGAATTCAATCCCTTCCCACCTGGGCATAAGGATCCAAACTCTGAAAGACATTGTGATCCGAATAGATAGATGGGTTGTCTAGGAACTAGATCCGGTCGAACATCTGCAAAAATGCCACCATTCGGAAGAAAAAAATGCGAGTCAGAAATGTCGACTGGCGGGGCAGTATGGGCCTGAACTATACTCTGGACAGACCAGTCCTCAAGGATAGCGTTTGCGAAGGCGTTGGACCTGGGAGCTGGTGCCTTGTACGTAACACCGAGCGAAAATGCGCTACGGATGTCGAAATCGGAAGGACCGCGGTTCGCATCCCGGTTGTTGCCAGGTATGCCGATATTGGAAATAAGGGCAGTTGAACCAGCGGAGCCAGTATCAATGGAATGTGACCACGAATAAGAAGCGAGCCCTTGGAGACCGCGCGACAGACGCCTTTGAAACTGCAGCTGGAGCGCGTTGTAGTTAGAGATCGCTGTATTATCGACGAAGATCCCGTTGACCGCAGGGTTGGTCGGCGGCATCTGGATATCTGTTGCTTGAAGGAGTCTTCGGCCCGACGCACCGATGTACGAAGCGGATATGCTTTGTTCCCTGCCAATACCTTGTTCCCACGCGATATTCCACTCAAGAGTGTAAGGTAGCCGCAACTTGGGATTAAATGCGGCGATGCTCGCAATCGTCGCGGGGGGAATGGGGGTGGGCGATATTTGCGATGGTGCATAGGGGAAAGAGCCGCTAAGTGGGGTAAACGTCCCAAAGGGCGGGTCTCCCAAGCCAATTGCTGTTCCAGTCTCCGAACTGACCAGATCGTAAAACACCCCGAATCCGCCGCGAAATACCGTTTGCCAGTTCTGTTTCTGAAAAACTTCAAAAGCTAAGCCAAGTCGAGGTGCGACATTTGTGTATTGGGTCTTAAAGGGCGGAGTTCCTGCAGATGCTACAGCGAGTGTGGAGAAGTCGCCAAGGTTATAACCCGTGAGTGACGGGATGCTGGGGCCGTCCAATGAGGAGGGAGCGAAGTCAACATCCCACCGAAGACCATAGGTTATCGTCAACCGCGGCACCACGTGCCACGTGTCTTGGGAGAAAACTCCAAGGTTCCGAAACAATACTGTTACGGGGGCAGCCGAAGCTATCGCGCCAAACTCCGGGGTGCTTCCAATTTGCGCAGACGGAATGTCTAGGAAGAAGACAAGCTGAGAGTAGTTCGCAGGTGCGGTCCGCGGTGTGAGGCGCCGATAATCGATTCCAAGTTTGAAGCTATGGGAACCTTTCTGGACAGATAGATTGTCGACTACATTGATTTGCCGTTGTACATTCTCTGCTTGCTTGCCAACCTGTAGCGAAGACCCGTTATTTAATGACAAAATGCTAAAAGTAAAAGCGGCATTCTGAGCCGTAACCGAATCAGGAAGGGGCAGCGACGGGAGGGGGACAGCCCCGCCAAAGTTGTCCAGGCGCCAAGTGCCAGAAGCGTTCACTCGACTGTAGTTGAACCGCGCTTCATTCGCCACTGTAGGAGCAATCAACCATGTAGTTCCGACCGTTCCCGTCTCGGTCGTGATGCGGCTTCGTTGCACGACGCTCAATGGGTAAAATCCTGCGCCGCCCCGCTGAGCAATTTCCGAGGGCGAGTAGTTGTATCGCGCGAAAAGGCCGAGTCCGTCGGTAAGCTTGTGGTCAATTCTAAGACTGTATGCATCGAGACTAGAGGGATTGGAATAGCTTTTGTTGAATTGCGCCGTTCCGGTTGGCTTCTGATCCGAGGGTGGACACGTTGGATCGTTGGCCGGATCGCAAACCAGAAAGACTTCTGGTCCATTCGGCAGCGGAAACGCATTGAAATATGGTTGAAGCGGTCCGGCTTGCGCCAGTGCGCGCATTCCCGTAAACAGTGCAAGTAGCATCGCAGGGGACAGTTGTGAGTGTAGTCACCGGTAGCCGTAGGCGCAGACCTTCGTACGAGAAGAAGAAGAAGCTTCGGTCCTTGAATATTGGGCCGCTGAATGTCCCCCCGAAGTCATTCTGTCGCTCCTTTGCTTTCTGGAGTGGAGGGCTATTGGTGAAACCGTTGAACCAATCGCTCGCGTCGAGAGCATCATTGCGCAAATAGTCGAAGAGCGTGCCGTGAAACTGATTCGTCCCGGAGCGCGTCACGATCGAAACCTGTCCTCCTGGCGTGCGACCAAATTCAGGCGCGTAGGTGGAGGTCTGTATTCGGAATTCTTGCATGGCATCAACGGACACCAAGCTATTGGTTCCTCCAGACGTGCTAAATGAACCAATCGTTCCACCCATTCCGTTCCCCGGGCTGGCACTGGCACCGACGCCGATCCCGATATTGGCGCTGACTCCGTCTACCATCCAGTAATTGGAGCTTGCGCGTTGCCCATTTACGCTGAATTGTCCGCTGTCTTGAGAGTTGCTCGGGACGGTAACAACGCCAGGCGTGAGATCAATCAGCGTCTGAAAGCTCCTGCCATTCATCGGCAGATTCTCTGCAAACTGACGATCAACGACCGTGCTCACAGCAGACGATTCGGTATCAACCACCGGCGCACCTCCCTCGACCGTCACCGACTCAGAAATAGAGCCGACAGCTAATTTGAAGTTCTGCTCAAGATGGTCCTGCGTATTTACTGTCAGACCGGTGACATTGACGACTTTGAAGCCTCCCGCGGTTACCTCCATTCGGTAGCGCCCCGGCCGGACGCCGGGGAACGTATACAGTCCAGACGAGTTGGTAGCAGTCCCGGTGGTGGTATAGCGATCGATGTCGACCAGCCTAACCCGGGCACCTGTTATGCGCAGTCCGGATGGGTCCACGACCTGCCCAGAGATGGTCGCAGTTTCGAGTTGCGCGAAGGTGAAGTTCGCAGCAAATAAGACTAGCAACAATAGAAAGCAAGGATGTCCAACAACCCTGCAGGAGAGACGGAGCACGGTTCTTTTCCTCCATGAAGGTATGCGTGGCGATCGCAGGCTTTTGCCCATGAGAAATGTCCATGGCGGTGACTATCGAGAACGCTGAGTTGGTGACTGGATCAAGGAGGGTCGGAGGGAGAAAAAAAGAGGCTTATGGATGGTTAGGTTTGTCGCCTAGAAATGCAAACAATATTCTCCGTCCGCCAGGCTCCCTCACGTTCTTTCTTGAGGATTCAACGGTTACAAAGACCGAGTTGATTTGCGTCAAAATGTGGGGATCGTCGAAGGTCAGCACCCAGCGTCCGTCACTCACATCATCGTTCTGGAAGATTCCCAGGCTTTGGATCGGCTTCTCAGCCCCGAGGCGTTCGCCCCAAACGTGGAACGATACCTTTGCATCTACTTTTCGCGGATCGGCAAGATCATATGCATAAAAGATGAGGGACTTCCCTTCGGTGTAGAAAATACGGCCAAACGCGCGCTGGGTCTTGCCATCGCCATCGCGGTCGTGGACGTCGATAATGTGAAGATTTCGGGCGACTACCAGTTCTCGGACGTCTCCTGCTTTCGGCGCGACCTCCTGTTGCTGGCTCAACGCCTCTGTTTGATCTGCAACTTGTTTTCGAAGGTCATGAAGCTCGATTTCTTTCACCGCCAGCGCAACGTCGCCCGCTTTCTTTTCCGACGCCGATTTTTCCAGTTCTGCCTCAAGCTGAGCGATGCGAGCCTCTTGTTTGGCTTTTTCCGAGCCAAGGACAACACTCTCCTGTTCAGCCTCGGCAAGGTGGGAATTCAGAGCATCCTTGTCCTCGTTCGCTGACGCGAGCTCGCCGGTCTGCGCTTTGATCTTGGCATCCAAGATGTTCAATTCAGCCCGGGCTGAGGCAAGCTGCTGCTGCAGGTGAGCATCTGGAGGTTGGGCAGCTCGGGAGCGGGGAGCCGCAACAGCGACGGGAACCTCATGGGTAGGGCTATAGGACGCAACGGACAAAGAAGGCTTCCACCTCCCCAACATCAGGAAAATCACGATCACAGCTGTCGCGGCCACGGCAGCGATTGGGGCAAAAACAGCAAACCCATTCCGTTTCGGCAATTTTGAGGCGGTTTCCCGGCTAATTTCTATTCTTTCGGACCGCGCTCGTGCAACAAATCTCGAGGTCATTCCTGAAGGGATTTTGCCCGTTTGCCTCTCCGCCGCGAGCGCGGAAAGCCCCTGAGCGCCGATTTCTGTGAAGTCGTACGCCAAACTGCGGCAACTCAGGCACGTATCGAGATGAGCTTTGAGATCCGCCAGTTCAGCCTCCGACGCCTGCCCACTGGCCGCTACAGCGCAGAGCTCCTCATAATGTTCGTGGGTGTTCAACCAGCATCCCCTTTGCGCTTGTTTTGCGCTCGGAAGCGGCGTTCACCCTGGCTCTCTTGGTTTCCAACAGGGTGTCCCGCACTTTCTTCAATCCTCGATACAAATTGTGACGAACCGACGACGCAGAATCACCCGTCTTCTCGGCGATCTCCACGGCGGTCAAACCTTCGAAGTATGTGAGCTCGATCACCTTGCGCTGGTGAGGCTCCAGTATCGCGAGCGCCTGCTCGACCAAGCAGACGACTTCCTGCCGAGGCAAGCATAGCAAACGGCCGGATCCATAGAACAGCGCGGTCGGCGCTAGGTCATCGAATTCACTCAGATCGTAAAAGTGGTTAGCCTGCAGATGGGCTCGTCGGTCGAAGCTTCGGTGGTATGCGTACTGGAGGAGCCAAGTGGTGAAAGTCCCCCGGTTGGAATCGAACTGACTCTTTGCCCGAAAAATATCAAGGAAAACCCGCTGAACGGTCTCCTCCGCTTCGCCGTCATCCCTCAGTATCACTCGCGCTGTCCGGAACACTAAAGGGCTGTGCCGTTCGAACAGAACTGCCAGCGAATCGTTACATCCCGCGCACAGCGCCTCCATGAGATCTGCATCCGTGAGTGCTCGAAGCCGGGAGGGGGAGCGAATTAGACTTGCCAGGTCGCGATCAAGTTCACCCATCGGCTCTTTCTCCTAAACCAAGTTCTCAACGAGCAAAATTCGCCTTAGTGCATTGAGTTCTCATGTAAGGGGTCTTCCCGGACCGGGCTCCGCGTGTTTGAGCAACCAAGTTGTGAAGCTGTCGCGGTCGGAATTGAACCGGTCCTTGGCTTGAAAAACACTTCCGAAGACCCGCCGGACAGTTGCCTCCGCTTCGCCATCACTGCACGAGCTTCCCCGAGCTGCCTGGAAGACCAGAGCACTGTGTCTTTCGAAGAGGGTCGCCAGGGCATCGTTGCAACCGGAGCGCAACGCATCCATCAATTCTGCATCGGTGAGTGCTCGAAGCCGACAGGGGGAACACAGCAGGACTTCCAGGTCGCCATTAGATAAGGACATAAGCTCTCCCGAACCAAGCAACTCTCGTGACGAAGGCCCGCGCGGCCCAAAGCTGCGCGAGGTTCATCCTGCCGAAATCTTCTTTTGGGTGAGCTTTGGGGGAAGCTCGCCAACAGCGAACAGAAAGTTGGAGGATCGAGCGCAATCTCCCGAAATGCCGATCCGTCCAAACAACTACTTACCGCTAACGATTTGCAGAATTGATCCGTGGCAAGCAGACGTTTTGGACGCGGAGACTAGTGTTACGAAAACAGAACACGAATTCTCAGTATCCGACATCATTGCGTCTCGTCACGGCAAACTGTCTAGAACAAGCTTACGGCTGGGCAACCTCTTGCGAAACGAGGTTGTTATTGGCGAAACTTTATTCACCAGCAGCCTTGAAAGCAAGAGAATTTTCGGTTTTCCGACGTTTATCAAAATTGCTCTTGCAGTCCGACGATCTGGCTTATACTAGGTAGTTTGTTCGTTCTTGTAGGTACCCTCCTGCTCACTCTACTTCTCTCCCAACAACGCCGAGCCCTTCACGGTTGTCGCCTATCGACGGTACGTCTATAGACGGTGGACGATTGTACAGCTCAACTCCCAAAATTCGCAGGTGCATCAGCTACTCCTTAGACTTGGGAAACGGATCCGGAGCTTGCGCAAAGAGCGCGGATGGAGCCAGGAAGAATTTGCTCATCGGAGCGGATTGAACCGGTCGTATATGAGCGATATCGAGAGTGGCAAATCGGACATTTCGCTCTCCCGCTTGCATAAGGTCGCGCGCGGGCTTGGCATCACTATTGCTGAGCTGTTTAAGGACGTCGGATAGCCGGCGCTTCCCGCACAAGCCAGTTGTGATCACCGCAGAGAAAAAAACAGAAGACATAAGTTCGGTCTTGATTTAACAGCGAGCGCTCGTTGTTTGTCAATGAGTTTTCGTCGAGGCTTACTTGGACTTGGGAGGACGCCCACCACGCCGGTTCTTACGCTGACTCGACAACTTGCTGTAGTGTTTGGAACCGTACTTCTTGTGTGTCGCCCTCCCGCCTTTCCGCCCAAGTGTCACGGCGGCGGGACTCTTCTTTCTTGCCAATCTTCTGAACAGCCAAACCGATCGTCTTAGTTTACCAATCCGAGCAACGGTATTGAAACAACTTCGGCGCAACCTAATCGAATCTATCGGTTTTCCGGAAAAAAGGGATCCTGACGCGGCCTTCGTTTTCTGTTAGCCTCCCACCGTATTAATACGGGGGGGTAGACTCTTGATTTCGATACTCTAATTTGGCCCCCCAACGATCATCTAAATTGGCCCCCTGAG
>CALFMO010000020.1 GCA_937879855.1 uncultured Acidobacteriaceae bacterium | reverse complement strand
GGGCGCGTAGCTCAATTGGCAGAGCAACTGACTCTTAATCAGTAGGTTGAAGGTTCGATTCCTTCCGCGCTCACCATCTTCAATAGTTGGGCGGTCCCACGTGATGTTTGCCAGTCCAAGCCGCGCGATCTTGGCCGACGCCTGCGCAGTGTCATGGCATGGTAGTTGGAAATGCCCCGATACTGATTGCGCGAAAAGACGAAAGGCCAGTGAGCTTGGGTGACGCGGAGCCGCCACGTCCGTCTATCCTCTGCAGTGAGCACACTATGAATCGGCTCGAAATAGCGTGTCGCACACTGCTTTGTGTCGCGCTACTCATGCGATCGTTAGCGGATGCCGTCGTCCTGCGCCACGATGTCGCAGACACCGAATATCGCGTAAATGAAGGCGAATTTTTGCCGCTTGCGTATCTGCCCGATGAAGGACACGGCGTACTGATCGCGCCCGAGTGGATCGTGACCGCTGCTCATGCCACGACTTGGCGGCCTATCCATGAAGTGGCGATAAACGGCATCGTGCGTGCCGTGGACAAAGTCGTTGTACACCCCGGCTACAAGAGACCGCCGCCCGAGCTTCAGTCGGGCGACGCCGCACCACTGATCACTTTTCTGGAGAGCTCCGATGATATCGCACTTATCAAACTGCAACGTCCGGTCACCGATGTCAGACCGGTTCGGGCCTACGAAGGCACAGACGAAGCTGGACAGGTGGTAACAATGATCGGCGCCGGGGCGACCGGCAACGGGCTGATCGGCGAGGATCCGCACTCGTCGCATCGTGGAGAGTTACGTCGGGCGGAGGCGCGCGTCATCGGTGCGGATAACCGCTGGCTGACGCTGCGCTTTGATGCCCCGCCCAAGGCGCTCCCGCATGAAGGGATGCCCGCGGACGGCGATAGCGGGGCGCCGGTGTTGATGCGCCTGCACGGAAGGTGGGAATTGGTCGGGGTGGTCTCGCACAAGTCTGCAAGCGGCGAGCTGAAGACTTTCCGTTGTTGCCTTTACGGCCAGATCACGTACCAAGTGCGGATCTCTCGTTATGCCGGTTGGATCAAAGCGGTGATCCACAAGAGCTGATGGCATAGGAGGAAGAGGAAAGAGAGGTTGTGCCAGACGTCCTTCGAAGTCGAGTCAGATGTGTGCGTTTGCGTACCGTTAACGTGATTTATCGGGCTTTTTCGCGGGACTGGCATGTCATCTTGCGGTCTGCATGTTCTTGAAACACGTTTCTGCGCGAATTCGATTCCTTCCGCGCTCACCAACCCTTTTGTTTTCAGCGTCCGCTCGGCTCAGCACACCGACTTGTCAAGCGCGGTTGTACGCCCACCCAGTGTGTCCAAGGATCGCCCTTATGCTGCAAAGCGTGCTCTCGCCGCACATGCTAACTCCACAAGAAGGGCTGGACAGATTCGAGCGCGCACCATCTAAGGCTTTGCGTCCCAGCCGATAGTTTTCCACAGAAAAAACGGTTCTCATGGTCGATTTTCTTGCAACCTGCACGGCCCGTCTGTTATCCAGTTACTTATCGAGAAGGCCAGTTTCGAAATAGGCATAGCAGCCACTCCGAAGTTCCGCGAAGTTTTCGAGGATTGAACCAGCTCAAAAGAGCTGAGAAGTTTCCCTTTCTGATATAGCCGCGAAGACACCGTTTCTGGAGTCGAAGATGTTGTTGCAAGGCAGAGCTGAAGTCAGCGGGAGAACTGCTAGCTCATCCCGCGCATTCCTTCCGCGCCACGTCCGCAACGCAGAGTTACAAATCCATCCTCAAGCCAACCCGTTCACAATCCCACGAATGTTACCGTCCACTGCCGGAGGAAGATATGGCAACGAATCTCGTCCACATTGAAAACGACGCCGAAATTAAGCAACGTCTGGAAGCTGAACGCGCGCGCCTGCGCAAGATCGCCGGACTCGACCGTCCAACGCATTTCCACCGTCCGGTGGAGCGGGCGTTTACCGCCGAGCAACGGCCCCACACTACAATCCTGTTCGGCGGCTTCACCTGGAAGCATGAAGACCTGATTCGCGCCGTCTTTCAGGGCTCGGGATACCGGTGTGAAAAGCTCCCCGTGCCCGACGTGCCTGCCTTTCAGACCGGAAAAGAATTCGGCAACAACGGACAGTGCAATCCGACCTACTTTACAGTCGGCAATCTGGTGCAGTATCTCCAATTCCTGGAGAAGGAAGGTCTGACGCGCCAGCAGATTCTTGATAACTACGTCTTTTTCACCGCGGGTTCGTGTGGACCCTGCCGCTTTGGCATGTACGAAGCCGAATATCGCTTCGCGTTGAAAAATGCCGGATTCGACGGCTTCCGCGTGCTCCTGTTCAAAGACAGTGACGGTATCAAGGCTGCGTCCGGCGAGCCCGGCCTGAAGTTCACCGTCGATTTCGGTTTCGGCATGCTCAACGCCATGCATCTGGGCGACGTCATCAACGACCTTATCTATCAGATTCGTCCTTACGAAGTGAAAAAGGGTGAGACTGACCGCGCGTTCCGCGAAATGGTCGGCGACCTTTGCGAAGATCTACGCAATCGCAAAGCGTTCGAGATCGAAGAGAGAGCCCCTGATTGGGCCAAGCCCAAGTTCAAGAGCAACAAGATTCTGCGCAACACCTTTAATGTTTTCGGCAAGTGGCACGAACACATGTGGGGCAAGGATTATCTGAAGGCACTCCACGAAGCGCGCGAGACCATGAATTCGATCGAGATTGATCGCACGCGGGTGAAGCCTCTAGTCAAGATCACCGGTGAATTCTGGGCGCAGCTTACCGAAGGCGACGGCAACTTCCACATGTTCGAGTTCCTGGAGCGCGAAGGCGCGCAGGTTTTAGTCGAGCCCATCGCCACGTGGGTCGCGTATCTGATGTATCAGGCCAAAGCGCACGCCCGGGCCAAGTGGCCGGTCAATCGACCTTATCGCAATCCGGAGTGGTATGAGGTCAAGAAGCAGTTTGCCAACTACATCGGCCTGCGCAAGAAGTTATGGGGCATTGGAGCGGGTGAGCGCATGTGGAACTTCTTCTACCACCGCACCGCGAAGAAGATGGGCGGAATCACGCACCACCTCGCGCCGCAGACCGAGCTCGCCGAACTGGCGAATCCCTTCTACAACCAGTTTGCGCGCGGCGGCGAAGGCCATCTCGAAGTTGGCAAGAACGTCTACTACACGGTGCACAAGCTCTGCCACATGGTGCTGGCGTTGAAGCCTTTTGGATGCATGCCTTCATCGCAATCGGATGGAGTGCAATCCGCCGTGATCAACAAATTCAAAGACATGATCTTCCTGCCGATTGAAACCTCCGGCGAAGGTGAGGTGAACGCTCACAGCCGCGTGCAGATGGCGCTGGGAGAGGCCAAGGTGAAGGCCAAACTGGAGTTCGAAGAGTGCCTCAACTCGACCGGCAAGCGCCTGCGCGATATCCGCGAATACATCGACTCGCACCCGGAATTGAAGCGACCCTTCTATCACGTGCCACACCGCGAAGGAGTCGCCGGAACCGCCGCTCAATTCATTTTGCATGTGGGCGACCGGATCGATCGTGACACCCGTTTCTGGAAGCGTTCGCGCGTGCGCGTGCAAGCAATTCCCGCAACGTCAGGCGACTGATTTGAAAGGGCGCGGCTTTTTAGCCGCGACGTTGCCGCACACCAAAAACGTAAACGGCACGCCCTGAGGGGTGCCCTTTCAAACCGAAAGAGGAATTCATGCACGATCACAAGGCCAGCCAATTGGTTCAGATCGCTCCCCTCGAGTCTGCGGCTCCGTCGATTCAGCAGGTCAAGCATGCACGTCAATCCCGCGATCACAACACCAAGTTTCTTGTCGGGCTCGATGTCGGCTCAACTACGGTAAAGGCGGTCGTGGTCGACGCAGCCACAGACCAGGTGCTGTGGCAGGACTACCAGCGTCACGAAACCAAGCAGCCGGAAAAGACGCTGGAATTTCTGAAGCGAATCGAAGCGGAAACCGGCGTCAATCGCCACAACACGCGCATATTCCTCACCGGCTCCGGCGGAACCGCAATTGCCGATCAAATCGGCGCGAAGTTTGTGCAGGAAGTTACCGCTGTCTCTCTCGCCGTCGAGAAGTTGCATCCCGAAGTGTATTCCGTCATTGAACTTGGCGGACAGGATGCCAAGATCATCGTATTCAAGGATGACGATGAGACCGGTCGTAAGAAGAAAATTCCGTCGATGAACGACAAGTGCGCCGGCGGCACCGGAGCGGTGATCGACAAGATCAACGCCAAACTCAAGATCCCTACGGAACTGCTCGCGCTGCAGGGATATCACGGAATCAAGCTGCACAAAGTCGCCGGCAAGTGTGGCGTATTTGCGGAAACTGATATCAACGGCCTGCAGAAAGTCGGCACTCCCCCCGACGAGTTAATGGCTTCGCTATTCGAGGCCATCGTGCTGCAGAACCTGAGCGTTCTCACGCGGGGCAACACGCTCCGTCCTCACGTTCTGCTGCTCGGCGGCCCAAACAGTTTCATCAAGGGCATGCGTGAGGCGTGGCAGGCCAACATTCCGCGAATGTGGCAGGAGCGCAAAGTCCAGATTCCCGACGGAGCCAAGCCGGAGGATCTGATCAAGGTTCCGCAGAACGCACAATACTTCGCCGCTCTGGGAGCAGTGGAGTTTGGCCGCAGCGAGGATGATTGCGTCGGCTGCTATTGCGGTTACGAAAAGCTGGTGCACTACATCGAGTACGGCCGTCAGGAGGAGAAAGCCAAGTCCGGCGGCAAAGGACTGGTCGACAATCCGTCCGAGTTCGACGGATTCAAGGAAGCGTATCGCCCGAAGAAATTTGTGCCGGCGGTGTTCGCAAAGAACAGTACCGTGGGCGGCTTCATTGGAATCGACGGTGGATCCACTTCCACCAAGGCGGTCCTGCTCAGTGAAAACGGCGACATCCTCTGCAAGTCGTACCAACTCTCCAACGGCAATCCGATTCAAGACACGATCGAGATGTTCGAAAACTTGCGCGGCCAGGTGGAGTCGCAGAACGCGAAGCTGGAAGTGCTCGGCGTCGCGACCACCGGCTACGCCAAAGACATTCTGAAAGACGTTCTCAAGGCGGATGTGGCGCTGGTCGAAACCGTCGCTCATACGGAGTCGGCATTGAAGTTCTATGAAGATCCGCACGTCATCGTCGACGTTGGCGGGCAGGACATCAAGATCATCATCTTGCACAACGGTCGGGTGAAAGATTTCAAACTGAACACTCAGTGCTCTGCGGGCAACGGCTATTTCCTCCAGTCAACTGCCGAAGGCTTTGGTCTGAGCGTGAACCAGTACGCTGATCTCGCGTTTTCGGCCCAGGCAATGCCGGTTTTTGGATACGGCTGTGCGGTGTTCATGCAGTCCGACATCGTGAATTTCCAGCGGCAGGGCTGGCGGGCGGAAGAGATTCTCGCGGGTCTTGCGGCCGTGCTTCCGAAGAATGTTTTCCTGTATGTCGCCAGCATTCCAAATCTGGCAGCTCTCGGTTCGCGCTTCGTGTTGCAAGGCGGAACACAAAACAATCTCGCTGTCGTAAAAGCCGAAGTCGATTTCATCCGCAACAGCTTCCGCGCGACCGGCAAGCAGCCGGAGATCATTGTGCACGAGCACTGCGGAGAATCCGGAGCCATTGGCGCGGCACAGGAATCGTTGCGGCTGTGGCGGAATGGACAGTCGACCACTTTCGTCGGTCTCGACGCGGTCCGCAAGATTGAATATCGCAGCACGCGCAACGAGGACACGCGCTGCCACTTCTGCAAGAACGATTGCCTGCGAACTTTCATCGACATTCGCACCCAGCCGAAGGACGATCTCAGCTTCGTGCCGATCCAAAAAGTCACGAAAGTTCCGCTGATGCACGGCGAGCAGCGCCTGATCATCGCGACCTGCGAAAAGGGCACGGTGGAAGATCTCAATGACATGAAGGAGATCAAGGCCGGTCTCGACTCGATTCGCGCGCAGCATCCCAACTTCGTCGACTACGCCTCGAAGGAGGTGTTTCGTCCAACGAACGCCAAGAGCGTCGCCGATCCACTCCCGACCAAAGGATGGGCGGGGTGGAAGAAAGGCGATAAAGAGCGCCGCGCCCTGATGGAGAGCCGCGCCAAGATTCGCGTCGGCATCCCTCGCGTGCTGAACATCTATACGTATGCTCCGCTGTTCAACGCGTATTTCGAAAGCTTAGGCGTGCAGCCGGAAAACATTATTTATTCCGATTACACCAGTTCCGAACTCTACCGTGCCGGCGCGAGTCGCGGCGCGATTGACCCATGCTTCCCCGCGAAGATCGGAATTTCGCACGTCTACAACCTGATTCAGGAGAAGCATCGTAAAAAGCCCCTGAACGCGATTTTCTTCCCCATGTACGACGTGCTGCACTCCCCATTGGTCAAGATTGTTGGTGCGAACGCCTGCCCCACGGTCACCGCAACTCCTGAGACTGTGAAGGCAGCATTCACCAAGGAAAACGACGTTTTCGCCGAGCACAACGTGAAATATATCGATCCCGTGTTGAATTTCGCCGACCGAAAGCTGTTCGCTCATCAGATGTTGCAGGCATGGCAGCCCATTCTTGGGCTTTCGCAGGAGGAAAACGACCGCGCAGTCGAGTCCGGATTTGCGGCGCTAAAAGATTATGAAGCGAATCTTCGCCGCCGGGCCCGCCAGGTGCTCGACCAGCTCGAGCGTGAAGACCGCATTGGGATCGTCATGCTGGGACGCCCGTATCATCACGACCCAGGCTTGAATCACGAGATTCTGGATGAGTTCCAGAAACTCGGGTACCCAATCTTCTCGCAGAATACTCTCCCCATCGATGACGACTTGCTGGAACGATTGTTCGGGGACGAAGTGCGGGCGGGAGTGATCAGCAGCCCGCTCGATATTACCGACGCCTGGAAGAATTCCTACTCCTGTAGCACCAATCACAAAGTCTGGGCGGCAAAGTTTACGGCGCGTCATCCCAACCTCGTGGCGCTGGAAATCTCCAGCTTCAAGTGCGGACACGATGCGCCGATTTATGGCGTCATCGAAGGCATCATCGAGCAATCAGGCACACCGTATTTCTGTTTTAAAGATCTCGATGAGAACAAGCCTTCGGGATCGATCCGGATTCGAGTGGAAACCATCGACTATTTCCTGCGCCGCTACCGGGAGGAAGTCATTCGCAAGCGCAAGGCCGAGCAGGATATCGATGCCCAATTGGCGGCGCTGGAGGCGCAACTTCGCCGCGAAAAGCACAACGATGCTGGTTCCTTGCCCGATCTAAATCGGTTCGAGCCAGAAACACAAGGAATGGCGGCAGACTAGATGGCTGCCGGAGAGTTCGCGATGCACATTTGAGGGTGTGCGAGCAATTCGTTCACCCCGAAGATTGCGACAGGGGGCGACTCGCCATGCATCAGATATAATCGTGAAACTCTCCTCCCTATGCGTATCCGCCTTGGCCTGTGGATCGGTCTATTCCTGGCTGCAATCGCGCTTGCACAAACTGCACCTCGTGCTCCGCAACCCGCACAATCTCAGGTTTTACAGAATCCGGTTCCAGTATTTGAAGACATCGGACAGAAGGCGGGCTTGACTGTTTCGCATATTTCTTCCCCTGACAAAAAATATATTGTCGAATCGATGAGTGGCGGCGGCGGCCTGATCGATTGCGACAACGACGGCAAGCTCGACATCATTACCGTTAACGGATCGACGGTCGAGCGCTATCGCCAGGGCGGTGATCCGATGATCACGCTCTATCATCAGGATTCCGACCTGAAGTTCACCGACATCGCCAAATCTGCGGGGCTTACGCGCAAGGGCTGGGGGATGGGTATCGCCGTTGCGGACTATGACAACGATGGGCTGCAGGACATTTTCGTCACGGGCTACGGAGGCAATGCGCTTTACCACAACCTCGGCAACTGCAAGTTTGAAGATGTGACCGAAAAGGCTGGAGTGGCGGGCGGCGGATTCAGCACGGGCGCGGCCTGGGCCGATTACGATCGCGATGGGCGCGTCGATCTTTTCGTGTCGCGCTATGTGCACGTCGACATCGACAAGCTTCCGGAGTTCGGCAACGATCCCCGCTTCTGCCGTTTCAAAACCGTGCTGGTGCAGTGCGGCCCTTGGGGCATGCCCGGCGAATCAGACTTGCTGTTTCATAACAAGGGCGACGGCACGTTCGAGGAAGTCTCCAAAAAGGCTGGAGTGGACGATCCCCATCATTATTACGGCCTGGGCGCGACCTGGGGCGACTATGACAATGACGGATGGCCGGATCTTTATGTGGCCAACGATGCCGGGCCGAATTTTCTCTACCACAACAAGCACGACGGCACGTTCGAAGATATCGGACTGCTCGCCGGCGTCGCCGTAAGCGGTGACGGCATGCAGCAGGGCTCCATGGGCGTGGCCTGGGGCGACTATCTGCACGAAGGGCGCCTGTCGATGCTGGTCACAAATTTTGTGGAACAGGGGTCGACGCTCTATCACAATCTCGGAAACGACAGTTTTGCGGACGCCAGCATGCGTTCGAAGATCGTGAAGCCGACTTATCCGCTGGTGAGCTGGGGAACGTCGTTTTTCGATATGGACAACGACGGCTGGCTCGATGTCTTTATCGCCAGCGGCCATGTCTACCCGCAGGTCGACACAATTCCCGGGGGCACGCAGTACCGCCAATCTCTCACGCTGTTTCGCAATCATCGGGATGGAACATTTGAAGACGTGTCATCGACCTTAGCGAGTCTGCCGTTGCAATCGCGGCGGGGCGTGGCTTTTGGCGACATCAATAATGACGGCAACGTCGACATGGTGGTATTGAATGTCGGTGAGCCGCCGTCGCTTTTTCTAAACCGCAACGATGCTCCCAATCATCGCGTGTTATTCAAGCTGGTGGGAACCAGGAGCAACAAGGCGGCGATTGGTGCGCGAGTGACGGTGAGAGCGGGTTCCCTGGTGCAGTTCGACGAAGTGCGCGGAGGCGCGAGCTATCTTTCGCAGAATGACCTGCGACTGCATTTTGGCCTGGGCGCGAATGACACCATGAGCGAGGTGAAGATTCGCTGGCCGAACGGAGAAACGGAAACCTTGCGAGACGTCGCGGCGGACTTCATTTACACGATAAGCGAAGGCGCGGGAATTCAGCAGAAGATGGCGCTGCCTCCGTTGCCGCAACGCTGAGACACTTCGGCCTCAGCTTATGCGATCCCCAACTGTCTTTGGATTTCTTCAAGTGGCACGCCTTTGGTTTCGGGAACCATAGTCTTCACCCAAATCAGTTGCAAAACCATCATGCCGGCGAAAAATGAGAAAACGTATCCCGGAGGAAAGGATGCGACCATCCTCGGGAAAAATGTCGTAAGCGCAGCGGCGAAGATCCAGTGGGTGAAGCTGCCCAGAGCTTGCCCTTCCGCACGATGACGATTGGGAAATATCTCGGAGATAAAAACCCAAATCACCGCTCCCTGTCCGATCGAGTGCGAGGCAATGAAAGCGAAGATACAAGCCGGCACAAGCGCAAGATGCTGGGTAAAGAAGGCCCAAGCCACGAGGCCAAGCGAAGTGATGTAACCAAACGAGCCCATGTAAAGCAGCGTACGCCTGCCCAACCGGTCAATCAGCCACAGGCCGACAAAAGTGAACACGAGATTGGTGACGCCAATTCCGATGGATTGCAGCAGAGCAGCTTTTGCGGCAAGCCCGGTGAGCTCAAAAATGCGCGGCGCGAAATATAAAATCGCGTTGATGCCTGACATCTGATTGAAGAAGGCAATCAAGATGGCCAGCATGATCGGCTTGCGAAGTCGCTTCGTCCAGAAATGTCCCGTCGATCCCTCCGCCGCAGCGGCTGCAAGGATCTGATCCGCTTCGGCCGCGACCTCGCTGCTCGGGGCTTCAGGTTCGATGCGTTGCAGAACCTGCAGGGCGGCCTCGCGATCGCCCTTCCGGCTTAGCAGCCAGCGCGGGCTTTCAGGCAGCCCAATGCAAAAAACGGTATAGAGCAACGACGGAAACGCGGCCACTCCCAGCATCCAGCGCCAGGCATTTTCGCCGATGCCCGCAAGGAGCGCATTCGAAACGAAGGCAATCAGGATTCCGAAAACAATGTTGAACTGGAACATGCCGGCAAGGCGTCCGCGGTGCTTTGGCGGCGCAATCTCAGAGATGTACATGGGGGCAACCACTGTGGAGATACCGATGCCCAGTCCGCCAATAACGCGCGCGATAATGAACACCACTACGTTGGGCGCCAGACCAGAACCGACTGCGCCGACAAAATAGAGAATTCCGATCCAAAGGAGCGTGGCTTTGCGGCCGAACCGGTCGGCGGGCCAACCGCCGAGCAACGAACCAACGACTGTGCCGTAGAGCGCCGACGCCATGGCAATGCCATGTAAGCCTGGACTCAATCCCCACAGCGTCTGAATAGTTTTTTCAGCGCCGGAAATTACAACCGTGTCAAAACCGAAGAGAAATCCGGCAAGTGCCGAAGTGAGCGACCAGAAGAATATGCGACCGTTCATAAGTGGGTAGAGGCGGTGCTTCCTGAAACCGACTGCGATGCCCGAGTGCTGTTAGCTTTTGGTCAGCGGATAACCCTTCTCGCGCCAGCCGCGAATGCCGCCGTCCATCGAGATCACGTTGGTGTAGCCCATTTTCTGGAGATTGTCGGCGGCCAGCGCGGAACGAAAGCCGCCGCCGCAATAAAGAATCATCTCCGTGTTGAGCTCTGGCACACGAGCCTCGATGTCGCGCTCGATAATGCCTTTGCCCAGGTGGATGGCGCTGGGTAGATGATCTTTGGCGTATTCGCTTTCCTCGCGGACGTCGATGAGCAGGACTTTTTCGCCACGATCCATCCTGGTTTTCACCGTGTCGACGTTGGTTTCGCGCACACGCTTTTTTGCGTCGTCCACAATCTTCAGAAAGCGCGGGGGATGCTGGTGAGCCATTAGAGTTCCTTTTTGCCGGTAGGCGACGATGAACATCCTACCAAGTGACAGCAGACTGCGCACGCTCTTCGCGGTTTCCCGAACTTCGGATAGCATCAACCTGATGAAGCGGGAACAATCTAAACGGCGCGTCGACTTGGCGCGGGCTCTCCCGAAAGAGGCTCTGCACGCGGCATGTTTTCTGAAGGTGGGTCTCGGGCTGGCCTATCCGACGACAAGAAAGTGCTACTGGCTGCTCTTTTCCTTCGGCCGTTCGTAGGCCTTCTGCAGATATTTTCGCGCTTCTTCAAGTGCGCCGAAGGTATTGTCGTTGGTCTGGACTGCCTGGCGGTATTCGTTGACCGCACGTTCGCGCTGGCCCGTGATGTCAAAAATCTTCCCCAGCTGGATGCGGCTCCAGACTTCAGTCCAGCGTGGCTCGCCATCGCCGTTGATGGCTGAGCGGTAAGCATTGGCCGAGGATTGATAGTTCCGCTGCAGGAAGAAAACTTCGGCAATGCGATAGTGGGCCAGCGAACTGTTCTTATTCATATCGAGCGCTTTATTGAATTCCACGAGCGCGCCCGTCAAATCGCCCTGTTGCTGCATCGCTTGGCCGCGCAGAATCGAAGCCCGCAACTTCACATCGCTCGAGTTGGTCAACACATGGTGGTCGGGATCGATCGAGATGCGCCGCGGACGCCCGAAGGTTTCAATCGAAAAGGGCGAATTCGTACCCTGGACTTCCACCTTCTGATTCTCCGTTTTTCCATCCGTATCAATTCGCAAGTCGACCGGCATGCGGAAGAGATCAAGATCCTGCGAAATTTCGCCGGTCACGCGGAATCCCGGGGATCGTTCCTGCTGCGCCTTCGCTTCCTTGGCAAAAGTGCCGCCCAGACGGTAGGTGGTGTATTTCACCTTGAATTCCGGTGCACCGGTAGAATCGAGCCATTGGGAGAAAAACCAGGTGAGTTGCTGCCCATAGTTTTTCTCGGCGACTTCGCGGAAGTCATCCGTGGTCGCCGATTTCCCGGCATACTGCGCGGCAAAATCGCGCATCGTCTTGTTGTATTTGTCCTCGCCCAGCACCCAGCGCAGCATGTGCAGGATCATCGCGCCCTTGTCGGTGGTCAGCGACTGAAACTCGGTGGAAAAAATATCAAGCTTGCTGGCGCTCGAGAGCGGCACGGTGTCATAGGCCAAGGCGCCCACCGACATATCCTTCACCGCTTCTTCCAGGCCGGCCGCTCCGGCAGCGTTCTCCACGTACATCGCCTCCGAATAGCGGGCGAAACCGTCGCTCAGCCACCAATCGTCCTTGGTCGCGGGACTGACCGAAACGCCCCACCACTCATGGGCAATCGCATCGGCCAGCAGGCGGTAGTTCGTCTTCTCGGTGATGGAAGGCCCGGCAAGCCCCACGATTTCCGGCGCCCACAGATACGGAAGAGTATCCCCAGGCAATTCCACTACGTTTAGCTTCTGCGATGGCGGCAGGCCGTAAAGGGTAAGAAAATAGCTGAACTCCTGTACGGCAGTCGTGGTGTAGGCCGGAGCGAGACTCTGATGCGTGGGCTTGAAAAAGACGTGCAGGTCCAGCCCGGCTTCGTCGCTCTTATATTCCGGGGAAAAAACTCCGGCAATGATCGTGCCGGGAAAACTCGGCTTCGTCGAAACAAATGTAAAGGTCTTAGTCGGCAAAACGCTAGCGTTCGGCTTCTTCGAAGCCGGAGTGTCGGCGACGCTGGACTGCCCGCTCCCAATCACCACCATGTGCGCGGGCACGGTTACGCTGATGGTCGAGCTGAACCGATTGAGTCCAAATCCGTTGACCGGAAACCAGCGTCCAGCATAGAAAAGGTAGCTTGTATCGTCGCTGATGTAGGCCAACTTGAGCCCGGGCACGGGGCTGTTGTCGGCGTTTTCCAGCGTCCCGTCGTACTCGAAAGTCAGGGTCGTAGTAGTGCCTTTGGACAAGCCTGAGGGCAGCGGCACCCGCACCGTGGAATCCTGGGTCACGCGCTCGGCGGAGAGTGGCTGGTTCTTTTCGTCGAGCACCTTGGTGACCCGTAGATCGTTGTTCAATTCGAAGACGGCGACGCTCAAGTCCTGTAAAGCCGTGAATTTAACTTTGGCCCGGGCCGTGATCTGGTGGAGGTGCGGCTCCAGTTGGGCCTCGATCTGGTAGTCGTCGACGCGCAGACGCGCCTTTTCCGCTGCCCTCGCGGGCATCGCGAGCACAATTACTAACGACAGGGTCAGGGAACTAGTAAGGACGCTAAGAGCGCGCCGTGGGTGACTCGACATTCAGGAGGTTCTCCAGGAAATGATAACCCATTTCCTATGATGAAGATTCTCACGCAAAAGATGGTTAAAGCACAAGAAGATAGGCCACGGGCCGGCTAAACCGTAGCGCCGGCATCCTGCCGGCCGTCGCGAGGCCGTCCCGGCCTCGCATTGGATGGCGGCACTGTATGCGGGGCGACCTCATCATCGCCTTTCGTCGAAACCGGGAATACAGTTCAGGATGATTTCCGCCGCCCGATCAGCAGGATGCTGAGGAGTCCCAGACTCGGCCCCCGGAACTCGCAGCCGCGCCTTCACCCGAGCCAGACCTTCCAGCATACGGTCCCGAACAGGGCCATCGGGCAGGATTTCCCGCAAACGAGAAACAACGTTTTGTGCATTGAAGTCATGTTGCACTAATTCCGGAACGACTTCCTCCCCGGCAATCAGATTGACCATGGCAAAGTGCGGAACCTTGACCCGCGGCTTGCCCAGCAGGTAAGTGAGCGACGAGACGCAGTAGACCATTACGAACGGTGTGTTCATCATCGCCGCCTCCACGGTGGCGGTGCCGCTGGCCACAATGCCTGCCCGCGAGTGCCACAACGCGGGCAGCGCGTCGGGCACAAGCGTGATTTTCGTGCGGGCGACCCATGGCTCGATCTGGCTCAGCAGGAAACTGCGGTCGAGCGTCGGAGCGACCGGAAGCAGAAATTCATAATACGAACCAAGCTGTGCCGCCGAATCCAGAATCGTCAGCAGGTTCATGCGTACTTCTTTGACGCGGCTGCCGGGCATCAGCGTGATCCAGGTCTTGGACGGATCCAGATGCAGTTGTCCTGCGTAGTCTCTGCGCTCGATCGTCGGATGGGGCAGCTCCGCCAGAGGATGGCCAACGAAGGTCGCGTCCACGCCCCGCTCGCGATAGAACTGCTCTTCGAAAGGGAAGATCACCAGCGCCTCGTCGATGTAGTCGCGGAGTAGCCGCACGCGCCCCTGCCGCCACGCCCAGAACTGTGGCGCTACGTAATAGACCGTGGGAATCCCGCGTTTCTTCATCTGCCGGGCGACGCGCCAGTTGAAGGCGGGAGAATCGATCACAATCGCGAGATCGGGCTTGCGCTTGTCGGCTTCTTCGATCAAGTGTCGATAGAGGCTGAGGATTTTTGGCAGATGGCTGAGGATCTCCGTGATGCCGACGACGGCCAGATCCTTGGCTTCGACGACGGTGTCGCATCCGGCAGCCCGCATGCGCTCCCCGCCCACGCCAAAGAATTCCAGCGGAAGGTTCAAGTTGGCTGGACTGCCCCTTCGACCTCGTCCAGGGCTGGCTTGGGAGGCTGTTCCCACATGAGCGAAGCGAGATGTTTGTGTGGGGACAGCCGCCCTCGGCTGTCCAGCGGAGCGAAGCTCCGCCGCTTTTCGCCCGGCAGCCCGCTGCAGCGCCTCAATCAGCTGCGCCCCATACATTTCCCCCGAAGCTTCGCCGGCTGAGATCAGAATTCGCAAGCAAGCATTGTAAAGCCGAGGACAGTACTCGCGACTTCATCCACGCAGTCGATTGCCCTTGCGCACAAGAACGGACAGGAAGATTCGCTTTGACTGAGACATTTCGTGATCGCCTAGTCATCGCCTCCGGCTGTCACCTCGGGCTGCTGGAGCCCGGAGCCGTTCGCGGGCGTAGGCGCCCGCGCCACATTCAGTTCCTGATCTTTGTACTGCAGTTGATACAGCTTGAAGTAAATTCCGTGCTGCGCCAGTAGTTCCTGATGCGTACCCATTTCACGGACCTGGCCTTTGTGCATGACGATGATTTTGTCGGCGCGCTGTACCGTCGACAGGCGGTGAGCAATGATCAGCGAGGTGCGGCCTTCCACCATGCGTCCGAGCGCGTCGCGCACTTTGAACTCGGTTTCCGTGTCCACGCTCGAGGTAGCTTCGTCGAGGATAAGAATTTTCGGTTCGTGCGCCAAGGCCCGGGCAAAGGAGATAAGTTGTTTCTGTCCCGTGGAAAGCGTCGATCCGCGCTCGCGGACTTCCTCGTTGAAGCCGTTGGGCAGGGCGCGGATAAAGTCGCCGAGGTTCACGTCCTCCGCAGCCTTCTCAACGAGGTCGTCCTGTATGCGCGCGGTGCCCAGGCGAATGTTGCCGCCGATCGTTCCGGAGAAAAGAAACGGATCCTGCAACACAACGCCAAAGCGGCTGCGCAGGTCTGGGAGGTACATTTCTTTGACGTCGACCCCGTCGATGCGCACCGCTCCTTTCTGCACATCATAGAAGCGCAGCAGCAGGGAAATCAGCGTAGTCTTACCCGCGCCCGTGTGCCCGACAATGGCGACCGTCTCTCCCGGTTCGATGGCGAAGCTGACGTCACGTAAAACCCAGTCAGGAGTGGCAGCAACACTGATGTGAGGATCGCCGCCCGTGTGGGGACGGCCGCCCTCGGCCGTCCGGTCGAGCGAAGCTCGACTGCTGCCGCTTGCCTCGACAGTCTCGTCCGCTATATCCCGATACGCGAACCACACATGATCGAACTCGATCCGGCCCGGACCTTCCGGCTTCTTGGTCACCGCGGGCGAAACGATGTCCACCGGAGTATCCAGCAATTTGAATATGCGTTCGCTGGCTGCCATCGCAGACTGCAGAATGTTGTACTTTTCGCTGAAGTCCATGATGGGACGGAAGAAGCGCTGCGCATACTGGATGAAGGCAATCAGCGTTCCGAGGGAGGCAGCAGTCGCGATCACGTCGTTGGCGCCGACAAGACGCAAGACATCCTGCCCGCCGAACCAGATCACGCATGCAATCGCGATTGAAGAAAAGAAATCAACCGCGGGATAGTAAAGCGCGTACGCCAAGATCGCGTCCTTGTACGCGTCCATGTGGCTCCGGTTGATTTCCGAGAAGCGCCGGTAGGCTTTGCGCTCGCGGTTAAAAAGCTGCAGCACGACCATGCCGCTGACGTGTTCCTGCAAATACGAATTAATGCGCGCAATGGCAATGCGGATGCGCCGGTAGGAATCGCGTACCTTGTCGCGGAAAATCTTGGTCGCCACCACAATGAAGGGCAGTACCGCGAATGTGATCAGCGCCAACTTCCAATTCATGCACAACATGATTCCCACGATTCCCAGCAGCACAAACAGGTCTTCAAAAATGGAAACCACGCCCGAGGTGAACATTTCATTCAACGCGTCCACGTCGGTGGTGACGCGCGTGACCAGGCGGCCGACCGGATTCTTGTCGTAGAAAGCGACGTGCATGCGCTGCAGGTGGCGGAAAATCTGGCTGCGCAGGTCGAACATAACTTTCTGCCCGGTCCATTGCATGAAGTAAGTCTGCAGAAATTCGAACACGAAGGTGAGAATCAGCAGGCCGAAGTAAATCGCGGAAATCTGTGCAATGCCATGCAAGGGCTGCGGACTGAGCCAATTCCACAGCCCCGAACTCATGCCCTTTACCGGCGCCAGGTAGCGGTCCACGGCTACTTTAACCAGGTAGGGCCCGAGCACGTCGCAAAAAGATTTGACAAAGATCGAGACAAGGGCAATCGTCACCTGCCAGCGATAAGGACGCAGGTAGGTGAGAAGCCGCCGCATCAGCCGGCTGTCATATGCTTTCCCTAGTATTTCCTCTTCCTGGGCCATTGTTCGAGACAAAGCTCCACAGACCGTGCAGGTGGGCGCTCTCAACAGGTTAACCTAAATAGATGGCGGCGTGGCAGCAAGGAAGCAAAAGCTTTAAGAGTGGGATAATCACCAGAGTGGCCCTGGGTATCTACATCTCGGTTCCGTTCTGTCGGACGAAGTGCAGCTATTGCAATTTCGCCTCCGACGTTTTCTCGCGAGCCGTGTTCCAACGCTACGTGGATCGCGTGTGCGCCGACATTGCCACCGCGCCGCAAGTCGCCGAGGAAATGGGAGCGAAGATCGAGAACGAAGTCGACTCCATCTATCTCGGCGGTGGCACGCCGACGGTGCTCGAATCCGCGCAATTGCGAAGAATCTTTGACGCCGTCCGCCAGCAGTTCTCGGTGTCGTCCGATGCCGAAATCACCGTCGAATGTGCGCCCGGAACGCTCGCGCCAAGCGTTGTCGAGGGATTGTTAGCGTGTGGTGTGGGCCGTATCAGCCTGGGCGTACAGTCTTTTGTTGATGCCGAAGCGGCCGCAGTTGGGCGCCTGCACAAGCGAGCGACGGTGCTGGAAGACATCGCCCGCCTGCGCGCTGCCGGGATTGCGAACATTAATATCGATCTGATCGCTGGGCTGCCGCACCAGACAGAAGAAAGCTGGCAATATTCGCTCGATGAGACCCTCGCGACTCACGCTCCGCACGTCAGCGTGTATATGCTCGAGGTGGATGAAGACTCCCGGCTCGGCCGTGAGGTGATCGCGGGTGGCACCCGCTATCACGCGCACTTCGTGCCGGATGAAGAGGCTACGGCAGATTTCTACATCGTAGCGTGCGAACAATTAGAAGCCGCCGGCATCGCTCAATACGAAATTTCTAATTTCGCGCGGCCCGGATCCGAGTCTCGACACAATCTCAAATACTGGACGCGGCAGCCCTACCTCGGCTTCGGCGTGGACGCGCATTCCATGCTGCTCTCTACATCGCCGGAGGTTCCGGCGGTCCGCTTGGCCTCAGCGGATGTTCTGGAAAAATATGTTACTGGATCACCGTTGCAACGAACCGAGATTCCCAAAGCGGCGGCCTTGGAAGAGACTTTCTTCCTCGGTTTGCGCTTGAACAAGGGAGTGGATTTGCGACAGGTTGCGGCAACCTTCGGTCAGCAAGCCCTCGAGAATCTCCGGCCCACAATCGCGGGATTGATGTCAGACGAACTGATTCAGCAAACTGGCGACTTCATTCGCCTCACACCTCGCGGAAGATTGCTTTCGAATGAGGTTTTTCAGGCCTTTCTAGAGACCAGCACGGTTTCAAACAAAGCCTGACCGGGCGTATAATTTCAACGAATCTTCAGCACTGGCTTCGGAAGAGCATCGCAAGCGAATTTCCAAACCATCCGGTCGGTTGGGTGGCGCAGCGAAACGCACAGAATCGCCAGTGTTCATGCGCTTCGCCCCACCTTTCACCCTTTCCCTCCGGCGGTAACTTCTTCCTCTTCCAGCGCTATGTTCTAATCAAAATTCGGGGAGGCGGCTCTGCCCCTTGATGCGGGACCGTTCTGGTCGCGGTACCCGAGTGTCTTGGAGGAACTTTGGATTTCCAATTGAACGAAGAGCAGTTGCAGTTGAAGAAGAGCGTCCGCGAGTTTGCCGAGCGCGAGATCAAGCCCCACGTCATGAAGTGGGACGAGGCCGGCGATTTCCCGATGGCCACCGTCAAAGAACTGGGCAAGCTTGGCTTGCTGGGGATGATTTTCCCTCCTGAGTATGGCGGTGCGAGCATGGGCTACGTGGAATATGTCACCGCGATTGAGGAACTCTCTCGTGTCGACGGTTCCGTCGGAATCATCGTAGCGGCCCACACGTCGTTATGTTCGAACCATATTTTCCTTGCCGGAAACGAGGCGCAGAAAAAGAAGTATGTCAGCAAGCTGGCGACCGGAGAATTTATCGGCGCGTGGGGGCTGACCGAACCATCCTCGGGATCGGACGCTGGCAGCGCCCGCATGACCGCGGCCCGCAAAGGAAACAGTTGGGTGCTCAACGGAACCAAGACTTTCTGCACCAACGGGCACTACGCCGACGTGGTGGTGGTGCTGGCGGTCACCGATCGCGCGGCCCACACCCATGGAATTTCCGCGTTCGTAGTGGAGAAAGGTACGAAGGGTTTTCGTCCCGGCAAAAAAGAAAACAAGCTGGGATTGCGCGCCAGTGATACCGCCGAATTGATCTTTGAAGACTGCGCAATTCCGGCGGAAAACCTGCTAGGTGGAGAAGGCCAAGGATTCCCCGACGCCATGCGCGTGCTCGACGGCGGACGCATCTCGATTGCCGCGTTGTCACTGGGCATGGCGGAAGGTGCCTACGAGGCAGCTCTCAAGTATTCGAAACAGCGGCGCCAGTTTGGCAAGGCCATCAGCGATTTTCAGGCGATCCAGTGGAAGCTCGCCGACATGGCCACCGAAATCGACGCGGCCATGCTGCTCACGATGCGGGCCGCCTCCATGAAAGATGCAGGCATGAAGACGACACAGGAATCCTCGATGGCGAAACTCTACGCCAGCGAAGTAGCCGTGAAGTGCGCCAATGAAGGCGTGCAGATTCATGGCGGCTACGGCTTCATCAAAGACTATCCCGCCGAAAAGTTTTATCGTGACGTAAAGCTCTGCACCATCGGCGAGGGTACCAGCGAGATTCAGCGCTTGGTGATTGCCAGGCAGTTGCTAAAGGACTAGATCATGTTAGTGGCTCTTATCTTTTAGCTCTCAGCCACACATGCCACGCGAACAATCCCCAGTAAGTGCAAGCGAGCGCTGTGAACAGGCTTGTCAGCAGAATATGGCCGAGGACGAACTGTTTTCCTTTAGGCCAGTCTTCGTGCGAAAAATAGAATGTGTCGACGATAATGCGTGCCGTCCAGTAGCTAGCCATAAAGCAAACCAGTCCCATCGCAGCACGGTCGCCCAGGAGCATTTCCTCATGTAGAGCAAGGGTGAGAATGCCAAACGCAATGATCGTTAGAACTGTGAATCCGCCTTGCACCCAAAGCAATTTGCGATTGAAAGGCATGAGCTGTGCGAGATCTTGTTTCCAGCGCAAGCGGGATGGTACTTGAAAGCTGGCAAACAGAATTACGAAGTGTCCCGCACCCGCTAGCCAAAGCGTGAGATCGAAGAACCGTTCCAGTTGCGTCATAAAGCGTGAATCGCACGCATGAAGGGAAGTATCACGCGCAGCACAAATGGAGGATGAAAAAGCCAAAACGCCGGAGCGGCAGCCAGAATCAGCATGAAGAGCCAGGCAATCGGTCCCTTCTGCAGGCCAAGTCGTCTGCCTAGCGCAGAGCGCTCCAACATCACGCCAAGACCCTGCAACAAGAAATATCCGGTCGGCAGCCCGTAGCCGCCGCGGGCGGGCAGCGAGATAACCAGGTCGTGAATCAGACCAGAAGCCACAAACACCAGAAATCCGGCGGCCGCAACTCCCATGCGCCGGTGAAGAGGACGAAAGATCAGGTCGTGCGCCAACTGGCGGAATCCAAGATTCCAGCGCTTGCCCCAAAACTCGCTCAAAGTTTTCGACAGGATGGGCTTCGCCATGATTGCCTCCGCATCGATGCCCATTGCCTGCCAAAACAGCGCGATCAGATGGAACGCGCCGAAATGCAACAGACAGATCAGCCCGAAGAGTCCAATCCATCCGCGAATGAGATCGTGTTGAGGCGGGACGCGGCGCGCAACCAACCACAGCAACGCGACTCCGAGAGCAGTCTTCAGAGTCGCCCAAAGCCAGTCCGGAGCCGTTGGTTTTATTGCATGCTTTGTCGGGTCTAGGAAGGCTTCTGCGTCCATCCCCGGCCACGCGATGAGATAAGCGAACGAACGTCCAACGTCGTGTGCAACCCGCGTCTTCGCCCTTTGCCAACTCATCCATTTGAGACCCGCAAAGATCGCGAACGACAGAGTCCACATAAAAAGCCATGCGGACATGCAGTCGCGGAAAAGAATTGCAACAGCTGGAAGAATCAACAGCGGAAGCAGGCCCACCCGGGAAGCCGTGGAGACATGGGTCGCGGTCTGTAAATCAGTATTCAAGCCTGTCTGGATATTCCGCCTAAAACTGGTCTTCACTCTACAAGGGACGCAATGCACGAGCAACAGACTTGGATTATTCAGCCCATCTGGAAATTGCATCCACGATGACGGTTTCAGTTGAATAGGCCCCATTTCGTCACGCAGAGATTTTCAACTCATGGCTGCATGTGTTAGCGTTTTGCGGTATTGGACGGGCTTCATGCTCATCATTCGCGGTTCCTACCATTTCTGGCCGAAGCGAGTCGCCTTTCGCAATGACTACTGCCTTCGGTGCCAGGCGCCGCGTCGATCCATTGCCATCCGAACCTTCGATGTGGGGCACTTTTTCTGGATCCCGATTCTGCCGGTGGGCTTTTGGAAACGCTGGCGATGCGAAGTGTGTGGTCAGGCTCCCCACGCTTACCCGAAGGTTCGCCGGGTCTTCAAATGGGCAGGCCTCGTTTTCTCGATTGCCCTTTCGTTGCTCGTTTGGGCCGCTCCGGTCGATGCGAATTTTGGAATGCTCGGTTGGATCTTCAGGATCGCCGCCCCGGCGGGAGGGATTCTGCTTCTCTTTGATCTTCTTCATACTCCGAAGGAACCGTCTCTGCGCCGGGAACTCGCCACAATTGCGCCCGCCTCTGATGCGGTCTGTCCATTTTGTACAACCCCTCTGCTCGCGAGCTCCGGCGCACGCTGGTCCTGCCCTCAGTGCGGCGCCGTCAGGTACTAGCTGACGTTATAACTTCGCTGGCTCTGGTTTCGCAGACCCCGCTCCTGCTTTACACTGTTCGCTTGGACACCGCTCGTTTGAATCGCGACATGCAGGCATGGATCAAGCCGCTGCGCTCGGGAGATGTTCGTACCCTGGCGCGCGCCATTTCCGTGGTCGAAAATCGCGCTCCTGGATGGTCCGATCTGCTTAAAGCTCTGTTCCCGCACAGCGGCCGGGCTCGCGTGATTGGCCTGACCGGCGCGCCCGGTGCCGGGAAGAGCACATTGGTCGATCACTTGGCGCGGTTCTATCGCAAACACAACCACAGCATCGGAATTGTCGCGGTCGATCCGACCAGTCCCTATACCGGCGGTGCGATTCTGGGCGACCGCATCCGCATGCAAGAACATTTCGCTGACCCGGGAATTTATATTCGTAGCATGGCGACCCGCGGATCGCTTGGCGGCCTGGCGCGTACCACGGCCGACGTCACCACCGTGCTCGACGCCTCTGGACGTGACATCATCCTGGTTGAAACCGTCGGTGTCGGCCAGGACGAAATCGATATCGTCCGCCTCGCCGACATCACAGTCGTGATTCTTGTTCCCGGCATGGGAGACGATGTGCAGACTATCAAGGCGGGAATCATGGAGATTGCCGACATCTTCGTGATCAACAAAAGCGACCGCGAAGGCGCCGAGCGCGTGGAACGTGAGGTTCGCGCCCTGCAGTCGCTGGCCCTGCGCCACGATGGATGGACGCCTCCCATTGTGAAAACTGTTGCCAGCGAGGGAACTGGAGTCGAAGACCTGGCTGCGGCCATCGCCGGCTACGAGGCGTATCTGCAAAAAGAAAACCTGGCGCTGAAAAAGAGTGTACAGAACTGGCAGGAACGGCTGATTGAAATGCTTCGCGATGTCATGCTGGAGAAAGCGCGCGCGCAACTCGACAACGGAAATATGGCCAGGCTCGCCACCGAAGTCGCCGAGCACAAGCGCGATCCATATACGCTGGTCGAGGAGATAGCACGAAACACGTAGCCCCGGACGCATTCGTCCGGGAAGGTTTTGTAGACGGACGAGGTTGCAAGCGAACGCGGTATGGAGTGAATGAAACCCTCGGCGGACGAAATGCGTCCGCCGCCACGTGACCGGGGAATAAGCCCAATGTTTCAGATCGATCATCTCGGAATCGCGGTGAAATCGCTGGCGGCTGCCAAGGCGATCTACGAAAAGCTCGGCCTCAGCGTCTCGCCGGAAGAAACGGTCGAGCAGGAACAAGTGCGGCTCGTGATGGTGCCCGTCGGCGAAAGCCGGCTGGAACTGCTCGAAGCGACTTCGGAAAATTCGACGATCGCGAAGTTTATCGCCAAGCGCGGCGAAGGCCTGCACCATGTATGCCTGAAAGTGCCGGACCTGGCGGCCTCAGTTGCGCGCTTGAAAAGAGATGGCGTGCGCCTGGTGTCGGAAGACATCAAAATCGGCGCGGGCGGCCACCAGTACGTTTTTGTTCATCCCTCCAGCACGGGCGGAGTGCTGCTGGAGTTGGTGCAGGGATAGAGGCCAACCTAGCCACGGATTTTCACGGATTCCAACAGATAGGGCAAGAATAGCAAGATGCTTCTTCTCGTCACCGACACTTCTGGCAAGCAGGGCAGCGTAGCACTGGCGCGCGCCCGCGAGGATGACCGAGATCAAAACGGTCTTGAGTTGATCGAAGTTGCTCCACTGGCGGGCGGCGCTTTCTCAGCGCAACTGGTGCCGCAAATCGCTGCACTGCTGGCCAAGTATCGTTTCACCAAAACCGACATAGAAGCTTTCATCGTCGTCTCTGGGCCAGGATCGTTCACTGGCCTGCGCGTGGGGTTGGCCGCCATTAAGGCACTTGCCGAAGTCTTAAAGAAGCCCATCGTGCCCGTCTCCCTCTTGGAGGTGCTGGCGCTCGCGAGTCATCAGCAAGGCACGGTTGCCGCCGTGCTAGATGCCGGCCGCGGCGATGTTTACTTTGGGCTCTACGAAATTGCAGGCGACTCGGTGCAGGTTGTGCGAGAGCAACTGCTGTCGAGGTCGGAGTTCTTATCCGCAGCGCGTGACTCGATTGTCGTCACCCCAGACGCGTCCTTGCTCGCCGCCGCCCAGGAAGCCCGTCTTTCTGCTTTCCCCATCGAACCTGCCAGCGCTGAAATGATTGCCCGGTTTGGGTGGAGAAAATTGCGGGCTGGCGAAACGGTTTCTCCCGACAAGTTGGAAGCCAACTACATGCGCCGCTCTGACGCCGAGATGTTTGTGAAACCCAGCTTCTAGCTCCTAGCTCTTAGCTTCTAGCTTAAGAAAATTTAAACTTCGACACTACCGTGCATATCCGCCCCGCAACCCCGGCCGACATTCCCCACATGATGAGCCTGGAACGGCAATCTGCCACCGCCGGTCATTGGACGGAGGAGCTATACCGCAAGTCCTTTCAGCCTGAAAGCGCGGCAAGGCTCCTGTTGGTGGCGGAAGGCACCGATGTCCGGCCTGCCAACAAAGCTCCCAGCATTCTCGGATTTCTGATTGCCCATCATCTAGCCCCCGAATGGGAACTGGAAAATCTTGTTGTAGCTCCCACGGCCCGCCGGAAGGGCATGGGCAAGCGCCTTTTGAACGCTCTGCTCCACGCCGCTCGCGAGACAAGAAGCTCGGTGTTTCTCGAAGTCCGCGAGTCAAACATGGCCGCGCGTGTCCTTTACGAAAGCGCCGGTTTCAAGCAGACAGGCCGCCGCCCGGCCTATTACACAAAGCCGGCGGAAGATGCCATTTTGTACCACTGGACTGTTGGCTAACTCAGTTCTCAGACTGAGATTGCACCACTTTTTTGGCATTGAACCGACTTTTCGCCTGTGCTAGCCTGACCTCATATCCCGGTTGGAGGTCTGCTGGATGCTGACTTCGAGAGACCAACTTCTGACCAATCACGAAGAATTCCGCAGATTGGCTCAGGAGCATACGCAATACGCAAAACGCCTCGATACACTCACCCAAAAACGTTATCTCAGCGAAGACGAAAAGCTGGAAGAAGTCCGGCTCAAAAAGCTGAAACTGCGCCTGAAGGACCAGATGGAGTCCATTGAGCGCGAGTATCGGCTGCACTACGGCGTCAACGTAGCATAAATTCTGGCCAACCACACACGGCTTTGCCGTCAAGGGATAAACCCATCTCTAAGAGGCGCTATTCAGCGCCTTTTTTCATTGGACTTACACTTCACTCATACCGCAGCGCCACCATGGGATCGACCGTCGCCGCCCGCCGTGCTGGAATATAGCTCGCTAGCAGTGCGACCGATGCGAGCAACACCGTCACTCCGATAAATGTGGCCGGGTCGGTTGCGCGCAGCCCAAATAATAGTCCGGACATTACGCGCGATAACGCCAGTGCACCACCAATTCCAATGGCCACACCAGTGAATACGAGCGTGCCCCCCTGCTTTACGAACAGCGAAGCAATGTCTTTCGGCCTCGCACCCAGCGCTTTGCGGACGCCTACTTCGTGGGTGCGCTGCGCCACCGAATACGACATCACTCCGTAAATGCCGACCGCGGCAAGCACCAGAGCGAGGCCGCCAAAGATGGACAGTAATTCCATCGTGAAATGGGTTTCCGCAATGGACCCCGCGATGACATGATCCATCGTTTGGACTTTAGAAATCGGCAAGTCACGATCCAGCATCCCAATTTCCCTACGGATTGCGATCATCTCCTGGGCATTGAAGTCGGTGCGGACCACCAGTGTCATCGAGCGCAAGTCGGCCCACAAGCCAAATCCCTGCTCGCTGTGCGGGAAATACATTTCCGGTCTAGTGGGCCTACTCGGGCCGTGATTCTTGATGTCCGCCACTATGCCTACTACTGTGAGCCAGGGAGCATCCGCTTTGAGCCTTATGCGTTTGCCCAGCGCTTCTTGACCGGGCCAGAAAGCGCGGGCCATGGTCTGATTGATCACCACTGCCGAAGGCCGCAGGCTGTCTGATTCTGTGAGAGTCCGTCCTTGCACGAGCCCAATTTTCATCACGCGAAAATAATCGGGACTGATGATGTGGTAATCGGAGATGGCGGTTGCGGAATTCAAGATATGTCCCTCCGCCTCAAAAGAGGCAGTGGCATTTTCCTCCGTCATCGGCAAGCAATTAACAAAAGCGGCACCCCTTACTCCGGGCAACGTCTCAATCCGATTGATGAGCTGCTGATAAAAGGTCGTGACCTGATGCAGTTCCGGATATTGAGCCTGCGGAAGCGAAAGCTGCATGGTGAGAACACTGGTGGGATCGAAGCCAAGCCTGACATCGAGCAGCCGCACAAAACTTCCGATCATCAAGCCCGCACCGGCCAGCAGCACCAGAGAAAGGGCAATTTCTGAAATCACTAAAGAGCTACGAGCCCGGTTAACACCTTTGGTTTCGGTTCCGCTGCGTCCGCCATCCTTGAGCGAATCATTCAAGTCAGATTTCGATGCTCGCAAAGCCGGAGCCATTCCGAAAACCACGCCAGTGAGCATCGAGATGACCGCAGTAAAGAGCAGCACTTGCCCATCAAGTGAAATCTCCTGCATACGAGGAAGATCGAACTGACTGGCATCTAGAAATCTCAATCCCATAATCGCCAGCAGCACCCCGATCGCGCCGCCCAACAACGAAATCAATAAGCTTTCGGTGAGCAATTGACGGGCAAGGCGCAACCGTGAGGCACCTAAAGCCATCCTTGTCGCAATCTCTCTCTTGCGACCCGCCGCGCGAGCCAGCAGCAAATTCGCAACATTGGCGCAGCAGATCAGCAATATGAATCCGACTCCGCCCATCAACACCATTAGCGCCGGACGAATTTTCCCGACCGTCTGCTCCTGCAAAGAAATCAGGCCGGCGGTAAATCCAATCGCATCTTTGTAGTAGTCGGGATACGCAAGCTTGATTTGCTCGGCCAGCGAATCCATCTCGGCAGTTGCCTGCGGCACAGTAACTCCGGGCGCCAGATGCCCAACCACTCCGAGATAATGAAGTCCGACGTTCTTGCTCGCTGGATCGAGCGCCAGAGGGGCCCATACCGCAACTTCAGCCGACGGAAAGTTGAACCCGGGCCGCATCACGCCAATGACTGTCTTGCTCTCGTTATTGAGCGTGATGGATTTTCCAAGAATTGCAGGATCGCTTCCAAAATGCGTCTGCCACAACTGGTGACTCAGAACCACGACCTGGTTGTGTCCGCGCTGGTCCTCATCGGCCGAAAATGTGCGCCCAAGGATCGTCCCCGCGCCCATCGCCGACAGCACATCCGCCGAAGCCCAGGTTGCCGTGACGCGCTCAGGGTCGCCTGATTTCGTAAGGTTGAGTGCCGCAGTAGCGAACACTCCCATGTGATCAAAACTTCGGCTCTTCTTGTACTCCAGAAATTCCGGCTCCGAGACCGGCAATTCCCGTAGGCCACGAGATGGTAGCGTGCCCCAGATCCGGTAAATCCGCCCGGAGTCTTGATAAGGCAGCGGCCTCAATATTACGGAGTTGACGACGCTGAAAATCGCGGTGTTCGCGCCAATTCCCAGAGCCAGTGTCAGCACCGCAATCGCCGCAAACCCAGGATTCCTCCTCAACTGCCGCAGCGCGTAGCGAATGTCAGAAAGCAGTCTGTTCATAAGGCCTCACTCGTACCGCAGCGCCACAATCGGATGAACGTTGGACGCATGTCGCGCGGAAAGGTAGTTCGCCAATACAGGTGTCTTGAAGAGACTAGCATTTGCGAATCCAGCGCCAGATTCGAGGAAAATCCTTTATTTTCTGTGCGACACATCGCCGCTCAGGTTAAACAGACTCTTGCGGGCGTCCAATCCCGGTCACCCCGTCCGCAATCGGACATTGGTTCCTAAACCGCCACCTCCGGAGCCTGCTCTATAATTGAGTTCTTGCATGGTTCGTGACGGCTACTACTACGCGCTGGCCTTGATTGTCGCCGCCCTTCTGCTCGGCTGGCTGACCCGACCCGTCTGGGCGGTCATCCCGTGTCTATTGGCGATTTTCTTTCTCTGGTTCTTTCGCGATCCCGAGCGCACGATTCCGCAGGATCCCGGCGCGGTAGTATCACCCGCTGACGGCAAGGTCACCGACGTTTCAACCGTGACTGTCGGAAACCAGCAGCAGACGCGAGTGAGCATTTTCCTCAGCGTCATTGACGTGCATGTGAACCGCTCGCCGATCGCCGGAGTCGTACGCGATGTGCGCTACCAGCACGGCCAATTCCTGAATGCCATGAACGCCGTCTGCGCCGACAAGAATGAGCAGAATATCGTCACCATGGAAGGCGACGGCCAAAAAGTTGTCTTCAAGCAAATTGCGGGCCTGCTGGCGCGGCGAATCGTGTTTCATCCAAAACTGGGAGACCGTCTCGAGCGCGGCCAGCGCGTCGGCCTGATCAAGTTCGGCTCGCGCACCGACCTTCTGCTCGACGCCTCCGCCCGCATGAACGTAAAAATCGGCGACCGCGTCAAAGGCGGCTCCAGCATCCTTGCTTACTTGCAGCCGCAAGCCGCCTTGACCGGCGCGGGTAAAACTCCTGCCACCGAGAGGGCGGCGCACTGATGGATACAGCCGCTCCCAAAAAACGAGGCCGGCAGAGCAAGGGGATGTACATCCTTCCCTCGCTATTCACGACGGCGAATATGGCATTCGGCTATTACGCCATCCTCGAGACCATGCACGCCACCGCCATCGATTTCTGGCACTTGGACAATGCAGCCAAAGCGATTGGATTTGCCGTGCTGTTCGATGGGCTCGACGGCCGTATTGCACGCATGACCGGGACCAGCAGCGATTTCGGCAGAGAACTCGATTCGTTGGCGGATGTAGTAACGTTCGGCGTTGCTCCCGCGATGCTGGCTTGGACATGGGGCTTCCACCTGATGCCCACGGTGCTGCTTACCGAGGGAAAGTGGACTTTCAAGCTGGCGCAACTCGGGGCGATTGCTGCCTTTCTTTTTCTGATTGCAGGAGCGAGCCGCCTGGCGCGCTTCAACATCACCACCAACCCGCAGCCTTCGAACCCCGGTCGCCCCGGGAAGAAATATTTTGTGGGCATGCCGATTCCGGCGGGGGCAGGCGTGATTGCAGCCGTGGTGCACTTCACCGCCGGTGAGCCGCTCGAGTCTTTCTATACCGCACTCGCCTGGTCCGCAATGGTGACGACTGTGGGTTATCTCATGGTCAGTACTTGGCGCTTTTACAGCTTCAAAGACATTGACTTCCGCTCGCGCCATCCCTTCCGGTTGATCGTTTTGTTGGCGGCACTATTTGGCCTGATTTTCTTCTTCTCGCGCAAAATGTTGTTTGCGATTGCGCTGCTCTACATGGTCTCTGGAATTTTCTGGCGTTTGCAGTGGATCTTCCGCCGCCGCGGTAGACGCCCCCCGCCGCCCTACAAGGAGGCCTCGCAGGCCTCATGAACGATCCCGTCAAGTCACCGCCTGCTCCGCATCCACTCGCAGCCCGTGGAAATCTCTATCGCGCCGCGATCGTCGGTGCCGCCTCGCTCAAAGGGAAGGAAGTGGCCGAGATGCTCAACGAGCGCAACTTCCCGGCAGCCGATATACGCTTGCTCGATGACGACGAATCCATGGGCCAACTCGAGGCCATGGGCGACGAGATCAGTTTTATCCAAAGAGTGCGCGCCGAGCAGTTCGAAAACGTTGATTTTACTTTCTTCGCTTCCGATATGGACACCACGCGCAAGAATTGGAAAGATGCGCGCGATGCGGGAAGCGCCATCATCGATCTATCCGCTGCTTTAGAAAACGAGCCAGGCGCGAGCGTGCGCTCTCTGTGGGTGGAACGCGAACGCGGCCAAAGTCCCGCTCCAGAGCTGCAACCCGGCCCATGCGTGACCGCGCATCCGGTCGCCGTGACTCTGGCTCTGCTTCTATCGCGCGCAAAAAAAGCCGGCATGATATCGCGCGCTGTCGCCACAGTTTTTGAACCAGCTTCGGAGCACGGACAACGCGGCATGGACGAGTTGCACCAGCAAACGGTGAACCTGCTTTCCTTCCAGCCGCTTCCGAAAGACGTCTTCGACGCGCAAGTGGCTTTCAACATGGTGGCTCGCTACGGCCAGAAGTCGCAGCCCACGCTCGATTCCGTCGAGGCCCGCATCCTTCGTCATTACCAGAAAATTGCCGCCACCGATGCTTCCCAACCCTCGCTCATGCTGTTGCAGGCCCCAATCTTTCACGGCCATGCGCTGGCTCTCTTTTTGGAGATGAATCAACCGGTGGAGGTGCAGGCTCTATCGCAAGCGTTGGCCGGCGATCACGTTGCGATTCCTGGCGCAGATGAAGAGTCTCCGACCAACGTGAGTTCCGCGGGACAGGCGGATATTCAGCTTTCGCTGAAGCTCGATCCCGCTCAACCGAATGGCGTCTGGCTGTGGGCGGCTGCCGACAATCTCCGCATCTCGGCCCTGACCGCCGTGGAATGTGCCGAGAGCATGACAGCCACTCGCCCAACAGGAAAGATTCAATGAAATTACGAGCGAAACGCCCAATGGCGTTCGCGTTCTTTTTACTTTTCCTCAATGCCGGATGCGGTTACCACACCGCTGGCCACGTGGCGCAGCTTCCGCAGAACGTCAAGACCATCGCCATCCCGGCCTTCAAGAACGAGACGCTCACCTACCGCATCGAGCAGATGTTGACCGCCGCGGTGGTTCGCGAATTCAACACGCGCACTCACTACCGCATCCTCAACGATCCCGGAGAAGATGCCGACGCCACCTTACGCGGCACCGTCCTTTCCACCGCCGCCTCACCGCTCACCTACAACACATCCACGGGTCAGGCAGCCAGCGTCCTGGTGGTGGTCAGCATTCGGGTGACGCTCACCGACCGCGATGGCAAGGTTCTTTACCAGAATCCGGCGTACTTATTTCGCGAACAATACGAAGTATCGCAGGATCTGCCTAGCTTTTTTGAGGAAGATTCCCCGGCCTTCCGGCGCCTCTCCCAGGATTTCGCCCGTACGCTAGTCTCCAACATCCTCGAGGGATTTTAGAAGATGAATTGTTTTTGTCACCGTAGCGCCGGCGTCCCGCCGGCTCTCGCGAGGGCATCTTGCCCTCGCAGCCAGTCCTCCGGCAAATACCCTCGCAACCAACGTTCACGCCCGACCACTTTGCGAATTGAATTCTCAATGCTACATTCGAAAATAATGACCGTCGCAAACACAGGAGCGATCTGATGCGAGCCTTCGCCCAGGCCGAGCGCTTCGTCAGCGAACTGGAATCGCGCAAGCTGCGTGCGGCCTACGTCTTCGTGGGCGATGAAGCCTTCTTCCGCAAGCGCTTTCGCGATGCCATCCTCGAGCACCTGGTCCCGGCCGATCTGCGCGACTTCAGCTTCTTCGAGTTCGATCTCGCCGACACCGATCTGGCGGAGATTCTCGATCGCGCCCGCACGCCCTCGCTGATGGCGCCCTTCCAGGTCTTTTTCGTGCGCGGCGTGAAGAATCTTTTCGGTCGCGGTTCGAACGAAGAAAAACTCGCTGCTATCGAGGACTACTGCAAGAACCCGAATCCCGACGCGCTCCTGATTTTTGTCGCCGACCACATCAGTATTCCCGCCGACGTCCGCCGCATGGAGATGCAGGACAAGGAACGCTACCAGCGCATTCGCGAAACTATGGGCCAGTATTGCGGCATCGTGGAGCTGGCGCGTGTGGAAGAGGGCGAGGCGGTCCGCTGGATTTCGGATTACTGTACCGGTCGCGGTGTGAAAATCGACGCCGACGGCGCTCGCGAACTGGTCGACGCGCTCGGCGGCGACATGATGATGATTTCCAACGAACTGGAAAAGTTGATTCTCTACGTTGGCGAGAAAGAACGCATCACGCTGGGCGACGTCGAAACCATGGTGCTCGCCGCCAAGCAGCGCTCGCTTTACGAATTGACCGACGCTATCTCCGCCAAAGAGCGGGTGCGCGCGCTCGAAATTCTCGACGCGATTCTTCTCTCCGGTGAAGGCGAAGAAGCGGCCATCGGACACATCTACATGCTGGCAAAAACCTTCCGCCAGATGCTGGTGATTCTCGAGCGCAACGTCCGCGACCAGCGCATGCTGTGGGCCGCGCTGTGGCAGGGCTTTCGCGTGCCACCCTTCGCCGCGGACGACATCATCAAGCAGGCCCGCCGCTACAAATCCCGCCGCGAACTGACGCGCGCCATCCGCCTCGTCGCCAAGGCCGACCTCGCTCTGCGCTCGAATCCCGTGAGCAAGCGCATGGTGCTCGAGCGTCTGGTCATCGACTTGACCAGCGAGCCCAAACCTGAAACTCCGGTCTGGATGCAGGACCAGTTGCCGGTGTAACAAGAACAGCTGTCAGACATCAGCTTTCAGCCCTTCACAATTCGCTCTCGGTGCAGTTTCATGATCGACGTTCAAGCTTATCTGTCCCGCATCAACTACTCCGGTCCAACCGTGCGAACTGCTGATGCCCTTCGCGCCATCCATCGTGCGCACCTGCTCGCCGTTCCATTCGAGAACCTTGATATTCCGCTCGCACGCAAGATTCTCCTCGACGAAGACGCCATTCTTCACAAGATCGTCGACCAGCGGCGCGGCGGATTCTGCTACGAACTAAACAGCGCGTTCGCGGCTCTGCTCCGGGCGCTTGGATTCCAGACCACGCTCCTCTCCGCGCGTGTCGCCAGAGACGCGGGTGGTGAAGGCCCGGAATTCGATCACCTGACCCTGTGCGTCGATCTGCAAAATCCGTGGCTGGCCGACGTAGGTTTCGGAGAATTATTTCTCGAGCCGCTGCGGTTGGAATCCGTCAGGGAACAGGTGGACCCCGCAGGAGCGTTTCGTCTGATGCAATTCAAAGAACGTCTGCAGTTGGAAAAGCTCGAATCCAATGGAAGCTGGAAGCGGCAATATTCCTTTGCGCTGAAGCCGCATAGTTTGGGCGATTTCGCGGGCATGTGCCATTATCACCAGACTTCGCCCGAATCGCATTTCACCCAAAACCGTATCTGTTCGCGAGCCACTCCCGACGGCCGAATCACCTTGTCAGGGATGAAACTGATCGTGACCCGCAACGGCCAGCGCCAGGAGAGAACGCTGTCCTCCGAAAGCGAGTGGAATAGCGCCCTTCGGGAACTCTTCGGAATCAATCTTTAGCCCCCAATGCAGCGCGCCCTCCCAGGCAGGAGCGCGTTTCCTTATGCAATTTATTCCCCGTGGGTCGCGCTGTGCTTTCCCAGCCACGAAGCCAGTTGCGGTTCCTGTTGCGACTTGAAATCGACGCAGTTGTTAATGCGTTCGATCGATTGTTTGTACGTCCGCTCCGCGGCTGCCACCTTGTGCTCGGAAAAGAATTCCGTCACCTGATCCCTTAAGCCGGCGTCGCAGAAACGTCCAGTGGCGCCCACGACTTCAGCACTGGCAAAGGGGCCTCCCGCCTTCGCAACTGCGTCCCACTGCGATCGAATGAAATTCCAAGCCAACTCTCGGCCCGCCGGATTGCGCATGACCGCGGTAATCAACGCCAACGCGTCCTGCGATCGCACTTCCGGCGAAATGGCAAAGTCCAGCGTGCGCTGTAAGAGGCTCAACTCGCTGAAGCGGGGCAGCGTGTCGAGATAGGTGTAGTATTCTTCCGGCGATTTCGCGTTCTTTGTGGCCGCCATCACCCGATCATAAAACGCAGCATCCCCGTCCAGTGCGGCGAGTGCCAGCGCGACACCAGCCATAGTGCTGTCGACCGACGCCGGATCGGACAAAGCTTTTTCCGCAATCTTGCGCGCTTCCTCAAGGGTTCTCGGATCGCGGGCATCATAGCCCAGTGCGCGGAACAGGTCAGAGCGCAAGGCCCGTTGTTCGTCGCCCTCTCCAGCTTTGGGCTCGTATCCCACATCCTTCATCGCGGGAGCCAGGTACTGACGCAACCAACTCCGGTATTCATCACGATCGCCATCGCTCACCAGATTTTGGCCGATGTAACTCAATTCTCCTAGAAGGTCTTGAATCACCGCGCGGTTGCGATCCGACTGCAAACCTTGCGCGAAGGCAAGATAGTCGCCCACCGGTTCGCGGCCCACCCGCACCGACGCCCAGATGTCGTTCTCAGTGGCGATTCGTTCCGCAGGGCTCAACTTTGTCTCCGCATCGCTGGCCAGAGCGCGCACTGCCTCCGCCGGGTAGGCAGTTCGATAGTACCCGGTTGCGCCGGCGTTGGTCAGAACCCACGTTGAGCAACCGGGCAGAGTAACTGTCTCTTCCTTCTTAGTCATCACTACGCACTTCACATCTTTGCCGCTCGCCGAACCCCGCAAGCACAGCGGAATCTGCCAGAGTTCATCATTGGCCGCTTCGAACTTAGTCCGGTCGAAAAAGTACCGGTGCTGATCCAGAGTCACGTCGGTGGAATTGCCTGAACAGTGCGCCTTGACATTGACAATCGGAGCGCCCGGTTGCTTCACCCATGTCGGCATAATCTTGTCGACTGGCTTTTTAGATGTTTCAGCCTGCGCATCCCAGAAATCATCCGCCGTCGCATTGGCGTATTCGTGCTTCTGCAGATAGGCGTTCACGCCAGCCCGAAAAGTTTCTTCTCCCAGATACGATTCCAGCATGCGCAGCACGGCTGCGGCCTTGCCGTAAGCGATTCCGTCGAACAGTTCCTGAATCTGCGCCGGTGTATCCGCCGCCTGATGGATGGGACGCGTATTTGCTAACGAATCCTGGTTGAGTGTGTTTCCGGTATCGCTCACGTCATCCAGGTTGAAATTCCATTCTGGTTTCCAGGCTTCGATGGGCTTGCTCGACATCCATGTGGCGAATCCTTCATTGAGCCAAACGTCGTCCCACCACTTCATGGTCACCAGTTCATGGTCACCAGGTCGCCAAACCATTGGTGCGCCATCTCGTGCGCGATCACCCCGGCAATCTCTTTCTTCAAGCCGATGGAGCCTTGCTTTTCGTCGATAAGAAGCACCACTTCACGGAAAGTGATGCAGCCTGTATTCTCCATCGCTCCCGCGGAAAAGTCGGGCAGGCCGATCAAGTCCAGCTTTCCATAGGGATACTTGATCCCGAAATAGTGGTCGTAATACTGCAGAACGTGAGTCGCGACATCGAGCGCGAACGTGCCCAGTTCTTTCTTGCCGGGTGTCGCGTAAACCCGAATCGGAGTGCCGTCAGCCTGCCCCTCAACGTACTCGAAGTTACCCACCACCAGCGCCGCCAGATATGAAGACATCTTCGCAGTCGTGGCAAAACGGACTGTATGTTTGTCGCCTGGGCCAGGAGTATCAGAAACAACTTTCTGGTTCGAAGTCGCGACCTGCCCCTTGTCGGCCACCGCCGTTATGTCGAACGTAGCTTTGTAGTCGGGCTCATCAAAGGACGGGAACGCGCGCCGCGCGTCGGTTGCCTCAAACTGCGAGGCAGCGTATTTGCGGCCCTTGTCGTCCTTGCCGAGATACAAGCCGCGCATCTCATCATTCAGGATGCCGGTGTAAGTGATGTGCACCGTCGCCGGGCCAGCGGAGAGCGGTTTCGCCACGCTCAGTATGACCATTTCTTTTTCTTTTTGCGGCGTGATCTTGGCCTTTTGCGTCGTGCCGCCGCTGCTGATCGTGACATCGTGGAAATCGATGTCGACCGCATTGAGCGTGATTTCCGAGGATGCCCTCAGCAGTCGGATCCCAATGGTCTCATCGCCTTCGAACTTAGCCTTATCGAGATCGGGCGTGAAACTGAGCTTGTAATTCTCCGGTCGTGCAGTTTCCGGCAACCTTTGCGCGGCGGCCAGCGAGATTGTAAGAAACAAAAATGTTATGACTGCAAAAATGCGCTTCATGTTTTCCCTCAGGAGGTTAGATCGGACGGCTTCATTCCTATGATTTTTGTTGGAGTTCCTCAAACGCAGACGTTTCACTCCAGTGTAATACGAATGCGACGCCGCGAAACTTCACGGCCGCTCTAGCACTCCATTCAGAACCGTTGCCACACAGTGGTTGGCGCCGAACCAGTACGGAATCTCGCGATAATCCTTGACCGCGAAAACCGCCAGATCAGCGTCCTTTCCCGGTTCGATGCTGCCCTTCCGGTCTGCCACCCGCAGAGCCCACGCTCCGTTAATTGTGCCTGCCGCGATTGCCTCCGCCGGCGACATGTTCATTTGTGTGCACGCCAACGACATTGCCATGGGCATGCTCATGGTCGGCGAAGTGCCGGGATTGTAGTCCGTCGCCAGCGCAACCGGAACGCCGGCGTCAATCAAGCGGCGCGCGTCCGCATATTCCTTCAATCCCAGAAAATAATTTGCTCCCGGCACCAGCGTGGCAACCGTGTCGCGTTTTGCCAGTTGCAAAATGTCGTCATCGCTCACGTGATCCATGTGGTCAAACGATGCGGGATTGAAGCGCAAGAATGGCGACAGCGCGGTCTCGGAAAGCTGACCCATGTGGGCGCGCACGCTCAAACCATTCTTCTCAGCCGCTGCGAAGATCTGTTCCGTTTCAATCGCAGTAAACGCTCCCTTGTCGCAGAAGACGTCTACGAATTGCGCGAGCTTCCGCTTAGCCGCCCGCGGGATCATCTCTTTACAGACGATCTCAATGTACTTTTGTGAGCAGCCCTGAAATTCTTTTGGGACGACGTGGGCGCCCAGCAGCGTCGCTGCAACCGTTCCCGGCCAGCGGCGTGCCGCGTCCCGGATCGCCTCGAGCGATTTCAGTTCCGATTCAACTGTGAGCCCGTAGCCCGATTTGGCCTCCACAGTCGTCGTGCCGTATGACGCCATTTCAGTCAGAATGGTCGTAACTCTCGCCGCCAGCGCGGCCTTCGACGTCTTGCGTACCGCTTCCAGGCTGGAACGAATGCCGCCGCCAGCGGCCGCAATTTCCGTGTAAGAAGCGCCCTCGATGCGCTTCTCGAAATCCACCAGCCGTGGGCCAACAAACACGGGATGCGTATGTGAATCTACAAACCCCGGCAGCACCACTTGTCCCGCGCAGTCGATCTCTGTAACGTTGCGGCGATTCTTTCGAAGCCAGGGATCGCGCAACGCGTCCTTGGTGCCGCCGAGGGAAACAATCTTCCCTCCCAGGCACAAAACAGCTCCGTCTTTTATGATGCCGAGTTCCTTAAGTTCGGAGGCGCGCCGTGGGCCTGCTTTAGCCGATGTGCCGCGCAACGTGAGAAGTTGGCCGATGTTGACCAGCAGCAGTCCGTCGCATCCGTGGAGTTTTCGTTTTGCGGTGGTCACGCGCGCTCTAGTCTAGCAGCAGCGACAGTTTGCATGATTCGAGGACGAGCGATGTAAACGCTACGTAGCGCGCTTCTCCATCACCACATCTCTCTCTGAAGCTCTCCTGAAGCTTCGTGAAACAAGAGATCAGTTCAGTTTTCCTTCGTGAACCTTCGTGTCCTTAGTGGTTCAAGCTTTTCGCGTCACTCGCTCCGCAACGCCGCCATCGGATCAATCCTGGCCGCCCGCCGCGCCGGCAGATACGACGCAAACAACGCCGTCACAAACAAGATCACGCCCACGGACACGATCACCGAAAAATCCATCGCCCCAACTCCATACAGAGTTGTGCGCATGGTCCGCCCCACCACCGCCGATCCTGCCAGCCCAATCGCCAGTCCCACTCCCGCCAGCAGCGACGCCTCTTTCAGAATGAGCCAGACGACATTCAGCCGGCTTGCGCCCAGCGCCAGCCGCAGCCCGATCTCGTTGGTCCTCTGCGCCACCGCAAACGCCATCAGCCCGTAGATGCCAACCGCCGCCAGCAGCAGCGCCACCGCCGCGAAGCAGGCAAACAGAACCATAGTGTATCGATCCTCGCCCAGCGACTCATCCTTCACCTGGTCGAGAGTCTGAAGTCGCGCCAAGGCAATCTGTGAATCGACGGAATGCACTGCCGCTGCCACGCTCTTGCTCATCGCCGCCGGATCCTGCGCGGTACGAACGCCAATGTGAACATTCGGTGATAACGACTGTGCGAACGGAACATCCACCTCGGGAAAGGGATCCCGAAAATCGCCAGCTCTGACGTTGTGAAAGACTCCCACGATCTGCCACTCGACCGCGGGGCCCAGCTTCGGCAACCCAGGAATGATCTCTTCGATCAACAGGCGCTGCTGCAGCGGGTCCAATCCTTTCAGATAACGGCTCACAAACTCTTCGTTCACCATCGCGACCCGCACACTCCTGCTCGTGTCCTGATCCGTAAACGTGCGTCCTTTCAGCACTTGTATGCCGAAAGTTTTGAAATAGTCGGGCGAAACCGATTGGAATCCGGCGCCCGGCCGCTGCGACGGATCCGCAAACGTCGGCCCACCCACCAGTGTGAAGGGCATGCCGTCGCTGGTTCCGCGCAGTGGCATACCGGTCACGGTGGCGACGTCCGAAACTCCCGGCACCGCGCGCAGCACGCTCAACATCCGCTGGTTGTAAGCATTCATCTCGTCCGGGGTTTTGAAGCGTCCTTGCGGCTGGTCGAGCCCGAAGACCAGAATATGATCCGTCCGCACCCCCAGATCGACGCGCGTCAGATTCCAAAAACTGTGAATCGCAAGCCCCGCTCCAGCCAACAAAGACAAAGCCAGCGCGAACTCGCCGGTGATCAGTCCTCGCCGCAGTTTGTGACTGCCGGAACCCGTCCCCGAGCGTCCACCTTCTTTCAGCGATTCTCCCGGATCGACTTGAGATGCGTACCAAGCCGGTGCGCAGCCAAACAGCAGTCCGGCCACCGTCGTAGCCGCCAGCGCCACCACCAACACGTGAATGTCCAGATGGAAATTCGCCTCCGACGGCAAGATTCCTTCCGGCACAATGCTCAGAATCGCGCGCAGCAATCCCGCGCCAAGTCCAATTCCGAGTCCACCGCCGATCAGTGCAAGCACTACGCTCTCGGTTAGAAACTGCGCGAAAATTTGTCTGCGATCGGCTCCCACCGAGCTGCGAATCGCAATTTCTTTGAGCCGCGCCGCACCCTTGGCCAGCAGCAGGTTCGCAATATTCACGCACGCGATCAGCAGCACAAATCCCACCGCTCCCAACAGCAGCCACAAGTTTCGAATTCGTTCGTGAGGAAGAAAATCATTCTGCAGCGGTTCCACCGAAGCGCCCCAACCCTTGTTCGACATGGGATAAGCCGCCGCAATGCGCGCCGTCACCGCATCCATATCGGCCTGCGCCTGCTGCCGCGTGAATCCGCGCTTCAGCCGCCCCATGGCCAGCAGCCAGTGGTAGTCGTGATTAATCTGTTCCGGCAGGAACGCCAGCGGAGTCGACAGCTCAAAATCAAAACGGTCCCCGACCCCCGGCGCTAACACTCCCACGACCGTGTAGAGTTCGCCGTTGAGGCGCAGCGGTTGGCCTATGATGTTCCGATTCGCGCCCAGCCGGTTCCACAGTTTGTGCGTCAAAATAACCGCGCGGTCTTTCCCCGGGATCCCTTCTTCAGGACGGAAGTCGCGTCCCATTGCGAACGGCAACCCCTGCATCCCGAACCAACCCGGCGTGCAACGCATGCCGGGGAGTTCCTCAGGCTGCTCCTGCGTCGAAACATTAATGCTCGCACCCGTCCATGCCGCCAGTTGTTGGAATGACGCGCTCTGTTCTTTCCAGTCGAGAAAATCTCCGGCCGACATCCCATTGTTGTGCCCGTTCACCTTCGACCAGACCATCATCAACTGGTCAGGCTCGGGATAAGGCAACGGCGCGAGCAACACGGCATAGACCACCGTATAGATGGCGGTCGTAGCCCCAATGCCCAGCATCAGGGTCGCAATCACCGCAGCCGTCAATCCCGGATTCTTGCGCAACATCCGCAGGCTATAGCGAAGATTCCCGATCAGAGTTCGCACCGTCCACCTCGATCCATATACGTAGCGACAGCCGCCTCGGCTGTCAGGTGTTGATATCTATGTGGGGACAGACGCCCTCGGCTGTCCGTCGAGCGAAGCTCGACCGTGGGATTCCGATCAAAGTACGCACCACATTTCCGCAATTCCTGCATGCCTACTGCCGATTCTTTGACGTGCCCCGCGCTGGAAAGTACTGGGTTATTACATTGCCCACGGTTCTACCTGTTCAAAACCGAAACCCCGTGTCCGTTCCCGAACACCAACACCAGCGATTTGCCGCGCCTCCATGGCAGCTGTATCCTCGTTTGGCCTTTCCCGATTCGAGGTGACACCGCCATGTTCAACGGGTCGAGACCGCAAAAGTCGAAGCGACAATCAGTTCCCCCCTGCACGCCATTGAGGAAGTTCGATGAACTGATCCAATTGACAGCTGCACTCTCAGCCTGCATCGCGCTCTCCGCTGGACTCGCCGGCGCCCAGGCCTCTACGCATTACCAAACCGCGAACCCACTGGAGGAAATCGGGACCGCGCGGCAAATCTACGATGGAACCTTATATCCCGACATCCAGGTCCGGACTTTCCGCAACATCAACCGGTTGTTTCCCACGCGGACCGTAAATCGCGGTCCTCACGTCTATCCCCTCCCGACAAGTGGAGCCCCGCTCGCAGCTGTCGATTTTACTTCCGCCGGCAAGAAATACGACCTCTACGATTACCTGTCATTAAATCGGGTGAGCGGCCTGCTGGTGCTTAAAGATGGAAAGATTGCGTTCGAGCGATACGAACTCGGCAACAACGAGTCCACCCGATGGATGTCAATGTCGGTCGTCAAGTCTATAACGTCCACTCTCGTGGGGGTCGCAATTAAAGACGGTTACATCAAGAGCATCGACGATCCCGTAACCAAGTACCTGCCAAAACTCGCTGGCAGTGCCTACGACGGAGTGACGATCAAGAACCTCCTTCAGATGGCCTCAGGAGTCAAGTGGGACGAGACCTATACCAACCCGGCATCAGATCGGCGCCGTATGCTCGACCTCCAGTTAGGGGGTAAACCCGGATCGATCCTCGAGTTCATGTCCACGCTGGGCCGTGCTGGCGAACCGGGCACGGTTTGGAATTACAACACCGGAGAAACCTACGTTGTGGGAGAGTTGGTACACGCCGCCGTGAAAAAACCCCTCGCGCAGTATCTGTCGGAACGCATCTGGTCGAAAGTCGGCATGGAGTCGGACGCAACTTGGTGGCTTGAATCCCCGAACGGCCAGGAAATCGGTGGAAGTGGACTAAGCGCCACCTTGCGCGACTATGGTCGCTTTGGGTTGTTCGCGATGAATCACGGCCGGGTGGAACAGGAACAAATTCTTCCCGAAGATTGGTTCAACGAAGCCGGAACCAGCAAGGTCATCTCCGGCAAGAACGTCAACTACGGGTACATGTGGTGGATTCCAGACTCTCCCAATCCGGTTCATAAAGGCGCATTCCTGGCGATCGGCATCTTCGGCCAATCGATTTACATCAATCCGGCAGAGCACGTTGTGATCGTCGTATGGAGCGCCCGCCCAAAGCCAACCGGGGCGACCACGATCAACGACGAAGATTTCTACGCCGCGGTAGTCAGCGCGCTGCACTGAGATCCACGTAGGGACAGCCGCCTCGGCTGTCCGTCGAGCGAAGCGCGACTCCCTGGCCTAACCGCCCACGAGTCACTAGGAATTCCGCATTATGGGCAATTGCTTACAAACTCACTACGAACTCCTGCGCTAAGTTCCTAAACCGAGCGCAACGCATCCGCCGGATCCGCCGAAGCCGCGCGGGTTGCCGGAAGCGCCGATGCAAGCAGCGACATCATCATCATGATCAAAACTCCCGCAACGTAGATTACCGGATCAGTCGCGCTCACCTGGAACAGAAACGAACTAACCAGCCGCGACACGGCCACGGAACCGACCACACCGATGCCGCATCCGACGATCGCCAGTCGCGCGCTCGAAATTAGCACCAGCCGCGCAATTCCCGTGCGTTGCGCTCCCAGGGCCATGCGGACCGCAATCTCCTGCCTCCGCAGCGAGACCGAAAACGCCACGACTGCATAGATCCCGGTAATAGCGAGCAGCAAAGCCCCGATAGCAAAAGCCGTGATCAAGTCGGTATTGAAACGGCGCGGCGCTTCCACGTTCGAGATCACATCGTCCATCGGCTGCACTTGTTGCAGCGCCAGCAGCGGATCGATCTCCGCAACGGTCGAGCGCAGAGTCTCTGTCATGCGCTCCGGCGGCAGAGCAGAACGCAACGTGACATACCCGCCAGACGGCGCGGTGAGCTTTCTAGAAGAGTCAGGACCGTAAAGAATGGCAGACTGCTGCGCCGGCATATACCACTGATCGCTGCTAGGTTCGTCGCGAGGGCCCATCTTAGTATCGGCCACGACGCCGACGACAGTTGCCCACGGCAATCCCTTGTTCGGGTTGCCCACATGCATCCGCCCGCCGATCGCTCGTCGTCCCGGCCAGCAGTGCGCCGCCATTGACTGGTTCACGATCACCACAGGAAGAGAGTCCGAGCGGTCATCCATGGTGAAGTATCGGCCGTCGATCAGCGGAATACTCATCGCGCGAAAGTAATCCCCGAAGATAATCGCGAACATCGCGAACTTCAGCTTCCAAGTGGCAACTGGCTCACCCTCGATCGTGTAGGCGGCTGCTGCCATGAAGGGCGTCGCGGGCAGGGCGGTGGTGATGCCAACCGCTGTGATTCCGGGCTTGCTTGACAACTTTTCGATGACCGCCTGATGAAATGAATCGACGGAAGAATTCGTTGAATATTGCTGGATCGGCAGTTGATAGCTCGCCACCAACACGTGATCTGGTCGAAAGCCGGGATTCACGGCTCTCATCTTTTGGAAGCTGCGCAGAAATGCTCCCGAGATTGTAAGCAGCACCAGAGCAATCGCAATTTCCGCCACGACCAGAGTCGAACGCAACCAGGCATGGCTCGACAAACCACTCCCGGTCCGCACACCTTCCTTGAGTGTTTCCGTCAGGTTGGTCCGCAAGGCCGCGAACGCCGGCGCCAGGCTGCAGAGCGCTCCAGTTGTCAGAGCGATGAGCAGCGCAAAACCGGCGACGTTGGCGTCCATCGAAATGGAATCGACTCGCGGCATCGACTCCGGCAACAGATCCAAGGCAGCACGGATCGCAATCGCGGCAAGTCCCATCCCCAACACTCCGCCCGACACGCTGAGCAATATTCCTTCGAAAACCGACTCGCGGAGGATGACCTGAGAGCTCGCCCCCAGTGCAAGCCGAACCGCATATTCGCGTCTTCCCCGAATTGCCCGGACCAACAGCAACCCGGCGACATTAGCGCAGGCAATCAGCAGCACAACAGAGACGGCCATGAACAGAGCGCGTAACAGAGGTCGCACCGCCGCAACCGCATTCTCGCGCAGCATCGTCACATCGCCGCGGATGCGAATCGCTGACATCCGCGGCGGAAAATCCCGCATGATCTGCCGAGCGACCCGGTCCGCGTCCTGCGCTGCTTGAGATAGCGTGACGCCATCGTTGAGGCGGGCGACGATGTGGTATCCCCAAAAGCCTGCCGCGTCGTCGGAAAGCTCGTCGGGTGTCAGGCTCATCGGCACCCAAACTTGCACCTGATCGAGATGTCCGTCCACCAAAGGAAATTCAAAAGTGCGTGGCATCACGCCGATAATCGAGTAGGCCTTGCGATCGAGAACAATCGAACTGCCGAGAACGTGAGCGTCGCGGTGAAACCGTTTCATCCATAGCGCATAACTGATCACCGCAAGCGGCTGATGTGCGTCCTCTTCCTGCTGCGTAAACACTCGGCCCAGGATCGGGCTTACGTTCAGCGTTTGGAACACACCCGCTGTGAACCTCGCTCCGCGGACGACTTCCGGAGTTGCGCCGCCGGATAGTTCATAGCTGGCGCCAATATAGCCACCCATGGAAGAGAATGCGCTGGTCGCTTTCCAGTAGGTCCCGATCTCCCGCGCAGTGACGGGCGTGTTCGGGCCATTGCGCAGATGGTCACCCAACAGAACGAGCCGGTCCGGGTCGCTGAACGGGAGCGGCCGCAGCAGGATGCCTTCAACGAGCGAGAAGATGGCGGTGGTGGCGCCAATGCCCAAAGCCAGCATGAGAACTACGGTCACACTGACGCCAGGCGCTTTCAACAATCGTCGAAATGCAAATCGAAGTTCCGGTGCGAATGCGTGCATGCGTTCTCCCATCCCACATCTGCCGCGAAACGCGTGATCAAGAGTAGAGAATATTACTGTCGCTTTTCAATCGGAATTGTGTGTGGGTACAATCGCCCTCGGCTGGCTGTCGAGCGAAGCTCAACTGCTCGTTGTCACTCTTTTGTGTGTTCTGAACTGAAGAAGTGTGCGAAGACTGAATGTAGGATTGGACCTGGGCGGCGAAAGAATGCGGCCCACGCCGCAAGCCGCAGTCAGCAAATGGATGCTGAGCGAGTGGAGTGCGTCCCCAAGCCTGAGGTGTTCGATCGATCGTTCTACTGCAGCGTCATCCACCCATCCAAGTCCGGATTATCTCCGACCCCAGTTTCTCCCAGCATGAGCGCCTGTCCGCTCGAATTGATGTAGAAAGTAAAGTTCTGATTTCCGGCAAGCGACGCGACCCATTTCACGTAAATGCTGTTGCTATCAACCGCGAAGGTCCCGTTCGCCACCGCGCTGCCCAGCATCCGCGAGACCACAGGCGCGCCCGCCATCGGAACATTGACGTCCACGATGCCGTTGAACGTCCCGCTGGTATTCGTCGTGGTCGCGGCATCCAGGAGAGACAGCACCGACGCCTCGCTTCCCGACGCTACTCCCAACCCGCCCGCCATGTAGATATAAGTGCCATTCAATTGCCCGCTGCCGGTTCCTTGCACCAACCCGGAATATTCGTTTTGCGTGTCCGTCTCGATCCAATACATGCGCGTCGGCGAGACCATGTACACGGCAAACGAGTAGTTCGCATAGATGTTTGATTGCCGCACGTAGAATCGCAGGTCGAGCGCCGCGCGCCCGTCCAGTCCGACCGTTCGCGTAGCCTGGTCGATCTCCAGATCGTTGTACACGACCGCACCGGTTTGCGTGGCCCATCCGCCCACTGACGACATCGGGCCGATTACAACCCCGCCGCCAATACCGAACACACCTGCCCTGCCACCTTGCTCCAACAGGAAAGTGTAGGAGCCGTCTAACGTCTGGAATCCGCCGATCGGCGCCTCCTGCAGCTCAAATTGTCCCAGCAGCCGTTGCCCCGGATCGGTGCACAGCAAGCGGAACAGTCCGTTCGACAGCACGAACATCGAGAAGTGCAACTGCGTCGCGCCCACATTGAGTGTCATGGCACCGTGGCCGTCGCCGGAGACAATGTAGCTTCCCGTCACCTGCAGCGGCGAACTGCGTCCGTTCCCGCCGTTCACCAATCCGTTATCGTTCCAGTCCGCGGTTCCCGAAAGCACCTGTCCCCCGCCATTCGCGTTCAGCATGCCCACGATGGTTTGTGGTTTGCGTGCTGCATCCGCTCCCCCCAGCTTGAACACATAGTTGCCTTGCAAACTCGAAGGGCTGAAGGGCGCGTCGGATTGCCTCTGGAAAGCTCCCATCATCGCTGTCGCCCTCGTCGGATCGAACAGGATCGTTCTTCCATCGCTGCCATTCGCCCTCAGCGCAAAACGCAGGTGCGTGGTCGACAAAGGCGAGGGGAGCACCACCGTCATGTCGCCCCGTCCATCCGGAAACACGGAATACGTGCCGGTGAATGCCGCCGGCATCGCGATGATGCCGTCCTTCGAGGTAGCGGTGAGCTGCCCCGTAATGTTCCCGCTGCCATCCGCGGTAAACATCCCGGTATAGAACGCTGGTCCACTTACATCGACTCCATTGAGCAGGAAAACATAATTGCCGCTGAGATCGATGTTCGACATACTCTGTGCGGTCACCGAAACCGCCGTGGTCAATACATAGGAATTCCACATGGCAGAGATGGTCGCGTATCCCGCATGGGCTCCCCGCGTCACATTTCCGTTCGTGTTCACCGACGCCACGGTTGCGTCCGACGAGGACCAGTTCATCATGCTGCTCAGGTCCATGGTCTTTCCATCGGTCCACATCGCCGATGCCGACAGCTGCGAACTCGATGGCGAACCCGTCAGCGAGAGTGCCGGCCCCGAAGGGGTTAGATAAGCACCCGCCAATCCCACTACTGTGGCCGTGCTTGTCCCGCTGACCATTCCATAGTTCGCCCAGATGGTTACAGTGCCCGCCGCTACTGGAGTCGCAACTCCGGTTGGACTCACCATCGCCACGCCTGGCAATGACGACACCCAGGTCGCGAGCGTTGTCAGATCCTTGGTTGTTCCGTCCGAGTAATGACCGGTCGCGGTGAACTGCTGGTTGTTGAGAGCTACCCACAACGTTGAGCTAGGAGGTTTCACCGTGATCGAACTGAGAACCGGTTGTGCGGGATTGGAATTGCCGCCGCTGCTTTTTCCGCCGCCGCATCCGCTCCACATCAACAGACACACCGACACCAGGACTGCGCCATTGATTTTCATATTCGCCTCGCTGGATCAGCGCTTCGTTGCCGGAGGAGAGCCGGAGTGGACAGACCGGTTTAGCGGACCTGGTTGGGGGGAACCAGCGCTCTGCACCTGCCGGGCGCGAGCGACTTCATCGTCGGAGTCCTAAGCCAGGAAGTCAGTGACCGAAGGTACGCGGCGTGATGCCTTAAATCACAGGCCAGGAAGCATCGAAATTCTTGAGGCATCCTGGAGATTGGCTTGCAAAGACGCTTCGCATGAGTCTTCGGTTCCAGGTTCATTCGATGTTTTTCAGTGTGTGAGGACCCATCTTCAAAGAAAAAGCCGCCCCGCGAGAGGCGGCTTCTTGTTCGCAAACTATAAAGACTACGCGGCGGCTTCCGCGGGCACGGGTGGCACGAACGGTTCGTCGTAGCTGCCGCCATAAATCGACGGACACTTCGATCCCATCGGCCGCAGATACGTCGCCAACTCGCCGCGGTGATGGATGCTGTGGTTGTTCAGGAATCCGAGATACAACACTGCGGGCAGGTTGAATACGCCAAAAAACTCGACCGGCGTCATCAGTTGATCCGCGGTCATTGCCGCAACTCGCGCCACACCGCGTTGCACGTTCTGGTCATACCACGCCACTACTTCCGCTGACGTTTGCGGCTTCTGCTCGGGTGATTCCATACCAAATTTCAGGTCGGCAATTCCATCCAGAAACTGAATGTCGCTGTTCGCAATGTGCCACGCCAGTTCCTTCGCTGTGCGGGCGTTCGGGTCAGGCTTGTAGCTGGAAGCCGCGTCGGGCACGGCCGCGATCACTTTCTTGGTGATCTCCGCTTCGCGGGTGATGCCATCGAGCATCATGGCGCGATAGCCGAGGACAAATTCCGGAGTCAATCCTTGGGACATTGTTTCCTCCTTGAGTGGGGTGATTCGTTCTGGGATGCAGGGATGAAAGAGGGCGCTTGTCGCGCCCTCTCAATTTGTGCGAACGTGAATTCGGAACGCCTGAATTATACGCCCACCGGCTGCTTGCTACGGACCTTGCTTCCCACCGGGACAGGTGTCAGCCAGTTGTGCCGGTCGCTCTTCTCTCCGCGCACGATGGCGTAAAACTCTTTTTGCAGGGCCTTGGTGATGGGGCCGAGCGTGCCCTTGCCGACCTTGATCTTGTCGACCGAGCGGATCGCGGTGATCTCTGCCGCGGTTCCGGTGAAGAATACTTCGTCGGCGATGTAGAGCATCTCCCGCGGAATCATCTGCTCGACCACGGGAATGTTCAGGTCGTGTGCGATCTGCACGACCGAGTCGCGCGTGATGCCGGGCAGCACCGAGTTGCCCAGCGGCGCGGTGATCAGCTTATCGCGGTGCACCAGGAACAAATTCTCTCCCGAGCCCTCGCTGACGAATCCGCCCACGTCGAGCGCGATGCCTTCTGCATAGCCGTTGACGATGGCTTCCATCTTGATGAGCTGCGAGTTCATGTAATTTGCGCCCGACTTCGACATGGCCGGCAGCGTATTGGGCGCCAGCCGCGTCCACGACGAGACGCACACGTCGCAGCCATCGGCCTCGCCGCCCAGATACTTTCCCCACGGATAATTGATGATGTAGACCTCGGTCGGTGAGTTGAACGGATTCACGCCCGCCTCGCCATATCCGCGCAGGACGATCGGACGCACATAGCACGGCCACGCGCCGTTGTGCCCGACCACATCGAGCATGCCCTTGACCAGTTGCTCGCGGGTGAAGTCGACGTCGATGCGGTAGACCTTGGCAGAGTCGAGCAGCCGCTGCATGTGTTCATTGGCTCGGAAAATGGCTGGGCCGCTGGGCAGTTCGTAGCAGCGAATGCCTTCGAAGACCGAAGAGCCGTAGTGGACAACGTGCGACATCACATGAATGGTCGCGTCGTCCCAGTTGATAAGCTTGCCGTTGTGCCAGATCTTCTCGGTCTTCTCAATCGCCATGCGAACTCCTTGAAAGCTGCGTCGCTACCCGACAATTATATCTGAGGACAAACGAGCTCTCAGTTCCCGGTTGTCAATTCTCAGTAACTTCCTTTCGCGGCTCTTGTCGCGACCGCTGCTTTTACCTTTGTGGCGGGGAGTCCCGCGCGGGCTGCGGGTTTTCTGTCTGAGTAAAGGTTGTATGTCACAGGGTTGGGCTGTGGAAGGCTGTGGGGAAAGGGGGTGGCTTGATGGCGGTTGCTGGGAGTGCTGGCCGACGCGCGATATCGATCGGGTCTGAGAAATGTGTCCTAACTTAGCCTATCGGCCCTTTTTCTCGTTATGGATTCACTCCGTTTCTCCCCCTCTTCGAGACCAAGCGGAAGGGTCAAAGGTGGCGAAGTCGGTGGAATTCAGGGCCTCCGCTAGGTCGGGTACCGACGCCATATCGAGGTATCCGTAACGACTAATCTGTTGGATACTAGCCGTCTGTTCGCGAATGTACTCTGTGGCATCGGCAATGCGAACCCCTCGGAGTAGAGCCATCAAGGCTATTACGCACGTAGCGATGATGTGAGGTCCCGGCGACTTCTCAACCTCAATTAATCGGCTGGCTAGGAAATGGGCGTACTGCGTACCTGGAATCACGAACACCTGCCTCCTGTTAACGACGGCGGTTTCGCGGTTGAGGCCCTCAACCTCAACCTTTCCTCGGGGCACCAAGACCTCTGAGTATGCTCTTCTTCTTCCTACCCTCATCTCATAAAAGCGCATCGCGAGATCGCCGACCGGGCTGGGCCCAAAGAGGGGTTGTGACAACCATAAGTTATCCCCGGCAGGCTTCCACCTCATGTCAACGCGCCGCTGTGCCTTATGGACTATTATCCTGTCTACCTCTCGCTCGTTAAACGGAAGGGCCTCAAGTACCGGCTCGTATGGAAGGGACGATAGGAATGGCCCCGGTGGCATCTGGAATGCGTCAGCGCCAAAGCCTTGGGAAAGCTTAGAAATTGCTGACGAGGTTGGAACTTCTTTCAGTAGTGCTTCCGCGGATTTAAAGAACGCGCTTTCAACTGTCCAAAAGAAGGGACGAACCGCTAGTTCCTTCGGCGATAATGCAATCCTTGTCCCCTGCTCCTCCAAGGGAAGATAAGGGATTGAGGCTACTGCCTCTAGGAGCGCACTGCGGTCCATTGGAACGGAGCGTCGGCTTGGGGACCGATTGGAAAGCAAGGGGCCCGTCAGCCAAGGGGTCTCGCTGAGGGCCCATGTGAGGGAGAAGGAACGCTGCTTTTGTAGCGCGTTGATCTCGCTCATGATATGCTCGCAATAGATCTGATAAACATCCTTAAGCAGCGAGTTGCGCTCCGTGGTCGCCTCAAAGCCCAGCCTTGCGACATTAGTTTTGGGTGCACCAAGGCCGACTGAATTTGCGATTGCAAATATGGGATAGCCCTCGTAGCCGGGGGAATTGAAGTCGACCCTCTACTCCTTCCACGCACGTACCCGTGAAGTCAGGCGTTACCTCGTCACGGATGTAGTAGGATGGCAAAAACTCCCACTCTTGGAAATAGTCTGACCATTGGAGCGCATACGCTAGGGTTATTCCGTTCTTCGTTGTTTGGTCTACTTTGATTTCTTGCGCTTTCGGATTTGCGCCTGGATTTCGGGTGGGCGTAAGGCCATACCTTGAGAGGCCGTCCGCGAGCGCTGCCTTAGGATCGGGAAACCCGACAGTTACGGGAGCCTCACGATCGATGCGAACGGTGACCGTGCACCTCGGAAACAGTATCCAGCGCCGTGCTGTACCCAAGACGTTCTGAAGGTCCGCAGTTGATCGCAATCTAAGTTTCACTTGGGTTCCGTGCGGCTGGATGCGGCGCGGGAGATCGGCCGCATCCTTCTCGACAAGCCTTATGAGGTACTTGCCATGTAGGTTTCTGAGGCTGAGCTTTCGCGCTTGGTCGTCGTCCGGGTGGCACGTGATCACTTCGACCTCATCGGAAACCATAAACGTCGAAAGAACTCCGATTCCAAATCGGCTGATCGCGCTAAATTCTGGGTGTCGTTTTCGGAATTCCTCGTCCTGGTATAGTGACGACCCCACCTTCAGAAAGTGCTTGTCGATTACTTCCTGCGTCATCCCGGTTCCGTTATCTTCAACGATAAGTAACCTTTCCTTCGTGTCCCACTGGATGTTCACCTCTCCTTCGCTTATAGAACCTGCTACGTATTCCCACTGAACTCGAACCGCGTCAAGCGAGTTTTGCACTAGCTCCCGCAGGACCACGCTGCTGTCATTGTAAAGTCGATGTCCGGTCAGGAGATCGAGAACCTTTGCCTGATCTAGCGTGAACTCGAATTGCTTATTGATAAAGCCTTCTGCTTCGCAGTTTGAGTCATCGATGTCACGCCAAGGAAAATCGTACGGGGCTCCCTTTTTTTTACGTGCAATCTCTGCCCATTCATTGCTCTTCTGTAGTTGCTTTCTCGCGTAGTTTAGGTAGGCACTTAGTGAAAAGAACCCTTCGGGCTCGGTAAAGTATCCGTGAATCTCAATAGTGTCCGTTTCGGCGCCAGGGTCGACGTTTCCCTCTTTGTCGAGGCCTGGCTTGGGCCTGACCGTGGTCACCGCCATTTGCTTGTGCCATTCCTCTATGCTTTTCGGGTCTGACGGATTAACGATTCTGAAACTGACGGAGGGCGTGCGGTCTTTTGTGACGTGGAGTAAGTCAGCGGTTCTGAGGAGGATGGCACAGTACTGCAGGTTAGCAGACTCCTGCGGTTCGGAGCCGTAGGGTTGGGAGGGTTTGTACTTGTCGAGATTTGCGAGATCGTCAAGGTGGTGGCTTTCGCATACGACGCCGAGATCCCTCCTGAATTTTGCGCCAAGCCCCTCGAGTAGTTTCTCGAGTTCCTGGGTTATTTGGTCGCTGGCCCCTAACTGCGTCGGCGACTTCCCGATTACCCACGCGCGAATCCGCTCAGCGTGGCGTGTGCGGACAAACTCTTGGTAAAGGAACCTCTCGGACTCGTCAGGGGACATCCTGTTAATTCTTTCGCGATAGTCGGGTCCGTCCGGCCCCCCAAACAGATATTGGTCTTTAAACTCTGGGTAAGCTGATTCATACCTTCGGTCGAATTCGTCACGTGTCACCGCCATTCCGAGGTCGTGAAAATAAATCGCGAGCGTAACCATTAGGCAGTCCGCTACCGTCATCCGCTGCCGCGTGGCGTGTGGGACCAACCAGTCAAGCATTTCGAGAAGCTTGTTTATATGGGATATGTCGTGTCGCGTGTATTCTGCGAAGATTCCTTCCCTGCCGATGATTTCCAGTATTTTTGTGACGGAGTCTTTGATTGCATAGAGGCTGCACCTAGAAAACGCTTCCAATGACGGCGCGGTACTCGCCGTTTCCTCGATCTTGCCAGCGAATTCCATTCTAAGCTCCTTTTAGAGACAAAAAAGGGCCATGGCGTAGCTTCGCCATGACCCCCTCATGTCGCGTCCTTTGTACACCTGTTGGGGAGGGATGCCAAGGGGTTTCGTGAGGCGTGTCGCTTCGGTCCGCGGGGCAGTGTGGGAGGGGTAGGGGGCCTTCGACCGCGATTGGTCTTTGCGCTTGGGCGCAAAGACCAATCCTTGCTCAGGATGACTGGTGATTCAGTCAAAGGCAGCGGACAGGAGTGTTCGCTTCACAAGCCTGAAAGTCAAAATCCCCACCCTAGCCGCAAAGAACGCGGCTAGGATGGGGCACCCGGCGTTGTCCCTGCGCGAGCGACTAGGACGAATGCGTCCTTCGCCGCCGATAATAAAATCGGACCGCGGCATTGCTCGCGGAGGCTGTTACCGCAATCGCCAGGCCAATCGCCAAACCTTTGTCGCCCGGAAGGACGGTTCCGACCAGGAGGAATGTGATCGGGATGGAGAGGATCACCCACAAGTATGCCCATTGTCCCCATGCGCCAACGGCGAAGAGCATCATCAGTGCTCCAACCAGCGCGATGGGCAGAGCGAGCAGCGGGCTGATGAAGATGGCGGTACCGGGTTGCGGGCGGACTCCTTCGATGAATTCAAAAAAGAAAATTATCAAGAGCCAAAGGCCGCCAAGGCCGAACAATACAAAGCGCAAGACCACCCACGCCTTCCTTCCGATTGTGCTCAGCGATGTTTGTTTGCCGCTGATGAAGGTCAACATTTCCACTGTTTAGGGGAGTGCGGTAGCTGCAGCCGCGCCGGATCCTGGAGTCAGACTTGCCTTCACTGCTGTCGCGGGGAGTTCGTCGCCGCGGAAATACTTTGGGTCTTTCTGGCCTTCCTTGAAGTTGGCCGACTTCATTTCGGGCATGGCGGTGTAGGGCTTGCTGTAGTCGTTGGCGGCGTTCCAGAACAAGAATCCGATGCCGCCTTTGGTCTTGGCGGTCTCTACCTGGACCTTGATGTATTCGGGCGAGTAGGTCTTGGTTCGCCAGTGGAAGGCTTGCAGCCAGGGGCGGATCACCACGCCGCTGCCTTTGGTGATGAGCTCGAAGCGGTCCATGGACTCGCCGATGAAGTGGGCGGGTTCGTCGCCGGGGCGGGCAATGCCGTCCATGCCGAAGAAGTGTGACGGGTAGATCATGGGGCTGAGCACGTCGCAGTAGTGGGCCATACCGACGATGTCTTGTCCGGTGTGGGAGAGGTCGACCTGGCGTTGCCAGGCCATCACGCCGAAGACGTCGAGCGAGAACAAGACGCCGGTGGGATGGAGTTCGGCGTAGGCCTTTTTCAGGAAGGCGGTGATGACATCGGTGCGTTGCGGGCCGCGCGGTTTGGCGGCTAATTTACATCCGGTCTTTGTCTTGCGCCCCTCCGGGGCTGTCTGGCTTTGGCCGTCGGTCCCACGGCTTGCGCCGTGGGCTGCATTCTTTCGCCGCTTCGCGGCTGGGCTGGAGGTCGCTTTTGCAGCTGGGCCTGAGGTCGCTGTCGTGGTCGCTCCGGCTGGCTTCGCATCGGCGGTGTTTCCGCCTTGCATCGTTTCGACTCTCGTTGCTGGGCCGCTCGGCTGCGCCGTCGCGGGACGGCCGAGGCGGCCGTCGCCACATGAGCTAGGGGCATCGCCGGCGTCTGCCACCGCTGCTGCTTCTTGGCCGTTTTGGTAGACGAACTGGGCGTCTTTCTGGTCGCCTTCGGCGGGGAAGCGGACGTAGTCGAACTGGATTTCGTCGGCGCCGAGCTGGGCTACGTGCTTGGCCAGGGCGATGTTGTAGTCCTGAACTTTGGGCTGGCTGGGATCGGTCCAGACCAGCTTGCCGTTTTCGCGCCATGCAGTGTGGTTGCGGCGGGATTGGACGGCGAGTTCGGGATGAGCCTTGACCAGGCGCTCGTCGCGGAAGATGGCGATGCGGGCGATGGCATGCATGTTTTGCTGGTGCACGAAGTGGACGAACTTCGGCACGTCATGGATGTAGACGTTGTGCTGGCCTAGCAGCGGATGTTCATAGGGGATGGTGACGCTGCCGTCGGAGTCCTTAATGTCGAAGACCACGGCGTTGCCGCCCACTTCGCGCCAGTGGCGGATGATGCGGAGCCCGTGGTCGCTGCCCGCCATGATGCCGGTCAGGTAGATGGCGCGGACTTCAAAGTCTTTGGGGACCGGGATCGTTTTTTCGGTGACAGGGGCGGAGAGGATTCCAGGAATGATGATGTTCTCGTTCGCCTTGAGGATGTTGGCGGTCCGGTCGCCGTTGGCGTGGCGGATGGCGTCGGCCAGTTCGGCAGATGTCAGATAAGAAGTGCGTCCCAGATAACGGCGGGCGATCGTGGGGATGGCTTCGCCGCGCTTGGCGGTGTATATTTCCGTGCCGGGGGCGGCCAGAGGAACCATGGGCTTCGCGGGGTCTGGGATCGAGGCGCTGGCGGGATGCAGTTGCGCCGCGGTCGCGGGCTTCGATGTCTGGGCTTCGGCGGTGAAGTCGGAGGAAGAATGAGAGGCGATGCGCCATGCGGCGGCGGCGAAAAAGAGACAAGAGATAGCAGTGATGATGCGAGCTGACGAAAGGCGCAAGCGTTCCTCCGCGATACCTACCCGATTGCGATAGTAGATGCGGCGGGTGAGGGTCGCTAGTTACGTGTGGAGTACGACGGTTGTACTGTTTGATGCGTGAGCGGAGTAGAGAGTGACAAGGGCACAGACCGAGACATAGACCGGAGCTGCAAGTTAGGATCGTGCGTGTTGCCCTGGGGCCGCTCGGCTACGCCCCTTCGACTTCGCTCAGGGCAGGCTTGCGCGCGACGGACGAATGCGTCCGTCGCCACATGCACTGTGCTGCCACATGAGTCGGCTGCCACATCGTTCGTGCGGGTTCCTTTCCCCCTTTACGCAATTTATTTCTCTTCGCATTAGGGTGAGGGGGAATTCCGGCGCTTGGAATTGGCGTAGGGGGACGATAAGCCTTGGAGGATGTGGGAGTTCCGCGTTCGGCGGAATTTCTTGGAGGCGTGGCTAGCGGGTTGCTTATCTCTCAGGCAACCGGAGGCGCGCGCGGTGAAACTGAATCAGAGGGCGTCCGGGAAAACGGGCTCCAGGTCAAAAAGCACATTACGGTCGGAAATAACCATAGAAGAGCCGAAGAAAACGGCCTTGAAAGGGAAAATGTCCGGTAATTTCGGGCAATGAAGCCATGAGAACGAACCTCGCAACCGTGCTCGATCCCAACCGCCGCAGCAACGATGCTGGAGAGTTTGATGCCGCCCTGCGCCGCCGCATTGTGGGGCAGGAGCAGGCAGTGGAAAAAGTTGTGGAAATCTACCAGATGTTTCTGGCGGGGTTGAATGCGCCGGGACGTCCGGTGGGGAACCTGCTGTTTCTCGGGCCAACGGGATCGGGGAAGACGCGCGTGGTGGAAGCCATGGCCGAGGCGCTGTTTGGGGACGCGCGTGCCTGCATCAAGATTGACTGCGCCGAGTTCCAGCATTCGCACGAGATTGCCAAGCTGATTGGTTCCCCTCCGGGATATCTGGGGCATCGGGAGACGCATCCCCTGCTCACGCAAGAGGCGTTGAACCAGTGGTACACCGAGAAGCTGAAGCTCTCGATTCTGCTGTTTGACGAGATCGAGAAGGCTTCGGATTCGCTGTGGCAGCTGCTGCTGGGGATTCTGGACAAGGCCACGCTGACGCTGGGCGATAACCGGCGGGTGGATCTGTCGCAGTGCATCATCATCATGACTTCGAACCTGGGCGCCGGGGAGATGACGGCGCTGGTGGATGGCGGCTTCGGATTTGCGCCGAAAGCGGTTGAGGTCGATCAGTCGTTCGACGACAAGATTCAGCGAACCGCGGTGGAAGCGGCGCGGCGGAAGTTTACCCCGGAGTTCATGAACCGGATCGACAAGACGGTGGTGTTCAAGACGCTGCGCGACGAGCATCTGGCGCAGATTCTGGACATCGAACTGGGAATGGTGCAGCAGCGCGTGCTGATGGCCGCAGGGACGAATCAGTTTGTGTTCAACTGCACGGCGGCCGTAAAAGAGTATTTGCTGAAGGAAGGGACCGATCCGCGGTACGGGGCGCGGCATTTGAAGCGGGCGATTGAGCGCAACCTGGTGTTTCCGCTGGCGAACCTGGTGGCGACCGGGCAGGTGAAGCTGGGGGACTTTGTGCGCATCGACATGGCTTCGGAGAACCGGATGATCTTTGTGAAGGAAGCAGAGAACACGATGGCTCCGGTGATGCTGGAACGCTACGGGGCCGCGGCTGCGAACCAGGTCAATGCCAAGGCCGCGCGGACGGCCGCCAATAGCCGCCGGGACTTTGGAACGAGCCCGTCGGTGGCGGAGAGCAAGTAGAAGCTTCTAGCTGCTAGCTCTTAGCTTAAGATCTACGATTTCTCGCTTGAACGCATCTCGCGAGTTGCACGCCACTTCATGGCGCCGGAAACTTCCGGCGCCTTTTTTTCGGATTGAGAGCGTTCGGAGCAAAGCTTGGACCGCTGAGATCGCCGAAAACGGCCGCCGAGGACGCAGAGAACGGCAACTGCCAATACTGGAATAATCGCGCGGAATCGACGAACCGCTCTGGGCGAGCGAAAAGAAGTGTACAATCGCTGCCGTTCTCGAAGTCCGAGACCGCCGGGGGGCGAACAGCATGAACTGGAAACGATTTGTTCTGGGAGTATTCACGGCTCTCGCAATGATGGTGGCGACGTTTTTTCTGCCCAGAGGAGGCCTGCTGCGGGACGCTTCTTTAGTGCAGTTTCCGATGACGGTAGGGATTTGGGCGATTTTCGTGTTGCTCTTCGTGAAACTGAAATAAGTCGCTGCACGAATTTACGGATTCGCGACGAGTCCAGCCGATTAACACTGCTGCGGAGGGCATCCCATTATGCTGCGGCTTTCTATTGTCGGGCGACTTCGTTTCTTAGCCGCCGTCGTGCTCGCGGTTTTCGCGCTCTCCCATGCCCGTGCGGCAGACGCTCCAACGCTCACACAGAAAGATGGCCGTTACGCTCTTATGGTTGATGGGCGGCCGTTCTTGATTCTTGGCGGGCAAATCCACAACTCCAGTGCCTGGCCCAGCGAACTGCCACAGGTGTGGGAGTCAATGGCCGCGTTACATGCAAACACCGTGGAAGCTCCGGTTTATTGGGAGCAACTCGAATCACAAGAAGGCCACTTTGACTTTACCAACGTGGATCAGATCGTCAAAGGCGCTCGCGCCCACAACCTGCGTGTGGTGCTGCTATGGTTCGGCACCTGGAAGAACGGCAACATGCACTACGCGCCAGCGTGGGTGAAGACGGACCCAAAACGTTTTCCGCGTGTCATTCGGCCCGATGGCGAACCCATTGACGTGCTTTCCCCGCTTTCACGCAACACTCTGGAGGCCGACAAAACCGCGTTCGTCGCGCTCATGCGCCACTTGAAACAAATTGATGGGGAGCAGCACACGGTGATTCTGGTGCAGGTGGAAAATGAATCCGGCAACATCGGAAGCGTCCGAGACAATTCGCCGGAGGTGAACCATCAGTTCGCCGGCGCCGTGCCTGCCGATCTGGTGGCCGCCGCTCACAAGAAGCCGGGCACGTGGAGCCAAGCTTTTGGAGCGGATGCGGATGAGATGTTCCAGTTCTACTACCAGGCGAAATATATCAACGAGATCGTAGCCGCGGGTAAAGCCGAATTCTCCGTTCCTTGTTACATCAACGTGTGGCTGGATTATCCGGCTCCCGAGTTGCCGCAACGGCAGCTTGACATGCCCGGGATTGGATATCCCAGCGGCGGCGCGGTGCAGAAGCTAGTCGGACTGTGGAGGACATTGGCACCCTCGATCGACATGATCGGACCGGACATCTACGCAGACGATTCCCAGTTTTACCGGGAGACGATGCGCGCCTACCATCGTCCAGATAATCCACTCTGGATTCCGGAGACGGGCCGGAGCGACAGCTTTGGCAAGTTCCTGTTTTATGCGCTGGGAGATGGAGCGATCGGGTTCTCGCCTTTCGGGGTGGACCAGGCAGGATGGAACATTCTCGGCAGCGAATCCTGGAAGGCCCATGCCAATAACTTTGCTTTGCTCGCGCCCATGAGCCGCGAAATTGCGCAACTGGAATTCGATGGCAAGCTGAAGACGGCCGTAGAAGAACCGGGGCAGACCGCGCAGGAAGTGGACTTCGGGGATTGGCAGGCCACGGTGACTTTTGGTTTTCCGCAGCGCGATGGTCGACGGGCGCCTGGCACCAAAGATGCTCACGCTGCAGCGGTGATCGCGCAATTAGGACCGAATGAGTTTCTGGTCACCGGCGTGGACGCCAGCGTCAATTTTCACTTGCCAGGAAAATTGCCGTGGATGCGCAGCCAGATCATCACTGCGGAGCAGGGCGCATACGAGAACGGCGTGTGGAAGCCGATTAAGCTGTGGAATGGCGATGAAACGGACCGCGGTCTGTGTTTTTATGACAAACCTGCCGTGGTGCGGGTGCGTTTGGAACGCTTCTAAAATGGGCCAGATTGAGCGGCCTGCCACGCTCGAAATCTTTTCCAAGGCAGTTTCTTGTCGCAAATGTGGGTTTCATTTTTGAACGCTGAATGTGCCGACGATTCCCTTGAATACGCCCGCCGCGTTGAATAGCGGAGTCCCCTGGACATCGACCTTAATCGCCGATCCGTCCTGCCGCCGCAACTTAAACTGAAACGGCTTGGTATCGCCACGAGTCTTCGCATCGAACAAGCGCTGAGCTGCGTCAACATCTTCGGGAAATATATAGGCGAATGACTCCTGCCCAATCATCTCCGCGGGAGATGTTCCGAGAATTTCAGCCATTCGTTCGTTGGCGTAGGTGGTTTTGGCATCTGCGCCGATGATCCATATGCCGTCTCGATCGTCTTTCATATTGCGGTGTTCCATAGTACCGCTTCGTTCGGCAGGCAGAGCGGACTAATTCTGATCGCCGCGTTTCACCGGCAACCGGGCCGTGGAACGTTTCTGGAATGGTTCAGAAAGCTGTCTAGAAGGGCCGGACTACGACATAAACCAGCACGACTATGCATAGAGCCAGCACGAGGAGCGATACCTTCTCGACTTTGAGGGTATCTTTGCGGGTTGTGGATTTGGCTGGCATGTTGTGTGAGTTCCAGTGTCCGATAGGACGAGCATCGTGAAAATGGCCCGGTTAGTGGGGGCACGGTGGTAACGTACCCAAAGTTTTCTGGAGGGTGCTCGGAGCAAAGCTTGAACCGCAGAGTGCGCTGAGGACGGCGCGCAGAGTACGCGGAGAACGGCAACTGCGGGTTAATGGGGTGGGGACGCTTGCTTTCAGGCCCCGAGGACGATCCCGTAAGAGTTGCGCTGACAGCCGAGGCGGCTGTCGCTACGTGAGTTGCTTATGATGCAGGGGCGCCGCACGTTAGACGGGGAAGCAGAATCAGGATCAGGCCGTAGAACAGGAGTGAGACTACGAGTGAGGCGGCATTGCCGAAGCGCAGGTCTTCGAAGAGGAGTTTGAGCGTGCCGAAGGCTACGGCGGAGTAGGCGACCCAGGCTAGTTCGATGCGTTGCCAACGGGAGCCCAGATAGGCGAGACCTAGAGCCAGCGCGCAGTTTACTACTGTGCGGACTACCGAAAGGCGCGAGAGACTTAGATCGAGGCGGCCTGCTGTTAGCCAGAGGATCGCAACTACGACCAGGGCGGCGGCGGCGAAAGCAACTACTGCGGCGGGAAGGACCCAAAGCAGGCGGCGCTTCTTTGGGTCTTCATTGATTTTAGCTTGCTTTTGTTCTTGCGCGGGGCGCGAGCCGAGGATGTAGCTGGCAGCTGCGCAAGTGGCGATGATCAAAAAATCCCACGCCGGGGCGGATGGGATCTTTCCGGCCATTGCACTCGCCACCCATGATGGCAGTGACGAAACCGTGGCGGCGGCGGCCAGGTAGAGCGAACCGTGAATTCCAAGGCCGAGTTTGCGCGTCCGGGCATAGAAGAAAGCGGCTGCCACTGCGGCGGCGCTCAGGAACGGCGCTTGCAGATTTGTGGGGAATAGAAGGAAGCTTCCCGCGAGGATTAGCGCGGCGGCGTAGGTGGAACTGACCCGGCGATCGCGGGCGTAGAGTTCGCCGGTAAATCGAGAGAGGTCTCCCCAATAGCAGACAGCGGCGAGCACAAGACAAAAAATGCCGAGAGCGGGCGCGGCTGCGTCGTGAGTTGCGCGCATCGTGCCGAAAGCCGCCAGCAGGAAGGCGACGACGCCCTGGCCGATTTCGAAGACGGTGATGGGACGTCGAAGAGCGAAGGTGCGGATGGCGATGCTGGCTCCATAGATCGCGAACAGAACCACGCAGACAAGGGTGATCGCGGCAGCGGAGATCGGACGGTATCCCTCGGGCACTCCGGTGGACGAGGTCATCACATCGAGGAGCAACCAGACCGCGAAGTCGGCGGCGATGGCGGGCACGGCTCGCTGGCTCAAGCGATGTTCGAGGCAGGCGGCGAATTCTGTGGCCAGGGCTACGGCCAGCAGGGCGGCGGTGAGTGGGACGAGTTCGCGGGTCGCGATGATGAGCGCTACGGCGGTGATGACTGTGGATAGGGTTGCGATCCACGGGATGAGTTGCAGGTTGCGCTGCCATGCCAGAGCTAATGCCAGCACTACGAACGCGACCAGCACGACTGCGGTGAACGCTGGTGTCAGGACCTGAAAGCGGACCGTGGATTCCCAGAGCAGCGGCGCAAGAATCAATGTGGCGGTAATGGCGTAGGTGGCGCTGGCGAAGCGGTTGGCGGCGTGGGTGCGGACGGCCCACAGCATCCACAATCCCGCGTAGACGATGGCCAGAATCAGGATGGGAAGTTTGGGGATGGCGCCGGATTCGGCGATGGCGCGGAGCAGGTAGGCTCCGGCGATTCCCAGGACAGCTTTGCCGAGTATGGGCACGGCTCCGCCGGGGACTTCGGCGGGAGGAAATCCTCGCCAGGTGGCGGGAGGGCGCGGTCGTTGTAGGGCAAAGTCGGTCGCAGCGGAAATTGGGGGAACGGTTTTTTCCGGCTGGCTTTCGAGAGCGGAAACGCGGCGTTCGAGTTCACGAACTCGCTCGCTGAGTTGTTCTACATCCGATGGGACGCCGTAGAGAGCTTGCGCCATGGGCACTCCGCATCAACCCCGCAGGACAGGGGTTAGCTGGTTCCGCGGCTCGATAGCACCGGGAGCGGGAACGGGACCCGCGTCCGGCCAGGGCGGCAGGAGTTTTACCAAGACCGACAGGATGATAAAGGGAAGTATGAGGAGGGCGATCGCGGTCAGCAGTCCTTCGCGGGTGGCGAAGGCCATTTTATAAGTCGTGTAGCCGAGGAAACTTTTGGAGAATAGCTGGCCGCCAATGACGACGTTCCAGCGCATGGCGAAGATGCCGATCACGGTGAGGCATCCGGCGAGCGCGTAGATGCGTTTGCGGGCGGCCTCGGTCAGCTTCAGGATTTGCGTGAGACCGAGCAGGGTGATCGGTGTGACTGTGCCGATAAGAATTTGAATGATGACCTGCGAGGTCCAGAGGCGCGTGTGGACCATAAAGTCAAGGCTGCGGAAAGATTCGTCGGCTTCGTAGACGCGCTGAAGGAGGTCGAGCATCTCGAGGCTGAAGTCGATCATGAAGATGTAGAAGAGATATTGGGCGATCTTGTCGAGGCAGCGAATATCGATATCGCGGCCGCGCAGGCGGGTGGTGACCATGTAGAGCAGCATGACGGCGGCTATTCCGGAAACCATCGCGGAGAAGATGAAGACGATGGGCATGAGCGGCGAAGACCACCAGGGGTTGGCCTTGATTGATCCGAAGATGAAGCCGACGTATCCGTGGAGCAGGAAGGCGGAGGGGATTCCGATTACGGTGATGAAGTAGCCGAGGCGCTCGTCGATGTGCAGCGAGCGTTCGCTAATGTTGTCGGAGCCGAGCGTGAGGGCGCGGTAGATGAGCCGAGTGACGCGGGTTGTGGTCTGGGACTTGATGACGATGTCGAGGCGGAAGTCGAGCCAGATTTCCAGGAGCAAGACGGCCATTAAATACCAGAGGTAGACGAATCCGAACATGGCCATGGCGGAGGAGCGGTGCGGCGTCAGATACATTTCCAGGGAGCGCTCAGGATGTCCCAGATGCAATTGCAGCGGGAGAGGAGCGACCAGCAGGAACGAGAGTGCGGTTAGCAGGGCCAGGCGGTAGGTGGGCTTGACGGCCTCGACGCGGAAGACGCGCTCGAGCGAGGCGAGAATGAAGGCGCCGGCGACCAGTCCTGTGATGAAGGGGTAGAGAACGATGAGGATGCTCCATTGGAGTTCGACTTCGTTGGGATACATGAAGCCTTCGACGGGAATGTTCAAGTGATGCTCCTCTGTCGCAGCGTGCCTCGGGGTTGCGTTTCTTTCGCCCCTTCGGGGCTTACTCGTTTCCCTTTCTATCCTCCACGGCTTGCGCCGTGGGCTGCAATCTTTCGCCGCTTCGCGGCTGCGGTTGTGGACCTATCTCACCGGACCGCCCTTATCTCACCTAACCCGTCGTTATCTCACCTAACGTTCTTATCTCACTGAACCGTCGTTATCTCACCGAACCATTCTTATCTCACCTAAACCGTTCTTATCTCACTGAACCGTCCATGCCGTTGTAGAAGACTTTTGCGCCTGTGGCCATGTGGGGCTTTAGGACTTGCACTGTGTGAGTCTTTAAAAAGTCGTGAATCGGATCTTTGGGATTCTTCAGGTCGGCTAGCTGGCGGGCGCCGGTGGGGCAGACCTCGCAGCAGGCCGTCGTCAAGCCCTTGGTGATGCGGTGATAACAAAGCGTACATTTCTCCGCGGTGTTGGTTTTGGGATTGATGAAGCGGCAACCGTACGGGCAGGCCTGGACGCAATAGCGGCAGCCCAAGCAATAACTTTTGTCGACGAGCACTACGCCATCGGGCGTGACAAAAGTTGCGCCCACGGGGCAAACCTGGGTGCAGGGCGAATCCACACAGTGGTTGCACAGCTTGGGGACGAAGAAATTCTTGCCGTCGCCGATTTCGTTGGGGGGAAATCCCTGCTTGCCGCCGTTGGGCGATTCGACTTCGGGGCGCTCAATTTTCCAGTCGGCGACGTGGTAGCGCTCGATCCAAGTGCGGTAGTAGCCATCGGGGACGTCATTCTCCTCGGCACAGGCGCGGACGCAACTGCCACAGCCGATGCACTTGGGGATGTCGATGAGCATGCCCCACCAGTGCTCGGCGAGTATGTAGTTGGGGGAGGACTCGGGTGTGCCGGCTTGCACAAATTTCCAGGCGATTGCGGCGGCGGGCAGGAGGATGAGCAGGCGGCGACGGGTGATGTCCATTATTTTCTGGCCTCCGTCGCCGGTTTAGTTGCGGGTTGAGTGTCGATTTTGGGGCGGTGCGGCTGGTGGCAGGTGTCGCAGGCCAGGCCTCCGGAGTGGTCGGCGGTAACGACCTGGGGGGAGGCTTTGGGCTTGGCGCTGTTGGCTTCGTGGCAGCGGGCGCAGAGGACGGCTGTGTCGAGCTTGGGCGGCGTCACCGAGGCAGGATTGTCGGCGTGGCGGGCCAGGGCCCCGTGGCAGGCCTCGCAGGAGAGGACGATGTGCCGGCCTTGTTTTTTCTGATCGACCACGTCGGTGTGGCAGGCTTCGCAGGTGTCGTGTCCGGCGAAGGCGATGGGCCGGGCGGCGACCTCGGCAATAGCGGCGCCGCGGTAGTGGCCATACTGGCCAAAACTGCGAGGGACGACGGCGGCGCGCAGGACGACGAACGCCACCAGCGCGATCAGCATCACGGCGGCGAGCCGGACGAGATGTTCGACGTCTTTGAACACAATGTCCTCGGCGCCTTGGGGCAGGGCGCTTGCGCGGAAAAAACGCAATGCTCTTGGATAACTGGGATTGGCGTGGGGAACGATGATTGAGGTCACAGGGGGATGTGACAGGGGTCACCTTGGACGGGCTTGGCTTCGCGCTCGCGGGACAGCCGAGGCGGCTGTCACTACATGGGTCGAGGCGTTAAATGGCCTTTTTTCTTTTGTCGAGGGCGGAAGGGAAGTTGAGGAGATTGAATTTCGAAATATTCCCGACTTCGCTGATCAGCGCGGGCAGCGCCAGTTCGAGTTCGGTGAGGGCAGCTTCCTGTTCAGCGCCGGTGGTGGCAGAGATCAGGGCGCACAACTCTCTCACGCGTTGTTCCAGGGGGGAGGGCACAACCCCTTAAGAATGGCAGAAATCGGGGAATTGAACAGTACAGTGTTCCGGGTAGGGACTAGGGACATTCCCTAGGGGATTTTGCCTGCAACTTCTCATTAAGTGGACGCCCGGCGGTCGAGTTTTTTGTTGCCTTGAGAAGGAAAGTCCTTCTCGTTCAGCAGGCGCTGAAGCTTAAGCAGGAGGGCACGAAATCTCTCTGGATCGTTCTCGGTCGCGGCCTGCGCCGCCAGAGCTACCAAGCGATCTCGTCGTCCGGCTTGCACCCGATGGCCTCCGGTAGGAGATTGAATTTAACACAAATCATAAACGGCGGCGAGAGGTTTTGCAGATGGGCCGACTGGAGGGCGTTTCAGAGGCAGGTGGGGACGATTGACTTGTTTAACGTAAATGGTAAACTGTGCCCGAACTGATTACCATGTGGCGCCGATCGTTTGCGGCGGGTGGTCGGTTCGTCGAGGAAATTGCCTGAAGATTTGTCGCGACGGCTCCGTTTGTGGAGCGGACGCGATGGTGTGTCTTGGCGTATGGATAAAGTATGGAGCGATTTGTTATGCTGCAGGGAGGTATGGCCCGTCCCCGTCAGTTCGTGGCCGCTCCCTTGCCAGCATGGGCGCGGCGAATTCGAGCGCTGCGTGAGAAGCTTGGGCTTAACCAGCTCGATTTTGGAAAACACCTGAAGTGCTCGTCGATGGTCATTTCGCGATGGGAACGCGGGCTGCAGAAACCGCCGGCGGATTGCCTGATCGCGATGGGAAAGATGGCGGGAGCATCGGAGGGATGGTACTTCTGGAAGATGGCGGGCATCACACCCCGTGACGCCCAAAAGATGTTGAAGGGCCGCTGAGGTCTGGGCTCCGGTCTGGCGTTTCGCGGCGGAATTCTCCGGCGCGTTCTCTTGCATCGATAAAAGTGGTTCCCACTCGAATTTGTTCGGGATCCTTAGTGCCAGTTCTTCCGGTTGGAATTTGCTATTGATCTGAAGCGCGGAGCTTTAGCCGCCGAGAGCCTTGAGAACAAGCAGGACTGGAAGTGGGGAGACCGCGCTTATGCCGAGCGCCGCTTCTCTTCGCGTTCGATATGGGCCTGGGGGCCTTTCTCGGAGAGGATGGGGCGGGGATATTGGGGCACCGGAAAGAAGATGGGGCGGTAGTGACGAAGCTCGCACTGCCGGCATCGGACAAGTTGGAGAAGGAACAATCCGCAGATGCGATTCAGCCAGGTCAGAGGGGCTTTGCGGGAACGGTAAACTTCGTCGTCGCCGCAATAAGGGCAAGTCCTCCAGCCGATCTTCGTCGCGCCGAGAGCAAGCATGTTGAGGGACGCTAAGCCGAGCGGCTAGCGTCTTTCGCGATTGACCTCATTGGAAGGTGGTTCACCTCCGCTTGGGCAGCATGGTCACATCGCTCTCTATGGGCGGAAGTGTTTCATGAACGCGGCTCGATTTTTTCCACTGGCTGATTCTGTTACGAAATCCGAACTCATCGCCAAGTGGCGTCATTTCCACCGGGAATTCGAATCTCTCATCGGCTGATGGATTGGATCCAGGTGGCGAATGAATGCCAGGCGGCGGTGTGTCCAATGGGGATTCGAATTTGTTGGATGAAGACGAGGAAGGCGCTTGCCCAGATGGTGGCTCGATGCAGCTTGCGCGTCGACCACAGATCGTAGGTCACGAGAATCAAGAGGAAGACGTAGGAAACGAGCGTGGCGGTGAGCGGATCCCGGTGACTCCAGATAGGCCAACGGGCGATGGCAGCGATCATCAGTGCGACGGTGCCGATAAAGATAAGACGTTTGTGGGCCGAAGGATTAGACCGGTTGCGGAAAGCAAACAAGATGAGGGTTGCGAAGATCAGCATGTCGGTTAAGGGAATGATGTAGAAGAATTTCGCATCGACGGGCGGAGGAGCGGCGTTGCGGTTGAGCGAGTTTGTCGCGGCCAAGACGCCGAGAATCACCATCAGACACGCCCAGAAGAAACCTGCAATACCCAGACGGCGATGGATGTCGACGCGTCCGGCGGAGACCAGCGAAGTCTGCGCAAGCAGCAGGAGGATCCAGCCAGAGAATGCGGCTCCATGGAGATGAATGATGAGGCCGGGCAGCGGGGCGCGGAAGACGCCCGCGAGATAGTAGGTGCGCGCGAAGCCCGTGAAGACGGTGGCGAGCAAGAGCAAGGCCATGGCAGAGAAAAAGACGTGGTCGTAACTGCGTCCGGGAAGGACTGGGATTTGCTTCGTGGGCTGCACAGGACGCATTGCGATGGTGGACATGGGCCTCCGTCGGCTAGTCGTTGAGTTGAATGATTTCTGGATGCGGGGGGAGAACACATTGTATTCCAAGTTGGCGGAGGGAGTAGGGAAAAGTTGGGTTTGGTCGGAGTTCAAGTCAAAGGCAAACGGCAAAAATCAGAAATCAGAAATCAAAACTCAAACGTCAAACTTCAACCTTCAAACTTCAAACGTCAAAATCCCCACCCTCCCGCAAAAGAAGCGGGAAGGGTGGGGCACCCTTGCTTCGAATAAAATCTCATCGTGCGGACTGGGAGGATATTGGCTGGGCTGGTATTCATCGGTTTCCTCGTCCTTGGAGTTTCTTCGCAGACTCCGAGCGGGAACACGGAGACGGGGAGTGCGGCTTGCTCGGGGTGCCACTCGGAAATTTATAAGTCGTACGGGAAAACGGAGATGGCGCAAGCCAGCGGGTTAGCGGGTGATGCAGTCGTCGCGGGGGAGTTCAGTCAGAAGACTTCAGGTGCGCGGTACCGCATATTCAAGCAAGGCCAGCAGGTACGCATGAGTTACGAACGCGCGAGCGAAAAATTTCGCGGCGAGCGCGAGCTTCAGTATTTCGTCGGGGCGGGAAGAAAAGAGCGGAGCTATTTGTTTTCAGTGCAGGGATTTCTGTTTGTATCTCCCATCAACTGGTATCCGCAGAAGCAGGAATGGGGAATTACTGCGGCCTACGCGGAGGCGAGGGAAATTCCGCTGAACCTGCCGGCATTGGTGGATTGTGTGAACTGTCACGGCAGCGGGCTGCAGCCGCCGAGTCCTGGCACGGATAACAAGTATGCGGGGGCTCCGTTTCAGCACGGCGGGATCACTTGCCAACGGTGTCATGGTGCGGGCGAGGAGCACATCGAGGGCGCGGGTGGGGGTTCGTCGATTGTCAATCCGGCGAAGTTGCCGGCAGAACGGCGAGACGGAATTTGCATGGAGTGTCATTTTCAGGGAGCCGTCGCAGTGCAACAACCGGGGAAGAAGCTGTACGAGTTTCAGCCGGGGGAGCGGCTTTCGGATTACATACATTATTTCGTGCTCAGCGGGAATGATCCGCAGAAGCCCGAAACGCTCAGCCAGTTCGAAGCTTTGTCTTTGAGCGAATGCAAGCGGAAGTCGGGTGAGAAGATGTGGTGCGGCAGTTGCCACGATCCCCACATGGAACCGGTGGCGGCAGAGAAGGCAGCGTATTACCGCGCGAAGTGTTTGAGCTGCCATGGGGAGGCGTTTGCGGCGACACATCATCCGGAGAAGCGGGACTGCACGAAATGCCACATGCCGGCGTTAACGAGCAAGGATGCAGCGCATACCGAGCAGGCCGATCATCGAATCCGGCGCTATCCGAGTAATCCGCCGCTGCCCCGTTTGCAAGTGCGAGGAACGCCGGGGGCACCTTTGGTTTCGTTTCCCGTGAGTGATGCCGGGGTGGCGAACACGCGGGACTTTGCGCTGGCGTGGCAGGCGCTGGCGCAGCGGAATGTAGAAGGGGGCGAGCAGCGGGCGGAGCAGTATCTGCGGAAGGCGCTGGCGGAGCGTCCGGATGATCCGGCGCTGTTGGCGGGTTTGGGTTTTGTGGAGCAGAAGCATGGAGATGAAAAATCCGCGCGCGAACTTTATGAGCGGGCGTTGAAATTGGATCCGCTGAATAATGACGCGGCTGTGGAGTTGGGGATCTTGGAGACTCGGGCGGGGAATTTGCGCGGGGCGGCGGAGTTGTGGGAGCGAGTGTTCAGGAGAGCGCCTTATCGCAGTGCGGTGGGAATGGATTTGGCGATTGTGTTTTGTGTGGCGGGGCAAAGGGATGTTGCGCGGTCGTATGTGCAGCGGGTGTTGGAGTTCAATCCGGATTATTTGAAGGGGAAGCAGTTGTTGGCTCATCTGGGGGAGGAGCCGATGCAGTGTCGGCCGTGAGGTCGGGTGATTCAGCCTTAATGGGCTGCCGGGCTTTGCCCGGCGGGACAGCCGAGGGCGGCTGTCCCACATGAGTCTTCAAAACCGGACAGCCGAGGCGGCTGTCGCTACGTGGGTCTGTTTTCTTTTGGCGATGGCGTAGGACGCTACTAATACAGCGAAGCAGGCTAGGCCGCTCCATAGATTCATGAGGGGATAGAGCCAGGTTTGGATCAGGGCTATCGCCACTAACAGAAAGCCTGCCATTGATCCCCATTTTCCTAGCGGTGAGCGGAGAGGGAGTGCGGCCAGTTCCTGGGGAGTCCGGCGGTTGCGGAAGCTGATGTGGGCGGCTAGAGAAACCAGCCAGGAAAGAATCATTCCGGTGAAGGCGGCTCCGATGATGTAGCGGAAGGCGTTTGCGGGGGCCCAGAGGACCAGCGCAAGGGCGAAGAGAATTCCGAACGATGAGAGCAGGACGGCGTACTGCGGAGAGCCTTCGGGGTTGAGCCGGCCGAGGCGGGCAGGAGCCCATCCGGTGCGGGCCAGGGAGAAGATCATGCGCGAGGCGACGTAGAGAGTGGCGTTGGCTCCGGAAAGCGCGGCCGTGAGCACGACGAAGTTCATTACGCCCGAGGCGTGGGGAATTTTCACGCTGCGGAAGGTGGTGACAAAGGGGCTTTCGGTGACGCCGGCATGGTTCCAGGGCATGACGCCAAGCAAGATGATTATGGCGCCGACGTAGACGAAGGTGAGAATCAGGAAGGTGAGCCAGACGGCGCGCGGAGTTTCTTTGGAAGAGCGGGATTCGCCGGTGGTTACCGCGACCATTTCGACTCCGCCGAAGCTGTAGACGGCGAAAGTCATGGCGACGAGCGGCGACCACAGGCCTTTGGGAAAGAATCCACCTTGCGCGTTGTATTGCGGAGCGACGCGACCGCTGAGCAGCAAGGCTGCGCCGATCACGATGAAGACGATGATGGTGGCGAGCTTGATCATGGAGAGCCAGAACTCGACGCGTCCGTAGGAGCCGACGCTGCGCAGGTTGATGACGAGCAGCAGGGCGGCGAAGACAACGATCCAGAGACAGGAACGGACGCCGGGAAACCACGCGGACATGTAGGTGGCGGCAGCGACCATTTCTGCGCCGATGGCGAGGGCGAGACCGATCCAGTATCCGGCGCGTGCGATGAATCCGAAAAAGGAGTTGAGGTAGAGGTCGCCGTAGACGCCGAAACTTCCGGCGGCGGGATGAGCGCAGGCGAGTTCGCCGAGGGCCATGGCAACAGTCCAGTTGGCGAAGGCAGCAATCAGGAAACTCAAGATGGCGGCGGGGCCGGCGACTTCCATGGCTGCGCCGGAGCCGAGAAGAAGTCCGGTGCCGATAGAGCCACCGACAGCGACCATGGCCATCTGTCCGGCGGAGAGTTGGTGGCGAAGGCCTTCTTCGTGGATGGCTGGCGGCGCGTGCTCCGGGGGCATGGAGCAAATTACCAGAGAAACGTACGGAACGGGGAGCTTGTAAAAGATTCAGCGACGGAGTGCAGTGTCTGGCTTGGAACTGCATCCGTCGCTGAGCCTTGCGAAAACTCTTTGAACTTAATAGCGCGCCCTCTTAGCGACTGCTGTGCGGGCGAGGCGCCCGCACTACAGCCGACAAAGCCTGCCCTGAGCGAAGTCGAAGGGATGCCGGCGCTACTTGGATCGGCGCTACTTGGTCGCGTTGCCGTTTAATAGCCGCGGCCGCCGGAGGCCAGGGCGTCGTAGGGAACATTCCGAGGAATGTTGTAGCGAGCCATGATCTCCTGCATCCTGTTCTCGTCGCGGGAGACGTCGTCGCGATCGTGTTTGCGGGTATCTTTGAGCCAGTGTTCGTACGCCTTGTCAAAGCTCTTCTGATCGTCAGGCGAGAACCTTCCCTGGTAGTCGCGGATGTCGGTACGCGGCGCGTATCCGTTGGCCGTTGCTATGGCGTTGAACGGAGTGTCTTGAGGAATGTTGTAGCGCGCCATGATTTCTTCCATTCTGCGGGCATGCTTATCGACGTCACTGCGATCGTTGCGTGAGTTGGCACGCTGCCATTTGTCGTATTCCTCGTTGAACTTGCTCTGATCCTCGGGCGATAGACGATTCTGCCCGGCGTAGCCGCGATTGTAGTCGCGGTCCTGGGGATATCGGTCTCGGGGATAATTGTCCTGAGGATAATCGGATTGGGCCAGGACTGGAATGCCTAGCGCAAAAAGTATTGTCAGAATTCCGAGAAGTTGTTTCATCACAAACCTCCAATTTGGTTCCTGTTTAGGACTGCGGGGGATGGAGGGAAGGTTGGTTGGGAAGAGTCATTGGTAGCGGGACTACGGTGAATTTGATCAAGGGTTGCGTCGTTTGCGGTAGAAGAAAGAGCAAATGGCGACGGGCCGGGGGATCAGAGAAATAAAGCTTTTCTGCGTCTGCAGCAATTTCGGTTCTGCGGAAATCCTCCGCCACCGGTTTACCCGCGCCACTGAGTCTTGGAAGCTCATACCTCGGGGTACGCACCTTCCGATGTCGAGTCGTCTCAGCAGGACTGCAGTGGTGCTGCAGGCGAACAGCAGATTACTCACTTCCTTCGGAATAACAAGATTCTTCGATGACAAGAATTTTGGTGATGAAAAGAGTCTTTGACAAGTGTTGTGCTCGTACAACTTCCTGGGTGTCCGGAATTGTTAAGCGGTGTCCTGAAACGGACAGCGGCTCGCCGGGCGCCGCTTACTAAGTTATTTACAATGTGGCGATTGAGTATTGGTACCCCCTGTGCTGATACCCAGCGCGGGACGGGGGTGTGAACATGGCATTCATTCGCGATCTGAGGGTAGCAATTCACTCTTTGCGGCGGACGCCAGGGTTGGCGACGGCGGTGGTGCTCACCTTGGCGCTGGGGATCGGCGCCAACGCTGCCATTTTTACCCTGGTGCGCGGCGTGTTGCTCAAGCCCTTGGTGAACCGGGGCGAGGACCGGTTGATTTATATCCGGCAGAGCGCGCCCGGCATGGGCGACGACAACACTACGTTCTCTGTGCCCGAAATTCACGATTTGCAGGGCAGCGTGAAGAGCGTGAGCGCGTTCGGCGATTTTTCCGTCATGGGTTTCACCATGCTCGGACTCGGTGAGCCGCGTTCGATTCGAGGCGGCGTGGTTGGTGGCACGTTCTTCGATGTGATGGGCCTCCATCCCGTACTTGGGCGGCTCATTGGGCCTCAAGACGATGGTCCGAAAGCCGACGGCGTGGTCGTGCTCACGTATCGTTTCTGGGCCAACACGCTGCACAAGGACCCCACGGTCATCGGCAAAACTGTACGCCTCGGCAGTATCGGCGAGCGGTCAGCGACCATCATTGGCGTGCTCGAACCTTGCGTGCCGTACCCGCAGGACACCGAGATCATCGGGAACGTGGTTACCAGCCCGCATCATCTTTCCGCGACCATGGTCACCGGGCGCATCCATCGCATGACTGAGTTGTTTGGGCGCCTTGGCCCCGGAGTCACTCTGGAGCAGGTGCGCGCCGAGTTGCGCGTGGCCTACGCGACGATGAAGAAAGATCATTCCGAAGCGTACGCCAAGGAAGCGGATTTCCGGATCGGAGCCAAGCTGCTGCGCGACCAGATTACGTCGGGCGCACGGACTGTGCTCCTGGTGTTGCTGGCGGCGGCCGGGCTGGTATTCGTCATTGCGTGCTCGAATGTCGCGAATCTGATTCTGGCGCGGACGGTAAGGCGCGAAGGCGAACTGGCAGTGCGCACAGCGCTGGGTGCGAGCAGAGGCGCGCTACGCCGCATGCTGCTGGCCGAAAGCCTGCTGCTGTGCGGTGCCGGGGCCGCGCTTGGCGTGGTGAGCGCGCAACCGATGGTGGCCATCCTGGCGCGGTACGCTTCGCGCTTCTCGGTGCGGGCGCTGGATTTGACGGTGGATTCCACGATGTTGTGGGCGGGCGCGGCGCTGGCGATTCTGGCCGCGGTAATTTTGGCATTTGTGCCACGCTTGCCTTCGAGCGAGGCAACAAGCGGATTGGGCCTGGCGAGCGGCAGCGTGCGGATCATCGGCAGCACGAGCCGCCGGCAACGGATTTTTGCTGTCACTCAAATTGCGGCGTCGTTTGTGCTGCTGGCAGGCGCAAGTGCGGTAGTCACAACGCTTGTCGCGTTGCAAAGGACGCAGACGGGCATGGACACCAAGCACGTGCTGGCCATCGACGTTCCCGCGATGTCGGCCGGAAAAACCAATCGGCAAGTCATCGATTTTTATAAGCAGGCAATTCAACGCATCGATGAGCTGCCGGGCGGGACCCGGACGGCGTTCGGCAACGTCGTTCCATGGCGCGATGGCGGGCCCGCTCCTGGCCTGCAATTTTCGGCGGACGGGCACACGCATGCGCAGGGTGTAGAAGATCCGCGGGCGCAGTGGCGTGTGATCTCTCCCGGATTTTTTGCGTCGCTGGGTGTTCCTATCCTGGAAGGCCGCGATTTCAACGAGCTCGATGGCCAAAGTAAAGGCGAGCCTGTCGTGATTGTTAGCGAGACGCTCGCGCAGCGCATGTTCCCAGGGCAGGATGCCATTGACCGGCATGTCTATTGGACGGACCCCGTATTGCAATTTTTTCCAGGAACTGATTTTCAAAAAACTCGGCTGGTGGCGCCGCACCGCATCATTGGCGTGACGGCCGATATTGACGACGGCAATCTCGTGCCGGAGCCGACGGTCACCGTCTATACACCGCTGGAAGAGGGGCCGTTGTTTGGTGGGCGGCTGTTCATTCATACCGGCGTGAACCCGTATTCGCTAGTCACGCCGGTCACTCGCATCATTCGCGCGATGTCGGCCGATCAGCCGGTGGAACATGCTGCCACGCTGGAGGACGTTCGCGCCGAGGTGCTGACGCCGGACCGTTTGAACTCGGTAGTGTTTGGCGTGTTTGCGGCAGTGGCGCTGGCGATTGCGGTGGTTGGGGTGGCGGGCGTGCTGACATTTTCGGTGACCGCGCGGACCCGGGAATTCGGAATCCGGCTGGCGCTGGGGTCGGAGCCGCGGGATCTGCTAAAAGGCGTCGTCGCGGAGGGCGCGGTGATGGCTGCGGCGGGCGTTTTTGCCGGGGCGGCATTCGGGTTTGTGGTGGCGCGCTTGGCAGGGAAATATTTTCTGGATGTGAAAATGCCGGGCGTGTTGCCGGTGTTGTTTTCGGCGTTCGTGCTGATGACGGTGGCGGTGGTCGCGTCGGTGTTGCCGGCCGCACGGGCTGCGCGCGTGGATGTGATGCAGGCCTTGCGGTCGGAGTAAAGCTCACCGTGGATTGGCGGTCATGGACGCGCGGTGTCCCGTTGTCGCTCCCCAGTAATCGATCCACTGCTGGCGAATGCCGTTCGCTCGTTCGAGGAGTTCGCGGCTCGGGCTTTGCCCGTGCTCGACTATCACGATCAGATCGCCTTTGGTTGAGACTTTGCCGATAGAATGGCCTGGCTTATTGTCCTGCTGCGCTTGGGGGGAGCTGAGAATTATCAGCACACGAAACTAGAACTGCACTGGGCATAAACGGCCGACAGTCTTCATTCTCACGTCCTCTCCAATCCGCGGAGAGGGCAGGGACTCCTGGCTCGGAGAGAATACGCGAATCTCCGCTTGAGAGAAAACGAAGGCTATTCCTCGTTTGGTAAGGAATTACAAACCTTCTAGCCGCGACAAAAAAATCAATAATCGACAAAAGATCAGTGGCTGGCAAAAATTAGGTGTGACCTTCGTAATCGGGCGAGGGTGGTACCGCATTGCTGGGGGCGGAAGGCGCTCCTAGAATCGAAAGAGGGTTTACTCCGCCTGAATCCGCATGCCTGAGATCACAAGACGACTGGACCGAGCCGAACTGGGAAGACGCGTGGAGCGTGCGGAGAAGCTTTTGCAAAAAGGCAAGACCGCGGAAGCTCTGGAAGAGTATCTGCTGGTGCTGCGGGATGATCCGGAGAATGATGTGGTGCGGCAGTTGTCGGCCGATCTCTGCCTTTCGCTGAATCGGAACACCGAGGCTGTGCGGCTTTTGGGCGAGCTTTTTGAGCGGCAGGTCGGGGCGAGCGACGCCACGCGCGCGAGCCTGACGTATAAGAAGCTGGCACGGCATGGAAGTCCCACCTGGCAACAGAAATTCCGTTTTGGACAGCTGCTGGAAGGATCGAACAAGAAGCTGGCGGTAACTACCTACGAAGCGGCGCTATCAGATTTGGGCAAGCTCAGCAAGAAGAAGGAAGCGGTCGAGATACTGGATCGCATTGTCGCGCTGGAACCGACCCAGGCGAACCTTTTGCGCGTGGCAGAGACTGCGTCGGAGTTGGGGAATCGCAAGGCGGCAGCGGCGGCGTACCAAAAGGTGGCATTATTGGCGGCGTCCGAGGGCGGGGAGACGGCGCAATGGTACGAGCGCGCATATCAGGAAGATGCATCGGATCAGGGGATTGCGCTCGCCTATGCAAAGAGTTTGCTGGCGCAGGGACAGACCGGCGCGGCCATCTTTATCCTCGAACCGCAAATGAAGGCAGGCGAGGTGACGCCGGAGTTGCGCGAGACCTATGCTGACGCACTGGTGGCGTCGGGGCGCTATGCCGATGCGGAGCCACTGGTGTGGCAGCTTTTCGAGGCGAATCCGGCGCGCGTGCAGCAGGTGATTGCGCTGGTGGGAAACTTGCTGGACGGGGAAAAACATGATGCCGCGGTCGAGCTGGCGCGCAAGCTAGAACAATTCCAACGGCGACGCGGGGAGCGGCGGCAGTTCATCGCGATCATGGAGGATTTGACGACGGCGCACCGCTCTTCGCCGCAGATTCTGGAGTTCTTGAGCGAACTATATAACGCTTCCAACCGTGAAAGCGATTATTGCCAAACGCTGCTCAAGTTGTTCGATCTTTATTGCAGTACAGGCGACTTCGAGAAGGCGGCTGAGTGTTTAGATCGCGCCGCGGATGTGGACCCTTATGAGCCCGGCCATGCCAAGCGGCTGGAGATGCTCAAGGGGAAAATCGATGACACACGCTTCCGGTCGATCGGTGCGAGATTTTCTACCGCCAACACCGCTGCGGAAGAGCCGGTACGGGAGCAGGAGCCAACGCTGGGGGCTTCAACGCTGCAGGACCTGATGCTGCAGGCGGAAATTCTGGTGCAGTATGGGATGCGCAACAAAGCGGTCGAGCGGTTGCAGAGAATTCAGGAGTTGTTCCCGCGGGAAGAAGAGAAGAACGAGGATTTGCAACGGCTGTATTTGTCGGCTGGTGTGACGCCTCGGTATGCGGGATCGGCGCCACTGCCTCCGGCGGGGGTAAGCGGTCCGGCCCCGACAGCGAGCACGCCTGCGCCGGATGCGGCAACCGATGTGCGCAGCTTCACTCGGGTGGCGGAAATTTCGCGCAAGTTGTATCACCAGGGCACGGCTCCAGCTGTGTTGAGCACCGCGGTGAGGGAGATTGGAACGCATTGGGAAGCGACGCGGTGCATCGCGGCCATGGGCAAGGCGGGATCGTTTCCGACAGCGCTGGAAGAGTTTTGCGCCGAGGGATTCAAGAAGGCGGGAGGATCCGCGATCGCGGAGTTGGTTGGCTGCCTGCACCAGGCGGTGAACGGGCATGATCCGCTGGCAGTGGAGAATGCGCCCAAGGCTGATGTCCTGAAGCCTGCGCGGAAAGTCGTCACTGATATGGGGGCCGCGTCGTTGCTGGCGATTCCACTCAGCGATGGGGAAGAAATTGTGGGCATGCTGGTGCTGATGCACAACCGGGCGCGAGCCTGGCAGCAGGCCGATATGGTTGTGCTAAAGACGCTGGCGGAGCAGATGGTGATTGCGTTGAATAACGCGGGGCTGCGGCGGCTGGTGAAGAATCTGTCAGTGACGGACGAGAAGTCAGGGTTGCTGAAGCGGGCGTCGTACATCGACCTGCTGCTGGCGGAAAGCAAGCGCGCGATTCAGAATGCGTCGACGCTGTCGGTGCTGTTGCTGCAGTTCGGCAAGAGCGGGTCGATGACGAAGGAATATGGCGAGGCGGCAGTGCAGAACGTGATGGAGAGAGCCGGGCAACTGTGTGCCGCGAACATTCGCTCGAATGATCTGGCGTTCCGCTACGACACGACCACAATTGCGATTCTGCTGGGCGAGACGGCGGAGAAAGAGGCGCTGCTGGCGGTGGAGAAGTTGCGGAAGATTATTGCGGAAGTACGGCTGCCGGCGAAAGATGGGTCGGAGCAGGGGCCGATCGCGCAATTTTCCGCGGGACTGGCGGAGGCGGTGATTCGCACGGAATACGATCCGGTCGATGTGGTGACCGAGGTGATCAACCGGGCGGAGCATGCGTTGCTGCAGGCGATGGCGCAAGGGCCGGGGAAGGTTGTGGCGCTGGGGGCGTCGCTGGCGGCGGGGGCGGTAGCGTAGGTTTAATCGCACGGACGGCTCACCCGAACGGAAAACCATCAACCACAAAGGACACAAAGTCACACGAAGGATCCTTGGGACGAATTCCTTCGTGATACTTCGTGTCCTTTGTGGTTGACATCGTCACTCCGACCGTTGGTCAAAGCTCCTCAGTCGCGCTACACTGACACGTTTGGCTGACCGACTCTGATCAGCTCTGATTTAATTCTGCGGGAAAAATCATGCTAAAGCCGGGTGACATTGCCATTGTGAGTGGGGCGCGGACGCCCTTTGGCCGCTATTGCGGCAAGTTGAAGGATTTTACGGCGCAGGAGTTGGGCGCGATTGCGGCCAAGGGTGCGATGGAGCGGGCGAAGGTGGACCCGAAAGAGGTCGATCACGTCGTGTTTGGCAACGCGCAGCAGACTTCGGGCGATGCTCTGTACGGCGCGCGACACGTGGGGTTACGAGCGGGCATTCCGATTGAAGTGCCGGCACTGACCGTGAACCGGCTGTGCGGATCGGGGATGCAGTCGATTGTGAATGCGGCGCAGTTGGTGCAGTTGGATGAGGCGAAGGTGGTGGTGGCAGGCGGGATGGAGGCGATGTCGCAGGCGCCATTTGTGATTCGCGGGCGCGATGGCTTTACGCTGGCGCCCGGAGGGAAGCTGGAAGACTCGCTAATGATGGCACTGCTGGATACCTATTGCGGGTCTTATATGGCGAACACCGCGGAGTTGTACGGGTCGGAGCAGGGAATCACGCGGCAGATGCAGGATGAGTTCGCGTTGCGTTCGCAAAAGTGCGCCGACGATGCGTACAAGGCGGGGAGAATTCAGGAAGAGTTGGTACCCGTGCCGCTGCGGAATCATAAAGGTGATCTCACAGGGGAATCGTTGACGGAGGATGATCACCGGCGTCCGCAGACCACGATGGAAGGGCTCGGGAAATTGCGTCCGGCATTTGGAAAGAATGGAACGGTGACGGCCGGGAACGCCAGCGGCATTGTGGATGGAGCGGCGGCAGTGGTGGTGATGTCGATGGAGGAAGCGCGTAAGCGGAATCTGATGCCGCTAGGACGGATTGTGAGTTGGGGGATGGCGGGAGTGGAGCCGAAACTGATGGGACGCGGTCCGGTGCCGGCAACGAAAATGGCGCTGCAGAAGGCAGGAATGTCTCTGGAGTATATGGATTTGATTGAAGTGAATGAGGCGTTCGCGGCGCAGTACCTGGCGGTGGAGAAAGAGTTGGCACTGGATCGCGAGAAGGTGAACGTGAATGGCGGGGCGATTGCGCTGGGACATCCGCTGGGCGCGACCGGGACGCGGCTGGTGATTACGCTGCTGTATGAATTGTGCCGGCGGAAGAAGAAATATGGGCTGGCGACGGCTTGCATCGGCGGCGGGCAGGGGATTGCGATGATTGTGGAGACGCTGCTGAATTTTTAGCCACGGATTTTCACGGATCAAGCGATACGAGGTCGCATTTTAAATGTCATGTCAAACCGTCTTAAGTCTGGACTTCGTTTTTGTGTCACGAGCCTCCTCGGTTTGTTGCTGAGTGTTGGGCTTGGAGCGGTAATCTGCGATTTCGGAGGCGACCATGCTTGCCGCAATTTCATATGGCCAGCTGTGCTCATTTTAGGAACCGGTTTCGAGGGCCAATTGGTGGCATTGGCAGCGACCTTGCTGTTCTTAGCAGTTCCATTTGGCCTTGCGGTGTGGTTCTCGCTCGGCAAGTGGGGGCCTCTGAAGCGAATTGACTCAGATTTATGAGTTCCAACAGTTGTTGGTGAAAGCGAACTGCATAGGTCCTTCGCTTCGCTCAGGATGACAAGGCCCAATTTTTTGAGGAAGCAATTATGGAAATTAAGAAAGTAGGAGTTCTCGGTTGCGGGCTGATGGGATCGGGCATTGCTCAGGTCTGCGCGATGGCTGGATTTGATGTGACTGTGCTCGAAGTGGAACAGAAATTTCTCGACAAGGGATTTGCGGGAATTGAGAAGTCTCTGGCGAAGTTTGCGGAGCGTCCGGTGGAGAAGGGCGGAATAACGGGGCAACAGAAAGATGCGGCGCGGGCGCGGCTTCGGGGCACGACCAACAAGCCCGACCTGGCGGATTGCGACGTTGTGATTGAGGCCATCATCGAGAATGTGGACGAGAAGAAGAAGATGTATGCGTCGATTGATGGCATCGTGAAGAAGGAGGCGGTTTTCGCTTCGAATACTTCTTCGATTTCGGTGACCGAGCTTTTGACGGCGGTGAAGCGGCCGGAGCGGTTTATCGGGCTGCACTTTTTTAATCCGGTGCCGCTGATGAAGTTGGTGGAGGTGGTGCGGACGATCGCGACCGCGGATGACGTTTACGAGACAGCTTACGAGTTTGCGAAGAAGCTGGGCAAGGTTCCGGTGCGAACGTCGGACAAGACGGGATTCATCGTGAACCGGTTGCTGGTGCCTTATTTGTTGGATGCGATTCGGGCGTATGAAGAAGGCGTGGGCTCGATTGAGGATATCGATAACGCGATGAAGCTGGGGTGCGGGTATCCGATGGGGCCATTTACGCTGCTGGATTTTGTCGGGCTGGATACGACTTACTACATCACGCATGTGATGTATGACGAATTCAAGGAGCGGCGGTTTGCGTCACCTCCGCTGCTGAAGCGGTTGGTGATGGCGGGGTGGTACGGGCGGAAGTCAGGGCGCGGGTTTTATGATTACTCGGACCCGGAGAAGCCGAAGGCGAACAAGCTGTAGGATTGCAGGATGTTGAGCCCGCATCTCTGGTCTCGATCGATTCTTACGGCGCTAATCGCGATGTCGGTGCTATTGGCCTTCCCCGGAGTTGCCCATGCAGCAAAAGCTCGATTTTCCGTGGAACGTATTCCGGCGAATGATTCTTATCGGCCGGGAGTCGCGGTATGGAAGCTGGGAGCCACGATTCGACTCTTAGTGGTGATGACCAACAACACAAAACGCGAGGTTGATTTTGCGTTAACGAACCCCGGATGGGACTATGAGATGGACGTGCGGGATGCCTCCGGAAGGCCAGTGCATGAAAGTGAGCACTTGCGCGATATAAAAAGGCACACTGACGGTGAAATTTTCATTTTTAGGAATATTTCGGTAAGACTAAAGCCAGGACAGCAAGGACGCGATACCATCGAACTGAGTTACTTCTACGATTTCACCGCTCCGGGACAATATTCGGTGCGAATACTGCGCAAGTTCCCTCAGGTGAGCAAGCGCGCTATTCAGTCCAATCGCTTAGTTTTGATCATCACGCCATAAGAACATCGATTCTCATGAACTACGAAAACATACTTCTGGAAAAGAAAAACGCGATCGCTTATGTCACCGTCAACCGGCCGAAGGTGCTCAACGCGCTCAACATGGCGACCATGGAGGAGTTGCGCGCGGCGTTTCACGACATCAAGAATGACAAAGCGATTCGCGTCGTCATCTTTACGGGTGCTGGCGAGAAGGCGTTTATTGCCGGGGCCGACATCAGCGAACTCGCCAAGCATGATGCCGTCTCGGGGAAGGAGTATACGCATCGCGGGCAGAACGTCCTCAACCTGATTGAGAATTTGGGAAAGCCGGTGATCGCTTGCATCAATGGATTTGCGCTCGGCGGCGGCTGCGAGATTGCGATGGCTTGCACCATGCGGCTGGCCAGCGAGAATGCGAAGCTGGGGCAACCAGAAGTGAAGCTGGGGATCATTCCTGGATATGGCGGGACGCAGCGGCTGCCGCGGCTGGTGGGCAAGGGCCTGGCGATGCAGATGGTGCTGTCGGGAGAGATGATCACGGCGCAGGAGGCCTATCGCATTGGGCTGGTGAACGAAGTGACTCCGCCGGGGGGATTGATTCCGCGAGCGGAGGCCATTGCGGCGAAGATCATTGCGAATGCTCCGCTGGCGGTGCAGTATGCGATGGAGGCCGTCAATAAAGGGATGGAGATGACATTGGCTGAGGGGCTTTATCTGGAGGCGACCTTGTTTGGCGTTTGCTGCGCTACTGAGGATAAGACCGAGGGGACTACGGCGTTTTTGGAGAAGCGGGCAGCACAGTTTAAGGGGAAGTAAGAAGCAGATTGCAGAAGTCAGATTTTAGAAGTCAGATTTGACTTAAGCCTCGGATTTGACGATCGAGAAAAGTTTCACCACAGAGGGCGCAGAGGTCACAGAGGAGAGAATCACATTGAAGGTTGAGGCTGTGCCTAAGGCGGAGTTTCCGGCTGTGGAGGGTACGCTGGACGCTCGCGGGAAGCAGTTCGCTATTGTGGTGGCGCGGTTCAATGCGTTTATTACGGAGCGGCTTTTGCAGAGTGCATGCGATGGGCTGCTGCGAAGTGGGGCGCGGCGCGAAGATATTGCGATTGCGCGGGTGCCGGGAGCGTTTGAGATTCCATTGGGGGCGCGGACTTTGGCGCTTACTAGGAAGTATGACGCCATCATTTGCCTGGGATGTTTGCTGCGCGGGGATACGGCGCATTACGACGTGATCGTGAATGAAGTCACGCGGGGGATTGGTCAGTCGGCGCAGGAGACTGGTGTGCCGCATGCGTTTGGCGTGCTGACTTGCGACACGCTGCAGCAGGCGATCGATCGGGCCGGACTGAAGATGGGGAACAAAGGGTTTGAGGCGGCGCTGGCGGCGGTGGAGATGGCGTCGCTGAAGCAAGCTGTCAGCTCTCAGCCGTCAGCTGTCAGCGGGAAGCAGATTCCTCGCTTCGCTCGGAATGACAGAAGTCAGAGTGCAAAAGTCAGAAGTCAAAATGGAAAAATCAAACCGCAGAATGACAAAATGAGAGCGCGGGGTGGCACGCCTCACAAATCGAAATGACAAGAAGGGCGGATTGCAGGTAGGGATGCTTCGACTGCGTCGATCATTCGCTTCGCAACGATCGACTGCGCTCAGCATGACAATGGCGGGTAAGACCACATGATTTAAATAATTCTCTCCTGCAGTAAACTCCTACCGTAAACTGACCACTAGCCACTGCTTATGGGGACTCGCCGCAAATCTCGGGAAATGGCGCTGCAGATGTTGTTTCAATCGGACATGGGGAAGCAGGACGTGGAGCAGGTGCGGCGAACGTTTTGGGCGGAGCATGGGACGGCGAGCGCGGAGGTGCGGGGATTTGCCGACGATCTGTTTCGCGTGGCGACCGATCGCGGGGGCGAGATCGACGGGCTGATTGAGCGGCACGCGGAGCACTGGCGGATGGAGCGTATGGCGGCGGTGGATCGCAATCTGCTGCGCGCGGCGGTGGCGGAGATGATGGCTTATCCGGAGACTCCGCGGGCGGTGGTGATTAATGAAGCGCTGGAAATTGCGCGGAAGTTTTCCAGTCCGGAGTCGGTGCACTTCGTGAATGGCGTGCTGGATAGCGTGGGGAAGGAATTGGCGGGCAGTTGCCAGTAGGGCAGCGTGCAGTGTGCAGTGATCAGTGGCCAGTTCTTCTTTTCGAGTCTTTTCTTCTCACAATCACCTAAGAGGTCGTCGGTGGTGCTTCCTAAAATCTAAATCAAAAAATGAGACCGCTGCATCTTTGCGCCGAGTGCGAGGGCAGGGTGCCCTCGCGACAGCCGGCAGGGTGCCGGCGCTACATTTCGCGCGGTGGCGGTCAGGTAACTTGAAAACTCCTTTATGGTCTGGCTACTACCAGGTTCAGGGTGCAGGGGTTCTGCGGCGTGGTTATTGCGCAGAAAGGGTTTAGGTAGTCGGGGATGTTGGGGAATGAGAGTTGGAATTGGTCGCTGCCCCCGAGGCCGGTGCTGACTTCGTGGAGAAGACCATCGCTACCGGCAACGATGATGGTGCCAGCGTCCGGGCTTATGTCGGCACTGACGGGAGTCGCGTTGCCCTGGAGTTCGATGCCGCTGGTGACTGACCCGACGCTGAAGTCGTAGACGAGAATGCTGGCGTGTCCGGCGGCTACCACGTAAAGCTGGGTGCCATCGGCGGAGGGGAAGAAATTGATTGGCTGAAGAGTTCCCTGGCTGAGTTCGACGCGTTGCGCCAAGCGGGTGGGGTCATTGCTGATAAAGGTCAGGGTCTGAGGACATAGGGTTCCGGTTGCGGGCGGGGTAATGGTGGCTGTAATGATGTCGAAGCCGGTCGCATCCAGGACGAACACGTGGGTTCCGTCAGGGATGCTGTGGCCGAAAGAGTCCGTTCCTTCGAGGTGCAATCCCGGCAGTATCCGCATGAATAAAGGATCGGCAGGCAAGGGCAGGGAAGGCGTGACAACTTGATCGTTACAGGTGTTGAACGCGGTGAAATTGGCCGAACCGCCATTGGCGGCGGATTCTGCCACAAAGGCGAATGCGCCATTGGGTGAAAAGCCTACCGTGTTGTCATTAGTCGGCCCGGATAACGGAATCGGTCCCTGCAAAGCTTGCAGCGGGGAATAGATGTAAAGCGAGCTGCCGCCGTTTCCGAAGATAAAAGCCTTCAGGCCATCGGGCGAAAACGCCGCGGCTACCGCTTGAGGGATACTCAAAGGGGTGGCCGACTGAGAAGTGGTACTGGCGGCGTTGACGATATAAACCTGATTTGGAGTGTGCAGTGTGTCGGAGTAAACCGCCAAACTTCCGTTGTTGGAACTGGCCAGCACTTTTCCCGTGACCGTGCCGATTGTGGCGAAAGGTCCAGAGCCGAAGTTGGCAGGATTGATCAGCAGCGCCCCGAAGTTGCTTCCCATGAAGGCCCGGTCGCCTGCGGGATCAAAGAGCAGCGAGTTTGGCGAAGTGTTGATGGCATTTTCCGGCCCCGTTGACTGTCGGCCAGTCGAGAGACTGTACATCGAGGTGGTGCAGGTTGACGGAGGAAGCTGAGCGCATCCTGTGCTGGTTGCAAGCAGGGAGGCAGGGGTGGGGGAACCCGTGATCAGGCCCGAGATTGCACCATTTCCGACGACGGTGGCAGGCTGGATTCCCACAACAGTGGCAGGCTGGAGAGGCGTAGCGTAAACGGGAACGGGTATGAGTTGCTCGCAATTGAAGCCAGGTGGCGCAGCAGATTGAGCTTTAAAGAACTGCGTGCAGGTGGCTATGTCGGCGGGCGTGGACAGCGATGCGGGGACGAAAGGGAAGCCGACGTTGCAGGTTGGCGGCGTGCACGAGGCCGTGACGGAACCTGATCCCGCCAGGGGGGCCGACAGCGTACACGATTCAGTGCAGTTGGAGGGGGCACCCAATACCGTCGGTTGGGAGGCGCTCCAAGTCAAAGGAATTTTGCTGAGCACGACTCCGCTAAAGGTGTTGGGCAAGGAAGTGTTGCCCATCACGTCGGTCAAGACCGCGGTCGCGTTCAGCGTGGTCGTTCCTTTGGAAGCGACGAATGTGGTTTGGCTAGTTTGCTGAGATCCCGCTGCGCCCACCTCGAGGGTGATGCTCTGAATGGGGCAAGTCTCAAAAAAATCGAGGGTCGGGGAAGTTCCTTGTGAATTTTTATATACCGGCTGCTGGAACGACGTGCTGGAAACTCCGCTGGCAGTGGCGATAACGTGTGCCAACCCCGGAGTGAGTGCCTTCGCCGTGGCCTGGTTCGTAGGAAAGTTGAAGGCAATGTTAATCAGGGGGGTCACGGTTACCACAGAGAGGTTGTCAGCCGACCAGGTAAAAGGACCTACGGACGACGTGATGTCGGACCCCTGGCTAAAGGCGTGGGCCTCGACTGTCATCGTCTGACTTTGGGAAAGGCAAGGCTCCTGGACGGGGACGTTATTCAGCAGGACCCCGGTGACGGTGATGTTGTCGATCGGCGGGTGAACGAACACGTAGGTGGGAATGCTGGACTGGCCGAGGGCAGAGGCGGTCACCTTGACTACTCCGGTACCTCCCGGGGTGCAGGTGGTAAAAGCGATGTCCCAGTGTCCGGCACAAGCGACGCCGTTGGGTGCGACGTTCAGAACCGATGTATCGGTGGATGTAAAAGTAATCGGGACAGCGAGGTTTGTATTCGAGACGGTATGGGCCGAGGCCGTGAAATTAAAGGTGGAACCGAGAAGTACGGAGATATTGTTGCTGGGCGAAAGAGTAATTTGCCCAGGAAAAAGCGGAGGGCCCGCTTTGGCGCCCCCGCCACAGCCGCTGATGCACCATAGAGAAAGGATTGCCACCGCCCACGGCAACAGTCTCGAACGCAACCTACCCATGCACCCCTCGTCAAACATTGCTCCGGCTCCGCGTTTCCCGAAACACGCCGGGCGAACTATCGAATGAATTGGAAAACTTGTAGTGTAGAGGCTGGAAGTGGAATCAGCAAGCGCCGCGCGATCTCGAAGGTAGTGCAATTCGAATTACGCAGAATAGTGCACCAACAACGTATCGAGCAGAAAGCCGAAAGATTCCAATCGTCCGATGATTGGGATGCGAAATGACGGGTTGACGATGTTCGCGCGCACTTGTTATATTAGTTTGGTTCCGCGAGTACATCCAGGCTTGCTGTGTGCTGCGAGTTCTAGTTGTGTCTGTAGAGGATTTGCAGAGAAGCTATTGAGAAAGACGTTTCCGGATGAAGTTCGGGTTCGGAAACTTTCCTCGCTGAAACGTTCCTGCGGCGCCTTCTGCCCTATTGTGGAAGGATATGCAGGGCAAGGCTGACGAAACGGAGTGCCCCCGCGGTTTTGGCCGGGCGCCACCGTCGGCAGCGAAAGTCTGACCAGGAATCCAGAATCTCTCTGGCGCTAGCTTGCGTTAACGGAGCTGCGCGGCGAGAAGTAATGGTTGGCGTGAAGCCGGCCATGCCCACGGATGCGCGTCTAGAACAGACGGAATTGGAGCTGTGCGCAGCCTGCGCGAACGGCAGGTTGCTGCGCCGCTAAGGAGTGCCAAAGAGTGCCTACTTTTAACCAGTTGGTGGCCCAGGGCCGTAAGCGGCCCCGTTACAAGACGGCGAGCCCGGCGTTGCAGGGATGTCCGCAGAAGCGCGGAGTTTGCACCCGCGTGTATACGCAAACGCCAAAGAAACCCAACTCGGCTTTGCGCAAGGTTGCGCGCGTGCGTCTGACCAACGGAATTGAAGTGACAACGTATATTCCCGGCGTCGGCCACAACTTGCAGGAGCACTCGATTGTGCTCATCCGCGGCGGCCGTGTGAAGGATCTGCCGGGCGTGCGCTATCACGTGATTCGCGGGACGCTGGACGCGGTCGGCGTTGCCGGTCGCATGCAGGGACGCTCGAAGTACGGAGCCAAGCGGCCGAAAAAGGGATAAAGACAGTGGCCAGTGGTCGTGATCAGTGGCCAGTGAGCTCAAGCTAGGAGCCAGAAGCTGAATGCCTCGTAAAGGACATATCGCCAAGCGGACCGTTCCGGCGGATGCGGTTTATCAGTCGGATCTGGTGACGAAGTTTATCAATTCGATGATGTGGCAGGGCAAGCGCTCGACCGCCGAGGGCATCTTCTATGAGGCTTTGGCGAAGGTGCAGGAAAAGGGCGGCGACGAAGCGTTGAAACTCTTCAAGAAGGCCGTCGAGAACGCGAAGCCGCTGCTCGAGGTCAAGACCCGCCGCGTGGGTGGCGCGAACTACCAGGTGCCGGTCGAGGTGAATGCCGATCGCCGAACGTCGCTGGCGATCCGTTGGCTGATCAGTTATGCGCGCGGCCGCGGGGAAAAGGGAATGGTCGAGAAGTTGACCAATGAATTGCTGGATGCTGCCAGTGGCAAAGGCGCAGCGATCAAGAAGAAAGAAGATGTGCACCGGATGGCGGAAGCCAATAAGGCGTTCGCGCATTATAGATGGTGAGAGTTGCATAGGTCCTTCGCGGCAAAAGATGCCGCTCAGGATGACAAGAGTTTTCGTTTAGCTGATGGCTGACAGCTGAGAGCTGACAGCTGATTTCGGAGCCCAGAAAGAGTTAGAGTCGTGCCCAGAACAGTTCCATTAGAACGTTGCAGGAATATCGGCATCATGGCCCACATCGATGCCGGTAAGACCACTACGACGGAGCGCATCCT
>CALFMO010000019.1 GCA_937879855.1 uncultured Acidobacteriaceae bacterium | reverse complement strand
ACCCTTGAAAATATGGAGCCGGCGATCGGATTTGAACCGATGACCTGCGCATTACGAACGCATTGCCACCTAGGGCGACCGCTTGCGCTCCCTCCTCCGATAGCAATCTAGAGGTCTGAGAACTAAAAGGAGTGGCGAAGACACCTGATACGCTGGTGCCCCTAACCATGGGGCAAATCCTGTGTTTGACAATTTATAAACTGCGGTTTATTATTTATCCGTCATGGCTGCTTCCAAAGCCAAGCGTTTGGAGGAGTTCTACCGACGGCTTCGGGAGCTCCCGGCGGCGACCAGTTTTGAGGAAGCTTGGACCCAGATCAACAGGACGCTCAACCAAGTGGAGGGCGAGATGTCCGGCGTGCCGTACGACCCGTCGAAATGGCAAACGGACGGCCGGCTATATCCGCCGCAACCGGATAGCGAACGCAAGGTCAGTCGGTATCCGAAAGTGCGGAGATTCCGAAGCCTGCAACACAACACTCTGATCGGCGAGAATGGATCAATTGAGATAAGGACTCTCGCGGGCGGAGTCGTCTTGTCGAAGAACGGTGCAGATGGCAAGGGGGTAACCGGGCAATGAGCCAGATCCAAACGCTCAAGCAGAAACTCGAAGCACGCCTCCCTGGACTGTCAGCTGTGATAGACGAGCCTCGCAATTCCAACGGTCCATGGATGTTGGATGTCGCGCTTGCCAACAAGGCTGTCAATATCGAGTGGCGCCCACACCGTGGCTTCGGGATTTCTTCCGCGGACCCTCATCGGAAGATCTACTATGGCCAGGGACCTGACGAGGTTCTCTCGAGCGTGGAAGAAACCGTGGAGCGAGTCTTTGAGCTAATCAAGTTAGGAAAAAGTACTGCGGCTCCATCCGAACTAACACTCGCAGAACTACGGGAACATCTTAGGTTTTCGCAGGCACAATTGGCACGACGTCTTAGGGTCTCACAGGCTGCCGTGTCTGACCTCGAGAAGAACGTCGCGAAATCGCAACTGCTAACGTTAAGAAAAGCAATCAAGGCACTTGGTGCCGAACTGGAGATCCGAGCGGTTCTGCCGAACGCGCAAGGCTTCACGCTTAAGCTGCCGGAAGCTGTAACTCCAAGATCCCCTCGCAGCGTTCGGCCCGGTAAGCATCGCCCCCCCAAGCATCTTTAGCAGGCTCGAGGTGGCCTGAAGCCGGCGATCGGATTTGAACCGATGACCTGGGTAACCAGAATGTACCGATCAAGAGACGCAATGAGTCGGGCGTTGACCCCTTTAGGGTTGATCAACGCCCGGACGAAGACATTTGTGTCGAAGACAACCTTAGGCTTTGCCACGCTTCCTCGCCCGGCTCACCTTCACTGCCTGGGCGATCCGCTCGTCAACTGCCTCCTCCGACTCCGCGGCGAGTTCCGCGCGCATCGGTGTGAAAAGCCTGTGCAGCTCTCGGAACCACTCGTTCGCGCGGTCTGCTTCTTCAAGGCTGACGAGAACCTCAGTGCCGTCGGGCGGGAGCTGCACTGACTCCGCCGGCTCGATCCGGCCCTCACGAATCCGCGCCCTGATGAACTTGCCCATGGCCATAACCCTCCTACCCTCGATGGCATCATATCCTTCTTGAGGGAACCAGGTCAATTCGTGGAAGGTGCAACGGCGCACCTCAGGAAAGTGTTTCGTTTTCTATGCAACTTGATAACGGTTTACGCGCGGCGGGCGGCACGCTTGCGCTTCCGGCGTGCGGCGAGACTGCTCGCCGCCACGGCCCGAGCATTCCGACGAGGACGGCCGCCCTTACGGCCATTCGCGCGCGCGGCCGCGGCCTTTGCCGCGTTTCGGACAGCGCCGCCCTTGCGGCCAAGCTCGCTCATCCAGCGTCGCGTTCCGAACACTCCAGCGAGAAGCCCAGGGATATAGTGGTCAACATCCAAGGACGCCCAGTGGAGCCCGGAGCCTGCCCCTTCCAGTTGGAGCTCAGCCGCTTGGGTGCGTGTTGCATTTTCAAGACCCTGTAGGTGCGTGCGGGGAATGGCAACATCAACGCCGGAAGCGAGACGGATGACGACTTTATCGTCGGACGCGTCATAATACGCCTTGACCGCACGGGATCGATTATTCTCTTGCGCGCGTGCTTCCGCAATAGCGGCATCGATCTCCGCGTCCGTTGTGATGACCCGATGGCGTGTCATGCGTGCATAGCCTCCCACGCGGCGACAAGAATCTCAAACTGTTCCGCTGCTGTTTCCAACACTTTCGGAATGGATCTCTGGCGCACGATAGCCTTACGCTCGCGATTCAATCGAACGTTGACGGGATGTCAAATGCGGGCCACCTCAGTTTGTCCGCCCGAGCCGTTGGCCAGAAAGACGACGAAGCGTTTCGAACGAACAGTGACTAAGCACCGCTTGATAGGCAGCACTTCACCGCGGATGGAAACGAACGGATACGGGAGCGAATCGAAGAAAGGGAAGACACTACGAGAAAGTCGTTGTATCTATCCGGCCGCAACCCGGACACGGCTTCCGCCGGCGACAACGTCCCCCATGACTTTTACGCCTGGCGGCAAACTCAGGGACCGCGTTGGTGCTCCTCTCCGGGCCGGGGAAACATCGACGATGAAACGGAGTCCCAGCACCCGAGAAAGCCGCTGGAGCATCTCGATCGATGGGGTGTGTTCTCCTGTCTCGAGTCGCGCGACATGCGGCTGCCGAACACCAAGGTGATGAGCGAGCCGCGTCTGCGTCAACCGATGCTTGGCGCGGTAATCCACTACCGCAATAGCCACAGCCCGGGCGAGGGCAGACTGCTCCCAGCGTGCCCGAAACTCCGGACGTTCAAGATGCTTCGCTAGAACATCCTTCGCTCTGACAAGCGTCACCTTTGTGGCCACGCTACCCTACCTCCCCGAGATCCTTCAGCCGCTTCTCAGCTGTCGCGACCGTACGCGCAAAGCCGCGACCATCCACCTCAGATTCCGGACCGATCGCCGCAATTACCATTTTTGTACCAACCTGTCGATAGAACGCCCGCCAGCGGCTCCGCCCGGCTCGTGGGCGCAACTCGAACAGCGTGGTCGCTCCCCGCACGTTGCTCGTGTGTGGGAACGGGAGCTGCGCACCAAGTGCCGTGAGTTTCTCAATTGCATGATCTATCGCCTGTTGCTCCACCACCGGCAAAGCATCGAGCTCCGCTCGCGCAGCGGGATGCAAGTACACTTCCACAAAGGTAGTATATCACAAATGGTATACTCTTTGGGAGGGTACGTGTTGCGCCAAAAATCACGTTCCCGAAGGGAGGGGCGTCGCGCCATACGCTCTTCGCCCAAGTCGACAACAAGGCTGGAACAACGATCTCAACGTACTGTTTGATCGCACACTCGTTCGACGTGTGAACTGAAGATTATTTTGAGAACGACTTGAAAGGAAACGACCCTCCGGAGGCTGGCCGAGGCAGACTGTCTGAACGGTGCCCCAAGGGTGCCCCAACGGAGCGGGTGTGGACGACTGGCGGCTTTCGGAAACCCTTATTTTACTGGAGCCGGCGATCGGATTTGAACCGATGACCTGCGCATTACGAATGTCGAGTTGCTATGGCACAGAGCAGTTCAAGGTTGCCGGTACCGACCGATCATGTCCGGGTCGATGACGACGCCCAGACCCGGCTCGTCCGGAACGAGCACCCAACCGTCAATTCTCTTGGGGGGGTTCATTACGACTTTGTTGCGAAGATCCGAAGCCGTCAACGGAAACTCGATGAACGGAGCGTCCTCCGCGCTCGCCATCCACTGTAACGAGGCCGCAAGATTCACGCCGGTGCCAAAGCAGTGGGGGACGCACCATGCGCCCGCCTGCGCAGCGCGCTGCGACACGGTCCTGCATACGTCGAGACCACCGGCGCGGCCCACGTCCGGCTGGAGTACCTTCACGCCTCGCGTTAGTAACTCTTCAAAGCATCGAAGGGTCGTCTCGGTCTCACCGGTGGCGATTCGCCCACTGATCGCAGCCGCCATCCGCTGATACCCGTCGAGATTTTCTTCATGCAGAGGCTCCTCGAGCCACGTGATCGGATATCGCTCGAAGAGCTCCCGGGCCCTCTCTATGCCCTCCTCCGTGGCCCAAACCCGCCCCGCGTCGATCATGATATCGGCCGAACCGTTGGAAGCACCGACAATCGCATCCAGCAAGGCGTGGTCATGTTCGCGCTCTTTCCCAAACGAACCGTATCCAAACTTCACTGCGGTGAAGCCTGACTCGAGACAACGTGTAGTCATCGCGGCAGCGTCGCGAGGAGAATCCGGAAAGAGCATGCTCGCGTAAGCCCGCACACGCTGCCGCCGCTGGCCCCACACCGCCGACACCGGCCGGCCAGCGACCTTGCCGACGATGTCCCACAGCCCCTGGTCAACGCCGCTCATGGCGTGGAGCACCACGCCCTGCCGCCCGTACCAGCGGGTGGCCTCATACATGATCGACCAGCAAGCGGCGGGATCAAGTGGATCCGCCCCGATCAGCGCGGTAGCGAGGCCGTGGCGCCGAGGGGCAGACCGTGGAGCCTCGATCACTGCCTTCGCAACGGCGGAGCAAGAGACCACTTCACCATAGCCCTCAATGCCGTCGTCGGTGCCGACTTTCACGAGCAGCACGTCCTGCGTGCCATCGTGAACCTCATGCACGGTCGGCAAGCGAAGATGAAGGGCCTCAACGCTGTTGATCTTCACGTCGCTTTCGCCTCCGCGTAGCAGACGGTGTAACTTTCAGATCCCACTGTGTCTCGGGATTGGCATCGCTCACGCGCTAACGCGCGGCCGGCTCGTTATCGTAGACGCGAACGATGCACCGAAAGCCGATGTGGCTCGTTGAGGTATCGACGGCCTCCGCTTGACGTGCCGCTGGGCGATATCGAAGGCAATAGTTTGGCGCACAGAGATACGACCCGCCCTTCGTGACCCGCCGGGGTATGTGACTGCCTGGCGTACCGTGATCTCCGAGCGATGTACTCTTTCTGATCTGGACAGCGCTCGGCGCGCAACACGGGTGGTGCGGCGCCTCGGCCTCCGCGACCGTGTACAGATCACGCGTCCACTCCCAGACGTTGCCGGTCATATCGAGGAGGCCATATCCATTGGGAGGAAATGACCCAATGGGAGAAGTCCCGTCGTAACCGTCAAGCTTCAGGTTCTGCCACGGGAACTCTCCTTGCCAAGTATTTGCCATCATGCGTCCGCGTGGCGCAAATTCGTTGCCCCAAGCGAAGACCGCTCCCTCGAGACCGCCGCGCGCGGCAAATTCCCACTCGGCCTCCGTTGGCAGCTCCTTCCCGGCCCACCGCGCATAGGCGATGGCATCCGCATACGCGACGTGCACGACCGGGTGCCTCTCCCGACCGTGCAGCGTACTACCGGGACCCTCCGGGCACTGCCATGTCGTACCGGGAACCCACGCCCACCACTGCCGATAATCGGTGAGGTCGACCGGCCCGCGCGTTGCGCGAAACACGAGCGAGCCCGGCACTAGAAACGCCGCGGCGACTTCCGGATAGTCCTGGCGGCTTGGGGGGCGTTCAGCCATCGTGACATAGCCTGTGGACTTCACGAACCGTCGAAATTCCGCATTTGTCACGGGGTGCTCGTCCATCCAAAATCCATCAACACGACGCCGGCGGACGGGTCGCTCTTCCGGATAGAATTCCTCAGAACCCATCATGAACTCGCCACCGGGAATCCAGACCATTCCCTTGGCAGGAGGGAGCCCGGACGGTTTGCCGCTACGAAACGAGCCGAGGGTCGAGGACATCACGCAGTCCGTCTCCCAATAGGTTAAGCCCCAGGACCGTAGCCGCAATAAAGATCCCAGGATAGAAGGCAATCCACGGAGCCACCGTGATATAGTTGCGGCCTTCGGCGATCGTGTTCCCCCAGGTGGGTATGGGAGGCGGCGGGCCGACGCCGAGAAAGCTGAGGATCGCTTCTGCTAGGATCGCGTACGCGAAGACGAACGTCAATTGTACGATCAACGGCGCCAAACTGTTGGGGAGCACGTGTCGAACAAGAATTCGCCAGGGACTGGCGCCAAAGGCCGTGGCCCCCTCGACGTAGAGCTTTTCACGAATGACCAACACCGATGCACGAACGATCCGCGCCGTCCCTGGCGTGTAAACGATCGCCAACGCGATAATGGCATTAACCTCGGACGGACCGAGCATCGCGCCGATGCCAAGCGCGAGCAAGACGGCGGGGAACGCCATTAGGGCGTCCACAATTCGCATGATCAGATTGTCAAGCTTCCTGAAGTAGCCAGAGACGCTGCCCAACGCGGTGCCGACGATCCCACACGTCAACACCACGCTGAAACCGATTCCGAGCGAAATCCTAGCGCCAAATAGGACACGGCTGAACACGTCCCGACCAAAGTCATCGGTGCCGAAGAAGTACTGAGTGCTGGGCGTGGCGAGAGACGCATACTTCTCTTCAATCGGATGGCGTGCAAGGAGCCCGGCGAACAGCGCGATCAGGACCATGCTACAAAATAGCACCAGCCCCGTAAGAAACAGCCTGTGGCGAGAAAACCGTCGTATGAGTCGGGACCGGGTGATGTGCAGCAAGGTCAGACGACTGCGAGCGCCGCTCGTGGTCTGATGCTGCAGCCGCAATGCGTCGCCCAACGGTTCGTCACTCGTATCGAACACGAGGATCCAGATAAGCGTACAGAACGTCGACCAGGAGATTGAGGGCGACAAAGACGACCGCCGTGGCCATCAAGCCTCCCTGAATAACCGGGTAGTCGCGGCGGAGGATCCCCGTCACGATGAGACGGCCGGCGCCAGGCAGAGCGTACACGGTCTCGATCACGACAGCTCCCCCGAGCAATAGACCGAACAACATGCCGACCACGGTCAGGATCGGGATCATCGCGTTCTTTAACGCGTGCTTCCATACCGTAATCCGTTCGGACAGCCCCTTTGCCCGCGCCGTTCGCAGATAGTCCTCGCCAAGGACCTCAAGCACACTGGATCGCGTCATGCGGGCGATGAAGCCGATCTGCATCAAGGACAATGAGATCGTGGGAAGAATGATGCTGCGCAACCACTGCGCCGGATCTTGGAACAAGGGAACGTACCCGCCAGATGGCAACCACCCCAATGCAACGGCAAAGAGGTAGATCAGCATCAATCCGAGCCAGAAATTTGGCACTGACAGCCCGAGCAATGCCGTCCCCATAATCAGCTGGTCGATCCATGAATTCCGCTTCACTGCGGCGGCGATGCCGAATGGGATGCCGGCCGCGACAGTGACCACGAGCGAACAACCGGCCAGCGAAAACGTGACGGGGACGCGCGCCAGAATGGACTGGATGACGCTCTGCCCCAACAGTAACGATTGTCCAAGATCCCCTCTCAGCAGGTGCTCATACCAGGCCAGCAACTGGACAACGAGCGGCTGATCGATCCCCATTTGGTGGCGCATCTGCGCGATCTCGGCCGGACTCGCTTCGGTGCCGCCAAGCGCGAGTGCCGGATCTCCCGGTACGAGATGCATGACGAGAAACACGATGAACGTTACCGCGAAGATAACGGGCACCGCGCTGATTAGCCGCCTAGCAACATACCGCGCCAACCGGCGACCCCCCCAAGCACACAACCGCGTTCTGACCGCAATACCCACCAACCGGCCGCGCGATCCTGTACCGTCGCTACGACATGACCTCGTCGGCAAGGCGTATCCCCAAGGGATCCTGAATCCGAACCGCGTAGGCGCGCAACTGAGCGGCCAGCCGACGAATCTCAGCCCTGTAACTCGGCAGATGAGCGAATTGCTTCATCGAATCATCCCGCGGTGTATCGAATACGTCTAGTTCCTCTTCCGGGTCGTCTCGCAGATTGTAGAGCGAGTGGGGTCCGCCGTCGCTGAGAATCAGCTTCCAGTCTTCGGTCCTGATGCACCGCTGCGGATACCGATTATTGTGGGTCAGGTTTTCGACATAGTAACTGTCGCGCCAGGATGGTGACGCGCCTGCGAGCCACGGACGAAAGCTCTGCCCGTGCAGGTATGCCGGTACCTCTGTGCCGGCGAAATCGAGCAGCGTAGGCATCAGATCCTCAAGGCCCACGATCGAGTCGTGCACCGTGCCGGGTCGAACGTGTCCGGTCCAGCGCACAATCAATGGCACGCGAATCGCCTCGTCGTGGCAGACAAACTTATGCTCGCCGTCGGGGCGATACAAAAACGTCTCTCCATGGTCGGAGAAGAACATGACCAGCGTGTTCTCGCCAAGTCCCAGCTCATCCACCGCCCTCACAATGCGGCCGACATTGTAATCGATGTTGCTCACGGCCGCATAGTAGCCCGGGAACGGGACGCCCTTCCCCAAATAAGGCTCATAGAAGCGACGGGGGGCGGTGAAGGGATCGTGCGGTGGATAGTATCCCTGCACCATAATAAATGGCTGCGGCCGCCTGGCTGCTGACCGCAGAAAATCGATGCATTGGTCTGTCTGAACGTCGGGCTTATATCGGCCGTACGTCACACCGTCGACCCAGTGACCGCCCAACGAGTTGAACGCTTCCCAAACATCAAAGGCCCCCGGGTTTTTCTCGCCCAAATGCCATTTGCCGAAATATGCGGTCGAGTAACCTCGCTCTTTCAGGATATCGAACAACGTCGTCGACACCCGTGCGACAGACGCCATCGCGTTATCAATGCCGTAGACATTCTCGATCACGCCGTGGGCATGTGGGTAGACTCCCGTCCACATCGACGCCCGAGCGGGGGTGCAGACCGGAAATGGCGTAAAACATTTCGTAAAGCGTGCACCCTGCTCGGCGAGTCGGTCGAGCTCCGGCGTGACGACAAATTTATTGCCGTTGCACGCGAGTGAGTCGTAACGCTGCTGATCCGACATGATCAGAACAATATTGGGGCGATCGGCCACGTCTTCCCCTCCCACTACACCGCTTGTGGTTCAACTGCTCGAACGAGCCTGCGTAGATCTCTCGCGCCTCTATTTCGAAACCCATGCGTCCCACATTCGCGGCACCCGGTACGGGACGAACCCGTTCACCCAGCTCCGCGAAGCCTGGACGTATCCCTCGTCACCGAGGCGAATGGCATAGACTTGATCGTACACGCGCGCCTGCATCTTCCGAAAAGCCTCCCGCCGGGCAACAAGCGTTGGACCGGTGGTAAGATCCGCGAAGAGGCTATCCAGCACGGCGTCCTCGGACTTCTGGAAGTTCTCCTTGCCGGTAAAGCGCCTCATCACGCCTATCGCATCCCCGACGGACGGTGCGAGGCCGAGTGAATCGCTCCAAAGGTTCCACCCTGCGGAATCGTTGAGCTTGGCCAACGAGGTGGGCCAATCGTACACTTTGATATCCACTTTCATTCCGATCGCGCGGAGTTGGTCGCCAATCACGATCGTGGCCTTGTTGAGATGTTCGAAATCAGAGTTCGTCACAAGCGCCAGCGTTTCGCCGCGATAGCCTGCCTTAGCCAGTAGCTCTTTTGCGTGCGCCGCATTGCGCTGATCGTACAAGTCGTTGCCAGGTCCCTTTACATAGTAAGGAAACTTCGCGTACTGATAACCGGAGTCAAGTTGATAGAGGCCGTCCGTGGCAATTCTGGATATTTGATCGATGTTGAGCGCCGCCTGCATGGCCCGGCGAACGTCGAGATTGTTGGTCGGCGGAAACGCGCAGTTGACGTACTCCACCAACATCCCCCAGGGCAACACGCGGTAGACTTTCAACTTGGGATCCGATGCGAGCCTGTTGGCAACAGGGACCGGAATATTATCGACGAGATCGTACTCGCCCGTCTGGAGCCCAGCCACCCGCCCGCCGGACTCGGGCACGACTCGAAACGTGACAGCCTGCAAATACGCGGTCTTCCTGCCACCGAAACCGTCACGTTTGGTGTAGTTCTGGTTCGCCTGATAACGATCGAAGCGGCGCAGCGAGACGTACGCGTCCGGGACAGATTTGTCGAGCTGGTACGGGCCCGTGCCGATGAAACTACTTTTGCCCGCCTCCTTACCGGCATCTTCTGCCGGGATGATGGCGGCGGGGTTCCGCGGTGAGCTCAGCTGTTCGATAAACGTTGGAAGGGCGCGCTTGAGAGTAATCTGGACCGTGTACTTGTCGGGGGCCGCGATGGAATCGACCGAACCGAGTATCGCTTTGTCCGGAGCGATCCGGCCATATCGCTCCAATGAAGCCTTTGCGTCAGCCGACGTCAGCTCCTTGCCGTTATGAAACAGCACACCTTGACGGAGGGTGAACGTATAGAGCTTCCCGTCCGGACTGACGCGCCACCGCTCGGCGAGATCGGGAAGCGGCTTCATATTCTCATCGCGCGTCACGAGTAGTTCGTAGATGTGGCTGTTCACGTTTCGACTGGCTTCGTCGTTCGTCATCTGCCAATCGAGCGACGTCACATGCGACTGCATCGCCACCACAGCGCTGCCGCCGACCTTGGGCGCAGCCTGTGCGAGTATGGGCCTCGACAAGAGTGCTGCGGTGCCACCCGCTGCGAGAGCAAGCACCTCTCTTCTGGATAGAGCATCACGCCGACGGTACTCCATGATCCCCTCACCCCCAACGCGAATTGCACCTTTTCCTAACGGCCGTAAAACTGCGGTCGTTCAGGTGGTTGACAGCAGGTAACGTTTGGGAATCTCTGCGCCGGCCACGTAGTTCAAGTTGCCGAGCTTGCACATTTGGTAGACGTTGATACGGAAATCTGGACACGTACTGACGAAACAGTAGGCATCGGCCGGCGTGAATTGGTGCTCGGTGATCAACCAGTCCATGAGGTTTACCGTCGCCGTCTCCACGGCGACTTCCAGCGGACGGTAAGCGTACACTGAGACGACAGACGCAGGTTTCTCGATTCGCATCCAGGGAATGCGCCTGGCCTTGACAACATCCAGGTGCAACCGCACCGTTGCCTGAGTTTCGGCTGCCGTACTGCTGAACTCCGTATCTCCCTGACTCGCATGTACATCGCCAAGATAGAATCGTGCGCCGGTGTGGAAGATCGGAAGATAGATGCGATTGCCCGGAGCCACGTCACGGATATCGAGATTGCCGCCCCATGGCCCCTGGCCGTCCAGGCTAGTCGCGACCTCGCGATCGGGAGCCACGCCAAGCGTTCCAATGAAGGGCGCGATGGGCCAGGTGATTCGCTCATCGAACTGCAAGGTGCCGTCTCGGGTGGTGCCGCTGGGACCAACCGTGTGGCGAAAGATTCGGGTTTCATATTCACTGGACAACTCGGGCCAACGAGTCGATTCTCCAAGCGGGCCACGTTTCGGACCGATCGCGATCCACGAATAATCATCCACGACGATGTCGTCGATCGTGATCACCAAGGTATCGCCCCGCTCCGCCCCTTCCAGCCATATTGGGCCCGCAATCGGATTTGCGAGCGGCGGCATTCGATCAAAGCCAGGCCGGCGACCTGGAATGTCCTTGTCCTCTACTGTCCGGAAGTAGCCTGTACCGGCATCGTACGTTTCGACCGCAAATCGTTCCCCGCACTTCACGTGTAGAAGAGGCTCGTCGTTCCAATCGAAGGCATATTTCCTGGCCTGTTCGCGACTGATGACCCGCTCGCCTAACCCCGTTGACATGCATCTTCTCCGCTGCTTGCCGTAAATACGTAACCCACGGGCACAACGAACCAGTCGTTACTGTCGCCGGCGCCGCCGAGCCGCCGTTGGACGCGTGTTGTCGCGCGGGAGCACATCGCCTAGCGCTCCACGATCTGCGGCGAGGGTGGGCGTGCTCAATCCGAGGAAGTCGAGGGTCTCCAATACATGTCGCTTGATCGTTGCATCGATCCGGCGCAGATCCTTACTTCTCAGTGCCACGACCACATCGCGGTGAGTCTGGACGAGATGATGTACGGCGGTCGGGACACCGGAACGCGTCCGTACATTTCGATTCGCAAGAGAAATGGCAATGCGCGTGTGCGCCCGAAGCCCATCGAGAAGCGCAAGCAGGCGCAGGTGTCCGGAGCGCTCGGCCAACAGCCGATGAAACGCCATCTCGTGATCCAAAAACATTTCGAACTGCCTCGCGCGAACGGCGCGCGCCATCGCATCTGTGTGCTCAAGAAGGACCGCTAAGTCGCGTGGGCGGATCGAACGGCGAACTATGCCGAGCCGAGCAGCGAGCGCCTCGAGATCTGCTCGCAGGATGACCACCTCGGCGAGCTCGTCGGGGGCGAACGCAACGGCGAAGCTACCCCGATGCGGGAGGCGGTGAACCAAGCCTTGTTGCTCGAGGTACTGCAGCGCATCACGAACTGGCCCCCGGCTTACGGCCAGCATTGCGGCGAGACGCGCCTCCACGAGTCGGCTGCCGACCGGAATGGCTCCGGTCTCAAGAGCCTGCAGCAGACGCGCAGCGGCGAGTCGGCCGAGACTGGCTGCGGCAACGGGCGTGAGCGTCGACTCGGCGCCGTCTGCATCATGAGGAGGCGTGGCCAAAGTGCTGGCGCGCATTCGATTCCTTGTGCGCTCAGGATGCGGTATTGGGCTCAACTCCCGGCCAAGCCGAAACACGACGATTGTAGATTGTTAACAATTCGCCCAAATCCCTCCTTCCAGGAGCAGATTGGACCCCGCACGATTCCCGGACCACGACGGCCTCTTTGACGGTCGGCGAGATTCAAGCCCTGTCGACCTACGCCCACCTGATCCAGCAGGGCCGGAAGCTCGACAAGGACACGACGCTCCGGAAGCTCGCCGCGGCGGCGCACCGACCCCGTGCCCCACGGGTGCCCCAACGGAGGGTGGTGGCGAACACCGGGCCTTCGAAAACCGCGGAAAAACATGGAGCCGGCGATCGGAGGTGAGCCGCAGACGTGCGCATCGGCTCTGCGCGGGTTCGACTCCGCGGCCGCCGTGCGACTCTCCGGGCCGAAACCGCGAATGGCCGGCCAGGCGAATCGGCGCGCAGGAAAGAATTACGCCAGTCTAGGCCGGGTACCGACCAGCTTTAGACTATTTTCCGAAGGGAATCGCCATCTCACCCATCATCAACGTGGTCCACTTAGCAACTCTTGGCAATCCCTACTAGAACGTGTACCATTCCTAATTGAAGGGTGCGTCTAGCCATAAGGGGGCAAGATATATGGCAGTGAAGAGCCCCACGGATCGGCTCGACGAGATCCTGACGTTTTTCCAGATCTCGCGCGCGCAACTCGCGCAGACGTTGGGTGTCCCCGAGCAGGCCGTCGACCGATGGGCGACGGGCCGTGGCGAACCTCGAGGTGTCAATCTACGGGAACTCGGGCGGCTCGGTGAGCTAATGGATCTACTCCTCCAGGTCAAGGGATCGACCGATGCGGCGCAGGCGTGGCTTGCCGAGCCGAATGCTGCCTTCGGCGGATCGTCCCCGATGCAGATCGTCCTGACGCGCGGACCGCTCCAAGTCCTGAACTATCTTGAAATGCCTGATGAGCCGGCCTACGCGTGAGTCCGAGGACCACGCTTGAGGGTCCGGACCTTACTGCTCTTCGCTCCGCACTAATCCCCACCGAGTACGATCTGTGGCGGGCGCGGCCCCTTGCGCATCCGCTTCCTTTCGACGACACCGGGTCGCGCACGAAACGTCCCGGCCGCTACCATGTCACCGGTCTCTTCGGCGCGATCTATTTCGCCACGACGTTTGACGGCGCGCTGCTCGAGTTCGTTTCGCGTCAGGAACACCAACCCGTCAGCGCCTTGCTCCACCACGAACGCGTCCGGATCGAGAAGACGCTGGATCTCACCGCGATCGATGTGCGGCGCGCACTCGTCCCATGGGGGCAAGCGTTGGAGGCGGAAGCCGTCACGCTGTGGCAAGATTTTTCCGTCCCGAATGGGATCGCCGCACTCTCGCTGGGCCTCGGTGCCGACGGGTTGATCGCGCCGTCAGCGGCCTTTCATCGTGCCGCGCTGTCACGCGTCGGCGTTACGTATCAAGCCGGAGGGGTTACGTCCCAACTCGAGGAGTTCGACGAATTTCTGGTTGTCGTCGTACTGCACTCAGCCGTCCACGCACCGCTGCGGGATCCAGTTCAAGTCGATGCAATCGCTCGGTGGTCGTCGTAGTCTGGGGTCTTCCGGCCATGTCCGTCTGGGGGCCGCAGCTGACTGTGAAATTTTCCGGTGTGACGCCGAGTCCTTTCGGCGACTTCTGCGACGGTGAAGGTCTCATTCGTCATGCGTTTTGGACCCTCTGGTCACGTCCGCGCTGCAGCACTGAAGAGGCGGATTAGCCCGTCCTCGGACAGCGGACTCGTCGCTCGCTGCACGATCAGAGCCTCTTCGCCCGGAACCCCGATATCACGAATGACAATCCCGTAGTCTCGCCGATCCACCATGGCAGTCCCCTTGCCAATCCGTCCCACTGTCATGGACGGGTAGAATAGCGCGGCAACGGCCACCTTAGGATATCTCGCGAGGAGATCGCCGAAGTAGTGAGCTACGAGTTTCAACGGAGCCTCAACCGGCAACCAACTGTCCCACAGCACAACTACGCCCGCCCCGAGCGGCACGTCCGGGAAGCTCCGCAATTTGCCTTCGAGCGCCCGCCTAACCCGATACAACTCCGTGGCCTGCAATGAGGGGCCAGCCAGCCCGCCGTACCCGTCTGCCCGCATGGAGGCGATCGCGGCCTCGTCACTTCGCAGCGCGAAGCGCAAGTCGATGATCTGGTCTTCGTGCAGCCTTGCTGGCTGTCCCGTGGCTTTGACCGTGTCGATGGTGGCCCGAATCTGACGCTGATAGTTCGTAAGGAGCGTGTCCGGCAATGGGTGAAAGACGCGGCCCCCCGAGATAACGTCCGAGTCCATGGCGGCCGCAAAAATTGCGCGCGCGGTGCGCACCGTTTCCTGTTGCAACTGCGAGGTGTCGAGCGCGGTGACCTCGATGAACACCTCCGGTTCAACAATTCGGATATCGGCGACTCGTTCAGATTTCACGCTCGGCAGTTCGATCGTAAACCCCGCATTACAGGCTTTGCTCGCCAGACTAACCTCCGCGATCGCCCCATCGAACTCGCTGGCATCTTTGAGGCGCGCCACGAGATGATTCACGCTCGTCATTCCTGCCAGGCGCACCAAGTCGTGCCCGAGCCCCGCCAGCGCCATTTGAGCCATGGGAGCGGCATTAAGCAGCGTCAAGAATAATGGATGCCCGCCGGCGAGCGCTGCCTTGAGCCAGTCGTTGCCGAGCAGTCGGCGGAGATGGTCCAAGCCCGCGACGACGGTGTCCCGACCACTCGGTGACAATCCCTCGGTCAATCGCGCGCGCTCAATCCAGTATGCCCAGTCCCCGTATTCTTCCGGAATCTGCGGCCCAAACTCGAAGGTCGGGCTTGCCATATGATCAGATGATGAGTTCCACTAAGCTTTGCTGTCAAGGACGCTGTGAACCCCATAGCACGGGGCCAAAGCTGCCTTCCCATGTCGCGAGGCCGGGCGTCTGCGGCCAGTACGGGACGAGTCCAACGGCAACGCCCATCCCAGTGGCGATACACATCACCACTTTATTGTCCGACAGATTTGTAGTGCACCTTGACCGTAACTGTCAGTTCCAAATAAGTTGGGCGAGCTTCTTAGTCGTCCAATGGAGAATGTCTTCGGCCTGCTTCCGCAACGCTTCTAATCGTTCCATCACCATGGCATCTATCACGCTGGCATTTTGACCGGTCGTTTCACTTGGACTAATGGCCAGGCTAGTGAGAAAGCCCCGCTTTGTTCTCACGAACGCATTCAATTGGTCAATCTTGTTGCGTAGCGACGCTAAATCACGCATCTCGTCTCCGGTCAACGATAGCAAGAACGTTTCGCGAAGTGCGGTTTCAGCGACTGCACTAGAAAACGACGCCCACGCGTAGGAATTGCGGAGGTCGCCCTGGATCTGAGTGAAGATCCTTTGATGTCCCTTGTGCTCCACTTCCACTGCGGCCTGGAGACCCTCCATGTCTGCATGGAGAGCCCAAAGTAGATTTTTTCGTTGCTCTAGCCGCTCGCGGGCTCGCCGCTTCCTATCCATCCATAAGGGGATGATCGCTAAGAAAACTGCTACGAAGAGCGCGATGATAGTTACCACGTTCGCGACGAATGCCGTCCACTTGAAGATTGAGTCCCACATCGTTTGTTTTGATCCCCTTTAGATCTTGGGAATTTCTAGCCGCTACAACGTTTGGGTCGCCCTGATCGTCCGGGAGTAGTGTAACCGTCCGAAACCATACGGCCTCTGCCGTTGGCAGAGGGAGGTCCGCCCCGCTCCGTCCTTGCGCACCCGAGCAGATGAGCGCCCCTGGTCGTGACGCGGCGCTTAGTGCGAACGTGCCCACCTGCTCAGATTTCTCTCATCGAGCGCGCGCCGATCGGAGGGCGGGCCCATTCGACCCGATAACAACGTCGAGAAGGCGGCGATTGACCCGCGAGCCTTCGAAGAACCATCGGTCCAAATGCTTGTGCCCAGTCGGACCTCTGGGATTTCCTACTTTTTGCCCCGCTCCTTCTTCCGGAATGGGCCCGGGCCCACACTGTCCATTGTCGCCGTGCGGCTATTGCAGCGGCGCGCGGGCGGGCGACTCAACCATCCGCCGAACCCTCGTTCGGCGTACCGCAGAGCCAGAAACTCGACGAACTAACGGCGGAGGTGGCCGAGGGCGGACTGTCTGAACGGTGCCCCAAGGGAAGGGTTTTGGACGACTGGCGGCTTTCGAAAACCCTTATTTTACTGGAGCCGGCGATCGGATTTGAACCGATGACCTGCGCATTACGAACCCGTCCACG
>CALFMO010000018.1 GCA_937879855.1 uncultured Acidobacteriaceae bacterium | reverse complement strand
CGCGGTTCGATACTGGCTCGGTCGCGGTGGTGAGTGGAAAGGCCGCGCGCAGGATGTAAAGACCCACCTCGCTGCTTAGTCTGCCGTGACGACAATACATCAAAGATCCCGAAAATACGGTAGTGGTTCAGTTTGAATGTGCTGCCTTTAATGTTTCCAAAACTGAACTACTCCCGAAAATGTCGAAACACGTCTGGGCAGAACCGCCGGGATCAACCAGATGCAATCAGCAGTATGTGAGCTTTCGGCGGCGTACGGTGGAGGGACTGTCGGAGTTGAAGCTGTCTTTCCCCGCTTGTTGCGTCCAGTTGCCGTAGTCGTCGTATTGATAAGCGTAGCGGACTTCGGACTCCCTGGGCAGATCGGGTACCGTAGGTACTCCGGCGGCGGGGTTGCTGGGAGTGAGGGTGCCATCTTCATTGACGGAAAACGGAACGCCTATCGGTACAGCAGAGTTTGCAGTGAAACTTGTGTGCTCCTCGGCTCTGTCGCCCTGATCGTTGTAGATGATTGTCGTAGTTTTTTGGAAGACAAAGGTACTTTCGCGCACATTCGTGACACGGTTCTGAGCATCATATGTGTGGAGCGTTCCGCGTTGAGCTTTCCCACCCAAGAGCGTACTCAGCCCCCTCTTGATCGCTTGCACTTGCGCAGGGTTTAGTTGAGCCCATTCCTCAGCAGGGAGCCTGTCGAGGAACATTGAAGTGGGATCGTCCAACATCGGCCTTTCCTCACTGATTAGTCCAGCCGTGTTGTACGTGCGAAGGACGCGACTCACAAGGTGATCTTCGGCGTCGCGGATCTGCGCTTCTACCGGCCGGTCGTTCTCGTCGTAAATTGTAGTAACGCTGCCTCCAACAGGGACACCGAAGCCTGCGAAAGCGGCGTTCCAGGCGGAGCCCCCGTACGCGGAGTTTTGTGCTCGCTGCAGGGTTTTCGGATCGAACCTTTGGATCGCCCTTTTGGCGCCCTGTTCATCGTAGTGGAAGTCGGTTCGGTCGCCATTCTGACTATTCTTGATGCTCAGGCTCCTTCCTGCGTCGTCATAAGCGTAGAGTGTCTCAACACCGGACTCGCCCGACTTGCCTGAAGTGGTCTTTGCCAGGCGGCCCTCAGCATTGTAGGTGTGCGTGGTAACCCACCCCGAGCCGTCCGGGTTACCAAAGCGAACCGCAAGAAGCTTTCCATCGAGACTGTATTCTGTCGTGGTAGTCAAGACACTTTCCCGGTTAGGGAAAATGGTTTCCTGCACGCAAGTCCTGACCGGGCCGCGAAGCCCTTTCCGCACCTCCATGCTCGACCTTAAAGCTACCTAGTGAATCCTCTAGCGGGCTGCGGAAAAACTCGGCTGACGTGGTGCAAGAATGACTCTCAACAATTATGCACACAAGAAATTGAGCCACGCTAGTTCTATGTGTATGTAGCTTCATGCCGAGGGTAGGCTAATGTCGAACTCACGATCAGCATTCTCCTTGGTAGCGCTGGCCTTCCTGTGGATCTCTTGGGGCAATGCCGACGCTCAGAAGGCCGGCATCTCCTCGATGAGTGTTGAGCAACAGGTACTGTTCCTCAATTTGAGGAACAATGGACAACACTTGGCCGCCAACGTTGGTCAACAGATAGAGATAAGCCTCGGAGCGATGGCTCCGTGCGACCCGCAGGTCTCTTCCTCTTCGATCCGGCTCGAGAGCGTTGCGCTGCCCTGGCCGGCGAACCCGGGTCTCGCAACCCATGTCTACATTTTCCATGCGGCAGCCGAAGGAGAGGCGGAGGTCAAAATACCGATTACCGACTGTTCAAATCCAGACTTGCCCGAAGGACTTACTTTTACGGTAACGATTCGTGTGGGACCGGCTGGCGGCGGCCCGTCCACGCCGTACGCATCCAGAACGCTGGACCAGGCAAACACCGCGCCGTGGGACAGGGCAGCGACGAACCTGCTCAACAACGTGCGGCAGACCTTCACGCCGTCGTTGCCCAGGCTCACTGGCGTCGAAGTGGAACTCCTAGTGATCAACCCCGGACCAGCCAGTGCCGAGGTCACGATGACGCTGCTGAGTGCAGCCGGGAAACCGCTGGCGGTAGTATCAAAAGCCGTGCCGGTCGACGACTGCCGCCACGTTCTGTTCGTTTTTCCCAACGTCGGTTTGCCGGTTTCGCCCGGGCAGGTTTACAGCATCCAGCTGAGCGGCGGCACCGTCTTCGGATGGAAGTATGTCGTGGGCGGCTATGCGAGCGGGGCGGCGTCATTCAATGGCAAACCTCTTTTAGGAGATACCCGCAGCACGTTCCTCTTCCGCACGTTCGGAGCGAGTTGAACAACCTCCGCGTGGGCAGACCGTAAACAACCCCTGCTCAGGGGGCTTGAGTACCAGAAAACTCTCTTGTTTCCACAGCCCAACCTGATAAGAAGAAAGCATGCGTGGAAAAGACGAGCAGCAGTTGGATGTGTTTAGCTACGTAAGGCCAGGCAGCGAGTGCCCCAAGACCACCCCTTGCGTCTCTTCGTGTCATGACCGATGAGGCATTAAGAGAACTGCAACCACGATTCCGCAAGCTGTACGCCAAAACCGGGCGGCCGTCGATCGCGCCGGAGAAGTTGTTGCGAGCGCTCCTGCCGCAAGCGCTGTACTCGGTGCGCAGCGAACGGCTGTTGATGGAACAGCTCGACTATAACCTGCTGTTCCGCTGGTTCGTGGGCTTGAACATGGACGACGCCATCTGGGATGTGACCGTGTTCACCAAGAATCGGGAGCGTCTGCTCGATGGCAACATTGCCGAAGCCTTCTTCCAAGCCGTACTCCAGCAGGCACGCGAGCGGAGGCTGCTCTCGGATGAACACTTCAGTGTGGATGGAACGTTACTGGAAGCGTGGGCGAGTGTGAAGAGTTGTCAGCGCAAGGATGCTAAGAACGCCGTTCCGCCGGACGATCCTGGCAATGCGACGGTGGACTTCCACGGGGAGAAGCGGTCGAACCAGACGCACGCATCGAAGACGGACCCGGATGCGAAGATGGCCCGCAAAGGCAAGGGCAAAGAAGCGAAGCTGAGTTACAACGGGAATCTGCTGGTAGAGAACCGCCACGGGCTGATCGTGAACACCGAGGTGTTCGAGGCCAACGGGACCGCCGAACGCGATGCCGCGCAGGTGATGCTGGAACAGATTCCGGGCACGAAACAAGTAACCGTGGGAGGCGACAAGGCCTACGACACGGCGGATTTCGTGGCCGAGTGCAGAAACTTAAAGGTCACGCCGCACGTGGCCCAAAACCTGGAGCGGCCCGGCGGGAGTGCGATTGATGCTCGTACCACGCAGCACCCTGGATATGCCATCAGTCAGCGGAAAAGGAAGCGTATTGAAGAATGTTTCGGATGGCTGAAGACGATCGCGCTGATGCGGAAGGTTCGGCATCGTGGAATCTTCAAGGTGGGATGGGTCTTCACCTTTGCCGCGACTGCCTATAACCTAGTCCGCATGCGGAATCTGGCGATGCACGCGATGTAAGCCAACGCCAAGCTGTGCCGGCTGGGCTGGAAAAGGATCTACAAGCCGTAGCGGCAGAACCAAAACTCTCCCCTTAGTCACAAAAATCGCGAAACCTGGACAGCATTTTAAGTCGAGCCGTCGTTTTTCCGCAGCCTGCTAGAGGACCCGAAGACATTCTCGACCGAGAGGCTACAGCTAGGAGATGCTTCGCAAGAAACGTCAAGTAACCGCTGAAAACGACATCCCTATAAAGACGAATCACGAATTCCGCTGCGACATGTAATATCCGCCCCCTAGAACTTCGCGACGGGCATGGTTTCGGGCATAGTGAACCCAGCGAAGAAAATTCCGACGAAGCCACTAGTGTCTGATACTCGCTGAGTCTACAGCCTTTAGGCTGGTGCCGGGAGGGGGAGTCGAACCCCCAAGACCCGAAGGTCGGCGGATTTTGAGTCCGCTGCGTCTGCCAGTTCCGCCATCCCGGCGATAGGAAGGCTTTTCCATTGTACGGCAGCCATTCCGAAATTTGCATATGATCACGCCGGCTGCGGATTTTTTGCGGCCGGCGCGGGCGTGGCAATCATGGGCAGCTCTACGCGAAAGGAGGCGCCATCGCCGGGTCGGCTTTCCACTCCGATCGAGCCACCGTGCTGTGTGACGATCCATTGGGCAATGGCTAGGCCAAGGCCCGCGCCGCCCTGCGCGCGGCTTCGGGCTTTGTCGACGCGGTAGAAGCGTTCGAAAATCTTCCTCTGTTCGTCTTCGGGGATCCCACCTCCTGAGTCCCTCACTGTGATCACGGCAGTCTCACCCTTTGACTTGAGCGACATGTGCACCGAGCCTGGCGCCGAGGTGTACTTGAACGCATTGTCGAGCAGGATGTCGACCAGACGGTGCAGCAAGGTCTCATCGCCCATGACAAAAGAATCGGGAACGTCCAGGCTCGCAGAAAATTGCAGGTTGCGAATTGTGGCTACCTGTTGCCAGCCTTCGAGAACACCGCGCAACGTGTGGCGCAAATCTACGGCTTGCAGATGAATCTTCTCGCGACCTGAGTCTGCGCGCGCCAGCGACAACAGTTGTTCGATCAGGGCTGTCGTGCGCTCTGCTTCCAGAAGAATATGGCGCAGCGACTCTTTGTAATCAGCTTCTCCTCGCGAGCGGCGCAAGGCAACTTCAGCCTCGGTGCGGATGAGCGAGACAGGTGTTCTCAATTCGTGGGAGGCGTCCGCGGTAAATTCCGTGATCCGCCGGAATGCCGATTCAATCCGGTCGAGCATTTCATTCAATGTGTCGGACAAACGCTGCAGTTCATCACCCGTATCCAGCTTCTGAAGCCGGATATTAAGATTTGTGCCGCCGATCTCGCGAGCTGTTCGCACCAAAGCATCCACTGGGGCCAGCGCTCTCCGGCTCAGCCAATAACCTCCACCCGCGGCCGCTATCAACAGCAAAGGGGCAAACATCAGCAGATAAGAACGGAAGGAATGCAAAGTCTCGATCGCATCTTCGGCGGGGACGCCCATCTGCACGGTGTAGACCCGCCCGTTGACCTCGACTTTCTGCTGAATAAAGCGAAAGTCTTCGCCTTCGATCTTGCGGCTTCGCAACATCTGATCTTTGACTTGACTTGGCGGCACCAGTACCGAAGGATGCGCCTCCAAAGACGCGGACCGATAGATCAGACCGCCATCCTCCGCGTCGAGCTCAAAATAAGTGCCGGAGTGGTCGATCGCGAAGGTCTGATTGACCTGCTCTCGCAACTTGGGAACGGAGGGATCCTTGGCCTGAGATTGCAAAAAGTTCTTTAAGTCTTCAACCTGTTCTTCCAGGCTGTCGTCAACCAGGTCGTAAAGATTGTCGCGCAGGATCAGCCACATGCCCACGCCGAACGCAGCCTGGGCGACGGCAAAAAATGCCAGGTACCACAGAGTGAGCCGCACACCAATGGAGAGTATTCTCATGACTGACCATCCTGCCGAATCATGTAGCCCACGCCGCGCACCGTGTGAATCAGTTTAGGGCAGCCCGGCGGATCGACTTTGTTGCGTAGCAGTCGCATGAAAGCGTCGAGAGTATTTTCTTCGATGTCGCGTTCAAAGCCCCACACCGATTCGATAAGCGAGCGGCGGGAAACCACCTTTCCGGCACGGTACATCAGTCGCTCCAGCAGATTGTATTCCGTGCGGGTGAGTGCGATCCTTTCTTTGCCACGCACCACCTCCCGGCTGGCTGGATCGAGCACCAGGTCGGCGACCCGCATGTTCGTGTCTTGCGCCACCAGCGCGCGCCTCTTTACCGCGCGCAAACGCGCCACCAGTTCGTCGAAGGAAAACGGCTTCGTCATATAGTCGTCGGCGCCGAGATCAAGGCCCCGGACAACATCGGGTACGGAGTCGCGAGCCGTCAGCATCAAAATGGGCGTCCGAATTTTTTCCGCTCGCAGACGCTTGGCGAGCTCATATCCGCTCAGCTTGGGCAGCATGACGTCCAGGATAATCACGTCGAATTCGTACGACTTCGCCAAGGCCAGGCCTTCCGCGCCGTCTGAAGCGCAAGTCGCAGTGTGGCCTTCTTCGGTCAACCCCTTGCGCAGGAGGTCGGCCATCCGCGCTTCGTCTTCCACGATCAGCAGCTTCATTTGGATTCGTCGCCGGAAATAACTACCGCGCTCTCACAGTTTAAGGCCCGAGGCCAAGGTGCTGCTCAGCAACCTGAAAAAATATTAACTTTACATTCATCCCTGCGTCACACCTTGGTTCTAGGATTCCGGGTCATCCGGTCCACAGCATTCCATGCGATTGCCGAGCGGCGATAACGCCGCCACCAGAACCTTCCGAGATGGGGCATTCTCCGATGCCACGAGGAGTTGAAATCATGAAACTTTGCCATCGACATTCAAAGGTTTCTTTTTTCCTTCGATTCAGTTCCGTTCCTGTTGTCTCCGCCCTGCTTCTGCTGGCCGGATCTCCGGCAGCATATAGTCAGGTTGACCGAGCCACTCTCGAAGGTACGGTCACTGACTCGTCCGGAAGCGTCATCGTTGGTGCCAGCGTGAAGGCGGTCGCGGCCGACACCGGCCTGATGCAAGAGCAGCAGACAAATTCCAAAGGGTACTACCGTATTCCTGGCCTGGCAGTAGGCGGCTACACGGTGACGGTTACCAACGCGAGTTTCCAGACCAAGGTGGTCGACGATGTCAGGCTCCGAGTCGGTCAAACGCGCACGCTAGACGTCGCATTGGGAGTCGGAACAATCAGCGAGCACGTTGAAGTGCACGCATCGACCGGACCAGCGGACCGCAGTTCGGCAGAAGCTGCGACGGTGATCGATACGGTGCAAATTTCCGAACTTCCCAACAATGGCCGTGATTGGGCCAGTTTCACACTGCTCGCTCCTTTTGCTCAGGACGATGGCGGCGGCGATCAACGCACAATCCGTTTCGCCGGACGAGCTCGCGACGATAACAATTTCTCGTTCGACGGCGTCGATGCTGGCGGCATACAGGAGCAGGCGCAAAAATCGCAAACCCGTCTGCAAATTTCGCAGGACGCGATCCAGGAGTATCGGGTCAACAGTGCCTTGTACGATGCAGAATACGGCACGCAGGCGGGTGGCCAGGTCGACGTAGTCACTAAATCAGGCACGAATGATTTCCACGGCACCGTCTTCGGCTACTTCAGAAATTCGGTTTTTGATGCGCGGAACTTCAACGATTACGACCTCAACGGAAATCCGACGGTTCCTCCCTTCCGCATGGGGCAATATGGAATGACTGTCGGCGGGCCGATTCAAAAGAACAAAACCTTCTTCTTCCTCAGCTACGAAGGGCTTCGGCAATTGCAGTCAACCACCCAGGTACTGACCGTGCCTTCGGGTTTCGTAACCGGAGGCAGTTCCTTCCAACAGCAGGTGCTGAATAACTCTCCACATATGTGCGAAATTATGCAGGGGTATCCGTGGCGGGCCTCGGTCGGCACAATCAATGGATGCTCACCGCGTTTCGTATATCCCGATGCGGCTTTCCAGTGGCTGGGCCAGGATCCGAGCGCTCAGAACTTTGATCCCAACGCGGACAATGTAACCGCGGCGACGCCTACGACGGTTCATGAGGACACGTGGCTGGTACGCATTGACCACAAGATCAATGAAAAAACTCTCCTCTACGGCCGCGCACAGCGTGACATCAGCCTGGTCGATGCGCCGAATGGCAGCAGCCTGCCCGGGGACAAACTGCAAACCATCAACCATCCGGCGAACTACCTGCTGGCACTAGAGCACACGTTCACAACGAATTTTTTCAACGAGGCGAAGTTCTACGTCAATCGCTCTCCCTTCCACAATCCGCAAGCGAGCGCACTTCCTTTCGCAGTGAGTACGAGCAGTTTCGTTTTCCTCAACGACAATACGGCGGACATCGAGATCGGAACCACCTATGGCTTGGTCGACAATGTCATCTGGTCCCATGGGCGTCACGCCTTCAAGACCGGCATGGAGATCCGCCGAGTTCGGCTCAATCAAGGGCAGACTGCGGACAACACTCTCAGCTTTGCCAGCGAGACCGATATGACGACGGCGACGCTTTCCGGTATCAACTTCATTGCTCCGTGGTGCTGCCATCGCCTGCGGCGCACGTTCTATATGCCGTATTTCCAGGATGAATGGAAAGCGACTCCGACTCTGACCGTCACCGCAGGGCTACGCTGGGAATACTACGGAGTTGCTCATGAGGCGACTAACCGGACTACGGTGTTTGACGTGAACCAGTTTCACGGCGTCTGCCTCGGATCGGGTTCTTTTAACACGCTGCCGGTTCCGGCAGCTTCCGGTCCGATCAATACTCCTCCCTGCCCGAAAAACCCTTCTTTGTACAATCCGAACTACAAAAACTTTGACCCAAGGGTCGCTCTAGCCTGGGCTCCCAGCGCGCTTCACGGAAAGACCGTCATCCGCAGCGGCTTCGGGCTCTACCACGGCGCCGCTCAAAACGACGATTTGAACGCCGGGCTGGAGAGCGACACGTTTCGCGCAAAGGTGAATCAATCCGTTCCGCTGAGCCCGGCATTTGAGCAAACTGCTCCAGACCTTTCAAGTGTGACTGCTCAAAAGCAGGCGTCGCATCCGCGCGCCCTGCAACGTCAAGGCCGTCGCGACTTGTACGCCGAGGAGTGGGGACTGACCGTGGAGCACGAGTTGCCTAAAAACTTGCTGGCTTCGGCGCAGTATCTTGGAAGCCGGGGCGTGCGATTGTTCTCGCGTGGCGGAGTAAATCTCTGCACCACTCCAGTTACGTTTAATCCGACTGACGGCGATTGTGTCCGGCCCCTCGACCAGTACTATCCTGATCCGAACAATCCCGATCCTTTTGGCTCGGTCGACTTCAAGCATGACGTCGGATCGAGCAGTTACCATGCGCTCGGGCTGTCTCTGGAGCGCCGCTTCAGTAGCGGGCTGGCGTTCCAGTCGCGTTATACGTGGTCGCATTCCATCAACGATGGCTCGGTCGGAGGCGGAGAATCCAACGGACCCGAGAACGTGAATTGTCTTCGCTGCGACAAAGGGCCGAGCGTTTTCGACGTGCGCCACAACGTCGCGGTCAATGCCGTCTATGAACTTCCCTTCGGGCCTGGAAAACCGTTCCTCGGCTCTTCTGGGGTTCTCGGCAAAGTGGTAGGTGGCTGGCAGATGAGCAGCATCGGTCTCTGGCACACAGGACATCCACTAACTGTTCAGATGGATCTCAGCCAGAACATTGATCCGGCTGGGAACTTCGGAACCTCTCCGTTCGCTACACTTCCTTATTCTTATTTTCTTCCCGACGGCAACGATCAAACCAGCCAACGTCCTGACCTCGTCCCCGGAGTGCCCGTGACTGTGCGGGGAGGCGGACGCAACGGCGTGCCGCTGATCAATGCCGCTGCGTTTCAAGCTCCGCCACAAGACGCCAACGGAAACTTCCTTCGATATGGTGACGCTCCCAATGGCGTCGTTCGCGCCTTGAACAGCTGGCAAATCGATTTCGCCCTCACCAAGGAGACGAAGCTGACGGAGCGCACCTCCATGGAATTCGCCGTGCAGGCATTCAATATCTTCAATCACATTCAACTCGGCGACCCCGGCAGCCTCAATCTGACTTACGACGCTTCTCCGGGTCATCCCGCGTCGTTTCTGGACACTACCGGAACTTTCGGCATCATCACCTCGACCGTGAATTTCAACAACAACAACGACAACAAAGCGTCGCCGAATACCGGGACCGGCTTGCCGCGCCAGCTACAGTTCATGGTTCGCGTCCGGTTTTAATTCGAGCGATGTCTTCAGACAAATTTCAGGCGCGTCGCGTAAGGTTGCGTCGAGGTGAACCAATGCGAAAACCCGCCTTCTGTCTCGCAGCACTTTCGACTCTGGGTTGTCTTCTGGCTGCGGCTCCGGCTCCGTCCTCTGGCGGCTACTCGGTCATCAAGAAGATTCCAATTGCCGGTTCCGGCAGTTGGGACTATCTCACCGTCGACGAGGCAGCCCGGCGGTTGTACGTCTCGCATGGAACCCAGGTGGAAGTTCTCGACATCGACTCGCTCGTTCTTGTGGGCAGCATTCCGAAGACACCGGGTGTACACGGGATTGCACTTGCTCCCGAGGTCGGTCGCGGATTCGTCAGCAACGGACAGGCTTCGACCGTCACAATTTTTGACTTGAAGACGCTGAAGCCGATCGGCGACGTGGCGACTGGACAAAAGCCGGACGCGATCATTTACGATCCGGCGACCTCGAGGGTCTTCGCCTTCAACGGCGGAAGCAACAGTGCAACCGCGATTGATGCTGCCACAGGAAAAGTCGCGGGTACAGTCGACTTGGCAGGCGGCCCCGAATTTGCCGCCGCCGACGGAAACGGTTTTGTTTACGACAACCTGGAAGATGAAAGCCAACTGCTGAAAATCAATTCCCGCGAACTCAAAGTGGAGCACCGGTGGCCCACCGCTCCATGTGCTTCTCCCAGCAGCATGGCGATGGATCGCGCGAACCGGCGCCTCTTCCTGGGCTGCCGCAGCAAGGTTATGGCCGTAGTAAACGCCGACACAGGTCAGGTGATCACCACGCTGCCGATTGGAGATCACGTCGATGCAACGGCCTTTGATAGGGAAACCAAGTTGATTTTCAACTCCAATGGCGAAGGTACCATCACCGTCATTCGCCAGGACAGTCCAGATAAATACTCGATAGTTGAGACCGTGAAGACTGTCGCGCGGGCGAAGACCATGGCGCTGGATCCCAAAACCCACCGGCTTTTCCTCTCCACCGCAGAGAATGGCCAGTTCGAAGTGCTGGTCGTGGGACAATAGAAGTGTGCTTTCGAAACCGGAATTTTCCCTATGAGTTCGCGAGGTACGTCATACTCATCCACCGTAGTCCTGCTATTCGCCGCTGCGATACTTGCGCTGACAGGTTGTACCAAAAAGTCCAGCGCACAGACATCCGCCGCCGATTTGCGTCTCGACGTGAAGACTCCGTTTCGCTTCGTCGCATACGGAGACACTCGCTTTCATGATCCCAAAGATATAGAGCCAGCGAATCCTGCGGTCCGCGCCGCGCTGGTGCGCGCCATTGCCGACGTGAACCCTGCATTTATTTGCTTTACCGGCGACATCGTCTACAACGGCTTCGACAGCAATGACTGGAAGGTCTGGGACAGTGAGACCAGCATCTGGCGGGATAAAAAAATTCCAGTCTATCCGTCGCTGGGGAATCATGACTTGCACGGAGACCAGAACATCGCCTTGCGAAATTATTTTCAACGCTTCCCTAACTTGAAGAAGGCCCGCTACTACTCCGTACGAGCAGCGAATTCAATGATCCTGGTGCTCGACAGTTCTTTGGTGGAAACCGGGGGCAGCGAAGGCGAGTGGCTGGCCGACAAACTGGATCACGTTCCTTCTGATGTGGACTTTGTGTTTCTGATGTTCCACCATCCGCCCTACACCAGTTCCTCAGACGCGAAGTTGTTTGGCAGTGGTCACTCGGCTCGAACTACGGAGCAAGTATTGGCGAAGATGCTCGAGCAACGCCAGGCCCACGCTCGCTTCCGCATCGTGGTCTTCTCCGGACATGTGCACAATTATGAGCGCCACGAACACGGAGGCGTCACGTATTTTGTCTCCGGTGGGGGCGGAGCTCATGCCTATCCCATCGAGCGCGCTCCGGATGATCCTTTTCAGAGCAAGCTCGTGAATTACCACTACCTTTTAGTTGAGGTTGACCGGCAGCAGTTGAAGGTCACAATGAACCGGCTGGATATGACCAGCGGCAAAGCAGTTTGGACGCAGCCGGACGTAGTGAAGATTACCGTTCCGGCGCTCGGAGCCGCGCAGGCGGCTGGGCGCTAAAAGCGTTTAAGCGTTGGAACTCTGACAAGTCCCCGGACACCGATTTTTCTCCCAGGATGCGCCCAGCGCATGCAGGATCAACCGGTCGCGAACCGTCAACTTATCGGGATCGAGCACCACTCCGTAGGCATACTGGACGATAGGATCGCACGTAATGCACCAGCGCTCGTGGCGAACCACTCCGCCGCAATGTTCACACGCCGCTTGGGCGTTGTATTGGTTGCTGTGATACCAACTGGCTGCGGGATTGGCTAACATCGCTGCGCCTCCGTCGTGATCTCGAACAAATTCCCCGTAGCCTAGGCCGTACAGCTCGGTGGAACCTCACTACCTGGAGCCTACTTGGGGACAGCGGGAGCCACTATTTTGCGTGTCACATTTAACTGTGATTAGAATCACATACACCTGCCAGAACGCTCGCAGGAAACCCGTCCCCCCAACTGTCATTTTGGTGACAGGATCGCGGCGCGGGAAGTATCAAGCCTGCTCCCTAGCCGATGATGAATCGAAAACCGATCTGCCTGTTGGTTTTGACTCTCTGGGCTGCGGGACTTCCTTGCCTGTGCGCACAGGCCGCTCGAGTTGAGGGAACGGTTCGCGATGTAAGTGGCGCAGTGATTGCGGATGCATCCGTCGTTCTAAGCTCCGGCTCTTACCGGGTTTCAGCCAACACCGACGCTGGCGGCCATTTCCTGTTTGCAACTGTTCCGGTCGGTGCCGGGTCTGTAGAGGTCACACGAGAAGGTTTCGAGTCAGTTCACCAAATCTGGAATTCCGGCGCGACTGCTGCCGTCAGCCTCGAAATTGTGATGCAGCCCGCTTCCGCGAGCGAAGAAGTCACTGTTTCCGCCGCGCGCACTGAGGTGCGGCTTTCGGAAACTCCGGGCAGCACAATTCTGCTTAGCACCGCCGACGTGGTTGCGACTCCGGCCCTGCGCGTCGACGACGTGCTTCGACAGGTGCCCGGATTCTCGCTCTTTCGCCGAACCGACAGCCGGACGGCCAACGCCTCCAATCAAGGCGTTTCTTTACGCGGCCTGGGTGGTACTGCCGCCAGCCGCGCGCTCGTGCTCGAAGACGGACTCCCCTTGGTCGACGCCTTCGGGGGCTGGGTTTACTGGGATCGCGTTCCGCGAGCGTCGCTGGCCAGCGTGGAAGTATTTCGCGGCGGCGCTTCGAACTTGTACGGCAGTGACGCTCTAGGCGGAGTCGTGCAATTCATGACTCGTCAACCGGAAGAGCGGCCAGCGTTCACGCTGGAAACTTCGTATGGTAACGAACGCACTCCCGATCTTTCCGCCTGGACCGGTGCGCATGTCGGCCCGTGGGACTTGTCGTTGGCGTCGGAAATGTTCCGCACTGATGGCTACATCATTGTTCCGACATACCAGCGCGGCCGCGTGGACACTCCAGCCAATTCGGAGGACGCGACAGTTGAATTGACCATCGGACATCGAATCGGAGAGAAGGGTCGAATCTTCGGGCGCGGCAGTTTCTACACCGAATTCCGCAACAATGGCACGCCCATTCAAACCAACGACACGCGCCTGGGCGAAGGCGCGGTTGGACTGGATCAGCAATTCGGGAGCAGCGATTCCATCACTATTCGAGCGTATGGGCTGGTGCAGAGCTATAACCAGCGATTTTCCTCGATCGGCGCGAACCGGAACAGCGAATCGCTCACCGATCTTCAGCATGTGCCCGAACAGGTGGTTGGAGGCGCGGGCCAGTGGACACATTTTCTTGGCAAACATCAAACGCTGATCGCGGGCATGGATCTGATGGAAGTGATGGGGGCGAGCGATGAACAACTTTTCACCGCCGGCACCCATACGCGAAACAACGCCTCCGGAGGGCGGCAGCGCATCCTGGGATGGTTCGGAGAAGATCTCGTCCGCTTCAATCATTGGACCATTATTCTTGGCGCGCGCTTCGACGACTGGAACAACTTCAATGCCAGTTCGATTTGCACTCCGGTATCTGGAACATGCGCGTCGTCCCCTAGCGCGCTGTATCCAGCGCGAAGCGATTTTGCGTTCAGCCCTCGGCTGTCGGTATTGCGTGCTCTGGGCCGCAACGTCTCGGTCACGGGATCGATGTATCGGGCTTTTCGTGCGCCCACTCTGAACGAGTTGTACCGCAGTTTTCGCCTGGCGAACGTTCTAACCCAGAACAATCCCTTCCTCAATGCCGAACGCCTCACGGGCGCAGAGGCGGGGGTAAACATCACCACGCTGCAGAGCAGACTCGATCTGCGCGGAACATTTTTCTGGAGCGACATTGTGGACCCTGTGCAGAACGTCACCATCAACCCCACGTCGAATCCCGTCCTCCGCCAAAAGCAGAATTTGGGTCGAATCCGGTCGCGTGGAGTGGAACTGGACGGCGTGGCGCATGTCACTCGCGACATTCAGCTCGCGGCTGGTTACGAGTTCACGGACGCAACCGTGGTCAACTACACGGTCCCGCCGGGCGAGATTTCTTTGCTGGGAAAGAATGTCGCGCAGGTCCCGCGCCATGTCTTTACCTGGGAGGCCCGCTACTGGAATCCATCGCGCATCCTGCTCAGCGTGCAGGGACGCTTCGTGGGCAACCAGTTCGACGACGACCAGAATCTGTATCCGCTGGGGAGCTTCTACACGATGGATCTGCAGATTGGACGCAACCTCACGCGTAACGTGGAAGTCTTCGCCGCCGCCGAAAATATCACGAACGAGCGTTACAATGTCGCGAACACGCCCACGGCCACGGGTTCGCTCTTCAACATCGGGCCGCCAATTCTGTATCGCGTAGGATTACGCCTGAATTTCCCGAGAGAAAAGCAATAAACGCCGCAGCCGTTTGGGCAATCCCCACTTAATCGTTTATCCTAAAAGGTTCTCTGAAGCCTTACTAAGCGCACCGTAGAGTCCTATCCTCAATTCAGCGGATTATCGGCTACAAGCCAGGAGCTAGAAGCTGTTCCTATGAAAACCGGCATTATTGGCCTGCCCCAGGTAGGCAAGACATCGCTGTTTCGAATTCTGACCAAGGCGAATCTTTCGCAAGCCCACGCTAACCCACGCGAGGCGCATATCGGCGTCGCCAAAGTTCCCGACGACCGCCTGGACCGCCTCGCCGCCCTCTACAACCCCAAGAAGCTGACGCACACATCAGTCGAATACGTCGATGTCGGCGCTATCGGCCAGGATGCTCTGAAAGAAACCGCCTACATCGGCCATCTGCGCCAGGTAGATGCGCTGGCGCATGTAGTCCGCGTGTTTGAAGACCCCGCCGTTCCGCTGGTGGCGGAGATCGACCCGCTGCGCGACATCAAGAACGTTGAGTTCGACCTCATGGTCAGCGATCTGGGCCAGATCGAGAAGCGTCTCGAGCGTCTGGAAAAAGATCTCAAAAAGATGAAAACGCCGGAGCTGGAAAAAGAATTCGAACTGCTGAAGCGCGCGAATGCACATCTCGGATCCGAGAAGCCGCTGCGTGAAATGCCGATGACTCCCGAGGACAAGAAGCGCATTCGCGGCTTCATGTTCCTGAGCGAGAAACCAATGTTATACGTGCTCAACATCGGCGAGTCGACCGAACTCGGCAAAGAACTGGAAGAAGCCGTGAGCAAATGGAAACTCACGGAGATTGCCGCTCGCCCCAACGCCGCGGCCACGGCCATCTGCGGCAAAGTCGAAGCCGAGCTCGCCGAAATGAGTGACGCCGATGCCGCCGAGTTTCTTTCGAGCTATGGCCTGAAGGAAAGCGGGCTTGTCCGCCTCATCCGCACCACCTACAAGCTGCTCGGTCTGATTTCATTTTTCACCGCGGGGGAAGATGAGTGCCGCGCCTGGCAGATTCCAGCCAACACGCGCGCGCAGGAGGGTGCAGGCGCCATCCACTCCGACCTGGAAAAGCACTTCATTCGCGCAGAAACCATCCGCTGGGACCAGCTTCTCGAAGCCGGATCCGAAGCGAACGCCCGCGCTAAAGGCACCCTTCGTCTGGAGGGCAAGGACTACATCGTGCAGGACGGCGACGTGATGCACATTCGGCATAGCGGATAGTCGCGACAGCTTCAGATGTCTACCCAAGCCGAAAATAAATGTGTGCACCGTATACTCTTCCACATATGCTCACTCGCCTGATCTTGTATGTTTCGGCGTTGTCACTTGTCGGAAGCTTATTAGCGCAACCAGCGACTGATGCCGCGCAGGCTACTGGCACGCCGCCTGGTCCCGCCGATTGGCGTGAGCCTTTCCCCGCGCACCGCATGATTGGAAACGTCTATTACGTCGGCAGCCGCGGGCTCGCTTCCTATCTGATTACCACCCCCACCGGTCACATCCTAATCAACAGTAATCTGACAACTTCCGTTCCCATGATTCGGGAGAGTATCGAGAAGTTGGGATTTCGTTTTAGTGATGTGAAAATCCTTCTCATCAGCCACGCTCACTTCGATCACGATGCAGGCAGCGCCGAAGTGAAAAAGCTGACCGGCGGGAAATACATGGTGATGGATGGAGACGTTGGCGTCGTCGAATCGGGCGGCAAGACCGACTTTCAGTACGGGAATGATCCAACGCTCTTGTATCCCGTGGTCAAAGTGGACCGTGTGCTGCACGATGGCGACGAGGTAAAGCTCGGCGATACCGTTCTCACCGCGCACAAGACCGCCGGCCATACACGCGGATGTACTACCTGGAGTCTGAAAGTGAGCGACGCGGGTAAAACATATGATGTGGTGATTGTCGGCAGCCCCAACGTCAACCCGGGCTACAAGCTGGTGAATAATACACGCTACCTTGAAATCGCGGATGATTACGCGCGCGGGTTTCGCGTGCTGAAGTCGCTTTCCTGCGACGTTTTTCTGGGCGCGCACGGCAGTTACTACGGCATGGAAGCGAAGTATGCAAAGTTGAGCAGCGGCGGTCCGAACCCATACATTGATCCTGAAGGATATAAAAGCTACGTGGCCGAGCGGGAACAGGCGTTTCTTTCCGAATTGCAGAAACAAACTGCGTCCCTGAAGAAACAGTAGACGGTAGGCACGATCGCCATATGCATCCCATCGCTACCAGCGTCCTTCTTGGCCTGACCGCCGCTGCGGCCAACGTCTTCGGTGGCGCCATCATCGTGCAGCGGCACTGGGAGCGGCGTTATCTTCGCTACTTTGTCGCGCTGGGCGCGGGATTCATGCTGGCCACCGCACTGGTTGAGATGGTTCCTGAAAGCTTCGAACTGCGCGGTCGATCCGCGGCGTTTCTGGTTTTGCTGGGATATCTCATCATCCATTTCTTCGAGCACACTGTCACTCCCCACTTCCACTTTGGCGAGGAAACCCACCGAGACGAGTTCATTCATTCCCACAAGGGATACTCCGTTCTGCTCGGCCTCATCATTCATACCTTCTTTGACGGCATCGCAATCGCCTCAGGGTTTCTCGTGTCGAACTGGCTGGGCTGGCTGATTTTTCTGGCGATTTTTTTGCACAAGATTCCCGAAGGCTTCACGGTGAGTTCCGTAATGCTAGCTAGCGGTCGCAGCCGAGGCACTGCGTGGGGCGCATCCGTAGTTTTAGGCGGGTCGACTCTTGCAGGAGTACTGATCATGGCGCTGTTCCGCCATCACGTGGGCGCGGGATTGCCGCTCGCCGCTGGGGTCACGATTTATGTCGCGGCTTCCGATTTGATTCCCGAAGTCAACAAAGAACCTGCAATGAAGATGGCGCTGCTGGTTTTCGTGGGAGCGGGAGTCTTTTTCCTGCTGGATTACCTGTTCCGCGTGCCTTGAGAAACAGGTTTTCCGGACTTGGCGCTTGCGGAAATCGCGCGGTTCGGGAGGGTCACGATCACCGCCGTCCCGGTTTGCCCCGACTTTATTTCGAATTTCCCCTGGAGCTGCCGCACCCTTTCCTGCATCCCCTGAATTCCCACTCCAGCCCGGCTCGGCAGATTCTTCGCCGAATTAAATTGGGAGATGCCTTTTCCTGCATCTCGAATTTCCACTCGCGTGTTTTTTGCATCCTGATCGACCCGCAAAGAAGCGTTCTTACTGCCGGAATGTCGATGGATGTTGGTCAGCGACTCCTGCACAATTCGGAAAATGGTCGTTTCCACTTCCTGAGGTAATCGCGGCAACTGGGGATCCAACTGGAGATCTACGTGAATCCCGCTCCTGTCCGCAAATCCTTCCACATACCACCGCAGTGCGGACTTCAAGCCCGCCTCATCCAGCAGCGGCGGATGGAGAAGGTGCGACATAGTGCGAAGTTCCTTGGACAGTTCATCGACGAGTCCAACGCTGCTGGCCGCCAGCTTATTCAGTTCAGGATTTTGCTTCGCCAGTGACTGCTCCAGTGGCACCAGGTTCATCGACAATGCCACCAGCAATTGTCCGGCACTGTCATGCAGTTCACGAGCCAGGCGACGACGCTCCTCATCCTGCGCTCGCAGGAGCCTGCTATTGAGAGTTCGCAGCCTCTGTTCGGCTTCTTCTAGCTCCGCCGTTCGCTCTTTCACCCGTGCCTCCAGTTGAGCGCGAGCCGCTACCTGCTCGGTCACCTCGACCGCGTGCACGAGAATCCCCTCCACTTCTCCGGCTACGTTGCGCATGGGATGGTAGCTGAAATTCAGGTAAGTTGTCTCTTCCTTGCCGTGACGCTTCAGCCTGGTTTCGCGCTCGGTGGCTACGTAAGGCTCTCCCGTTCGATAGACCTGATCCAGAAGCTCGTGGATCCCTTGTCCTTCCAATTCGGGGAACGCCTCTCTCATTGTCTTGCCCAAAAGCTCATCGATGCCGTCCCTTCCGGCCATTTTGACGTAGGCCGCATTCAGGAAGGTGAAACGGTGCTCAGGTCCGCTGAGCAAAGCCATGGCTGCGGGCGCCATGGTGAATGATTCACGCAATCGTCCGCGTTCCAGTTCCGCCTCCGCGCGCAAACTGCGCTCCACCTCAGCAGCGTCAGCGCGAACCCGCGCCATCTTAAGATGCGCGCTCACCCGCGCCAGCAATTCGCGCGATGCAAAAGGTTTTACGAGGTAGTCGTCGGCGCCGGCCTGCAAACCTTCCACGCGGGACTCCTCCCCGGCTCTCGCTGAAAGTAAAATGACCGGCTTCGATTTCGTCTGTGGATAATTCCGCAGGGCGCGCAGAACCCCGAAGCCATCGAGTCCCGGCATCATCACATCAGTGAGGATAAGGTCGGCGTTCATATCGCGGGCCGCGCGCACCGCCTCTTCTCCGTTCGCCACTGTGTGCACCCGGTACCGTTCCCGCAACAAACGGCGCAAGTAATTCCGCATGTCCGCGTTGTCGTCGGCGATCACGATCAATTCGCCGGCGCTGATGCGTTCCCACGATTCCGGAAGCATGCTGTCAAAGGAAAGCGAGCCCGCACGGTTAACATGTGAAACGAGATCTCCCAATGATTCTTCGGGCAGCCATCGCACCGCCTCTTCGACGTAGCTGTCAGCGCGAATTGCACTAGAAGCCAGTGTTCGGGCCGCCCAAATGCGATCCTCAGGAAGGTGCGCTTTGCCCTTCGGGATAGTGACGGTAAAAGTACTGCCGTGGCCTTTCTTACTGGTCACACTGATGTTGCCGTGATGGATCTTGACCAGTTCATGGACCAGCGCCAACCCAATCCCAGTTCCCTCCTGCGTGCGGCCGTGCGCACCTTCCACACGATGGAAACGCTGGAACAAACGCGGCACCTCTTCTTCCGGCACTCCAATGCCGGTATCGCTGATCTGCAATTGAACGCGATCATCCAATGACCTCAACTTCACCGAGATCTTTCCCTCGAACGTAAACTTAAAGGCGTTGGAGAGAAGATTGAGCACAATCTTTTCCCACATATCGCGGTCCAGATAGATCGGCTCCGAGACAGGATCGCACGTCACTTCAAACTTCAATCCGGCGCGCTCCATCGCCGAGCGAAAGGCGCTGGCTAACTCGCTGGTCAAGCCTGCGATGTCGGTAGGCTGAAAGACCGCCTCTATGCGTCCCGCCTCGATCCGCGAGAAATCGAGCAATGAGTTGACCAGTTTCAGCAGGCGCAAACTATTACGGTGAACCACCGCAAATCGCTCGCGATCCTCAGTCGTCATGCGCGTGTCAGCGGCCACCAGCAAGTCTTCCAGAGGCCCCAACATCAAAGTCAGCGGCGTGCGAAACTCGTGGCTTACGTTGCTGAAGAATGCGGTCTTGGCGCGATCCAACTCCGCCAGTGATTCCGAGCGTTTGCGCTCTTCCTCGTAAGATCGAGCGTTGGCGATGCCGGTGGCGATCTGGCTCGCAACCAGTTCATAAAAAGTCCGATACTCCGCGTCCAGAGTTCGCGTGGGATTAACGCCGACAACCAATACTCCAACCGGCTTCTGTCCATGAGAAGTCACCGGCAGAACTACCGCGTCAGCAACCCGCTGCTTGGCCGGTCCCAGAGGCAGGCCCTCAAGATGCTTGACGGGAACGGTTCTTGACTGGCTGGTTGCGGCAACCTCGACGATGGCTTGCGAAAAAGCTCCAGTCGCTCCTGCTGAAAGTACCACTCTCTCGGGGCTGAGCGAATCGACGCCACTGGCTATTCCGCAGCGCTGCTCCAGAAAAGTGTGCTTCCCCTCGCGATCGATGAGGTACAGCATGGCAAACGGAATGTCGTCGGCATTCTTCGCCAGCGTGGAAAAGGCCGATGTGCACGCGCCCTCTACAGATTTTTCGATCAGTGACTTCGCCGTCAGTTCCGAGAGCGTGCGTAGCCGACGAGCATTAATGACCTTGGGCGTAACTTCCTTCGACGGACAAAACAGTCCCCGGACTTTGCCCAGTTCGTCGCGGATCGGGCTGTAGGAGAAAGAGTAATAAGTTTCCTCCACGAAATCTCCGCGGTTCATGAAAAGCTGGACGTCATCCACAAAAGTAGCCTCGCCCTTGGTGAACACCTTGTCTGCCAGCGGTCCGCAATAATCCCAGATCTCCGACCACACTTCAGAAGCTGGCCGACCCAATGCCCAGGGATGTTTTGCGAGACTGAGCACCGAGATATACGCGTCGTTGTAGAGAAATGTTTGCGCCGGGCCCCATCCTACCCACATCGGGTGTTGCGAGTTGAGAATCAAGCTGACCGATGTTTTTAGAATTTGCGGCCACTGCTGAATCGGCCCCAGTGGCGTTGCTGACCAATTATGCTGCCGAATTATCTGACCCATCTCGCCCGCGCCAGCAAGGAATTCAAAGCCCGCCGGCAACACCCGGGCAGAGTTGGGCACAGCCAATTCCGAACTCCGCCCTGGCGTCTTTGCGCGTCCGTTGCGGCCCACCAGATCGTCGATGGCCGTGAGTAGGTCTCGAGCCATGTCTGTTTTGGAGATAAAATTTCGCGCGCCCACCTCAACTGCCAGCCGTCGCGCCTGCTCCGGATCATGCTGGCTGAGGATGAGAATTTCTGAGTCGGGCAGTTCATTCTTGATGAGGGGAACCGCTTGCAGCCCGCTGAGTTTGGGCATGCTGATGTCGAGAATGACTACGTCGGGTCGGGAAGATTTGGCTTTTTCAACGGCGTCGAGTCCGTCGACCGCTTCGCCACATACCTCCCAGTCCGAGTGGGACGCGATGAGCGATCGAACGCCCCTGCGGACAGCTTCTTGATCGTCCGCTATCAGAATGCGCACGCCAGCCAATCTATTCTCCTTGACGCATATGCCCCCATGCTTCCGGGACGAAGGGGACGCAACTATTACGAGCGCTATAAATCGAAACGCACGCTAGTACTCTATTCGCGCATTTTCGCGTCATACATACAGTGATCGCTGTACGGCTGCGTCAAAACAGCTTGAATCCTGGGTGGAACCTGCAGGTTCAGAAGAACCACGCAGCAACAGAAAAGGCGTCCAAAATCTCGGACGCCCAATCTGCTAAATCAAAGTCAGCGGAGTCTTGCAGTTCTTCAATGATTCTGTGGTTTATCTGGCTTCTTTTGGTCCGCGGGAGGTTGCGAGTGCGGCTGCGGTTGCGCCGGACGCGCTTGCGCCGGAGGAGGTGCACTACGCTCTGGCGGCCGCTCGCTCGGCGGAGGAGTCGCTGGACGCGCCGCGGGTGCGGGGCGTGATGGCGGCTCCGCCGGACGATAATTCGGCGCTGGTTGATTAGGTTGCGGACGATTGGGCTGCGGTTGAGGTTCGGGTCGATTATTGGGTTGCGCGGCAGGCGGGCGTTCATTCCGCATGGGGGGCTCTGCCGGACGATTATTCGGCTGCGGCTGATTGGGCTGTGGCCGGTAATTTGGCGCCGGCTGGTTCGGTTCTGGCCGATTATTAGGCTGCGCGGCAGGCGGCCGATCATTCCGCATCGGCGGCTCTGCCGGACGATTATTCGGCTGCGGCTGATTGGGCTGTGGCCGATAATTTGGCGCAGGCTGATTCGGTTCCGGACGATTCGGTTCGGGTCGATTATTGGGCTGCGCGGCAGGCGGCCGATTATTCCGCATGGGCGGCTCTGCCGGGCGATTATTCGGCTGCGGTTGATTGGGCTGTGGCCGATAATTTGGCGCAGGCTGATTCGGTTCCGGCCGATTCGGTTCGGGTCGATTATTGGGCTGCGCGGCGGGCGGCCGATCATTCCGCATCGGCGGCTCTGCCGGACGATTATTCGGCTGCGGCTGATTGGGCTGTGGCCGATAATTTGGCGCAGGCTGATTCGGTTCCGGACGATTCGGTTCGGGTCGATTATTGGGCTGCGCGGCAGGCGGCCGATTATTCCGCATGGGCGGCTCTGCCGGGCGATTATTCGGCTGCGGTTGATTGGGCTGTGGCCGATAATTTGGCGCAGGCTGATTCGGTTCCGGCCGATTCGGTTCGGGTCGATTATTGGGCTGCGCGGCGGGCGGCCGATCATTCCGCATCGGCGGCTCTGCCGGACGATTATTCGGCTGCGGTTGATTGGGCTGTGGCCGATAATTTGGCGCAGGCTGAT
>CALFMO010000017.1 GCA_937879855.1 uncultured Acidobacteriaceae bacterium | reverse complement strand
CCCACGCGCCGCTCGGCGCGCGAAACCCGCGATGCTACTCGTGCGCTACTTTGACATGGCGCCGGGGTCCCCGATATACTGGGCGTGCGGCGTGGGGACGTAGCTCAGTGGGAGAGCACCTGCTTTGCAAGCAGGGGGTCACGGGTTCGAATCCCGTCGTCTCCACCAGGCCTTATTTATCAAGGGTTTCCGCGCGATCAGGGCGATCAGCACCCCTCAAAAGTAGCACATAAAGCAGAGGCTCACCCCCTACAATCGCTCGCGGGCCTTGCCGAGGCGTTCCTTGTCGGCAAGGCTGTGGCCGGGTGCAGCGAGCGCACAGTCGAGGTCTATCGATGGTGGCTGGAGCGGCTCCAGGCGGGGGTAGAGGACGACGCCCGCGCATTGGACAGCCCTGCCGTTACGCGGTTCTTTGCGGGTCTCCGTGAACGTGGGGCAAGTGCCTCGACCATTCATCAAGCTTATCGCACGCTCTAGACCTTCACCCGCTGGCTCAGAACAACAGGAGCACTCGACCGCGATCCCTTGGCAGGGCTGACCATCAGGACGCCGACCACACTGCCCGAGGTGCCGACCGAAGACGAGTTACGATCCGTGCTGGCGTGCTGCGCAGCTACGTTTGAGGGCACTCGGAATCGTGCCATGATCCTCGTCATGGCCGACGCCGGGTTGCGGGTTGGGGAAGTGCTGCGTCTCTTGGTGGAGGACTTGAACGCTCAGGAGCGCAGCCTCTTTATCCGCAGCGGGAAGGGGCAAAAGGACCGGGTTTCGTTTATAGCTCCCACAACGGTTCGGGCGATTCGCGACTACCTAGCCATGCGGCCGCAATTGAGCCGGGAAGATTGGCTGTTCGTTAACGCTAAGAACCGGCCACTGCAACGCCGACATGTGGTCCAGATCCTCCACCGCCTCAGCGCCAAGGCTGGATTGCCGTCAAGCCGTCGTCTACACCCCCACGCTCTGCGGCACTTCGCAGCGACCTCATGGCTACGGAATGGGATGGGGCTTGACCAGGTACGGCGGCTCCTCGGGCACGCAAGCCTGAACACAACGCTGCGTTACTCTTCATTGGTCGCTGCGGACCTCCAGCAGGCCCACAAGGACGCCTCAGCCATTGAGCGCATCGGGCTGAGCGCGAGCCGAACGCCATGGCGGGCGGGGAGGTGAGCCTCAATGCCTTCCCTCATGGAGTGGGCACTCTTTGGAGTGCTTCTCGGAGCGTTCTGCGCGTGGTCTCTGGCATTGGAAGGGACGGAGGTGCCCTTCGGAACCAGCGAGGGACTCTGATGCGGCGCACAGGGCTAACGGTCCGTCTCAAGGCTCGTGCTTTCGAGGAGGCCCTGGTGCGCCGCAACCTTACCAAGACAGCATTCGCGCACCTCGCAGGGCTGCACCGGACCTACTTATCCGATCTCCTGGCAGGTCGGGTCAGGCCAGGGCCTCGGACGCGGCAAAGGTTACTCGAAGTCCTCGGTGGCGAGTTTGATCGATACTTCGAGATTTGGCGCGGATCAGGATTGCAGTAGGTAGGACCCATCATGACGCATTAGCGGCCCACACGGGGAGCCGAGCAAGATGCGCTCGGCTCTCCTATCGCTGGGCTCCTTGGCCGACCTCGGTTTCCCTGCTATTCCTCGGACTTCGCGAGAGTCTCGATGATCGACTTGAGTTCAACAACCTCAAGACCTTCGGGTGGGTTGCTCCAGTTGTGCCGCCAACAAACGATCACATCACATTCAGCCACGGGATGCCCAGCGTCCAAGAAATTCCTGCTCTCAAATTCGAATTCGATTCGTACGCGCTGCCACTTGCCTTGAGCTACTTGGCGTTTTGCCTCGCAGTCGGGGAATCCAATTTGGATTGCCTCAACCAAATATCCTAGTTCTCTGGCAACAATTCCGAAGAGGAAGACCACGCCGTTCTCGTTCGCGGGAGCATGCCTCAGCCCACGAAAGTCGATGGGGTCACCATATGTCGGACGATGTGGGAGTGAGGCGTGCCGCTTCCGTACTCCCGCTGGAGACACCGCCAAGTCATCAGCTACTGGCGTGGTTCTCAAGCCATCCGGCCCCTTACTCGGCAGCAAAGCCAGAACATCGGCCCACTCCGGCTTGTCCTGCGCGAACTCTCGGAACCTCACGGGGATGGAAGACCAGGGGCCAAACCTCGATTCGAACACGCCAGGGCTATAGTTTCCTTCCAATCTGTACTGTTTCCGGGTTGGAATTGTCCTGCGGTGACGGACAATCTCGGCCCAGTCCGTCAGAAGTTCCTCGGTTGGGATCTTACGGTTATACGGTTCAAGGTCTACCCCTGCGGCAACTATCGCTTCAGACCACTTTGCGAAGTGCCGAAAGATGTCCGAATTCTTTAGCCCAGATTCGGAAAGAAACCGCCTGCGGCCAACCCAGACCCCATCAGCTTTTTCGAACGCCTGACGGATGAGCTTTGTCACGCGATCCTTGTCGAGCGTGCTCATTCTCCGTACCTCATCTCATCCTGGATGCCGCGTTAGCATCGAGGCACACTACCCTACTGCGAATACCTCGGCGAAGTCTCGTCACCCATCTAATGGTCTCAGTGAACCGGAGCCGTAGCCTGCTTGGCCTATCCCCTTCATCTCTAGTAGATTGAGTTCGCCAATCAACCGTTCCCAGTGATGAGTATAGGGGTCCTCCCGGTGGAGATCCAGAAGCAACGTGAAAGCGTCCGCTAGTTGCCGCCATGTGCGATAGTAGATGGAGATTGAGCCAAGGATCGAAAGGACTTCTGTACGATAGCGTGCCACCCGGCGATTGTTAGCACCAAACTCCATGCACTTCGCCGGATTGATGGCTACACGGCCCCCGCCTGCCTCATCAACCCCGGTTACCCAGTCAGAATGCTGACCGAGCCAGTCACGCCAATCCCCAGGTGCCAAAATGAGAAGGCTGAATTCAGTCGGTAGGTCAACATCTTGCAGTTGCTGACGGTACACCGGCAGCAACGCATACCGGATGACTTGTTTGGGAGGAAACTGGTAGGATTCCTTACCCCGGTTGTGGGTCTTTCCCTCGACCATCAGAAGATGCTTATTATCTAGGATGAGAAGATCGGGCTCAAGGAAGTTTGGTTCGATCACGTACTTGACCACCCTGCAATCGTTGAACCGTTGCGAGCGGCCAAGAAGATTGCTGAATCCGCCTGCGAGCCATGCGGGTGGGAAAGCAGCAAGCGTCCCAGCAAGCTGCGTGGTAATTGTCGCCTCTCGGAGCATCCATTGCTTCCAGGCATGCGATTTCGGTTTTGATTTTCGACTTCCGAGGTAGTAATAGATTTGCCTATAGGCGTATTCGACCGTGTCCGCAATTGACCAGGCTGGGAATTCGATCTTTATGTCCTCCACAGCTACCTCCTCGCTTGCGGCTCAGACGATGCTCCCCTTCGAGATCTTCCTTGTAGATGCAGAGGAAGTTTTCGATTTCATGAGCGGGAAGATTCTGTAATGGCATAGGGAGTTCGGCGATTTCTAAATCTCTCGACCTTAGTCTGAAGCCTAGAGCCCTGGCTCCTTTTCGCGTACCAGCATGCAGGTACACTTTTGTTGGGTATATCCCCATGTGGGCTCCAATCCGAAGGGCCGTGTCGTACCGCGCGAGTTCTCCGAACCCCTTCAATGTCTTGGTAGAACGCTGCACAGTGTCGAGGAGATCATCGAAGGAATGAGAAGAGGCAATCTCGTCAATCGCTCGGCGCAACTTGGCTGCTGCTCGCTCCAACACACTTTTGCTTAGCCGCCGCTGATGACCGTGACGCTTACCATTGGCGTCGATTCCCAACGCCGCGATCCTGATTGTTTCTTCCAGTGTCTTGAAATTCCTGAAGCCGTTGAGGAGTGCATCGAGTCTTGGTTTGTTCACTCGCCTGTAAAGCTTGAGCAATCTGCTTATGTCTCGACCCTTTCCAACGGTTTGTGATCTCGACGGCCGACGATACCACATGCGCGGTCTCCTGCAAAGTTATGGAGACTTGGACTCAACCTTTTACCACCATAGCCACCACACTCCAACGCCAATTAGCACAGCAGCTTGGGCGGCCGTAAGACCTGTTCGCAACGAGCCGTGCACGGTCACAGGGACGAGTCCTCGCAGCACACCAAGAGCAATTAGAACATAAGGTGCCTTCTCCCTTATAGACGCGAAACATTTCCCGCGTGAGAGACTTCTCCTGCAACGCAAGGAGCGCTTTCACAATCGCATGAAGGTAGGGAACATCTCACGTACTAGGAGCTTCTCTCGCCACGTAATGCCTATCGTGAGGAGAAGTCCTGTTAGTCCAATGAGGAACATCTCCCTCCCGGCTCCCATTGCACCAGGCTCTACGTATGGATCGTAATGATCTCCGGGGAGCAAGGGATTCGGTTGGAAACGCTCAGAGGGTGTAGGCTGGGTGGCACCGCGCACCATGAGCTCTGCAAAGAACAGCGCGAAGATCATTCCCAACATTACCCTGAGATTCTGAAAGACATTCCGAACAAATCCCTGTCGTCTGACCCCCAGAGGATGTGCACATTCAATAGGGCGACTTGATCCTTAGACGCCAGAAGGGACCGAATGATAGGGAATAAAGGGGGACCCGTCACCTGTCACGGTCACACGCCTTCCCATCCCAGGGCAAGACGTTGTGCTAAGGTCCGATTCAAAAGAGCTAGTATTGAGAAAAATAGAGCGGTGAGAGTTCCTGCAATGCTGGCGGCACTAAAAACCTCCTTGGGAATCTGTCCGAGCAGTGACAAGTAGAAGTAAGCACATACGCACTCCCCCACTATTTTGAAGTACTGCTGCGCCCGTTTCTGGATTGCAATCATGTTCGCTTAACCCGCTACTTCGGGATCGGAGGACCGCTGATGCTCGGAAACGTAGAATGCTTCTTTGCATTGATTAGAACGAAACGATCAGCGTGGGACATGAGCTAACTGAGTTTACTCAAGTCTCGTTGTTCTTACCGATTCCTAGGGCGCTCTTGCCCATGTGGAACTAGGTCTGCGCCAACCCCTGTTTCTCTCGCAAGCGCTGCCGACAAGCCGGACAGTGACAAGTTTCCTCAGAACCCCTCCCCCATCGAAAGTGTGAGTAGATGAGACCTTCAAGACCGTGGACCACTCGCGAGAGATAGAAGAGTACGACCATAAATCCAACGCCGACGGCCCAGAGTGTGGCGAGGCCTGCGGAGAACCACCCAGCGTCGTACAATGGCCAACCCGAAAAGAAGAGCACCCAGATTGCGAAGAATGGCAGACCAAGAACACCAAGAGCAACTAGAGGCGACGCGACAAGCGCAGCTACGTAAACTAGTGAGAATATACTGTGGCCAATCATGTAGACGAGAGAGTTTGCTCGCTCATAGCCTAGGAGACGAATCTCGAAGAAGGAAGAGAGAGAAGCTTTCAATTCGTTCCAGGCCTGGTCAAGAGCGTGCGGGCTCGCAAAATAGGTTGAGGTGACGGACTCATCTGTGTGTTTCAGAATGCAACCGGCCGTCTGAAGAGCCGCTTCCTCCTCCTCATCGTACGCACTAAGCGCTTGCAGTGCTTTCCGATATCTGGCCCGGCGATCATCGCTGAAGACGACCTTGGCATACCAGGACGAGCGCTTGTGTACCTCGTCGTGAGGTATCCTCAAAGGGTGTGTAAATGCTGAAGGCGGTGTATCCTCCTGAGAGAG
>CALFMO010000016.1 GCA_937879855.1 uncultured Acidobacteriaceae bacterium | reverse complement strand
TTTCGACTCCAACAATCAGCAGATTGTGCTTTCCGTCAGCATTGGCATTGCTTTCGGTAGCGGTGGCGCGGCAGAGGCTCAAGACGTGCTTCGCGATGCCGAGATTGCTATGTATAGAGCCAAGAGCACTGGTAAGGCGCGCTGTGAGGTGTTCGATCGCGCCATGCACGCCGGCGCCATAAAACGTTTGCAGCTTGAAACCGATTTGCGTAAAGTTCTTGAGTTAAAACAATTCCGTGTTTACTACCAGCCTATAGTGTCTTTGCGCGACGAACGGGTCGTAGGTTTCGAAACCCTTAGTCGCTGGCAGCGTCCTGAAGGTGTGATCCTGCCTGGAGAATTCATAGCGGTTGCGGATGAGACTGGCATTATCTTACCCATCAACCAGCAACTTCTTTATGAGGCCTGTCGGCGGCTCCGTTCATGGCACGCGCTCTCTCCGGCTGATCCCGCCCTCACGCTCAATGTCAACATTACACCTAAGCAGTTCGCACAGCCCGACCTGGCATCTCAAATTGGCAGGATCTTGCAGGAGACCGGACTGGATCCGAGTGCCGTCAACCTGGAAATTACGGAGACAATCGCGATGGCCGATGCGACAGGTCTGCTGTAGTGCTGTCGGAGCTGAAGGCGCTCGGCGTTCGTCTGGACATCGACGACTTCGGCACCGGCTACTCATCGCTGAGCCGACTGCAGCATTTTCCCGTCGATCGGCTAAAGATTGATCGGTCTTTCATCTCGCGCATGGACACGGATGTCGAAACGTGCGAAATCGTTCGCATCATTATCATGCTCGCCCATGGTTTTGGCCTGAACGTCGTTGCAGAGGGCGTAGAAACACAAGTGCAGGCGAACATACTCAAGGAGTTTGACTGCGAACTGGCCCAAGGCTACTTATACTCCAGACCCGTTCCCAGCGACACCATCGACCAACTTCTAAGTAACAACCGGGCACCAGGGCTTCCCGAAACGATAAGTAGAGCAGCTAGCTCTACATCCGGATAACACTGGAGCTTCGAACTAGTGCGAACGGCGGGAACTCGTTAAAGTGATTGCCGGAATCCTGGCAACATGGTGCGGTAGGGATGGTTTGCAGAACTCGCTCAGAGACCAAGTTTCTTGGCTGCGGCCCTAACGATGCTAGTTTGGCTTTTGTCCAGCGCCTGATTGGCTTTTGCCGCGTACATTCGTCGGTCGGCTTCGTCCAGCAATTCGTCCAAAGTCACACCATCGGACCATTCCGAGATGCCGATGCTAAGCCTTAACTCAAACCCGTCCAGAGTGCCTGCGCGGTTCCAATCAAGGAGGGAAGCTCTAATTCTTTCAATAACCTTAGCGGCACCGGAGGGGGAGGTGTCCGCCAAAATGATGACGAACTCGTCTCCTCCATATCGAAACAACGCATCTGAGCCCCGAACGGAACTCTTCAAAAGAGCAGCGGTATCTGCTAGCACCACGTCGCCAGTCAGGTGGCCAAAGGTGGTGTTCACATCCTTGAAACGATCGACGTCGATCAGCAAAAGCGAGAGTGGGTTCTTCAACCGCCTGGCGTGGCTGATGAACCTTCCCGCGATCTCCTCCAAGGAACGACGGTTATAGATCTCGGTCAGAGGGTCCGTGAAGGATTGCTGTCGGATGAGTTCCTGCTGGATGGTACTGGATAGCAGTTGTTCACGTAGTCGCCGAATTTCAAGACGCTTCGTGACGAGGTAAGTATTAAGCAGCGCCAGTAAAGTAAAGAGGCCGTTAGCCAAAGGCCTGGAAACCGTCACTTCGAAGTGCATGTTGTCATGCTTCAAGAACGCTGCTGGAAAAAGAATGGCTGCCAGTCCCGCTGCAACCAGGACGCCAGTAAGCGACACGATCAGCCAAAGCTCCCAATCACGCCTTTCTAACTGTGATAGTTGCTGGCCGACACGCGCTAATACGCTTTCGTTTGCCTTGTACATTCTGTGGAAAATCAGTTTAGCTCAGCCCGGCAGAGTCGCCCGAGCACGAAGGTAATGACACGATTGCGAGGAGTCGCCCGACGCGAATAGCTCTCAAACGCGCTGTGCCTCTAAAAGTCGATTAGTGTCCGGTTACGAATGTAACAGCTGAAATGCCCAAAATCGTGCATCGTTGCCATATTGAGTCCACACTATCTATAACGGCAGCGCCCTATCGATGAGTGTGACTACATGTATGTAGGTAAGTATATTTGCGCCAGCGCGCTCATGATTGGTCGAGCGTCGGTCGGTGTCTACCTATTGTGTATCGCCGCTTCTGGCCAACAGTTAACGTCGAATTGGCAGGAAGACGTCCGCAGGTACGCGGAAGCGAAGGATTGGGGCGCAGCGCTGGCCATAGTGGACCGCGAAATTGGCCGCGCACCACAGGACACGGATGTGAGGGCATGGCGACCGCGAGTGTTGCTGTGGTCGGGACAGCTCGCGAAGGCTGAGTTTGAGTATCACGTTCTTCTTGCTGCCGCGCCAAACGATCCCGACAACTGGTTAGGCTTGGCAACCGTCTATTCTCGGCAGGGCCGACCGAGGGAAGCGCTCGAGGCATTGAACCGCGCCGTAGAACTCGATCCGAAGCGTACTGACATTCACGTCGCGCGCGCTAGAACCTTAACAGTCCTGGGCTCGCAGAATGAAGCAAGGCTGGAGTTTAACCGGACGTTGGATTTGGATCCGACGAATGCTGAGGGACGGGCAGGTCTCATGTCTTTGCGAGGCGAACTCAGACACGAACTTCGGGTGGGCGTGAACACGGATTTGTTTAACTTTACGGGTGCGAATCAAGATGAAGGACTCACGCTCATTTCTCGTTGGACGCCGGCGTGGAGAACTCTGATTGCATTCGACGGCTATCACTGGGCAGGCACGGATGCTTCGAAGGTCATAGCTAGCGTGACGGGGAAGTTGCCTAGAGCCGGCGCGCTGACTGTGGGTGGAGCATTGGCGCACGACAACAGCGTCATACCAAAGGACGAGGGGTTTTTTGACTATGACCAAGGATTCCCTGTAAGTCGCACTCAGTTCTTACGCGGATTAGAACTCGTCTACGGGCAGCACTGGTACTGGTACACCACAGCCCAGATCCTTACCATTAACGAAACCATGCTCTTCTATTTGCCGCGCGACTGGACGTGGTCTCTGGGACTGATCGAAGCACGAAGCCATTTTCTTGGTACGGGTGCGGAGTGGCGTCCTTCGGGTATGACGCGACTTGGATTTCCCATTGCGAACTGGGAACAATGCCGCCTGGAAGGAAATGTTCTCTTTGCTGTTGGGACCGAGAATTTTGCACTGATCAATCAAATTGGGCAATTCTCTTCCCAGACATTTGGTGGTGGTTTACGCCTCCGGCTCACCGCACGACAAGACGTGACAGGCTTCGCAGGCTATCAAAAGCGTACACAGGATCGCACCGAATCGAGCGTTGGATTTACTTATGGGATCCACTTTTGACACATTTCGCAAGCTAGGGCCCGCCGCCTTCGTGGTCAAGGCGATCGTTTCTGTGATAGTCGCGGACGTGTTGCTGTTGGGGTTTATCTTGCTTCGCCGAACTTATCGCAAACAGTATTTCGCAAATCGAGATGCCCGCATGTTCGCCATCCGCCAAAAATGGGATGCACTAATCTCCGGAGAGATTCCCTACACTGCATGGCGTACAAAAGCCTCGGAACGGGAACTTATCGAAACCATGGTTCTGGACGCCTTCGAAATCGCGAGCCCAGAGGAATCGGCGCAGTTGTTAAAGTTCATGCGAATCAGCGGGCTAGTCGAGAAACGCATTTCCGAGGCGCGGCAGCATCACGGATGGCGACGGCACAGAGCCCTGGTGGCGCTTGCTCGAACGCGGGCGCCGGAAGGGATTCCTGCGCTGGCTGAAGGACTCCGCGATCACGATTCGGAGACTCGACTGGCCGCCCTGCGAGGACTCGGGCGGATGGCGTGCCCAGAAGCCGCGAGGGAAATCCTCAACTGGGTCGGGGAGGTCGGGCTGGTAGTGCCGGCGCTTCCGTTGCAAAGCGCACTGGTCCAGACCTGCGCGGAACGTCCACAAGTGTTACTACCGCATCTGCGTCACGCGGACAACACTGTTCGCGAAGTGTTGGGACGCGTGTTGGGGGAAGTAGCAACACCCTCAATCGGCCCGGAGTTGCTGCAGTTTGCTGACGACAACCTGCCCGAATTGCGAGCCGCGGCAGCACGTGGGCTGGCATATCTGAGCCCCAGTGCAGCAGTCGATGTTCTGAGTGACTTGGCGAAGGACCCCGTGTGGTTTGTGCGGTTGCGCGCGATCGTAAGTCTGGGCGAACTTTGCGATCGGGCGGCTTTGCCTTCCCTGTTGCGCGGATTAACAGATTCAAATCGGCTAGTGCGTTTGCGAACTGCAGAAGGCCTCATATGTTTCAAAGCGGATTTATTGCCGATTTTCGAAAATGTGGTCGCCCTCAAGGACCAATATGGCTTACACGCCTTTGTAACGGCGCTAGAAAATGCCGGTCTGCAGGCCCATCTCATGGCAGAGATCCAGAACAATCTGAGAGCCAGCAAGGAAACAAACAAGAATTTGCTTGATATTTTGCGAACTGTGAAGCTGACTCCTGAGCCATTGGCTTCGGAGAAGAACGTGCTGGTCAAGGCGGCGTCTCAACCATGATTCATTTCTTGGATGCGGCTAACCACGCACTGTTTTTCTATTATCTTCTTTCCAATGTTGCCTACCTCATTATGCTCGCCATCGCGCTGCGGACGAGCGCGGCCCACCTTCGACACCTGGAAAGCATCCGGTTCGATTGGATGAAGGGCTCGCCCATGGTGCCTCCTATCACCGTGCTGGTGCCTGCACATAACGAGGAGAAATCTATTTGCACCGCGCTGAGAAACCTTCTTGATCTGGATTATCCCGAGCTCGAGCTCATCGTCATCAACGATGGGTCAGCTGATAACACGCTGCAGATGATGCAAAGGGAATTCCGCCTACGCCTGGTGAAGGCGGTGTACGTCCCGCAGGTAGTGAGCGGCTCAGTTAGAGGTTTGTACCGAAGTGACGTCGACCCGCGCCTGCTTGTGATCGATAAGGAATCGGTTGGCAGCAAGGCGGATGCGGTAAATGCTGGCTTGAACGCAGCGTCTTCGCCGTACGTCTGCGTAGTCGATGCCGACTCCGTACTCGAGCGCGACGCTCTGCTGCGGATTATGGTGCCCGTGCTGGCGGATCCAAAGTGTGTCGTTGCAGCCGGTGGGATTGTCCGAGTCCTGAACGGGTCAGAGATCGAGGCGGGAAGGATTCGCCGTGTACGCCTGGCCAAGACAAGTATCGAAGTTATCCAAGTTGTTGAATATCTGCGTGCCTTCTTAATTGGAAGAGAAGCGTGGGCACGAGGCAATATGCTGATGATTGTTTCCGGCGCGTTCGGAGTCTTTCGAACTGATCTCGTTCGTGCCGTGGGAGGTTATCGGCCTTTCGCCATCGGCGAGGATTTCGATCTGGTTGCGCGCTTACACCGCCACTTGCTCGAAAAGCGTGCCGACTATCGCATCGAGTTTGTTCCGGACCCCGTCTGCTGGACGGAAGTACCATCGGACCTCCGTTCCCTCGCAAGACAGCGGGCGCGCTGGCAAAAGGGCTTGCTCGATGTCTTGTGGCCGAACAAGGACATGCTCTTCCGACCACGCTATGGCCGCATCGGGTGCCTGGCGCTTCCGTATTTGTGGCTTTTCGAATTGCTGTCCCCGGTTATCGAAGTGTTCGGCTTCGCAACGGTTTTGCTGGCAGCAATCCTTGGCGCTCTAAGTTGGACATTCTCTATTCAGTTCGTGCTGTTTGGGTATGGTTTTGCGACGGTGATTTCCATTGGTTCTGTACTACAAGAAGAACTCACCTACAAGAGATACAACGACTGGCAAGATGTCGTGCGACTCGTGAGCTACTGCTTCGTCGAACACTTTCCCTACCGGCAATTGCACATGATTTGGCGATTACAGGGCCTGTGGCAGTACTTTCGAGGCGACATGGCTTGGAGACCCCTCCAGCGTCAAGGCCCGCAGTCAGCGGAACGCGACAAGACAGACTCATCGCCGGTCCCAGCCAGTTGACCGCTCGTAGTTAGCACAGGACACCCGGAAATTCGGCGTCGTCTGAAGAATCTGAAGAGGTCCGCTTTCCCGGGGAAGCCTGATCGGTGGCAAACGGAACATTACGATAGTGGAATTGTTCTTTGTGAGCTCAACGTTTCGAAGTAGCCACGGCAGAGAAAGCGTTGTTGGCGTTGGACCCGACCGAACGAATGGTTCCGATCACAATTACGAGAATAGCGGAGTGCTAATGTCCTACATCGCACCAGACCATTTCTACTCGTCAGCTTCTCCCCGCGATTACGAAACGATCCGCCAGGGTCGGGGCGACTCAGGTGTTCGCGGTCGATAAGAACAATATCGCCCGTATCGTGCATGAGCATTTTTCAGTTTCCCATAAACGATAAACATTCAACCTGTTGCGGAGGAATTGCGAGCGGGAGACCTGATGGCAAGACAACCTGATCCGGGCGTGGAAAAGCAAATCTTGAAAGCCGCCCACAAGCTTTGGCAAAAAGGAGGGAAGAGGCTCTCAGAATACGAGCTATGCCGAGGATTGCAGGTACCAATACCAATACACCTACAGTCTATCGGCGCTTCCAGAGTCGGCATGACATCTTGTTCGCCTTGGGGCAACCAGTGCAGCAGGATGTCCTCAGAGCCCTTCAGTCATCCAGTCATCCCGATCTCCGGAAGAAACATGCATGCGCTACGTTGAATTCGCATTGAGACATCCCCACGAATATAAGCTTTTCGCGTCGCATACAAGTGGCCTTTCGCAGTTTGTCCGGTCGCAGAGTCGCTCTACGCACAGGAATTCGATACCTATTGCTGAGCTGATCAGAAGACAACTGGCTGAACGTCTGGGAGGATCGATTGCGGAGCACACGCGCTTAGCTCTAGCTCTGTGGGCAGTAGCGCATGGAACTGCTACTCTCCTAATTGCGAAGGGAATCCCTGCGCAACAAGTGGTCGCACTGCGGCGCGCCTTCGCGGCTGCGCTAGATACCTTAATCGACCGCCGGATTCGAGCTGACAACGATCTTTGGTTGAGATGAGGTCGATGACGTTCCCAAGGGTTAGGCAAATGACAATAATCGAAGCGGCGGCCCGGCCGGTACCGCCGAAGGCTAGAACGATTGCGAGAACCGGGCCTCGAGGAACTCTCCCAGCTTCGCAGTCGCCTTGAACTGGGGAATGGGCTCCAGTTCCCTGAAGGCTGAGGTAAATGCGTTCGACAGACTCCAGATTGTCCGCGATCGGAATTCCTCGTACTTTGGCTCGAAATAAAGGTCGTGGACCGTTCGGGCAAGATGTTTGGGAGCTTCGAGCTTGCCCTCCACAAATGCTTCGTAGATGACCACCTTGGCCGTCACGTCCGTCAACTCGCTCCTCTGCCAAGCCTCTACCTGCTTTCGCATCGGATCAAAGTTTCGCTGCATTCGGTCAATTCCCACCGAAATGCAGTCGATGAGAGAGAACGACTTTGAGTGCTTGGCGAGAACGGGCGTAAAGTCCCCGGAAAACGCCATGTTCGAGCACACGAACACGCGATAGCCGCAGGTCATCGCCAACCGCATGCTCTTGTCGTGGGAGTTTCTCAGTCCAATGGAGAAGCGACACCCCTGCATCTCGGTTGCGAGGTCAAGGACTCCGAACATCTTCATCCCATCCGGCGAGACTGCATATTCGTCGTGGACGACTCCGATGTGGCGGAATCCCAGCGTTTCAATCAGTGCCCGCACGATCTCGCGATGCGGGATCGGGCGGTGGGTTTCGGTTGCTGGCGGCGTGGGTACCAGCGCCAGTTCTTCGCGGCCAATAGTTCGGCCGCTATAGCCAATGAGCGTACTTGTTTCTGACATACTACTGTTTCCTCCTTTTTGGGTGAAATGAACTGCAAACCGTGAGAAATGGAAAGCCGTTTACGCCCGTGCGAATGCCACGTCGGTCGACGTCGAGTAGACTGACGATCTTTGAGGGCTCGGTTATTCCCCAAGGGAAGATCAGAGAAAAGCAAGCAATGCCGAAGCCAGCTCTGCGCGTTACTAAATGGCTGGACGATATCCCAGTCGAGGCACACTGCACACACTGCCCTATCCTTCAAGGCGCGGGGAGCTAGTCATCGTCCGAACCGCGAGGAGTATCAAAAATCGTTGCAGTCCCAGTTTGATGTGCACTGTAAGGCGGAGCATTCGCTGATTGATGGGCAGGCGTGCTCATCCGAACAGTGAAGCCTGCTCCGGAACGGAGGACTTGCTACGGGGTCTCCTGCCCGATCCGGGTCTGTGTCCGAAGATGACGACCGAACTCGAATCGAACAGTTCCCGGAGGGGCACGCGAGCATCGGAGTCGCTCGGAGGCGCATTCTGGGACAAGTCGGGTGCTGCCACTTCATTCGCTGGCTCATAAGCAGTCGGAAATAGCTTCTGATGTTCTCGGTTCAGCGCCTTCCACACCGCATCAGCAGACTCCCCTATGCCGTTCCTTTCAACCAACTCTCTGGCCATTGCGGATAGCATGTCATCGTCTTCGTCGATCGACTGCAGTCCCTCGCCAGCAAATTTGCCCTCCATGGTGAGCGCCACCAGAAGTTTCTTTCCCATCAGGCGTAAACATGCCGTCTGCATCGTGCCTTCGTAGCAGAGGAACTTCACCCGCACAGGTCGCCGCTGCCCGATGCGCCACGACCGGCGGCTCGCCTGACGCAGCGTATGCAAGGAGTAGCCCGATTCATAGAAGAGGATGGTTGGAAAATCGAGCAGATCTAGTCCGGTTTCGACCAGCTTGGGATGCGAGATCACGACCTCGACACCTTCCTTGATCTGGCGTGCGTACCAGGCCTCGCGGTTTGAGGTGTCGACGCTTGCCCGTAATACGGCGGTGCGAATCCCTTCGTTCCCGAGAATTCTTTGCAGCCGGGCGGGCACGTCGTGTTTTTGCGTGAACACGGAAAACACCTGACATCGACGCCCTTCGGCCAGTTCCCTTCTGATCTCTTCGATTAGCTTTCGTTCTTTCGAATACAGTTGCTCTTCGGGGAGATCTCGTGTCTCAGCGATCACGAAGCGAACGTTGCGTTTGAGCTCCGGATCGAACTCGGTGCCGTAGAGCGTTCCTAATCCATACGGGTGGTCCGGATAGAGCAATAGTGTGTTCAGCATCGTGCTCAAAACCGAACGATTGCCTCTGTGTTCTTTCAAGGCTTTCCGAATGGCATCTTCCAGTTCCCGATAGGAAGCCATCATCAACGGGTCCATTGACACGCTCAGATAGGTTTCTTCATAGGGTGGCAGTTCGCCGGAGATGTCTTCGAGGAATAGGAAGGCGCACAACTGCATCAGGAATTCGCCGAAGAGCAAGGGCGATGCACCCGGCTTTCGGCGCACCATGCTCGTCGCCTTCGCTTTCGAACAGCGATTGTCCTCAGGCTCAATCTTGGTAATGGTTTCGAGAACGCCGTAATCCTGCATGAAGGCGCTTCGTCCGGTGGCGCCCCACTCGTATCCGTGCTCCTTCATTCCTCCGGCTTCCAGGCGAAACAAAGTATTAAAGAGATCGTCCGCATAGCCGCCGAGAAGAGTCCCGGTGAGGCCGACAATACGATCAGTGCACGACGCCAAAGTACCGAGAGCGTTGCCCTGCGCAGTATCGCCCGCCAGTTGGTGAATCTCATCGCAGATGGCATAGTCAAACCAGCCCGGCATGTAGCGTCCGATGAACTCGATTGGCGCCATCCGCCGGATCTTGTCGGGATCCGCCTGCCAGAGGGGACTATGGAGTGGGCGGCAGGTTTTCCCGCCTCGACTCTCGATCACTTCCGAAATCTTCAACTTAGCGAAATCAGCAGTAGTCAACCGCCCCTTGTCTGCGATGACCGGCTTTCCCGTGTCGGAATTCACCAAGCAGCCCGAGTAGGGTCCCGAACGTGGCATTCCGTAAGCGTGGCGCCAGAAGTAGCCCAGCTTGGCCCGCTCGCGGCCGACAATGAACAGCGAGGACCGTCCACATAGTGAAAGCCATCGTTTGCGAGGGCTCGACGCCTCCTTCCGCAGACGCAGCTCACTCAAGCTCGTGCGCAAGCCCTCTCGAACGATGCGGCCGCGCTTGAGCCGTACTTCGTTTACTCCGTGAGACTTGTTCTCGCCCCCTCCGTTTCTCAAGTCGTCGATGAAAAATACGCGCGTTCCGGGTAGCGTGAGAAACGCCTCGCGTGCCCACTTGTCGACCAAATGCGGCGGCACCATGGCCACGGCGGTAAACGGTTCCCCTTCGCTGTGCACGTGAATGGCTCCAAGTGAGATCAGTGTTTTCCCCGTGCCACATTCGGCGACCACCATGCCGGTGCGCGCCTCGCGCCAGCGTTTGGCCAGGCCCATGATCGCAATCGCTTGAGCGGGAAAGGGCCTGCGCAACAAACTTTCAATCCGGGGAGAAGGCGGATCATGAGGCTGCTGAAGCGCCGGGAATTGATCGAGGATGCGCTCCCCGAGCAGCAGCGCATAGGAACGCATGTAGTCATAGATCGTTGTTAGTTCTGGCATAGCACTTCTCTTGAAACAGAGCGAACGGGTGGAAGAAGAACACCAGCGGGGAACGAAACGAGCGTGACGCCGGAATTAGACGGCACCGGTGAAGATATCCTGCAGAGTCAGCGTAGGCCAGTGAATCGGACCACTCTCAACGGAAAGTTGAATGGCACCGCTCTCGACACCCCAGCTGACCCATTCAAGAAACCGCTGTTTTTCACCATGGATAATTGCCGGACGACACCCAATACCGAGCGCGGGCGTGAGCGCACGATGCGCCTTTAACTCATCCATAAACCATTCGGCCCACTCTGGCATTCCCGGTATCCCGTGAAGATCCGCGATCGCAGCCCATACGAAGTGACTGTCGCAGCCTGCCAGGAGCGTTTTGGATTCTGCCGGAGCGCTGTCGGCGGCAAATTCTTCCGAAATCGCGATCAGATGACGCAGTGGCTTCCTGCGGCCAGCCAGAGGAATCGATCCCTTAAAGCACTGAGCCTTGTGCTCGAGGCAGACGCGTGTCGGGGCGAGGTCTGGTCCTTCCACAACGAAGCGGTCGCCGAGCGAGATCGCCGCGCTCACGGCCGCAATCTGTGTATCCCCACCGATCACGGAAATGAAGTGTGCCTTGGCTTGCCGCGGAGGCTCCGGCAAGACCTCGCCGATGAAGCGATCAAGACGCAATTTGATGCTGGTCGTGGTTTTCTCCGTGCTCTTCACATACGTGAGCCAGCCGAAGCGAAGGTGGGCATTTTTCATTCCGCCTCCTTCTTCTCGTGAGTCAGAATCTGCGTTCTTCCGTTGGCAAAGACTAGGGTCAGTTCGTGCGAGAACCGCTCGCGGTCGTGCAGGATTTTTGTGCCGTCCTCTTCCTCTTCTTCCCAGTGATCGGTGAACTTTACGGAGCGCCAATGAGCGATGTGGCGATCTTCTCCGTCTCCGAATATCCCGTTCAGCATCCCCGCCGTGCAGAGCAGTCCAACGTGGCCGCCGTGAAGCGGCGTGAGTGGCTGGCCTCGAATGTCCCGCTGCCTGGGAAGGAGGATTCGACTCGCTTGGCGATAGGCTGTGGAATCGAGCATCAGATCCTCGACCTCATCCAGCGGAATGCCGGTGTTCGTGAGTACAGTTGGTCCAGAAGGCGGGACTTCGTAGCGAGATTCTGGAGTCTCAGTCAGGACCGCAAGGTCGGGTTTCAAAGCCAGCATCTCCAATGAGCGCACACACTCCTCGAGCGCATGGTCGCCCAGATATTGGTGCCGCTTTCGCCGTCTGCCAAGAACAGCAACCTGTTTGTACCGGACACTCTCACCTTCAGTGAGTCGATGGACACTCAAGTCGATGAAGTGCTCACCCAGCGTCCTGGCGCAGGCTTTCAGTTGCGGCTGTGGAATAACAAGAACGAGGACACCGCCGGGCTTCAGCCAGCGATAGGTATGCTCCAGAAAGACAAGTTCCAGCCGTTGATTGTTTGTCTTCCCAACTTCCAGGTCATAGGGCGGATTGAGATAGAGCAGGGAGACCGATTCGGCCGGGCAGCGAACGTCCATGGCGTTCCCGTGCACGATTTCGATCCCGAGTTCTTTGGCTTGTTGTGCTCGGTTGGCGTCAATCTCGATCCCGTATCGACGAGCTTGCGTTTCTTTGAGCATGTGTGCAAACGCCACTCCGTCTCCAACGCAGGGGTCAACCGCTGAGAATTCGCACTTGAACATCAATAGGCTTCTGAGACGAACCGCCTCAGCGACCGGGAGCGGGAAGAAACCTAACTTCGTTTTGCCGTGTGGTCGCACGGATAGCCTCCTCAAGAACAGATGATTCAAGAGCCGACGATTGAAGAGCAGACGATTGCCCGCGCACGCATCTAGAGGGGCTTTTCTTAAAGCGACCGCGCTATTAGTACTCGGACGGCAAAAGTAACGTGGTCAGGGACCGGTCTGCCTCCGTGATGATCCAGAGGGTTTCGGTGTCGGTAACCGGATAGCTGCTGAGCAGACGCAATCCGTGTTTGAGACTCAATTCGTTTTCAGTTTTGTCTTCCTGGCAGAGATCGCCCCAATCGCCGCGAAGATGACGCGAAAGAAACGCCAGCGGCGACTTGTTGGCCTTCTCCAACAATGCGAGCGCTCCGGGGGTGGCCACAATTTGACCAAAGGAAAACAGCGGAATGGTCGGCAGGAAGTTCATAATTCTGTTCCTGTTTGAAGCTGGTTGTGGAAGAGATTTGCCTTATCGTCATCAGAAGGGCGCAGCAGGATCGAAGCGATCAGAAAGATCGAGGAGTTTCGTGCTCTGAGAGCTTGGAGGGGGCGTCAGTGGGTTCGTCGGTCGAACGCTTTTCTTCGCGCCCGCCCGAAAACCGGCTGATCCCACAATTCGAGTTCGCGGCTCTTCGACTGGCGATCCTGGTGTACATATAAATCACATACAGGGATTCACATCCTTCACATTTCCCGTCTTGCGGTCGGCCTCTACGAGTGGGATCGTAGCGAGGGTGAACGCTGCATTTGCCATCAAAACGAAAGCGGAGTCGGAGCGACATTGCCCACCTCAAAAATCATCCTGTTCGCTGTCATGGCCGTTGAGCGCCTGCGCGACAAGGTCTGAAAGTTCGGTTGAAGCAGAAGGTTCACATACAACCGTGAAGGAGCAGAAACCGTTCACTGGAATCGCCCGCTCCTCTTCAATTTGGTAGCCGCGTTCGATGTGTTCTTGTTTGCGTTTTTCGTACAGTTCGGCCCTGGTGGGCACAAGAATTCTCATGGCTGTCTCATTTCTGCTGGGGATGCGAAGGGATTAGGTTTGGACTAGCTGTTTGAGGCGGGTTGGGTTGCCGAGCCGCGGGGGGACTTGCTAGGAGAGGATCGTCCAAGCCCGCAACGTCGTCAGGATTAGCAGATCATGCCATATGGTCTGTGTGACAGTCGCTATCACAGGCGCTGACCATGCATCTTGGCCGCTACGCGCCGGATGCCCTCACAATCGTTGGCCGCTATGCCGAGTTCCTGACTATGCCGAGTGACCAGTGTATGTTGGTGACGCGGTAACGGCACAGCCCATGTGACGCCGCCCTCAACCCTCTATGCTGAAGCCGTTACGGGAGTTCACTCGGCATAGTAGTAGGAACTTTCCATGAAAGAATGCGCGCGGAGGATTTCATGGAACGAATTTTCACACGCATCAACACTATCCACGCATTCCACTCTGGTCCACTCGGACCTTATCTGAAGAACTTTGCGGAGAATTCAAATCAGCAGGGTTATGCCCGCGAGTCCATCCAGGTACAACTGCGGGCAATAAACCGTTTCGGTCGCTGGCTGAAGAGGCGGCGTATCACGCTCAGAAAGTTTCAGCTAACCGATGCCCAAGTCTATCTTCGTCAAAATGGTGACGTGAGACAAGGCGATGCCCGAACTCTGCAGCGGTTTCTGGATTTACTCGCTGCACAGAGTGCCATCCTCACGCCGCAAGTCCGGAAGAAAACAAAGGTCGACGTGTTCGCGGACAAGTTTGCTGAACATCTCAAATACGAGCGAGGGCTTGCTCCTCGAACGGTCAAATACTACCGGGGATTTGTTGCGCTATTTTTGGGTTGGCGATTTGGCAAAAATAGTGACCACGACCTCGATCTGGCGCGCATTCATGGTGGTGATTTGGTTGCGTTTGTACAAGAGGAAGCCGCCAGGCGCTCTGCCGGAAGTGCAAGGATGATAACGGCCTCCTTGCGCTCATTCCTGAGGTACTCCGTACTTCGAGGTGCTCTCGGAAGAGATATCTCCGGTGCAATTCCAAAAGTCCGTTGTTACTCGCTTGCCGGCATTCCCAGGTTCTTGGCACCCGGCCAAGTGAAACGTGTCCTGGCCAGTTGCGATCGTCGGACAGCGATGGGACGCAGAGATTATGCCATCCTGCTGTTGCTATCCCGGCTTGGGCTGCGCGCCTGCGAAGTGGGCTCTCTTGAACTGGAGGACATCGATTGGACGGCCGGAACTCTAACCATACGCGGCAAGGGTGCGAAGGTATGCAAGCTGCCGCTCCCGCACGACGTTGGCAAGGCCATTGCTGCTTACCTGCGCAGGGACCGACCGGCGGTTCCTGCTAGGCGCGTTTTCCTTCGTCTCCTCGCTCCACACACGGGTTTCGCAGGGCCGCAGGGCGTCTGCCAAATGGTAAGAGAGACACTGGCACGAGCAGGTGTCCAATCGCAGAGCAAAGGTGCGCACCAGTTTCGACATTCCCTGGCCACTCGAATGCTCGCGAATCGGGCAACCTTAGCCGACATCGGGCAAGTTCTGCGGCATGCAATGCCAAAAACAACGTTCATCTACACAAAAGTCGATATTAGAGGTCTTCGTGCACTTGTGAGGCATTGGCCAGGAGGTGCGCAGTGAAGACTCTACGAAGAACTCTTGAAGAGTATTTAGCACTGCGGCGCAATCTCGGGTTCAAGTTGCGGAGCGACGGTACGCATCTGATCAACTTCGTGCTCTCTATGGAGATGAGAGGCGCCCCACATATTACGACGCGCTTGGCGCTGGAGTGGGCACTGAAAACGCCGGGCAGACAAGCGAGCAAGCGGCTTACAATCGTGCGGGAGTTCGCGAAGTACGCTGCGGCCTTTGACGGCCGAACAGAAGTTCCACCGCAGAATTTACTGTTCTCAAAATCCGTGCGGCCGCGTCCTTATTTATACAGTCAGGACGAAGTCAACCGTTTACTCGAGGCTGCATGGAGGCACCATGATGATCAGCCGCGAGGAACGTACTATTGCCTGTTTGGCCTTCTCGCTGTATCCGGGTTGCGCATTGGGGAGGCCACCGGGCTCGAGATCCACGATGTCGACCTGACAAAAGGAATCCTTACCATTCGGAACACCAAGTTCGGGAAGTCCAGACTGGTTCCGCTTCATTCGAGCACCGTTAAGAAGCTCCGAGAGTACAGGAAGCGGCGGGAGTTGCTTGGGATCCGGCGCTCAACTCATTTCTTCGTTACGCCCAAGGGCGCCCGACTTGAATCCTGGCGCATATATCAGGTGTTCAAAGCGCTAGCCGTCGTGGCTGGAATCCGAAAGGTCGTGTCGGGACCCGGACCGCGATTGCATGATTTCCGGCACCGATTCGCAGTTCGCACGCTCATTGATTGGTATCGCGCAGGCGAGGATGTTGAGGCTCGTCTCCCCGTGCTCTCGACTTACCTGGGTCATGTGTCTGTAGAAAATACCTACTGGTACCTCACGGAATATCCCGAGCTCATGAACCTGGCTGTCCAACGGCTCAACACTCGTTGGGAGGAGCATTCATGACAGCCAAAATCCACGTCGCTCCGCTACTTCAGAGCTTTTTCACGAAGCGCCTGATGCAGGAGAAGCAGGTGAGCCATCACACAATCAGTTCATACCGGGACACATTCCGTCTATTGTTGAAATCTATTGCGAGGAAAGAACAGGAGGCGCCCTCCCGACTGTGCTTGGAAGAGCTTAACGCGTCCGTAGTCACGGGATTCCTCAGTGAGCTGGAAAGAGAGCGTGGGATCAGCGCGCGAAGCCGTAATCTTCGCCTGACTGCCATTCGCTCTTTTTTCACTTATCTCGCATTAGAAGTACCAACTAACACAGGTCAGATTCAGCAAGTGTTAGCCATTCCGCAAAAGCGTCACGTGCGCACTCTGGTCAACTTTCTTAACCGTGACGAGGCGGAAGCCTTGCTAAAGGCACCGAACCTGAACACGTGGGCAGGGCGCCGGGACCACGCTCTCATGCTGTTGGCGCTACAAACGGGGTTGCGTCTTTCCGAGCTGATTGCATTACGGAAGAGCGACGTGAAACTGCAAGGTGGAGCGCACGTCCGCGTCATCGGCAAAGGCAGAAAAGAACGATGTACGCCCCTTGCAAAACGCACTGTGGTTGTTCTGAGAGCGTGGTCCAAAGAATCACGGTGCGACAAGAGTGAGGTCTTGTTCACTAACGCGCGTGGAGGGCAACTGAGCGCGGACGGTGTTCAATATATCGTGGCCAAACATGCAACGGCGGCCAGTCGGGCGTGTGAGGGCCTGGCGAAGAAACACGTAACTCCGCATGTTCTTCGCCACACTGCAGCGATGGAACTGCTTCAGGCTGGAGTGGATCGAACGGTGATTGCGTTGTGGCTCGGGCATGAATCGATCGAAACGACACAGGTATACCTAGACGCTGATCTTGCAATGAAGGAAAAGGCATTATCCAAAGTTCAGCCGATGGGTGAAAAGCTGCGACGCTATAAACCGGACGACGATCTCATTGCTTTTCTCAAGGCTCTGTAACTCGAGAACCCCATTTACTATGCCGAGCCAGCGAAGATTCTTGCCGCATTCCCTGTGACGCCATGCCTTGAGAACCATGGCCGCTGCTGGCTTTCACAACAAGAAGCAACCGCGACTCGGCATAGTTGTGGTAGGGCAGACTTGCCCTTTCACCACTTCCTATCGGATGAAGTCAGCGTGTCATATGTGCAACGCCTTGTTCATAACTTCCTGTTTGCCCGTGGCTCGGGCAGGATCTCGCGATTCCGTCTTTCACACTCTCCTTGACAGTCTAGGAGAGTGTTGCTATCGTCTTTCTTGGACATCCAAGGAGAGATCGTGGGGAAACAGATCGATCTGCTGCAAGGTACGCTGGACATGCTGATCCTCAAAGCCGTCTCGCTCGGCCCGCTGCATGGCTACGGAGTTTTGCTTCGCATACAACAGATCTCCGGTGAGCAGTTGGAGATCCAGCAAGGTTCGCTGTACCCCGCTCTGTATCGGCTGGAACACCAGGGCCTGATCGCCAGCGAGTGGGGAGAATCCGACAACAAGCGCAAAGCGAAGTTCTACCGCCTGACTGCGGCGGGCCGCCGTCAACTCCAGTCCGAGACTGAGAAGTGGAACCGTATGACATCGCTGATCGCCAGCATTCTGCGCACGACACCGGAGGAAGTATGAAATTTTTCGCAAGGCTCCGTTCATGGCTGAAGTGGATCGTGAAGCGCACGCCCCTGGAAACCGCCATGGAGGCGGAACTACGATTTCACGTGGAGAGCATTGCGGAAGACCTGGTTCATAGCGGCGTTCCGCCGCAGGAAGCGATGCGCAGGGCGCGCCTCCAGTTCGGCGGCATGGAGTCCCACAAGAACGCCATCCGCGCATCGCTGGGATTGCGATTGCGGGACGAGCTATCGATGGATCTTCGCTATAGCATACGGATGTTGGCGAAGAGCCCTTCGTTTACCGCCATCGCCCTCCTGTCGCTGGCCCTTGGCATCGGGGGCAATACGGCAATCTTCACGCTTATCAACCAGGTAATGCTCCGCAATCTTCCGGTCCGGAATCCTGAGCAGCTAGTTGCGTTCGGCGATTCCATATTCGGCGGCGTTGCCGGCGGCATTGACTTAGGCGGATTTGGTGGATATTTCCCTTGGGACTTCACTCGCTCAATGCAAACAGATCCGGGCCCGTTCCAGGGAATCGCCGCATATGGCAGCTTCTCCAACAAGGTGAGCATCCGGCCTGTTGCCGCCGGTGGAACCACAGATGCAAGTTCGCCCGCCATACTGGCACCGGCCAATCTTGTCTCGGGCAACTATTTCAGCGTCCTCGGTGCGCAACCTCTGTTGGGCCGCACGATCCAGCCGTCGGACGACGCCACACCGGGGGAGGGCGCCGTTACAGTACTGAGCTATCACCTTTGGCAGCAGTCTCTTTCCTCCGATCCGCACATCGTTGGAAAATCGATCGCGATCAACGGCACTCCGTTCGAAGTGGTCGGCGTGATGCCACAAGGATTTCTTGGCATCAAGCAGGAGTTGGAGCCAACGGAACTATGGACGCCGATCAGCATGCAGACCGTTGTGTTACAGCAACCGTCGATGCTTACGGCACATTCAGGTTTGTACTTCCTCCATTTATTCGGGCGGTTGAGTGCGCAAGCCACCAGCAACAAGGCCGAACTTGCGCGAAGCCAGAACTGGCTCAATCAGCAAGCCAGGAATGGTATCCGTGAGCGCGAGGGCGGAACCCTGTCAGCCGATCGGCAGCTGGGAATCAGCCGCGTCAACGTTCCGCTTGTACCTGCGGCGCACGGGGTCTCGCTCATTCGCAGCCAGTACGGCGAATCGCTGAAGATCCTGATGATCGTGGTCGGATTGGTGCTGCTCATCGCTTGCGCCAACCTGGCGAATTTTCTCCTGGCCCGCGCCGCCACTCGAAAGCGCGAAATCGCGACGCGGCTCGCCCTTGGTTCCAGCCGTGCACGCATCGTCCGCCAGAGCTTGATCGAGACCCTGCTGCTGTCGCTAACCGGCGGAGCTCTTGGACTGGGCATTGCCTTCGCCGCCACGCGCGTTCTGATCAGCGTTGTCAGCCAGGGCAATTCCTATATCGCGATGGACCCCGCGCCCGATGCGACCGTCGCTCTGTTCACGCTGGGCCTCTCTCTGCTCACTGGAATCCTCTTCGGACTCGCCCCGGCCCTCGCCGCGGCACGCACTGGCGCAGCACGAAACCTGAGCGTCGGCACCCGCACCGCGCAAAGCAGCGGCGGCAAATCAGCGCGCTTCTGGCCTAAAACACTGGTCACCGCCCAAGTCATGCTCTCGCTACTGTTGCTGGTCGGCTCAGGATTATTTCTCCGCACTCTGCGCAATCTTCAGAACCAGGACTATGGGTTTGAGCGCTCGCACCTTCTGATCGCCGAGGTCAACGAAAAGCTTGCAGGGTATAAGCCGAGCCAGACTGCCGGCCTGCATCAGATTCTCGTCGAACGCCTCTCTGCACTTCCCGGAGTTCGCTCGGTCGCTCTCAGTGCGACCCCGCCAATCAGCGGCGGTACCTGGTCCTCCAGCGTCACCATTCCCGGGTACACACCCGCGCCCAACGAGAACCGGCACTCGGTCCTCAACCGCGTCTCCGGGCGGTATTTTGAGACCGCTGGAATATCGATGGTCGCAGGACGTCCCTTCAACGATGCCGACAGCGCGAATAGCCAGAAAGTGGCCATCATCAACCAGACGCTCGCCAGCCACTTCTTCCCCAAAGGTGACGCGGTGGGGCGGTCTATCATCATCGACATCGACAGCGTCAAAGGTCCATGGCAGATTGTTGGTATCGCCCGCGACACCAAATCCGGTAACCCTCGCGATGTTGACCGGGTTGCAATGACGTACATTCCGCTTGCCCAGATCGACCCGTATCTTCCGGCCGATTCGTCTGCTGCCGGTGCAAATGGCGTCGCCGCCAACACGGCGGTGCGCCGAGAAAATCAGGATTGCTTCGCCTATACGATCCTGTTGCGTACTGCAGGCGATCCGGCTTATACCATCGCCGATCTTCGTGCAGCGGTCACGTCGGTCGATCCAAACCTGCCTCTTGTCCGGATCACAACAATCCAGGATCAAATGTCGAACTTCATGACGCACGACGAACTCATCTCATCTTTGACCAGCCTGTTCTCGCTGCTCGCCCTGCTTCTGGCGGCGATTGGACTCTATGGCGTGATGAGCTATAACGTAGTGCGGCGTACCAACGAGATCGGCATTCGCATTGCCCTAGGCGCACAAACTCCCGCAGTTCAGTGGATGATTCTGGGCGAATCGCTCGTGTTGCTCGCCGTCGGCGTGGGGCTGGGGCTACCTCTGACCCTGTTGACCACCAGGTACATCAAAGATCAACTATTTGGACTGAGCAGTCTCGATCTGGTGACCTTCACGGTCGCGCTCGTCGTAGTGAGTATGATGACGCTGTTCGCGGCATGGCTCCCCGCGCGCCGGGCAACGAAGGTGGACCCGATGGTGGCCCTCCGCTGTGACTAGCGAGGTAACAGGGCATCGTCGAGCGAGAAACAGCGTATGAATCGGGACGTTGAACCCACCAGCCCTCGACGCAGAGATACGGCACAGCTAGCTTAGCCTAGCCTAGAGAGCTTTCAAGATAGCAACGAGATCATCCTCCGGTTTTGAGTGGAGTGTCTGGCACGACTATCACACCCTGCTCGGCGAGCAATTGCAGGAACCGCCGTATAGTTCGCGCGTCGCCTTGTCTCACATCTCCGTCGTGACAGAGGTACCGCTGGGATATCCGCTCGCCTGACGTTTCTGAGGGGAATACGACGCCTCTTCAGCCACCGCCCGAAACGGACAAGGCATCGCAGTTGTACCTGAATAGATTTGCTGGCGTAACCGTGCTGGGTTGAGTTCTCTACAAATCGCTGCAGATAAGGCCTCAGCGGGCCTGAGCGAAATGTTTGAATCGTGTTGGGGTTCGTTTGTAGATTCGTTCCATGAAATCCTCCACGATGGATTCTTACATGGAGAGTTCCCGCACTATGCCGAGTAGATCCCAGACTGCTTCACACCACGGAGCTAGGATGGCATTTCTTTCGGCGGATTGTTTTGCTTTCACTCAAGACATGATGGGCACTCGGCATAATCAAGGACTCGGCATAGCGGTCATTGGACTAAACCGCTACGCGGTAGAGGTGACGCGTACGCCGGTTGATAGGGTCTGCCACGTTCGTGCCACTGCGCTCCTCAGCTAGGCCGTTTCCCCTTCTTCACATCACACGCCCCCTTGCGGAAACATGGAGTTGCTGCGTGCAGCTCAACCCATTTCGCAAAAGGAGTTCGGTCGATGACATCACTTCGGCAACGCATGATCGAGGACATGCAGATCCGCAATCTCGCAGTTCACACCCAGGAAACATACGTGATCCAAGTCTCCATGTTCGCTCGCCATTTCAGCAGATCCCCGGAGTTACTGGGACCGGAGGAGATTCGTACTTACCAGGTCTATTTGACGAATGAGAGGAAGCTAGCGACCAGTTCGATCCTGATCGCGATTGCTGCACTTCGCTTCCTCTACAAAGTCACTCTCAAAAGGAACTGGGTCCTCGACGAGATCATTCCGGCTCCGAAGAAGCCGCAGAAACTGCCGGTTATTCTTAGCCCCGAGGAGGTGATCCAGTTCCTCAACTGTGTCGCAGGTATCAAGCATCGCGTGATCCTGACGACCTGCTATGCAGCCGGCCTTCGCATCTCAGAAGCCATCTGTCTCAAACCATCCGCCATTGACAGCAAACGGATGGTGGTACGTGTCGAACAGGGCAAAGGACAGAAAGATCGATACGTGATGCTCTCGCCGAAGCTGCTCGCGACCTTGCGGGATTGGTGGCGAGTGGAAAGGCCCCAGCACTGGCTTTTCCCAGGCGATAAAGCCGGCCAGCATATTAGTAAAGACACGGTAGAGCACGCTTGCCAGAAGGCGCATCGGCTCTGTCATATTCCCAAACCCATCACGCCACATTCTTTGCGTCACGCCTTCGCTGTGCACTTACTTGAACAAGGCACCGATATTCGGACCATCCAGCTGTTGCTAGGCCATCGCAGCTTAGCCACTACTGCCCGGTACTTGCGCATCGCAACCACGAAGGTGTGCTCTACCACCAGCCCACTCGATCTTCTCCCACATCCTGTTTCCACCGAGGCGAAACCCGCTACTCCCCAGTACTTCTGAGTGGCGGGTTCATGGATCGTCCCAAGCTGGAAGTCGCGGACGTGTTTCGTCGCTACGGCGAAGCCTATCGGGAACAGCATCGGGCTTCGTTGTCGAGGGCGCAGCGGCGCGTCATGAGCGCCATCGAACTCTGCCGAACTGCAGCCCTCGGCGGTCATCTGGAAAAGTGCGATGAGTGTCAGCACGAACGCATCTGTTACGACTCGTGTCGCAACCGGCATTGCCCAAAGTGCCAGTCTCTGGCCCGTGCCCAATGGATCGAGGATCGTCAACAAGAGCTCCTCGACACGGAATACTTCCACGTCGTCTTTACCTTGCCGGAAGAGATTGCCGCCATTGCCTACCAGAACAAGGAAGTGGTGTACGACATTCTCTTCCGGACTGTATCCGAAACGTTACGTACTATCGCCGCCGATCCCAAACATCTGGGCGCTGAGATCGGCTTTTTTGCCGTACTGCACAGTTGGGGTCAGAACTTGTTGTTTCATCCGCACCTTCATTGTGTCGTCCCTGGCGGCGGACTTTCAACCGATGGTGACCGCTGGATCTCTTGCCGTCCCCGTTTCTTCTTGCCTGTGCGCGTGCTCTCACGCTTGTTCCGTCGTTTGTTCCTGGAGTGCCTAGAGAAGACGTTTGACGACGGTCAGTTGCGCTTCTTCTCCTCGCTTTACGAACTTCAAGACCGCCGTGCTTTCCTGCGTTATCTGGCACCGTTGGGAAAAGCAGAGTGGGTGGTCTACGCGAAGCCGCCGTTTGCCGGGCCTCGGCAAGTCCTCGACTACGTGGGCCGTTACACTCATCGCGTGGCCATTTCCAATAATCGCCTACTCGACATCAAAGATGGCCAAGTGCAATTTCGCTATAAGGACTATCGCCATGACAGCCAACAGAAACTCATGACCCTGTCAGCCAACGAATTCATTCGCCGCTTTCTGCTCCATGTCCTACCCGACGGCTTCCACCGCATCCGCTACTACGGATTCCTTGGCAATCGCTACCGGCATCAGAAACTTGCTCGCTGTCGCCAACTGTTGGGGATGAAGTCTGCCGAGGATCCCGCCCAAACCTCAAAATCAGAGAGGGACTTTCGCGACCGCTACGAGCAACTCACCGGCATTTCCCTCCGGCTCTGTCCGGTCTGCCATCGAGGTCACATGATTCGTGTCGAACGGCCTGCCGTCGCTGGCACATCTTCAACCTCGGGAGACACTTCATGAGGACCTTCGGCTTCACCGTCATCTTCCCAAAACTCGCCGACTACCACACTCAAGGAGGAGTATCTCCCGATTCGCCTCCAACTGCGCGCGCATACATTCGTGCCGACTCCGCACATCCTATGAATCCCTGCTCTGTGCGCGTTAGGCACTCCGCAGTAGTCCCTCGTTCCATCAGTTCACGGCTTTCTGGGGAGCCTCGCAACCATCCAATGCCCATAGCGTCAGCAGCATCGAGGCGGTTTAGCCCAATCCATTTTTAGCCCACCGTCGCGGCCTTCACTTCTTCTCTCGCCCTCGATTCATACCCCGCCGCGACGCTGGCCTAAAAATGCTCTGCACTATGCCGCTCTCGGAATAGTGACCATACATCCAACGCTCGGGTCTAATTCGCGTAAGCCAATCCTGTGCCGTAGGGATCCGCCCGAGGTCTTCTCTTACGTGCTGTTCTCCGATGTAGCGGACCGGCACGTCGACGCCGTCTGAGTTGCCGCCCACGACTCCAAAAATGCGTTCGGCCAGAAAAATGCCCTCCGTGTGATGGCGGAGCGCACGATGGCGAAAATCGGCGACGAACTCCTTCGATTCGTCAAACCAACGGTGGATCGCGAGGTAGTCCTCGGGTTTGCCGCCGAATTTCTTCGCGCTACTCCGAGCGTGTTCAAAAGGGTGTGCCATCGCTAGACCTCGTATGTGCTCGTCGTGTAGTCCTCGAAACGGTCGTTGCGCTCCACCCTGATTTTGCGCGCAGCAACATCGAGGACCACGTCCCCAAAACCACCGCAGTCATTTTCGTACCCAAATGGAACTAGGGTTTCGAAATGCTCCTGCAGGTAAGCGGCATCATGCGCTACCGCCTTGTGTTCTTCGTAGGCGTAGTAGTCCGAGTTGAAACACTTCACTTCTTCGGTGACGCCGCTGTCCCCATACCCGTCAAAGTGAACGGCAACGAAGGTGACACCCGCTGCGGCCAAGTTCTCGCATTCCGCGAGGATGGCGGCTTTGGCTTGAGCTTCTTCTGGTGATAGCGGTTCCTGTCGTGCGGTTGTATCGTCTTCCATGTTCTTCACTCCTCCCTTTGGCAAACGTTCGCGGAAGGGGCGCAGGCATTTCCTATGGCTGTGTCTGTGCGTCGACTTCCTTCTCTAGAGCAGTCACGAGGGTGTGTAGCGTTTGGAGGTCTGCGAGCTTTGCTGGCGGCACATTCAACGAGGAGATAATTCTCTGGACGGTTTCCGGCCTGAGTTTTGCCTGCGCAGCATCGAGACGCGACAAGCCCCGCTGCGCCCCCTCCATCTGTGCCAGAACTTTCTCGAGCACAGCCGTCTCCTGAATTTGTTGTGGACTCCATGCCCAGGCAACGTGCTTCAGCAAGCCTCGATAAAAGCGCTTGCCAATCTTGCCCTCCATGGCTTCGATCGCCAAGATCGTGCTCTGGCGATAGCCGGTCGTCTCCGGACTCGAGTGACGGCCATTGCCGGTGTGCCCGTTGGCCCGAACCAGCGCGTGCCGGTTTCGGCGCGCCTTCGGCCGGAGCCCGGCCAGCCAGCCGTTCGGTGTCGCCCAGCGTGGCAACCTTGGGATCCTGGTGGGTAGACCGTGCTCGTTCAGTTCAACCCACTCGCCATCGATGTCGTACAGATAGCGCCCAAGTCCGAAACAGGACAGAGCCCGCTTAAAAGCCTGCGCCTCGGCTCCGGTCAGAGCGTTTTCCTTGTCCGACCACTCTTCACCGGTACCGGAGTTGGTACCGATGCATGCGATCGTCACTTCGCACGTAACCAAGATCTTCGCCGCCGGACCTCGTCTGGTTCGCTGCACAGGCGCGCTAGCCTGCACCGCGTATTTGCGGCTCCAACCTGCGGGCGTAAAGAGGTCGTTCAGCCGGTCGCTATAGGCGCGTGGGTCGGCGTAGGGAAGCATCAGACCGCGCATGCGGTCATCGCTCCATTCGGTAACCCGCCACTGCACCTGTGGCAAATCAAAAGGAATCGCCAATGCCTGGAAAACCTCCTTCAGTTCCCCGCTGGCGAGGGGGCCGCTCGCATGAACGAGCGGGCCTTCGCGGGGCAGCGCATGCGAGGCCGTTTCCCTGCCGGTGTCGGTCGAGGTGGAATTCATGGCAGTGCCTCCTGTGGGAGTCGGAGCGAGCGCCCGGCTGAATGGCTTGGATTTCGATTTGTCTGGGTTCCCGAAAAACCCGGCGGCCGGTGGGGACTCTTCCGCGAATGGTTGCGCTGAGCAGCCTTTGCAGGCCGGGATTTCGCATCTCCAGCGACTTCCAGCGTCAACCATTCGCGCAACTGGCCCTCTGGTTCAAGGGCCGGCTATGTCTAGGTGGATGGGGTTTCTTCAAGCAAGTGACGGCAGCGGTTCTTCAATACTCGAGCGAGCACATCTGCATCTGTGGCAGCGTCGACCGGATCACGCGACAAGGCAGAGCGGAGAGCCGCCTTGAGCCAGAACGAGGCTGCGAGATCGGCAAGGATCTCATCGATTGTTGCGTGCTCCGCCGATTCGGCTTCTTGGCGCATCTTAGGCCGCTCCTCCGGAGATCGCCGGAGTACCGACTACCTCGACGCTGGGGCTTACTAGAGCCTTCGGTTGCAGGACGTGACAATGACGACACCCAACACAACACACGGCGGCGGATATGCGCGTCACTGCATCCTGGAACTCGTCCGGCACGGCAAGTTGTTCTCCACTGCGGCTGTAGAAGGCCGGAGATGCCGCTCCACTAAATAGGCGGTCCTTGCCCCAAAGCTCCATTTCGAGCGTGCCGCGGCGTCCATAAAAAACGATAGAACTTTCGAGACGCGGCCTCTGTCCTGGAGCCGTCGTTTGAAGGCTGTGCCGCGTTATCAGCACATCGTAGGTTCGCTCGACCCGCAGCATCTCGATCCTGACCAGCACGGGTGCAACTACGATGGCATGCACGCCATTCAGACCGACTGTGTCCACGCGCTGAAGCCACTCCAGTGCGCTTCCCTGCTCATCTGTGAAGCTGGAGTAGGCACCCAGGTCTGCTATCGCTCCGCCGGATTCAACCCCGCGGAGAACATACCTCTTGGCCAAATGCTGGTGCTCAATTGAGACTGTGGGCTGGCAGTAAATACCGGCGCTGCGAAGATGCCGCAGAATGATGGCTGGGAATCTCAGTCCTTGCCTGGCTAGCAACTCGCGATGATCTAGTTCGTGACTCTCGAGAGTTTTTGTCATCCCGTCCTCCTGACGGAGATTGGCCGGCCCAGTGCTCCTCGAATCATCTCGCGCGAGCAGCCAGCCCAGCATTTGTACCTGCGCGGATCAGCAACGGAAATGGCGAGATTATCTCCGCTCCTGTCTTTCCCCTGCTGCGCACAGGACGGACACCGTGTCCAATAGTTTCCTGAGCGCCGACGCACCACGTGGACGAAATCAAGAATGCGGAACTCGCGTCGATTTGGATCGTAAGGAGGCAGCTCGACTTTCGGTCTGGGTCGGAACTCTTCGGGCATCTCCAGCCCGGCAATGAAGCGCAGCAGTTCGCTTTCCGTGATCTTCTTGAGCCGTTCGAGGTAGTTGAGTTGCGCTTCGATTTTGTAGTCGGCCCCGTAAAACCAATAACGCTTCCCGGCGCCGCGGTGAATTCCCAGCGGTCCGCGGATCGCGTTCCCGAATTGCTCCGGGGCTAACTCATCCTGGCGGGGAAAGACTTCAATACCTTCAGCCAGCCCACCGCGACCCTTCACGCGCACCTTCAATCGCCGTGCGAGATTGTAGATGTAGATCCGGCAGTGCCGGGCCAGCAATGGCTTGTCGCAGAAGATCCAGAGATGAGCTCCTCGCCGTGATTTTTCGAGGGCCGCCTCGACGCCGTCGCTTCGCAACTCCCACTGCAATTTCAACAAATCATCCAGCGCATGGTCATAGTCAGCGTCGATCGCTACCCACTTGGAACGCTGTGTCTTCGGGTTAAGCGCATAGATTCCGATTGTGATCCGGCCGTTCAAATGTTCCCGGATGGTGTCGCGTGTCAGTTGGCGTTCGTCTCGCGGGCGATAGTAATAGTGTTTGCCCTTGGAATCCGGCCTGGACGACTGCACGGTATAGGCCAAGCGATTCACGAACAGGCGAAAATACCGTGCCGCCATTTCGATTGCCCCGTGGCCCGGTCTCATGGTTCACCTCGCGTTCAGGCTTGCCCGGTCTTGCTCAAGCAAAGTGAAAGCACAGCCGGGTTGGCAGCGCGCGAAACGAGGTCGTACTCGAGCACAAGTTGATCGAACTCCGTTACGGTCAGCGCATCGTCCTGTCCGTCAAGGAAGGACACAAAATAAAAGATGTGGCGATCGCGGTCATACAGATAGATCGCACCGGAAGCCGGCTCATCTGGAACGCTTTGGAGAAGCAAGATGCCTCTTGGCATTTCGATCCAGCGGGACGCCAAAGCGTCGCCAACATTGAGAAAGGCCTTCACTACATGCTCGACACTGGCATCCTGGCGCAGGCCGATATCGGCGGTTGTAAACAGAGGGTCAAATCTGATTGCTCCTCGGCTTAAAGACATATTCCCTTCCTTTCTGTCCCTCAGGACTCTCGTTCTTCGAATGCGACAAGCTGTTCACTGCAAACATAAGGGCCGCGTACCGTCGTTGCTCATGACCGAATCTTGCGACCATAGCCAACTCACAAATTGTGTTTGCAGTCGGCTCGGCAGGCGCCACCCACCTGGTGATGCGCCATGCTGCTAACCCCAGTCTGTTGGCGAACCACACGGAGCGGACCGACGCACCACTATCAAGCGCAAGTGATGGTTGAGCGGAGCCTGGCACGGATGCCCGAAAGCCTGTGGCACGGTCAAGCGCTCTCGCGAGTAACGCACTCCGCGGTGGCGAGACGCGGGATATTCCCTGTCGGTGCCACCTGCGCGCGACAGTTCCGAACACATGAAAATCATAGGGGAGTCAGAACGGAAGTCGCTGAGGTTCGGCACGTTACACACCCTCCAAAAGCCACAACTTCGCGTCAATGTCTCGTCGTCCGCGCGGCGAGAAATAGGCAAAGAACAGGCAATGGCGAGTCATTGGACAACGCTTCCTCACTCGAGCAACTCCCGAAACCTAAGACCACTTAGTTTCTGCCGGGTAAGCACAGTGGTATCGAGCAGGAGATTGGCGAAATCGCCAGCGCGCGCAAAGGCCACGTTCATCGTGACCGATTCGAACTCGTGCAACAGATGCACCAGGATCTCGATGCCGGAGGTTAGGTACAAAATGCAATCGAGCTGGCGCTCGGATTCGAGCGCTTGCCGCACCCGGGCGTATTGCTTGGCACTCTTGAGCGAGCGCTCATACTCGAGCGCAAAGCAGGCTTTCTTGTCGCCGACCCACACATCGATGATGGCGTCATAGTCCTTCTGGTACGGCTCATTGGAGATCGCGTTGAAGGAGGCTATCTCGACGTCTGAGTGCCAGCCAGCGAGCAGGTTTTGCTGGGCAAGAGCAAGCTGAATCCGGTTCAACTCCAGGGCATGTAGCACTTGGGCGGTATGCGGGAGATGCGCTGTGCGCGAGTGCAGGATGGCTGTAAAGTGGCCGTGATGCTCGAGCATCAGCAGACCTTCTCTGGTAATCCGGTATACGGTCGAACCCGCCGAAAACACACCTTCGCAGACCGAGAGATGACCGGACTTGACCAGACGCCGGATGCGCCAGTTGAAGCTCGAGCGGCAGTGATCGAGGCCGCAATGCCGCATCAGCTCGAACAGCTGGTTGTGGCTCACGAAGCGCAGGTTTCGCACCTGGCGCAGCAAGGCAATGTCGCGCTCGGGGTGGATGATCACGCTATTCTTGGCGTAACGCATTTCTCGAAAACTTCAGTTCAATGTCCCCTCGTCGACGAACTCCAGCGACACACCGTAGCGCAGGTTGGTCGCTGGTTTGAGCCGCCAAACTCCCAACGAAGTTCGCACCCTATCGAAGGATTTCATCAGTAGCATTGCTTCCTGCCTGCAGCCCGAAGAACTAATGGCTATCGGCATGGCCGAGCTCGATTTCCAACCTGCGTCGCCGAAGTTGATCGCTCCAATAGTTTCCGAGGACAAGACCACCAGGTAATAATCGGGCGCGAGCATTTGCTCGGCTTTCTTCACAAAGAGAAGACGGTTTCCTCCATATGCGAATGTCAGATCCGTGCACTCGAACGACTTATTCAGAGCGCGATTGGGAAAGTGCGGATTGAAGCCGCTAACCCCGTTGAAGCGGATCAACCCAGCAACGATCCAGTGGCGACGCACGTGGTTGCCGGAGCGCAGGCCGGTCGAGTTGAAGTACGCCGCGTGACGAGTGAACCGGTAGCGATCATGAACGTCTTCGCCGAACCGGGCCCACCAGTTACTGCCGAAGTTGAGGATCTTCACCAACACGGTCGAGATACTCCATGAGCGCCTGGTTGATATCCTTGAGCGCGCGAATACGATCCGGAATTGGCAGCCGCGAGAGACGTCCGACCCGATCGAGGATTTCCGGTGGGATGTCCATGCGCTCAGCGGAAAAGTACTGGCATAGGTCGGCGAGGCGCGCGCTCTCCTCCGCCAGTTCCCTTTCCTCCGCTGGCAGACGCTTGAGGCGCTCTTCCCGTGCCTCGCGGGCTTCCATGGGACCCAATTCACCACCTGTATCGAATCGGTTTGGCATCTTTGCTAGCCCTTTAAGTATTCAAACTACGCGCCCTTGAGCGCTCGGTTTTTCTCCTGTTCCGCTTGGAGCTTGCGCCCGGCTTCATTCAACTGTCGGCCGAGTTCTTTGCGCTGTTCCTCCGAGCGAGCCAGTTGCTGTTCGAGGGAATTGACCCGCATGATGAGAGCCGCATCCGGTTTGAACAGCGCCATCTGGTTCTGAGGCTCCTCGACAGCGGTGGCTGTTCGCGCGTTGCGTTCGGCTGCCGGTTTGCCCGGCACATTTCCGGTTGCCGGGATTGCCGCCTTAACACTGGCGGCTCGACCTTTGACCGCAGCAGACGCTCGATGGTCGGGCGAATCCTCCGACGGCGTTGCCGGCCGCAGCGCCGCTTCTCGCACTGCGGCCAGGTCCTTGATAAGGTTGCGATTCTCTTTTGTGACCTCTTCCAACCGGGCAGCCATGCGAGCCAATGCGTGTTTGTGTTGGCCGAGTATCCCCGCCCCGGTCCAGTCCCGCCTGGTCTGGAACTTGTGTTGATAAAGAATGATGAGGAACAGGCAGCCGAGCAGTCCCAAAGCGACCAGATTCGACCAGAAATAGCCGTTCTTGATGCTCTCCGCGACCAGCATGTCGCGGCCTTCGGCAAAACACTTGCCGTAGTTCTGGTCAGCAGGATTGATGCGTTTCAGGGTGAAATCAATGAAACCCTCGTGTGGCCTTCGAGGCGTCTGGCGTGTGCCCGGATCGTACCCGTTCGGAGTTGTCTGGCCGGAAGACACGATCGTTGATGCAGCAACACATAGGGCAGCCACGCCAATCCGAAATGGTCGACTCACACCCATGTCAGCCGTCCTGTGCGCATGGCCAAATGCTTGGCGCGCTGGGTAATATTGGCGTCCTTGAAGCGCAGGTTGGCTCCCTCCAAGTGCGAAGGCGAGTAGAGCCTCGGATAGATCTTTGGCTCAAGTCCTGGAAACCGACAGTTGAGTGGCTTCCGCACATGGAGATGCGAATGCAATGTGCCTTGCCTGCTATCGGTCATGAGGATCTCCATCTGACCAACCGGCAGATTCTTGATGTGTTCGTCTTGGGCGCGAGTGTCCTTGATGTCGGTCTCGCTGCCGAAACCGATGGGCTCGTATTTTTCCTCGAAGATGCCGGTTCTCTGGACGGTCAGGGTGCGCCGTTTCTGCCGCACACGAGCCGAGGCTTTGAGAAAATACTGTGCCGTCTCCTCGTCCCGCGTGTGCAAGAGCATAGTGGTGTTGGGCGCGGAAGATACGTCGTCCCTAAAGCCACGACCCACGGTTAGCAGTTGTGGCAATGCCTGGAGGGCAAACAGGAAAGCTGTGTTAGTGCCGCGCGCTGTTTGCAAGATCTGCGCGAAATTGGAATACGCAAATGGGGCAAATTCGTCCAGGATGACGCTTACCATCGGACGATTCTCGCGACGGCGTTGCTGCTCGTCTTCATACCGTTTGCCGATGATCAACTGCATGTTCTGGAGCAACATCCGGCCGAGAGCCGTTACCGCTTTTGAATTTTTGTTGGTATTGAGAGAAACAAACAGGATCAGCTCCTTGTCGATCACATCGTCGAGCGATAGCAAGCCGTCGTAGGCACCAGTGATGAGGGACAAGTTATCTTCGAGGAACGTCATCAGTTCGTTCAGAAGCCCCTGAATCTTGGGCACTCGCTCCCGGTCCTCGAACGACTGTTGGAGATTGCGAACCGACATCTCGAAGTTCAAGCGGGGTTGATGGCTTCCCGCGACTTCCGCATTAAGCCGCGACCGAGCGATTGCGATCTGCTCTCGCATGACCGACTGGTCAAGCGCTAAAACCAGCACGTCATAGATGTTGAAGCGTTTCCCGGTGTGGGCAAGAACGCGTACCAGATCGCTCAGATAAGTGGCCTGGTGGCCGTGGAAGAAGTCCTGCTTGAGGTCGAACGATTCGAAGACAAAGTTTGCGTGTTCCTGGTACAGTCCGTGTTCGCTGAAAAAGGGGTTGTAGCGGTCGGAGATGTCGGGCCGGGAGGGATCGAGGACGCGCAAATCGCGCATTCGTCCAGCAGTCTCCAGAGCCGGTAGAAGATCGTAGAGAAATTCCTTGTCACCCTTGCCATCAAAGATCAACATCGGCATCCGGTGCTGGTCCTCTGGAGTCCCGACCAGGCGAAACGCGTCCTGGGTGATGATGTTCTTAAGCAAAGTGGTCTTGCCCGAGCCGGTAGCGCCGAACACGACCGACTGCATCACACGCGTTGCATCTGGCCAGTACCAGGGTTCTTTGTGTACGTTGTAGCCGAGCACGATTGCATTCTGTTTGTACGCCGATGCGACCGCCTGGCGGTCCCTTTCCTGGCTCACATATAGAGGGGGATGCGGCCAGTTGCGCTCACGCCTGCCGCGTAACGTGGCGAAATACCAGAGAACGGAAACGGCGGCGGCGAGACCATAGACCGCATAAAGGGACAGCTCAATGAGCTGCCCCAAGCGGACGTGAAGCCGAGCCCAAAGGATGTAGTAGCCAGCGGCCAGCACCATGATGGCAGCCACAGCGAGGACAAACGCAAGACTTTCCTCCTGGTGCTGGTGGTATACACGTCGCCCGAGGCGGTACTCATTCGCGTGGGTCATGGCGCAACCAGGCTGAAGAACAGGAAAGTGCCGATGGCCATCACAGCAAGGGACGCCAGCAACAGAAGAGTGGGGTTGATTCGAAGCCTTCCAGCGGCCGTTCTCGGCTTCAGCGGATCTTCGATCCAGCGCACCACACTGTCACGTATCCGTTCGGCGCGGTCCGCGGCACGGCGTTCGCGCAACCGCTCCACCATCGCCCACACCTGTTCATCTTTCTTCATGGCTAGAGCACAAATGTCGCTTTGACTTGGCTGTCGAATACCAATTGCACGACTGCCGGCGAGGTTAAGTTCTGGCGTATCGCGACAACTCCTTCGGTTGACTCACCGGGATCGAGATCCTCGGATGCGGCCTCAGCATGAGTAACAGGAAGCGACACACTGTGAAAATCATTGTGGTTGTCAATGAGCCGCGGATCGAATTGTTTGTGGGCCAAGCTCGACAGAGAGAGCATTAAGTCCTCCGCCTGCAACTCGAAAACATCCGGCGTCGTCACGTGATACGAGCTTCGGCTGTCGTTTTCTATGCTGTAGTGGACGTAGATGCTGGTCTTGGTGCGAAACACCTGTTGTACTCGGACGCGCACGGTACTCTTCCGCGCCTTCAGGTTGGTTGGTGTAATGTCTACGGCCCCCAGGAACGCGCGGGTGAGCAACATGTCCGCGAACTCTTCGACGTGAGGGCTGACTCCTGAATTCGGTGGCGCTACTGGGGCTGGCGGCAGTGGATTGTCAACTGAAACATTCATGTTCTTTACCTCTGCGGTGGTCTCAAGTTCGTAGGCGAAACGGCGAGACGCAGTCCACACGAACAGGTCCGTGGAAGCTCCCGACTTTTTGGGCTTAACGAAAACCTTGTCCTCCTGGCGCTCAATTTGAAAGTCCGGGCTGCCGGCCGCCGCCATCGTGACGGGCTCGTGAAATTCCAGGACGGTCAAATGGTTCAGTGCTGTAGCGACATGAACCGGACTGAGCGTAGGTACCTCGGCCTGCGAGAAACCGCCGACGGCACACGCAGCCCATATGAAGAAGAGGAAGAACAGACTTCGCTTCATGGTCCCTCGTGATGCCTTGAGCGGAATCTTGGGAGATTCCGCTCAAAGCGGTTGCTGCCTCACATGACCCAGGGAGCTTCCGGGCCATCGTCGTCGAGAGTGATGGGCGGAAATTCCAGGGCTTCGTCCAGAACCGCGACGTCGGTCGCCGTTCCGGATTCTGCTGTCTTGGTCTGGGCCTGTTCGGGTTTGTCATCGTCGAGGAGGATCTTCCCATCCACGTACTTGAACAGGAAGGTGTGCTTCTGTCCTCCATTCTTCAGCGGGTCAACCAGGAAAGTACGGCCTTGCTCGTCGATGCGAACGAAGCCTTCGTAAAGCCGCGGAACGTGCACGCGCACTGCCCTGCCGCCCGTGCGCTCCGCCAGTTTCAAGATCAGCTCCTGTGGAAAGGCAAGAAACAAGATGGAGCCCGTCGAGCGCTCCCCCGCGCACACGACGCGGTTGAGCGCCTGCAACCAGGCAGGACGATTCTCAGTCTTGTTCTGTGCCCAGATGCGGATGAGAGCCACGATGGCTTTCATCTCGTATTTGCCCCGTTCGTCGTCTGCACGGCATGCGCCGTGCGCCTGGTTCGAGGCAAACAGCTTCTGCCGCCGCAGTTCCTTATCCGGGGACTGCCGCACGGCTTCCCACTCGGCCTTGGCTTTCTCCAGTTGCGTTTTCAGCAGTTCACGCCGTTCGGCGATCTTGCCCACCATCGCGGCATAGACCCGGTTGATGAAACGGCAGTCCTCGAGCATTTGGCGCGTGACTTCTTCGCCCACCACCAGTGCCTTGAATGCCTCAATCGGCGCTTTGTTGGTCAGCAAGTCTTCAATCTGCTTGCGGACGTGGTTGTAAAGATGGCCGACCCGGTCGGTTTTCTCAACTTCCACATGCAGCGGCAGATCGGAGACACGGCGTTCGTTCTTATAGCGCAGCCACGCCGCCTGGCATACCTGCTGACGTATTTCGGCGACTAACTTGAGGTCGGGCTGGACTTGCCACTTGAGGCTGTCGAGCGCTTTCTGGAGCTCAACGGCCAATTGCTGGGCAAGGTCACCGCGGCCTGCTGCCCGGCAAGAGGTCATCAGATCGGTGATCGAGCCGATGTGATTGCCGCGAGCCTTCATGGCCACGTGCTCCAGGTTGAACCAGGGATCACGGGCCTTGTTGGCTTTGTTCTTGCCCTGCTGTTCGCCAAGTCCACGTGAAAACCGGTCCTTCACAAAACGCGGGAACCGGTCTTCCTCGACCAAGCAGACCCAGTCGAAGTCATAGTCGCCGCCGTTTTTCTTCGCCGTCTCTGAGTGCAGAACATACGTGCCCTCAAGTCGCAACTGCCGCGCTACAAGATCGCGGACTTCAGCGTCCGTAAGTGTGCAGTTGGAACGGCGAAGGTACTTGTTGAGCTCGCTGAGGATCTCATCGTCCGAGAGGTTCCCGAACGGGAGAAGATCGTCCACCATGCGTATCGGATATCTAACGCACAGGCCGTGCTTCGAAGCCAGCGGAACAATGGCCTTATGCTCCGGTATCCAGTCGGAGCCCGAGAACACCTGGCCCTCTTTTAGGAAGAGATAACCGTCATCCATCAGAGCAAACGCTGGAAGACGGAAGCCTCCTCCGGTCGCCGTCTTGAAAGCACAGCGCGCGAGCAATTTGTTGAGTTGATTGTTGACGTAGGGATGACGAACGATCTCGCCGCTGGCATCGGCCAGGAGCAAGCCTTCAACGACCCGGAATTCCTCGTTTCCGTCTTGGTCCAAAAGGTCTGCGGAAGCCTTGTCCGGATGGCGGCCCAAAAGCTCCAACAGTTCCTCATAGCGCCCTTGTCCAACTGCCTCACTCAGCCTCGCCACAAGCTTCATGGCCTGTGGTAAGATTTCAAGCTGAATTGAGTCTTCAGGGGCATGCTCTACCAGCGTGTAACTGGACTCAAACTCGAGCTGGCGGGAGAATTCGCGGAAACCTACCAGGGTAACCCCGCGAAATCTTCTGCCCGGCCCGAAGATCGAGTACATCACTGCCGGTATCTTCAGCCCCGGTTTGACCGCGCTCTCAGGTAAGACAAAATCCGCTTCGAGCGCGTCCGAAACGTCATCCTCCATAATCTTGAATGCGCCCTTCGCCTGCGTGTTGCCGAAGGCCATTCGGAATTGATAGAACCGCTCTTCCGGCAGACGCTTTGCAGAGATCTCCCGCTGGGCATCGTGCAGAAGGAGGGCTCTTTCCTGCTCGCTCAGATCTTCGTCGAGGACAGTCCCATGTCGTTCACGCCGAAGCCGATCAATCTGAAGCGCCAGGATTTCGTCGTCGTGTTTTTCTTGGAGACGCTGGAACAGTGACCGCCTGATCCATCCGCGGCAGTCGTTGGTTCCGAGCGTTCTGTCGGGAACCACGAGCACGAGAGAATCGGGAGCCTCCATCATCACCTTGCAGGGTGAGACAAGGATTCCGAAATAAACGATCGCTGCCTGCGGCCAGTGCTGAAACCGCTCGGCGATCGCCCGGCTGTGCTCCTCATCGACAAAGTAGAACTTGCCTTTCTTTGCCGATCCGCTGGCCCCAACCAACTTGTAGTGAACCCCTTTGAAAACGAGCCGGGCCAAGGCGTTCTCGACTTGTGATTCCTCGAAATCGTCGAGAGGCTCGGTCGGTACGTTTACGCTGGCCACTTTGATTCCGGGATAGAGCACGCTGAGCAGCGTGTTTTCCAGTGGCTCAAGATCGTGCAACCGAGGCGCAATCCGCCCGTTGCGGTCGATCTCGAGGTTCTGGATTTGATCGGCCGGGATTCTGTATCTATTCGTCTTGGTATTCTTCGTCGTCATTTTTTTTCTCCTTAACTCGTCGGTTCTCGGGAGAGCCGGACGAGAGTTAAGGAGTTTGCGTGACCACAAGCCCTCGCTCTCTTGCCTGGTCTCCCATTTCGGGTTCGCTCGACCAGGTCTTCAAGTGCGAGAAGCCGGGTCAGCACATATCCCCGCATCAAGCTGCGGGGCGCTCAAAGGACCAACATCTACTTGGTCATCTGAGAACTCACTGTGCTGATCACTTCATCAACTCTGAACTTGCTTCGGGGCAACAGCCTGTTTCACGATCACAGGGCTGCCTCCACCATTCACCTCTGGCACTGCTTTCCAGGCAGTTAGCGTGTAAAACGGCTGGCCACTCCGAAAAGCCTGAATGAGCGCCTCGCCTTCGCTCGCCACCTCCTGGCCCAACTCTGGAGTGGCGGGTGAAGAGCCGGGCTTAAGAAGGAAATACCGCATACCCGCATCCTCGCCGCTCCGTCGCTTGCGCCGAGGGCTCGCACTCGGGGCTGTTGGCGGCGTACTACTCGATGTTTTTGTGTCCATTTCAAGTCTCCAGTAACGATCAAAAGCTGCTTAAGCCCGCCTGCTGCAGAACCCAATCGCGCTTTTCGCCCTCGATCGGCCGCTCCCAGTACTCGCCGATCAGCAATCCACTGGGGTTCTGCTCAGATCTCTTTTCAACCGCGATCCGAACATGAAATTCGCTTACGACCTTGTCGATGGTCTCGTTATGCTCGTGAATGTGGTGGACTTCTTTCACACCGAATGCGGTATAGGTCAGCGGGTCCTCCTTCGAGACTTCGAGCGACCGCAGTTGGAATTCCGAGCTGGTTTGGTCATCCTCGATCTTTCCGATCAGGTTGTCCTTCTGCATCCCGGAAAATGCGGCGCGCCGCAGGTTGGCGCTCATCATGTTCAGACTGTCAGCCCAGTTGCGGCTCACGTTGGTGGGCGAGAAGTCCAAATAGCGCTCTAGAAACAGGCGCACGAAGGCGCGCTTCTCGAACTCCGTTGGTTCTGAGCCAGAGCTTTGCGTCACTGAAAGAACGGGTTTTGCCATGCCGACCACGGTTGCTTGGCCGTTCTCGTCGACGCGGATGACGGTCGGCGGTTGGAGGCGAACATAGGCGGCGAATGCCAGCGCCAGGAAGGTCGTTGGGATGCACAGAAATGCCAGGACCATCGCGCGATTGGCGTATGCGCGCAGTGCACCGTCATGCTCGTAGTAACGGCTGTAGCGTAGTTTGTCAGGCGCCGTTTCGGCGCTTGCTGCTTTTTCGTCTTTTCCGTTCTTCGACCACATGATGATTACTCCCGCCGAAGTACTCTTACATCCGCTTTAGGAACAACCGTCCAAAGAGCTTCCCCAGATAAAAGAAGATCAGGGTGGTGATGCTGTAAGGGCGAAAGCGAGAGTCCTTCGGCTCCCAAATGTGACCCTGTCTCCACATGGCGAAATACCTCGTGTTCTATTCATTGCCATCTTCATCGCGCCTGCTGCCCGCCGCTTGTCCCAAGGCCCTGCCCGCGTTGAAGCTGATGACCTGCACAACGCCGCGGGGGCGATAGCTGATGCCGTGACCGCCAGCGCCGGCAGCAACGGCAGACGCCCGACTGCTGGTCTGACCGTTGCTGCTGGGGGAGGGCGCGGGCGGGCTGACATTGCTATTGATCGCGCTTTGAACTCCGGAACGAAGGAACTCTGGCATCGTAGGCACCGGTGGCGGCGTGGAGGAGGCAATCACGCTGGAACCCGATACAGTGCCGGCGCCGGCTGTGCTGCTGCGAGCTCCAGCCGCCGCGTTGCTTGACCCAGCGACGAATCCGCTTAGGCCAGCTACCGCGGCGCCTGCAGCCATGGCGCCGGCGCGCACAAAAGCGAACGCGGTCGATCCCACGTCACCTGAAATCACTTTTCTGGCAATGAAAGGAACCAGGGCGATAGCCAGTGCATAGGCGATACTTACGAGTCCGAGGATGACCGAATCCGGCACCCCGCGAAGAAAGCCCAAGAACCCGTTCCCGAGAACATCGCTGACTTGGTTGAAGTGAATGGCAGTGATGAGCGCGCCAAAAACGGCGTAGAGAATGCCCCAGGCATTCCAGATCATTACATTGATCGCATAGGCCTTTCCTATTTGCCCTATGCCGGAGACAGGAATCAGCGCCAACACCAAAGGCCCGAGAACGTAGAGCACGCAACCAAACAACGTGTAAAAGAAGCAGAAGACGATGATCGCCAGCGCATAAATGACATATGCGACAAGGAGCATTAGAACCGTCGTCGTGCCGGCAGAATCGCCCGTGATCATGTCCCAAAAGGTGAGGCCAGGATTGCTCTGGGCTTGTTGCTGAAGCTGCGTCATCCAGTTGATGAACATATCGCCGGCGCCCGAACTGTTACCGATGAAGCTCGCGACCGTATTGAACGACCCGTTCACGTCCCGAAACACCGTCGACCAGTTCGCGACAATCATGGCCACCACCAGGTACTTGATTGCGGTCACGACAAGGGCTTGAAGGTCACCGCCACGCAGAACCGCCTGATACAGACCGACCAAGAACCCGATCAGCAGAATGGCGAAGGCCATGTTGCTCACGGTCGGGATAACGTTCGTCGCGTCGATCCCTCCAAGCGCCGTGTTCAACAATTGCTGGAAGTAGAACACGGCTCAATGCGCTCCCTCGAGAAGCAGGCTGCCTGCGTTGTGAAGATTGCTGGCGTGCGCCGCCGAAAACTTGACTTGCGCCCCGGTGTTGGCCAGTTCGATGGAGCGAACACGCACTAGCTCGGCCATCGCCGATTGCGTGTATGCATTCGCTCGCACCAGCCATGCTGAAGTCTGGGCCTCTAGGATCGCAGCGCTGCCCGGCGCTGCTGTTTGCAATTGCTGATTGATCTGCTCGGCCGCCTGCAATTCAAGGTCTGCCAGAGCGTCGATTTCTACCGCTTTCTTCATAGCCGCTTGAGCCTCGGCATCGGTCATGTCCACCAGATCCCTGACGGACTGCGGAGCGTCCGTTGAAGGCATGACTGTTCCATACAGGACTGCGTAGTTGTTGGTGATCTGGGGCACCGCGCCCGGGTTGCGCGAGAGCAGGGTTTGCTCTAACTGCTGTGGTGTCGCTAGGGTTGCACTCGCCGTCGGCACCTGGAAGATCTGCCGCATCTGGACAAACTGACCCTGAAACTGTCCCGCAAGGCCTCTCGCCTGATTGATGGCCGCGATCGGAAAGACTACCTGCTGCTCAAAATTCGCCGATTGTTGTTCGAGCTGCTGAATCGCTCCGAGCGGCTTGGCCACAGAGCTACTCAGCAGATTCGAGATTGTGCTCAACCCGGCCGAAATAATCGCGCAACAGGGATCCAATCCGAGTTGGCTGCGAGCCTTGCTCGGCAGCATGAGCACCACGACAACCAACGCGAGGCCAACAGCGATGGCATTACGGATTAGCTTCCAACTGCGCGCGAATAGCGGTTTGTTCATCTCTAAACTCCTAGGGGTGCGTGAGAACTTGCTGTGCCTGGTTCATGAGGTTGCGTGTTGAAGTGGAGCTCTGTTTCAGAAGTGAATTCTGGTGAGCAAGCTTGGCTGCTTCTTGGCGTAACTCCGACGCCAGCACTTTCTCGAGATATGCCTGCGACTCCAGTTCGGATATTCCTGCTTGTGTCGGGAGCATCGGCGCGGAGCCGGGGGCAGCCGTTGAACTCTGTTGCTCGATGGAATCGGCCAGGGCCAACATTCCCTGCGTGGTCTGGTCGGACAGGACGGTCGTCTTCAGCGATCCCTCTGCCAGTGCATCGTCCATATCGATCATGTTGCGCTGCAGTAGTCGCGCGTCCGTCGCAGAGGGAACATTGCCGTAGACGTTGGTATAGAGCGGCTGGAATTGGCCGATTGATCCTGATTGCCCATTTCGAAATAGCGATTCCAGCCGCGATGGGTTTGTGAGCGTAGCGCTGTTGTTCTTGATCGCCTGGATCTGGAACATCAGCCCGCCGTATTGCGCTCGGGTCGAAGTGACAAACGCTCTGGCCTGGTTGAGCTGGTCCAGCGGCCAGATAATCTGTTGTTGAAAATTGTTGACAATGTTTTGGAGCGACTGAATCCCGCCCAGCGCCCCTCCGATCGCTCCCTGGATCGTGCTCGTGATGGTCTTAATCAGAGTCAGAATGTCTCCAATCCCTGCCGCCCTTGCGGCCGGCGGAGCCAACAAGACGGCGAGCACAAGCAAGAGCAACCGCCGCTTGTTACGGTTGGCTCTAAAACGGAGGCTTTGAACAAATTTGATTGCTCGCTGTTTCATATGCGCGCTCCTCTCGCTACCTCGCCTGATACTTCCTCCGGTAAGGGATCAACTTCTGCCAGGCCCGCAGGGAATCTCTCTGCCAACTCCAAATACGCCTGAATCCTCGGCAACTCGCGGTTGCGTTCGAGCCACCAGGACCGGTAGAGCCGCTCTCGCGCATAGGTCGTGATAATCCAGTAATCGACTGGCGTAGGTGACATGCGAATCGTGTGGGTCGTTTCCGCCTTTTCCCCAATAACAATCAGTGCGTCGGCGCTCTTGCCTTTGACCGGAGCGCTGAAGCGCTTGACCTGGTTCAAGGCTGTTTCGTTCAAGTGCAAGTGCGCCCGCAGTGCGGTCATGTCACCCGGCTGTTGGCCAATAATCTTCGTGGTTGAGTTCTTGACGATGCCGGCGCCGTGGACTCTAGGATTCGCGTCGGTTCCGACAAAGTCTTCAGCCGTCTGACTGATGCCCCAAACGCTGGCGTTGCGTTTCCGGGCGGTGCGAAAAAGCTGAACTACTTCTGGGGCGAGAACTGGAGAATCCAGCAAGAACCAGCATTCGTCGAGGACGGTGATGCTTCGCTTGCCGGCTTTCCCCGATGCTCGCTGCGCTGTCGCATGCGCGATCAGCAGGCTCATGGCGGTTTCAAGGCGCGGATCATCGCTCAGTTGCTCCACGTTGAAAAACAGCCATGGGTTATCGAGGGAGATCGTCGTTGGGCGGTCGAACAGCTTGGCATATACCCCTTTTTCACTGGCCCAGCTACGCAGCTTGATTGCCGCCAGGTGAGCCTCATCCATGACTCGTTCACTTTTGTCCTCGTCGCGCCACTGAGCCAATTCATCCCGGAGATCGGAAAATGTGGGAATGGGATTCGATGGCCTGATAGCCGCTCGTTTGTAGGTCCGCAGGATGGCTTCGGTGATCAGGTTATCGAGGAGTTCTGTATCCTCTGCACGACCTTCACCAAGCATGTGCCGGGTCAGGTTCTTGAGGAAAGCCACTTGATCCTTGCTCGGCTCCTTCTCTCCCTCCGGCAGGTCCCAGGGATTGATCGTCTGGTCGGTATCGAGCGACATGGTGATCATCCGGCCGCCCATCAGTTCGACCAGAGGCCGATATGAATCGCCGCGCTCGATGATTGAGATCAGCGGGTTGTCGCGGGCGGCCATCAAGAGAAACTGCTGGACCATGAAGGTCTTTCCGCCGCCCGATTTCGCCATAACCAGCATGTTCGCGTCGCTCAGGCCAGGATCAAACAGGGAGAACGGAATGAGCTGGCGATACGGAGTCTCCAACAGGAACAAAGGCGAACGCGGCGTGCCTCGCCACGGCATCTCGACCGGAACAAGGTCAGCGGCATTTGAGGTGAGCAGGTCCTGATCGCGCTTGTCGGCATCCGCCATGCTCGGAAGTGAGCAGAAAAACAGTCTTCGCTTCGCGAGTGTCTCCGCTACAGCTTTCGCGCCGTTCATGCGGGCAATCGCATAGAGAAGTTGTTGCCGCCGGTTGTCGAGGGTTCTCTCCGCTTGCTCAAGATCGGCTGTTGTAACCGCCCGCTGTGAAGTGCGAGTACCAATCACCAGGCTGAGCTTCGCTGTTTTCACCGAACTTGAAATGATGTCCTGCTGCACGCGGACCAGTTGCGCCTCGGCAACCTGGGCTTCGACGTTGATCCGCCGACCACCATTCGCGTCGCTCTGAGCCGCCTGCATCTTGCGTAACCGGCTTTTGTAGCCCTTCAGCACCTTGGCTTGATCGGGAATCGTGAGCTGCACGTTGCAGACGATCGGAAAATCCAGCGCCATTAGCTCTCTCAAGATGCCAGGGAACGTCGCGTCCGGAAGATCCTTCAAGCTCACAAAGGCGTGTAGAACGCCACCCAGATTCAAATACGTGTCGGTTTCATCGACAATGCTCACTTCCGTGAGGTGCTCACGAGCACTTCTAAATCTAAGTTCACCATCCACGCGGTGATACGGCCGTTGATCTGGGCTCAGTGGATTCAGCGCGCGCCTGGCTTCGAGGAACAGCTCCTCATCACTCAGCCGGCGGGCACCGAGTTCCGCTGCTTCGAGCGCCGACTCCACCCCACGCAGCAGGCTTTCAAACTCCGCCAGCAAATCCTGGTGTTCCTGACGCGAGCGCTCAATCGACTTCCTTGCGGACAAGCTGAACAGCTCGCCTTTCGGTTTGAGGGGCTTTCCGGCGAGACGGCGATGAAGGACGGGATCCCATATGAGATAAGTATGGAGAAGAGGCCGCATGTAGAGACCTGCGGCAACTCTCGATGCCCATCTCTCGACGCGCCTGAGATCGAGTTCAATGGCCTCATCTCGTTCAGACTTCTGTCCAGCCGTGTATTGATCAAGCAAATCCCCTACGTCTTCGACCACCTCATATCGGATCTGGACACGCATGCTCTGCTCGGGAACCGAACGCAGCAGAGCTTCAAGCATTAACTTCCCGCGATCACGACCCTCGTCGCTCGCAAAATACGAGGTCAGGCCCTTCAACTCATAACCGGCAACGAAGGCGCCATTTGTGCGAACGATCACGTTGTCCAGGTAATCCCGCACCGGTAAGAGTTCACACAAAGCTGGCTCTTGGAGCTTCCTTTCGTGTTGGGCGAGCGTGATTGGCACCGTCACTCCTCTCGCAAATAGGGTGACTTGATCTCGCGGTCCCTCGACAGCGCGCAGTAAGCCCGTGGTCTCGCATACCAGAACGCGAGATCGCGGACATAGCCACGTGGCTTGCCGTACTTGAAAGCCATTAACACCGGGACGATTAGCAACGGGACGCCATACTGCAGGAGGAGATTCATTGGCAAGCCGGCGATCTCTCCGCCGACGAAGTGGCCAACGACATTCATCACCGCCGCCGCTCCCAGTACGACGAACAGGTCTTCAAATTCCAAGTACATGAAAGTCACTCGCGTTTGCAGATTCCGGTTTACGGGCGTCACCTGTAGAGGCATCGCTCGACTCCTATGGCACACCAGCCGTTCCGTGTTTAATCCAGAATTCACCCAGTCGGAGCAAGCCGGAAAGACCGAATGAGCACATCGCCGCAACCAAGTTCCTGACCCAGGCTTCTCCAACGGTCATTCGCTCCAACAGTCCTGCGTAGTGGGTCACTGCCAGCACGACCTGGAGCACCCCATACAGCGGCAGCAGGACATTGCCGACCCAGTTCACCAGGGTGAGGACCGAGATCCAGTAGCGGTCCGGGTTGTTCCATGCGGACTGGTTGGCAAACGACTCCATCGCCCGCAGGAGGCCAGAACACATCAGTGATGCCAAGGCGGCATAAGCAAACTGATGGTGATGACTCCCTTTGCTGAACTGATAAACCGCAGCGGCAGCGAAAAGACCGGCCAAGGTTGGCATGATGACGTTGCCCAGCCAACTCGTCAGGTTGAGCAATCCGTTCGATAGGCTCACGGGATCACCTCCATTCGTCATCGGCGGAGCTTCATTCAAGCAACCATGGCCTGAACCAGTTTCCAGATGGCCGAAACACTCAAGAATGCCAACCCTGACCCCACTAACTGCATGAAAGGCTTGTGCCGTGCGTAGTTGAGGATTGCGCCCGCCACAGCCAAGCCTGCTGCCTCTGGGAGAATCGTCCCTGCGAGAAAGTTCCAAGCGGAGGTCAGCATGTCCGTCGTCGCGAACTCCGAACCGCTGTTCCAGTTCTGCATCAACTGCACCGTGCCTGACGCGGACAAAAGAAAAATGGCGGCGATGATGGAACCGAGCGGGTTGTGCCCCTCGGCTCCATCAAGCGCCGCCTTTAGCACGCAGAAAGCGGCGAGTATGGGGGAGAGTTTGGCAACGACGATGTTGGTAACGAAGCTGTTAAAACTCGATTCCACACCTGAGACCCAAGGGCTTGAGATGTTGCCGCCCTGGCCCGGCATGCTGATGCCCTGCGCAGCAAACCACGACAGGAATTGCGGAAGTGTCAGCAAGATCACCGACCACAGTGCCCATCGCTGAAATCCACCGCCGGTCTGGAAGTTGACACCGCCCTCTCGCCGCAAAGCAATGCCAGCGAGCACCATCGTGCAAATGGCGGCCGGCACGGCCAAGTCGAACAGCAACTTCATCAAGTCGACGAGGATTTGTGGCAGCGTCATACGCTAACTCCTCTTACTGAACTCCTTGGGTCCCATTCGCGATCCAGAACTCAATCAAGCGCGTGAGACCGGAGATCACGAGTAATCCACCGGCTGTGATCGCCCAACGGGCGACGCCACGGCCTTGGGAATAGGCGACGACCGCCAGGACCACCGCCAGTGCGGCGCCCACTGGCGCGATGACATTGCCCACCCAGTTGACGAGGTTCAGTACGGCGCCTTCCGGCTGAGCAGCAGTTTGTCCCTGAACCGCCTGACCGGTGGCGGGCTGCTGTCCGAGGTTCTGGGCGTACGAAGTCAGTGGCACAAGTTGAAGCGAGACGATGACGAGAAGACCTCCAAGAGCCAGGCGCTGCCGCCAATCACCCCAACTGAAAACCCGCATAGTGCTTTTCTCCTGCGATCGGTGAGCGGTCCTCCCGTGTCGCAAGCGGGAACGTAGTTCGGTCCCAGATTTCGGGCAAACCAACGTCAGGCCTTCGAGGACCCGGTAAAAGGCGCGAGTGCGGCTACTCGGTTTGTCGCACGGTTGTGTGTTAGGGAAGATCGTGAGAAGTCAAGAACTTGAATGCAGAGAAGCGGTGAACAGCCACGCGGCCGTCAGGATCGGGACGCTCTATGCGATGAAAATTCGAACGACATTGGTGTAGTTATAAGTTCATCTGTGGCATGCACGCCGACTCTCAGATGAGAATAAATAATCACCGTTCAAACATTCCCTTCGCCGAGATCGTGCCATCGGCAGTGTCGATTCAGTTGCCGTCGGACTTCGGATCCGAGAATTCGAGTGCACTCGCTGCGACATGTTCGATAGCCAAAACTAGCCATTCGGTAGGGCGACGCAAAATCCCATCGCCAGTCGTTGCATTTGTGATCTGCGAGCGTGCCTGCCTGCAATTGTTGCAGAGCAGTTGCCAGCATTAATCCACTAGCAGCGGACAAGAAAGGAAGAGCCGCATCGTTCCTTTCTCTGCCCGGCTCCTCAACTGGAGCCTTCGAGCAGCCAAACTCAACAGTCTCAATCTCGCCCGTACGACACCAGATGCAATCGTCGAGTCCTAAGATGTGGCGATGCAGCTGACTTAGCCAGTTTGTTCCTGTAGTTGCTTGGAGAGTGATTCCCGTGTTTCGAGAAGCGATAAGGTGACGAACACCTCGATCGTTGGCCAAGCCGAGCACAACATCGAAGATCTCGTGCATCGCAACTTCGCACTGGTCGTACCACTCATCGAAGGACTGGGCATTTTCAATGAGTAAGGCGAGGCGCTTTGCCTTCTTGACAGCAGCGCCGCTGGACCAACCCGCGTCTGCGGCCGTGAATACCATGCCCCTATTAATGTTGTGGAGCTTTACCTCATCGCGATCCACAATAGTCCAATTACCACCAACACCAAATACGTGCAGCCAATAGGTGAGGGATGCCGCTACGGCGCCCGCCCCTACCATCAAAACTCTGCCCACATCTAATGGCTCAATGGACTCAGGACCAGGGTCAGCCTGATTGCCTTCAAGATAATTCCAGCATGACAAAGTGCGGGGCGGGGTTTTCAAGTTCAGCGCTGAGCGGAAGACTGCTGCTGCACCAAGGCATGCAGCGAGCGCCGCACCGCGGAGTGTCGCGGCAGAATTCGAAAACTCGACAGGAGAAACACCGAGATAAGCCCTTGCTCCACGGGCACCTATGTAAAAATCAAAACCCTTTTCAGCGCCAAATCCAAGCCCGATGGATATTGCGTCAGGCGCTCCCCGATCCAGGATTTGAAATCTGCCACAGGGATCAATCTCAGACACCGTCGAGCTGAGAGTGTCTCCCAATGTATTGCCGACAAAGGGCGTCCTCACCTTCAGGATCGCATTTGGCACAGGCACATCGAAGGTGATTTGCCGATGCACGCGGACGAGTTGGTTGGCGAGAGCGAGCAGTGCGAGCTGGCCAGAAGGCGTTTCGCAGGCCACGCGCTCAATCGCAACATGCACCGGTTTCAACTGGAAACCATTACTACCAACATACTCGGCAGTGCGTTTGTCGCGTTCTCTGTAGAATTCTGTGCAATCAGCCACGGAGGTCAACCACTGGAGGGATAATCGTGAAGTTGCGTTCGACCGATTCGGAGGAACATAGTACCCATTGCCGGGCTTGGAATTGGTGTACGCAACAACGACTAATCGAATCAAACATCGCCCCAAAATAAGGAACAACGATCGATAACATGCCTTCGAAGGGGAGAAGAATAAGAGCGTCGTCGCCGTCCGAGTGTCGACCATCCCACCCAGGGTGGGAGTGCACTTGGCATAGAATACCCAGACCCGACGAACGCGCCTCTCGTGCCGCGCGCCCAACCGCATCACGACTAGCCAGCACCCTCCCGCTCGAGTGGTCTGCATTGGGAACAATCACCTGAAGGAGAACGGCTGCTCCTTCAACTTCCCGACCTGCCCAAAATGTCATGCCCTCGTGGCCGCCATCGTATAACCCCGCAATTGCAAAACTCACGAGCGCACGACGAGTGTCACGTATCAACCTCTTTGTAATCAAAAAGCGTCCGCGTAAGTCCCCGGTCGGCAGCGGTCGTGTGCGGTAAACCCCGAAGTCTGCGAATTTGGACTTGCGAGTCATTTACGCATTCGCCCCCGTGAATACACGAAGTCGCGGTAGATTGCCTGTAGCATGTCGCCGACCGTAACGGCGTGGATGCGGGGTGGGTTGACGGGCTTGACACTGAGCCAGTTCGCCGGACCTCCCCAGTCTTGGTGGGGTCCTCCTTTTTCTTTGTACGCCAGTCTATTGAACGGAACGCAGATCACAGCTCGGTTTTCATAATCGATAAAAATACTGGGACCATGGGGGGTTTGGACTTGCGGTGGATGGTACCGATGATCGCCGATGTTTGTCCACCATTCATCGGTGAAACCCCATTCCGGGGCAATGGCGCGGTAATCGTCAAAGCTGCCGCGCAGATAAAACGGTTCGGTCGTCTCGGGTTGGGTCAGCTTGACCCGAACTTGCAGCAACTCCGGTACCCATAGAAACGGTAGCTGATGACGCCCGGCCCATGCCTGAGCTCCGGGCAACTCCGCTTCGACGATTATCTTCGTGTGTTCGGCGGAAATCACGTGAAACTGATACCGTAGACACCACCACCAGTGTCCAGGAGTTCAAGTTTGGCGCCGTCCTCTACGTGTTCAGCGACCAGAGTCTTATTGTTATCAAGGACCTTCGGCGGATCGCTGTCCGTTTCTAAACCAGGAGTTCCGCCTTGGTATCCAAACGCAGTTGCAGCTTCTTGGGCAGCTTCACCGACTTTGAGCGTCTTACGCCAAGTGAAGGTCTTCGGCTCAGGGAAGCGAGGCGCGAAGACAGTGACTGTTACAGTCTGATCCGGCATTCCTTTTTGCTCCTCATTTGAATTGATCGTGCGACTTGATGTGGAGGGCGGCCCTAACCAGCCGGAACCGGACGCCACTTCCGCAACCACGGCAGGGCGGAAATGGCTCGCCGTAGATGCACGTTACTTCGTGCTCCTCATGGTGGTGACGATCATGAATCACTCTGTAAACACCGGAATTCGGAACTTTCTCTCCCGGCCGAAACGTGTCGCCTGGGTGAGCCATCACACCTCCTTTCCTTTCACTTTCCCTGTCTTTCAGTCGGCTGCCAGCTGCAGCCGTATGCCGCCTCGGCAGCGCCTGAGGCAACCCCTAGTCAGGCATGATGACCCGACTGCAGGCAGCAGGCTACATAACTCCCCAGGTTCCGCCATCCGAATTTCGCCGACATCCGCCAGCCCCTTGTTATGCTGTATTAGATAGTATTTTGAGAACAATTGTCAGCATAGTCAAGCGAATTTTGCTGCGGCGGTATTCATCAGTCCGATGATCTAGGATAAGGGCTGCTGAGAGGAGGAAGTAGATGGCAACGACAGGCGATCGCATTAAGGAAGTCCGCGAGTCGCTGCACATCACACAAGAGGAGCTTGCTGCGAAGACAGGGCTGAGCAAAGGATTTATAAGCGACACTGAGAACAGCAAGCGCGGTATCAGTGCTGAGAACCTTCTGAAAATTGCCAATGCCCTCGGCGCGTCACTCGACTACCTTGCCAAAGGGGAGACGGGCCTCTCGCAAAAGAGGAAGCCTATTGAAATCCCTGCTGACTTGTCGACTGCGGCTGAGCAGCTAAAGCTTTCGTATTCTGAAACTCTTGAACTGTTAGAGACGTACAACTCGGTGGTTGCGCGACGCAGTAATCGTCAGCGGGCTGCCTTTGACGTAGAACAATGGAAAAAGTTGTATGCGGCCATCCACAAGGTGTTTAGTAACGAGTCGTAGATGAGCCGATTAAATAAAGCGCCCCAGATTCAAAGATTGGCTCAAGACCTGAAACTCAAAGCGTCGCCGGATCCCGTCCGCACGATCCTTGGATTATGCGAGCAGCGCGTCCGCACTGCCTTGAAAGAATTTCCAAGCTGTACGCGCCCAGCGAAACTCTTAGAGGTTTTGGCGGCCAAACTGCAAACCCGCTTCGAAGTGGCCGCGTCTGACAGTGATCTATTGGACATTAAGAACCGCTATCTTCATGCAGGCGAGAAGCGTTTTGTAACGCTCGAAAAAGAATTCCCGTCGGACGTGTTCGGAATCACTTTTAGGCGCTTGGCTAGACAAGCATGGGAGCCCGAGTACATATCCGTGATTGACAGCCGCGGCGCAAAGGGATTTCGATCGAATTACACGAAGTGGCACGAGATCGGACATCTGTTGGTTCTCACTGATCAATTGCGGCTTTCGTTTAGTCGGACGTTTTGCACCCAAGATTTTAAAGACCCGGAAGAATCTCTCGTGGATATTATCGCGGGACACTTTGCATTCTGGCCGCCGCTGATTTCCAAATACGCGGTGGGTGAGGTCAGCTTTGATCGAATTGAGGAGGTCCGGCGCGAGGTTTGTCCGGAGGCAAGCAGGCAGTCCGCTTTGCTTGGAATAGTGAAGTCGTGGCAGAGTCCATGTATTCTCCTAGAGGCGCGACTTGGCCTAAGGAAGAAAGAGCAACAACTGAGTCAACAGCATTTCAGCTTTCGTGAATCCCCGAAACCTGCCCTTCGCGTGTCCAATGTAACGATCAGCGAAGCTGCCGCCCAGGAACACTTGCGCGTGCACCGCAATTGGCGCGTACCCGAGCAGTCGATTATTTCACTGGCTTTCTCAGCCGGGAGCGAGATGGAGGGAGTGGAAGATCTCTCACGGTGGGAGACAAGCTCTGGGGCAACACTTGATCCGCGGAAGGTGCGTGTTCAGGCGAAAGCGAGTGGTGAATCTGTAATGGCGTTAGTCTCTCCTGTCTGACAAGTAAAACCGAAGGTGACAGGCAGATTCGGTCAGGTGACCCATGTTTCTGCCAATTCCCAGTGGCGACCTCATTGAGGTGGCGCATTCGCCTGATTCAACTCTCGTTTCAATTGCAGCAACTGTCGAAGCTCTTCGGCATTGGCACCCAGCGACTGCGAGCTGTGAGTGCTCGAGGCTCCCGAAGCTCCGCTTTCCTTAGGCTTCTGCTCCAAAACCACATAGATCGGAGTGTCGGCGGAAACGGTCACTACGATGCGCGAAGTTATCGCCATTCGGGATATTTCCTCATCCGACGCCTCGCCGATGTTGTTGCTGACTCGTTCCCGCATGAGGTCCGACTCGCTCAGGGGCTGGTTCAAACTACCTTGTCCCAGCAGTAGTGCTCCTGCCTGCCCAATTCCGGAAAGCGACCTGACCAGAACGTTCTTGCCGGTATTTTTGCCTTCAACCCTTCCCTTCAACGGGCGCATGTCCAAATCGGTGGCAACCCCCTGAATCGCAACAGTCGCGCCATCTGGCATCATCAACGATTCGAATTGGACGCGGACGTAGCCCGACCGGTCTGCCTCTTGAATGCGCCCCACAGCTCTAGCCCCGGCGGGAACGACGATCTGTCCATCCCGTTCATAAGTGTACTCAACGACTGCCAATACGGGAGCGCGCACGGCAGTGCTGGCGGCCGACTCCAAACGAGCGCGCAATCGTGTGCCGGTGGACAAGCCAAGACCGATCTCTGATGTTCCGATACCCGTCCTTTCTCGCGCTTTCGGATCAACTTCATTCACCGAAACATTTTGGACGTAAATCAGCGATGACTTCTCCATCGCCTCGCGTTCCGCTTTTCCAAGGTCTGTCCCGTCAATGCCAGTAGGGGCCGTGCCTGGCTGATACGGCGGAGCCTGCCATCCCGGCTGATCCGGGCCGAAGGGTGGAATGGACCCAAGGCTCCCCGGGGCGTTCGACGGCCCTCCTTGTACCGAGCCTGCGTGGGTTTTATGGGTAACGGAACGCTCCAGGTCTTTCTCGTTCAGAAAACCCTCATGCGCTTCTTTTGCTGATGGCCTCCCAGAGTCTGTGATCGGGAAAAGACTTCGATCTGCTTCTGCATTTGCAATCTGTGGCGGTTCGCCTTTGATGGCCGCGGTGCCGACCTTCATCTTCTGTGAACTCTTGTGCGGGATGGATGTCGCCACAAAGATCAGTAAAGCAACAATAAGTGCGCCTGCAGCGATGATGACGAACCGGTTTTGATGAAATTGCTGCCTCGCTCTCAGCTTGGTCCTGGTGGCAATGTCGAGGGGTTGCGCCGCGACCGGTGGCATTTCGGGTGGGGCCTGAATGGTCTCGCTTGGAGCAGGCGCGGGAACGGTTGCCGTGGATGGGTCGTGTCCGTTTGGATGGATCATTTCGCTGCTCCTTTCGCTGGGGCCACAAACGCAATCGGCGCCAAAACCGGCCGGTCTACTTCCTCAGCTTGTGCGATCTGCAGTAACAAGCGCTCCCGCGATTCCTTAAAAGAGGGTCGCTCAAACACTACCGTGCCCTCAGTGGTTGCGCCGGGCGGCAGACGTCGTGCGGCCAGTCGATAGTCCTTGACGGCGACCGGTTCTGCTTTAATCGCCTTGTGGTGTTTTTGCTTGGCTGTTCCCGAGAGCTGAACCTGGGGCGGAAGCAACTCAACAGTGCGCGGTGAATTATTAGCGATGCTGAAAGCCACGATCATGTCCGAGCCTCTTTCCTCGATCCCTGCTACTGCTACTCGAAGTTCTTTGCCGTGCCAATCGAGGGGCGCAGCCAATCCCGGGCTCGGCGGCCGAGATTGGTCGCTATCGGCCTTGGGCGTGTTCTTGGGATTCGCAGGACGCTCGTCGCCCAGGGCCCTTGATTCGCCTATCAGGACGGAAGGATACGTGGCTGAGATCAGGAAGCTTCGTTGCGGCTGATATTCCAGAACATAATCGACCGGTTCAGAGTGCGCCGATGCTCCATCGCTCACGAGCGTGAGCGATATTTCACGGCCGCTTCGCGTGCTGATGAGAGCATTACTCTTGCCAGGTTTCGGGCTGGCCGGCTTGAAGAAGACCAGCCGTGGCTCTGCTTCAGAGTGCTCACCCTTGAACGCTGCGGGGTCTCCCAGAACGACAGAACTGACCTCCTCGGGCAGCCGCACAGAGCTGACGAACCCTGGGCGTAAGTGCAACACCGCAACGCTCTGCGGATCGAGAGTGAGACTCACGATGTGCGCTTGCGGTGGTTCGTTTTGTGCCAGCACTCCGCAGGCCAGGAAGCCCAGCGCTGTCAGATGCACCAAACTCGTCCGAATTTTCATCGCATAACTCTTTTTGAAGTGGATTTTTCAGAATCGTCGGCAACACCGGCTTCGAGCACATAAGTGGCTCTGATTCTCGCCACATACGACACCACGTCTCGGTTGTGATAGGACAGGCCGCGGCGAGCAACAATGTCCTCACCTGCGTAGTAGCCGGCGGCCACTAGCCGCAGATCGTTATGGAACAGCCGCATCAGCCAGGCCAAATAGCGCACGCCGCCCGAGATGTTCTGTTCGATATTGCAGCTGTCTCTTACGCCCAGGCGCCGAGCCGTAGCCGGCATGAGCTGCATCAAGCCCCTCGCACCCTTCGAAGAGACTGCACACGGCTGCCAGTTCGACTCCCGCTGGACAATCGCACGCACGAGTAGAACGGGCACGTGGTAGTGCCGTGCATATACGGAGACGTAGTATTCGGCCGCGCGACGGTCTTGGGGATTTAACGGTCTTTGCGATTGGGCCGAGAGGTTGGCAGCTACGCACAAAAGGAACGCAAGTGAGGGGAGATGTGTCACGAAGCGCACCTTTGTAGGTTTTGCGCCGTGTATTGCTGCGCGTCGTAGACAAGGCTGGCGAAGCCATCTCTCAACAGCAGTCTCCGGCGATCCGCTTCCGTTTTGGCCAACAATGGCAGGAGCGTGTCTCTCATGTCGGCTGTAACTTTCTCAGCGCCGAGAATTCTCATGGCCTGGGCAAGATCGAGAATCTCTGAGACGGACGGCGGTTTTTCCATACTCCATCCCCGCAACGCCTTCGCAAGACCCGCCAGTCCCGCGTGAAATTCCGCGCCGGCCTCGGGAGTCCTCATGGCAACAATTTCCGCTTCCCTTTCTGCGGTAGGGTGCTCCACGCGCAGGTAAAAGCTGCGCCGGCGAAGCGGATCGCCGATTCGCCTTTCTTCATTCGATGTGAGCACGACGAACGGAACGCTTCTGGCACGGATGGTGCCAAGCTTGGGAATGCTGAGTGTCCAGACGCTCAGAAGCTCCAACAGCATCGCTTCGAACGCATGGTCAACTTTATCGAGTTCGTCAATGAGCAGGACGCAAGATTTTTCTTGTTGCAGTGCGCGAAGAAGGGGGCCAGCGCTGAAAAACTGTTGGCCGTGCAATTCGGTCTGCAAGGACGCCCAGTCGACGCTGTTGGACTTGGCCTTCAGCTCGACGCAAAGCTTCTGCAGCGGCTCATCGAATTTCCCGATGGCTTTCTCTTCGTTGATGCCCTCGTAGCATTGCAAGCGCTCGACGATCGCATTTGCCGCCTCCGCAACAGCATATGCGAGTTGCGTCTTGCCGCTGCCCGGAGGGCCTTCGAGCAAGAGTGGTTTGTGCAGTTTCGCCGCCAGGTAAACGGTGGTTGTCGCGATCGAGTCGGCAATATAGCCAGTGGCACGAAGTTTTTCACCAACTTGATCCACGGATAAGAACACGCTTGCCTCCCGCCAGCGCCGATTCTGGGGCCGAGCGTGAAGAAGCTAAGTCCGAATCAGATTTCGGTCAAATTCGCGGCACGCGGATCGGATTTGTGACGGAACTTGGGAAGGGGGCTGTTTGGCGAAATCAATGCAATTGGCTTCGTGCCCATCCTACTTTTCGAGCCCAAGTATCGAGCGTTGCGTCTCGCTGAGTTCAATGACGTCGGTAAAGAGAATCGAGGATACCGGCTCCGTGGATCGCGGAAAGCTATTCACATCAAAGGCCGGAAGAGCGCCTTAAAGACTTTCAACAAATCGCCGAGTGAGTCAAAGTCCACCGGCCGATAGGTATGATCGTCGCCGTAGGCGATAAGACGATACGAAGATCGGCCCGATGAGCTTTCCCAAATATGTTGCACGACAAGCCGCAGCAACTTTGAATTTTCTGGCATTTTCGCGGTGTATCCTCGGCCTCATTCCTCGATTAGACCTAGGAGATCCGACCCCACAGAGAGAGAAGCGGTGGATCATTATCCGAGCCCGGCAAAGAGATTCTGTGATTGGAATCGCGGACGCCCCGGGATTGGTGAAAGCTGTTTATATTCTGTGTACAATTTGTTCCTTGACAAGGAACAGTTTGCGCACAAAATAGTATGATATTGTATGTAAAATACGTTCCCCCACAAGGAACGAAATGAGCAGACAATATAACATTCAAAAGACGCTTGGCCGGCAGACCTCTTCCCTCTTCGTTGAGCTCAACGAACGCGGGAAAACTACGTTCACTCTTCGAGATGTGGAAGATATCACCGGCCTTCGGGGATCCTCAGTTCGAACCTTGATTCTTAAAGCGGAAAAACGTGGGCTCATCACGCGTTTGCGTCCCGGGCTGTATACCTTAGTACCCTTTGAACTAGGCCGCGCCACAGAATATGTCGGTGATCCCTATGTCATCGCGAAGGAGTTGTGCGCCGGACACCGCTATTTCCTCTCGCACGCCTCTGCGATGGAATTGCAACGCATGGTCACGCAGCCGCAGCTCACGATCTATGTCAGCACTTCCCTGCGCAAGCTCCCACAGCATATCCATGGTCATGAATACCGGTTCGTTGCCATCAAGCCGGACCAGTTTTTTGGGCTCACGGAAATCTGGGTCACAAAGCAGCAAGCGATCAAGGTCAGTGACAAGGAACGAACTATTCTCGATGGACTACGACAGCCCGAATATGCTGGCGGCATTCCCGAAGTTGCCAAAGCATTGTGGATGGCGAGAGATGACATCAAGCTCGCCCGACTTCTCGATTTCGTCGAGCGCTTCCACAACGGCGCTCTTACGCGGCGGCTGGGATTTCTGCTGGAACTCTACAAAATAGCTCCCAGCACCGAACTGGAGCGACTGCGCAGAAACCTGACTTCGACCTATGACCGGCTCGACCCAACTCTGCCCAAGTCCGGTCCCTTCCAGGCGCGGTGGCGTTTGCAACTCAACATCGACAAAGCCGAGCTTGAGGCCATCCCGCACACGTGATCGCACAGCGCAATCTATCTCTTCTCGCAAACCGGCTCTTTCGCGAGCACGGAGGCCGCCGAATTCCAGAGGCCGTGTTGGAGCGCGACTATTGCCTGGCATGGTTTCTGGTTGGACTCAGTGGCAGTCAGCTCAAAGATCTGCTGATCTTTAAGGGCGGCACCGCTCTGAAGCGCTGTCACTTTGGCGACTACCGTTTTTCCGAGGATCTTGATTTCACGCTGGCACGCGCGGCCGAGTTCGCCGAGATCCGGGAAGGACTAGAAGAGATTTACCGGTTCGTGGCTCAGGCTTCGGGAATCCGTTTCGCCTTCGATCGCGAAGATCGGCAGAACCACGCCAATAGCTACACCTTTTACCTCAGCTATCAAGGACCTCTTCCCGCCCCAAACAGCGTCAAGGTGGATATCACGATCAACGAAGTACTGTGTTTTCCGATTGAGCAACTTCCGGTTCTACGGGCGTATCCCGAATTCGAAGACCTGCCCGAAGGTCGCCTGGTCTCGGCTTACAGTCTGAACGAAATCGCTGCCGAAAAGATCGTCGCACTCCAAGACCGGGCGCGTAACGAACCGCGCGATCTCTACGACCTCTGGTATCTGACCGTGCACGAGGGAGTCGACCTAGCTGAATTAGTTCCGGCGATCGAGCAGAAACTTCAGTTCCGCGGGAAAGAAATCGCAGGCCTCGAGGAGCGGATTCTGGCAAAAGAAGCGCGACTCAGGGCTCTGTGGGCGGGGAGGCTCGGTCATCAGATCGAAGTGGTCCCCGAATTCAACGAGGTCTTCCGCACGGTTCGGCGGGAACTGCGGCAAGCAGGCTTTCCCGAATGACGAGCGTTGCGCCGGAGTCTTGGAAATTCGAAAAAACGTCCCCTCCTGACGCTCTTGGAGAATTCTGACCTCGATGCCATCCCGTCGGCCTTCTCTTCGATGTCGGTTTGACGGATTTTTCATTTTGGCTTAAACAGAGGCAATCACGGGCGCAGCCCTTCCAAAAAGGCAGGATGCTCGGCATTACCGTCACGGCCCACAAGGAAGGAAGCTGAAGGCGCTCACTCGAGACGAGAGAATTCCGAGGGCGGTCGGGAAACTGCCGCCCCCTTACAAAGGAGGCCATCCATGGCATTGCACGAAGTCACCACCAGCCCAATGCCAGGCGCGATCGAACCGCTGCTCGATGTACCCCGGGCAGCCCATTTGCTCGGCATTTCGCCAAAGACCTTGCGGGACTGGATTCAGGCCCGTAGGATCGATTACGTTAAGGTCGGCACGCGCGTGATGTTCCGGCCCGAAACTATTCGGCAGTTTGTCACCGAAAACACGCGCCGCGCAGCAGGCTGATGAAGGTCTTCAAGCGTCCAGGCAGTTCCTTTTACGCGTACAAGTTTCAGTATCGCGGGAAGGAATACTATCGTTCGACGGGGACGGGAAACCGGCGCGAAGCCGAATCGATCGCCGCGGCGGCGCGGGCCCGCGTCCTCCGTCAGGCGGTTGGACTCGAAGAACCCGAGCCTCAGCGTAAATCAAACGGGCAGCCGGCGAAAAAGATTCCTCCCACCCTGCGCGAATTCCAAACCACGTTTAATGATTGGGTGTCGACCGCCAAAGAAGAGCAAAAGGGCACCGTCAAGTTCTACCACGAGAGCTACGAGAAGCTTCTTTCCTACGGGCCTTGGGCCGACCTTCGTCTTGATGAAATCGATGAATCCCACATCGAAGCCTTCAAGATCTGGGCATTGAAAGTTGCCGGCCGCCGGCGCAACGGCAAGAGAACGCCGGTCACGAAGACGACCGTGAATCGTTATCTTGCCACGCTGCGCAAGGCACTCCGTTACGCGAACCTCAAGTTGAAGCTCATCGAAAAGGTCCCGGTCGTGGAGCAATACGGGCGCGATGAGGGCGCGGAGCGCGAGACCGATTACGTTTACAGTGCGGCGGAGTACATCACCTGGATTCTGACTGCAGAACAGCCATTACGTTCGGCTTCGATCCTGGCGCGACACTCTGGGATCTGCCGCAACGAAATGCTGATGCTCATGAAGGACTGCGTGCGTTTTTATCCGGAGCCGCTCGAGGATCCGAGCGTCTGCGGCGAGCTGACGATAAAGCGTGGACTGAAGCGGCGCGCGCGCAAGCGCAGGCTGATTATCGATCGCGAAATGAAACAAGTTCTCGAGGCTCTTCTCGCCGAATCCCGCTGCGCTTACGTGTTCACGAGCCCTCACGATCGCACGAGTCGACTCGCACCCTGGACGCTCGAAGCGCAGATTCAGAGACTGCGCGGGAAAATCTCAACGCACCCCGATGCCGGGCTGCATGCTCTCCGGCACACGTTTCTGACCGAGGCGGGCGAGCACACCGATCCGTTTACATTGCAGTACGTCGCCGGGCACGATAACATTAAGACGACCATGCGCTACGTACATCCACGCGAGGACGCGGTCGAGAAATTGTTCCGGAGGCTGGGAGAGTTGGTGCGGCCGGAGACTCGTGTAGAATGCAAAGGGTCGGTGCAAAATCCGGTGCAGTTGGGATTGCCCTCGGAGGCCGATCTTGCTAAAATGTTGAGCGCGTGGCAGTTACAGCGTGCGGAAGTGGTGGAACTGGCAGACACACCATCTTGAGGGGGTGGCGCCGAAAGGCGTGGGGGTTCAAATCCCCCCTTCCGCACCAGAACATGCTGGAAACGCACAAGATTCGTACAACAGTTTCCAGCCTCCGAAATATTGTTTTACCTCTCATGATCCCAGGAAAAGGTGGGCCCCCGATGTTACGACGATTCTTTTCAGCTTTGCTGCTCTCACTTCTCTCGTTGTCCTTGACCCTGTTCGGCCAATCCCAGACGACCGCCAAACCGAAGCCTCGGGTGGTGGTGCTGAGCGTAAACGGCATGGAGTTGGACGTGATTCGGCCTCTGTTGTTGGAAGGCAAGATGCCCAATCTCTCCAGCATGATCAAGAAGGGCGCTTACGGCAAGTTGCGCACAGTCTCCGCGCCGAACTGTCCGCGTGTTTTTAGCACGATGTTCACGAGCACCAAGCCCGAAGATAACGGCGTGACCGGCTTCATCGTGGGCGGCATCACAGCCAACACCAACATGCTCAAGCAGGAACCGATCTGGTCGATGCTGTCTAAAAAGGGTGTGACCGTGGGGATGGCGAATGTGCCTGCGACGTTCCCAGTTATGCCGGTGAATGGATACATGATCAGCGGCATGCTGACCCACGGCAAGAATTGTGAGGACGGCGTGCTATGTGCTCCCAAGTTGTCGCAAGTGGAAGGCGGGAATGCCGTATATCCACCGGCGTTGAAAGCGGAGCTGCTTAAGAACGTGGGTGATTTCTATATCGACTGCGAACGGATGCCGTCAGCCGCGGATTTGCAGGGACACGAAACGGCCGCCATTGATGCGTGGCTGCGCAAAGTCCAACTCATCCGCGATCAGCAGACTCAGCTATTCGATTACTTACTGGATCATCATCCCACGGAGTTTACCTGGCTAGGGCAGTCTTGCGAAGACCGGACGGGGCACTGGCTCTATCCCATCGCGCCGTATAACGCGGGCTACAATCCCAAGATCAACGCGGTTCGCACCGACGCCTTCCCTGACCAGTACATTGCTTTCGATAAAGTACTGGGCGCTGTGCTGAAGCACGTTGATGACAATACCTACGTGATTATTGTCTCTGATCACGGCATCAAGCCGCTGCGGGAATTCGAAGAAACCGATCCTCACGCGCACATGGACCACGAGAAAACCACGCCGGTGGTTGCCAAGCATGATTTTGCCGACGGCGACGATGTACCTGGTTCGTTCTTTGCGATTGGTCCCGGTATCAAGCACGATCTGCGCCTGATGGGATTCGAGGTTTCGGTGTATGACATTGCCCCGACAATCTTGCACCTCTACGGCATTGAGCAGCCGGCTCAGATGCGCGGCCACGTGCTGAGCGCAATTTTTGAGAATTCAGAAGGCACCGTAGCGCAGAAATAGCGGATCGCGACCTTGCTCATCGACTATTTGTGTTGCCGCAGGAGTCGGGCTCGAATTGTCGCCTGATCCGCTTCCGCCTTCCTTTCCAACCCTGAGTACGCGTGTGCCAATGAGTCAAATATTTCTGCGTTCCTGGGCTGCGCCTTAGCAAGCGGCTCAAGGACTTGCACCGCTTCAGCGAATTTGCCGGCAGCGATTTGCGCATTAGCCAGGCCAAGCTTTGCTTCGATGCTGTCCGGTTGAAGTAAGAGCCCGGCCTCCATCTGGTCCTCGGCCTCCCGGGGATTTTTCAGCTCCATGTATAGGCGGCCTAGCAGCAGGCGAGCCTCGAATTGTCCTGGCATAAGTTTCAAACTCGCCTCCAGGGCGTCCCGCGCGCCTGCGGGATCGTGCGTCCCCTCCAAGGCCTGCCCTTCATAGAAAGCTGCCGTGGCGTCATCGGGACGGGCCTCCATTGCGCCTTTCAGGTGTTGTGCCGCCCGTGCATATTCCCCGGCCTTTAATTCCAATTCGCCCAGTTGCCGCAGCGCGGTAGGCGACTTGGGATCCAATTGCAGAACTTTCTCCAGAGATGCGCGAGCGTCCGCTTCGCGATTGTCATCGTCCGCCATCATGGCCGAGTGCAGAAGATTCTGTTCTTCGATCTTGTCTTTGGGATCGGGCAACATGGAGGGCTCGGGAACGCTAGTCGAACTCCCCGCATCGGCCCTGCCCAAATAACCCAGCGCTTTCAGTTCGTCGATGGTTCCCTGCCCCACGACTCCCTTGGACGTTTCGGCCGGCGGAGCTTTGGCGCGCAAGTCAGCCAGCAATTCGCGCGACTTCTGCACCTGCGGGTTCCAGGGCTCGTATTTGTTGTCGAGTTCGCCCGGGTCGGCGCGCAGTTCGTAAAGTTCTGGACGCGGCGCCTCAATAAACTTGTGCTCTTCGGTTCGCACCGACCGGAGCGGCGCCCATCCGAAGCGCAAGGGATAATCAGTTTCCCCATAAGCAATGCGGGAAGTCGTTTCAGTGCCGCCGAAATACGTCTTCAGGGACTCGCCATCCAGGCGCTGCGGGTCTGGAGCGCCCACCACATCGCGCACCGTGGGCAGGATGTCGGTAGTTCGCACCTGCGCGTCGATGACTTTTCCAGCGACGCCAGGCGCGGGCAGTTTCAAGATCAACGGAACGTGTGTCGTCGAATCATAGAGAAAAATCCCATGGGTATTCTCTCCGTGTTCTCCCAAACCCTCGCCGTGATCGCCGACCACGACGATTAGCGCATTCTCGTACCAGCCATGCTTCCTGAGATATGCAATGAAGTTCTCGAGCGCGGAATCGGCATAAGCAATCTCGCCGTCGTACAGATGACCCTTGTAGCGTTGCAAATAAGGAGCAGGAGGCTCGTACGGATCATGGGGATCGTAGAGATGCACCCAAACAAAACGAGGTCCTGCCGTGTGCGCGTTCAACCACGATTCCGCGCGTTGCACTACGTCCATACCGCGGCGTTCGACCCGGCCCCAACGCGTTTTGGTGTGCGGGTGCTCAGGAAAGTTATCGTAGAAATCAAAGCCTCGATCCAGGCCAGGGGCAAGGGTTTTGCTGTCAAGAATCACCGCGCCGATAAATGCCGCGGTGTGATAACCATGCTCGTGCAGCAATTCCGCCCAGGTTGGATGCGATGAAGAAAGTGGTACGCCAAAGTCAGTAACCCCGTGCGTACTGGGAAGCAATCCGGTAAGAATGCTGGTGTGGGAGGTATTGGTGATGGGGCTCGGAGTAAAGGCCTGCGTGAAACGGATTCCATCTTTCGCTAGCGCGTCTAAGGCGGGAGTCTCGACTCGATCATAACCGTAGCAGCGGATGTGGTCGGCCCGCAGGGTATCGATCGTTACAAGAAAAACATCAGGCGGCGATTTGGTCTGCGCTGCTGTTCCGGCATTGAGCGTCGTAGCCAGGCAGCAGATCAGTAGCGGATGGAAAACCCTCACGGTCATTCAGACTAGCACAATCGCGGCGGGCATCCGGACGAGGGATGCCGTTACAGCAAGGTATAATTCTTGTTGTCCATGGTTTCTCTCGGGCGCTTTATATTCCTGCTGATCACCAGCTTTTTCCTGGTCTGCTCTGGATTGCTGGCCGAGGTGAAACCTGCGCCTAACGTGGTGGTGGTCACCATTGACACCCTGCGGGCGGACCACCTCGGATGCTACGGCTACAAGCAGATTCGAACTCCTAACATCGATGCGCTCGCTGCCGATGGCGTGCGCTTCGAGCGTGCCTACACGCCCGTGCCGGTTACGCTTCCGGCGCACACTGTAATCTTCACGGGAACCTACCCCACGCTTAGCGGCATGCATGATTTCAGCGGCAACAAGCTGAACCCCAGCCAGCCCACACTGGCCTCGATCCTCAAGCAGCATGGATACACTACCGGAGCGGTGATCGGCTCGGCTGTACTGGACTCGCGCTTTGGGTTGAACCAAGGATTCGATTTTTATTACGATCACTTCGATTTCAACCGGCTGCAGGAATCGAATCTCGAGGAGATGGAGCGTCCGGGCAACGCCGTTGCAGATGTGGCACTGGACTGGCTTGGCAAGAACCATAGCAATAAATTCTTCCTCTGGATGCATCTCTACGACCCCCACTATCCATACCGTCCGCCCGCTCCGTACAGCGAGCAGTACAAAGATCGCCCTTACGATGGAGAAATCGCTTTTGCCGACGCGCAGGTTGGGCGCCTGATCGATTTTCTTAAGGCAAACGGCCTGTACCAAAATACTCTCATCGTGCTCAGTGGCGATCACGGGGAAAGTCTCGGCGAACACGGTGAAAAGACTCACGGTTTCTTCATTTACAATGCCACGCTACACGTGCCGGTAATCATTCGTCTTCCGGGAAATTCGGCGGCCAGCGTCGTATCGGAAATGGTGAGCCTGGCCGACTTGACGCCAACAGTGCTCCAGGCCTTGAAGTTTGACGCCCCGTCGCAAGTGCAAGGTCAGAACCTGCTGCCGCTGATGGCTCCGAAAAAGCCAGGGGAGCCGCGCAATCTTTATGCGGAGACTTTCTTGCCGCGGCTTCATTTCAACTGGAGTGAACTGAGATCGGTAGAGACGGAAAAGTATCAATTTATCGATGCTCCGAAACCAGAGCTGTACGACCTGTCCACCGATCCGGGCGAAACGCGCAATCTTTACGCGGAGAAGAAGGCGGTGAGCGAAGAACTGCACGCCCGCCTGGCAACGCTCATAAGCCAATACACCGCTGGTCAGGAACTCGCGCAGAAGACTGGCCTCGATCCCGCGCTGATGGAGCGGCTGAAGTCTTTAGGGTACGCCGGCTTTTCCGGGGGCGGCAATCCTACCATCACCGACCGCTCGTTGCCGGATCCCAAGGATCGCATCCAAACTTACGAGCTGATCTCCGACGCCATCGCCGACAGCCAGCACGGTCGCTATGAGAGTTCGATAGAGAAGCTGACTGCAGCGCTGAAGACGGAGCCGGATTCTGTTCCGGTGCATTATCTGCTGGGGCTTGACTATTATCGCTTGCGCGAGTTTCCGCGCGCGGTGTCGGAGCTTCAGCGCGTGCTGCAACTTAGCCCGGACTATTCGCTGGCCGTCTTCAATTTGGGCCTTGCTTATGCTCGTACCGGCGACTTCGATCAGGCGATTCAAGCGCTGAAGCACGCTTTGGAGTTGGACGACACGAACTTCTCTGCCGCCTATAATCTGGGTGCAGCGTACACGCAAAAGAAGATGGTTCCGGAAGCGATAGCCGCATTTCGTCAGACTGTCACCATTAATCCGCAATATGGTGCGGGACACAGGGCTCTGGGTGAACTGCTGTTTTACCAGGGAAACATCGACGAGGCACTCGCCGAATTGCGCCGAGCCGCCGATCTCGATCCCCACGACTCTGGCGTCCACGCGGCGCTTGCGAAGGCGCTGTTGGCAAAGGGTCTGAATGCGGAAGCGGATCAGGAGATGCAGAAAGCCCAGCAAACTAAACCTCAATAGCCATGCGAGGCCAATGTCTCAGGTCGGCGGCCGTTTCCGACATCGACTCTCGTACGACAGCCTTGAAAAGCGGCTTCCAACTCGTGTTATGGCTCATCGTGATAGTCGCGCCCCTTCCGGCAGCGACCACGGCTCCTGGTGCCAAGGCCACCACGCCCAACGTAATTCTGATAACGATTGACACGGTGCGCGCCGACCACGTGGGATGCTACGGAGCGAAAGAAATTCAGACGCCCACGCTCGACTCGCTGGCCAAAGATGGGATCGTCTTCGAGCGAGCCGTATCGCAAGTTCCGCTAACCTGGCCTTCGCATGCAGCCATTCTGACGGGCTTGTATCCGTTCCAGAACGGAGTCCAGGATTTCACTGGGCAACCGCTCGAAGCTCGATTCCGTTCGATTGCGCAAGCTTTCCAACAGCACGGCTATGCAACGGGAGCGGTGGTCAGCGCGTTCGTGCTCGACCGCAGCTGGGGGCTGGCCCGTGGATTTGATTTCTACGATGACTCGTTCCCTCCCGAAGCCTTCGCCAACCGGGCTTTAGGCTTGGTGGAGCGTCCCGCGGGAGACAGTGTGGGCCGGGCACTGGCCTGGCTGCAAAAGAATCCTCGCCGCCCATTTTTCTTCTGGCTGCACTTGTACGACCCGCATAGCCCTTACGATCCACCTGAACCGTATCTATCGCAGTACAAGAGCCATCCCTACGACGGGGAGATCGCCTACGCTGACCACGAACTCGGTCGGCTGATCGATTGGCTGAAGCGCAATCAACTCTACGATCGCAGTTTGATCGTGTTCTTGAGCGATCACGGAGAATCGCTCGGCGAACACGGCGAGCAGGAGCACGGCTTTTTTGTTTACGACGCCACGATTCATATCCCGCTGATCGTGAAACCGCCCGCTGGAAGCGGGATTCGACGTGGACGGGTGACGCGGCCGGTGGAGACGGTTGCAGTAGCTCCTACGCTCCTTCATCTAGCGGGAATTCACGACGCAATTGAGAAGCAGTTTCCATCGAAGGGACTTTTCGGGCCGGGCGCCGAGACCACCGAAGAGAGCTACAGCGAAACGTTCTATCCCTTCAGTTCCTTTGGCTGGAGTCCGCTGCATGCCCTGGAGACAAGCCGTTACCACTATATTGACGCGCCTGAGGCGGAGCTCTATGACGTAACCGCTGACCCCGAGGAGACGAGAAATCTGGCCTCGCAGCAACCCGCTGTCGTAGCCGTCTTCAAGGACAAACTGAAGACGCGTCTTCAGAATCGTCCCTTCACTCCAACGCAAACCGCCAACGCTCAGCTGAGCCCAGACGCGCTCGAAAAATTGCGTTCTCTCGGATACGCCGCCTACCGATCACCGCTTTCCGCCGAGGCGCTGGCGTCAGGCTTGCCTGACCCCAAGAGCAGATTGTGGGAGTTTAACGCGATTCTCAAGGCCGAGGACGCCCTGCAAATAGGGGATGTCGCGCGGGCAGAGGAGATTTTATCGCCAATTCAGGAACGGGACCCAAAGATGTACGTGATCCCATTTCTGCTGGGTGAGGCGGCGCTGCGAAACCAGAATTGGGCACACGCTGCCGAACAGTTGCAACGTTGCATGGAGCTCAATCCGAATTTTGACAACGCGATGACCGGTCTGGCGCGCGCATTGGCCAAATTGGGGCGTGTCGACGAAGCGAAGGACTGGCTGAACAAGGCGACCGCCAGCAATCCGCAGAATTACCGCGCATGGTATGAGCTTGGATTGTTGCAGAGTACGACCGATCCGCCGACAGCCGAGGCATCTTACCAGAAGGCCGTTGAGATTCAACCGAACTATTCACCGGGGCAGCGTGAGCTGGGCATGCTGCTGTTCAACCAAAAGAGTTACGCGGCGGCCGTGCCCAGGCTCGAGAAGGCCATCGCGCTCGGGTTAGACGATGCGCAGATCTACAACTTTTTAGGGATTTGCTATGCACAAACACACCAGCTGCAAAAATCCATCCGGAGCCATCAAGCGGCGCTAAAGCTTGATCCGAAACTAGCTGAGGCCCATCTCAACCTGGCCTATGACTATCAACTTCTGCATCAGCCCAAGACTGCGCGAGAAGAATACCAGCGGGCGTGTGATCTCGATCAGAAATTTTGCCGATTTGTGCCGACACCGTGAACCGGCTTAACAAGAACAATCTATTGCGAAGCGCGAGCAGGAGTGGCTTCGCCCTGCAATTTCTTAAGCAGATCTTTTGCCTTTTCTGCCGCCGATACCAAAGGAAAAGCCTTCAAGAAAGCTTGTAATTCGGCAATGGCATCCTGCCGACGCTGCTGTTGCAGATAAACGCTCACCAGTTGTAGGTGCGCCTGCCACATCGTCGCGTCCAGACGTAGCGCGGTCCGTAGACTCTTTTCCGCTTCGGGAAGATTGCCCATTCGTCCGTAAAGAGACCCTTGAAGGAAACGTCCAAACGCAGAATCGGGCTGGCGCTGCAGTCCAGTGGCCACCGCCGCTTCTGATTCCTTGTATTGGCCCTTTAGTAGAAAAACGTTGGCCAGGTTGAAGTAGGCCTGTGGGTCATTTTGATCGAGCCGAACCGCGTCTTGAAACTGTTCCTCCGCCGAGGCGAGATCTGATCTGCTCAGATAAAGCGTCCCGAGGTTGTTGTGCGCGGGATAATAATTGGGAGCAATTTTCAACGCGTCGCGGTAGTGCGCGATGGCATCGTCGCCCTTGCCTTTGCGCTCGGCATCCAGCCCGCGCTCGTATTCTTTAAGCGCCTTCTTGGGAAAATGTTTGTTGTAGTCCTCCGGATCCACCAGAAACGGGTTGCTGCCGGAGGTCCGCGATCCAATCGGGTCGGCTTTCGCTATGTTTTGGCGAGGCCGCAGTATAAGAAAAGCTAATGCATTCGCAGTGATGTCAGAGTGAATGATGACCCGCTCGTCGACGGGGTCATAATCGGTGTCGTTAATGACAATGTGGTATTCGCCACTGACCAAACCTTCAAAGCCAAACTTCCCCTCCGTATCCGCATAGGTACTGGTCAGTGGACTGCCCCGGAACAGCAATTGAATCATGATCTGGTGGGATGGGAAATCGCCCCGGGCTACACGAAGCTGGCCAACAATATTGGTTAGCTCCTGCTGCTGCGCAAACAGCACGGAGGGCAGGAGAATACTGGAGAACATTAGAAACAACCGAGCCCTGCGGGTCATAAGTCACCCACGAAAGAAAAAAGACCCGTTCGCAGTATATGCAAACGGGTCCCGGAAAACGAAGCAGGCTAGAAGCTGATCTTTGCACCAGCCTGCATAACACGCGCACCGTTCGTGCCGGCAGCTTTCCCGAAGACCCCGCTGCGCGTATCGTTATGGGCCCCGCCACCGGCAGTCGCCAGTACGAAGTTAGCCCGATTAAAGATGTTGAATGCGGCGACTTCAAATTTCAGACCAAACTTCTCCGTTATTTTGAAGTTCTTGGCTGCAGTCATATCAGTTTCCCAGGAGCCGGGGCCTACGAACGTATTACGTCCGAGATTGCCGAGGCAACCCAGACATGGATTGCTAAAGACTGGAATTCCAGGATACGCTCCAGTTGCCGCGTTTGCTGGGTTGCCGAACCAGCCGTTCGCCCATTCCGCCTTCGTCGGCTGGAAGCTAGCCAGGGAGGAGTTTGGACGCTCGTTCCGGCCATGAGTGAGAAGGAAGTCGCCGCCCAGATTCTCGCAGTTGTTCGGGACGTCTGGAGCGTGGCAGCTACTAACGCCGCCGCTGCTGATCGTCTTCAGCCGTGCTGAGCCTCCGCGGAACGCCTGCCAGTGAGGCCCGGTCTGGAATGCCCAGATTCCGTTCAAGGACCAACCTCCCGCAACCGCTCCAAGAAATCCCGTTGTCTTCTGACCCGGGAGCATCCACACGTGATTGATAACCAACCTTTGGCGGATGTCATAGATCGAGTTACCGCGGTCATACCGAGGATGAGTGGGGTCGGTTGTGAAACCTTCGCCGCCGGCAGAACCGTTCGCAGTAGTGGCACCGCTGTGCCACGTAGATCCGTTGTCGATCGAGTGGCTGAACGTGTAGTCCACGTTGAAGAGCAGATTGTGGCTCATCTGACGCTTCAAGGATGCCTGCAGCGAGTTGTAGTTGGAATTTACCACGTTTTCCCAGACACGCAGCCGGCCATAATTGGGGTTGGGGCGTCCACCAAACCCGGTCTCCGGATACCCGACATTGTTGACAAGTGTGGCGCCAGCGGGCAGCAGGGCGCCAGGGAGGCGGTTGATGTCTTCGGCGCGGAAGAGCTTATGTCCTGTGGTGCCGACAAAGTTTAGTTCCAGCACCGTCTTGGCCATAATCTCGTGCTGAAGGCCTAGATAATAGTTATAGACGTAAGGATCGTCGATGCCCTGCGGGAAGATGATTCCCGTGAGAGTAGCGGTGTTGGGATTCTGACCGTACCAGCCGTCGATATTACCCTGCGCCTGAGCCTGGCCGGCCGGTCCCTGGTTCGGATTGGTCGGTGGACCCGTGTAGGTCGGGGCCACACCGCCGGGTCCGAATTGTGCACCGCCCGTCGCTGTGCAACCAACATTCGCAGTGCATGTCGAGGGCCCATACACTACAGTGTCACCGCCCCCCCCGAAGGCGTTGAACATTTGGTTGAACGAGTAATAGGGTAGATTCCAGCGTGAGTTCGACAGCGGGTTATAGAGGGTGCCCTCGTAAGAGATGCCGAAACCGCCTCGAATCGCGGTCTTGCCATTGCCGAAGACGTCATAGGCGAAACCAAGACGTGGACCAAAATCCTTGTGTCGGCCCTTACCGAGAGAGGATGAGCCCGCGAAGCCGCCGGGGCCGCAAACCCCCGCCAATCCGGCCATCGCCTCCTGCGCGGCATTGGTATCGCAGCCCGGGTCGCCCTGCGGGGCATTGGCATGGATCATCCCCAAGATTGGGTTGCTTCCCGGCCCCAGAATGAAGGTAGTAGCCTGATTGTTTTCCTCCGTATGACGGCTATAGAGATCGTAGCGCAGGCCGAGTTGCAAAGTCAGGCGCTTGGTGGCCTTCCAATCATCCTGGAAATATGCCCCTAACTCAATATTGCGCCAGTGACGGAAGTTGCTCGCCAAACTCGAGTTCGGAATCGTGTTACTGGATATCAGTCCCTGTATTGTCGATTGCGAGCAGGGCGGAGAACAGATGCCGGGGTTGACGCCAGCGGTCATTCCATAAGGAGCATCGGCTGCAAAGAAGAGCGGATCGGACATGTAGTACGACGGGCGGGCCACGTTGAACTGGCTGTTCTCAAGGTTCCGCCGAACATCCACGCCGATTTTCATGTTGTGGTTGCCGTGGCTGACCGACACCATCTCAGCGTAGCTATACACGTTTTCCTTGAAGAACTGAGGATACCCGCTATAGGATCCAAACCCGGCTGAGCCGTCGTCGAAGCCGATCGCTGGAACACCGCCTTGGGCAACATTGAGCAACGGGCTGGCGTTCTGCGAATACCCGGCACGAAATTCATTCAGGATTTTGGGCGTGAAGGTATGGAGAAAACTAAATTGACCGTTGGGGCTTCGAATGATCTCTGGATTGTAAAACCCGCGGGCGCAAGCTGGATCACCGCAAGGTCCATAAATGTCAGTGGTTCGTGACTGGTTCCAGTTAACGGAAAACCGGTTCGCCGTACTCGGAACGTAGTCCAACCGGATTGACCACTCGTTGCCGTTGAACAAGTTAGCCACATTGCCGAAAGCCCCGGTCTGTGCCTTCACCAAAGACACGCCTGACAATTGGAACGGCATGTTAGATACACCGGTGACGGGATCGCGGCCGATGAACCCCGGCTTCGCGGCCAAGGGCGTGCTGCATGGCGAACCCGTGAATGACAACAGAGTGGTGTTATCAACTCCTGGTACCACACCGAGAAGATTCTGCATCCGTGCCGCCATGATGTTCGCTTGGGCAGCCGAAATTCCGAAGCCGTTGCTAGAGCTATAGTTGTCTGGGCAGACGTAGTCGGCGTAGTTTGCGACACCCGTACAATTACCGGTCGTCGGGTCCAACACGCAGCCGAGTCCCGTATCATTCGCGGTGACGCCGGAGAGATATTGATCCGTGGTGAAGGCGGTTGCGCCTCCCACAGTTGGCAAGAAATTCTTATAGAGCACACCCGCCACAGAATTGACTCCGGTGGCTGCGTCCGCTGCTTGTACGGCGGCCCGCCACTGAGGCGATTCCTCCGTCACCGTGCTTATGTTGCTGTAGTTGAAGCGGCTGCCCTGATAGGAACCAAAGAAAAACAATTTGTCCTTTATGATCGGCCCACCGATTGTCAACCCAAACTGGTTCCATCGAAGGGGAGGCGTCCTTAGTGGTGCCTCACCGCTCGCCTTGAGTGCGGCGTTGTTTTGATTGAAAAAGTAGTCATTCGCATCTGCCGCATCGTTTCGAAGGTATTCCCATCCGCTGCCGTGGAACTGATTTGTGCCCGACTTGGTCACCAGGTTCACGGTGCTGCCAGCGCTACTGCCATACTGCGCAGACATGTTGAGGCCCAACTGCTGAAACTCCTCGACCGTGTCTTGAATCGGCGTGTTCACGGTCCCGCCGCTCAGGCCTTTGTTGGAGACGCCGTTAATCAGGAAGCCATTGAAGTCCTCCCGGACGCCATTGACGACCGTCATATGGCCGTTTTCAAAATCGGTGCCGCTGACATTGACCGCGCCGGGGGCTAACTGCATGAGGTCGAAAACATTGCGTCCGTTGACCGGCAGATTTGAGATTTGTTCGGCGCCGATCGTGGAGGATAATTTCGGGTCGTCCGTCTGGACAGCGACTTCTTGGCCCGTGACTTCGACCACTTCACGCGTCTGGCCGAGTTGCAACTTGGCGTCGACCTTGGCGATTTGGCCCGCGTTGAGAACCACATTCGAATCGCTGTAAGTTTTGAAGCCTTGGGCCTCGACGTTAATCTTGTAAGTGCCAATGGGAAGTTCTTTGACGGTGTAAAAACCTGCTCCATTCGTGGTCGTTGTTACCGAGAGGTTCGTCGCCTGGTTGGTCACTGTGACTTTCGCGTCAGAAACAGAGGCGCCAGACGGGTCGGTGACGGTACCCGAAAACTGGCCGTTTTGAACCTGCGCCATCGCGCTCAAGACCAAAAAGAAGAAACACAAGGAGATTGTGCAACAACACCGCAGCTTCGTCATTGGCTTACCCTCGTACAAGATGTTGAACCCAACAAAACGAACCCCACGCACCGATGTGTGACCACGATCACACTTCGCTGTTTAAGTGGGCCGCATTTTCACCTTAATCAACAACCACTGTCAAGAAGTGTTTGAAAACCACTGGTCTTTTCCGGACATGGCTCGCCAACCGTCCCTTCGCGCAAACCGAGGCGAAATCTGACAATTGCAAGGACCGTCACCATGTCGAAACGCAGAAGAAACGGCACGATGCACCGTTTCTTGTTGCATATCAACAAGTTACAAGGAGCCCCGATTTCTTAGAATGAGAGCCTGGAAAAGGATTCAGTGCCTGGCACTCGTCGTATCAGTGCGCAAACGGACAGTGTGACGGATTCCAAGAATCGAAAAAATTCTTATTTCAATTGGCGTGCGACGAAGCCGTTCGGGGAGCCATCGGTTGCGGAGTAACCACACCTTTCCCTTCCTCAATGACGAGTTGCTGATCTGTCCGCTGCGGGCCGATCCGGTCCATCGTGCCCGAAGGCCAGTGGACCACGATAGCATCGACGAGATTGGCAGAGCCCAGACCGAAGTGCAGTCGCGGATCACTCGCGGATTCAAAACTTGAATTGGTCCGCACTTCCGCCACCTGAGTAAACCCTCCCGCCTTTACTTCAACGCGTGCACCAAATCCGTCCCGATTGGATCGCGTGCCCACGGTCTTGATGCGAAGCCAGTGGCCCTGCTTTCGGCTTTGGTTCTGCAGTAACAGTGGAGGTCCGTCAAGCACACTAACCAGAAGATCCTCTCTGCCCTCGTTGAAAAAATCGGCCGTGGCCGCGCCGCGCCCTACATACCGATGGGCCAGCGCTGAACCGGATTTGAATCCGATTTCTTCAAATTTTCCCTTGCCCAGATTTCTAAAGAGGAGCGGACGTTCGGCATACGTCACTCCGAAGGAATATTGATCGACCTGCGGGTTTACGTGGCCGTTGGCGACGAACAAATCTTTCCAGCCAGTGTTGTCGATGTCGAGAAATTTAACTCCGAACCCGAGAAATGGAATGCTTACCGGGCCAAAGTCCGCAGGGCCGGCAAGATCAGTGAATTCCCCGGTGTGATCGTTGTGAAACAGATTATTACTATCGTCGGAGAAGTTCGTCTTCACAATGTCCGGCCATCCATCGTTGTCGTAGTCGGCCGAATCTACGCCCATGCCGGCCTGTTCTCGACCATCGGCGCTGTAGGCCACACCTGCCTTCACTCCGACTTCGGTGAAGCCGCCCTTGCAGTCGCCGTGATACAGCATGCTGGGCGTTGAATCGTCGGAGACGTAAAGATCAAGACAGCCGTCCAGGTCATAATCCAACCAAACGACGCCGAGACCGTAATACGAGTTGGGATCGATGTTCAGTTTTTCGGTTACATCGGTGAACGTGCCATCTCCGTTGTTGTGATACAGACGGTCGCGTCCGCCTTTCAATCCACGCGGCCCGCAGGAGACCGGAATCTGCCGGTACTGGCAAAACAGGCCCTGCCCAAACTCCGGCAGGTGCTGCAGGTCCAGGTCGACGTAATTCGCGACATAGAGATCGAGGAAGCCATCGTTGTCATAATCGCCAAAAGCAGCGCTGGTTCCCCAGCGGCCAATATTGCCGACGCCAGCTTTCGCCGTCACATCAGTAAACGTTCCGTCGTGATTATTGTGATAAAGAATGGCGCCGTCGAGATAAGTAACGTGGAGATCTTCCCACCCGTCATTATCGTAATCGCCCACGGCTACGCCGAATCCCCAACCGCAATGCGAGATCCCCGACTTCGCGGTGACGTCAGTAAACGTGCCATCGTGGTCGTTGTGGTAGAGCTTGCCCGTGTGGCACTTCCCTTCTCGCTGGTCGGCGAGCGTGGAACCATCTACCAGGAAAATATCCATCCAGCCGTCGTTGTCGTAGTCGAGAACGGCAACGCCGCCGCACATCGACTCCATTATGTAACGCTTTTCCGGATCGCCGCAGGTAAGGTGAAAATCGATGCCTGCAGTCTTGGCAATATCGATAAACGAAATGGGCGATGACGCCAGGCCCTTTCCCTTCGAAGTGGACGCAGGCGCGGTGGAACGATGAGTTTGTTGGTGAGCAGGCGAGCGCTGCGGAAAGAAAACCAATAAACAAGCCGCGGTTAACATCGCAGCGCTTACAAGCAAGCTAGGCCACCGAGGATGTGCCATCACTGGATTGGCCCTGTGGCCATCCCTCCAGTTGCGGGCTGCGCCTTTTTGAGATCGGCAAAAATTTGGAGCTCGTGCTGACTTTGCTCTTTGTCTCCAATCTTTTCGAGGGCTCGCGCCAGCAGGTAATGCGGCTCTGGGCTTTCTGGTTTCAAAGCTGCTGCCTGGCGTAAAGTCAGGACCGCGGCCGCGGCATCTCCCTCTAACAGCAGTGCTTTGCCTAAATCGTAGCGTGCATCGGCATTCTTCGGATCCAACTGTGTGGCCTTCTTCAAATGCATGATCGCGGACTGCCACTCGCTCGTCGCAAGTTCACAATGGCCTAACTGGTAAAGAACGGACGGATTATCCGGAGACCGCAGAGCTTCTTTCTGATATTCGGCGATTGCCTCCTGGTCGCGGCCAAGACTGGCAAGGGCGAAGCCGACATGATAATGACCCAGGGGAACGTTCGGATCTGCGCGCAGTGCGGCGCGAAATTGTTCGATTGCCTTTACTGTCCGGTTAGTATTCTGATACGCGCGTCCCAGCAGAATATGAGGAAGCGCCGCGTTTGGATTCAACTTGATCGCGTTCTCGAGTTCGTCCGCCGCCTGCGGATACTGATTTTCCGCGAGATACACCAGCGCGATGTCAAAGTGGATGTCCGGACCATTTGGGCTCAGGCTCTCGGAGCGCTGCAAGGCCTGCAACGCATTTTGGTTATGTCCTTCCTTGAAATAGACAAGACCAAGCCAATGTTGCAGCCGAGCATCGTGGGGCCAACGGCCGACAGCAGACTCCGCGATCCTTTGCGCATCGGCCAATCGTCCGGCTTGCAGATAGCTGAGCACCAGTCCCCGGTTGACGTCAGCATTGTCCGGAGCCAGTTGGCGGGCGTTTTCGAAATCGTGTATCGCGCGGGAGAAATCACCGGCGTCCAGGGCGCCCTGGCCCTCGCGAATCAGTGCGCTCGCGCGCGCATTCTCGGACTGGGATCGAGCCAACAGAGCAAACGTCAGAGAGAGTGCCAAGAGGGATGTCGTACGAATTCCCCGGATAACAAATGACATGGACCTATGCTGAGAAGAACGCGGCCTCTGCATTTCTAGGGCCCACCACGGAAAGATGGAAGGATGTTTGATCGGCTAGTATACCTCAGGCATGGCGCATGAGATTTCTTGACTTCGTCCGCGCTTGACCGAACCGCGCGCCGGATGTCAAACTATCTTTGGGTAAAGTTCTCGTCTTTGAAGGACTTAGCAGCTCGATCCTTCCTTCCGAACCATGGCGTTCCAAAACCATGATTTAATCAGCAATATTGCTGTCGGTAGGGATCGGGAATCCGTCGAGGACTCAACTCGGATCGCCGAAGGTTAGGAAAATTCGAATCTATGATTTATCTGGTCACTACTATCCACATCCTGGTCTGCTTCTTCATTATTGTGGTCGTTCTGCTGCAAAGCGGGAAGAGCGGCGACATTTCCGCGGCGTTTGGCGGCCAAGGCAGCCAAACGGCGTTCGGTCCTCGCGGCGCGGCCAGCGCGCTGTCCAAGGCAACGACGTGGTCGGCCGTGGCGTTCATGATCACTTCCATCACACTGTCGGTCTATGCATCGAGGCGAAGCGGTCCAACTTCGGTACTCCAGGGTGTGAAGTCCCAACCAGTAAAGACGCAGCCCGCGCCGACCCCAAAGCCCTCTACTCCGCCTACACAAAAGTAAGCTGACAGGCCCGAAATGTTAATGAGCGCCGCTTCGCCATCTCGGCGGCTTTTCTTTCTGATCTCTGCGGTTAACAGCCCTTAATCGCGTATGGCAAGTGCGTTCTACGAAGAGCGCGTAGAAAGGGAGCCCCTTACGCTCTGCCCCTGTGCAGTCCCGCACAATTTACAGACTCCCCTGTAATTGTATTTGCCTGACGGAGGATGTAGCATCTGATTGAGTCATTTACGAGGAGGTTTATCATGTCGGATCGTGACGGCAACAGCGTGATTTGGTTCCTGGCGGGATTAGGTGTGGGCGCGGTGGCAGGAATTCTATACGCGCCACGTTCGGGCAACGAGACCCGGGAAGTTTTGCGCGCGCGCGCTGAAGAAGGCCGCGAATACGTGCGCAATCGTGCGCGTGAGGCCCGTGAACAGGCCACGCAGTGGGCCGACAAAGGCCGCGACGTAGTGACCCAGCAGAAAGAGCAATTCCGCGCCGCCTATGAGGCGGGTCGTCAGGCATATCACGAAGCCACCTCGGAAACGGCTGCGCCCAAGAACTTGTAGGACGATGAAGCAGGCTTCCCGCAGAGCCGCACGCGGTTGTGATTTGCTGGAGCAAGCTTATGGATAATCTTACCCCTCTGTTTATCGCCTTGACCGGAATTGCCGTCCTGTTGCAGGCCGGCGTCCTGATCGCCATATTTGTGGTCTTACGCCAGACCAGCAAGCGGATGGAAGCGTTGGCGACAGAAGTGAAGACCAAAGTTCTGCCAACGATCACGCAGGCCGAGGCCTTGCTCGCTGAGGTGCGGCCCAAGGTGGAGGCCATCGCCGATCAGGTGGAGGAAACCGCCACTATGGTGCGCAACCAGGTAGAGCGCGTCGATGCAACCGTGCACGATGTCGTCGACAGGGCACGCCTGCAGATCATTCGCACCGACGAGCTGTTTACCCGCACTCTCGATCGCGTGGAGCGAACCTCCGATATCGTGCAGAGAACGGTGGTCTCGCCAGTGCGGCAGCTTTCCGGGCTGATGCAGGGAATCACGGCGGGACTGGAATTCTTCTTCGGTCGCAGCCGCAGGAATGGCGGCGGCCGCGAGGGACGCAGACCTGTTCCCCAGGATGAGATGTTCATCTAAGTTTCTTCGTGTGATTACTGCGGACAGCTTTCTCATGACTTCATATCCGCAACCACGTTCGGCGCTGCATTTCTTTTATCGCCACGGTAGTCGTTCACCAAAGATCCCCCAGCTTAGCGTCATCCTGATTTTTCTTTCCCTCCCGGTTTTGGCTCAAGACAAGACTGTCTGGAGTCATCGGGAAAAACCAATCGTCGAGCAGTTACGTGGCCTGCGCAATCTCGACAACACGGCCCGTGCCCGCACTACTAAGAACCTCGCGCTGCAGATTCGGCAATTACCGGCGGTTCCCAACAAACTAAAGCTGGCAGGAGGACTGGCAGGTCTGGCGACCGAAGGCGACTTCGGGCGAGACACTTTACAAGAGGTCACCACAACGTTAGCCATCGCATTGCACGAACAACCTGCACCAGGGACGCCCGGGAACCCTGATTCTCTGTATACGGAGTTGGCCTCTCTGGTCCGGTACGAGCATATGCAGGCCGCGTCAGACAATCCTCAGTTGGCGGCGGCGATGGCGAGGTTGGAAGGCGACGATGCGAAACGTCAGGCCGCGGACTTTACGCTCCCCGACCTGCAAGGAAAAGCGTGGCACCTACAGAACCTGCGCGGCAAAGTCGTCCTCGTGAACTTCTGGGCGACTTGGTGCCCGCCATGCCGTAAAGAAATGCCCGACCTCGATGCTCTGTATAACAAGTTTAAAGATCAGGGATTCGTCGTGCTGGCGATTTCCGATGAAGAGGCAGCGAAGGTCTCGGCGTTTATTAGCGACCACAAAATCAGTTATCCCGTCCTGCTTGATCCCGGGCGCAACGTGAACGACGAGTTCATCGTCTACGGAATTCCCAAGAGCTTCGTTTACGACCGGAGCGGCAAGATGGTTGCACAGTCAATCGACATGCGAACCAGAAATCAGTTTCTGGAGATGCTCGCGCAAGCAGGCTTGCAGTAAAGTTAGAGAGACAGTCGATGCGTTATCTAGTTCGAGCCCGCGTAAAGCCCGGTCGTGAAGCGGCGCTTCTCGAAGCCATCGAGCAGCAAACGCTGGGTCAGGGGTCGGTCGCTGAGGGCGAGTATCTCCGGAACATGCAAGATGCCCGGCTCTGTGCGGACCAGACCGCTCGCTGGGTTGAAGTTTGTTATTGCCCCACGCCATTGCAGGAAGAAAAACCCTACTGGGAAGAATACTTCGAACTTACACGCGTGCAGGATGCGCACGACCGCCGCAAATGCCGCGATGAGAATGGGACCGAGCCCTGGGCTTGCGGCGACTGCGACTGTACGGCTCGCCTGGAGCGGAAACTGAAAGATTCCGGAAAGTCGTTTCTCGTAGAACTCCGAAACCAGTCCTGTTCAGAAAAGCTCGGGCAGCGTTGATTCCAACTGCTTCAAATCCTGCGCCACTTCCTTCAAATTGAATACCAACGCCCAGAAGGGCAACATGCGGTCGAGCGTAAAGGGATTGGTGACGCGCTGCTCGCGCAGTTTGGCCAGATCGGCGTTCAGGTCGGCAATAGCGGAATCGATGTGTGCGGGATTTACGGCCGCGGCGGGATTTCTCACTGCTTGCGCCAACTGAGCGAAGGCCTGCGCGGTTTTCTCGACCAGTGCGGGGAGCGACGGAACCAGGTTGGGCTGCGCGTGCGCGTAGAGAGAACTATCCTCTGCCATCGCGGTCAGGCGTCGCCGAACTTGATCTGCCAAATCGACAAATGCCTGATAGGCGCCTTGGTTGAAACGTGAAAAAGCCAGCTCGCTTCGCGCTTCGTCCATCTGCTGGGTAATACCGCGCCGCAAGTCATGCAACTGGCGATCGAGTTGGCGCACCTGCTCTTCGTTGTCGATTCCTTGTAGAGCAGTGGTGGCAACTGCACGGTAGAGTGTTCCCGCCCCCTCCAAAATACTTGCCAGTTTGTGGCGCAAACCAACCCGGGCGTGAACTGGCCAGATAAGCGCCCCCACCGCGAACGCGACGACTGCTCCCAAAATCGTATAGAGCACGCGCAGCCATGCCATGTGAAATGGTTCGCCTTGGCCGCCGAACACCAGAATCAATGCCGCGGTGAAACCTGCGGCGGTGAAGGCTGGATGCAGAGAAGTCAAATAGCCAAAGAAGGTCGCGAGCAGGAAAAGTGCAATGCCCGCGCCAACGGGCGTGTCACCGAGGATTGGCATCAGCAGGGCAGCGGCGAGCGCTCCACACGTCGAACCAATCGTGCGGTAGAGTGCCGCTTTCCACGATGCGCCGAGGTTCGCTTGGGTGACGACCAGCGCGGCGAAGACAGCCCAGTATCCCTGTGGCAGGTGGAATCCGGCATAGATCGCGTAGGTGATCGCGCCTGCCAAACCGGTCTTGATTCCCTGCTTGAGTGGACTGGATTGGCGACTCCAGAGGGATGGCGCGGCAGACGACGTTGGAGAGAGTGGCAGCGGGAGATTTGCAGATGCCATTCGCGGGATTATATTCGCGCGTGTCCGATCGCCTACGCGATCCAGCCGCCACCGACGACAATGTCGCCGTCGTAGAAGACCGCGGCCTGTCCCGGAGTGATAGCGCGTTGCGGCTGATCGAAGGTGACGAGAATTTCGTCATCGCCCGCCCTTTCGATCATGGCAGGGGCGGGCTCGTGGCGATGCCGAATCTTCACGGCCACGCGCATCGGCTCGCGGAGACCCTCGACGGAAATGAGATTCACGCGGCGGGCTCGCAGCGTACGCGAATAGAGACGCTCTTCCCCGCCAACGATAACCTGCCGGTTAGCGCCGCTGATCTGAATTACGTAGAGCGGCGAGCCCGTGGCCACGCCGAGTCCCTTGCGCTGGCCTACGGTGAAGTTGTGAATGCCGGCGTGCTCGCCGATGACTTCACCGTTTGTCGTAACGAGATCGCCGGCAGTGTCAGGCAACGCTTCGCCTTGCTCACCGAGATAAGCGTCGATGAAGCGCTTGTAGTCGCCACCGGGAACGAAACAAATCTCCTGTGAGTCGGGCTTCTCTGCGAGTGCGAGCCCATGCTGGCGCGCGAGTCCGCGGACTTCCGGCTTCGTCATATCGCCAAGCGGGAAAATCGTGCGGCTCAGCTGCTCCTGGGTCAGGCCGAAAAGAAAATACGTCTGATCCTTGCTTGAGTCGGCAGGACGCTTGAGCAGCCATCGGCCTCGCGTCTCGTCAAACGCGGCACGCGCATAGTGGCCAGTGGCGACGCGCTCAGCCCCAATCTGCCGCGCAACGACGAGCAACTGATCAAACTTCAAATGATTGTTGCAGAGGCTGCAGGGAATGGGCGTGCGGCCCGAAACATACTCTTCGACAAACGGACGAATCACGTCGCGCTCAAAACGCTCCTCGTGATTCACAACGTAATACGGAATGCCGATCTGCTGTGCAACGCGGCGCGCGTCATAAACATCGTCGAGCGAGCAGCAGCGTCCCTGCACCGACTCGGGCATGCCCTCGTGCCCGGCCAACCGACGCTGGTTCCAAAGCTGCATGGTCAAGCCGATGACGCTGTGTCCATCAGCGCGCAGCATGGCCGCGACGGTGGAAGAATCCACACCGCCCGACATGGCTACGGCAATCGTCTCGCGAGTCATTGTTACCTTCTAGCTTCTAGCTTTTAGCTTTAACACTTTGGACCTTTATTCGTATGACTGTGCTCTTCAAACGGCATGCGCGAAGAGCTAAAGGCCAAAGGCTAAGACCTAAGAGCGGTTTTCTTATATACGGGCGAAAGCTCCCGCAAACGCGCCACAACTTCTGGCACCAGCGCGAGTGCTACATCGATATCTTCTGGCGAGGTCTGCTTGCCCAGGCTGAAGCGAATGCTGGCGCGCGCCTGATCCGGACGCAGACCCATGGCCACCAACACATGCGACGGCTCAATTGCGCCGGACGAACATGCAGCTCCCGTCGACACTGCGACGCCCTTCAAGTCGAGGGCAATGACCATCGCTTCACCGTCAATGTGATCGAAATGAATATTCGTTGTGTTGGGCACACGCGTCGTGTTGTCACCGTTCACTCCTGCGTCTTCGACCTGGGCGAAAATTCCCTGCTGCAAGCGGTCCCGCATTGCGGCCATTTTCTTGTCGTCGCCACGGTCGAGCGCTTCCTTCGCCAATTGCGCGGCTTTGCCCAGCGCCACAATTCCTGGAACATTCTCCGTGCCGGCGCGGCGCGAACGCTCATGCCTGCCACCATAAAGCAGCGGGCGAATCTGAATTCCCTTCCGCACGTATAGCGCTCCGATGCCCTGCGGTGCGTGAATCTTATGTCCGGAAATGGAGAGCGTGTGGCAACCGATCCGGTTTACATCGATCGCAACTTTGGCAGCGGCCTGGACCGCGTCCGTGTGAAAATAAACGCCCGCTTCGGTCGCGATCTTTCCAATCTCCTCGACCGGAAGTAAAACTCCGGTCTCGTTGTTCGCCATCATGACTGAGACCAGCTTAGTGTTGGGTCGCAAAGCGCGCTGTACGTCGGCAGGATCGACCAAGCTGCGACCGTCGACCGGCAGCACCGTCACCTCCACGCCAATTTCTTCCAGATGCTTACATGCCAGCAAGACCGCGTGGTGCTCAATGCTCGATGTGATGACGTGATCGCCGGCGCTCACCAAGCCAGCAATGGCGAGATTGTCCGCCTCTGTGCCGCCGCTGGTGAAAATAATCTCCGGCGCCTGGCAACCGAGCAAAGCCGCGACCGATTCACGCGCGTCCTCAACCGCGGCTCGTGTGTGCTGGCCGTGATGGTGGATGGACGAGGCGTTGCCGAATTGCTCGACGAAGTAGGGCTGCATCGCCGCAAAGACTTCGGGCAGCACGGGCGTGGTTGCGTTGTTGTCGAGGTAGACGCGATGCATAGAAAACCAGCTTCTATTCTACCTTGCGCGAGGCTGCGGGGCCGCTCCTGCTCGACGTGTGCCGACATTTCTTAAGGTGCGAGAGGCGTTGCACCCAACGTCTCTACGAGAAAACCGTGACAGCCGAGGCGGCTGTCGCTACGTTCCTACCGCTGGTCGATTGGGATGAATGGAGCGGGATACTCCGGGCCCAGATACTCGGCGCGCGGCCGAATCAAGCGGTTGTCATCGAGTTGTTCGATCACATGGGCCGCCCAACCGCTCATGCGCGAGACTGCGAAGATGAGCGTGAACAGATCCACGTCGATGCCCAGCGTGTGATAAGTCGAGGCCGAGTAAAAGTCCACATTGGCATTCAGCTTCTTGTCGGCCTTCACGAACTCTTCAATCTTGCGTGAAAATTCGAACCACTTGGGCTGCCCGGCAGAGTTGCCGAGGTCGCGCGACATTGCGCGAAGATGCGTAGCGCGCGGATCTTCGGTGTGATAAACCCGATGCCCAAAACCCGGAATTTTTTTCTTTTGCGCCAGCATGCCCTTTACATACTCGATCGGATCGGCACTCGAAGAATCAATTGCCTCCAGAATGAGAAACACAGCTTCGTTCGCGCCGCCGTGGAGCGGCCCCTTCAACGCGCCAATCGCCGACGTGATAGCGGAATGCATGTCCGACAAAGTTGCGGCCGTAACCCGCGCGGCGAAGGTGGAAGCGTTGAGTTCGTGGTCGGCGTGCAGGATCAAAGCGATATCGAGAGCACGTTCGGCGGTCGGCGATGGGCGCTTGCCATTTAGCATCAGCAAAAAATTGGCGGCGTGGGACAGCGACCGGTCGGGCTCCACAACAGAATTTCCCTTGCGGATACGATCGTAAGCGGCCACGATCATCGCAATTTGCGAAGTCAGGCGAATCGCTTTGTTGACGTTGGCCTGGTGATCGTTACTCTTCTCTTCGGGATCGTAAAACGACAACGCGGAAGCCGCGGTGCGCAACACGTCCATGGGCAAAGCATGGCGAGGAGCATTGCGCAGTAGCGTGATGATAGATGCGTCCAGTTTTCGTTCTTCAGCCAAGCGTTCGTGCAACTCGCGCAGTTCGCTGCGAGTGGGCAATTTTCCAAACCACAAGAGGTAGCAGGTCTCTTCGAAGTTCGACTGGTGCGCCAGTTCGTGGATATCAATACCTCGATATGCCAGGATGCCCCGATCTCCGTCGATGTAACAAATCTTGGAAGTGGTGGCAACAACGCCCTCCATTCCTTTGGGGGGATGATTTGTAGTCACGCTCGACATTAGTTTCTCGCTTCGATCGCCAGAATCGCTGTTGCTGGACCGCGCGAGTCGGACGCGGGAGGGCAACCTTTTTTTATACCTCAAATGCGCCGAACTTTCCAACTGTTGGGGCACCACAATCGAACGGCTGAGAGTGGCAAGATAGGCTTCCAAGGCCATGTTTGCGACCATGTTGGGCAGGCCGCAAAACAAAGAAGTCAGGCAGGCCAGATCGACAACGCCGTCTTCGTCAGAATCTGTTGCTGAACCGCTTCGCTCAGTGGCAGTGCCCTGAATTCCTCGAGATTCTTCCTGATGTCAGGCACACCCGGCCCGGGCCAGTCCGTGCCGAACAGCGTTTTGTGCGCGATTTCTTCCAGGCGCGGAAAATATTTCAGCAGCGTCTTTGGCGGGATGCCACTAATGTCGAGATAGACATTCGGATGCCGCCGCACCAGGAAGAACGCGGTATGCATCCACAGCGGGCGCCCACCATGGGCCAGCAGGATCTTCAGTTTGGGAAAGTCGACCGCAACATCGTCGACGTAAATCGGGTCGCCATATTTATTGCGCGCGCCGGGAAAAATTGAGGTCCCGGTGTGAAACATCACCGGCACACCATTCGCTTCGGCGGCGCGGTAAATGATCTCAAGCTCCTTTACGCCGCTGAGGTAGTCGTTGGGAAACAGCAACTGGTGAGGTGGATGAATCTTGATCATCTGCAGGCCGAGGCGCAGAATCTGCTCGACATCGGCCAGCACGTTCGTGGTGTGCCGCGGATGCAGGCTGCCACACGATAGCAGCCGCTGGGGATTCTCCTTCACATAGTCGGCGACGAACTGATTCACTCCATTGGTAAACCCAATCACTTCAGGGGCAACGTAGTTGATGAGCATGGCGCGGTCGATGCCGCTCGCGTCGAGGAACTTGAGGAAAGCCTTAGGCGAGCGGCAGAACTCAACGATCTGCTCGAAATTCGGCCGCTTCGTTTTCATCAGTTCCAGCGCGTGTGGCTTGAACATCTCCATCGGCTGGATATGGATGTGGCAGTCGGTGATCATTACGCGCTGCGATTGGCGGTCGCCAGAAGAATATCAGAGCGATCAATTCGCCGCAGCGGCCAGCACTGCGCGCTTGGTGAAAACACGAATCATTTCGCGGCGGTATTCCGGTGTTAACGCGGAAGTGGTCAGAGGCTTCGCAGTCTTTGCGGCTACGTCGCCGACCGCCTCAGCCAAGGCCTCGTCCACAGCCTTGCCTACCAATAAGTCCCGCGCTTCTTTCACGAGCAGGGGTGCGGGATTTACAGCGGTGATGCCAATGCGAGCGTCCGCGACATGGCCGTTCGATCGCTTTATCACCACCGCGACGCCTGCCAGCGGATAATCGATGGATCCGCGAACCCGCAGCTTGCGATAAACGCCACAATAGCCAGCCGCCTCGGCGGGCAGGAAGATGCGTGTCACAAGTTCGTTGGGCTGCAGCTTGCGATAGTTGTCACCGAGACCGGTGTAGAAATCACGCAATGCCACCCGACGCGTTCCGCCTGCGCTGACAATTTCAATTTCCGCGTTCAGGCAGAGCAACGCCGGAGGCGTATCTCCGGAAAACACGGCCCAGCACTTCATTCCCCCGGGAGCCACGTGACAAAGATCGCCGTCTTTCTTGATGCAAAATCCGCAGCCCTTGCGCCACGCCAGCGACTGGTTGTACCAGAGGCAGCGGGTGTCGAGGCAGATGTTTCCACCGATTGTCCCCATGTTACGGAGCACGGGCGACGCCACCGTAGCCGCGGCCTCGGCGAGAACCGGGTAGTGCTGGCGCAAGAAATCGGAACGCTCAATCTCACGCAGCGTGGTCAGGGCACCGATTTCCGCGCCACCGTCGGCCTGCGGCCTGATTCCTCGCATCGCCGTAATTCCGCGAAGATCGAGAACGTGCCCTGGCTCGAAAAGCTTTTGCCGCATGGAGGGAATCAAATCGGTGCCGCCGGCGAGCACTCGAACGTTGCTCGTATGCTCCCTCAGGTGGCGTACTGCTTCTTCGGTGGTGCGTGGGCGCAGCAGTTTGAATTCCGGGAGGCTCAATCCGCACTCCCTGCGACCGACGGCGTTTCGCGACGTGATGGATCGAGCGCGTGCCGCTCCGGCCCTTTCCCGTTGAAGCAGAGCGAGCCACCATGTTCGCGGAAGCGTATGGGAGAAGTGGGGTCAACGCCCTCGGTCAAGTTCAGCGCCTTCGCATTCTTTTTAGCGCGGAGTGCGGCCAGAACTCTCTCCGGCGTAAACGGCGACTCGTGCAGGCGCACTCCCACCGCGTCAAAGATCGCATTTGCAATCGCCGGGATCGTCGCCGCCAGCGATCCCTCGCTGCATTCTTTCGCGCCAAACGGGCCTTCGGGATCGATGCTCTCAACAATGATGGGCTCAACCGCTGGCGACTCCACCGACGATGGGCTGCGATATTCGAGCAATCCGGCATTCATGAGCATGCCGTCTTTCCAGACCATTTCCTCGGTAAGCGCCTGTCCCATGCCCATCCACACCGAACCGATAATCTGCCCTTCGACGGAAACTGGATTCAACGCGCGCCCGCAATCGTGAGCGGCCCAGACTTTGTGAACGGTGACCTCACCCGTTTCTTCGTCGACACTAACCTCGGCGACCTGCGCAGAGTACGAATAGGCCGGCGACGGACCAACCCCCGCGCCTTTGTGTTTGCCGCCGCGAGCCTCCGGCGGAGGCGCGTAAGAGCCGGTACCGGTGAGCGCTCCGTGAAAATCGATAGCGGCCACGACGGCCTCTTCAAATGTCATGGAGTTTTTCGGGCCTTCTTCTTTCCGCTTCTGCTGTAGCGAACCGCGAAGGATTTGACCTTCGACATGGCCGGAAACGGTAGGCAGTTCCGCCCCATGCGACTGAGTTAACCTATCTGACTCAGTTGAACCATGTGGCGACGGCCGCCCTCGGCCGTCGGGTCCGCGCGAAGTTTGCGCGGACTCGCTCGCGCCCGACTCTGTCCCTCCCTTTCTGAAAATCGCATCATCGCGAAAGATAAGTTCTTCTATCTCGCAGCCCATCTTCCTTGCCGCCGCCGCTGCAATCAGCTTTTTGACTTCCGTGGCAGCCCGCAAGGTCGCATTCCCCGCCATGAAGGTCACGCGACTGGAGTACGACCCGATGTCGATTGGCGTCAGATCCGTGTCGGCGGCAATCACGCGCACGCGGGCCAACGAACCCCCCAGCACCTCAGCCGCGATCTGCGCGGTCATCGTGTCCGATCCCTGACCAATTTCCGAAGCGCCGGTATAGACAACCACACCACCGTCGCGGTCGATCTTGATGTTCACCGTAGAGTGCGGCATGTCCGAGCGAATAATCGAATTGGCCGCGCCACTAACATAGTGGCTGCACGCAATGCCCAGCCCGCGGCCCTTGGGGAGCTTGCCTTTGCGCGCCTTCCAGCCCGAGCGTTCCACCGTTTTCTCTATGCACTCTGGTAGTCCGTAACTTTGCACCCGCAGGCCATTCACCGTAATGCAGGGCGTCTGCAGTAGATTACTCTGTCGAATCTTGGCAGGATCCATTCCAATCTTCGCCGCCAGTTCGTCGAGTTGCGACTCGAAAGCGAAGCGGACATTCACGGTGCCATGGCCGCGCATAGCGCCGCACGCGGGCTTGTTTGTCAGTACGCGGTATCCGTCATATTGAATGTTAGGAATGTCGTAAAGTGCGCCCAGCAATGCGCCGGAATAAAGGATGGTGACGACGCCGTAGGAGCAGTACGCGCCGCCATCCTGCACCACGCGTGCCTTTACGGCGGTAATGCGGCCATCAGAGGTCACGCCAGTTTTCAAATCGATGATGGTGCGGGGCCGACCACGATGCGCCCAGAACACTTCTTCGCGAGTGTAGGTGATTTTCACGGGCGCCTTCGCCTTTCGCGCGGCAACTGCGGCGATGATTTCGAGAGGAATCACCTCGCTCTTGCCGCCGAACCCACCGCCCACCAGCGGCTTGATCACGCGTGTCTGCGACATCGGCATTTCAAGCACCAGCGACAGCTTGTGCTGCAAGTAGTACGGAACCTGCGTCGAAGACCAGACCGTCAGACGCCCAGGCTTGCCGGTGTGCGGATCGAGTTCGAACGACGCCAGCGTGGAATGCGGTTCCATGGCGGCGTGCGTTACTTCATTCGCGATAAATCGCGCTTCCGCGATTTGATCGGCTTCGGCAAAACCCTTGTCGGGATCGCCAAAGACGTGGTGATAATCCTTTTCCACGTTCTGTGGCTTGGAGTCGTGAATTAAATCGGACTGCGCTTTCATCGACTCTTCGGGATCGAAATACGCAGGCAGCACCTCGTATTCGATGTCGATCAGTTCGAGCGCTTTCTCGGCAATCGATTCAGAAACGGCAACCACGCAAGCAACGTTGTCGCCGACATAGCGCACCTTGTCGAGAGCCAGCGCGTGTTCGTCGTGACCGACCGGGAGGATGCCGTAAGGATTGGGAGCATCCTTTCCGACGACGACCGCGACGACGCCATCGTACTTTTCGGCGCGGTTGGTGTCGATGCGCTTGATGCGCGCGTGCGGATACGGCGAATGCAGAATCTTCCCGATGAGCATGCCAGGAACACTGAGGTCGTCGGTGTACTTGCCGGCGCCCGTGGTCTTCTCTGCCGCGTCGATCATCGCGATGGGCTTGCCGATAATGGAGAAATCGTTCATTCAGTCATTCCGATCCCTCGGCTCGTGTCATTCCGAGAGAAGCGAGGAATCTGCTTTTCGCAGGCCGTGCCTCGCTACTTCGCCACCAATCCTTGTTGTTCTGCCGCAATCGCCGATCGGATGGCTTCATACATTTGGCTGTAGCCGGTGCAGCGGCACAGATTGCTGCTGAGCGCGGCACGAACTTCAGCCTCGGAGGGATTCGGATTCTCCGCCAATAATGACTTCACCGTCATCATGAAGCCCGGTGTGCAATAGCCGCACTGCGCCCCTCCCCAATCGCCGTAAGCCTTCTGGATCGCTGCCAGAGCGCCGTGCTCGCTTACCCCTTCCACCGTCGTGATCTCCTGGCCTTCGCAACTAGCCGCGAGCAGCGTGCACGACATCATAGCGACCCCATTGACCAATACGGTGCAGGCGCCGCAGGACGAATCATCGCAGCCTCGCTTCGAGCCCGTGAGTTGCAATTCGTTCCGCAATATGTCGAGCAGCAACGCGCTGGGCTCGATGGCAAGTTCGCGAGCCCGACCATTGACGCGGAGTTCGATGAGTTCTTTTTTCATGGCAAGAGCTTCTAGCTGCTAGCTCCTAGCTAAACCTGAGCTGCTTTGGCTAGTAGCTAGGGGCTAGTAGCTAGCGGCTTTCGTCAGTACACCGGCACTTTTCCATCCACGCGGCGTGACCATGCGTCGATGCCGCCGCGCATGGACTGTGCCTTCTCGAACCCTTGCTGCCGCAGCCACACCGTCACATTCATCGAACGCACGCCGTGATGACAAATCACCACCACGTGATCGTCGGGATCGAGTTCCTGATGCGCTCGCGACGGCACATCGCCCATGGGCATCAACTTCGCGCCTTCGATGCGCGCAGTCTCAAACTCCCAGGGCTCGCGAACGTCGAGCAACGTGAACGATTCCTTCGCTTTCAGTTTGCTCTTCACCTCTTCGGGAGTGATTTCGTATTCCATCGAAGAACGGTTTACCTTACCAGCGCGAACTATACTCGCCTGATTCTTTGCTTGAACCAACTTGCAATGTACAAACAGAAACCTACATCAACCACAAGATCGACGACCCGCATAATCTCACCGTTTAAAACCTGGACCTGAAGCGGTGCGTGAACGAGACTCAGCAATAGTCGCGAGCCAAACATAATACTGATCAAAACGCATGCGAACTTCAGTATCGGTTCTCTCATTTGAAATACGAGCAATGTAAAGCCCAAAAACATTATCCAAGTCTCCCACGTAATCCGTACTTTTACCGGGACGCCGAGTAGAACACTTCTTGCAGTAACTACGACTGTCAGCAGCAGGAACACAAAAGCAAAGGCGGTGAACATTGCCGTGCTCCAGTCAGAGTCCAATGTCAGTTGTGTTTTCGGTTCTATCGATTGGTCCGTCATTACTTCCCCGTCCACCTCGGTTCCCGCTTCTCCATGAACGCGCAGATGCCTTCGTGCGCGTCCAAGGTCTTCATCAGTTCATCGAAATAAATTCGCTCGGCGCGGGCCAGGCCTTTATCGAGGTGCATTGAATCCCAGGCATAGGAGGCTTTCTTGGCTGCGCCCAGCGCGGCCGGACTGAGCTTGCGCAAATGTGCGGTACATTCGTCGACTGCGGCAGGCAATCCACTCTCAGGCACAGCACGATTCGCCAGACCAATCTCCGCCGCCTCTTTCCCGTCGATTGTGCGCCCGGTCAGGATCAACTCCGCTGCGCGCTTTTGTCCGACGAGCGCAGCCAGCGCGGTACACGCGACCGGTGGATAGCAGCCCAGCTTTATTTCCGGGAATCCCCATTGCGCCGATTCCGTGGTGTAGACGATGTCGCACACCAAGACCAGTTCCGCGCCTCCACCCAGGCAGTGCCCGTGCACCGAGCCAATCGTGACCTTTTTCGTCGCCACCAGCGCACGGATTACGGCATGGAATTTCGTCAACATCTCCTGAACTTTGTCGGGCGTGTGAGCAGCGACATCTACGCCGGCTGAAAATGCTTTGCCCTCGCCAGTTAAAACGATCATGGAAACGTCTTGCCGAGCCTCGATTTCCAATAGCGACTGAGCTAACTCCTCCATCATGGGAATGTCGATTACGTTCAGCGGAGGATTGCGTAACGTAATTCGTGCAATCGGAGGAGAAAAGTCGACTGCGAGGCGGGAAGATGCCGTTTCTGTGGTTGGCATATTTCGAGTCGTCCTACGTTCAATCTCAGCGGCTAAACCGGCCCTGGAGTTTCTGCTAGTGGCACGGCTGAAGCCCTGCCCTTCCCAGTCTCCAAATCCAAGTATCTGCAGACCTCACGCGCCAACCAACCGCCCCGGCGCAACTATCACAGGTTGATCGCTGATTTGCGTACTTCTCCGATGGTCGAGAGCGGATCGCGCGCGCCTGTTTTTTCCGCGATCCATTTCTTTTCGGTGCCGATGATGTCGAGTAGAAGCTTCTTGTCTTCCGCCGACGGCATGTAGTCTTTCAAGTGTTCTTCGTAGGCGAGATCGTCTAGCGGCTCGCCGGTCTGCGCGTGAAATTTCTTTCCCGCCCATTTCCCAATGGCGCGATTGAACTTGATGTCCGGCGCATAGAGTTTCGGCTCGCCCGGCTTGAGCGAGTGATTGAAGCGCTCGATCAGACCCGCAACTTCGTCACGATAAAGGTTACGGTTGTAATCGTTCAAGTCGTCAAGGTCGGGGGCCTTGTCGTTCTTGGGCTCGTCATAACGGCCCTTGACGCCCCAAACGTAGGCCCAATGCGCTGACGACGAATGATCGGTGCCGAACAGGTCATAGGAACTCGAGATCCACTTGTTGAGATATTTCTGAATCAGCCACGCCGGAATCACGCCCGCTTCCACAATGCGACGCAGACCATCGTTGCCCGTGCCCATGTGGAAGGCCTCTTCGCGCAGCATGTACGACATCGATCGTCCCAGCGGCGCGAATGCGGAATACTTAAGCATCTGTAGCTGAAACTTACCGTCGCGGTCGACGAAATCGGTGTAGGTGAAAAAGTCCATCCAGTTGTCGACGTCGACATTAAAAGCGCCCAGCAGACGCTTATTCTCAAAGGCGCGACGCTCCAGCATCTTCTGTGCTTCGACCTTTCCCGAGTAGCCGAAGTGGTCGACCAGCAGGGCGCACATCTGCCAGCCGTGGCGCATCTCTTCGATCATGACGCGAGTGATGGCACGGCGATCCCATTCGGTCGGCGCGTTTTCCAGCAGGTTGCGCTGCTGTTCAACGCTGGCGAACTCGGTATCGCCCTGGTAAACGATCATGTTCATGAGCGCGTCGCGCATCTGCTGCGTGGGAATCTGGCGCAGGTTTTCCCACTTGCGACGGCCCTTGTAGGAACCGAACTCGATCTCCTCCGTGTCGATGGCGCCGTACAGCGTGTCAAAGTGAAAGGCGTCGATGTCTTCCGTGTTGACGCCAATTTCCTTACGCCAGTCGTTGAACAGACCGATCCAGTCGCTGAAGGTTCCGATCTTTGCTACTTTTCCGGGCATGCTAAAAAACCTTTCCAACCACAGAGGGCACTGAGACACAGAGAACTTCACTTTGCTTTGAAGCTTGCCGGACGTTTTTCAACGTACGCTGCCAGGCCTTCTTTCGCGTCCTCGCTCTGGAACAACAACTGCTGATTCTCGCGCTCGACGGCCAGCGCCGACTCCATCGGAATCTCCCAGCCGGTTTGCACGGCGCGCTTGATACGTCCCACCGCTTTGGAAGCCTTGTTGGGCGGGCAGAACTGCTTGGCGTACTCCATGATGTTCTCCATGAAACCGTCGCGCTCAAAGATGTCGTTCACGATGCCGAGTTCCTGCGCCTCTTCAAAAGAAAACGTGTTGCCCGTCACCATCAGCTCGATCGCTTTGCTCTTTCCCACCATGCGCGAAAGCCGCTGCGTGCCGCCTGTCCCCGGCAGCACGCCGAGGTTCACCTCGGGCAAACCAATTTTGCCGGCATCCTTGCGCGCGATGCGAATGTCGGCCGCCATCGCGATCTCCAGACCGCCGCCTACGCAGTGTCCGTTGATGGCCGCGATCACCAGCTTTGGCGTGTGTTCCAGGCGCAGCAACATTTCATTGGCGTGCAGGCAGAAGTAATACTTGAAAGTTGGGTCGACGGTGGAAAGCATCTTGATGTTCGCGCCCGCGGAGAAAAACTTGTCGCCCGCCCCGGTCATCACGATCACGTAGACGTCGTTGTCCATGCGAGCTTTGAGGATCGCTTCGTCAAGCTGCCGGTTCATTTCGTAGGTATAGGTATTCGCCGGCGGATCGCACATCTCGATGACCGCGACGCCGCCGTCGGTGCGGTAATTGACTAGCTGCTTAGTGGTTTCGCCGGTTGCCGGCTGCACTGTAGTCGCCATGTCTAGGTCTCCTTACCTTAAAGGTTGTCATTCCGAGTTCATCAAACTTTGTCATTCCGAGCAAAGCGAGGAATCTGCTCTCGCCCGCACCCAAAACAGCTTTCCGCTCAGCGCTCGCGCCGCTTGTTCTCCAGCACGCCGCGCAGAAAAATGTCGCCCATCTCGCTCGCTATCGACCGTGCATTCGCATCCACCCGCGGATTGTGCCAGGTATAGATCCAGTTCATCATGCCGAACAGACTGAGCACCGCAATGCGCGTGGAAAATTGCAAGCCACGTTCGTTCTTCAAGCCATCGAGCAAGCCAACGCAAATTCGGTAGTACTCGCGCTTGATCGCGGCCACGTCGGACGCGAACCCGTTCTTCAGCGCCTCGGCCTCATGTGAGAGCACCTTCATGGCCGCCTGGTTAGCAAGAAAATATTCCAGGTGATTGAGGATGAAAATCCGGATGCGCTCTTCCGCGTCGCCTACGCCTTCCAGCCGCGCTTTCAGCCGCTGCACAATCGTGGTGAAAGTATGCTTCTGGATGAGATACAGCAGGCGCTCTTTGGACTCGAAGTAATAGTAAAGTCCCGCCAGCGACATGCCGCTCTCGCGCGACAAATCGCGCATCGAGGCGCCCTCGTACCCCTTCTTGCAGAAAACCTCAGTAGCGTGAACCAGAATCTCGGCCAGTCGCCGGTCGTAGCGCGTCGCTGGAGCGGTAATCACGGGGTTGCGTCGCGCGGGAATTCGGGCGGTCGTTGAAGGAGTGCCCATAATCCAAAGGACCAATTCGAACGATCGTTCGAATTAAGTATACTCCGGTGTGATTTGGATCACAAGGAACAGGAACTGTCGGGATTTGATGGTCTTAGCCGTGGCTTCTTAGGCCTGCAGAGCCGTAAAATCGAACAGAGCGCGCAGGCTCACATGCGGCCAACCGGCTATCTCGTCCGCCAAGGCAGCGGACCGAGCTTTGATCTCCTCGGAGATGAGGGGACCTCGATACCGACTCTCCATTACTGCTTTCGTGCATCTGGAACTGTCTGTGAGGTTGCGAGTATTTGCTCAACGACTCGCTCCACCAACATTATCTCTCTGATTTGATTTCGCGAATAGGTCTGATCTTTTCCATCGACACGCACCACTACTTCCTTCATCGAGATCGAGACCAAATCGCCTAAGAGGACGGTACCGTCTCGCAGTTCGACGGTATCGCGGGATAATCCGCCGAGCTCAACAGTGATACTACCGCCAGGCAGCTCGTCGGCCGTGACCTCTAGTGGGGTACTTCCCCGGGCGTAGCCTTCTTTTGTGAGATCGAGTTGATGGGTACCGACCGTGAAACGGCCTATGATCGGGGTGACGCCGATATTTTGGCCATCCACTTTTAGTTTGGCTCCGGGAGGAATCGAGACGATTTTTAGAGGAATCGTCTTAGCCAACATCTCCTTTCGCGGGAGTGCCCGCCGCAATGTCAATTTCCACCTGCTGCGCGCCTAGCCGTGGGTGAATGCCTTTAAGGCGCACTTTGCCTGGTGTTTCCTGAGCGCGAATCCACACTGCCCCGGTTCCGCCAATCAATGAAAATGGATTGTCGCCTATGATCTGGGCTGGGCCTTCAATTTCAAACTGGATCGCATCATTCGCAAACGGCCTCACAGCCCCAAACTCATCGGTGACGCGAAGCACTACTCGAGTTGAGTCGGCGCCATCGGCGATCAATTCTGTGTCGTCGGGGAGAAGCAGGAATTTCGTATCGACACCTGTTCCAGACATGCGCTTTTCAATCACTTGCTTTCCCCCGATGTATCCCTCAATCCGCAGGTCTCCCCACTTGTGGAAGAGTTCCTTCATGTCGAGGACGAAAGGCGCGTAGCGCAGATGGGCGAACTGCTGCCGGTCAGGGTCGACCTCCCCAACCAGTTTGTCGTCGATGTAAAACTTCAGATGTTCGCAGTTGGAGCACACGACCGCCTGAGAGAATCCGATAGATGCGTCGCCGCGCGCCCAGTGAAAGGCCGGCTGCAAGACGATCTCCTCTGCCGGATCACACTGCGATTTGTAGAATCCTGCCGCGGGCTTGGGTTCCCGGAAAATGTCGGTGACCCCGTGGTAGCAGATTCGGTCTCCTGAACCGAAATTGCCGTGCGTGTTGTAATCGAAGGCGCACCAGCCGATGCCCCCAGCGTATTGCGGATTTGAGGCGAGTTGGTCGTGGATACGGGCGTGACGCAGGGTGTGCTCGGTGAGGCGCTCTACCTGGTCGATGGTTTTTGTTGGATACGTGTGGCCGACAAATTCCGTGTTCACGTACCGGGGATGGTTCGGCGGCTTGAGCGGAAAACCAAAATCGTTCATGGTAAACACGTCTTCCAGGAATTCAGATTCCTGGAAGTAGCGGATGCCGCCTGTTTGGCGGGTCGGATCGAGCTGATGGGCCAGCGCGTTGGTGCGAGTGTAGAAGTCGTGGTCGTCTTTTGACTCGTTGATGCGCACGCCCCACAGGATGATCGACGGATGGTTCCAGTCGCGACGGATCATGCGGCGGACGTTATCGACGGAAATGTCCTTCCAGGCTGCGTCTCCGATGTGCTGCCAGCCGGGGATCTCCTCCAGTACGAGAAGACCTACTTCGTCGCAGGCATCAAGAAAATGACGTGACTGCGGATAATGCGAAGTGCGAACGATGTTGCACTTGAGCTGGTTGCGCAGGATCTGAGCGTCACGTCGTTGAACACGGCCAGGCATCGCTTGCCCAACAAATGGAAACGTCTGGTGCCGATCGAGACCGCGCAGCTTGATGATTTTGCCGTTCAGCTCGAAGCCGTGATCGGTAAACTGGGCCTCACGAAAGCCAAAACGGCGGGAATCTTCATCGAGCAGTTGAGCGGCGTGGCGCAGACGCACGCGAGCGGTGTAGAGGTTGCGCTTGTCGAGATCCCATAGTTGAATTCCGCCGAGTTTTTCCAGACGGACCATGTGAGCTGACGGTTCGCCCGCAACACTCGACGACGCGACTTTTTGCGAGCCTTTGGCTAGAACACGGTCGCCCTCGAGCAACTCAACATCGACGGTCAGAAGGTCTTTTGATCCGTCGAGGTTCTGAATGAAACAGTCAACATCGACGCTTGAATTCGCAGACAACACGTCTTTCGGTCGCGCGAAGATATTTTCGATGAACGTTGCCGGCACGACGCGAAGCGAGACCTCACGATAAATTCCACCGAAAGTGAGATAGTCGATTTCATAGCCGAAGGGCGGAATATCGGGGCGTTCGGTGGAATCGACATCAACTGCGAGCAGGTTTTCACCGTCAAAATCGACGTGAGGCGTGAGTTCAAACGAGAATGGCGTGTAACCGCCTTTATATTCCCCGAGCTTGGTGCCGTTGATCCAGACCGTGGAGGCGGTCATCACGCCTTCGAAATCGACAAAGACGTGCTTGCCGCGGGCTTCGGGCGGAAGTTTGAAACGGCGGCGGTAAAGAGAAACAAACTCATAAGTCTTTTCATCGAAACCATGCCATGGTAGCGGGACGTTCGTGTGCGGGATCACGACTCGGTCAAATTTAGAGTCGTCAAAATCTTTCTCATGGCCGCCTTCGACAACAGTCCGACTGTAACGCCACTTGCGATTCATCGGCAGGATGAGGCGGCCACTGGTGTTCGAGACGGCAGATTGCGCATCTCCTTCGGGAAGCGCATAAGGTGCGAGAGTAGCTCCAGCGATCAGTGTGCCTGATTGTTTCAGAAACTTGCGTCTATCCATTTTTGTTTGCTCTCTCCCTTAATTATCGATTGCACGCAAAAAGTGCGGTTTGCACCCCAGCGCAGCTCCGCTCACACCGTCCAGGCCAGCACTTGCTCCAGATCGGCTGGCGACGTGGATTCGGTTCCGCGGGGTATGGATGGACCGATGGCCAGCGCCTGATTGTGTCCTTCAAACCAGACCAGGAACGACGACTGTTCAGCTCCCGGAAGGCGCTGTTGATTCAGCCAGTTGTAATACGCTCCCATATCGGCATCGACCAGCGAACCGATAAAGTCGAACTCTTGACGGGCGGGCGCCCAGGAGAGCAGTTCGTTCATCGGCTTCTGCCGCTGACGTGGCGCAAAACGCACCAACAGCGTGAGCGACTGAGCCCGCCTCAGAGCCTCACGCGCGGCCCATTGCGCGAAACTCGTGCTGAAGATTTGCGTCCCTGAACCTTCGGTCAGCAGGCTGACCTCGAAGCGTTCCAGCACTTCGTCTCTTGGTTTGCCAGTGGTCTCTCTGTCCATACCCAGATCCGCGGGACGCATCTGGGCGAGAAGCGTGCGCAATGCTTCCGGTCCCATACCCGGCCTGTCGATCTCGGATTGCATCTTGTGCAACAAAACCGCCCGCGCCGGTTCGAGAGACTTGTAGGAGACGCAAGTGAGCGACGCAGCATGATCTAGTTCTTCCCCGCCATCGATGTACCAGTGGGCGTAGGGATCGGGATGGGCCTTGGCTCGCGCAGCAACCGCATCCAGCAGTTGCCGCATGCCATTTTCAGGCTTGATGCCGCTGAAATATGCTCCGTGAGCACGCAACCTCCGAAACAGCGGCTGATCATACAAGGCCACGCCCTGGCCGATGACTGCAATCCCGAGCCTCGGAATCGAGGGACGTTCCGGCGGCACGGCCGAGCGTAAACGATCGGCGTAATCGTTTGAAGCCTTGCGAAACGCGTCAAGCTGGTGGGTGCTCCAGAGATGCGCCGACAAACGCTCGACAAACTGGGCGGGTGCTTTTATCCAGTCAAACTCTTCGAGCTGAGGTGAAAGACGGATTTGTGCAAAACCTTCGAACCACGTTTTCAGTTCCTCACCCGAAAGTGAACTAAGCCTTGCCAGTTCCTTCTCACGCGCCATGCGCTCAGCCGGGAACTTGAAGTCGTAGTCGATGAGTTCGCGGAGCAGGCTCGGCACAAAACTCAGAGGCAGTTGCTGCAGCGTCGCCAAATAATTAGTGACGATCTTCCGCGCCTCCGGCGGATAGCCAGTGAACTGTCCGGGTTTGAGGTCGCGAGGAAGCATGCAAGCTATAACAGTTCGTTGATTGGTTTGCCTTGCGCGAGCGACGGAACGAATCCCAGCATCGATCCGAGAGTGGGCACCAGATCGGTAGAATCAACTGCCCGGTCGAAAACTACGCCCTCGCGAATGCCTGGCCCGGCAACCAACATCCACGTCGTCCGGGAGAGCGCGTCCCCGGTACGGTGGTGTTGGAAGCCATTTCCTCCGGCATCTTCATCCGAGTCGCGACCGAAATCAGGCAAGATGAACAAAGTTGTCTTGCCAGCATATTCGGGCTCGCTCTGAATCGTCTTCCATAGATCAGAACACAGACGGTCGGTACGCCGAATTCCATCGATGTACAGCGAGAATGCTCCAGCATGCGCGATGTCGATATCGTGCATGGTGATCCACAACAGACTGGGAGCAACCTGCCGCATTAATTGGCGAGCGATGTACAGGGAGAGTTCGTCCGGACTCGACAAAGTCTGGGCGTGATTCTTGAAGTCATCGACCGAGAGCTTCAGGATCATCTCGAGTTGTTGCAATTCGAACTCGCTGCCTGCCAATTCCGGCGCAAAATAAGGCGTTTCGTAGTTGTCGCGCAGTAGATGCTGATAGTCATTGCGGCGGCCGGAAGTTGCCGCCGTCAACAAGCGCTTGGGCAGAATCACGCGCGCTCCCAGGCCAGCGCCGTAGGATCGATGACTGCTTTCGCCAATCCGGTTGAAACCGTTGCTGGGAGCGACCACCCACGCATCCGAGGACGGACGCTTTAAATCTTTGCGAAAGTATTCGAACACGGTTGGAGATTGAGGAGCGACGGCAGCGAAATTGTTAAACGTTTCATAGACGCCGGTGGCAAGGCTCGCAGTCGCGACGTAATGGCCCAGAATCCCGCGATTCACGACCTGGGTGAAGAAAGTGGCTTGCGGAATGAATTCGCGCATCAGGTGCGGAATATTTTCCTGCCCTTCCAGTGCAAAAGTTTCCTGATCACGCGCCCCACCGCCAAATGTCACGATCACAACTTTCTTTCTTGAGGGCAAAGCTGCCGCACGAGCCCACGATGATCGAAGCAACGTGCTGCCCAATGCCACTCCTGCAGCGTCGCGCAAAAAGTCTCTGCGCGTGCGGGCAACGAACTGGCTGACCTCGCGCAGACTGGAGGTGTTCCTCGGAGTTCCGCTCAACTTGCCTCGTCGATTCTGCGATAAAGCGTTCATGATTGCTGGCGCCGAAGTCGGTGCACCGATCACTGTTTGGAAGGCGTCTCGTTCTTCTCTGAGTAAACGAACTGCCGAACCTCTGCTCTTTGTCGATCAAGATCTGCCAAGTGTTGCGAACGCAACTGCTGATAGACCTGGAATTCGGGCTGAGCCTCGTCCTTTTGACCAAGATGCACGTAGGCTTGGCCTAACCGGTAGTGCGCATCGGCAAGGTCAGAATTATTTTCCAGAGCCTTCTGGTATTCGGGAACAGCTTCGGCATACTGCCCCTGGTCGGAATAAAGATTTCCCAGTTGCAAATGCGCCTCGGCAAGTTTGGGATCCAGAGAGACCGCCTTCTTGAGTAACGACTCAATCTGATGGAGATCAAGGCTCGGATCTTGTGCTCGCTTCCCTTTCCACAGGCTCATTGCATAGTAATAAGCGGCGTGGGCATCCCTCGGCTGCAATTCGGAAAACCGGCGGAACTTCAGAATGACATCATCCGCCTGACTCGGTGAACTATCGTACGCTTTCGACAGAAAAAAATAGCAGCGCGGGTCAGAGGGGCTTAGATCGGCCGCTCGCAGCAGAGACTTGACCGCCTCGTCGTAAAAACCGCGGGAGTACAACGCGATGCCAAGGCCAATGGCCACACGCGAAGAATTTGGATAACGTTCCATGGCCTGCCTAAAAACATCAATCGCGGGTTCCAGCGTCTGGTGTAAGAGAAGCTCGCTAGCCCAATCGAAAAGATTACTCTCGCTCGGTTCCTGGTGGGCGGCAATCTCGAATTCGTTCACCGCGGCCAGGAACTTTCCGTCTTTTTCCTCGATCTGACCTAACAAGTTGTGCAGTTCCGCGCTGTCCTTTGTGCGCAGTAGGTTTTGAACAAGCTGGCGTGCCTGCTCCGGCTGGCCGATGTAGAGATACGCCAACGCCAGATCGTAGCCGTTGTCATAGGAAGTAGGATTGACGTGCTGAGCTTGCTTGAGAAAAGGCACAGCGTCCGAAAGTTTACCCAGGCGGACGTAAAGCTCTCCCAGGTTGTGATTCGCGTCGTAGTTGCGTGGTTCGAGAGCGACCGCTTTCTTGAACTGTTCTTGCGCGGGCTCGAGCCTTCCCATGCGAACTAGATTGGTAGCCAAGTTGGTTCGGGCGGCAGCAGAGTCCGGTTTCAAACGCACTGCTTTCTCGAGGTGCTGATTGGCCAGAACATCCTGCGATTCCCCAGCATAGACCAAGCCTAAGAGTTCATGCACCTCAAAACTCTCTGGGACATCGCGCAGCAGATTCTCCAATTCCGCGGCGGCTTCGGTGAGATGGCCCGCGTCATACTGAGCCACAGCTTTCTGGAACTCGCGGTTCAGGCGCTCGGTCTGCTCTGTCCCTGCTACAAGCGGCGCCACGAAAATCAGGGCGAACAAATAAGAACACAACAGGGGCCGAGGTCGAATACTCACGGTCTGCATGCTATCACCCGCCCTCAAACAAAGCAGGTGAGAGGAAAAACAACGAAATGGAGAAGGCGCTTCCTAGAAGCGCCTTCTTAGTCCAAAACCTTTCTCTAACCTAGTAGTACAACTTCAAAGCAAATTGGATCTGTCTCGGATCGTAGGGAGCGTCGCGAGTAGATCCAATCTCGCCAAAGTTAGAGCTGGTGAAATTAGTTGCACCGGAGACGGCAACAACGCCATTGCCGCCAAAGCCAGGAGCATTGAAGTTCGGGTGATTCAAGATATTAAAGAACTCCGCCCGGAACTGCAGAGTGAATCGCTCGGTAAGCCTCATGTCCTTAAAGGTGGAGAAATCGAACCGGTGGAATGTCGGTCCGGCAATTTGGGCGGGAGGACCTCCCAAAGCGGCAAGGCCGGTTAAAGGAACGCATCCCACCACCTTACTGGGATCGGGTACGCCTCCCGCTCCCAAAACGCAGGGCTGGTTAAACGCCGCCCGGTTGCCGAAGAAGCTGAGCTTCCCATTGGAGTCAATGTGCAACCCGCGCTTCGGGCTCTGTCCGGGGACTACGAGGTCATAGCAACCGGTCCCGCTTGTGGTGTTCGAGGGGCAGCTCAACGTAATCGGCTGGCCTCCCTGCAGGACAGCAGCCCAGTTGACGCTCCAGCCTCCAAACACTTTGTTCGTCATCGAACCCGAATTGGCCAGGTAAGGCTTACCTTTGCCAACGGGAAGTTCATACGTGCCGCTGAAGTGGACGACGTTTCGAACGTCGAAATTCGCGAGACCATAGTCAAAATGGATTCCCGCGCCCGGAACGTCCGGAGCCCGGTAGCCAGCTAGACTCCCGCCGTTTAGCAGGTCTCCAGCGTCGGATCGAGATTGGGACCACGTGTAGGTGCCAAGCAAGCTCAATCCGGCGGCAAATCGCTTTTCGATTTTGGTCTGCAGGCCGTGGTAATAACTGCTGCCTGCGGTGATGGCGTAACTGGAGCCATGCCCGAAATCGGGGAACGGAACGGCCGTGGACGTAGCTTGTGTCGTGTCCAGAATACGAGTGACGTTGTTCGAGTTGGGGAACGATTCTAAATGACGCGCCAAGGACGTAACGTACCCCGCCTGCAACGTCACCGTGGGCGTTAACTGGTATTGAAGAGTCAGGTTGCCGCCCATGGAATAGGGAGTGATGTAATTAAACTGGATGCCGCGTAGGGCGAGTCCGCTGGCGTTCACAAGAAGTGGATCAAGCGGAGTGCAAGTGAAGCCAGTCTCCAGAGTCGCGCTTCCTATCGGAGTAGCATTGGGGCTCGTACACCCTGCATACGTGATTGGGTGCCCGTCATCCGTCGGTGCGAATTGGAAGTTGAATTGGAACGGATAGTTCTCGCCCAAGTTGGGGGAGAAACCGCGATTCTCAAAGCCATTGTAGAAGAGTCCGAATCCGCCGCGAGCAACCAACTTTGGCGTAGCCTGGTAGGCGAAGCCGAAGCGTGGCGCAAAATTCGCTTTCTGCGACTTACCCAGTCCTTTGCCATACCTGTTGGTGACGGCAAGCGTAATGCCATCTGTCGCGAGCAGGCTGGTAAAACTGGCGGAAAGCTTGTTCGCATTCGGGCCTGTAGGGATAATGTACATCGGAGAATTGGTCGGAGGCCCACTTGGAACGAAGTTGGCCTGGTTCGCATGATGCTCATAGACCAGTCCGAAGAAGTCCCAACGCAAACCGAGATTGACGGTCAGCTTCGGTGACACTTTCCAGTCATCCTGGATGTAACTGCCATAGTAATTCTTGCCATTGTCTGTCAGCGAAATGTTGGACACGAACACGCTGTTATTGCCGGATCCGGTCGAGGGGCCGCCGACATAGTCAATGGTTCCGCCGTTATGCGCAGGAATAGGCGTCAGCAAGAACTGCGCACGGCCCGTGTTGCCATTCCTGACAGTCGGGACGTCCGTATACGCACTTCCGTAATCGAACTCGCCGCGAGACCACGGTGGTTGCAGCGTCGAGAACTTGACGTGTTGCCACTCGAATCCCATCTTGAAGGTGTGTTTTCCGTAGATCTTGGTGAAGTCATCGGTGACCTGGAAGGTCGAGCTGACTTCATCGGAGGGGAGAAACGCATTACTTCCTAGAGTAGCTAGTCCATTGATCCCGAAGGCAGGAAGTCCGCCATTCTCTTTTTGCTGCGGAATACCATGGACGCCATATTTGCCGGGCAAATCGGTCAGATTGTTGGCTTCGGGGGAAACCCGCGTGGTGTGGAGGTAATTTAGTCCCGCACGCGCGACGTTAATCGTGCTGGGAGAGAAGACGTGGGTCCACGCCAAAGCACTCTGCTGTGCGAGGGCAGTCTGATTGCCCTGCTGGAACCCGCCACCGTCGGGTACGCCGCCAAAAATACCCGGGATGAACTGAGGGTCGTCCACATAGCTGAACCGGAAGAATACCTGGTCCTTTGTGCTCATGTTGACGTCCAGCCGAGTGTCGAAGGCATTGCGGTGCTCACTGAGCTTCGGCGAATTGGCGTAGTTGGAGAAAAGTGAAGAGCCGGTCGGATTGGGGTAAAGGTTCAGGAGCGAGATCGCATTCGCATCCAGGCGTCCTGCCGGAAGTTGATTCAGGCCGCAAGCTGCGAGGGTAAATGTGACGGTGCTGGCCGCACAGGTGCCGAACGGATCACGCGCAAAACCGGTACTGGCCGCGACCAAGCCGGATACGGGATCCACGACTCCCTTGGTGACGGGCCGAGTCGTGGCGGGGTCAAGAACCGTGCCGGTTGGAATCGTGCGCCCTAAGGCATCGGTTTCCGTACCGGTCTGTCCGGTGATCAAGTCGGAGAGATTGGTGTAGCCGCTGGTACGCTCCGCAGCCGTGGGAACCGATCCGGTCAGAATCGTACCCTGAATCCGCCGCAGGCCCTCATAGTCTCCGAAGAAAAAGATTTTATTTTTGATAATCGGTCCACCGCCTGAGATGCCGAACTGGTTCTGGCGGAGCTCGCCTTTCGGAACGTGGTTAGCGTCTTCGAAGTAGTCGGCGGCGTCGAGCTTATCGTTGCGGAAGAACTCCCAGGCTGCGCCATGCAACTCGTTCGTACCGGACTTGATGGTGGCGTTGAGAACGGCGGCGCCCGAGCGCCCGTACTCTGCACTGAAATCAGAGGTCTGGACCTTGAATTCCTGAATCGCATCGACTGGCGGAAGAACCACAAAATTTGTTCCGTTCAGGAAATCCACGGTGTCGGAATTGTTATCAATGCCATCCAGCATGTAATTGTTTTGCGCTGGTCGAAGACCGTTAGCCGAGAACGCTCCCGTCGCGGCATTGCCGCGTGTATCTGCCTGCGGCGTATTCACGCCGGCGGATAGCTGAGCCAGAAAAGTAAAATTCCTGCCGTTCAGTGGAAGATTGTTGACGTTACGCGTGTCCATCACTTGCCCGACGGACGCATCCTGGGTCTGGAGCACGGGAGCGGCGGACGTAACTTCAACGGTTTCGCTGACGCTTCCTGGTTGAAGCTTAAAATTCACCAAGACATTCGCGCCGACATCAACCGTAATGTGAGTCTGACTAACCGTCTTGAAACCTTGCGCGGAAGCGTCGATCTTGTACGTTCCAATTCTGACGGGACTAAAAGTGTAGTTTCCATCGCTTCCGGTCGTGGTAGACAGGACCGCGCCAGTGCCTTCATTCGTCAGGGTGACCTTCGCTCCGCTGACGACTGCTCCCGAGGCATCGGTTGCGGTGCCCGTGATGGAACCTGTGTCCACCTGAGCTTGGAGGTACCGGCCGCTGAAAGTCGTGAGTACGGTGACAGCCAAAATGGTGCGCAGGACCCAGCCAAATGCGTGTCGGTTCATGAACTCTCCTTTGAGCCTTAGCGGCTTGCGTCCTAGCAAGCCTTGCCATGCTTCAACTGTCATCACGGGCAACGACCCGAGCACAATGTCGCCCGTAAAAAGTGAGTTGTGAAGCGTCCCCAAAACCAGAACGAACTGCTCAGAACGATTATTTGAAATTAACCGCTTAACCTTCCGGCTAATACAAATCGACTATTTCAGCGTGGATGGGAAATATCATGGAGCGCTCGGCATTGTCAAGAATTTTCTCGTCGTCTATACTCCGCGCTGTTTCAGCAATGCGGTTTCGCTGTCTGACTAGGCTGGGGATTTTCTGAACATGAGTGTGACCATTCGCGACGTCGCGAAGGCGGCCGAAGTCTCGACTGCCACGGTTTCCAATGTGCTGAACAAAACCGGCAAGGTAGGGCGTGAAACCCGCCGCCTCGTGCTCTCCACCGTCAAAAAGTTAGGCTACATTCGCGACGTCCATGCGCGCAACCTGGCATCGCGCGACCGGCGCACGCTGGGAATCATCGTCTCCGATATTGAGAACCCATTTTTTCCTGAGGTAATCAAGAGCTTCGAAACTCGGGCGCAAGAACTGGGATACGACGCCATTTTGAGCGACACGAATTATGATCCGCGCCGGACTCGCGAGGCCGCGGAGCGAATGATGGAGCACAAAGTCCGCGGCGTCGCGATCATGACATCGGAGATCAGCCTGCGACTCGTTCATGAGTTGGCGCGAAGAATGATCGCGGTGACTTTCCTTGACCTCGCGCCGGTTCGTGGCTACACCAGCAATTTGCGGATTGATTATTTGTCTGGCATCGAACAAATTGTGAAGTACCTCTATCACAACGGGCACCGGCGCATTGCCTTCGTGGCCGGACGGCCTGGTCTTAAATCCAATCTCGTGCGTCTTCAGGCCTACGAAAAGACAATGCGGCAGTTGGGTCTCGAACCCGGACCGGTGCTCGAGGGCAATCTGCGTTTCGAAGGCGGACTAGCGGCCGGCTTGGCTATCGCAAAGTTATCGCCGCGACCGACTGCCGTGATGGCCGTGAACGATCTGACGGCAGTCGGCATAATCAAAGGCCTGCTGAATGCCGGCCTCCGCGTGCCCCAGGATATTTCGGTGACGGGTTTTGATAAAACACGCCTCGCCGATTACAGCAATCCATCGATCACTACAGTCGACATTCATCGCGAGACGCTCGGCCGTCTGGCAGCAGACGCGTTACATGAACTCTCCAGCACGGCCAGTCCTCAAGGCAAGGAATATGAGATCGGGTCCGAGTTGGTGATTGGAGATTCCTCTGGGCCGGCTCCCAAGGACGGCGCTCATTGATAGACTCGTCAGAAGTGCCGGCATGCGAATGTTGATCGCCGGTTAAGCGGGTATCTTGGGGAAGCTTGGGCCAAAAGACGGGAATAACGGCGCGTCGCGCAGAAGTTTCCTGAAGCAAATGCGATGGGCGCCTGTTCTTTTTCTTCCGGCACCGATTCACAATTCCATTTTTCGTTCCGCGCCGAGGGGACTACCGGCTCTGGAAATTCCTCACTTCCCTTTCGCTGAAGTAACTTTTTCGCCGCACTACCCTGCGAAATCTCCGCTGGATGATGTTCTTAAATTGACCGATCCGGGCACAGATGAGTATGTCACCGAGGCGTACGCTTCCGAGATCATGAAGTTGTTGGAAGAGTGGAGCCGGTTTCTGAGAACAAACCCTCCGGCAATCGCAGCGATGGGAAAGTTCGTTGCGTTGTCGATTCAATCAACTGGTTTTCGTGCGAGTCGAGAATCCAGCTTGCGTCCCGGCGATCCGATTACGGTAGTGCGGAGGGAATTCGGGTCCGAATTATTTTCTGGCCGCGAACGATTTCTTGAAGAGATCGAAGAGTACTTGGCCGCGCTGAAACGAGTGGAAACGGCGGACTTTGAAATCTATGAGTGCAGGCAGGTCATTGATTCACCGCTGACCGTGGAAGCACGCATCCGCTATGACTTCGTCGGCCTGCGAGGCGACGATGTGCGGGAAGAACGGATCGGTTCCTGGCTTACGCAGTGGTCGCGAGACGCGACCGGTGCGTGGCGAGCGTTGAAATGGAATCCGGAGGGCGAGAGCGTCAGCCGTGCCGCCGGTCCGGTCTTTGTCGACATTACGTCGCATGTTCTTGGGCATACCGATTCTTATCAGAAGCAATTGCTCCCGGGAGCCGACTATTGGCGAACGGTTATTGACGGAGCAGTCGGCGTCGATGTGTACGCAAACAACGGTGTAGCCGTCGGCGACTTCGACAACGACGGGCGGGATGACTTGTACATATGCCAGCCATCTGGACTTCCCAACCGGCTCTATCGCAATCGCGGAGACGGAACCTTCGAGGATGTAACGGAAAAATCAGGCGTTGGTGTGCTTGACTTCACGGTCTGCGCATTGTTCGCGGATTTCGAGAACAGCGGACTTCAAGACTTGCTGGTGGTTTGCGCGACCGGTCCTCTACTTTTCCGCAACCAGGGCAACGGTAGGTTTTCTTTGAAACAGGACGCGTTTCGTTTCGCGCGCACGCCGCAAGGGGCTTTCACGCATGCCGCGGCTGCCGACTACGATCGCGACGGGCGACTTGATCTTTATTTTTGCCTTTACAGCTACTATCAGGGCTTGGACCAGTATCGCTATCCGGTTCCCTACTTCGACGCCCGCAATGGACCTCCCAACTATCTTTTTCACAACGAAGGCAACGGAGTCTTTCAAGATCGTACCGAAGCGGCTGGCCTGAATATCGATAATGATCGATATAGTTTCGCCTGCTCGTGGGGTGACTGCAATGGAGACCTGTGGCCGGACTTGTACGTGGTCAACGATTTCGGTCGCAACAATCTCTACCGCAATAATCGCGATGGAACATTCGCCGCCATTTCCGCCGAGGCAAAGGTGGATGAAGCGGGGGCGGGCATGAGCGCCTGCTGGCTGGACTTCGACAATGACGGAAAGCAGGACATCTATGCGGCAGGGATGTGGGTCGCGGCCGGCATGCGAGTTTTCGGAGATTCGCATTTTCACGGCGGCGAACCGGAAAAGATTCGTTCCCTTTACCGCCGGCACATGGCCGGTAATTCGTTGTACCGAAATCTAGGCGAAGGGAAGTTTGAGAATGTCGCACTGAAAGCGGGAGTGGAAATGGGACGCTGGTCATGGTCAACGGACGCGTGGGACTTTGACCATGACGGCTACCCGGACCTCTACGTTGCGAACGGTTATATTTCCGGCGCCGCACCACGAGACGTGTCGAGCTTCTTCTGGCGCCAAGTCGTCGCAAAATCACCGCAGGACTCAAGCCCATCCCCCAGCTACGAACGCGGATGGGGCGCGATCAATGAACTCATTCGTTCTGACTCGACCTGGAACGGTCACGAGAGAAACGTTTTCTTTGTCAACAATCGCGACGGCACATTTTCTGATGTCTCCGGCGTGGTGAGACTGGATTTTCCAGATGACAGCCGAGCGTTTGTGCTGGCTGATTTCGACGGCGATGGCAGACTCGAGATCGTGCTGAAGAATCGAAACGCGCCCCAGGTTCGAATCTTGCGTCTCGCGATGGATAGGATCGGCAATTCGATCGCCTTGCATCTGCGCGGAGACAAAAGCAACCGCGACGCGATCGGCGCCGCGGTGACGGTCGAGGCAGGAAAACTTCGGCAGACGAAATACGTACAGGCGGGCTCCGGATTCTTATCCCAACACACGAAGGAACTTTTCTTTGGCTTGGGAAAGTATGAGGGCGCCGTCCGTGCCACAGTGCAGTGGCCGAGCGGATTGACCCAGACTGTCAACGGATTGCCCAGCAACAATCGCATTGAAATCCAGGAAGGAGCGAGAAATTTCACGGCCAAGGCGTTCGCGCAGATTCCCTCTTCATGGCTCAAACCCGGCAATCAGCCGCCGGGAGAAGCACTGCCATTATCGCTGGGCACTTGGCTAGTCGAGCCAGTGAGAGCCGTGAACTTTTCTCTGCCTGACCTTTCCGGTAACGCTCGCGATCTTCGCTCTTTTCAGGGCAGTTTCCTTTTGCTGAATTTCTGGACAATAGCGTCGCCCGCTTGCCGCGAACAACTGCAGACTCTGCATAGATTGCAATCAGACCTTGCCTCCAAAGGCCTGAAGATTGCTGCCATCAACGTCGATGACCCCTCCGACGTTCGCGCGGTTCAATCATTCGCTGACAAAGAAGGATTATCGTTTCCGATGTTGATCGGAACGCCAGAGTTGGCCGGCGTTTATAACCTCGTATATCGCTACCTATTCGATCGTCACCGAGATCTTTCGCTCCCGACATCTTTTCTGATCGACGAAGCCGGAGACATTGTTAAGGTGTACCAGGGATCGTTCACTACTGAGGACTTGAGGCAAGATCTCGCATCCGTACCACGCACTCCGGCAGATCGCCTCCGCAAAGCGCTTCCCTTTCCAGGGACTTTGCATCAGGGCGAATTTCAACGCAATGTCTTTTCCTACGGCGTGGCCTTCTTTCAGCACGGCTTTCTCGATCAGGCAGAACAATCGTTCAAGCAAGTCATTGCGACAAAGCCCGACGATCCTGATGCCTATTACAATCTGGGGACACTTTATCTGCAGCGCAACTCGCCGCAACAGGCTCAACAGTATCTCGAACAGACAGTCAAGTTGCGGCCGAACTATCCTGAGGCCTGGAACAATCTAGGAATGATTGCTGCACAGGCTGGGAATAACGAAGCAGCGATTCGAAATTTTAGGCAGTCGCTGCAGTTGCGTCCGTTTTACGCTACCGCGCTTCTTAATCTGGGGAACGTTTACCGACGCCAGGGAAATTCTGAGGAAGCGGAAACGCTTCTCAAGCAAGCTTTCGAGAATGATCCCGAGAATCCCGAAGTGAATTACAGCCTGGGCATGCTCTACGCTCGCCGCGAGCAACCCGAGCGAGCGGTCGAATATTTGAACAACGCAATCAATCTGCGTCCGGGGTACTCTGACGCACTCAATAACCTGGGCATACTTTTTGTTCAACAACGGCGCTACCCGGAAGCGGAAGAGCGGTTTAAAACATGCATCCGCGAAGCTCCGGATTTTGACCAGGCGTATCTCAATCTCGCGCGCTTGTACCTCGTTTTGAACGACAAGGAAAATGCGCGCGCGGTTTTGCAAGCTCTGCTGCAAAGACAACCGCAACACAAGATGGCTCAGCAGATGCTTCAACTGCTATATTGAGGCCTTCGGAGAGTCCTGTGCGGATGTTGGGGTGCGCATCGAGTCAAGTCCAAGAAAAACATCGCAGACGGGGATTGCCAGGAATCCTCGCCTTGCTTGTCGTAGCGATTTCGATCTCAAGCTCCGCGTCTCAACGGTTTTTCCCTCAAGCCAACGCCACCAGCCAAGGCAGTGCGGGTTCGTCGCTTCCGCAGGCTGAGAAACTCATTCAGCAGGGCCTTTTCGAACAGGCGAGAACCATTATTGGCGAACAACTCGCGCAGAATCCCGCTAACGTGGAAGCTTACAACCTTCTTGGAATTGTCTATACCGATGAGAAAGATTACGCGCACGCCCTCGAGGCCTTCCAACATGCCCTCAAATTAGCTCCCAACTCGACAAAAACTCACAACAACCTCGGCAATCTTTATGTCGCGCAACAAAAGTTCGACCTCGCGGAAAAGGAGTTCACCGCAGTCTTGAGCGCGGCTCCAGCGAACGGCGATGCAAATTACAATCTCGGCCTGGTGCTGCTTGCGAAGGGGGTGCCCCTCGCGGCGATTCAACACTTTCAGCAGGTGCATCCTCAGACCATCGAAACTCGATTCAATTTAGTGCGCGCTTACTTCCAGGCTGGAAAGAGCACTCAGGCGCTCACGGCAGCCCACGAACTCTCCGCCGCGCATAAACAGGATGTGCAACTGCACTTCACGCTTGGCTTGCTCCTTGCCGCTGCGAAGCAGTACAAATCCGCGCAACTCGAATTGGAACAGGCAAACGCCCTAAAACCCGAGACTTTCGAAATTCTCTATAACCTCGGGCAGGCCTATCTTCGAGCACACGAGGATGCAAAAGCGGAAGTTGCTCTCAACCGGGCGCAAAAGTTAAAGCCCGATTCGGCTGAGACGCTGTATCTGCTTGCCCAGGTGTATTCGGAGCAGGCGAGGCCATCCGACGCACTCGATCTACTGATGCGCGCCCATAAACTGGCGCCGGAAAATACCGACGTGATCTTTTTGATGGCCCGCGTCAGCATGACCCAGAATTATTTTGAAGATGCGATTCCGCTGCTCGAGTCGGGTCTGAAGATTGAGCCAGAACGGGCCGATCTGCGTGCCGCGCTGGGTGAAAGTTATTTCATGGCGGGGAAAACAGAGAAAGCAATCGAGGAGTTTCAAAAGCTTATTGAGATAGACCCGTCGGCGCGGTCTTACGCTTTTATGGGGCTTTCTTACCGGCACCTGGGCCGCTTCGACGAGGCTCGGAAGTATTTCGAAGAAGGACTGAAAAAGGATCCGCAGAATACTTCGTGCCTCTTCAATATCGGCTACATCGACGAGCGCCAGGGAAACTACGCGCAAGCAGAAAAATCATTCCAGCAGGTGCTGCAGACTAACCCAGATTTTCCCGAAGCGCTGATGGAGTTGGCAAATCTACGGGTTAAAGATAAGAAATTTGCAGAAGCTGTTGACCTGCTACGGAAATTCGTAAAAGTAAGCCGCGATCCTGCCGACGGTTACTACAAACTGGCGATGGCGGAGCGAAATCTGCATCAGACTGCCGCGGCGCAGAGAGATTTGCATGTATTCCAGACACTTTCGAAAAATGCGGCCACTGGGCCTTATCCCTACCAACATCTGTTCGACTACCTGGACAGCCGCTCGCAACTTTCTGCGCAAGCACGCACTCAACTGGATTTGGCGGAACTCACCGAGGAGGTCAAGAAGCATCCGGGACAGCCCCAGGATCTTTACGTGCTGGCCGAAACTTACTTGAAGCTCGGACAAATCAGTCAGGCTCAGGACACAATCGCACAACTCGATCAAGTGAGCGCAGACGACTATCGGACGCAGACCGGTGTTGGCGTATTGCTGGCGCGTTACCATTTGTATGCTGATGCCATTACGCACTTTCAGGCCGCGTTGCAGTCCAATCCGGATTCCGATGATGTGAAATTCGATTTAGCCGACGCATATTTCCGCAAGGGTTCCTACGCGGAGGCATTCGATGCCGCGCAAAAAGTATCGCCTGCGGGCCAACAGGATGATGCTTTCCTTTCATTGCTGGGAGATATCGAAGCTCACGTGGGCGAAGCCTCCAGGGCGAAGGAAATTTTTCGCGATGCGATCCGCCGAAATCCGGACAACGACCAATATTATTTGTCGCTGACACTGGTGCAGCTTCGCGAAAATGATCTCAACGGCGCCGAACAGACATTGAAGAAAGGTCTTGCAAGAATTCCCGGCTCGGGCAAACTCGTGTGGGGCCTTGGGCTCATCTCAGTGCTGCGCGGAGACACGAATCAGGCCGCCGAACGCCTGGAGCGCGCCGTGGATTTGCTGCCGGAATGGGCCGGCAGTTATTCCACACTGGGCGTTTTTTATTATCAGACCGGACAGATTGAGAAAGCCCGCGAAGTTCTCAATCGTTTCAAGGGAAGCAATGCCGGTGGTTTGGATGTCAATCGCATCGAAGAAACGCTGTCCAAGGCGCCGGCAAATCCTTCCGCGGCCCGAGATCCGATCCCAATGGCTGCCCGTCAACAACTGCTTCAGTTGGCATTGATGATTGCAGATCGAAGCCTGTGACCCTCGTTTGACAAAACTCCCCATCGACCAGATCATCACAGGGGAAAGACTGGAAGTATTGAGCCCGCGAGGTACGTTTCGAGATCGACAACATGAAAGCTCTATTGCTGTCGCAATACCGTCAACTGGAACTCACAGATCTCGCCGCACCACGGCCGGGACGCGGCGAAGTGCTGATTCGTGTTGCGGCATGCGGCATCTGCGGCAGTGACGTGCACGGTTATGATGGCGCCTCAGGACGCCGCATTCCGCCTATTGTGATGGGCCACGAGGCCGCGGGGACCATCGCAGCCGTCGGTGAAGACGTGAGTAGCTGGGCGCACGGCGATCGCGTCACGTTTGATTCGACGATCTACTGCGGCGAATGCCCGCCTTGCATTCAAGGAAACGTTAATCTTTGCGATCGTCGGCAGGTTCTGGGCGTGTCGTGCGGTGATTACCGTCGCGCGGGAGCGTTTGCAGAGTTTGTCGTTGTTCCCGCACGCATCGTCTATCGTCTGCCAGCGAATCTTTCTTTCGCCGAAGCCGCGCTGCTGGAAGCGGTGTCCGTGGCGCTTCACGCCGTCTCGCTGGTTCCCGTTGCCGCAGGCAGTAATGCTCTGGTCGTTGGCGCTGGCACAATTGGACTCCTGCTGCAACAGGCTTTGCGCGTCGCAGGTTGCTCGTGCGTCTTTGTCGCAGATGTGGATCCGACGCGTCTTAGACTGAGCGATGAACTCGGAGCCACATCCACATTGGCTGCTGGGCCGAATCTCGCTCAGAGTATTTCTGAGCTCACGAATGGAACCGGCGTCGACCTTGCGGTCGAAGCCGTTGGCAAAACTGAAACTGTAAATGCCGCGATCGACAGCGTCCGGAAAGGCGGCAGTGTCGTCCTGGTGGGAAATATTTCGCCGGAGGTTACGCTGCCCCTGCAGAAAGTAGTAACGCGACAGATTCGGTTGCAGGGATCGTGCGCGTCTGCCGGGGAATATCCGAAGGCAATTGAACTCTTATCGAGCGGAGCGATTCGCGTCAAACCCCTCATAACCGCCGTTGCGCCTCTCGCCGACGGCCCGCAATGGTTTGAACGGTTATACGCGCGCGAGCCTAACCTGATGAAAGTTGTGCTTACGCCAGGAAGTGATTCTTGAGCGAAGCGCCGACCAATCCAGCATTGTTCGATCTAAGCGGGCGCCTGGCGATCGTAACTGGAACCAGCCGCGGATTAGGCCAGCAGTTTGCACGAGCGCTTGCGAGAGCTGGCGCAGACCTCGTGCTTACCAGCCGCAATGCGGCTCCCCTCGCGGCATTTGAGTCGGAGATCAAGGCGCTGGGACGACGGGCGCTATCTTTTGAACTCGACGTACGTGATCAAAAGAGCATTGAGCGAATGGTGTCATCCGCAGAAGATGCGTTCGGCCGTCTCGATATCCTCGTCAATAACGCCGGATGCAACGTTCGCAAACCTGCAATCGACGTGACCTGGGATGACTGGAACCTGATCCTCGACACAAACCTGCGTGGTAGTTTTTTTGTCGCGCAGGCCGTCGCGCGCCGCATGATTCCATGCCGTTACGGACGCATTATCAATATCGGCTCGGTAACCAGTGTTGCTGGTTACGCTGGACTCGCGCCCTATGGCGCCAGTCGCGGCGGCATTCGACAACTCACGATGAGCTTGGCGGACGACTGGGGTCCTCACGGAATTACGGTCAATTGCCTTGCCCCCGGCTGGTTTCGGACGGAGCAAAATAAGATTCTCTACGAAGACAAGGAATGGGTCGAATATCTCAGCGACCGCATTCCGCTCAAACGCCCGGGCGCACCTAACGATCTGGACGCAGCCGTCGTATTCCTCGCGGCGGAGTCGAGCCGCTACGTCACAGGACAAACTCTGCTGGTCGATGGGGGAATTTCCACCGGGGCAGTGCGTGCTCTGCCGAAAACTCGCTGACTACTGATGAATTCTTGCAGCCCACCCGCCACCGCTCGCGAGGGGAAGCTTGATCTTGGTCGTTCGATTCACATGGGTAGTTACCTTCCTGTAGTCGCTGGCGTTGCGGTCGGCATTCACCCCGTCCTGATACGCTTCCATGGTGAAGTTTCCCTCGGGCAAGAATGACAGATCGATTTCCAGATCACGCGGCGTCCAGTCTGTCATCGCTCCCACGTACCAGTCCTTGCCATTTCTTCTAGCGACCACCACGTAGTCCGCGATGCGACCATCAAGCACTTTCGTTTCATCCCACTCCGTTGGGACGGGAGCGAGAAAATCCATAATCTCCGGCTCGCGCATATAGTTTGACGGACTGTCGGAAAGCATTTGCAGCGGGCTTTCGAAGACCACGTACATAGCCAACTGCTGGCAGCGCGTTCCCAACGCCATCGGCTGATCGTGAATCGCGGCAAAGGTCGTCTTGGTCGCGTTTCGCATCGCTCCCGGCGTGTAGTCCATGGGGCCGAGAAACATTCGCGTAAACGGAAGCGTCACATTGTGCTTCGGTTCAGAATCCGCGCTCCATTTGCTCCACTCCATTCCGCGCACGCCTTCGGTGCTGATCAGATTGGGCCAGGTCCGGGTCATAGTTGCGGGCTTCTGGTCGCCATGAAAATCAACCAGCATCTTGCGTTTAGCGCACTCACGGCTGACTTTGTGGTAATAGTCGATCAGGATCTGATCGCTGCGCTGCATAAAATCAACCTTGATTCCTTTCACACCCCATTTTTCGAACTGATCAAGAGCAGGAATGAGTTGGTCATCCAGAGTCTTCCACACCACCCACAAAATGATGCCGACGTTCTTCTGCTTTGCATAAGCAGTCAGTTCGTCCATGTTGATTTCAGGAACGACCTGCAGCACGTTGCCCAGCTTGTACCAGCCTTCATCGAGAATGATGTAAGGGATGCCGTATTTCGCGGCAAAGTCGATGTAGTACTTGTAGGTCTCGGTGTTGATTCCAGCTTTGAAATCTACGCCGTAAACATTGTTGGCGTTCCACCAGTCCCAGGCCACTTTCCCGGGTTTGATCCAAGATGTGTCCTGCACCTGCGAAGGTTTTTCCAGAAGGTAAACGATCTGGTTGGTTAACAGGTCGGCGTCGCGGTCGGCAACGCCAATCACGCGCCAGGGGAACGTGCGAGTTCCGGCAGTCATGGCAATGTAGTCGGCGCTCTCAACTACTCTGTAGTCGCGATCCCTGATCAAGCTTTCCTTCAGCGGGTATGGGGGAAAAGTTGCGGCTAGGCCGTCCCCGCGAGTGCCATGCAGCCATAGGCCCGGATAAGATTCGACGTCTGATTCTGCGATTGCAATCTTCGCGCCTTCTCCGACGTCCACAACTGCGGGAAGCGTCGCGATAAACTCCGGTGCAATTTCACGTAAGTGCTGAGGAACATATTTCCGTTCATTGTGCGAGAAGAAACTATCTTCCTGTGGATAATAGACAAGGTCGTTCGCTGAAAAATTAAAGGCCGCTTCTTCGCCATACACCTTCACTTGCCCCTGCGGAAGAGACGTTTCGAAGCGGTACGCTGCGCCTTCATTGTAGGCGCGGAACACGACAGCATATCCGCCTTCCATGCTGATCTTCATTTCGTTGTAGTAGTCGTGAATTTTCGCAAACTTCTGGCGCACCACGGGCTCGATGACCTGATCGGAAGAACGTGGCTTGGCATCTATCACTTTCGGCTGTAGGCCAAGTTTTTTATGTTCGACGTCAAGTGAAAGCGCGCAATTCTCGAGCACTGCACGGCCCTTCAGGACAACGTCATAGCGGATTTGCCCTGCGGTGCGGATCCGGACTTCGATCCGCCCGTCGGGAGACTGCAAGTCGTAGCTGGATTGTGCGGTTGCGTTCGCAATGACGACGCTGACGAACAAGAGGAGTTGCAGTATGGAAGGGAGAGTCTTCATCAAGTCACCTTTCTGGGCCAATTAATCCTTGCGCACGGGAGTCGAATCTTACTCGCGTGCGCAGCAGCAATTCAAATCAGTTTCGACGACTTCAGTTGACAATGATGCGGAACGAATACGCGTACCGCCTTGAGTTTTGCTCTGGCAGTCGGATGTGCAATCCCTCCTCGCGCTCTTCGAACGCAAGCTTCGAGTTAGAACCGAGCAAAACGACTGACTCGATCCTGGCATGATCTCCTAAAACAGTCCGACCCAGCGAATGGATCACCGCCTCACCATTCGAGGGCCATCCCAATTCGATCGCGTAGAGCTCGTCGCCCTTTTTTGTGAATCGAAAATCTTCCGCCGTGTAGGGCTGCGTATCGATATCGTGAAAAGAACCTTCGGTCACTTTAGTGGGTCCCTCACCGTATATCTTCCAAGGGCGCGTGCCGTAAATCGCGTCACCATTGATCTTGAGCCACGCGCCGACCTCGCGTAACACCTGCTGGACCTCTTCGGGTATGGTGCCATCGGAACGCGGACCGATGTTCAATAGAAGATTGCCATTCTTGCTGACGATATCGACCAGTTGGTGGATTACAAACTGCGGCGACTTGAATGTGTCATTCTGAATGTAACCCCAGGATTTATTGCTGATGGAAGTATCGGTTTGCCAATAAAGCGCGCGAATTTTGGAGAGCTGGCCGCGCTCAATGTCGAGCACGGCTGAGTGCTCTTGCATGGCGTAATCCTTGTAGTTGATCACGCCCACGGGGCCGCCGCGCTTCAGTGACTGGTTGTAATAGAACGCGGCAAAACGAGTCAGGTTCCCGCGAACTGAGGGCTGGCCGATCCACCAATCGAAGTACATGATGTCCGGGTGGTACTTCTCGACAATTTCAGCCGAGCGAGCGAGCCAGTCGTCGGTCCAGGCCTTGGAGACGTAGGTGAAATCGTTGGAGAGCGGCGTGCTCTTGGTGTTTTCGAGCCAGGTGTGCGCCGGCCCATAAAAATCGGCGTATTTTGGATCGTTAACGTCCGAGACGATGTCGCGGCCGACCCCCAGAAAAAAATTATGTTCGACACGATGCGACGACGCGCCCAGATGCAATCCCTCGGCCCGGACGGCTTTCGCTAAATCACCCCACAAATCGCGATGCGGACCCATTTTCAATGCGGTCCAGTCGGAGACTCCGCAGTCGTACATGGCGAAACCGTCGTGATGCTCGAACACTGGAATTACATACTTCGCGCCTGCGTCCTTAAAGAGCCGAGCCCACGCTACGGGGTCGAACTTTTCCGCTTTGAACATGGGAACGAAATCTTTGTAGCCGAACTTTTCCAGCCCTCCATAGGTCGTGGTGTGGTGTTTGTATTCGTCCGACCCTTGGATATACATATTGCGCGGGTACCACTCGTTGCCAAAGGCGGGAACGGAATAGACACCCCAGTGGATGAAGATTCCGAACTTTGCATCCATGTACCACTCGGGAACTTTGTAATTCTGGAGCGACTCCCAGTCGGGCCGGAACGGCCCCTCAGCGTTCGTGCGATCCACACTCTCCAGAAGGGCGAAGCGCGCGACATTATATTTTGAGCCGGCCTTCTGCCAAGTCTGATCGATGGCTGTCGGACTCTCCGAAGCAGTGGGAGTATCCGGAGAGGCGGCCTGGGCGAACATCTGACAAGAACAGTCAACGAGACATCCCATTTCGATTAGCAAACACAGCCCTCGTATAAACCGTGAAAGAAACATGGATTCTCTCCTCGACGTTCCGGCTCAACCAGCCGGGATGCCGTTACTCCCACTAGCCAGCGCGCAGCATAACACTCCGCGCCAACTTTTGCGGAACTGCCAGGGCGCACATTAAAATCGCTGCGAACCCGAAGCTCGTATGCAGCGGCACGCTTGCGTCCTGCGCCAGACAATGACTGTGAGGAATCGTGAATAACTATAAGATCGCAGTCATTGAGGGGGACGGCATTGGACACGAGGTTGTGCCCGAGGGCCTTCGCGTTCTCGAAGCTGCCGGACGCCGCTTTGACATTGGCTTTTCCTGGCACCATTTCGACTGGAGTTGCCAAACCTATCTCAAGTCGGGTCGGATGATGCCCACGGACGGACTCGATCAGTTGCGGGATTTCGATGCCATCTATCTGGGCGCCGTCGGATATCCCGGGGTCCCCGATCATATTTCGCTGTGGGGATTGTTAATCCCCATCCGCCGTGCATTTCAGCAATATGTGAATCTGCGGCCGGTGCGTTTGCTCCCAGGCATCCACTCGCCACTCAAAGGATTTCCGCCGGGACAGATCGACATTTGCATCGTTCGGGAAAATAATGAGGGGGAGTACTCCGAAGCTGGAGGCCGGCTCTACCGCGGCACTGACGCCGAACTGGCGATACAGGAAACGGTCTTCACCCAGCGCGGATGCGACCGCATCATGCATTACGCCTTCGAGTTGGCGCGAAGCCGCAAGCGCCATGTCACATCGGCGACCAAATCGAATGGGATTATTCACACCATGCCCTTCTGGGACGAACGGTTTTCTTTCGTCGCCCGGAATTTCTCCGACGTTCGCACCGATCAGTACCACATCGACATTTTGTCAGCACACTTTGTGCAACACCCCGACTGGTTTGATGTAGTCGTGGGATCGAATCTGTTTGGAGATATCCTGTCCGATCTCGCGGCTGCGGTCGTCGGCTCCATCGGCTTGGCTCCCTCAGCGAACCTCAATCCGGAGCGACAGTATCCATCGATGTTCGAGCCAGTGCACGGTTCGGCTCCAGACATTGCGGGCAAAGGCATCGCGAACCCGATCGCTCAAATCTGGTCTGGCGGAATGATGTTGCGTCATCTGGGCGAAGCAAAGGCGGCAATGGCTATTGAAAGAGCTCTTGAAGGGGTGCTGGCGACACCGGATGTCCGCACTCCGGACCTCGGTGGTAAAGCGGGAACCAGCGACGTGGGCAATGCCATTGCGCACGAGATATCCGTGGCTCCGACCGATAGCCAAAACCAGTGATTGTGCGGCAGCCGAGGTCGGAGTCCGGAAGCTCGCCATGGCAAACGTTTTCCCAAAATTCGGGTTCAGAAGCGGAACCCGAGGTGGGCAAGCATGCCTATGTTAAGATGCTGGTGGTTGTAGGCTTTCCCTCACCATCCTATGGATATCCGTGAGATTGCGCGGCGCGCAAAAGTTTCCACCGCCACCGTGTCCCGAGCGATTAACCGTGTTCCTACGGTCGATCCACAGCTAGCCAAACGCGTGTGGAAGGTGGTGGATGAACTCGGATACTACCCCAACACGCAGGCTCGGGCCCTGGTATTAGGCCGGAGTCGCATCTTCGGATTGATCGTGTCGGAGATCACGAATCCATTCTTCCCCGAGATCGTGCAGACGTTCGAGAATCTTGCAGTCGAGAATAACTACGAGATTCTGATCACCACGACGGTGCATGACCCGAAACGAATGGAATCGTCGGTGCGGCGCATGATCGAGCGGCGCGTGGACGGAGTGGCCATTCTTACCTTCGGCATGGAAGAATCCCTGATCGAGCACCTGCGTTTTCGCAAGGTTCCACTAGTTTTCGTTGACGTAGGACCGGATGTTGCGGGAATCGCCAACATTCGAATCAACTATCAAAACGGAATTCGCCAGGCTGTCCAACATCTCGCTGCCCTTCGGCATACCCGCATCGCTTTTGTTACAGGGCCACTGCACCTGAAGTCCGCCGTCGCAAGGCGCGACGCTTTCAAATCAGCCATGACGGAAATCGGTCTCCCTTCCGACTTGATCGTGATAGGAGATCATCGCATGGAGGGCGGGATGCAAGCTCTTCTGGAGCTCAACAGTTTGAATGAGCGGCCCACCGCCGTTTTGTGCTCGAACGACATGACCGCCATCGGCGTCATGCGGGAAGCGTATGAACAGAACATCGATATCCCTGATGATCTCTCTGTGGTAGGGTTCGACGATATTCGTCTGACCGAGTTTACGATTCCGCCGCTTACGACGGTTGAGATGTCGCAACGTGAACTGGCTCGGATCGCTTTCCATGCCCTATTGAACGAGGTGGAGCGCGATTCCTCCTCACGCGAGCCGCAGAAATACGAGCTTAACACCAGTTTGGTGCTTCGGCGTTCCACCGCTCTGGCCCCTTCTGGAAGGAATTCCACCGAGTCCTCCAACACGAAGGCATCTCGCAAAAAACCGGCTGCGGCATTGCGTTAGAAACGAATGGAAGTTTTTGGCATTCCGCTTCTTTCCACTGCGAAGATTTCCTTTGTTGGCGCACGAAGAAAGTTGCAATTGAAACCGCATGGGAATAGTCTGGTCTGCGCAATTGAGCAAACGATTACTCTGTTTTGCTTCATGACGCCTCGGTTCGCGGACGCTCCTTTGAAAACTTTCAGCGCAGCATCTGGCAACCACACACTCGATCACGGAGTCTGCTGATGGCCATTGTCGCGGGCGTCGACTTCGGCACGCTGAGTGTTCGTGTGTCTCTTGTCGACAGCGAACGCGGGTTGCTCGAATCCGCGGTTGCCGAGTACCCGCTGCACCGTAAGCGCGAAGATCCAGAATATGCGACCCAATCCCATGACGATCACATGCGCGCGCTGGCTTCGGCCACTCGCGAGGTCCTGAAGAAGGCCGGCATCTCCGGAAGCCAAGTTAAGGCCATCGCGCTCGATACCACGGGTTCCTCTGTAATTCCGGTCGGCAAAAATCTTCAACCGCTAGGCGAGTATTACTTGTGGTGTGATCACCGGGCGAAAGGTGAGGCCGCAGAAATCACCGAAGCCGCTCACCGGGAGCACCTGCAAGCCATTGACTGGTGCGGCGGCGTCTACTCCTCGGAGTGGGGGTTTTCGAAACTTCTGCACTGGCTTCGTCACAACCCAGAGAAGCGTTCGGACTTTGTTTCCGCCTTCGAACATTGCGACATGGTTGCGGCCACCCTGTGTGGCATCGTCGATCCCAAAAAAGTGAAGCGCAGTGTCTGCGCCATGGGACACAAGTGGCTGTGGAACGCACAACTGGGCGGCCTTCCGCCGGAGAGTTTTCTGGTCAAGGTGGACCCTCTGTTGAAGGGCGTCCGCGAGAAGTTGGATGGAAAGTACTCCACATCGGACCAGATCGCGGGCAAGCTCTCTCCCGAATGGGCTGAGAAATTGGGGCTAGAGGCCGGCATACCAATTCCTGTGGGCGCTTTCGACGCGCACTGGGATGCAATCGGCGCAGGCTGCAGGACCGATGACATGGTGAACGTCATCGGGACTTCGACTTGCATCATTGGTATCACTCCGTCGGTAAACCTTGTGCCCGGAGTTTGCGGCGTCGTCCACGGCAGCGTGCATCCTCTGCGCACGGGAATCGAAGCTGGCCTCTCCGCCGTCGGAGATATATTCAGCGCAATCGCTTCCCGCGCCGGCACCGATGTAAACACCCTAAGCGCTGGTCTCGAGAACTATCGCGCCGGGCAAACTGGCTTGCTGCGCCTGACCTGGGACAACGGCGATCGCACAGTGCTGGTGAACCCCAACCTGCGTGGCGTCACCCTGGGATGGAACTTACAGAGTACGGCCCAGGACGAACTTTTCGCAGCGATCGAAGGCACTGCGTTTCACACCCGAGTAATTCTCGACCGCATGGCTGGGCACGAAGTAAGAGTCAAACGCGTAATCAATGCGGGCGGCATCCCTCAGAAGAATGACGTGCTGAACCAGGTGTATGCCAGCGTGCTGGGACGTCCGGTGCTGGTTCCAAGCAAGAGCGTGGTCAGCCTGGGATCGGCGATCTTTGCTTTCCTGGCTGCTGGCACGTTCAAAACGATTGAAGAAGCACAAGACAAGATTTGCCCTTCGAATCGAACATTCTTGCCGGAAGCTTCTGCGCAGCGCACCTACGACCGCCTGTACCCCTTATATAGCAAGTTGTATTTCGCGCTGGGACAGCGAGGCGCCGACGGTTTGGGCGAGATTCTTCCGACATTGATCGCGGTGGCGGCTTCTATGGCAAGCAAGAAAGAGCAGTGAGGCGCAAACGAGGAGCAGCAATGCGGTCTCAGAAACTCGTTGCTGTTCTCATATTTTTGGCCAGTTTTCTGGCCAGTCAACGATGCTGGCCACAGCCAGCGCCGCAAAACGTCAATATCAAAGTGCAGGTCGACCAATCTGAGGGACCAATTTCCCCCATCTGGAATTTCTTCGGCTACGACGAGCCCAACTACACCTACGCCCCCAATGGTAAGAAACTGCTCGGAGAATTAGCAGCGGCGAACGCCACCCCGGCATACGTGCGGACACATAATCTGCTAACCAGTGGTGATGGATCGGCCTCCCTCAAATGGGGATCGACCAACGTCTACACCGAAGACTCCTCCGGTCATCCAATTTACAGTTGGGTCATCCTGGACCAGATTTTCGACACCTACTATGCCGCCCGAATCAAGCCGTTGGTCGAAATCGGATTCATGCCGGAAGCGCTTTCCACTCACCCCGAGCCTTATCGTCACGACTTTCCGCGCAGCGACATCTACACGGGATGGGCCTATCCGCCCAAGGATTACCAGAAATGGTCGGAACTTGTCTTTCAGTTCGTTCACCATCTGCGCGAACGCTACGGCGAGGCTGAGACGAGGACCTGGTTGTGGGAAGTATGGAATGAACCCGACATCGGATACTGGAAAGGAACCCCGGAAGGATATTTCAAGCTTTATGACTTTACCGTCGACGCCGTTCTGCGGGCACTTCCGGCCGCGAGGATCGGAGGGCCTGATTCGACTGGCCCCGGCAACGCCAAAGCAGCAGACTTTCTCCGCGCATTCCTGCAACATTGCGCGCACGAGAAAAATTACGCAAACGGTAAGATTGGATCGCGCCTCAACTTCATCAGCTTTCATCCGAAAGGTTCTCCGACTTGGCAGGGTGACCACGTGCAAATGGGAATCAGCCGTCAACTGACGGCGATCGAGCGGGGATTCCAGATCGTGGCATCGTTTCCCGAGAGGCGGCAGACTCCGATTATTTTGGGAGAGTCAGATCCGGAAGGTTGTGCGGCGTGTTCTGCGCAGAAACTTCCACAGAATCTGTATCGCAACGGACCTTTGTACGCGGCCTACACCGTCGAGGTGCTTAACAATATCTGGCCGTTGGCGCAGCAGGAGCACATCAATTTTATGGGAGCGGTTACCTGGGCCTTTGAGTTCGAGGACCAGCCTTACTTCGCCGGTTTCCGCGAGCTCGCAACAAACGGGGTAGACAAGCCTGTTCTAAACGCCTTCCGCATGTTGGGACTTCTGGGCAACGATCGTGTGAAAGTCACAAGCTCAGCCGCCCTGGCAACAAACGAAGTTGTTCAGGCCGGAGTACGCGCCCTACCTGACATCAACGCGATCGCGACCCGCAAGGATCGAGAGATCGAAATCCTGGTGTGGAACTATCACGACGACGATGTTCCCGTCCCTGCCGTTCCCGTCGACTTGGAAATAACTGGCTTGCCGTCGAACGCGACGCGCGGCCTGCTCGAGCATTTCCGAATAGACTCCGACCACAGCAATGCATTCACCGCATGGAAGGAGATGGGCTCGCCGCAATCGCCCTCTTCAAGCGAGTACGAGAGACTACAACAGGCGGGACAACTGCAGCCACTGACCTCACCTGCATGGATGGAAATCCAGCGGGGTGCCCTCCACCTACACTTGACATTGCCTCGGCAAGGCCTTTCCCTGCTGCGCCTCGCGTGGTAATTCTTGCGCCACCTATGCGGGAACAACTAAATTCCACACCTGCATGCTGGTTGCGTCCCGGTTTGCCCAGGCATAGTACGGAATGAAAGTCAGCGGAACGTTGCGCGTTTTCTCTTCCCTGCTATAGCGCGAGTAAAGTTTCTTCTCCGATGCTCCCCGCTCGAACATTGCGCCCGTGTGATGAAGCACAACCATGCCTCCGAGCAGGTCCCTCCTGAACTCGCTGTGAAATTGTTCTGCTGGTTGGCGTCCAGGATTCACCGCGACATCGGACAATGACACGCCGCTGGGTTGATCGATTTCCTCCAGACAATAAATGAGCGGGCCACGCTGGATCGCAACGCGCCCGGTGTCGTCGGCCACGCGAGGATTCGCCTCAATTACCTGGGGCATGACCTCCATCTTTAGTTGAATCACGTCACCCGAAGCCCAGCGGCGACGGATCGGGAGGTATTGTCCCGGCGTCGCACCGCTTACGACTTTTGAATTGACCGCTACCTGCGCGTGGTCAGCCCAGCCTGGAATTCGGAGATAGAAAGTAAAATCGGAAGGTTCGGCAGGAGCGACCGTGATTTCCACGCCACCGTCCCAGGGATAATTCGTCTTCTGCGTAACCTTCAGGCCAATGCCATTTTCCAGGTGCCAGTTCAGTTCGGAATTGTCGTAGAGGTGCGCATAGATTCCGTCCGCGCTGGTGCTATAGAAATATCCGGGGAGTGATCCAAAGGTTCGTTCGAGGTTTGGCGGACAGCAGGTCGTGTCGTACCACGTGTTCCGTATCTTATCTCCCGTAGACGGATCAAAAGCCAACGGGTTGCGGTAGCAATAGAGCGTGCCGTCCAGCGACATCCCGGAGTTGATTCCGTTATACAAAGCCCGTTCCATTACATCCGTATACTTTGCGTCTCCGGTGACGGCCAGCATGCGCCAGTTCCACATCATGTTGCCGATAGCGGCGCAACTTTCGCCATAGGCGCGGAAGTTCGGTAACTCGTAGGCGTCGCCAAACGCTTCCCCATCGGACCGTGAACCAACACCACCGGTGACATACATCTTCGTGGCAGTCGTGTCGTTCCACAGCCGATCCAAAGTTTGCCAATAGGCCTGATCCCCGGTCTCCATGAAATAGTCGGTGGCGCCGCAACAGGCGTACATTGCCCGAACCGCGTGTCCCTGCATCTTGGCTCGCACCGTAAAGGGAGTGCCGCTGAACATATAAATCGTGCGGCGCTCGGGCAACTCTATGCGCGAGTCTCCCTGCAGAATGTAGCCTGCAAGATCGAGTTGACGCTTGTCACCGGTAATTCGGTAGAGTTCGATCAAACCCATTTCAATTTCGGGATGCCCCGAGACAATGGGCTTCTTCGGAGCCGGACCGTAATTTGGGATCAAGAAATCATCGACAAAACGAATGCCGGCATCGAGGAGCTTGCGATCGCCCGTCGCGCGATAGTAGGCGATGGCACCCTGCAGCATGTGCCCGATGTTGTACAACTCATGGCCCGTTGTTTGCGTTTGCGGAGTCATTCGCAGAGACTTGCGGTCATCCTGATAATAGGTGTTCAAATAACCGTTGGATTCCTGGACGGCGACGACTTCATCGATAAGTTTCGCGGCGCTGGCACGCAGCTCAGGACGATCGCCCGACTGCAGCACAAACCCAACCGCCTCGGTCCACTTGTAAGCATCGGAGTCGGAATATACAGGCCCGGTCTGCGCAGCGCTGCTCTTGCCCACCAATCGGCGAAAGTTATTCATGCGGCCATTGGATTCCAGCAGGTCGTGCATGGTGGGAATACTTCTGGTCGCATTAATCTCGCGGCGCGGCCCCCAAAAACCACCAGTGATGGTCACAGCGTGCACGGGAATATCGCGCAACTTGGCATGGGGCGACTTTGCGAGATTTTCGACGCCTTGATCCTTCCAGTTCGGCGAATCCGTCAGCGTAACCTCGGTCTGAGACGTTGCTCGTCCACTCGGGGTCACCTCACCGAATGCTGTCTGAACCGGCAGCGACGACGCAGCCGCTACCGAGATCGCCGAGGCCACAAATTGTCTCCGCGAGAGATTTCTGTTTTCGGTCATGGATTTACCCCAATTCAAGAACGGCAGCTATACGACAGTGCTAAATGCCGCGAGAAAGACCTGGCCCCGGTAATAGTCGCCGGGGATGCTTTGCAGCGAGCAAACGATTTCTCAGTTGGCAGAACGCGTTATAGCCCCAGCTGCAAGCATGTGTCAAGAAGTTTGTAAGCGTTTGCTATGGCGGCTAGGTCAGAGCGAACTCTCAGGAAATCTCGTTACCGATTAAGGATCGGCACTCGTGAAATTCAACCATTGTCTTTAGCCTCAGGAACATCTGCCTGGGGAACAACTTTGCGCCGAGACTCGACGCGACCTTGAACCCTTCAGGTAGGAACGCCCAGTTTCGGCAGCAGCCATTGCGTAAGGACCACATAACAGATCAGGAATGCCACTCCCCAAATCCAATTGGGCATGTTCGTTCGCTCCTATCTTCCCACTCCAAGTTTACGCAAGAAGGTCATCATTGGACACCAGTTCGTGAATCCAGATTGCAACAGATTCAGACCGACGAATGCGGTGAAGAGATACCAGTAAGGGCTGACGTAGTGTCCGAGTGCGAGCGACAACAGAACAAAGCTGCCTGCGATTAAACGAAGTGCACGTTCTACGGTCATAATCGGCTCCTTAAGAAATTCAAAGACTGTTGTGAGCAAGTTCGCATTGCGGGGTTTCACATTCCGCCACATTTTCGGGAGAATGCGGATGCAGCGGCGGAAGCGAGTGTCTTCTCTGCGAGAGGTAATAAAGCACCGGCACCGCCATCCGCGATAAGACGGTAGACGCGACCTCGCCGGCCATCAGTGAAAGCGCCAAGCCCTGGAAAATTGGATCAAACAGTATGACGCTCGCTCCTACAACCACGGCAGCGGCAGTCAGCAGCATAGGCCGAAAGCGTACCGCCCCCGCATCAACCACGGCGTCTTCCAGCGACATGCCTTGCGAACGCCGCAGTTCAATGAAGTCGACAAGAATGATGGAATTGCGCACGATAATCCCAGCCCCCGCGATAAAACCGATCATCGAAGTTGCCGTAAAGAAGGCGCCCATCAAGGCGTGCGCCGGCAAAATGCCAACCAGGGTGAGCGGAATCGGCGCCATGATGACGAGCGGCGTAAGAAACGAGCGGAACCAGCCGACCACTAGCACGTAGATCAAAACCAGGACGGCCGCAAACGCGAGCCCCAAGTCGCGGAAAACTTCTACCGTGATGTGCCACTCGCCGTCCCACTTCATCGACAGGCGGTCAGTGCGCTCGGGCATCGCCGTGCCTTTGTACTGTTTCACTACGTAGCCATCGGCCAACTTGATCTTGTCGATGGCATCACTCATTTTCATGATGGCGTAGACAGGACTTTCCTCTCCACCCGCCACATCGCCGGTCACGTATACCACTGGCTGCAAATTCTTACGGTAGACGCTGGTATCGATCGTCGTCTGCTCGAGATTCGTCACCTCCCGCAATGCAATCTGTCCTCCCGAGGCAGTTGGTAATTTCAAATTTTCAAGATTCTGAATGCCCGAGCGATCCGGGCGCGCCAGCCGCACTTCGATCGGAATGTCATCGCGCGAGTTCGGATCGTGCAACAGTCCAGCACTGGCGCCGCTCAATCCCACCTGCAGCGTACGAGTCACATCTGCCGGTGAGATTCCATGCAGTGCCGCTTTGTCGAGATCAACCTTCAAATCGTATTTGGTCTGCGGATCCTCCACGTACCAGTCCACATCGACTACTCCGGGAGTCTGTTGGAAAATTTGCTTGATCTGCCCAGCCAATTCGATTTGCCTTTTGTAGTCCGGTCCGTACACTTCGGCAACCAGGGTCTGCAGCACAGGTGGGCCCGGAGGAACTTCAGCAACCTTGATGCGTGCCCCGAAGGGCTGGGCAATTCTGTCCAGTTCAGGACGCAGCCGCCGCGCAATTTCGTGGCTCTGTGCCGTGCGATCGTGGCGGGACAGTAGGTTTACCTGAATGTCGGCTTGGTTGGACTGTCGGCGCAGAAAATAATGACGCACCAGCCCGTTGAAGTTGTAGGGGCCGGATGTACCTGCATAGATCTGGTAGTTTGTGACCTCCGGTTGTTGGCCAAGATAGCTTCCGAGGGCTTGCGCGACTCGAGTTGTTTGCTCCAGTGGAGTTCCATCGGGCATATCAACGATGACCTGGAACTCGCTTTTGTTGTCGAAGGGCAGCATCTTCACCCGCACCCATTTCAGCGGCACGAACGCGACCGCCGCCAGCAGCAAAACAATTACTCCGCCAAGAAACATCAAGCGGCGGCGGGCATCGAGTATCAGCGGGTTCATCAGGCGACGGTACAGGCGCGTTGTCCATCCCTCGGTCTCATGCTGTTCGTGCCCGCCCTCGCCAGCATAGTTGCGCAGCAACCGCAACGCGGCCCAGGGCGAAACCACGAAAGCTACCAGCAAGGAAAAGAGCATGGCCGCCGACGCCCCCACCGGAATGGGGCGCATGTAAGGACCCATCAATCCGCGCACGAAAGCCATCGGCAGGATTGCCCCGATAACAGCGAAGGTCGCCAGGATCGTGGGATTGCCCACCTCATCGACGGCCTCGACCGCCACCTCGGCGAGCGGGCGGCCGTGACTGCCAGGTAATCGGAAATGGCGAACGATGTTCTCGACCACGACAATCGCGTCGTCCACCAGAATGCCAATGGAGAAGATCAGCGCAAACAGAGTCACCCGGTTGAGGGTGTATCCGTAGAGATAAAAAACCGCCAAGGTAAGCGCCAGCGTGACAGGAACGGCCAGCAGCACCACTCCGGACTCGCGCCAACCTAGCGCGAGAGCGATCAGCAGCGTCACGGATAGCGTCGCGATCAGCAGATGCTTGAGCAATTCATTCGACTTGTCTTTCGCCGTCTCCCCATAGTTGCGGGTGACCGTGATGTTTAAGTCGTTAGGCAGAACGTAGCCGCGGAGTGAATTGATCTTATCCAGGACTCGTTCCGAAATGATGGTCGCGTTTGTGCCTTTGCGCTTGGCCAGTGTGATGGTGACCGCAGGATAGTCCACGCTTGCCGCTGGCTCTGCACTGCCGCGGGCATTCGCAAACATCACATAGTTGTCCGGCTCCGCGGGTCCGTCTTCCAATTTCTCGACCACATCGTGCAGGTAGACGGGACGGCCTGCGTGGACTCCGACCACAACCTGCTGCAGGTCCTCGATGCGGCTGAAGAACTTCCCAGCCTCGACTTTAAATTCGTGATTGTCGCGGGCAAAGCTGCCTACGTCAGCGCGGCTGTTCGAGCTCCGGAGTTGATCCGCAACCGCCGCCGGCGTCAGACCGTATGCCGCGAGACGCTGTGTGTCCAACACCACGCGTGCCTGGCGAGGTTCGCCTCCGATGATCGAGGTTTCGGAAACGTCATCCAATTGCTTAAGAACGTTTTCCGTTTCCCCGGCAATGCGCCTCAGTTGATACGAGTCATAGTTTTTGCCCCACAACGTGAGCGCCATGATGGGCACGTCGTTGATCGAGCGAACCTTGATGATCGGCTGCGAGACGCCCGGCGGGATTCGATCGAAATTGGAATACAGCTTGTTATACGTCTGGATGATCGCGTCTTCCTCTTTCGATCCAACGTAGAAGCGCACGATCAGCATGCTCACTCCCGGCCGGCTGATAGAGTAAACATACTCGACGCCTGGAACCTCGCGCAGCAACTTCTCCATGGGAAGGCTGACCCGTTGCGAAATTTCCAGCGGCGATGCACCCGGCATCTGCACAAATACGTCGAGCATGGGAACGACGATTTGCGGCTCTTCCTCGCGCGGTGTCTCAAGAATGCTGAAAGCGCCAAGCAGCAGGGCGGCTATAATCACCAGCGGCGTCAGCTTCGAATCGATGAAGCCATGCGCGATGCGTCCCGCCAGGCGTAAAACAGGTTCGGATTGTTTGGGCGAATCGGGTGCCCTTTCGGCTTTCATTGCTCGGCCTCGATGCGCTTGCCATTCAGGTCGCGTTCGCCAGGCTTTGCGACTACGCGTTCGCCTTCTTGCAGACCCGCCAACACTTCCACTGATGGTCCTTCTGCTTTTCCAAGAGTGAGAAAGCGCAAGCTTGCGATCCGGTTCTGGTCGAGCACGTAAATCCCCTGCAATTGACCGCGCTCAACGACTGCATTCTGCGGAATCAGCAACGACGACCGCTGACCGCGGGAGAATTGGGCTCGAGCGAACAGACCCGATCGCAGTCCCGCGATCGCGGGCAGTTCGATCTTGACCAGGAAACTGCGGCTGCCAGGGTCCGCGGCGGGCACGATTTGTACGACACTTCCCTTCTGCGCGGTTTCTAAAGCATCCACTTCGACCGGTACCTGCTGTCCGATCCGGACATAGCGCAGATCGTTTTCATTGACTGAGGCTTCCAATCGATAGTGACCCAGGCTTTCGATGGTGAAGAGCGGAAAACCAGGACTGGCCAACATGCCCGGATCGGCTCTCTTCTCGGTGATGAGTCCATCGAACGGCGCCAGAATCCGCGTATATGAAAGCGCAGTGCGTGCCTGTGTCAACGCTGCTTTGGCTTGCGCTTGCACGGCGCGGGTCATGTCGCGATGTGCGAGAGCCGCCTGATAGCGCGCCTTGATTTCATCGAATTCCTGCGGGCTCACAGACTTCTTGTCATAGAGATTCTGGTAACGCGCCAGCGTCGATTGCGCGAGCGCCAGGTTGGAATCCGACGCCGCCAACTCCTGCTGCGCCGCAGTCTCGCCTGCCAAGGAGCGGTCCACGGCTGCTTGGAGTTGAGTATCGTCGAGAACTGCCAGCACCTGCCCGCGATGTACACGATCGCCCTCATGCGCTCTGAGGTCCACGATATTGCCCGTTGTCTGGCTCGTGAGTTGGCTGGTCTCGGCCGCGCGTATCGTGCCTACAGCCTCCAGACAATCGGGAGAATTCACCCGTTGCGCTGGAAGCACGTAAACATCGCGCACGATTTCAGGAGCCGCAGGCGCAGCGTGGCGCTCGGCGGAGCAACCGTTCAAGCCGCCAGCCAAAACCGCCAGAGGAACTAGGCGGGAAAGAATAGAATTTGTGCGAATCATGGCATCACCACCGGGGATTGCAGATTCAAAGTACCGCTCGCCAACTCGACACTGGCGTAGCTCGTATGGAAGCGATAGACCGCTTCCCAATAGTTTGTCTGGCTGCGAAGCGCGGCTTCCTCGGCGCTCAAAAGGTCGGTCACGGTAGTGAGTCCCGCTTCGTAGCGGTCTTGGTCAATACGTAGACTGTCCTGCGCCTGCCCGATTGCCAACCGCGCGACTTCGACTTCGCGCCGCGCGGAATCCAGGTTGTAGTAAGCGCGACGAACCTCAAGGCGTACTGCATCGCTGGCAACTTGTTTCATGGCTGTCACTCTCTCCTGCAGCGCGCGCTGCCGCGCCAACTCCGCCCGTTTCGCGCCACCTTGGAAGAGATCAAACTGGACCTCTATGCCGCCCAGCCAGTTGTTGCCGCCACCGCCGGCCACAAACGTTGGGTTGTCCATCTCCCAACCGGCGAAGGCGTTTATGCGCGGCCCAAATGATGACTTTGCCATCGCAACACTCTGCCGTTGGGCGGATTCTTCCAATTGAATGCGCTTCAAGTCTGGGCGATTCGTCAGGGCAAGTTTTTCAACTTCCAGCAGATCCCGAACCGGAAGCGTCCGTTCCGTCAAAGGTTCAGTCGGCTGGAACAAGGACTCTGTCGCGACACCCATGGCGTTATCTAACTCGGCTCGAGCCAAATCCAGATTGTTCCTGTCCCGAATGAGTTCCTGCTGTCTCGCCGCCGCGCGTACTTTCGCGGTAAGCAAGTCCGACTCCACCACCAGCCCGCTATCGAATCTCACCTGGCTGCGATCTACGATTGACTGGGACGTTTTCATCGCCTGCTCGGCCAGTTCCAACTGCTTGTTTGCCAGCAACGCCGCGTAATAGGCATCGATGACTCGGAATACGATTTCCTGCTCGGTGCGCTCCAGTTGATGGCCTGCAGCTTCATTCATCCGTTTTGCGCGATTCATCCCGTGCCAGCTGGCAAAGGAGTCAAACAGGTTCCAGGTGCCGCCAAAACGCGTGCTGAAGTTCCCAAAGGGCGAAGGTGTGTTCAGTTTATTCAGCGCGAAATCGGCAGTTGTGAATCGTTGCTGTCGCAGCTTGCTGCCAAACACATACACTGGGTCGTTCCCGCGTGTCGCCGTCTCCGAGAACGTCACTTGGGGGAGGAGAACCGATCGCGCTTCGCGGATGTCGGCGAACGATACTCTCGCATCCGCAATCGCAGCCTTACGCAGAGGATTTTTCTCCAGCGCGATCTTTACCGCCTGCTGAAGCGTAAGCGGCAACGGAGCAGCGATTTGTTGGGCGAGCGCCGCCGGCAAAATCCATAATGCCGCGCAGGCTGCTACGAACAATGCGAGTGGAACTCTCAACTCTGCACTCCGGCAGTCTGCTGCGTGTTTAGCCACGCAGCCTTTTCCTCCACGATCTCGTATGTCGTATGAAAGCTCGCTGTCTTCTGCACCATAGCTCCCACCGAGCAGTACTTCTCTTCGGAGAGACGGATCGCCTCCTCCAGGGCCGCGACGTCGATCTCGTATCCCGTAACCACGTGGTGAATTCGGACTGCGGTGAAGACCTGCGGAGGCCGGTCCGTCTGATCGGCCTCGACTCGAACTTCGTATCCGGTAACCTTCTGGTGATATTTCTGGCGCAGAATGGTGATGACATCGAACGCCGTGCAACCCGCGAGTCCCGCTGCCACCAGTTCGATCGGTTTTGGTCCGGTTCCGCCCGCCGCATCGTCCAGCAGCAGATTGTGTCCGCTCCCGGTAAGTGCCACAAACTGCCGATGCTGTTTAAGTGGTTGAGTCAACTCAACTTTGGCGCTGATCATGACTGCCTCCTATATCTCCTATCGACCAAGCACACGAATAAGTGCAGAAGAGCAGATTTTGTTACAGGAAAAATTCGGAAAAAAAAGGAGGTAAAAGGGGCGGACTTTACTTCTACGATCGAACCGATGCTGCGGCTCTGTCGTAATTCTTCATCAGCTGCTTCCGAAGCTTTGTGGCGGCTTTGCCAGAAGGAGACTCCGGAGGCAATCGCCGGCACTGCTCTATGGTGGCCTCGAGACTGGCCAAAAAGACGCGGCACGGCCCACAGCCGTCAAGATGTTTTTCCAATTCATCGCACAAAGAATCATCCAATTTCTCATCGAGATAGTTCGAGAGTTCGGCGAACATGGCCTTACATCGCACCGGTTTCGGCCCCTCACGAGCAGCGCCCTGGGGCGCGCTGTCTGCAATGCTGCGAGCCGGGCGCGGTTTCCACGTCTTCATCAGCTCCTTTCGCACAAATAGTCGCGCACGATGAAGTCGCACCCGGACCGTTCCGGCGCGAAATCCAGTTATCTCCGCAACCTCGTCGTCGGTCAGACCCTCCATATCGCGCAGCACCAGGACAATGCGATATTGCGCCGGCAGCTTCTGGATTGCTGCCCGCAGCATTCCGGCAGCTTCACTTCGAATTGCGAAACGTTCCGGATTGATTCCACTTTCGGTGCTCAAGCGATCCAGCTCTCGCCGATCCGGCATCAACTCTTCGAGCGAAAGCTCCCGATTCGGCGCGAACTTGCTTTTGCGGCGACTCATCAGGCAGCGGTTCTTCGCCACTTTGTAGAGCCAAACCACAAGCGCCTTGGGACTCTCAAATTTGGGCAAATGCGGAACCGACTTCAGCAGCACTTCCTGCATGGTGTCTTCTGCATCCTGGCGTTGGCCGCACACTTTCATGCTGAACGAGAAAACGGTGTTCTGCAGTAAGGCCAGAGCTTGTTCCAGGGCTTCGTTGTCCCCTCGCTGCAAGAGCTGAACTGCCTGTTCAATCTGAGAACGCATCTCGTCCAATGTAGCACTTCCGCTAACTGCACCGCCGCGACTCCGTTCTATTGAAAAGTTAGCGGGATCGCCAGTTGAATCCTTCCAGTACGGAGGTGAATCTGATTCCGGGAGAGAGGGACGCCGGGATGACATTAACTCTGATCGTTATTGGCGTGGCGACGATAGCGGTCGCCGTAGCGGTTGCCGTTCGTATGAAAGGCCTGAGTGACCAGCGCCAGATGGAGCAGCACAGCATTACGGCCGAAGCACTCCACGCGTTGTTGGCGTCAAATCAAGAAGTACTGCTGTTCGATGTTCGCCAACCGCTGGACTTGTTAGCCTATCCAGAAATCATTCCCAAGGCACAACGGGTCGCGCCCAATGAAGTGCTGGAGAGGCCGTCGCTGATCCCGAAAGAACAAGAGGCGGTTGTTTACTGCACTTGTCCGAGCGACAAAACCAGCCGAACGGTCTTGCGCCGTGCGTTGGCACTTCAGTTCCGCAAGATTAAGTTCCTCAAGGGCGGCCTTGCTGCCTGGAAAGCGAATGGGTATCCGGTTGAGCCGTACAGGGAAGTCTTTCATCTTTACACGCCAAGTTTGACTACTCGCTCCGGGTGATCTAGAAGACGCTGCTTCATGCACAGTTAACCGAACTCATCCAGTCACTGGCGCCGCATTGTAGAACGCCCGCAATAGATCAGTTTGATGTGCTGCGCCGCGATTGGAAAATTTTTTCCGTGGAGCGCTCGGGCTGAGGATGTTGTTGTCGAACGTGGTCGGCAAACTCTCTAGCCAGTCCCTTGCGGTTTTTCGGGCCTTCGAAAGTCGCAGTGCATACCGAACACCCGAAGGTTGGGGGGTATGGTCGGGCGAGACGGAGATGGGGAATCCGGCGTCCCGTCATGGGGAATACGATAATTAGATAAACGTTTCCGCGCAGTCGGGGAAATTCCTAAACTTCACGCCTGTCTTTTCTGTTAGCCGCAGTCGCGTCAGCGCCCGGACAACTGACCGGGCGATATGTCCTACACGAAACCATGTATGGCGGATCAACCGGACGCATGGTCTCCTCCTTACCCGGGGTCCCCGCGAGCAATTCAAATGGTCGGATTTCCGGTCGCAGTAGTAACATACTCCCGGAGTATAATTTCGCCTTTCTTATAGAGGATTTGATTTTCCGTTTTGCCGATACACAGAATCTGAGACATTCTCAACGATTTTGCCGTGGCAATGACCCACGGTCGGGGGAGGCTTTATGAGCGAGATCCAATTGAATCAGAAAAACGGGACACTTGCCGGTGTTCTGGGCAGCCACATGGACAAAATCCTTGCGGAGTGGCTCCGGGAAATGAGTAATACGGTTCGCCGCAGTGACCTGATCAAAGAGTCCGATCTCCGAGCAGAGTGTTCTCGGTTCCTTCAGCTCATGAAACAGGCAACAGAGTTGGATGGAAACAATTTTCAGTCGCCGGCGTTCGACGGCGTGCGAGACATGCTGGCCGAAATTTCGCGAAACCGCTCTCAAAAAGGCTTCAAGCCTTCAGAAACCGCCACCTTCGTATTTTCCCTCAAGCGTCCCCTGTTCAATGAGATTCAAGCCCAGCATAAAGGAGATGCAGAAGGCATGGCGGCAGGGATTTGGTCGTTGACCGAATTGCTGGACGCGATGGGACTTTACACTACAGAAGTTTTCTTGAAGTCGAGAGAGGACATCGTCCGGCGCCAGCAGGAAGAACTGCTTGAACTCTCAACGCCAGTCGTCAAGCTTTGGGAGGGGATCCTGGCGTTGCCAATCATCGGTACGCTGGATAGTGCCCGAACCCAGGTGGTGATGGAGTCTCTGCTGCAGGCAATCGTGCAATCCAATTCGAGGGTAGCCATAATCGACATCACCGGCGTGCCGACGGTGGACACCGTGGTGGCTCAGCATTTGTTAAAGACGATAACGGCCGCTCGGCTGATGGGAGCAGATTGCATTATCAGCGGAGTGCGGCCGCAAATCGCGCAAACCATCGTCCATTTGGGCATCAACCTGCTTGACATCACCACCAAATCAACACTCGCCGCTGCTTTTTCGGTGGCGCTGCAAAGATTAGGAATCACCTTTGTTCGTGAAACCGTGAAGAGCTAGGAGCGCCAGTGGAAAAGATTCCAATTCTGAAAATGGGTGACTTTTTGCTGGTTACCATTCAAGTGGATATGCATGACCGCCTGGCGATGGCTCTGCAAGATGACTTGACCAAGACGATTAGCCAGACGGATGCGCGAGGAGTTCTGATCGATATCTCCTCGCTCGAAATCGTCGACTCTTTTATTGGCCGCATGCTCAGCAACATCGCAGCCATGTCACGCGTGCTCGATGCGGAAACGGTGGTGGTCGGCATGCAACCTGCGGTGGCCATCACCTTGGTCGAGCTGGGGCTTTCCCTTCCCGGCGTACGCACCGCGTTGAATGTAGACGCAGGCATGGAGCTGTTACGAGCATCGGTCGGCGCCAACAAGGAACTGTATGGTAGTCGTCTCCGCTGAGAGTGTACCCGTCAAGTCCGAACCCGACGTGGTGGCCGTGAGGCGGCGCGTGCGTGAAGTTTCCGCTCAACTTGGTCTTAGTCTCGTAGATCAAACCAAGATTATTACTGCGGCCAGCGAACTGGCCCGCAACACAATTATCTACGGCGGTGGCGGCACTATGCAGGTGCAGACCTTAAATGGCCCGCGAGTGGGATTGCGCCTCACCTTTGAGGATCATGGCCCTGGCATTCCCGACGTTGCACTCGCTCTTCGTGACGGTTTCACCACAGGCTCCGGATTAGGTCTGGGCCTGGGAGGGTCGAAGCGCCTGGTGAATGAGTTTGAAATTGTTTCGCGGCTCGGCGAAGGAACGAGGATCACGATCACTCGTTGGAAATAAGCCATGATTATCGAGGTCAGAGAATCGAGTCAAGCCGGAGAAGCGCGGCGTAGGGCAGCTGAACTCGCCCAGCACCTGCAACTAGGAGAGGTGCGCACTGGCGCTGCTGCGTTGGCCGCTACGGAAATGGCGACTAATCTCGTGAAGCATGCGGGTAACGGGACGATACTGCTTCAACGAGTTCAAGAAAATGGAAATTCAGGACTGCGACTCATCTCTGTCGACAAAGGACCCGGAATTGCCGACCTCTCACGTGCCATGCAAGACGGACACTCCACAGCTGGGTCGATGGGTACTGGCTTGGGGGCCGTCCGGCGTCTGTCCGATATCTTTGACGTCTACTCGGCGGCGGGAGTAGGAACGGTGATACGCGCCGAATTTTGGCCGGATAACAAACATCATTCTCCGGTTCACGGCGCCGTGCACGGCGGTGCCGTCTCTGAGCCCATGCGAGGCGAAGAAGAGTGTGGGGACGGATGGGGACTTCGCAGGTTTTCCGATTCCCTGGTGCTCATGCTCGTGGATGGACTTGGGCATGGCGTGTTTGCGGCTGAGGCCGCGAGGGAGGCCGAGCAAGTCCTGGCCCGCACCCAAGTCGATTCACCGCTTCACATCCTGCAGGACATTCACGATGCCTTGAAAAAAACCAGGGGTGCCGCGGCGGCAGTGAGCCGAATTCAGCCTGCGCAGGGTCTGCTTTCCTTTGCCGGAGTTGGCAATATCTCCGCCTCGATCGTCTCTCCGGGCAACAGTCGGAGCATGGCTTCGCACAATGGCACAGTGGGCCACCATATGCCAAGGATTCAGGAATTTACTTATCCCTGGAATGCGGACAGCATCCTCATTATGCATTCGGACGGCTTGAGTTCTCGTTGGGACCTGGAACGCTATCCAGGCATCTGGTGCCGGCATCCCAGCCTTATCTCGGCAATGCTGCACCGGGATTTCTCGCGCGGCCGGGATGACGTTACGGTTTTGGTTGCCAAAACAATCTAATTTCGATGTGTTTCATGGCTTTGAATCTTTTCACCATAGATATCCGGCTTGAGAATGATGTAGTGGTCGCGCGCCAGAAAGCCCGCACCATCGCCGCGGCCTTGAAGTTCGAACCCCAGGACCAGACTCGCATTGCCACCGCGGTTTCCGAAATTGCGCGCAATACATTTCAATATGGCGGAGGAGGCAGAGCGGAATTCAGCATAGAAGATACTCCAGAAAAAATGTTGCTGATCACTCTTCGCGACAAAGGCCGTGGCATCTCCAATCTCGATGAGATTATGGCCGGCAAGTACGTCTCTCAGACCGGCATGGGACTGGGCATCGTGGGCGCAAAGCGTCTGATGGACCGCTTCAAGATTGAAACCAATCCCCGCGAGGGCACGACTGTCATACTCGGGAAAAAGGTCCCTCGCGGCTTTTCCCGTTTCAAGCCCGGCGAACTGGACAAAGTACTTTCCAGCATTGAGCGCGCTTCCCAGGATCCTTACCAGGAACTGAAGCAACAGAACCAGGAACTGCTAAACACCTTGCAGGAGCTGCGGGCCCGGCAGGAAGAACTGGCAAATCTCAACCGTGAACTCGATGAAACCAATCGGGGGGTAGTCGCGCTCTACGCAGAGCTCAACGACAAAGCTGACTTTCTGCAGCGCGCCTCGGAATTGAAAAGCCATTTCCTTTCCAACATGAGCCACGAATTCCGCACGCCCTTGAATTCCATCACTGCTCTTAGCCAAATTCTGTTGGATCGCTTGGACGGTGACTTAACCGACGAGCAGGAAAAGCAAGTCAAGTTCATTCGTGGTTCGGCACAGGATTTAACCGATCTCGTCAATGATTTGCTTGACCTGGCAAAGGTTGAGGCCGGCAAGGTGAGCATCCGAGCTTCCGACTTCAGCATTGATGGTGTTTTTGCCGCTCTGCGCGGCATGTTGAGACCTTTGTTGAGCCAAAACTCTTCCGTAAATTTGGTTTTTGAGGAGCCTGCCGAGCTCCCTGAGCTTCACACCGACGAGGCCAAGGTGTCGCAGATCCTCAGAAATTTCATCTCGAATGCTTTGAAGTTCACTGAGCGCGGCGAGGTCAGAGTCTCGGTGGAACGCGGCCACGACGAGACGCTGGTCTTTTCGGTTTCGGATACCGGGATTGGCATCGCGGAAGAGGACCAGGAACGAATCTTTCAGGAGTGGGTGCAACTCGAGGGCCAGAAACAGAGATCGGTAAAAGGCACAGGCCTGGGATTACCGTTGTCGCGGAAATTGGCGCAATTGCTGGGCGGGAATGTATATGTCAAGAGCCAGGTGGGAATAGGCTCGACTTTTTTCGCCGCCATTCCTATCCGCTTCACAGGAGAAAGCGAAGTCGCTTATGTTCCGGATGTGAAGCGCGAACTCGACGCCAGCAAGTTGCCCGTGCTGGTGGTAGAGGACAATCGCGAAGCATTGTTCATCTACGAAAAATACTTGAAGAACACGCAATTTCAGGTAATCCCTGCCAGAGATCTCAAAGAGGCCCGCCAGGCACTGCGGGAATTCCGACCGGTAGCGGTGGTATTAGATGTCCTGCTACATGGAGAACATTCCTGGGAACTGCTTCAGGAGCTCAAGCAAAACCCCGCCACCGCTCGCATTCCGATATTCGTGGTGACGGTAGTCGACAATCGAGAGAAGGCGATCGCGCTCGGGGCCGACGGATTTCATGCCAAACCTCTGGAGCGGACTTGGCTGATTCAACAGCTGGACGCGGTTGCCACGCGCTTGTCGCAAAGACAAGTGTTGATCATCGATGACGATGAAGTTTCCCGATACTTGCTGAAGAGCGTATTGGGACAGGCAGAATTAAGGTTTTCTGAAGCGACCGGAGGCCAGGAGGGGCTACGGCGAGCCAGCGAGGGAAATCCGGACTTGGTGATTCTCGATCTGGCGATGCCCGATTTGTCGGGGTTTGAAGTGCTCAGCAGGCTTAAGGAAGATCCGCACACCGCTAACATCCCGGTCATCATTCACACTTCGAAGGTGTTGGACTCGCACGAACGCACGCTGCTCACCGACGCCGTGGCAATTGTCTCCAAGGAGTCACGGTCCAGGGAACTGTCTCTCGCCCACTTCGCCGATGCTTTCAGCAAGGCGGGCTTCCCTCTGAAAGTGCCGTCGGCGCGGGAGGCTGGCCATGTCTGATCTCATTGGGATGAAAGACGCGGCGCGATGGGAAGCATTTCGGACCGACCCAACGGGCAACGAGAAGATCACGATTCTTACTGTCGACGATAATGAGGCATTGCGATATTCCGTAGTTCGTTCACTGCGCGATGCCGGGTATCAAGTGATCGAGGCCAAAACAGGTGCGGAAGCGCTCGCCCGCGCTTCGGAACTTCCGGATCTGATTACTCTCGATGTGAATCTGCCGGATATGAATGGTTTTCAAGTTTGCCGGAAAATTAAAGCGGATCCCGCCACGACTCACATTCCGATCCTCCATGTGTCGTCTACCTTCGTCGATCCTCAGTCCCGCGTAAAGGGTCTGGAAGGCGGGGCCGACGCATACCTGGCGGAGCCCATCGACCGGGCGGAACTCGTGGCCACCGTCGGTGCTCTTCTGCGGCTAAAGCAGGCCGAAACGGCCGCCCGCCAGCAGGCCGAAGTTGCGGAAGCGGCGCGCCGCGAACTGGCCCAACTGAACGCGACGCTGGAACTACGGGTCAATGAGCGCACCGCCGAGTTAAAGACCGCGAATGAAGGTCTGCGGGAACTATCGGGACGCATCCTGCAGTTGCAAGATGAGGAACGCCGACGGATTGCCCGCGAACTGCACGACACGGTTGGCCAGTTGCTGGCTGCGATTAGCATGAATATGGCGGTGATCGAGGCGGAACTGACCGCACTAAGTCCTGAAGCGAACAAGGCATTCCTCGAAAACCGTTCTTTCGTGCGACAGATTCTTCAGGGAATTCGCACAATTTCTCACTTGCTGCACCCGCCCTTACTCGATGAATCGGGATTACCGTCCGCCCTTCGCTGGTATGTTGAGGAGTTCAGCCAGCGAAGCGGCATCAAAGTTAATCTTGAGTTTTCACCCGGCTTTGATCGCTTCGCTCCTGAATTGGAAACCGCAGTATTCAGAATTGTCCAGGAGGCTTTGGGTAATATTCATCGACACTCGCAAAGCCCCACGGCGAATATTCGAATAACGGCGGAACCAGGCTGCTTACATCTGGAAATCCGGGATGCGGGCCGTGGAATCGCTGCCGAAAAGCAGCAGGAGATCAAGCTGGGAATCCGCACCGGAGTCGGGTTGCGCGGCATGCGGGAACGCGCCACGCAAATGGGAGGGCATCTGGAAATTGAATCGAACAGCGGCGGAACAACCATCCTGGCAACTTTCCCTTGCCCCCCGGTTTCCGCCATCGCCGGAAAAGCTCAGTAGACAAAAAGATGGGCCGCTATCTGGTTCCGGCGTCGTCTCGGTCGAGCAAGTGCCGCAGAATCGCGATAAGCTCATCATTCCCCTTTCCCTCTCGGAAGGCGTGATCAAAATGTGCCGCACGGCTGATTTTTCGATCTGCGGGACATAGCGCAACGATCGGTACTCGAGGGCGAATCGAATTCATCTCTGCCCGTAACGATTTCTTCTTGCCATTCCCCAATTGCAGATCCAATAGCACCCCCTCCACTTCCTGGGAAATGAAGATTCGGAGAGCCTCCCTCACATCCTGCGTGGGAATCACGGTGTATCCCGCGCTCTCCAAGGCGGCCACGCGCTCGTCTCTTTGAGCGCCTTCTTTTTCCACACAGAGAATCGTTCTCGGCTTTTGACCCAATGTTCCAGTGCCTCACGCGTCACACGCTGATCTGAGCGCAAATTTGTATTCTGCCGACGCAAGCGTGGACCGCACTGTCGGGGATTTTCCTATTTGTGTGGTATCAAACAGACTAAGGCTGGAGTTTCGCGCGTTTCTTGCCGACGGTGAATTTCTCGGGAGACAGGAGACCGAGGTTGAGTGCATAGCGCACAATTTGTGCGCGGGACTTAAGCCCCAGCTTCTCGGCGAAGCGCGCGCGGTAAGTCTCCACCGTCTTGGTGCTGATGTAAATCTGCTCTGCGATCTCGCGGCTACTGAAACCTTCGGCGACAAGTTTCAGCACCTGCAACTCACGGTCACTCAATACGCTGTTGCCTGCGGAGCCCGTGCGGTCGTCTTTGCTGAATGCGTCGTGAACCAGAATTTCCGCGAGTTCGGAATCGACGTAGGTGCGTCCCTTGTGAACTGCACGAATTGCCGATAGCAGATCCGCATCGACGCTCTTCTTGAGTACGTAGCCAGCCGCACCCGCCGCCAAAGCGGTTCGCAGGTATGCCGGCTCCTCATGCATCGTCAGTAGCAGAACACGGGTAGAGCGATTCCGAGCCACAATCTCCTTGATCGCATCCAATCCGCCGGATTTTGGCATGGTCACGTCAAGTATCGCGACGTCAGGATCTGCTTTCTGAATGGTACGAACCGCCTCGACCCCATCCTGCGCCTCCCCCACAACTTCCATGTCGGGCTGCGCATTGATCAGCATCCGGAGGCCCGCCCGTAAAATGGCATGATCATCTGCCACAACGAGTCGAATTTTCGCTGTTTTGGGCATCGCTATCGAGAATTGCCATTGCTGGAGCCGACTTCTCCGAGTTCAGCCAGAGTCAGTCGAACTTCGATCAAAGTGCCTTTGTTCAGCTCGGACTTGATTTCGAACGTGCCCCCTAGCATGGACGCCCGTTGCCGCATCCCTTCGATGCCTAGATGGTTGGACGGGCGGTCGCCCATGTTGCCCGACCTGAACCCTATCCCATCGTCGCGAATGGCTAACCGCAGAAGCGGTTGATGCCAATCAAAGACAATAGAGACGGTCTGCGCGTGGGAATGGCGCGCCACGTTCGTCAGGGCTTCCTGAATAATGCGGTAAAGACCAATCTGGGCGGGATTGTCCAACTGCGAAAAAGGGGTTTCGCCGAAATCCAAACTCACATGAATCCGGTGTACCGCGGAATAGTCGTGTGTGAACTTCTGTACCGCCTCTTTGAGTCCCAGTTCGTCGAGGACGCTGGAGTGCAAGCCGCGCGCCAGTCGCCCCACTTCTCCAATCGCTTTCGAGGCTATCTTTCGCAGCGCTTTAGCTTGGGCTTTCGCGTCCTTCAGTTGGCGCGCATCGTTGACCGCCCGCAATCCCACCAGCAATGAGGTCATCAATTGGCCCGCCTCGTCGTGCAACTCACGCGCGATTCGCTTTCTCTCCTCTTCTTGCGCTTGTAAGACATGCTCCAGCAATAGCCGCCGAATCTCTTCCTGTCGTTGCGCTTCTTCTCGTTTTAACTTCTCCGAAACGTTTTGGACAATCGCTAGGCGAGCCTCCCTCCCATTCAGGTACAAGGGCGCCCATACTTCCTCCACCTCCAGCAATTCGCCACTTTTTGTCCGGTGTTGCACGACAGTCGTCGGCCGGAACTGAGGCACATCGGAACTGTTATGCCCTGACCACTCCTGCGAACTTATGTCCCTGAATGTCAGGGCCATGAATTCTTCTCGCGAGTATCCGTATTGTTTAACGGCCGCCTCATTGACGGCGAGAATCTTGAGATCCGATGCACTGAACACCCAACACGCCAGCGGGTTTGTTTCAAAAAAAAGGCGGTATTGTTGTTCCGACTTCCACAACGCTTCTTCGGCTTTCCTCACGCGCAACAGAGCTCGAATCGTCGCAACCAGTTCATCCGGTTCCACGGGCTGAACCAGATACCCGTCCGCCCCGCCATCGAGACCCGCCACCCGAGCGCCGGTTGAAACCATCGTTGCAGAAAGATGCAAGACAGGAATTCGAGCCGTCGACTCGTTCGCTTTAATTTGTTTGCATACTGTAAAGCCGGAAATATCGGGCAGATTGACGTCGAGGATTACAAGATCGGGAAGTTGCTCCACAATCTCCAGCGCTTGCCGACCAGTGCGAGCCTCGAGAACCTCAAAGCCGGCGTGCCGCAATACGCGCGAGATCGCATATCGTTGCGCGTCGGTGTCGTCGACATGCAGAATCCTGGGCCCTGCGGGCGCCTCGTCCGACTGAAGATTGGCTTCGCTTGTCATGAGAGGGTAGCGTTTCGTTCGGGTGCGAGCATGCGACTATCGTGACCACTGCGCGTATTTTCCACACCCCCATACATTTTCCGTGTCGGGGATTTCCCTAACGGGAGACCATTATTGGACAGATTTCCTGCTTCTATATCTCTCTCCATGCCGCAACAATTGTAGCTCTACAAATCAAGATCGAGGGACGCCACTCACAAACTCTGGCGTCGGGGGGCCACAACTTATGATAGCTGACTATCCCTGGGGACGGTCTTACGAGGCGGCCATTTTGGAAACGGATCGCTCCAGATTGGCTAGGCACATTCAAGTGGCGGAACAGACAATAATGGCTCGGATACAAGAACTCAACCGCGATCCCCACGGAACAGACGATGAACGAGCCGCGATTCGCGACGCATTGTCCGGTCTAAGGATGTTACGCAATGAACTACAAGGCGGTCCCAAAGGAAGCTTCGGACGAGGTTCCGGGGATCCAAATCCTCCAGGCAGACCGGGGCAATCCCAGCAGGAACATGAATGAAACAACGTAACGAGCGTGCAGGTTGTGAAGTCCTCGCGGGTGCCACTCGATAATGGAGCCCCCGCCGGCTACTTTTCGGAATCGGAGGACTCGCCCGCTCTCACACGCGGCGCGATTTCTCGATATTCATCCTCGGACAGAACGTGCTTGGTCAGCAGTTCTCTCGGGCTCGCGTAGGGGCGGTGCTCAATCACGCGATCGCTTTGGGTCCGAGTCAAACCGGTTTCCACCAGTTGTTCCCGGCTAGCGCTATTCAGGTCGACTCGCTGCTTGTCGCGGCTCCAACCCTCTTTCACTCCTTCGGCAACCGATTTCGCATTGCGCTTGAGTTCTGCGGTGGTCTCGGCGGTCTTTTCCCGCAACTCGTCCGCGTTCGGCTTGTGGTCATCGCTGTTGCTGCATCCCATCAGGGTCAGGCCCGAAGTCAAGACGCACAACGCCAGGCTGAACCATGGGAGCGAAAACTTTTGCCGCACACCCGGATTTTGCAATTTCGCATTTGAGTAGTTGCTTTGCATCGACTTATCTCCCTCGCCGTGAAAAAGCGTTCCCCGGCAAACTGCCCAGGGAACGCTTATCGCGCTTTACGCGAGTTAATTCGGATCGGTCTTGTCTTTTACTTTCTGCGCGCCTTCCTGGGTCTTGCTGGCAGTCTTGTGCGCAGCTTTCTTGGTCGTATGTTTCACCGCGTGGCCGGTCCTCTTGGTGGCGTTTTTGGTGCCTCTACCCGCATCTTTCGCGGCATTTTTGGTTTCGTGCCCCGCGTCCTTCATGTCTTGCTTCGGGCTCTCCTGCGGCGCGGTTGCAAAGGCGCTGCCGGCCAGCGCACCCGCCAAACAGAAGACAGTCGCAAACTTTCCGAACTTCATGATTTTTGTTCCCCTTTCGCACGGCAACAATTTGCCTGAAAACCTCGCAGCACGATCCGAGTTCCGCGCTCGGCCCAATGTTCCGAACTTCTACTCAGTACCGGTTGCGCTATAGTTCCGGCCGGACACACGACCTTTCACTTTGTCGCTGATGTCCTGCACTTTCTCAGTAATCGAATTGCGGGTTTCCTCGCCGCTTGCCGGCGCCAGCAGCAGGCCGGCTCCCACACCCACTCCCACTCCGGCAGCGAACAATAGTAGATGACGCAAGGTGTGATCTTCCGGGAAGATCGCGGTTCGCGCGTCGTCCGCCATCTGATATGCGCGATCGGATGCGCGGTCGACCTGTTCAGAGGTCTGGTCCATAACGTATGCGGCGGTCTTCAGAAGCGAGTTCAATACCCTATTCCATTTCACTCTCATTGTGTTGTCATCCTTTCGATGTTTGCAGGGCACCCAGGCCCCGGAAGTTGAAATACCAAAAAGTAAGGGCTGTCTTTCTATAAGTTGCCAGCCAGAAGCTACCGGCGGACACGAGCGGATACCGAGTGTCCGCCTGCACTTACGCGGCCCGCGTACCCAGCACGAAATGTAAGATCAGCGAAATCACCGCAAATACGAGCAGCAAGTGAATCAAACCACCCGCCACATGGAATACCGTGAAGCCGCCCAACCAGGCGATCAACAAAATCACGAACAAGACGGTCCAGATGCTCATGCGTGTCTCCTCCTTTTGGAAATACGTTCCCGATAAGGATTGGGAACCGTCTGGACGCGGAAAGCTGGCAAGCCGCGTGACCGACGCCACCCTGCGGGCGGATAAGGTTGAGCCTAAATCGCTTGTCGTGCCGATGTCAGTACGGCGAACCTTGTACTTAATACAAAACATTGGGGTAGCCCGGCAGAGGCTGCCCACAGAGACGAAAATCGTACGTCTCTAAAAACAAAGATTCCAGTGCCGTCCTCGCGACGGTAGTCAAACATCTTCGGAGTTGCTCCCTGCATTACAAATCCTGAGCGACCGCCAACCTCTTTTGCTGTTTCCCTCTCTAATCAGCGCAACTGTCGAGCCCTGAACGAGTAAGCACCCCCGGGGGTTCCGGAGTCACCAAAATTGGATTGGTCTGTTGATATTTGGAACGGTCGCTGTTTACTCTAACGACGCGCGCGGCAGGCGCGAGGAAGAACGCCATGACTGATCAGAACCGACTCGCCACCGGCGTTGAGGGATTGGATAATATTTTGCAGAATGGATTGCCATCCGGACATCTTTATCTAATCGAGGGGGATCCTGGAACCGGCAAGACGACTTTGGCGCTGCAATTCCTGCTCTCTGGTGCCAGCCAGGGGGAACCGGTCCTCTACGTGACCCTGTCCGAATCCGCAAAAGAATTGGCAGCCGTCGCAGCATCCCACGGCTGGTCTCTGGACAAAGTGAAGATTTTTGAGTTATTGCCCGACGAAGAGACCCTCAGACCCGAGCGTCAATATACGGTGTTCCACCCTTCGGAAGTAGAACTGGGGGACACTACGAAAGCCATCGTCGCTGAGGTGGAGGAAGTAAATCCGAAACGGGTCGTCATCGACTCACTCTCTGAATTGCGAATGTTGGCACAGGACCCTCTCCGCTACCGCCGTCAGATTCTCGCCTTTAAACAGTACTTTTCCGGCAAGCAATGCACCGTTCTATTGCTGGACGATCGCACCAACACCGATCGCGACCTGCAACTGCAGAGCATTGCTCATGGCGTCATCGCCCTGGAAAACCTGCCCCGGGACTACGGAATCAAGCGGCGTCGACTCGAGGTGCTGAAGCTCCGTGGATCATCGTTCCGTGAAGGTTTCCACGACTACGGCATTAAGCGAGGCGGGCTGTCGATTTATCCCCGCCTGGTGGCGTCGGAACATAAAACGACATTCGACCGGGAACAAATCTCCAGCGGAATCAAAGAACTGGATGCGCTGGTAGGCGGCGGAATTGATCGCGGCACCAGCACATTGGTGATGGGGCCTGCTGGCGCCGGCAAATCGACGATTGCCGCCAAATATGCCTTCGCGGCGATGGAAAGAGGCGAGCCGGCCGCCGTTTATTTGTTTGATGAGGGCATTCGGTCATACGAATCGCGCCTGAAGAGTCTTGGCTACGACCCGGGGCCGTTTCTGGAAAAAGGACTCTTCCGTCTTCATCAGATCGACGTTGCTGAGCTTTCGCCCGGCGAATTCGCCAACCGTGTGCGCCGGGCGGTAGAAGAGGATGACGTCAAAGTGGTCATCATCGACAGTCTGAACGGATTTATGAATGCAATGCCGGGCGAAAAATATCTGCCCATGCAACTGCACGAGCTCACAACGTTTCTTAATCAAAAAGGAGTTGCGAGCTTTATGGTTCTGGCGCAGCATGGCCTGATTGGCCGCGAAATGCAGACTCCCGTGGATGTCAGCTATTTAGCCGATTCGGTTCTTCTGCTCCGCTTCTTCGAAGCCAAAGGAGAAGTGCGACAGGCGATTTCTATGATCAAGAAGCGCAGCGGCCATCATGAACGATCTATTCGAGAACTCCGCCTGCACCACGGGATTATCGTTGGCAATCCATTATTTGACTTCAAAGGGGTGCTGACCGGCATTCCCGACATATTGGTTCAGAAACGCCGTAAAGTAGATGGCGAAACTGCTGGCGAAGATGCGGCCTAGTCACAATGACTCACGTGTACTAATCCTCGCGCCCAGCGGCCGCGACGGCGATCTCATCTCTGCGGCGCTATCCGACGTCGGCGTCTACTGCTGCGTGTGTGCGACCGCTGTCCACGTCGCCGATGAGGTGAGACTGGGCGCGGCGGCCGCGGTGATCGGTGAAGAGGCGCTGGCAGAAAAAGAAATACAGAGCATTGCGTCGGCCTTGAAGTCCCAACCACCCTGGTCCGATTTGCCCATCATCGTGATGACCGCGGGCGGCGAGCCCAACCGCGTAAGCAGGCAACTCGCCAGAATGCGAACCCCGCTTGGCAACGTCACCCTGTTGGAGCGCCCATTGCGCACTGTCACATTGGTTAGCGCTGTTCAATCGGCGCTTCGCGCCCGGGAAAAGCAGTACGAAGTACGCGATCAGCTTTCGGAACTCCACTCAAGGGAGCAGGCGCTGCGCCGCGCCGAAGAACAGTTCCGCCACCTCGCCAATGCCATGCCGCAATTGGCCTGGATTGCAGACACGGACGGAAAGATCGTTTGGTTCAACGATGGCTGGTATGTCTACAGTGGCAAGAGCTTTGAAGAGCTTGCCGGCTCCGGGTGGCAGTCGCTGCATGATCCTGCAATTTTGCCCGAGGTCCTCAAGCGCTGGCAGGACTGCATTCGAAAGGGGGTTGCCTTCGAGATGGAATTCCCGCTGCTGGGAGCCGACGGACGCTTCCGCTGGTTCCTCACCCGCGTGACTCCCGTGTTAGATCAGCAAAACAAAGTGGCGCGCTGGCTGGGAACAAGCACCGACATTCACGCGCAACGGGAAGCAAGAGAATTTCTGCGGTCGAATCAGCAACGACTGGAATCGGAGGTGGCCAAACGCACCGCTGCGCTTCGGCAACTCTCTACGAAATTAATGCGCGCACAGGATGAAGAGCGCCGCCGCCTCGCACGCGAATTGCATGACAGCATGGGCCAATATCTCGCGGCCATGTCGATGAGTTTAGCTGCCCTTGTCGCCGACACTCCTTCCATCGACAAGAAACGGTCTGAGGACCTGCAAAATATTATCCAGCTTTGCCTGAGCGAAACCCGCACCCTCTCGCATCTGCTCCATCCTCCGCTCCTGGACGAGATCGGACTCAACTCCGCCATGAAATGGTTGGTGGAAGAATTCGGCAAGCGCAGCGGAATCCAGGTCTCGCTCACCAGTGAGTCCCCGCACCGCCTTCCCACGCCCGTGGAAACCATGCTCTTTCGGGTCGTCCAGGAGGCCCTGACCAATATCCACAAGCATTCCGGAAGCACAACCGCCGAAGTCTTTCTTCGCACCCACTGCGGCGACGTCGTGCTGGAGGTCATCGATCACGGCCGAGGGATGCCGCAAGAACTGCTGGAACGCGCCGGAAACCGGGGCAGCCTGGCAGGGGTCGGATTAGCCGGCATGCGGGAGCGCGTGTGCGAGATTGGTGGCAACTTCCACGTACAATCCGGAACACAAGGCACAAGCATCCGCGTATCGATTCCAGTAGCTGTCGCCGCGTAAATTCCGTAAGGATCGAGATGCGATTCGCGAAATGCCGGAGTTCCGAGGCGTCGGAGTTCCGGGACTAAAGGCCGCTATCGAATATGCCGATGAGTTGCAGGAGAGCAGGAATAAGAAGTAGCCATGTGAAGCAGACGTTCCTGCGGGGGATAACATGCTCAAGTGTTGCCGGCTCCAAACCTGCATCTTGGCAATCGCTCTGATTCCGATCTCAGTTCCCTCGAGGAGTTTCGCCCAGCAGGCGCATCCCCAGGCAAAGCGCAAGGTCATCGTCGAAATCCGTCCGGTCTATCCCGTGCTGGCACGCAAAGCGAATCTCAGCGGAATTGTGCGCCTGCGAGTCACAGTTTCCCCCGCTGGTTACCCCGTCAGCACGGAGCAACTTGGCGGCAGTCCTCTGCTAGTAAAGGCTGCTACAGAAGCGGTTTCCAGGGCGAAGTGGGAATCCAATCCCACGGAGACTACGGAAGTCGTCCAAATCAAATTTGATGCTCCTGAAAAATAGTGCGGTCACTCCGACGGATGCGCCGCGGTGAAATCTGAACAGCACGGCTTTTGCACCGGCTTGAATTCCATCAGCTCTACCCGTATCAGATCCGGATCGTAGATATTAAGCTGCCACTTGCCGTCTCTTCCCAGTTGCGCCTTTTCGGTGCCGTGCGGCTTCCAGCCATGCGACTCCAGCAGAGCTTGTGCTTGTTTTATATCTACGACGCCCAACGAAATATGGTTCATCACTCCCGTCGTGTGCAAGTCCGGATGCTCCGGCTGATTCAACATGTACTCTACCCAGTCGCTTCCGTCGGGAACCTGCAGCGCCACCCAGTCGGTCTGATTGTCCTTCATGCCGCCGTACCAGTAAGGACGAAAGCCGAGGATGTCACGGTAGAAATGATCTTCGGCGTCGCGGTGATAAACCAGAAATCCGGCGTGAATCATGTGGCGCGAAACCGCGGCAGTGCCCGGTGGCGCGGCCTCACTCTTCCCTCTCTCCACAAACTCGATGCGATGCCCTTCGGGATCCTCCACTACAAAATAAAGACTGTGGTCAGCGCGCCCCTGAATCTGCGGCGCCTTGATTCCCTGCGCGGTAAGATATTTGCGCATGGCTGCGATGTTGTCGGTGGTCAGAGCCACATGATCCATGCGGTCGGTAGATTTTGGATCAGGGGCAGGGCTGTAGCCGACCCACTGCTTCCCGACTTCGTACCGCAATATCGCACCAGGCTCGACCGGATCTGCGGAGGCAAGGCCGAGAACTTCTCCGTACAGATTCTTCACACCGTCAGGTGCGGTGGTGTAGAACGACACGTGATCGATGCCGAGAATGCGCGGCCGATGAGAAGAGGTTTGACCGGCGGCACCAATCGGGAGAAGAGCGAGAGCAAGCGCTACGGCGATCTTTTTCATGGCGTCGATTTTAGACCAAACGAGCCCCAGCGCCTAAAGCCCACAACTTTTAAGCGAGGTTGGGCTGAAGCCGTGCCCTTCCAAGCCCGCCCTCGCTCTTCTCGCGATGCATTCAAAGCCCTGGGGCGCAAATCGACAGTCCTAAAGCCCGTCCAGAAACTGGCGCAATATCCTGGCAGCTTCATCGGGCTGCTCCCACGGCGAGTAGTGGCCTGCCTTCGGAATTACCCGCATCTGGCTGGCCGCGATATGTCGACGCATCAACTCCGCCTCGTTTACTCCAGTCATCGAGTCTTCGTCGCCGGTTACCAGCAGCGTGGGAACATTGATGGTCTTCAATGTTTCGACGGAGTCGGGGCGCGCGGCCATGCCACGCTGCACTTGGGCAACATCCTCGGGCGACATTTTGCGCATCATGCGCAGAGCGCCGTCGATTAAGTCGGGGCGCATCTCACGGGTATGCTTCGCCATCACCTTCTGGATCATCGATTCAAAGAACGATTCCGTTCCGCGTTCTAGAACTTCGTTCGCTGCCTGTAAGCGACCGGCGCGCGCTTCCGGCCCGTCGGCCTGCGCTTTCGTGTTGCAAAGTCCGAGCGCCGCTACACGGCCGCGATGTTTTCTCCAGAACTCGAACAGCGCGTAGCCGCCGATGGAGACTCCAACCAGCGGAGCCCGCCCGACCTCAGCGTCCTCCATCACACGCGCGATGTCGGCGGCGTGCTTTTCCATGGTGGCCGGGCCTTCGCCCACGCCGGAGTCTCCGTGGCCGCGCAAATCGGGCAGGACGACGCGATATTTGGTCGCCAAAGCCTCCGCTACCGGAAGCCAGAATTCATGGTTGGCAGGGAAAGGATGCAGCAGGACAACGGGTGGACCGTCGCCGAGCGACCAGTAAACGATATCGGCATCGTCGCTCTTGATGTGCTGGGAAGGAGCGGGAGGCATGCTGCCGATTAAATCACAGTTGCGGCTTCCGGCGTTCGGCTTCCGAATGAAACTCCGAACTATGGGTTCGTTACCTGTCGGGCGCCGGCCGGGGCTGGCAGCAGCAAGGGTTCTTCGGGCATCACGATCCAGGCAATAATGTAGGCAAGGAAGCCGAAGCCGGTCATGAACGCCGTGATCAGCCACACTACGCGAACCAGTGTGACATCGAGGTCGAAGTATTCGGAGAAACCGAGACAAACGCCGGCAACTTTGCGCCCCAGTCGCGGACGCACCAACTTGGTCCTCGCTAGCGAAGCTCCCACGCGAACGCCGCAGTAGGCGCAAACCGCCGCATCGTCCTGAATCACTTTCCCGCAGTAGTTGCAGTACATGCCTCCGCCTCTGCTAGATCATACGCAAATTCTGGGTTGAATGTTCATGTGGAGACAGCCGCCTCGGCTGTCTGGTCGAGCGAAGCTCGACGGGCACACGTATGCGTCCTTTATTCCCGGTACGCCTCTCGGATGTATCTTCGCGCTTGGTCTGCGGGCCCCGTGTTCGCGTTCCCGGCCAGCACGGTTTGATACTTCTTCATTGCCAGATCCCTTTTCTGCAGCAAGTCGTACATTTCTCCCGCGGCCAGGTTGGCCTTCTGCAGAATGTCGGGATCGGGATTCGGAGCTTCATTCACCAGGTCATATGCAGTAGCCGCGCCCTCAAGATTTTTCTCGCTGCGCAATAACTCTCCCAAGCCCCATGCTGCCAGCTCGTAATGCAGGGTTCCGTACTTCCCTTCCCGGCCGTTCTGCCACACTTTGCGGTATACGGCTTCGGCCTCCGGCAAGCGCCCCGCCGCGCGCAGCAAGTTCGCCACTTCGGTTAGGAACAAGTGATTTCTGGGATACTTTGCCGCGAGCTCGTTCATGTATCCGAGCGCTTCGTCATACTGATGTTCGCGCCGCAAGAAGAGTGTGAGAACCACCTTGGCATCTACCGAATTTTCGCCGTCCCCGTTGGCAACCGCGCGAAGATACTCGAGACCTTTTTCGCTCGATCCGCTTAACCCGGCCAGGGCCGCGGCGACCTTCACGCTCCAGGGCAGGTGAGCGATTACGTAATTGTGCGTGCCTACCACCAGCTTCGCATCCACATATGTGGGATCGAGTTCAAGCACACGTTCGTGGTCGTGACGCGCTCCTACCGCATTGCGCAGCGCCGAGAACCATGCCCGTTCCACCAGTCCGGTGTATACCGAGAACTGGGCCCGGGTCACGCCGCGGCAGTAGAGTGCGTTCACATCTTTGGAATTTTTCTTGAGTTCCTGCTCTTCCAGACCCTCTGCCCGGCGAGCCAGACCTTTAATGCGCTCCTTCACCTCAGGCTTCGTGGGACGCGGAGTCCGGCCGATGAAACTGTCATTGCTGTAATCCCCGGTGTTCATTGCGCCGGTTTCGTAGAGGTCGTGCATCAACACCGCAGTCAACAAGTGGTTCACCGCGAAGGGATCGTTGGGCCGTTTCTCCACGATCTTCTCGAACTCCTGCGTGGCGCGGTCGTAATCCATGTTGTAGAAATGATCGAACGCCGTCTCTGTCTGGGGATCATGAGGTACGCCCCGGCGAGGATCCGCAGCGATCGCAGACTGACTCATCGCAGGCAGGCGCGACAGGACCAGGAAGCAAATGACCGCCAACACGGCAGCGCACTGCTGAAGCTTGGTCGGGGAGGTTTTGGTTTGCGTCGCCACAGTTCGACTACCGCTAGTCTAAACGAACCCGCCCAGAGATGCTTCGGGAGTTGTTGCAAATCCATCACCCAGTCGTTGAACCAAGATCGTCATCGATGAACCGTCAACGCTACTCGGGCGTCCGTCGGATGCTCGTATAATTTGGCCAGCTGAACGCAGATATTCAATTTCGCGGAAGGCCCTCGAGCAAAGCCTTCCGTCGTCGCGTTCAACGTTCATGGGCTTTCGTAACTGGTGCATCTTTACTCACTGTCGCGCGTAATTATTGCTTACGCCGCCGTGTCGTCGCTTTTTGAAAAGTTTGCAAGTATTTCTGTTTGCGGCTTTTAGGCTTTTGCAGCCTTTGGCGGTTGGAGTGCCACTGGGACTAGGGGTATTGCTGTAGGAAGAGACTATGTCGGAAGTCGTTCAAGAAACCGGACAGGAGTTCTGGCGGCCGCCCTCCCCGGTCGTGCCGGATGAGGTGGTCGTCCGCGAGACCATTCCCACGATGGCCGAATCCTGCTCGCGCTGCGGGACCGAATTCTTGCTTGGATCTCGCTTCTGCCACACTTGCGGCAACCGGCGTAATGAGGTAGTCAGCACCGCCAATGCGGATTCCACGGCCCTGGCGGGACTTTGGGAACAGACCGTTGCCAAGGTCTCTTCCCTCTATCCGACAGTCGCGAACTCCTGGAGCCAGATCGAGTTCCCGTCTTGGCTGCGCTATCTTCATTTCCACGAGATCAAGAGCTGGATCGGCCTTCCCACGGCCTCGCTCGTCGCCTTCGTCCTCGGAATCGGATGCGTCGCCGGAGCCTTGTTGGTCGGACTCCTCACAGCCAGAACCTTTGTGGATTGGCAGGCCATCCAGTTCTACCGTGTGGAATGGCTGCTCGCCGCGACCGCCTCATTCGTAGCGGGAATTCTTCTGAAGAAACCCCCCAGTCGCGATCGCGACTAGTCGCTCCCTTCGCTTCCCGACCCGGCTGCCCGCCTCTGCTGCTGGCTCATCCGGTAAAGATGGTGCACCGGACCCGTTCCTCGGCCTAGTGGATGTCCGTAGGAAATCGCGGCCGTGACGTACGTCTTCGCGAGCAGAACTGCTTCCGCCAACCCCCGGTCCTGGGCCAAGTGGCAGGCCAGGGCCGTTGCAAAGGCGCAGCCTGTGCCATGGGTCGAGTTCGAACGCTGCCGCTCGGCCTTAAAGATTTCCCGCTCCACTCCGCGCCTGGTCTTGAAACTTAGCAGATCAATCGCTTTCTCCAAGTGTCCGCCGGTTATCACCACCGCCGCTGCTCCCATCTCGTGCAGTTTGGCGGCAGCAACCTTCATTTCTTCCAGATCTTTGACCTGAACGCCGGTAAGCACGGCGGCCTCGTCCACGTTGGGCGTCACCACGTCCGCCTGCGGGATTAGCTTCTCGATGAGCAGTCGGGTTCCAGCACCGTCCAGCAGATTTGCGCCGGAAGAGGACTTAAGGACCGGGTCGAGCACGATATTCGACAGCCGAGCCTTCTCCGGGCGACTTGAGGATCGGCTGCCCCCTTGACCGCCAGGCTTGCCAAGAAAGTCTGCTACTGCTTTGACCACCTTTCCCGACCCCAGCATGCCGATGTGGACGGCGCCAATGTCCAAGTCGGCGGCCAGTTCCTCCAGGGTCTCCAATATGAGTGCTGGGTCGACTACCTCCACCCGCTTGACGCCAGTCGTAGACTGCACCGTCATCGCTGTGATGCAGGCCACGCCATAGCAGCCGTGGGCGGCGATCGTCTTGATATCAGCAGTCACGCCAGCCCCGGAGGACGGATCGAACCCCGCAATGGTGAGTATGATCGGTGGTTTTTCGGCCATGGACTTCGGTTCTGCTCAGTCCGATAGTAACGCCATTCAGGGCCCAGCATCTCACATCGGCTGAAGGTAGAAGTTACTTTCGGGACTTACCTGCGGAAATAAATCTTTGGGTCTTTTGGCCGAGCAGTGCTCCGTAAATACATGATTCTAAGTAGTTTTATGACGGATTAACTGTAAGCCATTGATTCCACGGGGCTTGTAAATTCTACCTTGCTTTCTCTTCCGTGCTATTTACGTTTTGGTAAATATCTAAGCTTCGTGAAACAAAGCACCTTACCTCCATCTACCTAAATTAACAACAGGTTACGTAAGACATCTATTACTACGCGATCATCAACTTACCCCACAAATCGTATTGACAGGGGTTTGGCACGCCGATAGCATCAACAAACTGCAGGTACGAAAGCCTTAAGGCCAAAAGCACTTTTGAGTATGCGAGGAGAACTGAATGCGACGACTTTTAGCTCATGGACTGACGATTGCCCTTTGTATCGTCGGCCTGGGAGCGGCTCAGGGACCGAACATCTCGGAGGCGACAGCGGCTCCAGTTAGTTCAATCAGAAAGACGCCCGACGTCCGCAAACAGGTCAAGACCAAACCATTCCAAGTCGGAACGGCATCCTGGTACGGCCAGATTTTCGACGGTAAGCCGACCGCTAGCGGCGAGCCCTACGATATGTATGACATGACCGCCGCTCACCTAACGCTTCCCATGGGAAGCTATGTGCGGGTCACAAACCTGCGCAATGGCCGGTCGGTTGTGGTGCGGGTCAACGACCGCGGCCCCATCGTCCCGGGTCGGATCATCGACCTGTCCTATGGTGCTGCCCAAGCCTTGGAATTCAGGCAGCGCGGCCTGCAGCGAGTACGGCTGGATCTGGTCAGCCCCCACGGCCTGAAGTCGGCCAACCAGACACTCGCCTACAATCATCCCCCTCTGGCGAAACTCCCGTAAGAACTCTACACTGACAGGGATGCGCACCACTCTGCCAAGCATCCCAAACGGTGGCGCAAGCCATCGCAGCCACGACTTTCGCCACGATGATCCGCGCCAGCGGCTCATCGTGGCACTGGACGTTTCCACCGCCGCCGCCGCGCAGAAAATTGTGGCGGCGGTAGGAGACTCCGCGCTGACCTATAAGGTCGGCATGCAGCTCTACACTGCCGAAGGACCAGGGATAGTGCGCGATCTGGTTGCCTCGGGGCGCCGCGTTTTCCTCGACCTGAAGTATCACGACATTCCCAACACGGTCGGGGCTGCCGTAGCCGAAGCGGCGAAGCTGGGGGTCAGTATGCTGACGATACATTCGTTTGGCAGCGGCAAGATGATGCGTGCTGCAGTGGAGGGGGCGAAGACGCGACCCGACCTGCTCGTGCTCGCAGTCACGGTGCTCACCAGCCTGGACGAAAGCGATCTCGAAAAGATTGGTGTGCACGGCACGGTCCAGGACACCGTCGTGGGCCTGGCGACTATCGCTCTGGCCAATGGCTGTCATGGCGTAGTCGCGTCCGCCCAGGAAGCCTCCTCGTTACGAGCCAAACTCGGGGGCGGCTTCGCCATCGTGACCCCCGGCATACGCCCTGCCGGCGGCAATGTCGGCGATCAGGTCCGGGTTGTCACCCCCGCCGAAGCCATCGCTGCCGGGGCTAGCCACATCGTGGTCGGCCGCCCCATCACCGAAGCTGCCGATCCCGCTGCGGAGGCAAGGGCGATCCTCGAACAGATCCGATCATAGGAGCGTCACTCTCCCCGTAATGTCGAGGATTCGATACTAGTGGTAGTCTCGGTGGTATAATAGTGGTATGAAAGAGAAGACATCGGTCACACTCTCTCCCGAGGTCCTAACCGGGATCGATCGCCTCGCCGGGTCCAAGCGCTCGCGGTCCGCCTTTATTGAGGACGTTCTTCGCCAATACTTGCGGGAGCGTTCGAAAGCTGCGCGCGCCGCCCGCGACATGGCCATTCTTAATGAATTCGCGGATGAAATGAACGCTGAGGCCGAAGACGTCCTCCGTTACCAGGCTCTCGACGAATCGCGAGACGAACGGTGAAGCGGGCGGACCTCTATCGCGTCTACCGGCCCGGCGACGATCCCAAACGTTATCGCTGTTTCGTGGTCGTGAGCCGCCAGGAAGTGATCGACTCTAGATTTTCAACAGTCGTCTGCGCGCCCGTGTACAGTCGGGGCCACGCCCTCGGAAGCCAAGTCGCAATTGGTCCGGATGAGGGCATGAAACATGAGAGTTGGATCGTGTGCGACAATCTGGCGAGCGTGAGGAAAACCGAACTCACTCAATTCATCGGCTCGCTCTCGCCCACAAAACTCGTCGAACTTGACGAAGCTCTACGAATCGCCCTTGCTCTTGATTAGTATCGTTCTAGTTCTAAGGAACCGTGACAAAACAAAACGCCGAAGCAGGGATAATATTCTTTCCCCTCTCCGGCTCTAGAGACCAAAAACTCGAAACTGTCCTTATAACTTCTCGAAGAAGTCACACGCCGAGCACGAAATGTAAACCCCACCCGGGACGCCGCGTTCGCGATCTTTTACCCGCTTCACGATGCGCGTCGCCTTGCCGCACTTGGGGCAATCCGTGCTCTTGGTCGTGTCCATCACCTTCTTGCGGTCTGCTGTTTTTGCGATTTTGGCGCCTACTGCCATGGTTTGATCTCTCCTGTTTCCTCAATATTTGCGCAGCACAATCCGCAGGCGAGCGGATGTTCGTGGACAGAATGTCTTCGAAAACGACCCGGAACAGCGGGAATCTACTCTGGAAGACTCTGAAGCTGCGTCTCGACTCCGCTCTTGATTTTACAGTAAGGTTGTGCCGGCTGTCTTGCGGCCAACTTTTGTGGTATGACGCGCGCCCTTGGCCCCATCTTACAGACGATCCTTTTCACTATCGCCGTGCCAGGATCCGTCCTCGTCCTTATTCCATCCTGGATTCTCGGTGGCTTCCCGAAGCCCATGCCAGGTCCGCTGAAATGGCTCGGCATTCTCGTGATGTCACTCGGAGCGGTGATCTATTTCCGCTGCGCCTGGGAATTCGCTGTCCGCGGACTGGGCACTCCCGCGCCCATTGCGCCCACAAAATTCCTCGTCACCACAGCCCTGCACCGCTACGTGCGCAATCCCATGTACATCGGTGTGTTCAGCGTACTTCTTGGCGAGGCACTACTGTTTCGAGCCGTTCTGCTACTGGCGTACGCAGCGTTCTGCTTCACGGCAGCCTATTTCTTCGTAATCTTCTATGAAGAGCCCACGCTCCGCCGCCAGTTCGGGGAGTCCTACGAGGAATATCGCCACTCCGTCCCGCGCTGGATTCCAAAATTCAAAGCTGATCAAAGGCGACCACAATGAATCGTTAACGAAAATTTTTAATCGGCGCCGAAAGCGTATTCGACCACCCAGTCCGCGTTGACCATGCTCCCTCGCCCCTGCTACCGTCATATGTTTGCCCTGCGCTGTGCGCCCGGTCCTGTAGGACGGCAAACGGCTCGCGCTGCATTCATCACAAAATTTCGGCCCCAGTCATCAGGAGATCATCATGCCTGCCATAAAATTTCGCGGCGTCGATTTCATCCAGTACGATTCCCTGCTCACCGACGAAGAACGCCTGGTGCGCGACACTACCCGCCAGTTCATCGAAGACAACCTGATTCCCATCATCGAGGAATGCAATCGCGCCGGCCGCTTCCCGCGCGAACTGGTCAAGCCCATGGCCGACCTGGGATTTTTCGGCGCATCGCTGAAAGGCTATGGCTGCGCCGGCATGGGCAACGTGGAATACGGCCTCATGACGCAGGAACTCGAGCGTGGCGATTCCGGCGTCCGCAGCTTTGTGAGCGTGCAATCGGGTTTGTGCATGTATCCGATTTATGAATTCGGCAGCGATGAACAGAAAGAGACGTGGCTGCCTCCGATGCAAAAAGGAGAGAAGCTGGGCTGCTTCGGATTGACCGAGCCTGACTTCGGATCGAATCCCGGCGGCATGCGCACGCGGGCCCGCAAAGTCGGCAACGAATACGTAATCAACGGCGAGAAGATGTGGATTACCTCCGGCACCATCGCCGACGTTGCCGTCATCTGGGCCAAAGTCGAAAACGAGAAAGACCGCATCCGCGGATTCCTAGTGGAAACCGACCGCCCCGGCTTCAAGGCCGACGACATTCACGGCAAGTGGTCGTTGCGAGCGTCGGTGACTTCCGGTCTCTCCCTGCAAGATGTACACGTGCCTGAATCGAATCTGTTGCCCAAATCGGGCGGCCTGAAGTCTCCGCTGATGTGCCTGAACCAGGCCCGCTACGGGATCGCGTGGGGAGCGGTCGGCGCGGCCATGGCGTGCTACGACTGTGCGCTGCAGTATTCGCTGCTGCGCAAGCAATGGCGCGATCAGCCCATCGCCTCCCACCAACTCGTACAGGACAAGCTGACCTGGATGATCAGCGAAATCACCAAAGGGCAGTTGCTGGTGTTGCAGGTCGGTCGCCTGAAAGATGCGGGCAAAGTTGAGCCGCAGCACATTTCCATGGCAAAACGGAACAATGTTTGGATGGCTCTGGAGTGCGCCCGCCTTTCGCGCGACATTCTCGGCGCCAACGGCGTTGCCGACGACTATCCCATCATGCGCCACATGATGAACCTGGAGTCAGTAAAGACTTACGAAGGCACCCACGATGTGCACTCGCTGATCATCGGGCAGAGCATCACAGGGGTTGACGCGTTCTAAGGCGTTTGTCTCTTCCAGGGAAATAATCATCCCGCTTGACCACTTCGCATTTTGCGAAGTACAATATTCGCATAATGGGAACTTAGACAGGGTGCACCGAAAACAAAACAAGTTTGATCTGAAGGCATGCACGTAATCAGCCGCAAGAAGCTTAAAGAGGCCTCTTCTCGACATGCTGATCTCGAAGGACGTCTCGATGTCTGGTTTCGTATCACGAAGAAAGCAACATGGAAGAGTCTTGTCGACGTTCGAAAGACTTTTTCGAACGCTGATGTCGTTGGGAAGTGGACAGTTTTCAATATCAAAGGAAACCAATACCGACTCATCGCGGAGATCAACTGCTTGTTTGGTCGCGTCTATATTCGCCATGTTTTGACCCATGCCGAATATGACCGAGGAGGCTGGAAACAATGAGCGCGACAGCAGTCCGATCTGAATACGCTTCCCTGTTAAGTAGTACTTTGCCCTCTGTCATTCGAAGCGAGGCGGAGAACGAGCGTCACATCGCCATGCTCGAAGAACTGGACCGCAAGGGCGGCCGCATGAGTGCCGCCGAGCGGCGCATGGCGGAACTGCTTACGCTGCTCATTGAAGATTTCGAAGAGCGCCACTACGCGCTCCAGCCTTCCAGCCCCATAGATGTTCTGAACGAACTGATGCTGGCGAACAATCTGAAACAGAAAGATCTTCTGGACGTTTTCGGGACACCCAGCATCGCGTCGGAGGTACTGAGCGGAAAACGCAGACTAAATGCCGAGCACATCCGCAAGTTGAGCCGGCGCTTTAAGGTGTCCCCGGAAATATTCTTTTAGGGATGAGGGATCCATTCCGTCAAAACGCCCGAGGATGTTGGTATTCTTCGCCAAGGCATCGCCGAACATCGCGCCGGAATGTGTTTCCATCTTATAGCCGACGATGACTCCAGAAAAAAAACGACGGGTTGCGACTGCAGTGGGCTTTCTCTCAGGCGTTCTTGCCTGCCTGGACGCGCTGCGCGAGGCTAGCATCTTTTGGCCTCCAGACGCGCTTTGGGCAATTTTGCGAGGGCCTCAACGTCTCGAACTTGCGGGTGGACTTGCGCTGATCTCGGTGACTTTGCTGACTTCAATTCTTCCGCGGCAGAACTAACGCCTCACCCGTATATCTCGTCCAGCAACTCATATGCCCGGCGCAGGTGCGGGACCACGATGCTTCCTCCTACGACCAACGCCACATTCAGCGACTCTTCCTGTTCGGCGCGGGTCACGCCCAGTCGGTAAGCCTGGATCGCGTGATAGAAAATGCAATCGTCGCACCGCAGGCACGCCGAGGCCACCAGTCCCATCAACTCTTTCGTCTTGGCCGGGAGCGCTCCTTCGAGGTAGGTGTTGTGGTCGATGTTGTAAAAACGCTTCACCAGAAAATTGTTGGCCTTATCGACATTCGTGTTCAGCCGCGCCCGGGTTTCGATGAATCGGCGCGCCGTCTCGCTCTTGTCGGCCACATATTTCTCGGTGAAAAGATAAGTTGGCTCTTTGCGCTCCGGTCGCTCAGGCGCAGGGCGCTCCGCAGGCGTAGGAGGTTGACTGGTCGTTGTGCTCATTCGCAGATGTTAGCAGAAGGAAGTCTTCACTGTGTCGGGAAAGATCAAGGAGGCTTACCTCGTATCGGAACTAAAAGTGGACTCGAAAGACTCCGACAAAGCCTTTGACCGCAAAGATCACAGAGAGAAGCCGCAGAGAACGCAGAGAAAAACATTTTGCAGCTTTTCTTCGCGTCCTCTGCGGCATTTCTCAGCGCACTCTGCGGTCAAAGGCTTTTTGCGGCTAGGCTGTCGGTTTGTCTCGCGGCGGTTCCACTGCCAGAAAGTCTTCTGCGAAGCGCCGTGCGTAATCATCGAGCAACGTTGGAATGCGCTGCGGATCAGCCGATCGCAGCACCAGCCCCGCGTGATGATGCCGCGTAATCCGCAGGTGCACCTCCGGATCGTTGTACGCCGACGTGTCCGGATCTTCCTGCCGCGCGAGTGAAAGAATCACGCCGGCATATTCTTCCCGCACCACTGGCAATTTGTAGCTGCCGTCCCCGCCGGAGATTTCGATGCGCGCCCACTCCCGCCACAGATTGATTCCCGTTGCGGCTTCGACCATCTCGTTGATGTACGCTCCGCCCACCCGCGCCGCGCATTCCAGAAAGTAAAAGTTTCCATCAGAGTGCGCCCGAATGAACTCCGCATGCGCCACTCCGCGCAGCAGTCCCAGCGCGGCAAGCAAGTCGTGGTTGATTGCCCGCAGCCCGGAGTCATCTTCGCTTCCTCGAGGTACGGTAAAGGTCGTAAAGATTCCGCCGCCCTGAGCTACGTTCATGGGAGGCTTGCCGTACTTGCTGACATTGGCGAAAAAAACTTCCGCCTCCGACACCACCGAGTCCACGTGATAGACGTCGCCGGGCAGAAACTTTTCCAGTAGAAACGAGGATTGCTTGTCGCCCAGTTGTTCGAGCAAAGGCCACAATTCCTCCGCCGCATGGATCTTCTTGATGCCGATTGCCGATGCTTCCTGCCGCGGCTTTAGCACCCACGGCCCCGGCACATGTTCCAGGTAATAGCGAATGTCTTGATGATTGACCACCGGAACAAAATCAGGCACGCGCATATTGCGATCAAGCGCTCGCATGCGCATTGCAAGCTTGTCGCGGAAGTAGCGCATGGTCGTCAGTCCCATCCCCGGAATACGCAGATGTTCGCGCAGGGTGGCCGCGGTCTCCATGTCGTATTCGTCGAGCGCAACGATCCGATCCAGTTTGTGTGACCGCGCGAGATGCGTCACCGCCTGCACGATGTCGGCGAGGGCAATCTCCGCGGGAAGGTAAAAAGTATCGTCCAGACTTTCGCGCGGCCAGTCGGCATCACGCAATTTTTCAGCCGTCAACAAGAGCACGCGGCAGCCCTGGCGCTTGCACTCGCGCATGAATTCCTGGCCCTTCTCGTAAGTCGTGATGCACAGGAAAGTCAGCGCACGTTCAGGCATGGTCTAAGCTCCGAATGACGCTCTTGAATGAAGTTGCAAATACGTCTCGCTTACCACTCGGGGATAGAGAGAATACCACGACAAATCAACCCGAGCCTTCTAACTCGACGAACAAAATCGATACTGCTCATGGCATGTTTCCAATGTCGCATCGCTTGCGCTATAGTCTCAACCCGGCACGCTACCGCCGCATCATAAGCGCACGAGGGGATCCCATGGCTACGCAGACTCGTCCAGAAGGCAAGGCCCGCATCTACGGAGAAAACATTGAGAGTGACCTGGCGTCGCGATTTCTGCGCGTTGTGGAAGTTGCCGCCATCGCTTCGGCTCGCACCATGGGACAAGGCGAACGCAAACTCAGCGATCAGGTCGCCACCGAGGCCATGCGTCGAACCATGGACAGCATTCCCATGCGCGGCACTATTGTCATCGGCGAGGGCGAACGTGACGAGGCGCCCATGCTCTACATCGGCGAAAAAGTCGGCGCCGAGTTTCCCGACGGCACCGAGGTCCCTGAAGTCGACATCGCCGTCGATCCCCTCGAAGGCACGAATCTCTGCGCCACGGGCGCGCCCGGAGCCATTACCGTGCTTGCCGCCTCCGAGCGCGGCGGTCTGCTCCATGCGCCGGACTGCTACATGGAAAAAATCGTTGTCGGCCCCTCCTGCAAGGATGCAGTCGAACTGGATGCGCCCGTCGCTGACAATCTGAAGAACATCGCCAAGCGACTGGAACGCGATGTGGAAGACCTGGTCGTGATCGTGCTCGACCGCCCACGCCACGAGCAACTGATTGCAGACATTCGCGCTGCGGGCGCGCGCATTCGCCTGATCGGCGACGGCGACCTCTCCGCGGGAATCGCCGCGGCGGTCATCGGCACCGGCGTGCACGCGGTCATGGGATCAGGCGGCGCACCTGAAGGCGTGATCACTGCCGCCGCCATCCGCTGCCTCAACGGATACATGCTCGGCCGCCTGGTCGTGAAGCCCGATCAGGAAGAGCGCCTGGAACGCATGGGCATCAAAGACAAGAACCGCGTTTACAAGGCCGAAGACCTCGCTCCCGGCAAACAGCTTATCTTCGCCGCAACCGGCGTCACCGAAGGTGCACTGATGAAGGGGGTCCGCTTCTTCGGCGAAGGCACACGTACCTCCTCCGTGGTCCTGACGTTACGCACGGGGAAGGTGCGTTTCGTGGAGAGCATTCACCTGGAGAAGGGGCCGGATTTGAAGGTCCGATTCTCGTAGCGCCGGCATCCTGCCCTCGCGGTGGCCGGGGAGCCCGCCGGACAGCCGCCGGGGACGGCGGCGCTACTTTCACTATTTGTAATACACCGAATCCTTCTTCAACTCCTCCGGAACAACGGGCATCGGCGGCCATTCCTGCGAGTACCCCTTGAGCAGCGGAGTAGCAACCTCCGACCGCAGCGTCCCATCATGCACTGCGAACTTGTGCGGATGGCCCGCGGAATATCCTTCCCACAGGCACACGCCGGCATACGCGCCATCTTTGCGCAAGATGTAATACGTCATATCCATGAAGCGCAGCTTGTTCATGTCACCGTTGTAGTTGCGCACGATGCGTTTCAGCGCATCCATGCCCGCTTCCTGCGGCGACATGCCATGGCGCATGTTCTCCACAATCGTGTGAGCACCCGCGACCTTGATGTTCTCTTCTCCTGAGCCGGTCGCCCCCGCGGATCCTGCGTCCTGGTCGGTGTAGCAACCTGCGCCGATGATTGGCGAATCGCCGCAACGGCCGGGCAGTTTGAACGCCAGCCCGCTGGTCGTGGTGATACCCGACATCTCGCCTTTCTCATTCAGCACTGAGCAGTGAATCGTGCCCGTCGGCGGAAACAGCACCTTCCGCACTGCTGCCCATTGAAACTTAGGTTCAATTCCGAGATCGGCAGCACGCTGCTGCAATCGGTGAATCCGCTCGCGCCAAACCTCTGCCTGCGGCGCCGATTCCAACACGGGGGCGCGCCAGTGCGGATCGGCCATCCCCGGTCCCCACCAGTCGCGATCGGAATTCGTTTCCTTCCACAACAGCCAGATCTTGCGCGAATGCTCGGTCAGCAGGTTCTCACGTGGAAAGCCCATCGCCACAGCAAATCGTTCCGCGCCTTCGCCCACCAGCATCACGTGCCCGGTGTGCTCCATCACCGCTTTCGCGACCATCGAGACATTTTTGATATTGCGCACGCCCCCAACCGATCCCGCGCGACGCGTGGGCCCGTGCATGCAGCAGGCGTCTAGTTCCACAACGCATTCCTCATTCGGCAAACCGCCGAGGCCGACCGAATCGTCGTTAGGATCGTCCTCCGGTCCTTTCACCACTCGAACGCCGGCATCGAGCGTGTCGCCGCCGCCCTTGAGGAAGGCATACGCCGCCTCCACATAGGCGAAGCCGTTGTTTGCGCAGACGATGATCGGCCGTTTGGGCGAATCCGATTGAGACGCGTGGCCTTGGCTGTTGTCAGCAAGCCCTCGGGACTGCGCTCCTACTCCAGCGGCAACTGCTCCCAACACGGACGTCTTCACAAACTCACGGCGCGAGAATGTCACACATGCCTCCGATGGGTCCGTCTGCAAAACAAAGTCGCCTTTCACGATGGGCGCTTTGCAGGCAGAAGGCGGAAGGATATCACGAGGAGTTCACCTGTAAGTGAATTGGGCGAAGTGGTTGATTCCACCTCGCCCGAAGATACGTGCGAAACTTGCTGGCACTTTCACAAGTCGATTCACACGCCATCACGCACGGTTACTTGGTCTGCGACGATGCGCAGGAGGGGGAACAGGATGACGTCGCGAATGGTGTGCGAGTCGGTTAACAGCATGCACAACCGGTCGACACCGACGCCCACGCCACCGGCCGGGGGCATGCCGTAGGAGAGCGCGCGGATGTAGTCTTCATCCATCTGGTGGGCTTCTTCGTCGCCGCGCTCGCGTTCCGCTAATTGGGCTTCGAACCGGCGGCGCTGGTCTTCGGGATCGTTGAGTTCGCTGAAACCGTTGGAAATTTCCATCCCGCCCACAAAAATTTCCCAGCGCTCGGTCCATTCGGGCTCGTCGGGCTTCTGCTTGGAAAGCGGCGAGACGGCCGTGGGAAATTCGTAGATGATCGTGGGCTGCGTGAGATGTTCTTCGGCGACCGCTTCGAACAGAGCGGCGATTGTCCTGCCCACGGGCTCATTTGGATCGTAGGCCATGTGTGAATGCCCAGCGTTGAAACGCTGCACCAGATTCCTCACGCGTTCTCCGCTGGCGAACTCGGGCATCTCCGGCTTGGCGCCTGCCCTTTCCGGCCAATAATGAATGATGGCCTCGCGCATGGTTAGACGCTGCCAGTTGCCCCAATCGATTTCGCCATCACCCCACTTCGTTTTTGTTCCGCCGGTCACATCTTTCGCTGCCTGGGTGATCAATTCCTGCGTTAGATCCATCACGCCCTGGTAGTCGGTATAGGCCTGATAAAACTCCAGCATCGTGAACTCGGGATTCCAGCGCCATCCCAGGCCTTCATTGCGGAAGTTGCGATTGATCTCATAGACGCGATCGAGGCCGCCCACCACCAGGCGCTTCAAATAAAGTTCCGGCGCGATGCGCAGATAAAGGTCCATGTCGAGCGTGTTGTGATGGGTGACGAATGGCCGCGCCACGGCTCCGCCGGCGATGGGCTGCATCATCGGCGTCTCGACTTCGATGAAGCCGTGCGCATCGAGCGTGCGCCGCATCGACTGCACGAGTTTGGTACGCTTCAGAAAAACTTCGCGCACCTCGGGATTCATCACCAGATCGACGTAGCGCTGGCGGTAGCGCAGTTCCACGTCGGTGAGCCCGTGCCACTTCTCGGGCAGGGGCAGCAGGTCTTTGCTGAGAAAGGTGATCTCTTCCACGTGCACCGTCAGTTCGCCGGTGCGGGTGCGAAATAAATATCCGCTGACGCCGATGTGGTCGCCCAGGTCGAGCAGCTTGTAGAGCTCGAAGCCCTTGTCGCCGACAGCATCTTTCTTGACGTAAATCTGCAGCTTCTTGCCATCCTGCTGCAGGTGAGCGAATCCCGCCTTGCCCATCAGGCGGATGGCCATGATGCGCCCGGCAACGCGCACGTTGACGCGGTCTCTGTCCAACTCCTCGGCGGTCTTCGCGGTGTAGTTCGCCAGGATCTGCTCCACCGTATGGGTGAATTCATACTTGTTGCGGTACGCGGGCTGGCCGAGCGCTTCAATCTGCTTCAGTTTTTCGCGCCGCAGCTTATAAATTTCGTCGTCGAGTCCCAAAGGAGTCCTTTCGATGGAAGGGAGATTATAAACGGGAGGTTTTCCTGAATGCTTCGCTCGAAAGGCGGGATATGTGCATCAACATTTTTTTGATCTCGACATCAGTCCCAACAATTTGTCAACAGGTTATGCGGTCGGGCAGGCCGTCCGTCGGTAACCTGATCTTCGATGACTTATGTACATTGTGTCCACTGCCGCTTCATTCTACCCTCTCGAAATCACCACAAACACGGTAAGGGCCAGAACACCCCGAAAGGACACCTCGAAAGACCAATGTCGAACCCTGCGACCACTCGCGCCCAGATTGCAAAACGCCGCAGCAGACGGATTGCACTCAATACTCCAGTTGGATTGTCAGGTCACGATCGTCAAAAGTGCCCTTTCACCATGCCCGCTCAAGCGACGAACCTGAACAGGCATGGAGCAGCGGTCCAACTACCGCGCGAGTTGTTAGTTGGTTCCACTGTGATGATGCGAAACGCACGTGGAACTCAGGTTTCTGCCCGAGTGGTCTCGCAGTTGACGGCTTCCCAACGAGCTTCCGTCTATGCAGTCGAATTTGTTGAACAGGATGACGTGGCGAATAACTTTTGGGGAATCACTTTTCCACCGATTGCCAGCCGAGCCGCAATCGCGGAGCAAGCTGGCATGGCGCGGCGCAGGCGAGGATTCTCGTCCCTTGTAGCTCCTGAAGCCTGAAGACGTCTAACACTTGGATGAGCGGTGTTCTGGGCGCTCGTAAATTTGCGACATACCCTGTTTAACTCTCTTCCCTTCTCGGGGAACTTGAGTGCAATCGCCTTCCATGAGAAGGCCGGTCGGAGTCAAGGGAATTCTGGGGT
>CALFMO010000015.1 GCA_937879855.1 uncultured Acidobacteriaceae bacterium | reverse complement strand
AAGCAAGGGGTGCTCACAGAAAACCTCTGGCCGAAGTTATTCTCTGAAGCACCCCGTTGCGCGCCACTTCGTCTGTGCCTTACTAAGCAAACCGGATGCCGTCCCGCAAGCCGTTCAAAACAAACGATCGCTGCCTTTTAGCCCCTGTAGGAATTGCCTGCCCCGAGAAAGATTTACTTCCGGCCTGCCCGGGAGGGTGGAGATCGGACGGGATCCCTAAGGCGGTTTTTTAAGGCGCAACTCTAAAGACTCCTGAGCAAATAGCTCGGTAAAATGATAATGCTCACAGCCTCAGTCAGGTAGAAGACGCAAAAGCCGGCATCCATCGCTCAATATGAGCCCTAAATCCGAAAAATAACCTTCTACCGCGCGATTACGAAGGTGCGCATTGACCCGAGTCGTTTCATTGACATGCCGTCACGATGGCCGCACAGTGAGCACTAGACGAAAAGGCGTCGCTCCAATGGCAATATGTCCTGCTTGCATGCACGACGTAGACACTCCCTCGTTCTTGAACCTGTCTGCCTGGCGGGAACTGATCTGCTCAAAGTGCAAAGCAAGACTGGAAATGAAACCGCCGCGCTCGTTTCTTCTGGGCCCTCTGATCGCACCCCTCTTTGTGCTAGCCCGACGGGGCCGCCTCCTTGAGATCATTGCCTTCGTCTATATGTTTGCGACAATTCTTCTTGTATTGCTCGAAAGCCTCCGCCCGAAAGTACAGCTTCGGAAGAAGCCTCTGCCCACGCCGGAAGTCCGGCTCAACATCGACGGCCCTTCAAAGTAGGACTTCCGCGATCGGATCAGATCGCGTCGCGCGGCTCTGCGGGTTCAGACGTTATACTAACTTCTCTGTCGCCACGCATTGCCGCACTGAATGCTTCAACGAGAGCGTGGTCGCGATCGTAATTTCAGAATAAGACCTTGGAGATAATCAGCAGGTGCCAACTTTCTAACTATGCTTCGTCGCAAGTACGAGAAAGTTCGTCTCGATCTGACCTCGTAGACAGCCTCGATTCATCCTGATCGCCCCGGCCGCGGGTACTCCGCTGCAGTTCCACCTCGGATCTCTTCCGCGGTGTGGTTGTGATCACCACCACACTCACCAGCACCAACGCCGTCCCTACAATCGTGCGCGGGCCAATTGCCTCTCCCCCGAAGAAATACCCCACCAGAACCGCGACCACCGGGTTCACGTACGCATACGTTCCCACCTTCGTCGGGGACTCGTGGTGGATCAGCCAGACGTACGCCGTGAAGGCGACAATCGATCCCGCCACAATCAAGTAGGCCAACGCGAGCCACGCCCCGCGCGACACCGCCTGCGCGTGAAAGCTGCGGAACTCTCCCAGCAGCGCCGCAGCAAGCATGAGCAGGACGCCACCGGCGAGCATCTGCGCTCCAGAACTCATCGCCTTCGCCGCCGGCAGCGGCAGCTTGCGAGTCAGAGAAGCAGCCACCGACCAACTGATCGAGGCCACGATCAACGCGCAGGCACCAGCGGTATCCACCGGAGCCTCGCCGAGGCTTATGGTGTGCCAGACCAGAACCGCGACACCCGCAATTCCCACCAGCAGCGCAAACCCAAGTCGCAACGTGAGCCGTTGCGTCCGCAAAAAGAGGATTTCGGCCAGCGCCATGAAAACCGGGATCGTCGCCATCATTACCGCCGCGATGCCCGACGGCACTCGCATCTCGGCCCAGAACAACAAGCCGTAGTCGAGAACAAAAATCAGCACCGCGAGAAAAGAGGCCGCGCTCCACTCGCGCGCCGAGGGCGAAGGTGTTCCTCGCGCGCGCATCCAGCCATAGAGAATGATTCCAGCAACGAGGAAGCGCATGCCCGCCAGCAGGAACGGGGGCACCTCGCGCACACCAACGCGGATCGCCAGGAACGTTGAGCCCCAGACGAAATAGATAATCGCGAAGGCCAGCAACACTTTCCATCTACGAGGTCGGGAGGCAGTGTCCATGATGTTAGGTCTTGGGCGTGTGGGTCTTAGGGTTGGAGGCCATGCCAAAGACTTAACACCTCCTGCCTAAGACCTGATTAGATCACCCGCCCCTCGCTCACGACGCGGATTTCCAGAATAAAAAGAATTTATGGAGTTATAAACAGGAACAGATGTAAGTGTGGGCCAGGTTACTTCTTTAGCAGGCTGGTATGGCTGGCAACGCACTGCCACTTACCCATCTCGAAAACCCATGTATCGGTAAACCGTCCGAGGTGGTCATATGGCTTGCCCTGAAAGGTACCCTGCGCATGATAGATTCCCGTAACCACTGCGGTATCGCCAAAGAAATTCATTTTGACGTCCTGGATATTCAGAGCCGTGGCCCTGAATCGCGGATCTTTGATATCGGCGATGAATCTCTGCTTGTTGCTGAGTTCGCCATCCCATTCGGTGTTTACAAAGCGGCTGGAAACCAGGGCGTCGAGTGAAGACGCATCGCGGTTCACCTGAGCCTCATTCCACATGTGCTCCAGGACCATCAATTTGCTCTCGCGTGGATCGGCCTGCTGGGCGGCCATTGCAACCGTGCCCAAGGCCAGCAGAAGACAGCAGAAAGTACGCGTCATTTGTGACACGCCCGCCGCAATCCCCACGTGGGGCGAACGTCCCGAAACCATAACAGGGCACGTTTGTCCAGTGCTATGGAAATGAACGCAAGAGAGTTACGAACGTCATGGCGGCTACGCCAGCGCCGTGCAACTGCCCGCGCCGGCATGACGCTGGATTGGGAGTGCACGACAAAATCAACAGCGGCGGGCAAAGCCGTATGAGCCTAGCAAAGGGACTGCCCGCCCCAAACAGACCGTAGCCCAACGGGATTACGTTGTTTGCGAATTTCCTCTCACGTCGTCACTCAGCACGATGGCCTCGGCAATTTCCTTCATGGGCTTGCGCTTTTGCCGGCTCTGACGTTGCAGCGCCAGATAGGCTTGCTCTTCGTTCAGACCGAGATCGCGTTGCAGAATGCCTTTGGCGCGTTCGACAATCTTCCTGGTCTGCAATTGCTCGGCGAGGGTGGAGTTGGCTTCTTCCAGACGCGCCAGTTCAATCTCCGCGCCTACGAGAAATCCGACAGTAGAGATCATGCGAATCTCGCGTCGGCGATAGACGTGGTGTTGACGGTGCTGCAGGTTGATGACACCGACAACCCGGCCGCGGCACATCACGGGAACCGAGAGAAATGCCTCGTAGCTGTCTTCCGGCAATTCGTGAAAAAACTGGAAGCGTGGATCGTGCGCCGCGTCTTCAGGAATGGCGACGGGCTCACGGTGCTCCGCCACCCAGCCCGTAATGCCCTGTCCAACGCGCAATTTCAAGCGGTCGACAACCTCGGGATGAGGGTTTTTGGAAGCGCGAAGAACAAGTTCATCGCCTTCGAGAATGTAAACGAGGCAGGAATCGCACTTGACCAGAGCTGAAGCGAATTCAACAACGCGAGTCAGAACATCATGAAATCCGTCCGCCCTACCCAGACGGACAGTGATTTCGTGGAGTATATCTACGTGTGAGTCCTCAACGGATAAAAAGGTTTCCATGCATTACATTATCGATCCCGTAAAAATTATGTCTAATTCCAAATTTTGATTGGCGCGATAAATGATTTCCTTCGACCTTGTTGCCAAGGTTTAACATCTTTCGCGAAGTTTGCGCATCGGATTGCGGATCGAATGAAATGGCAGGGAGAAAACCAAAGCCTCTTACCGCAGAGAGGGCGACTAAAGCGCAAAGAACGCGGAGAAAAGAGCGAGCTTGTTTTCCACGCGCTCTTCTGATTTTTATCTTGGCGAACTCTGCGGGCGATTGCTTTCGACGGAAGTTCCGTTTCGCCACGCCGCGATGCAAATCAAATTCATTGGCGGCGGACAAAGTGTCCGTCTTACACAGCAGAATCTTCGTTCCACGGTTAGCGTGCCGGGATTGCTAGAAACCATACCAACAGCGCAAACAAAATCAATGCGCCGAGCAAGGAGAAAAGCGAGTGCTGTGGGTGAAAGTGAAAGTAGGGATTCCGCCGGTATCTTGTAGCCAGCATGACGACCTCCTGCACAGTTACGGGTGCGAACGGGCAGCCTGCTTAAGCCTATTCTGCCACGATTCCCGGTCTTTGGCGCTAATTTCTTGAAGGCCTTAACCACAAGAGGGCACTGAGCAACACAGAGGAGCCCCCTAACAAGAGTTTTCAGGGTTTACCGTCCAGGTCAACCGTTTTCACTGGCAAATCCCAGTGCGCGTCCAGGATTTCGAAACGGCGCTGCTCTTCGCGCTGGAACGTATCCTGGTCGGGATACATCTGCTTCTGCAGGGCAGCTTCGTCAAAGGGCTCGTTCGCGACGGTCGCGTTTTTGAAGACGATGGTCACGCGAAAATCCCAGCGGCCGTCTTCGGTGGTGTGATAGCGCGGCTGGTCCATCCAGACTTTGTTGATGCGGCCCATCTCGGCTTCCTTCTTCAGCACGGGATAATGGTTCTTCTTGAACAGCTTCAAGAATTCTTCCGCGTGCCCCCACTTGGTTTTGTAGTAGTACTCGACCACGAATGGCCGATCGGCGGGTGCGGCCTGGGCGATAGCGGCAGGCACGGAGATCGCGATGAAGAGTAGGGCGACAAGAAGGCGGCGCATGGGCTGAGGTCCTCCTGGGTTTTGCTTGTACACCAATGTGCGGCTAGCATCAATAGGCTTGAGATAGATGCTCCAGCGGCAGTAGGGATTCTTCGACTGCGTGGCCGTTCACTTTAGACGCTGCCACTTCGCTCAGAATGACAGCGCGGTTTTTTCGCGAGAAGGCGGGGATTACAGTTGAATGACGAGCAAGAGATCTTGAAGCTTTTTGAAGACGCCGACCGGGCGCTGATAGCGGTCGACGTTGCGGAACTGTCGCGCATTTTCGCTGACGACTACGAGCAGTACGATGAGTCTGGCAAGGTTACGACCAAGGCTGGTGTGATCGGAAATCTCACATCAGGAAAGATTCGATTTGTATCGATGGTATCGACGGGACGCCGCGTCCGATACTTGCGGGACGATGTAGCCATCGTGCACGGATCGGAGGAAGACTTAGTCGAGCGAGGCGGAACGCAAGCACCCGTTCGGTATATCTATCTCGACGTCGTTATGAAGCGTGGCGGCAGGTGGCAGGTTGTAGCATCGCAGTTGGCGAGGCCACAAACAGGTTCTTGAAGCATCTGGATTTATTGACGGCTGACCGCTGACGGCTCAGAGCTGATCCGGTTCTGCCAGTGACTCCACACAAACCAAGCCAACGCTGCCAGCAGCGCTACGCCGATCACCACGTCGAACTTGTGGAGATATTTTCCCAGGTCGCGCCAGTTCTCGCCCAGCTTCATGCCGAACCAAGCTAAGGCGAGACACCACGGCCATGATCCCAGAAATGTATAAATGTGAAAGCGCAGGCGGGGCATGCGCGCGACTCCAGCAGGCAGGGCGATGAACGTTCGGATTACCGGCAGCAGGCGGCCAACGAATACCGCAAGATATCCCCAGCGCGCGAAGAAACGATCGGCCCAGTCGAGTTCGCGGCGTCCCATCAGAATCCAGCGGCCATAGCGTTCGACCAGCGGGCGGCCTCCGTAGCTTCCGATCTCGTAGGCCACCAGCGAACCGAGATTGCAGCCGATGGCTCCCGCCGTCGCCAGCCAAAACAGGTGGAATTTACCCTGGTAGGCGAGATATCCGCCGAAGGGCATGATCAATTCGGAAGGAAGCGGGATGCAGGCAGACTCAATTGCCATGAGAAAAGCGACGCCGGTATAACCGGTCGCGGCGATGACCTTGCTGATGAATACGAACACGACTCCGAGAATTTTTTCAGTCATGAAAACGAAGGGTTGCCAGCCGCCGGTGATCAGTTGCCAGTGAAAGCGAGAACTTCAAGTGTATCGGATAATTCAAGCGCAGCAGACGCGCGGCTAGAACGATCCTTCCTGGGTAAACGCGTAGCCGGGAAGAGTGGCACCCTCCGGACTCTTGGTGACCTTCACCCGGACTGTAGGCGCGTCAGGAGCCGTAATTCCCGCCGGACGCAGCATCGCGTATTGCGAAAACACTTCGTTGTAGACCTTGGTGACCAGATAGTCCTGGCCGTCAGCGTCGCTTCGCCACACTTGTCCAAGTTGGATGGAACTGACTGCCATGGGATATTCCTGACCCTTGATTAAGTACTTTCAGATTACCGGGCAGGCTGCGGAGGCGTCAATTGCGACGGAGGCTCGTTGGGCCATTACGGAAGTAATTTGGAATCCAAATTTTAGAATGAGTTAATGAACCACAGGCGTCGCGACCCCAGTCCATGACCAGGCTCAACGTTTTAGTATCTCTCATTACAGAGGACAACGATTTTCAGCTGGAACAGGCGGCGTCGGCCCAGGCAGCCGCTCAGAAAATTGGGGCCAGCGTTCAGATCATCTATTCCGGCAACGACGCCGTGCAGCAGACGCAACAGATTCTGTCCTACATCCAAAATCCATCCCGGCGACCCGACGCCATATTGGCCGAACCCGTAGGTACGGGGATGCCCCAGATCGCGAAAGCGGCGGTTAGTGCCGGCATCGCCTGGGCGATTATCAATAGCGATGTGGACTACATTCCGCAACTTCGTCAGCATGCCCTGGTCCCAGTGTTTGCAGTCGTGTCAGACCACGAAACGATCGGCAAGATTCAGGGCCAGCAAATCGCTGCCTTCCTCGGCGAAGAGGGATGCGTTCTCTATCTGGAAGGCCCATCGGTCCGCGACGTGACAAAACTTCGCACCAAGGGCATGCTCGCAACGAAACCGCCCAGAGTGAACATAAAGACACTGAAGGGCGACTGGACGCAGAACAGTGGATATCATGCGGTGAAGTCCTGGTTGTCGTTGAGTACGTCGCGGCAGCTCAATGTCAGCATGATTGCCTGCCAGAACGATGACATGGCGATTGGTGCCCGACGCGCCTTTGAAGAACTGGGCGATACCCGCGAGCGCGACGCCTGGCTTCGGCTGCCTCTTACGGGATGTGACGGTGTTCCCCGTTCCGGTCAGGAATGGGTTCGCCAAGGTCGGCTGGCGGCCACGGTGATTTCTCCGCCACTGGTCGGAGACGCCATGCACTTGCTGGCCGGAGCGATGAAGGCTGGTTCGCAACCGCCCCAGCGCACGCTGGTGACTCCCAGTTCTTTTCCATCTGTGAAGGAACTTCAAAAACCACGAGCCTCAGCGGCACAAAATCCATAGGTCGAAACCTCAGACCTCGAAAACCTTCGTCACCAATTCAAAATAAAACGGCTGGCAGCACCATGCTGCCAGCCGTTCTGTTCTTAGCGAACTCTCAGTTACCGGCGTCCGCCTCCGTGCCCGCCGCCGTGGAAGCCGCCTCCACCATGGAAGCCGCCTCCGCCTCCACCGTGGAAACCATTGCCACGGAAACCAGCCGTGCCGTGATAGCCACCACCCCCGTATGCATGCCCACCAGCATATGCATGCCCACCTACGTAGCCGCGAGCATAGCCCCGGTCATAACCGCGGACGTAACCGTGCCCGTAACCCCAACCGCCACGACCGTAGTAGCCGCGATTCCAGAACCAGGCGGGGTGCCCCCAGTGGTACCACGGACCGACGCCGACAAACACTCCATCCACAAAATAATCGGGACCATAGTATCCATAAGGCGCACAAGCGTAGGGATAGTAATCGTAGTATCCCCATTCACAGACTGGCGGCCCAGCTACATAGGCTGGCCCTACGCCGACTCCGATCCCGACGCGCACTTGGGCCTGAGAATAGGCCAGTGGCATCATCAGAACTGCCAGCAGCGCAACATATTTCAGGTAACGCATATAAACCCCCTCGGCTCCAGCCCCGCCAAAAGCCTGAACGGATCTGAAAACCTTCCGAGACCTAGTGGCTTTTGAAGCTCTCATCCAGTGGCCACTGTCTCTACTTATTGGAACGCAGAAAGGGGAGAAAAGTTGCTATTTGCGGGGTGGCTGATTTCAGCCATCCCGGCTGAAATCAGCCACTTACGGGATTTAAGTGGCGGTGCCGGCGAGGCGCGACGCGAAGGAAATTCTGCGATCAGATGGGAGGCTATGCGCCGACTAATTCTCGCTTCTCGCTAGGCTCGTATTCCACAATGTAGCCCGCTACCGCGCTGGCGGCGACCGTCAGCGGCGAAGCGAGATACATCTGTCCTGGACCGCTGCGGCCGGGGAAGTTGCGGTTTTGCGCGCTGATCACGATCTGGTCGGGACGAGTCGAAACTCCGGGCCCAGCGTTGATGCACGCCCCGCAGCTGGGCTCAATAACTCGCGCTCCGGCTTTTTGAAAGATGTCGATGTATCCTTTGCGCAGGCAGTATTCGCGCGTCTCCTGTGACCCGAATTGAATGTAGAATTTTACCGAATCAGCCACGCGCTTGCCCTGCTTGAGAGCATCGGCGAGCACAGCTGCATACATATCCATGTCTTCGTTTTTGCCGGCGGTGCATGTGCCGCCATAGGCAATCTCCACTGGTACGGTTGTGTTCAACTCGCGCACATATTTCCCGTTTCCCGGATCGCCCGGCGTGGCCACCATAGGCGTAATCTCGGCAGCATCCAGTTCGATCACGTGCGCGTACTGCGCGCCGGGATCGCTGTACAAGCCTTCGATCATCGCCTGAGCCTTCTTGCGATCCATGCCGCGGCGCTCGACCAGGAAATCGACTGCCTTCTTGTCAGGCGCGACGATGCCCGTGAAGCCCCCAATTTCAGCCGCCATGTTCGTCATGGTGGCGCGCTCGTCGACGCTTAACTGCTCAATCGCCTCGCCCGCATACTCCATCACTTTGGCGAGCGCCTTGCCGCTGCGCACGTAATCCAAGCTCAGAATTTTCAAGATGAAATCTTTAGCGGTGACGTTCGGATGTTTCTTGCCTCGAATCACGATTCTCACGGACTCGGGAACCTTCACCCGCACATCTTTCGTGATCCACGAATTGAAAACATCAGTGGTGCCGATGCCGAAGGCCACGCAGCCAATGGCGCCCACGTGCGGCGTATGTGAGTCGGAGCCAATATTCAACTGCCCCGGCAGCGCATAGCTTTCCAGCACGATCGAATGGCAAATGCCTTCCGAGCCCTTGCGATCAGTCAGTTCGCCGTGCAGGCGGATGCCTTGCTTTTTGGCAAATTCCTGCTGCTTCAGTTTGAGTTGGGTCGCGAGATCGAGCAAGCCCAGTTTTTTCTTTTCCTCGGAAATTACCTCGTCGAGAAACGTCAGGTGATCGCGGAAAAAGATGATGGTGGTGGGGTCGTTGACTTTTGCGTCCTTCCCGACGTAACGCTCGAAGAAAATCGCCGCCATGGGCGTGACGTATTCGTGGCTGAAGCGCAGATCGGCCCGCGCAAATCCGGTGTCGCCGGGCTTAACCGATGGCACGCCGACAGCAGTCGGCGAATTGCGTTCGACTGGACGGGCGAATGCGCCCGTCCCCACATGGTCCGGGGATTGAATCATGTGCCGCGCAAAGATTTTCTCGGCCAGGGTCATTGCCCGTGTGGAGCGGGCACTCCTGCCCGCTTCTGCGATGGCAGGCAAGAATACTTTCCCCTGCATGCGCGCCACATTAAATGGAAACAGCCCGCCATACTCGATCACCTGCCGGGTAATCTCGTCCTCGCCCGCCGTAAATTCGCTCAACGCAATCTGTTCCCCACCACGAATCCGGTCGATCAGAGAAAAGTTCGTCGAGGTCAGCAGCCCCAAGTTCTGGCAATTCTGCTTGTAGATTCGTTCGATATTCTCGGCGATCACCACGCGAATGCCGGCGCACATCTCCGCGTAAGGAGACTGCTCGCGGCTCGACCCCTTGCCTCGCCGCTTGCCGCTCACAGCGCATACGAATCCCCCGCGCTTCACATCGCCGCGCGCGATCGGCGTCACGCTGCCGCATTTCAACCCGAGATAAGGAATCTCGCCCAGCGTCTCATCAAAATAGAAGCAATAATGCGCCGGAGTGATCTCGTCGGTCGAAATGTCGTCGCGCAGTTTTGGATTGTTGGCGGGATGCGTCGTATCCCAGGGCAGGTCTTCGCCCGCAAGCTGCCGCCGGATGAGTTCAGGATCTTCGGTAAGAAAAAGAATGCGTCCCTGCAAGCGGACCTTGTCCGGCCTCTTTTCGATCTTGCGTTCCAGAAGAGAGTTGATCACGTGAACCTGAAGTTTCCAATTTAGAGACTGCAGAGAGCGGCCAGCATCCTCAAGAATATTGTACCGCGGGCGCACCAGCGCCGTAGCCGAAGCCAAGTAGCGCCGGCATCCTGCCGGCTGTCGTGGGGGCGTGTTGCCTGCGGGCTTGAGCGCGTCTGTGCCTAACCATTAGCCGAGACGGCGGCGGGTACTTTACCGCTTGTATTCGCTTGGCTCAGGCAAGGGCATGAGTCCTCGTCCCGCGAAGATGTCCTGGAATTCCTGCACTAGCGCGTCGTGCACCAGTCCGTTCGTCGCCAACGTCTCGCGGCTGTCCAGTTCAAACGGAGATCCGTCGAAGCGGCTGACCTTGCCGCCCGCTTCCTCCACGATAAGAACGCCTGCGGCAGTATCCCAAGGGTTGAGATTAAATTCCCAGAATCCATCGAAGCGCCCGCAGGCCACGTTGCACAGATCGAGCGCCGCCGATCCCGCGCGCCGCACGCCGTGGGTGCGCAGCGTGATCTGGTGATAGAAGTAAATATTTGGATTCTTGTGCCGCTTGTGGCTGGGAAAACCCGTGGCCACTAAGCACTCCTTCAGCTGCGCCACCTTGGATACGTGAATCGGCTTGCCATTGAGATGCGCGCCTCTTCCCTGCTCGGCCGCAAATAATTCGTCGCGAGTCGGATCGTAAACAACTCCGGCGATCCGCTGTCCCCGCTGCCCCGACAAACGTTCTTGAACCGCCTGATGCTCCAGCGCTAGCGAGACACAGAAGACCGGATACCCATGGGCAAAATTCGTTGTGCCGTCGAGTGGGTCGACATACCAGCGGTAGTCGCTACCCAGATTGTTCAGCCCCTGCTCTTCGCCCAGGACGTCATGCGAGGGAAATTGCTTAGCAATGCGCTGGCGAATCAGCGTCTCGGAAGCGCGGTCCGCAGCGGTCACCAGATCGGCGTCGCCTTTGTACTCAATCTTCAGCCCCTGATGGAAGTACTGCAGAAGCAACGCGCCCGCCTCACGAGCGATGGCCTTCATGGCGGGAAGGAAACTGTCGTTAGGAGTCTTGGCCACGGTTAAGGTCTTGGGCATTAGGTATTAGGCGTTGGGAACGGTTTGGTCTCGGGTATTGGGTATGGCTTACGCATGGGTTATTCGTCTTGGGACGAATCTATCGCTAGGTTCAAGAAAGCGTCGCGTGCAAAGCCTAAAACCAAACGCCCAAGATCTAACACCGCGTTTCGACGCGGACTTACTTCCTCTTCCCGCCATCTTCCGCGATATACATGATCTCGTGCTTGAAAATGAATAGATTCGGCGCGCCCTCGCGCGTCAACCGCACCATGTTTTTATCGTAATACTCGATCCACCCGTGAACGATCTGGCCGTCCATTAGCTTGACCGAGACTGACTTCTGCTTTTCCCCGAGCGCTTTCAGGAAGGCAGCCTCTTCAAAGGTGTCTTCCGGAGGAGGTGTGCGGCTGCGCTTGGCGGCATTGGGATTCCCTTGCGGAGCGCGGAACGGCATGCAGGCATTGTACACAAAATATTTTGCCGCGGACTTGCGCTTCGCTAGAAGGTAACTTTCAGCGCGAATTCCGCGACCCGGGGCGAAGCCATTCCAAACACGCCGGTGCCGACGCCCGTGCGAAACACGTCACTCTCGATACCTCTTTCGCCAGGCTGCAAAGTGCTATGTGTGCTGTTCACTGCGCCGCTTCCAGCGGTGAGCCACGGACTGGTCACAGCTGGAGGCTGATCGAAATTCGAGAAGTTGAAGACGTTGTAGAAACTAACGCTGGGCTCGACGGTGAATCGTTCCCGGAACCGGTGTGACCACGCCAGCTTTACGTCCAAATCTTTCGTCCACGGAAATAGCAACTGATCCGCTGGAACTGGACTCACCACGGGAGCAACCGCACCGATCTGCGCCAGTTGTGTTGATGAGAACAAATTGTTGCTTACAAGTTCCTGTCCGGCAGGAGTCACCTGGCCGGCAAACTCTCTATTGTATTTGGTGATTGCCTGATTCATCGACCTGAAGCTGACGTTGCGCCCGAACGCGCCATTCTTGGTGCCGGCCAATGGCTGGCTATATACGCCGCCCCCTGTGAAATCGGTTTGAAAAATCTGGCCTCCACTTCCATTGCTTCCGACGATCGCCGGACTGGAGAGCGGACTGTAAAAGTGACCAACGATCCCCAAGTGGAAGCCGAAAGGCATTTCAAAATTGCTGCCGAACGAGACTTGGTGCGTCCGATCCAGCAGCGACTGCCCCATGAAGCGAAGCGGATCGTTGTTGTCCGCGGCCTGCAGCACGGAGTCCGGATCGTTAGCGCCAAATGGATTCGGCCGCGGAGTGTTCCCTGCGAAAGCCACAGGACTTTCAAAACGCGAAAACGAATAGACAAGCTGCAGATTCCCTCTCTTAATCCAGCGCACGGGGTTGGTCATATTTTGCACGACCTTCATCTGCAGCCCGTTGTACACAGATCGGCTAATAGGCTGCAAGAACTCTGCGGTGCCGTAATTGATGTTCCTTCCGGTGAAGGCGCATGGATATCCCAATGTTGTAGCTCCATGCGTTAGTGGGTTGGGCGCCGTGAAGCAACTGCTTCCCGTATCTTCGGCGGACCCGAGACCGAAAGCGGTGAAGTTAGAGATCGTCGCACCAATGTTAGGCTGACCGTTGTTCAAGCCGGGACAGGAGCTTATCGCGCCCTGCAGAGAAGTGGCTCCGCAAGCGGTGATGGTATTTTGAATCGCCTGCTGCGCGGACGAAAGATTGAAAAAGTGGGGATCGCCCACATCGTTTGCATCCACGCCCAGCAGTCCGTGAGTCTCTATGCTGCGCAGGAAGTCCAGGCTCAACACCATCCCGGGCCGAAGTTCATGCTGAATTCCAATGTTCATTTGCAGCGCGCGCGGCGTGCGGTAATTCGGTGCGAGCAGACCTAGCGGAAGATTGATGCCTGCACTGATAAGACGCCCGGCATAGGCTCCGTTGGGAGAAGTCAGGCTAAACGGATAGGCTGCCTGGAGCGAGTTCTGCAGCGTGGCAATATTCTGTGCAGCCTGGAAGATTGGCAACGGGACGCCGGCATTGTTTACACAGTTTGAGTTGGAATTGAAGAGCGTACCGGTAGGCGTGACGATTGGCTGTGCCTGGCCATTCAGGCAAGCGGAAGGCGTGTATAGAAAAGTTCCCTTCTGCAGCCGCAACGAGCGATCCAATAAGACATTGTTGTAGAGGATGTTCTCGTAGAAAATTCCCGCGCCCGCACGAAATACTGTTGTTCCATTCTTTGTAGGATCCCAGGCGAGACCGAATTGCGGAGCAAAGTTCGAGCCGGGCTGGCGGACTGCATTCCCCATCCCAGGAAAAGCTGCGTTGATGGCGGCGATCGGGCCCAAGTCGCTGTCGGTGCGCCATGTGTCCCGGACATAACTGAGCCCGGGCGTGAGGGTCAGGCCAGGATGAACCTTCCAGGAATCTCCGATATACACTGCAATCCGGTTGTCCGGGCCCAATCCTCCGGCAGCAAATCCGAGTGCTGACCTTTCCGTCGAGAAACCCTGACCATTGCCGATGACGGCTTGAACCATCTCATAGTCCAGCGGGTTCGATTTGGTCGTGCCGTCAGGACCGAGCGGGCAGTTCGCCGTATTCGCGCCGGCGCAACCCGGGTAAATCGTGCCGTTCCCGAACACACTTGGGGTCGACCCATAAAGTGGACCGAAATGGGCGGCCTGAATGCGGTTCCAACTGGCGCCGAAGCGAAAAATGTGGTGGCCCATCAGTCGACTGCCGTCATAGGAAAATTGAATATTGGATTGCGACGTGTTTTGCGGCGCCAGTGGATTCGGACCTGCCGTAAAGCCGTTGATATTGATGCTCACGGGATAATTGGCAAAGGGAAGGCTCGTAGCACCCGTCGCGTCCAAAATGTGGTTTTGAAATTTGAAATATGAAAAACCAACCGAGTGCGTATAGCTCCCCCGGTTGAAGTTCGCGCCAAACGCCGCATTTCGCGCAACGTCCCGATTGTCGTAGACCTGGAAACTGCCAGGAAAGAAGGTTGCATCGGCGGAATTGTTGAAGTAAGTGACGCGACCGAACAGGCGAACCGCCGGGTTCAACTCGTAATCCAACCGGGCGAGAAGGTTGTTTTCCGTGAAGGGAGCGGCGAAAGAGCTCGAATAAGCCTCAAACGGAGGCGACACCAAGACGGGCGCCTGAAGATGCTGAGACGTGTGCTCGCCATCGGCGAAGACAAACATTTTATCTTTGATAACCGGCCCTCCGAGACTGGCGCCTTCTTGATTTCGCTGAAAATAAGGGGAGGGCAGCGAAACGGGATGGGTCAGGCTGGCGGTCGCGATCCCGTGGTCGCGAAAGAATCCGAATGCCTCGCCGTGGTAGGAACCCGTCCCGGACCTTGTGACCACATTGACTGCACCTGAAGCGGCCAACACATTCGAGAGATCCAGGCTCGATTGAGCGACGGCAAATTCTTGAATGGCGCTCGCGGGAATATTTTCCATCGTCGCGCCGACAGTTTCGTCGTTGAGGTCAACGCCATCCAATTCCACGCGTGTGGCACGCCCGAAGCGGCCCCCGATCGAAATGGCGAAGTAGCCAACTTTTGTCGCGTCGATGTTCGCGCCGTCCTGCGTCAGGACACCGGGTTCAAGCTGGGCCAGGTCCATGAAGTTGCGTCCATTGATCGGCAGATTCTCGATCTGACTGGTATTCAAGACGCCTTGTACGGTGACTTGCTCCATGTTCACCGCAACTTCGCTGACCGGCACGTCGACCACCGCGTTCTCGGGCCCAGGCTGCAGTTTCACGCTGCCGTTGGCGGCATTGTCGACGCTCACTTTCAAAGTCAGCCTCGCCGTTTTGAATCCTTTGGCTTCAATGCGTACGGTGTAAACGCCCGGAATCAGCAAGCCGAATGAATAAGTTCCATGGTCGTCGGTGGTAGCAATAATCGTCTGTCCTGTAGGTCCGGTAATCGTGACTTTAGCGCCGCGCACAAACGCGTCCGAATCGTTAGTCACGGTTCCCAGAATGCTGCCCGTCGCGACGCTGGTTTGGGCGAGCGCGGCGGACGACAGCAGCGCTACTGTGGCGAACCACGCCACCACGAAACCAACTCGCACCGCAGACCTCCGGGAGAAATTGAGCTTCCGCATCTTCCACCTTTCTTTTCGAAACCTTTAACCGAGTGCCTTGCGTTCGTTTGGGGAGTCGCTGGGTCTTGGAAAACTCCGAGCAGAACATCAATGATCTCCGCTCGGCGAGATATAGAAATCTATGGGTCGCCAACCCCACGTCCTGCCATTCCACGTCACATAAGTTTGAGTGCTATGTCTTCAGCCTGCTCAAGCAAGATTTAGAAATTAGACTTTACTGTATAGTATCCGGCGCGATGGCGTACGCGGTAGGCACCAGCCTCCGGCACGCCCGCGATTTTGACATCGATGCGACGAAATTCCGAGAACGAGGTGCGCTGCGATGGATAATAAGCCAGCAGATATTGCGTCCGCAGCTCGTCGCTGATTTTGTGGAACGCTTCGTCGAGATCTGCCGGAGACGTAGCGTAGTAGTACTTGCCACCGGTGTCGTCCGAAAGTTGGATCAGTGCGTGCTCTCCGCCGGTTTCACGTCCGGCGCTGGCCTCGATGGGAACGATGATGATGGAATAAACAATCGCTTCCGCCTCTTCCGCCGCGCGCACAGCCTCTTTGTAATCGATTTTGCTGATTGTGTCGCCGCCGTCGGTGATCAGGACGATGACTTTACGTCCTTTGCGCGGATCCAGCGCACGCGAGGCAAAATAAATCGCATCATACAACGCAGTCGCTGCACCCACGCGGATATGATCGACGGCTTCATCGATACGCCGAAGATCCGAAGTAAATCCGCGAGTGGACTCGGTCACAACTTCGCTGAAACCGTATACGCAGAGTACGTCGACGGGGCGCAGAATATCGTGCGCGAAGCGCTTGGCCGATGTCTGTTCCAAAGGCAAATCGTGACGAGTGCTCAGGCTCGTGTCGATGGCCAGCGCGATCGAAAGCGGCAGTGCTGATTCCTTGTCGAAGACGGCAATTCTCTGCTCGTGATCGTCCTCCTTGAGAACAAAATTTTCCTTGGTAAGTCCACCGACGGGCGAGCCGTGAGCGTCGGTCACGGTCACGAATACATTCACCAGGTTGACGTCTACGCGGAGCGTGGTAGCCGGCTCGGACTGGCGCTGGGGGTGAGATGAACTCTGCTCGCCGGGCTTGGGAGACGGCGTCTGCTGCGCCCATAGGCCGCTGATGGCCGCAAGCAGGCCGATTAGGAGCAGAATCGTTGCGGGTTTTCTCATCGAGTGAGGAAATTATACCTGTGCCAAACGGCCCTTCCGGGCAGACCAAAGTTCGCGACCACCAACTATGGTCACGAACATCGCGATGCTGCTATGTTCTTGCGTCGTCTGCGGTTCTACTCGCAACTCCGCGGTCCAGAATTTAGCCCCGGGAGCAACTACCAAGCCGCGTGCAGTTAGAAGCGGCTTGCGGTGCCGGGCTGCCTCCACCTCAGGAATTTGCGCGTGGAATCTCCGCCGGGAATGGCTCCCCATCCGCCCACACCGCTCCGTCTTCGAAGTACTCCTTTTTCCAGATGGGCACCGTGCGCTTGAGAGTATCAATGAGCCAGCGGCAAGCGTCGAAAGCGGCAGCGCGATGCGCCGAAGCAACGGCGATCAAGACGCTGGTCTCACCGATCTCAAGCCGACCCAGGCGGTGGACAATGGCAACGTCGCGGATTTGGAACTGCTGAATGGCCTGCTCGGCCAATGACTCCATCTGTTCCTGGGCCATCCCTTCGTACGCTTCGTAGTCGAGATAGAGTGTTTTGCGCCCGCGGGTCTGGTTGCGCACGATTCCCTCGAAAAAGACGGTAGCGCCGTCTTCGCCGCGCTTGATGGCGGCAACGGTGCGCGCCGTGTCAATGGTTTCGCGCACGATCAAAGAGTAGCGCCGGCGCCCCGCAGTCTGTCCGGCGGGCGTCTTGCCCGTCGCTTCTGGCGCGCCTCCGCTGACTGGCGGCAGCAAAGCAACTTCGTCGTTTTCCTTTAACGGGGTGTCTGCGCCGGCGTATTGTTGGTTCACGGCCAGCGCAAGCGACGACAGGGACTCTTTCAGGCGCGGAACTTGCAATTGGTAATGCGCGATCGCATCTCGAACGGACGCGCCCTCCGGCAGATCAATCAAGTCCATCGACTTCCCCACCATGTCGCGCAGGATGCCGAAGAATAAAACTCGCACGTGCATCAAGCGTTCAGTTTACAAGAGTTGAACTTCGGCCGTGGCCTGCCGGAAATAACAAAAGAAAATGGCCGGCCTCAGACAGGCCGGCCATGAAGTTCTAAGCGGCGTTCAGAGCCGCGTCAAAACCCGATCATGAACACCTTCCGGTTCTTTCACGGGCTGGGTCGGGTTGTAATCCTGTTTCGGATCTTTCGGCGGCGTCGACAGTATCTTCGCCGCAGGACCCTCGGCCACCTCGGGCAGAGAGACCTTCAGAGCCTCGTCGATGGTCTTCACGTAGTGCACTGTCAGGTTCTCCAGTTGCTCTGGCGTGAGATCTTCCTCGACGTTCATCTTGTTTTCTGCGGGCAGAATCACGTCCCGTACTCCAGCCCGTTTGGCTGCTAGCACTTTTTCCTTGATCCCGCCGACAGGAAGAACATTCCCGCTTAAAGTGATTTCTCCGGTCATCGCGATCAGCGGCGTGATGCGCCGCTTGGTCAGCAACGACACCAGGGCCGTAGCCATGGTCACGCCCGCGGAAGGCCCATCTTTCGGAATCGCCCCCGCCGGCACGTGGATGTGGATATCGTGATCGGCGAAGAAGGTTTCCGAAATCCCCAGCCGGTCCGCATTGGACCGCACCCAGGTCAGCGCCGCCTGCATCGATTCCTGCATGACCTGGCCAATCTGCCCAGTCATGGTGAATCCACCTTTGCCCTTCATCGCATTGGCTTCGACAAACAGCACGTCACCGCCCGACGGAGTCCACGCCAGACCGACAGCCACACCAGGCCGCTCGGTCCGTTCCGCAATCTCGCCCTCACTGCGAATCTTGATGCCACCCAGAAATTCCTGAATGACTTCCTTGGAGACCACCAGTTTTTCGGTCTTGCCCTCTGCCAAGCGGCGCGCCTGTTTGCGGCAGATGGTTCCGATGGTGCGTTCCAGGCTGCGCACTCCCGCCTCCCGCGTGTAGTGGCGGATGATATAGCGCACGCCTTCTTCCGGAAATTCGATCTGGTCAGTCGCGATCCCGTTCTCATCAATCTGGCGCGGGATCAGATATTTGAAAGCGATGTGAACTTTCTCTTCTTCTGTATATCCCTGCAGTTCGATGATCTCCATACGATCGCGCAACGGCTCCGCAATCGGGTCGAGCATGTTGGCGGTCGTGATGAAGAGAACCTTCGACAAGTCGAAGGTGACGTCTAGATAGTTGTCGCGGAACGAAGAGTTCTGCTCGGGATCGAGCGCCTCGAGCAGCGCCGAAGCTGGATCGCCACGAAAGTCGCGCCCCACCTTGTCGATTTCATCGAGCATGAACACCGGATCTTTCGTCTCGGCGCGTCGGATGCCCTGGATAATCTGCCCCGGCAGCGCTCCGATGTAGGTCCGGCGATGCCCGCGGATTTCGGCTTCATCGTGCACGCCACCCAGCGAAAGCCGCACGAACTTGCGGCCTAGAGCGCGCGCAATCGACTTGCCCAGCGAAGTCTTCCCCACGCCCGGAGGTCCGACGAAGCACAGAATCGGCCCTTTCATGTTCGGCTTCAGCCGCCTAACCGAGAGATAGTCCAGAATGCGATCCTTGACCTTCTCGAGATCGTAGTGATCCGCATCCAGAATTTCCTTCGCTTTCGGAATTTCAATCTCCTGGCCAGAAGTCTTCGACCACGGCAACACTGCGAGCCATTCAATGTAGTTCCGCGTCAGTGAATAATCGGCTGCCATCGGCGACATGCGAGAAAGCCGGCCCAATTCCTTGAGCGCTTCTTTCTTGACTTCGTCGGGCATGCCCGCTTCTTCGATCTTCTTCTTCAGATCCTCGACGTCGCGCTGGCCTTCGTCTTGCTCACCCAGCTCTTTCTGAATGGCCTTCATCTGCTCGCGCAGGTAATACTCGCGCTGCGTCTGCTGCACTCGATCCTGCACTTCGCTTTGAATCTTGTTGCGCAGTTGCTGGACTTCGAGTTCCTTCGCAAGATGCTGGTTGATCTTTTCTAATCGCACGTGAATATCGAGCGTCTCCAGCGTATCCTGCTTGTCGGGCGTTGACAGCGACGGCAGCGAGGACGCAATGAAGTCCACCAGCCGACCAGGTTCGTCGATGTTCATCGCCACGGTCGAGAGTTCGTCCGACAGCGTTGGCGACCCGGCTACGATTTGTTGAAACAGTGTCAGGACGTTGCGCTGCAGCGCTTCGATCTCCGAGGTCGCAAGCGGCGTGGTGCCCTCAGGCAGCGTAGAATAGTGCGCCGTCATGAATGGGGCCAGTTGTGTGAACTCCCCAAGCTTGACCCTCTCCAGGCCCTCGGCAAACACGAACAGGCTCTGGTTCGGCATCTTCACTACTTTATGAACGACTGCCGAGGTTCCGACCGTGTACAGGTCAGTAGGTTGCGGCGTGTCTACCCGCGCCTCGCGCTGGGCTACAACAATGATGGTTTTGTCTTCCCCAAGTGAATTAATCAGCTGAACAGAACTTTCCCGACCAACGGTAAGGGGCAACACCGCGTGGGGGAACAGTACGGTGTCCCGAACCGGGAGCACCGGAAGAGCCTTTTGCTCGTTTGTTTCTTTAATCTTAGGAGTGCGCTCCACTGGCGGCTGCTGACTCATTATGTCTCCTTGAGTGTAACTCGCTCAAGTTTAGATGTTACTCGTCCCGGAAAGGTTTCAGAAGCCCATAGGATTCCCACAAGATAAGCGAATTCTATTCCGATACAGGCTGTGAGGAACATGCCCAAGGTGCAGAGCCTAACGCGCAGGGCCGTCGCTGCCAAGCACAAAATTACGGATTGTGCGATGACTTGTTCATGTTTGAAACTCGCCGCCCCGGGCACGGCGAGCCGCTGCGGACGAGCTACTACGGCCGCGACTCGCACGTAAAACGCGAGTCGTCACCGTCACTTCTCGCCCACAGCGCACTCATCCAATCGCATCCAGTGCGTCCAGCATTAGAAGTCTAGAACACGTGCTTGGCGGAATCGCCCACGAACTCGAGCTCTTGCAGCACTCTTTCGCTTCCGGGGTTTGAATCGTAAACAATTTGGCTCTTATCCGCCTTCTGCGGCAGCGGAACCAGCGTACATTTCACTTTAAACTCGTCTTTGCTATGAGCTCGCTGGAACACCATTACGTGGTCCTGCCCTTCCATGGTGTGGCGTACCACATAGTCGCCAGCCGGCAATACCACCGCTCCGACCCGCATCGGCGCATTGAACGTGACTTTATTCACATCGCGGACTCCCATACTGTTTGGCCCAGCAACGGCAATTGCAGCGAGCGCCAGCACGCACATGAACATACCCAGCACTTTCAAAGAACGCATAGAGCCTCCTTAAAATAATTCCGAGGTGCCCCGCAAGAAAGTTTCATGAAGGCACCGGAATCAGATTAGGAGGGCGTAATCGCAGCCGATGTGCGCGAGGTCACATGGGAGTGTGACGATGGAACTGCGAGCTTCGTCTTGGCGTGACGCGCATATCACACTTCAGGCCGCTGGATAAATCCCCAGCACTTTCACGAACTCGGCAACTTCGCCCAGATGCCTCAGCGCGTTGCGCGCCGGTTCGTCGTCGCCGCGCAGGAAGTCGACGTAGAACACGTACTCCCACGGCCGTCCGCGCCACGGCCGGGACTCGATTTTGCTCAACGTGATATCACGCAAGGCAAAAACGCTAAGCGACTTGAAAAGCGCACCGGGGACGTTCTTTACCTGGAAAACAATTGACGTCTTGTTGGCGCCTCGCGGAATCAGCCGGTGATACTCCTCGCTTCCCTTCTTTTGCCCGGCCTTGCCACTCAGTTTGCGAATCAAAAAGAAGCGAGTGAAGTTACGCTTATCATCCTCGATGCTCGACTGCAGAATCTCACCCGCGTATTCGCGCTCGGCCTGACGCCCGGCAATTCCCGCGGCATCTTTCAACTGGTTGGCAATTACGTGCTTCACGCTGCCTGCGGTGTCATAAAAGGGAACTGCCTCAATTTTCGGATGCTTGCGGAAAAAATCGCGGCACTGGTCCAGTGCCACCGGGTGCGACAGCACACGCCGCAACGATCGCAACTGCACGCCAGGCATGGCGATCACGTTGTGCACGATGCGCAGCAGGTATTCGCGCTGAATGAAAACCTGACGCGCCAGCATAAGATCGGCGTGCTCCGCTACGGTTCCAGCCAGCGTGTTCTCGATGGGAATGACCGCAGCAGCAACGGATCCAGCTTGCAGGCGATCGAAGACCTCGACCGACCGTGCGCACGGCACAACCGCGCACCGCGGCAGCATCCGCTCCGCCGCTTCATGACTAAACGAACCGAGTTCGCCCTGGATCGCTACTTTCATGATGTTCTTCTTGAATAGTGCAAGGTATCTGGAGAAGGCCTATCAGCGCAAATGAACTGAAGCGACCGAGCCGTACCGCCGCCGTCCCGGGCGGTTGTCGTGGCGTCTCGCCCGCGCCCTGACTTTGCGAAGGGAGAACCGGCAGAATACCGGCGCTACGCCCGAACCGTTGCCTCAGGTCAGGTCTTTTTTCAAGACCAGCGCGTCCACGCCGTTGGAATAGTAGCGCGGCCAGGTCCTGACCACGCTGTAGCCGTGCCGTTTGTAAAACGACAATGCCGCAACATTGTCCACCGCCGTTTCCAGGCCGACGGCGCTGGCTCCATCAGCCCGCAGCCGATCCTCCGCGGTCCGCAGCAGCAACGATCCTACGCCCAAGCGGCGCGCCGCTTTATCCACGTCAATAGTAATGACATGCGCAGTGCCGCCGTCATGCACCACGATGAAACCTGCGATCTTGCTGTCGTCGGCATCGGCGGCGACCAGCGTAAACGATCCTCTCCGGCGTACGTAGGCCTTAAGTTCCTGCTTGGAGTATGAGATTCCGGGCGGAAAACATTCCTGGTCCATGCGCCAAAGCGTTTCGAAATCCTCCGGCTTGAATTGGCGGACGACGAAGGGCACGGCGCCATTGTAGCTGGGAAGGCGCGAAGGCTAGCCGATTACGGTACAGGTCCGAGTTTTCCACAGCTACCCTGGCCCAACCCGGGAAAAAAATTTGTTACTCAGGGTATTGCCCCCTTGCCCGGGCCGCAACCTCGGACGTACCATCGGCATCAGAGGACTGTGTGAAGACGTGGTGGGACGCCTTCTAGTCATCGACGTCGTCAGCGCGGTTGTGGTTCTGGGGATCTGGTATTTCGTCTTTTCCGCCTACAACCGTCGCAAAGGAAGCGAGGCGCTGCGCTGGGTACAGTCAGCTTGCGCCGGCAAAGGACGCATCCTTGACTGGCGCTGGCTGAACAGTCATCGCCTTCATGCGCGCCTGCAGTTTCCCTCTCGCAGCTTTGAAAACGCTCATCTCACCATGAAGTTTCGGCCCCGCGCTCTACCGGTCCACTGGCTGCTAAGCTGCTGGCACAAACAAAAAGAGACCTTGACCTTCGAGGCCGACTTGGGCGGCTCGCCCAGCTTTCATCTCGAAGTGGTGCGCCATCGCTGGTGCGCGCACAGCCGCGGAGTGACTGCCCTCCGCCGCGACGAGCGCGAATGGGACGTCTACGAACCTGGCCCCATCGTACTCACCACCCGCACCCATTGGAAGCAGGACTCCACGCCGGAATTGAACACCTTGATGACAGTGCGCCAGCAGGACGTGCTGCAGGTCCGCTTCCGGCCCGAGTCGCCGCAATTTTCCGCCACGATCGCGCTCGACGCGCTCTATGATCCGAAGACTGCCTCGGGATTTCTCACTACCCTGCGCGAGCTAGCCGCAGGCGCTTCCGCCCATCGCCAGTAATCGCGCCGCATTGTTACTTCGGTCCCCCTCGGCGCATCGATACCTACATACGCCGCCACGGATAATCCAGTAGACTGCCCATATGCCCAGCACTCGCCAAGGATCGATCCATCTATTCCGCTTCAGCGGAATTGATGTGTTTCTTCATTGGTCCTGGTTTCTGGTGGCGGCCTACGAAATCCAATCCCGCAAGGGCGCCTACTCCTCGGTCACGTGGAACGTTCTGGAATATCTGTCGCTGTTCCTGATTGTGATGATCCATGAGTTTGGACACGCACTGGCATGCCGCCAAGTTGGTGGCAGGGCGAACCAGATCGTTCTGTGGCCACTTGGCGGCGTGGCATATGTAGACCCGCCGCAACGGCCCGGCGCAACCCTCTGGAGCATCGCGGCGGGACCGCTGGTCAACGTTGTGCTCATGCCGATTTTGAATGGCATTGTTTCGCAAGGCCAATCGCACGGATGGGCGGAGTCAAGGCCCGATCTGTTCCAGTTGGCGCTTGCAATCAGGTTTATTAACAAAGGCCTGCTGATTTTCAACATCCTGCCCGTCTATCCGCTCGATGGCGGACAGATCCTTCGTTCTCTGCTCTGGTTTGTGCTGGGACGCGCGCGCAGTTTGATGGTGGCCACAATCATCGGTCTGATCGGAGTCGCAGGCTTCATCGGTCTCGCGTTGTGGAGACAAGACGTCTGGCTGGGTGCAATCGCTCTATTTATGCTGATGAGTTGTTGGGGCGGACTCAAACATGCAATCGCGCTCTCGCGTTTTGCCAAGCTGCCGCGCCGCGAAGGCTTCGCCTGTCCGGCGTGCAACGCAGCGCCCCCGGTTGGTGAGTATTGGAAATGCGGGCAGTGCGGCCAGCCTTTCGACACTTTTCAAAACGGAGCAGTTTGTCCTCGCTGCAAAGCCCAATTCGCTCAAACCAAGTGCATCGACTGTGGCGCTTCACATTCCATGAACGAATGGATGGCCTCGCGGCTCACACCCTCGCACGTGTAGTGTCGCCATGAAATTGTTATTCCGAGCGGCACGAAGGATCTCGGTTTTGCCGGCATCTCAACGGCTTCCCAGACCAAGCGGGAACCACCACTCCTAGATAAATCTCTTTTATGCTTCTCATCAGCTTTTTCAATTGGCGGCAGTTCGGCTCTCGCGCTATCCTTCGTGTTCCAAATCAGCGTGTTGAAACCAGCCATTTCAACCTCTCTGTATCCGATTTGGTTTTGCCTAAATCATAAGGTTTTACGCGAAGGAGACTGAAGGACATCCATGCCCAACGAACTGCGCAACTTCCTGGCACTCTCGTACGACGAACTCGAAGAGCTCAACCTGAAGGCGAAGGAGCAGCGCAAGAACCGCGCCGCAGCCCATAAGGTCCAAGAGGATCGCATCAAGTATCTGACCGACGAGAAGCGGATCAAAGCCGTGACCGTGCTTTTCAGCGATCTGGAAGGCCGGTTGCACATGCTCGACTATGACAAGAAGTTCCTGCTCAAGAGCTGGGACAACCTCACCTTCGACGGCTCGTCGATCCGTGGCTTCACCGCCCAGCGCGAAAGCGATCTCCGACTGGGCATCGACTGGGGTGCGTTCTACTGGGCTCCGGCAGATGTTTTTGGCTCGGGCAAGGTTCTGGTATTTGGTGAAGTCATCGACAAGGGCGGAACATCTTACGCCGGCGACATTCGCGGCGTGCTCAAGGGATACGCCGACGACCTGCACAAGAAAAAAGGCTACACTCTCAACGCCGCCAACGAAATTGAAGGATTTCTTTTCAAAGGCCCCGACGCTGAGCGTCATTATCACGAAACCGGAAAATTTGAATATGTGAACACCGGCGGATATTACCACTCACTCCCCGGCGACCCGTTGCGCACCTTCATCGACACCACGGCGGAAGTGCAGCGTTCGATGGGCTTCCAGAACGAGAAAGATCACCCGGAAGTTGCGCCCTCGCAGTTTGAAATTAACTATGGCTACGGAGAGGTAGTGGCCGCCGCCGACCAGATCCAACTTTACAAGCTGATCTGCCGCCAAGTGGCGACGAACATGGGATTAACCGCGTGCTTCCTGCCCAAGCCCGTCATCGGCGTGAACGGCAGCGGCATGCACACCAACGTTTCCATCAGCGAAAACGGCAAGAACCTTTTCTGGGACGCGAAGGGCGAAGAAAAACTCAGCAAGATGGGATGGTCGTTCCTCGACCGCATCCTTACACACGGCAATGACATTTGTCTGCTGCTCAACGCCAGCGTGAATGCTTATCGCCGCCTCGATCCGCACTTCGAAGCGCCTAACCAGATCAAGGCTTCGCCCGTCGATCGCGGCTCCATGATTCGAATTCCCATCGGCAACGAGAAGAGCATGCGCGTCGAAGTTCGTTCCGTTGCACCCGACGCAAATCCCTACTTGGTGATGCTCTCGATCTTCAAGACCGGACTCGACGGCGAGACCGCGAAGATCAAGAACCTTCGCCAGGCCGAGCGCTACTTGCCCGACAACATCTACGATGCCCTCGACAACTTCCGCAAGGCCGAGTGGACGAATGCTCTGCTCGGGGAGGACGTCAAAGGCCGTTATGCGGACTTGAAACAGGCCTCCGCCGACCGCTGCCCCCGTGCCCTCGGAACCTTCATCAAAGCGCAGGAAGTCCAATTCCATCACGAGGTCTACAACCAGTTCCTGTGGAATCTGTTTTAAATCGCTGTCAGATCTGCCACCCGCCCCGGCCAAAAGCCGGGGCATTTTGCTGTAGCGCCGGCGGTTTGAGTAGCGCCGGCGACGCGCCGGCTGTGCGGGGGCGTCTCGCCCGCGCACCCTCGTCCCAACACGGACGAGTCATTAGTCTAGTCAAACCTGTCATCTTGAGGCGCCGCCGTTTGGCGCCGAAGGACTCGTGCAATTTCAGCGGACGCCCACCATCCCCCAAAAACCACCCGCGTTGACGGGAGAAGGGAAAGACATGGTCCCAGAGACACCCCCCTTTAATGATCATGTTTGGACTGGGACTCAGATCAGATCAGCACAACTCAACTCAACTCAAATCAAATCAACTCATCACAACTCGGCTCTTTCCTGTCTGGATCGGGCGTTCCTTTGTGCTCGAGCGACAAAGGGGCGCGCGGGGGCGCTGAGTAACATCGTTCTGTGGCGTTGGGCGAATGCCCGGGACAGCCGGTTCTTGATTTCCACGCGAGTAGACCGTCCACCGAAAACGGTCCAGAACCGCCGAGCACGAGTGCAGCCAGACAGCCAAGGTAAAGAAGGTCGACCTCATAGCCGGGTTGCCCAAATTGAGCCCCAGCGGTGGTCACGGCCAGAAGCTTGATTGAGCTGAAGCCGTAGGGAAGGTGAACAGTGAACATCGCAACCAGCAGAATCCCTGCCATTGGCACGCTGGCGAGCACCACAAAAGCTCCTGCCAGTACAGCCAATCCGCCAAGGACTTCAATCAGGATGGTCGCCCAACCTATGAGGTAAGGAGCAGGAACGCCCAACGCATGGAGTATTGCGAAGAAATGTTCCGGTCCCTTTTCGATCTTGCCATAGCCATGGGCCAAGAAACCGTAACCTACAATCAGCCGCAGCGGAATCGCTGCCCAGTCGCCAAGCTTCGGTAGCGTCGTGGTGTACATATGCATCGTGCGGTTGAGGTTCATATACAGTAGATCTCCTTTCAAGAACGGCGTCGGGGAGCCCCGCGCACGGTAAGATCACAGGCTCTGGTTCGTGGGATGAGCCTCGGCCAGAGCCCGTGGAAGACGCCTTACCTCGATCCAAGTACCGCGAGGGCGCGGATCGGCACTGTACCACCGAATCGGAAGCACATCCCTTACGGTGGGCCGGGGGGCTTTTGGCCCGGACTTTATTTCCGCCCGGCTGTCGCCGTTGTGGGCTGTTTACTGAGCCAGAGTTGCATGGCCTGGATCTCTGACTGCTGGTCCACGACGATCTCCTCAGCGAGTCTCCTCATCACAGGATCCTTGCCATAGAGCAGCTCGGCCTTCGCCATATCAATTGCTCCCTGGTGGTGGGGCATCATCATGGTGGCAAAATCGTGGTCTACATCGCCATTCATGGGAGCCGACTTCATACCATTGTCCATCCGCTCCATACTGTCTTTCATGGCATGCATAAAACTCATCGCCCGGGGTTCCATCTGAGCGACGGCCGCGATGGAAAATGCTGCGATCAGGCCGGCAGTCCAAAGGCGTTTCGCACAGAACATAGTTGCGATTCTCATTGCCTTCCACCCCTTCCCAGATATTGTTGGTGAATGACGCAAGGGCCCTCACGCGCTCTTGCGATATTTGCGAACAAACGGGAGAAGCGAGTTGCAGGGCCTCGCTTCTCCGCGCTGCGACTATAGCTACTGTGACTGCAGTTGCACCTGCGCAGGCTGAGTGTCTCCGGTCGGTACGATCTCCAGATAGCGTTGATCCCCCGGCTGTGGTGTTCCGGCTACGATCTCTCTGAGTGGCGCAATAGACGTCACGATCTGTGCTCCGGCCGCATTCGTCATGAACGTGCTTAACGCTTGAAAGTTATAGGCTGGATCCCCAAGGTTCGGCGCATACCCCAAGGTGTAGCTTGTATAGGGTTGAAGCCCTGTAACTGCGGCTTCGAGCAGATCAAGCGCTCCCTGATAATTCAGCGTCACCGTTGTCGACGCCGAGGTGGCGGAACTTCCTGGAGAGCCCATGTATAGATGGACCGCCTGCCCGTATGAATTCAGAGGCATCAGGCCGGAAAGTCCATTTCCTGTCGGAACTGCATTGGGCACATAGACCAAAGCCTGACAAGCCTGTCCGCCCGGAAGGGTTGCGGTCACCTGGTTTGTCAGAGTATTGATCGCCTGCATTCCCGTACCATTCTCCAGGCAGATATAGACCCGGCTTCCATCGCCCGACGGCCATAAGCCGTGCGGCAGCTCACCCGTCGGTATGGTTGCGACGAGTTGCGGAGTGTCCGTCGTGGTATATACCTTCACGGTGTTTTCTCCGCCGATGGTGATATAGGCGAACTGGCCGTGCATGTTTCGCACGATATTGACGTGATTGGTAATCGGACCGGTGTTGAGGATTGCAAGCACGTTGAACGGAGGATTTGCGTTAAATACCTCGGTTGCACCAATGTCTTTTAACGTGAGCCACACCTGCCGCCCATCGGGCGTAGCTGCAATATTCGGACAGAAGGGGGATGGCTGCGGAACATTTGCGACGACCCGGTGACTTTTCACATCGACCACCGCTATCTGAGGAATCGAGCTGGAGCAGACATAGCCATATTTCCCATCGGGCCGGAAAATTGTCATTCCAGGGCCGTCGCCGACCATGATTCGGTCCTTGTTCTCAAAGGTCTTACCGTCGATCACCTGAACGTAATTTTCTCCCCTCACCGTGACCCATACTTCACTGTCGTCCGGGGTAAAAAAGGCTTCGTGTGGGGATCGGCCTACATAGGTGGTGTGCTTCACCGTGTTTGTAGCGGTGTCAATGAACGTCACCGCGTTGGAGGCGATAGAGACTACATCGAGAGTTCTGTGATCGAACGAGAAACCCATGCCATGCACCAGCAGCTGGCCATAGTAAAGGGGGCTTATATTGGCCGGAGTCATTCCGCCGTTGACCCAGGCTGGGTGCTGATCGGACTGGGCCGCCACGCCGAGCGGGATCACACCCAGCAGAGTGTTGGTTGACGGGTCATAGACCGAAACTGTATTGGATGCCTGATCCGCGTGATAGACACGATCGTGCGAAGTGATCGGAATTGGCGGCAAATTCGCACCAGCAGGAACCTCCTGTGCGCGGCTATTGCTTACACATATCACACACACGACTACACACGTTATTGCGATGCAAAGACGATTCATTTACTTCTCCTTTTTCCCAATTATGGTCAGTTCGTCAGCTGTTGCAGCCGACCAGATGAAGTCTGGAGGCAACCTCGCTCTATCTTTCACAAGTACCCAAGGTTCCCTCGCGGTGCCGCAAAGCTCGCATCGCACACGTCCAACAGCCGCCTTTTTGGCGGACTGTTCCATAAAGCCGAAGCGCGGCTCTTCTCACTCACGCCCAGGGAATTGTGAAGAGCAGAAACCGCGAAGATCAATTGTTGTAAGGGGCCCCTGGAACCTGCCTCCATTCCATAGGTGGTGTCCAGGCGGTGATGCTCATCGTGATCAGGCAATTTTCATACCGCTTATGAGCCTACTGTTCGATGCCATACAAACGAGTTTGCCGCCATTTAACCGCACAGGTTGTTAGCCGTGTCCGTTGGCCGACTGACACGTCGGAATATGAACACTATTGTTTTCGAAGACTCGCGCTGGCAGGTCGAAGGGTTTCCGCCGATTTTGCGCGCAGCCAAGCAACGGCAACAGGCGGCTCCGTTACACAAATTAGTCCCATTGCAATCAGCGAATCCACCATGTCAGGTAATCAGGATCAGCGGGATGACTAACGCAAACATCAGACTGATCCCGCTCTCCCAGAAATTGTGTAAGTGCTCCACCACGGAAGAGACGCCCCAAATCAAAATCCACACATCTCCACTCCGCGCCCCGTGCCCTGCTCATGAGCTGATATGACGCAGAGTTTAGAGATGATCTGATCTGAGTCCCAGTCCAAACATGATCATGTATGGGGGGGTGTCTCTGGCACCATGTCTTTCCCTTCTTCCCGAGAGCGTTTGACGGGTTAGGAGATAGAGAGATTCAAGACTGCACCCCCCTTGCATCCGGGAAAATTAGGAAAGTCGGAAAAATTATTTCTGGCTTTAGGCCGAGACCAGGAGCTCGGGGCGGGCAGGCCTTCAGCCAGTCTCCATCAAGACAATTAGGCCCCGTGACGATTCAGAAGCAGAGGTCGCGGGGCACTCACTGAACCCAGCTCCGCGCGGGTCCCCTTCCGAAATAAGAGTGTTCGTATCCGGACGTGTCAGTCAGCCAAGGGACACGACTAGGACCCTGCGTCGTTAAATTGCGACCAACTTGTTGGTATGGTGCCAAACAATTGGCTCATGAGCGGTATGAAAATTGCATGAACATAGTGTGTTCGGGCTGAAAATCCAGAGCTTCGGCGTGAAGTTAACGAATCGCTTTAATTCAAGCGTAAAAGGAGATCACAAGATGTACACAGGTCGAATTCGTCGTCTATCGTTTTTAGTGCGCGCACACCAGACGTGTGCAGACTCCGGGCCAATTTCCGAGCATCAGAGGAAAACAGGCAACACTCTCAGGTCAAGGTCGGTTGGTTTGACCTGTCTTCTTGCGCTCACTGTGCTCTTGTCAGCGGCCTTCGTTAAGACCGCACTGGCTCAGGACTTTACCGGAGCGGTTTACGCAGGAACCAACGCGCATCAGAACGGGCTGGTAGCCTACGGGCGCAAAGCCGATGGCACCCTGGCTTATATCGGCGAGTATCTGTCTGGCGGTGCCGGGGGCCGACTCAACACTGGTGGCCCCATCGACGCGTTGATCTCAGCCCATTCCGTACTAAACGTCGACAATCGCTTTCTTTTACAGGTCAATGCCGGCTCCAATACGGTTTCATCATTCAGGATAAATAAGGACTTCAGTCTAACGCTCGTTAATCAGATTCCAAGCGGTGGTTTTGGACCGGACACCATTGCTGAGCACGATGGGGTTGTTTATGTTGCCAATGTCGACAGCGATGGCGTTTACACTGGACCGACGGACCAAGTCGGCGACATTGATGCCTTTCAATTGAACCGCGAGACCGGTCATCTTCAGGAAATTCCGGGATCGAAGCGGCAGCTTCTTGGCCGTCCGTCTGACCTGGGCGTAGCTGCAAGTGGTCGTTCTCTTGTCGTGTCGCTCTACAACGCTGGATCAACTGCGATCTCAGCAAGTGCCGCGTCTGCCGAGCTTGAAAGTTTTGATGTCATTCGGCCAGGCTTGCTGACACCTTTCCCAGTGGCGACAATCACGTCCACGCAGCGAAACAACGACCAGGGCCGCAATCTCCCCGGTGCGGTTAGCATTGCGATTCGCAAGGTGATGGGGCATGAAGTGGTCGTGGTTTCGGAATCAAGAGAGTGGCTCGCAGACGGCCAGCCAGCGCCGCTCAGCGAATTCCAGACAGGATCCGTTTCGACGTTTGATCTGAATGACTCGGGTTTCCTCAGCCCTATATCCTTGGATGTCCCGACCAGCAGCCAAATCACGACCGGCCCGACGAACACTTCCACCAGTTCCTGCTGGCTCTCCTTCGATAAGGATGGTCGAAGCTTCTGGGTGGTCAGCGCCTCTTCGTCCATTATTTCCAGCTTCCAGTTCAATGAAGATGGATCAGTTGAAGAAATTGATAGCCGCGCAGCGACAGGAGTACCTGTCAACCCGTACGCCGCCAATCCGGCAGCGGGAGCCACTGGGTTTGTCGACGTTGCTGAAACGGGGGACAGTGATTTCCTCTACGATCTGGAAAGCGGAACGGCAGAAGTGGACGTTTATCGGATTGACTCGCCGGGTGCGCCCCTGACGCGTCTACAGCAGATATCAACCGGGTTACCGCAGGGCGGCGGAATCATGGGCATCGCCTATGTCAACCCCGCTGACCGCCGCGAGGGGCACTAGCAATATCGTCGAGCGCTGCACGGCACTGGGATCGGAAGGGTTAGGAACGGTCGACCGTCAGAATCAGCTTACGCTGGGCAGGCCGGTAAATCCCCAGCTTCTGCATCTTGTGGATCAGCGTAGTGCGCTTCAATCCAAGTTTGGCCGCCGCGCCTTTCGGGCCGCCGATCACCCAACGAACTTCCTCTAGCGTTCGCAGAATCAATGAGCGGTCAGAGTCCCTCAGAGTAGTTGCAGGTGTCGAAATGGAAGCGCGATTGGTCACTGTCGTAGGCAAAGGATTGGGAAGCACACCGCCACTCGAAAGAATCACGGCGCGTTCAATCAGGTTTTGTAGCTCGCGGATATTTCCCGGCCAATGATAGGACGTGAGCGCAGTCATGGTTTCTGCGGGAATGTGCTCGATTTTCCGCCCCATCCGCCGACCAAAAACTCCGATGAAATGCATGACCAAGGCGGGCACATCTTCGGATCGCGCACGCAGCGGTGGCAGCAGCACGGCGAAGACATTCAATCGGTAGTAGAGGTCGCTACGAAATTGGCCTCGATTCACCATTTCGGCGAGATCACGATTCGCGGCAGCCACCAACCGAACATGTACCTGATGAGTGCGAGTGCTGCCCAAGCGCTCGAACTCCTGTTCCTGCAGTACGCGCAGCAACTTGGGCTGCAACGCCGGCGGAATATCCCCTACTTCATCCAGAAAAAGCGTGCCTTTATCGGCCAGTTCGAAACGGCCAATCTTTTGCGCGATCGCTCCGGTGAACGCGCCTTTCTCATGGCCGAAGAGTTCGCTTTCGAGGAGATCCAAAGGTATCGCAGCGCAATTCACTCTCACAAACGCCCGTCCGGACCGGGAACTAAGATTGTGAATCGCGTGGGCGATCAGCTCTTTGCCGGTGCCTGTTTCTCCCTGGATCAAGACGGTCGAGTCGGTTGCGGCCACGACCCGAACCATGTCGAGTGCGCAGCGTAGAGCGGCGCTCGTGCCTACAATGCTCGGCGAATTTCTGTCGCATCGGTCGTCGGCATCGAACCCGGTAGTCGCAGGCAACCCAGCCGGAATTTCAAACGATGCGGTACGATTTAGAGCTTCGCTTACCCAGCCTGTTGGCGGTGACATTTTCTTTACTCCATTAGTAGTCCGTCCACTACACTTCGACGTGCGCCCGCTAGGGCCCCCGCGCGCCCCATTTATCGCCCGAGCACAAAGGAACGCCCGATCCAGACAGGAAAGAGCCGAGTTGTGATGAGTTGATTTGATTTGAGTTGTGCCGATGTGATCTGAGTCCCAGTCCAAACATGATCATGTATGGGGGTGTCTCTGGGACCATGTCTTTCCCTTCTCCCCCACCCGCGTTGACTCCCGCCTCGCCTATCCCTAAGATGACACCCGAAGCTGAGCAAATCATTCTGAGGTAGCGATGTCACTCCCAACCGAACCTGCTGCTCCGCTAAACCTGTTTCGCGCAATCGCAACCGACCTCCACTTCTGGATTCCGCTCGGCGTCCTAGCGGGCGGTCTCCTGCTCCTGGACAAGCTCCGTTGAATCTATCTTCCGCAAGCATGCAGCCCGCAGTACCCACGGCTCCAGGCCCAATGCATGCAACTCGCCTCCGTTCGCTGCAAGCTCTCGGCATCTTTTGCGGCTTCGCGGCGGGAGCATGGCTAGGTGGCGCCGAAGCCCCCATCAAACTCGTCAACCCAGAGATTTCTCCTATCACTGTATCCCTCATCATGGTGTTTGGAGTTTTCCTAGCCCGGTGGAGCGTCCCGGCTTTCGTTCGCGGCACGTCGCACGTTCGCAACGACGTTCGCCAGGCGCCGCACCTGATCGTGTGGGCCATACTCGCTGGATGCATGTGGGCCGTCGCCAACACACTCACAATTTATGCGATCCGCAACGTTGGCCTGAGCATTGCTTTTCCGCTGTGGAACACCAACAGCCTGCTCGGCATCTTCTGGGGATTCCTGCTGTTCAATGAGTTGCACTACGCCGGATGGAAACGCTGGCTCGGCGTTTTGGGCGGCGCCGTCTGCATGTTCGGCGGAGCCACACTGCTGGCCATCGCATCTTCCCATCAGGCCGCGCCGGGCAAGGCTGCGCTGGGCGTGTTCGCCGCGCTGGGCGCCGGCATTCTGTGGGGAACCATGTACATTCCCTATCGCAAAGCCTACCTCACCGGCATGAATCCGCTTTCCTTCATTACATTTTTCACCGTGGGAGAGCTCGCGACCATGACGGTGCTGGCAGTGACCTATCGCGGGGCGACCCCGCTCTGGCACGAACTCATCGGCGCGCGAACGGTTCTGTTCTGGCTGATGCTTGGCGGATTCGTCTGGGTCATCGGAGATTTATTTCAGCAATACGCCACCAAGTACGTCGGCATCAGCCGCGGCATTCCCCTCTCCAACACCAACCAACTCTGGGGATTGCTGTGGGGCATCCTGGTCTTTCATGAATTGCGCGGGACAGGCCAAGCCGTCTACATGCAAGTGGCGGGAGGATCGTTGCTCATGGCGCTGGGCGCAGTTGCCATTGCCCTGTCCTCGGCGACCGAGCGCGAGCACTCTCGCTGGCAAGACGCTGCCCATCGCGAAAGCCAACGCTACGGCGTCGAAGGCGAGTACGTCCGCGCCGGGATGGAAGGCAGAGAAATGAGGAGCGGAGAAGTGCTGGATGGACAGAACAAAGGCGAACCGCCCAACGCCCGCCCCAACCGCAGAACGGTCCTGGATTGGCTGTTCATTGTCGTTGCTACAGGAATATTCGCCGTGCTTGCCACCATCGCGAGATTTCCTCACATCGACATCGCGTGGAGCTGGGCCGCTGCGTTGTCGATCGCTATGCTCGCTCTACTCGCAACCTGCGGGATCGCACTTTGGCGGACCACGCGATTTCGCTAAGCCGGCGCAACTACTCGATTTCGCGCTGGACAGCGCTCTCGGTCCCGCTAAAATGGCGGGACTCATAAAGGAGAGTCTTCGATGAAACGCATTCTCGCGGCATTCTGTTTTTTTCTTTTCGCGGCTGGCATGGCGAGGATTGGCGCGCAGGTCAATCCCTACAAAGAAGGCACTCCCGGCGTAACCGGCTACCGCTCTGAGGTGCTCGCCGAGGTCATGATTCAGGAAGACAAGTTCACGCGCCTCGCCGAGGCGATACCCGCGGAAAAGTACACTTGGCGTCCCGCGCCTGACGTGCGCTCCTTCGCCGAAGTCTTCCTTCACGTTTGTGCCGCGAACTACAACCTGTACAAACTCGTGGGCTCGCCCGCTCCCGCAGGAATCGATGTGAGAGCGCTGGAAAAGTCGACGACCGATAAAACCAAAGTCATCGCCACCCTGAAGGATTCCTTCGCCCACGCCAAAAAAGCGATCACGGCCATGCCCGACGCCGACCTCGACAAGAGCATGGACTGGTTTGGCGGAAAAAATACCGAGCGCGGTATTCTGCTCTTCATCGTTCGCCACGCCGCCGAGCACCTCGGACAGTCCATTGCCTATGCCCGTTTCGTAGGCATCGTCCCACCCTGGACCGAAGACATGCAGAAAAAGCAGCCGGAGAAAAAGGAGCAACCGAAACAGTCATGATTGAAACTTCTGCCTGCCCCGCTCAATGACTGGCGCCCTCGCTCAGAGTTTCGGCGGCTGTGCTAGGCTCAGAAAATTGATGGACCTCGCACCCACCATCTGCACCCAGGGGCTGACCCGCCGTTTCGGAGAACTCGTGGCCGTAGACGACGTCAACCTGCGCGTCGCTCCCGGACAATTCTTCGGCTTTCTCGGCCCCAACGGCGCCGGCAAGTCGACTACCATCAAGATGCTCACCGGATTGCTCGCGCCGAGTTCCGGGCGAATCGAAATCCTAGGCATCGATCTCAACGCTCGTCCTGTGGAAGTGAAACGCCAGATCGGCGTGGTGCCTGAAGGCATGGCGCTATTCGGCCGCCTGACTGGCGCGGAATTCCTCAGCTTCGCTGGACGCATGTACGGCCTAGATCGCGTAACTGCAGCCAAACGCGCCGCCGAACTGCTCGATTTCATGCAACTTTCCGACCAGCAGAAAAAACTCGTCACGGACTATTCCCACGGCATGCAGAAAAAGCTGGCTCTCGCCGCCGCGGTGATTCATGGCCCCAAGGTCCTCTTCCTCGACGAACCCTTCGAAGGGGTGGACGCGATCGCTGCCGGCACGCTGAAATCCATGCTGCAAGGCATGATTGCGCGTGGCGCCACGATCTTCCTAACTTCGCACGTGCTCGAAATCGTGGAGCGCTTGTGCAGTCACGTCGGCATCATTCATCAGGGACGGCTTGTGGCTCAGGGTTCGCTCGAAGAGTTGCGCGCTGGGGTCGAGGCTCAGGCCCCCGCCGCCTCGGGCAATGGCGCAGGCCCCTCTGGAGAGAAGCTCACGCTGGAACAGCTCTTTCTGCGTATCGTTGGCGGAACGCACCGCACCGAGCAGGAGCTTTCGTGGCTGGGATAGCGGGTTGGGATTCTTATGATGAGAGTGTCTGACGGCGCAGAATTCTTCTTCGTTTGTAGATACGGCGCGCGCGCATTCGTCTCAGGGCCGGGAAGAACTTGTGCCGAGGCACAATCGACATGGTTCGCAGCGAATAGTCGAAGTGCGCGCCGCAGTCGCAACAGACTTTGTAGCTGTGTCGCTCGATCGTGAAGACGCGGCTCAGCTTCGTATGGTGACAGCCGAAGGCAAAATTTAACGCGCTCGCAAAGGGATGCGTAACCGTATCCAATAGCGGAATTCCTTCGGACGCCATTGCTTTCACCTACCTCCTAGAACCACTCTTAACTTTCTAACGGCAGGTCGGCGCGATACCGTGAGCCAAGCCACCTTCGCCGGTGACTGCAATCACCGTTGAAAACCGCTGCGTTCGGAACACGCACGGGAGCACGCAACGCGTCAGGGAAAAAGAGAGCAATTTCAAGATGTTAACCCCGGTGCACATCCCAAGTCCCCTATGCGAGAATTGAGGCCACACCAAATGACGCGTCCCGAAGTTTCCGTCCAACTAACCGCCATCGCCGAACTGCGCTGGTGCATGTTCCTCAACGGCCTGCGCAGCCGGCGCGGAAAAACGGAACTCGCGTCGCGCATTGTAGTCACGGCCACCTTCACTGTCGCTGGAATTGTCGGCTTCCTCCTTGCGGCCGTATTCGCCTGGTATTTTGTCTCGGAAAATAATGCCGAATATCTTGCATTCCTGTTGTGGCCGATCTTTTTCTTCTGGCAACTCTTCCCCGTCATGGCGACCGCCTTCACCAACAATCCCGATTCAGCCGAATTGCTACGCTTCCCGCTTACCTACCGTTCGTATTTTCTGATCCGTTTGGCCTACAGCTATTTCGATCCAGCCAGCGCCCTCGGCACGGTGGGCCTGCTTGGAATTTTGCTGGGCATTACCGCTGCGCGACCGCTGTTATTTCCTTGGGCGCTGCTGGTGCTGGTAACCTTCGCGCTCTTCAATCTTGTCCTGATGCAGACAGTCTTCGCCTGGCTGGAGCGCTGGCTGGCGCAGCGTCGCACGCGCGAGATCATGGGTGTCCTCTTCATCCTGGCAATGCTCAGCTTTCAATTAATTGGACCGATGATGGGACGCCTCGGCAGAGCGCCGCACCCCGAGTTAAGCCGGGCAGCGCAGATCGCAGCCCGGGTGCAGACCGTGTTGCCCCCCGGCGTCGCTGCCAGTGCCATCGCACAGACTGCCCATCTACAAGTCCTGCGCGGGTTCGCTTCCCTGCTCTTTCTTTGGGCAATGACGCTGGCGGTGGGAATTCTATTGCACCTCCGCCTGCGCGCGCAGTTTGGCGGTGAGAATCTTAGTGAAGCAGCCGCCCGTCCCGCAGCCTCGCATTCAAAAGGTCTGCAAGTGGGATGGAACCTGCCAGGTTTTTCACCATCCGTTGCGGCCGTGTTCGAAAAGGAAATGCGCTACCTGGCTCGCAGCGGACCCATGCTCCTCACTTTGATCATGCCGATCTTCATGATTCTGATCTTTCGCCTGGGACCGATGAGTGCTCTACATCACTCCAGTTCCTTCCGCCGCACGCCTGACATGGTATTGCCTGGGGCGGCCGCCTATGCGCTTCTTATCCTGACCAATCTTGTCTTTAATAGTTTCGGCGGTGATGCCAGTGGCATCCAGTTCTTCTATGCGTCACCCGTCACGTTCCGTCAAATCGTGCTGGGAAAAAACTTGACCCATGCCGCCGTCCTCGTCTTGAATACTGTGCTTGCCTGGATCGCAGTCTCCTATTTTTATGGCGCACCGCATCTCGCGGTTTCAGTTGCAACTCTGGCGGGACTTCTCTTCGCTACGCCCTTGAACTTCACCGCGGGAAATTTGCTCTCCCTCTACGCGCCCAAGAAGCGCGATTTTTCTACCTTCGGTCGCCAGAACGTCTCCCAAACCACGGTGCTGGCGAGTTTTGGCGTGCAGATCGTCACTGTGGGTTTGGGTATCGCGATCTTCGCCATCGCCCGGCTTTACCAGAATCTATGGATCGCCACGCTGCTGTTTCTCATCCTGGCAGCGTTTTCAATTCCACTTTATCTGCTGGTTCTGCGCCGCCTCGATGGGATCGCGCTACAGCGCCAGGAAACGCTGCTAACGGAACTCTGCCGGGCGTAGAGTCCGCCCATACTCCCACGACACAAATGTGATTGTCATCTTGAGCGAAGCGAAAGACCCATGCACTTGCTGGCACGTAGATTAGTGCTGGGCACGTCGAGTAAAGCCCCTGCTGAAATCAAATGTTTAGGATTTTTGAGGCCGCGCCAGGAATCGATATCCCACTCCGCGCACGGTGAGCAAATGCCGCGGATTGCCAGGATCATCTTCAATATAGCGCCGCAACCGCACCACGAAATTATCGATGGCGCGTGTGTCGGTATCTTCGTGCAGTCCCCAAACTTCTTCCAGAATCTGCTTGCGCGAGACGATATGCCCATCGTTGCGCACTAAGTGTCGCAAGAGTTCCGACTCCATCACCGTCAAATGGATCGTGGTATCGCCGGACCGCAATTCCAAAGCTCCGAAGTCAATTGTCTTTCCATTAAACGAAAACGTTCCGAAACCTTCCGCGGAATCGGCGGTCCTCTCGCCGATGGATTGCCCTACGCGCAGCCACTGGCTGCGTCTTAACAGTCCCTGCAATCGTGCGAGGAGGATCGAGAGATCAAACGGCTTCGCCAGATAGTCGTCTGCCCCCGAGGCAAACCCCTTCAGCACATCTTCTGGCCTTCCTCGCGCCGTCAGCATCAACACTGGCACATAATTTCGCGCGGCACGCAATTCCGACACCACGCTAAACCCATCTTTCCCCGGCAGCATGATGTCGAGCACCACGACATCAAAATTCTCCTTCTTCTCCAGCAAACGATCGGTAGCCGCCTCCCCATCGCCCACGACTTCTGCGGCATACCCCTCAGCCTCGAGATTAAAGCGCAACCCCTGCGCTAGATGTGCTTCATCTTCCACCACCAGGACACGGCTCATTCCTCCCACCTCGGCAGTTCGAGGACTATCGTAGTTCCCTGCCCTTCTCCCTCGCTCTCGGCAAACACCTTGCCTCCGTGCTTTTTCGCAATCGCCTTCACAATGAATAATCCCAGCCCGGTCCCCTTGACGTGCGCCAGCGAACGGTGCGTAACGCGATAGAACCGTCGGAAAATTCGCTTCACATCGTCAGCCGGGATTCCCACGCCCTGATCCTGCACCCGCAGCACGATGCGTTTTTCGTCCGGCGTCTCCAGTTGCACGCGCACATCCACATGCTCTCCGGAGTACTTCACCGCATTGTCGAGCACATTGGAAACCGCGGTTCGCAAATCTTCGGCGTTGCCCCGCACGCGCAGTTCGCTCCCGTTGTTCGATGCCTGCTGGTAGCGAAGTGCCTCTGGCTGAAGGTGATGCCGCGCTCGCGTGGCGTCCATGCAGTCGCGCACCAGTTGGCCGAAATCAATGTCAGTCTTTTCCCGCCCCGTCTTCTTGTCGCCAGCCCGTCCGGCTCGTAGCACCTGCTCCACCGTCTCGGTCAAGCGATCGGTATCGCTCAGCATGAGCCGGTAAAACTCCTGCCTCTGCTGCTCTGCCAGGTCGCGGCGCAGCAAGGTCTCCACGTGCAACCGGATCGATGCGACCGGCGTCTTCAATTCGTGGGTAACCGCATTGATAAAGCTGTCATGCTGCTCACTACGGCGCAGTTCGCGCACCAGAAAAATGGTATTCACCACCATGCCCGCAATGATCAGTGCGAAAAAGATGATGCCGAAAAACAGCAGCACCCCCTCGCGCCAATTAAGGATGATCCAGCCGACGTTCAAGGCAATAGCCAGCGCCACCAGGCCAATGCCCAGGCAGAGGAAAAAGACAATAGTCCCGCGACGGCTCGAGATGCGCATAGTGCCGGTTCGCCACTGATTCTACCGCGCCGACGGCAACGTTTGTCTGCAAGGCAAAGCGCCTACTCCGATCGCAGGACTAAACGAGATCAGTACCTTCGGGCATTTCTTCGCGATCTCGGCGAACGCCCTCGGCGATCTCGGCGGTTAAAAGCTTCGCATCCTCTTGCCTGTTAGGAGCATCGCATAATATCGTATTCTTATTCTATCCAGATCCGTCGTATATATGCGAGTGTGCATAATCTCTCGATTGATAACATTGCGGAGGTAGGTCTCCAAGTGAAAGGTTTTTTGAATTACCTGGCGCTTCTTCTAGTGACTTTGGCCTTGGCGGTTCCCACGGTAACCGCGCAGGAATCCGCCGCAGGGTATTTCGCCAATTGGTTTCCTCGCGTCACCAAAACCCAGGCCGAGCAGCCCCGCTGGATCACCCCGCTCTACACAACCACTCCGCGCTTGGAAGAGGAATTCCGCGCCGACATTACATGGACGCCAACTGCCGCCGGCAATAGCCTGAATTATTTCGGCGGCAAGGGCCTGGAGTTGATTCCCACGGAGCACACGGAAATCATCCTGGGCGTGCCTCCCTATCAAGTGCCAGTGAAGGGCCCCGACGGTTTCAGCAACGTTCCTCTGACATTGAAATACAGGTTCCTTGCCGCCAATGAGGAGCAAGGCAATTACATCGTGACCGGATTTCTCGCAAGCAGCATTCCCTACGGCCGCTTCGCCAGCAGCTACGCCTCGATTACCCCGACGATTGCTTTCGGCAAAGGGTTCGGGAATTTCGATTTTCAAAGCACGATTGGCTGGACCATCCCCACCGGAGGCCGCCAGAAAAGCGGCACGCCCGTGGCGTACAATACCGCCTTTCAGTACCGCGTGTTGCGCAAGTTGTGGCCTGAAGTGGAAGTCAATGCGACCTTCTGGCCGAACGGATCTTTGTCGGGAGACAAACAGGTTTTCCTTTCTCCCGGCCTGGTCGCAGGCCGTTTCCACCTGTGGAGGCGGCTAGGGATGAGTATCGGTGGCGGCGAGCAGATCGCAGTGACACACTTCCACCAGTTCAATCACGCCAAGACGCTGTCGATCCGCTTTCCGTTCTAACGGAGTATCGCTTCGGAGAATCAGAGCCATGGGCAAAAACAAAAGTAGCCATGCCGAATCGCGCGAGTCCCTCCTCCGTCCTCGAGACGCCGCCGTGCAACTCCAGATCAGTTATCCCACCATCAAGCAGTGGATTTACCACCGAAAATTGCGTGCGGTGAAAACGCCCGGCGGCCACTACCGCATCCGGCAGGGAGAAATCGATCGCCTGCTTTATCGCACACGAGGACACAACGAGGACGAGCGCCGCGTCACCTACCAACGCATAAGCGGTCGCAACCAGCTCGTCGGGCGCATCGTCGAGGTCCGCGTCAGCGGCCTGGTAGCACAGGTTACGCTATCGGTAGGCGGCCAGCTCATCACGTCGCTGATCACATCGGGAGCCGTGCGTGAAATGCAATTGAAGAAAGGACAGACCGCAGCTGCTTTGATCAAGTCAACCGAAGTCATGATTATCCGCGTGTAAGGCCGAAGTGCCGTGAGTTGCGCCCACGAAAAAGCCCCGGCCGTTATGGCCAGGGCTCACTTTTCTCGATGGGAAAGATCTAGTCTCCCGCGACCGAAACTTCCGGCAACGCTGCGGTGATCAGGCGCCCGTTCGGCGTCGGCACCAAGCCCCGTTCCACTTCGGCCAACTTCACTCGCTTAATGTCCCAGGCCAAGCCCAGCGTCTTCAGCACCCAGATTCCGTACCAGTTCATATCAACCTCGTACCACTTGAACCCGTGCTGCGCCGCGGTCGGATGCGCATGATGATTGTTGTGCCAACCCTCGCCGAACGTCAGCAGGGCTACCCACCAGCTGTTGGTCGAAAGATCGCGAGTTGCGAATCGCCGGGTTCCCCAGGAATGCGTCGCCGAATTCACCAGCCACGTGGCGTGCAACCCCACCACCGTGCGCATGAAAATTCCCCACATCAGGAAGGGCAGTCCGCCAAGAGCCAGCAGGATCACGCCCAACACAATCATGGGAACGTAATGATATTTCGTAATCCAGACGTGAAACTTATCTTTCGCCAGGTCGGGGACGTAGCGTGCCAGCGTGGTCGTGTCATGGTGCATCGATTTGCCCATCAGAATCCATCCCATATGGGCCCACCACTTTCCGTCGATCGGCGAATGCGGATCGCCGTCCTGATCCGAGTACTGATGATGAATGCGATGCGTCGCTACCCAGAAAATCGGTCCACCCTCGAGAGCCAGCGTGGCGCAGACGGTCAGAAAATATTCCACCCACTTTGGAGTCTTATAACCGCGGTGCGTCAGCAACCGGTGATAACTCATCCCAATGCCCAGGCTGCCCGACACCCACCACAGGAACATCGCGACGAAAAATGCCTTCCAGGTAAAAAAGAAGAGTGCGGCAATGGCGCCCACGTGAAACGCGGCCATAAAGCCCGCCGTGATCCAGTTCATTTCATCTTTTGCGGCTTGTGGTTTTTCCAAATCCCGCAGTTCCATATCCAAGAAGGTCCCCATTTCGTGGTCGTTTTGAGTTCGATCGGCCCTACGTCTACCGTACCAAGCGGAGGGAGAGGTTGACTGTAATACTTGTGTAATAACGATTTTTGAGGAATTACGGCGGTAACGATTGGGTAATCGGGCTGAGGATCAGGCCCTTCCTCAGGTTGTTGAGTTGCTAAGAGTTTCGCGGGGAGTAATCACGCTGCCGAGGATGACCGCGCAGACTTGACCCAGTCTTCAAGCTGTTGATAGTTCATTACTCCCGCCTGCTGTGCTACCGGTCGTCCAGAAAAGAAGACCATGAAGTTTGGAATGCCGCGCACATTGAAGCGGGCTGCCAGAGCTGGATAACGTTCTGTATCGACCTTAAGGACAATCGCTTGTCCCGCCATATCCGCAGCGGCGCGCGCAACCTCGGGTGCGGCCATGCGGCACGGCCCGCACCAGGCGGCCCAGAAATCGACTAACACGGGAACGTGCGCGTTCTGGACAACTTCGGTAAAAAGCTCTGGGTCAACTTCCAATGGCTCATCCACGGGAGGAAGTGCCGCCTTACACGCACCACAACGGCCGGTGTCGGAGAGATGTCCCGCGGGGATACGGTTTTTCTGTCCGCATACTTTACAACTTCGAATCACCGACACGGCACCTCCTTTCTGCATAATAAATCTTTCGAGCTTTCCGAGGCGTGGTGCAACAGAGCTAGGGAGTAACTTCGCGATTGAGCCTGCACGAGCATCGGACCTACCTTACGCGGCCTTCCCTTTCACCTGCACGCCCGCCCATTTTTCCAGCAGGGTGAGTGTCGCGGCGTAGTCGAGGTCCTGATTCCCCTCTTCCGACGCCATCTCGTAAATTTCTTCCACCGTTTCCAGCGCCGGCAGCTTCACCCGCGCTTCCTTCGCCGCCTCCAGCGTCAGCCGGATATCCTTGTGCATCAGGCGCAGCGGAAAATTTGGCGTGAAGTCGCGCTGGAGAACGAAGGGTCCCTTGTAATCCACCACGCCCGAGCGCACCATCGTAGCCTCGATCAGCGACAACAATTGCTGGGGTTCCACGCCAAGCTTGGCTGCCAGGGTCAGCGCCTCGGCGAACCCCTCGTAAATCAGCGCGATCTGCAAATTCATGGCGAGCTTCGTCGCCTGTCCTTTGCCAGTCTCGCCCATGCGGAAAATCTTTTTTCCCATTGCCGCAAAAAGTGGTTTGAGCCGTTCGATCGTGGCCTCATCTCCGCCGACTATGAACACCAGCGTTCCATCCCGCGCGCCGATCTTCGATCCGGTCATCGGCGCATCTACCCACATCACGCCTTTCGTCGCGACCCGTTCTGCGAACTTCAAGGTGCCAGACGGTGAAATCGTGCTCGAGTCCGCAATGATCATGCCTTCGGTGAGCGACCCGTCTACGCCATCGGGCCCAAAAACAACGCGCTCGACTGCATCCGTGTCGGACACGCACATCCACACCACTTCGGCGCCCTGGGCCGCCGCTGCGGGCGTGGGAGCGACACCTGCGCCCTCCACCAGTTTGCCCGGCGTTCGATTCCACACACTGACTTCGTGCCCCGCCTTGACCAGGCTCGTTGCCATGGCCTGTCCCATGATTCCCAATCCCAAAAATGCAACTCGCATGAGTACTTCTCCTTCTTTCTGAAGAAACAACTCAAAAGACGCTTTTGGATTAGATATGACCTACTCGATCGAGGTCAAGCAGCATGTAGCTTTAGTGGATATGAGTTCGCCCGCAGGTATGGTGTTCACCGATTACTATCGTTATCGGGATGGAGACTTAAGCAGCCCGCATTTTATCCTCTTCATCTAATATTAACGGCGTCTAAATAAACTTGATCGCCGCGCCTTTATTATTCCGCTTCGGTAGGCGATCGGGATTAGTATGATCAATACAGGCTGCTTCCGATCCAGCCCCCAGGCTCTGTAAGCAGGATGATCAAGCAAACACTTCGCAACCCGGCCCTTCGCAAGCGCGCCACTCAGTTCGGACGCTTAGTGCGCCGTTCCGCCGTAACCCCACGCCGGGGTGAAACTCACAAGCCGCGACTCGCTACGAATGGAGAGCTCGGAGTCACCTTTATCGGCCACGCCAGCTTCTTCGTGCAAATCGGCGGCAAGAGCGTCGTCATCGATCCTAACTTCGCGCGTTGGCTGTTCGTTTTGAAGCGGCTACGCCGTCCGGGCTTGCGCATCGCCGATCTTCCGGCCATCGATGTGGTACTGGTTTCGCACGCGCATTTCGATCACCTGCATCGTCCGTCATTGCGGGCGATCGTGCAGCACAATCTGCGCACTCGCGGCCGCACACCGGCGATCATCATTCCCGCTCATGTTTCTGATCTGGTCTCTGATCTTGGCTTTTCAGAGATTATCGAGTTGGATTGGTGGAAGACTTCGCGCCATGGCAACTTGTCGATCACGCACGTGCCTTCGCGCCACTGGGGCGCTCGCGTGCTGAAAGATTCGCACCGCGGCTATGGCGGATTTGTTTTGAAGACTGGTAAACACTCCGTTTACCACGCCGGCGATACCGCGTACTTCTCCGGCTTCAGCGAGATTGGACGCCGTTTGGCTCCGGAGCTCGCGCTGCTGCCGATTGGCGCCTACAATCCGCCGCAATTCCGCAACGTCCATACCAATCCCGCCGACGCCATGCGCGCCTTCCTCGATCTCAAATCGCGCTGGATGGTTCCCATGCACTACGGTACTTTCCGCCTCTCCCATGAGCCCGTCGATGAGCCGTTGCAGTTGCTCGAGGAGGAAGCCCGCACCGCAGGCGTGAAAGACCGCGTACTGGTGATGGAGGAAGGTGTAACCAGGTTCTTCTGAAGGACTTGGGCCCTCTGTGCGGCTTATGTGACTGGGTTTTTCACAAGCCGCTCTCGGCGCTTGTTGTAAACTAGCCTTCTCGAAATTCGAAATTCCAGCCTAGGAGGTTCTCATGTCTGTAAAAGCCATTCCCGAGGGCTATCACACTCTCACTCCATTTCTCACCGTAAAAGACGCGAGTCGTGCCATCGAATTCTACAAACAGGCGTTCGGAGCGCAGCAACGGGGCGACGTCGCGAAAGGGCCGGACGGAAAAGTCATGCACGCCGAGTTGAAGATTGGCGACTCCATCATCATGCTGTCCGACGAGTTTCCCGAGCACGGAGTTCTGTCTCCCCAATCCGGTGGCGGCGCTGGCATGGGTCTGCACATCTATGTCGAAGGCGTAGACGCAGCTTTTGACCGGGCTGTGAAAGCCGGAGCCCAGGTCGAGATGCCGGTCACCGACCAGTTCTGGGGTGACCGCTACGGAAAGCTGAAGGATCCCTTCGGCCACAAGTGGTCCATCGCGACTCACGTCAAAGACATGTCCGCGGATGAAATGAGGCGCAGTATGGACGAAGCCATGAAAAAGATGGCGCAGCCCGAGAAGTTGCAGAAGACCGCATAGCGTTCTCAAAAGCCCGCGTAGGGACAGCCGCCTCAGCTGTCCCGCCGCAGGCCCTCAAGCGCAAGTCAGTACGCCAGCAGGATCCTCAAATCGCGCAGATTGTTCCCCGTAGGACCAGTTTCGATTGCATCTCCAAACGCACTGAAGAATGGATATGCATTGAAATTGGCAAGTGCAGAGCGCGCATCCAGCCCACGAATTCGCCCCCGCTCCAGAGTTGTGCCATCCGCAATGGCTCCCGCGGCTGGACTATTCCCATCCACTCCGTCCGTTCCCGCGCTGAGCACCGTGATGTTCTCTCCCGCAATTTTCGTCGCGCACGACAGCGCAAACTGCTGGTTGCGTCCGCCAACTCCGCCGTTGGTGACTTTGACCGTTACCTCTCCGCCGGAAATCAGGCATACAGGCGAAAATTGCTTTCGCAAAGCTCGCACTTTCTGCAATAAGTAGACAACGGCTTGCTCGTAGTCCCAATCGTCGCAGGAATTGTCCACGTGCACGATGAAGCCTGCGCGTTCAGCGGCCACACTGGCCCCTTCAATCGCCGTCTGGTTGGTTAGTACGGGCCACCAGCGCGCGCGATGAAACGCCGGATCATCGGACTTCGGGGTCTCTTCCAAGGCGTGACGCTCAAACAATTCGCGCGTCGATCCCGGAAACTGTTTCAGCAATTCGTATTTCTCAGCGATGCGATAGCAATCTTCGACCGTCGTGGAATCAGGCATTGTCGGGCCAGAAGCAAGCGCGTCGGGCGTATTGTCGGGAACGTCGGACACGAGCAGCGATACTTGTTGAGCAGGAGATGCGGCTTGTGCCAGCCTTCCACCTTTTACCGCGGAAAGATGTTTGCGCACAGCATTGATCTCGGCGATCGGCGCTCCAGAAAGTACCAGCACACGATAGGTCGCGATGAGATCTTCGAGAGAAATCTCGTCGTCGATGGGTTTCTCGACAATCGACGAGCCTCCCCCGCTGAGCAGGAAGATGACTAGCGCGGAAGGAGGGAGTGAATCCAGGGTACGCAACATTGCGCTCGCCGCTTGAATGGATTCCGGATTTGGTGTGGGATGTCCTCCGCGAAAATAGCGGAAGCCGCGCACTTGCGTCGCGGGCTGCACCGAACTGGCCACGATTCCTTGTAGCGATGCTCCCACCTGATTGGACAGGGCCTCGACCATACTGTGTCCGGCTTTCCCGATCGAGATAACCAGCACCTGCGAATACGAGTGCAGATCGTAAATATCTTCACAGATGCGCAACAGCCCGCGCTCGCAATGCACGTGCCGAGCAAAGCCATTGGCAATCGAGGCCTCAGCTAGAGCGTACAGAAAGATTTCGCGAGCACGTTGGCGCATCTCGCCAGAATCAGGCATCCGCAAGATTATAGCTATCAGCTTATCGGCCATCAGCTGTCAGAAATATCCCGCTTGCTGTCGCTCCGTACCCTGCGATTTTGATTCAGCTGAGAGCTGAATGCTGAGAGCTGAGAGCCGACTTTACCCAGGCTTCGATCGCTTCCCGGAGTTCTCGCAGGCGTCCTTCGAAGAAATGATCGGCGCCTTCGATCAAGACGAGCTTCTTTGGTTCGGGTAGCGAGGCAACGAGGGCTTCGAGCTTGGCTCGCGGACCAAACTGATCGCGGGCTCCGCTGACAAACAACTTCGGCTTCGCGCAATTTTGCAGGAAATCGAGTGCATACACACGCGGCTCTTCGGTGGCTTCGGCGACTGGAACGACTGGCGTTCCTACACCAATCGCCGCACGAACACGAACGTCGGCGCACGCGGCACGCAGTCCGACCGCTGCGCCAAACGAGAATCCGGCGAACAGCAACGGCAGATGATACTCGTTATCGAGCCAGTCGAGCGCTGTACGGACATCGTCGACCTCTCCATTTCCTTGATCGTGTTCTCCCTGGCTCAATCCCGCTCCACGAAAGTTGAAACGCAATACCGGGAAACCAAAACTGTTCAGCGCCTTCATGGTATGGAAAACGACCTTGTTGTGCAGCGTTCCGCCAAACAGAGGATGCGGATGGCAGACCAGCGCTGCATGAGTGGCATTCGCCGCTCCAGCATTGAGCAGCGATTCCAGGCGTCCCGCAGGACCATCTAGAAATAGAGAACGGATAGAAGAGCTCGAGGAAACCACATAGTCAGGTTACACGGTCAGGATGGAAGAACTGAAATCGGGTTGGGCGTTAGGTCCGATGTAACGTTTGAGGTCCCAACTTCGCCGTCGATTTGACGTCTGCTATCCTCTCGTCCATGGACGCTGTTACTCTCACGCGGCAATTAGTGGACATCGAGTCCATCACGGGCAATGAAGCCGCGGCTGCAAACTACCTTTACGGCGAGCTTTGCAGACTTGGCTATCAGACGCAGAAAATGCCAGTCGAGGGCGAGCGCTTCAATGTCTACGCGACGTCGCCGGAGGATCCGCACCCCGCGGTGGTGTTTTCCACGCACATGGATACAGTTCCACCGTTCATTCCTTCGTCGGAAGATGCGGGACGGATTTATGGACGCGGATCGTGCGACGCCAAGGGCATCATCGCCGCCCAGATTGCGGCTGCGGAACGATTGCGGCGGGAAAGCATTTATGTTGGGCTCCTGTTTGTGGTGGGAGAAGAGCGCGACAGCCTGGGCGCGCACGTTGCCAATGAATACGCGGCGAAGGGGAAGAGTTCGCGCTTTCTGGTCAATGGCGAACCCACGGAGAACCGGCTTGCGCTGGCATCGAAAGGCACGCTGCGCGTGGAAGTGACGGCAACCGGACGCATGGCGCATTCGGCTTATCCGGAGCTGGGGGAGTCTGCGATTGACAAATTGATTCCGGCGCTCACGCGGTTGCGCGCGATGCCGCTGCCTTCTGATCCGCAGGTTGGTCCTTGCACGCTCAACATTGGGCTCATTGAAGGTGGTCGCGCGCCGAACGTGATTCCCGATTATGCGCACGCAGATTTGCTTTACCGGCTGGTTGGTCCGTCGGATGATTTGCGGCGACAGATTGCTGCGGCTGCGGGCGATGCCGTCCAAGTAACGTTTCCGCTGGAACTTCCCTTCTTGCGGTTGCGAACAGTCGACGGATTGCCGACGATGATCGCTGCGTTTACCACAGACATTCCCAAGCTCACGAATTGGGGCCAAGCGCTGCTGATCGGTCCGGGATCGATTCATGTGGCGCATACGGACGGCGAGTACATCGAGAAGCAGCAACTGGCGGAAGCGATCAATTTGTACTGCAAGATCGCGAAGCAGCTCTTGGTATGAGTGGGAAGTTATCGTCATCGCGTCATCGGCGGCTGTGGATGCTGAGTGAACAATAAGCCTGAAGCGCAGAGAGCGCTGAGAAATACCGCCCAGGCCACAAAGAAGAACAGGGCTATTCGGCTTTCATGTTGGCATTTCCGCAGGCGAGGTTGCCTGGCGCTGCAATTTGATGTGCCTCACGCTATACGGGCGGCTTACTGCGGGGTCCAAATCATCTCGACATGCACGGGAATTTCATTTTTCACGGGTAGCGTCAGTAGAGAAGGCGGATCAATCTTGAAGTCGGTCAGGCTGGTGGGAATGGTGCCGGTGATTTTCTTTTCGTTCCCCTGGCTCCCCACTTCGAAAGGAACCTGGTTGTAGTGAGCGGTTTGGCCGGCGAATTGGATTTCTAAATCGGCTTTGATCGTAGCCGATCCCGAAGCCGACTCGGGTAGACGAGTGCGGACAGTAACCATCGGAAATTCCGCGCCGCGTGTGACTTGGATCATGTGCAGGTCGCGGTTGCTGTCGCCCGAATCAAACGACTTGACGGGGACGGCGATCAGGAAGTCGCACTGTCCCTCGTGGCAAACGCCTTTGCCGCGCGCGGCGTGGCTTACCCCGTCGGTCTGATGCAGCGGGTGGGAGACGTGATAGGTCAGAGTGCTCTGCTTGAGCACCCACTGGTGATCCGCCGCGAAGAGGTTCGAGAGGGAGAAGAGCAGGAATACTAGCAGCAAGTTTTTGTTCATAGGTTTCTTTGGCCGAGGTCCCCAAACGCGTCGGGGGCGCTGGATTTTCTTTCGCCCCTCCGGGGCTAGACCTTTTCGACTCTTGCCACCCACGGCTTACGCCGTGGGCTGCATTATTTCGCTGCCTCGCAGCCGGCATTGCGTTCTTTTACTGTGCGGCTTGCAATTACTGCGCGGCTTCGCAATTCGGGCTGCATTCATTAGAACTTTAGTGAAACCGACAGTAGGGCGGCACCGAAGGCCCCGGCCGTCACGATGGCTACCGGCCCGTGCGCAGCAGCCAAGCCATGAACTTTTTCTCCGTTGTTCTTCTGGCTGAACGCCATCGCTCCCAGGATCGGCGTCAGGATCATTCCCGGGCCGTGAATCCAAGCCATCGCTTTGTGGAAGCGGATCGGTCCGCGAGTCTCCGTTCCTGGAATCTTGGGCGCGCGAATCGCGTAATAGGCAGTGATACCGTACAAGTCGCCGGTCAAAGCGCCAAGTGCAACGTGCAGATCGCGTGAGGCGGTACCTTCGCTGCGGCCTCCAGCATTGAGCGAGGTGATCACCGATGCGACCATGGGGATGGTGGTGATCAGGCCCATGCGTTGATGGATTTTCAGCATGTGCGTGCGCTTATCCAGCAAGGCTTGCTGCGCGGCGTTGGACTGAGTTTCGCTTTTTGAAAAGCCGAGGTCCGCGAGTGACGGAGCGGTTTGGCTGCTGGAAGGGGCATTAGGCAGGTTTTCCGAAGGCGGGGGAGTGGAGGCCGGGGACTGCTGCCTGGCCGCCGACGTTAACACCAGAGTCAGTGTTTGCGGAACACCGTTGGTCAGCGTCACTTTTGCGGGTTGACCGCTCATTCCCTCGGACGAAGCGGAAATCTCGTAATCGCCAGCAGCGAGATTCGCCACGCTATAAAGGCCCGAGGAATCGGACTGCGTTTCGGTCGACTGACCTGTAGATAGATTCCTCACAGTGATTTTAGCGTTGGGGACGACTTTTCCCGCTGAGTCGGTCACGGTGCCCGAGAGGACGGACTGCGCATCTTGGGCGCAAAGAGAATTGGCGGTGAGTACAAAGAACAGCACAACTACAAAGAACAGCTTCGCTGTTTTCGAGTGCATTGCAGGGTTTCCTTTAAGCTGACTGAAACCGCAACAAATTGTTACGTTGAAAGATGCCGAGGCCGGGGCGGAGGATGTCCGCAGACTTCGCATCGGGTCGGTCATGAGGCACGAGCCTAACACGGCGGATTTTCTGAAAATCCAAACCGCTACCGTATTTTGCAAAATCCGCAAAAGAAGGGTGGGGGGCGCCTGGACTTGCCTGCCCTCCAACTTTCTTCTTACGGACGATTTAGACTGGGATGTACCATGACCACCTCTACCCTCAACTCTCTTGCGCACGCTTCTTCTGCCTACTTGCGGTCCGCCATGCACCAGCCTATTCAGTGGCACGAATGGGGCCCGGAGGCCTTTGCCGCGGCGCAGCGGGAGAACAAGCCGATGCTGCTCGACATTGGGGCGGTGTGGTGCCACTGGTGCCATGTGATGGATCGCGAGTCGTATGACGATCCCGAGATTGCGGCGATTGTGAACCAGCACTTCATCGCGGTGAAGGTGGACCGCGACGAGCGTCCCGACATTGACAGCCGGTACCAGACGGCGGTGCAGGCGGTGAGCGGGCAGGGCGGGTGGCCGCTGACAGCATTTCTTACGCCGGACGGCAAGCCGTTTTATGGCGGGACTTATTTTCCGCCGAGCGATGGGTATGGCCGTCCGAGCTTTCGGCGCGTGTTGTTGAGCATCGCCAACGCGTACGCCGAAAAGCACGGCGACGTAGTTGAGCAGGCGAAGATGGTGGAAAGCGCGATCGCGCAGTCGGAATCGTTTGCCGGGCGGAGCGGGCGGGTATCGGCGGGAGTGGTGGGGGCGATTCAGGAATCTGCGTTCAAGATGTTCGATCCGGAGCATGGAGGGTTTGGGCAGGCGCCGAAGTTTCCGCATCCGTCGGCGCTGGATTTGCTGATCGAGAGGTACGCAAGAACCAGAGGAAAAAATGACTCGGAACTCCGCAACGTCGTGGTCAGCACGCTTGAGCACATGGCCCGAGGGGGCGTTTACGACCAACTGGCGGGCGGCTTCCATCGCTATTCAGTGGACGAGCGCTGGGTGGTCCCGCACTTCGAGAAGATGTGCTACGACAATTCCGAATTGCTGAAGAATTACGTGCACGCCTATCAGGCCACGGGAGAGGTGTTTTTTGCGGACGTGGCGCGGGACATGATTCGCTGGATGGATGAGTGGCTGAGCGATCGGCAGCGGGGCGGATTTTACGCCTCGCAAGATGCGGACATCTCCATGGACGACGATGGCGATTACTTTACATGGACGCTCGACGAGGCGCGCGCGTTTTTGACGAAGGAAGAGGCGGAGGTTGCGGCACTGCATTACGACATCAACGAAGTCGGGGAGATGCATCATAATCCGGCAAAGAATGTGTTGTACGTGCGAGCGCCAGTAGAAGAGATCGCGCGGCGGATGAACCTCGCGCAGGAACGCGTACTGGAATTCTTGGCGACTGCAAAGAAAAAGATGTATGCAGCGCGCTTGCAGCGGCCTACGCCCTACGTCGATAAGACCGTATACGTGGGCTGGAACAGTCTGTGCGTCTCGGCGTACCTGGAAGCGGCCAAGGTATTGAGTCTTCCGGAGGCGCGGCGATTTGCGCTGAAGTCTTTGGATCGGGTGCTGGCGGAGGCCTGGAAGGCAGGGTCTGAATCGAAAAAGAGCGCAGGCGAGGCGCCCGCGGCCACGCGTACATTGCTGCACGTGGTTTCTTATTCGGATCCGAAAGCGTCACACCGCGACGTGCCGGGCCTGCTCGACGATTATGCCTTTACCGCGCTGGCATGCCTGGATGCGTACGAGGCCAGCGCCGATCTCAGCTACTTCAAGTTTGCCCAGGCGATCGCAGATGCGATGATTTCCCGTTTCTACGATGCAACGTCCGGGGGATTCTTCGACAGCGAGCCACCTGCCGAGGGCACGAGTCTGGGAGTGCTCGCAACCCGCCGCAAGCCACTGCAAGATTCGCCGACTCCGGCTGGGAATCCGATGGCGGCGATAGCCCTGGTGCGCCTGCATCACTACACCGGCGACGCTGCTTATCGGGACAAGGGGGGACTTACACTGGAAACTTTCGCGGGCATAGCGGAGCAGTTTGGAATCTTCGCCGCGACGTACGGAATTGCGGTCATCCATTTGTTGGAGAGTCCCGTACAGGTTGTGGTGATTACCGAAGACGGCGATGAGGAAACTGCCTCGGAACTGTATGGTGCGGCGGTGGCGCCCTTCGCCTTCAACAAAAGCACGCTACGATTGGCGGCCAATCAGGTAGCCGCGAAAAATCTTCCGCCTGCACTCGCGGCGACGATTCCGAATCTTCCAGAGTTGGGAAAATCTGCATCCGCAAAATCCTTTGCGGTGCTCTGCTCGGGATCTGCTTGCCAGCCGCCGGTCACCGATCCGGCCGAATTGCGAAAGAGATTGGAAGAGCGGCAAAAAAACTAGTAGCCGCTTGCACCAATCCATCCCGCGACCCAAAAAATGGGGCCGACGGGTTAATATGAGTCCCGTCAGCCCAAGAATTGCTAGCCTTTTTTGGCCCAATTACTACAGGTTACTTTGGTGACCTTGCGGTGACCGGTTCATCCGACTATTACTACATCGGAAGGGATGTTGAGCAGAGAGTTGATTTGGGTGGGCACAAGGGAAGCGGACCGCCGTCTGCGGTTGGCACCTGTGGGACGGCAGCTGCTAAGAATGTGCCCACGATTCCTACCATCAGGATCAAAATCCTGATCGCGCGTTTCATGGGTTCGTCTCCTATTTCCGCGTAGAGTCTTCCCGAGAGAAAACTTTTTTGCGGATGCGCATTATAGGGCACGTGTCAAGTTACGCCGGTAATGAATTTGCGTCCACGAAAAACCCGCTTCGTTCGCCGCCTTTAACCTTCGACCTATCACACACACTAACTTATTAATTGGCAGTTATTTACATAGATTTTACTAAGTATCACTGCATGTAAGCACAGGAAGCGCTTAGCAGGTCTGTTTAGACGAAATTGTTTTACGAATTCCGAACAAAGTCGGAAACGCTCTTGAACTTTGGAAAAGCGGAACTCCTAAGGTGTTACGACTTGGAGCTTACCTGCACCGCAGGAAGGCTGAAACCGCCGGCACCAGCCGCCGCACCACGGGTAGCTGTGCCTTTAACCGCGCCGAGCGCCTCTTGGGCGGGCGGTGCATCCGGATGCGTACGGGACAGAGCGCGGTCGACCATCCCTTCGAACATTGGGATCAGAGAGTCGGCGGGGAGCGGATGATGGATGTCGGTCAAACTCTGCTCCCAGCGCTGCGGCTGCAACAACGACATCGAGGCGTCGCGCGCGGGACTCTTTACCCCTACATAACCCAGCCATATCAATAACGTGCCGTTGTATGCGGCCATGTTGAGGATGCTCATGGTGGTAGGGTCGCCCCAGTGTTTGCCCACCCAAGAGCAGATCAAGATAAGTTCAATGACGGCAAACGAGCCAAACCCCAGGGCGATCCCGAAGCTGTGCTGGCGGCGGCTGATGCCAACATAACGAGCGAAGAAGAGCAGAAAGAGAACCATGCCGATCTGAATGATGCGCACGCAGCGTTGCGATGTGATGATGGCTTGCATCCAGGGCGCGATATCGGACGAGTCGGTGGAGACTGAAACCACGCCGGCGACCAGCAGCATGACCAAGCCCGCCCATTTGAACAGCACGGTACCCAGATCACGCAATGTGTGAAACGCTCGAAAAACATCCACGAAGACTTCATGAATCACAGCAAAGCCGAACGCCACGCTTAGGGCGTCGCAAACCCAATAGAAGTAAAAAAAGGCGGAATAGCTGTGCCACATCGCGGGAAAAACTACGACAAAGGTGACGAGCTGAGTAAGGATGTAGGCAAAGAAAAACTTGAACTTGCGGTGCAGTCCACGTCTAAACATGATGGCAGCGATGCCCATCTGAAGAATGGGATGCGCGATCCAGAGCGCGTAATAGAGAACTTTAATTTTCTCGTTCATCTTTTCTCGCTCGTCGGCAAAGCTACCTTAACGGGTTGAACAGAAAACGGCCAAACTCATCCGGCACCAGTTCGGCCACGCTCTTCGGCATGTTAAGTAACGTTAGCGTTTCCCAACCCGATGTTCAATGCACTCAAGTAATTGCAAGTAACGTTACCGTTGCAGGTACTGCAGGTGCAAGGTTACCTTCGTGCTAAGGTTGCACGACGCCAGCAAACCCTTCAGCCGCACAGAGGATGTCCTCTTGGGACGCGACAGCGCCATGCACGTGCCTGCAGAAAGCAGAGCAGGCACGCGACAGGCGAGAAATTGGGCGAGTGACTAAGCGTCGGGCGTGGAGTGGATGTAGGCCCGCATCATGCGCACTTCATCATCTTTTTCATTCAGATCGTGCAGCAAGATGTCCCGCAGCGAAACCATGCCTACCAGATGTCCCTCGTGACAAACCGGCAGGTGGCGGAAGTTGTGGCGCCGCATGAGGGCCAGGCAGTTTTCGAGGTCTTCGTTCATGCTGATGGTGAGAGGATCGTCGGTCATGACCTCTGCCATGCAGGTGCTGCGAGGGTCGCGGCCTTCGGCCACGACGCGCTTCATCAGGTCGCGCTCCGAGAAGATGCCGACCAGCTTGCCGCTATGCAGCACAGGAACGGCACCAATGTTGTGTTCGACCATCATTCGCACGGTCTCGAGCACGGTATGGCCCAGTTCCGCTTGCAATGTGTTTTGCTCCTTGATCAGATCGCAGATCCGCATTTCGACACCTCCCGGGAAAAACAGAGTTCCGAGCTGTCCAAAGCATCTACCGGGGCGCGAGTATATGCCGGAAAGGAGATGTAAAGAAAGGAAAAAAGGTTGGGAAGGAAGAAATATGGCCCGGAACCGGAAGTCTCTAGCGGGCCTTGTTTGACATGGCTTCGCCGGCGAAGACGAAGTAGGAGCAGTTCCACAGAGCAATAGGCAGACTGCCACGCTGTCGAGTGGTTATCACAATGTTGTAGGCATCCGAATTGGCCAGGTTCATTTCGACAAGTGCATCTCCAGGCAGCTCGGTGCTATCTTTTGATTCCTGCGCGCTCATTCTAGGCTCGATCACGGCCAACCACGCCAGAAACTCGTGCAGATCGCGAGTGTGTGGACGTCCGGGAACGGCGAAAGATAACTCCGCCTCTTGCGTCGAAAAATGCCAGGCCAGTGAGGCTGTTAGATCGACTGCCTTTTCATAGGCGCGTTCTGAAATCAGTCCCGCCTCAGGATTGTCGAAGGCAATGCATAGTTTGCGCTCGTCCTCGCGGGCGAACTCGCGCACTTTGAGCGAGCCCGATTTCGCGGTGGCTTTCCAGTCGACGTGGCGGGCCGAGTCCTCAGGCATGTATTCGCGAATGCGGTAAAGCTCAGAACCGCGGCCGCGAACGAAGCTCTCCCATTCTCCCCGAACCAGCGGCAAGACTTGCAAAACCTCCTCGGTAGTCTCAATGCGCGGATAAACCAGTACTTCCCTAGGTAACGTCACATGTCGCGTTTTGGTAAGGAAGGCGAAAGGAAAGCGTGTGGCCAAACCGAAGCTGTCCTCGCGATAACGGCCGCGCTGCTCGAATCGTAATTCCAGATCAGCAGACAACTCAGTCTGCGGCGGGAGAAACGGGAAGTAGGCCATGCCCTGAAAGATTCCCGGAGGCGGCGGCAGCACAGTGACGCGCCGCAGACGCCGGTCCGGCAGACGGAGCCACTGCTGCTCCGCGGGTCGGTTAAACGGAAACGCAAACGTGGTCGCTTCCCACTTCCATTGCTTGGCCAGTTTCTTTCGTTTTTTGCGCGTGGAAACTACGCGGATAGAAAACGACGGCAGGAACCTGCGCGGGTTCTGCACGACGATGCGTCCTACCACCGCCCGGCCCGCAAAAACGTGCTCGGGCAACCGGACATCGAGTTCCAGCCAGCGCAGCACCCAGGCGGAAACGACTCCAGAAACCAGGATCGCCGCCAGCATGGCCGCGACCACAATGTAGAGAAGATTGTTGCCGGTATTTAGCGCGGCAATGCCAATCACCAACGTCACCAGGGCATACACGATTCCGGCGCGCGTCACGTCGTAATCGAAAGATTCGCGCATGCGTTCGACAGCCACGCGCCGCGCCAGGTAGGGCACGGTAACCAGTCCAACCAGAGTGGCAATGACCAGCGAGGTCGAGGCCAAAATCAATGTCGCCCACAAGTTGCCGGAGTCGCGCGACACGGTAGAGAAAAGTGCAGTAGCAAAGGCCAACGCCAGTCCCAACAATGCGAGCAGAAATTTGACCCAGACATCGGCTGAGGCCGATTGCAGCCACTGAACCATCCGGTTGGGCGCGGACGAGTCAGATTTCAACGGATTGGCGTAGATAGAACCCACTTGTTTCGAGCCTAGCATTCCCTGCGCGAACCGACAATCAAGATCAACTGGTGGGAAAAGCGTTCGTAACCGGATGGAGTTGCCCCTTTCACCTGCCTGCCAGAGGCAGATAAAATGCGTTCGCATAGTCAAGCCACTCCAAATTAAGAAACGGTGCCCTGTGTTGAAACGATTCCGCGTTTTGCATTCGACAGGATTGTGCTTAAAGGTTTTCAGCTTGACCACCTTGTCTCTCGCGGCGGCAATGATTCTCCTCTCTCATACCTCCGCCGATGAATCCGATAAAGCGGGCAACGTAACGGAGTCTCGTGTGGCCGCAGAAGCCAACTCAGGAACAAACTGGCTGCTCAACGGCCGCGACTTCGAGTCGCAACACTTCAGCCCGCTGCAACAAATCAACGATCGCAATGTTTCTGGTCTGGGCCTGGCGTGGTATCTCGACATCGACAGCGGCATGGGCATCGTTTCCGAGCCGATCGTTGTAGACGGGGTCGCGTACGTCAGCGCGCCACTATCCAAGGTTTATGCGGTTGACGCCGCCTCTGGCCAATTACTCTGGAAATTCGATCCCAAAGTGCGCTTGAATCTGGCCATTAACGGTTCGTATTCTGCGCGTACGAATGGTGGCGTGGCTGTGTGGGACGGAAAAGTCTATGTGGGCACCGGCGACTGCCGCTTGATCGCGATTAACGCCACCACCGGCAAACAAGAGTGGGAATCTCCGGTGTGCGATGCCACTCAAACCGGCATCACGGGCGCGCCGCATGTTGCCAAGGGCAAAGTGTTCATGGGTTACAACGGCTCCGATGACGGAGTACGAGGGTCGCTAGTGGCCTTTGATGCCGCAACTGGCAAGGAAGTCTGGCGATTCTGGACTGTTCCCGGAAATCCCGCAAAGCCATTTGAGACGAAAGCTTTGGAGATGGCCGCAAAAACCTGGTCCGGCTCAGACGCTTGGCGCATCGGAGGCGGCGATGTGTGGAACGCCATCACCTACGACCCCGTGACGGATTACGTCATCTTCGGCACCGCGGGCGCAGGTGTGGACTACGGAGAATTGTCCTCGATTGAGCCGAAGGGAGACAAACTCTTTTCCGGCTGCATCCTCGCAGTGAAGGCCGACACCGGCGAATACGTCTGGCACTACCAGACTAGCTCCCCCGGATTGCAGACGGAAAACAATCACATCGTGATGGCGGACCTCACCATCGACGGTGAAAAGCGACACGTTGCCATGACGGTACCCAAGCACGGCTTCTACTACGTGCTCGATGCCCGCACCGGAAAACTTCTTTCGGCGAAGCCAATCGTCAAAGTGAATTGGGCGACGAGCGTCGATCTCGCGACGGGAAAAGCGGTGGAGGTCCCCGCCTCGGCCGGCGGCGGCAAACAATGGACGGTGCACAACTGGTGGCCCATGAGCTACCACCCCGGCGCGGGACTCGTCTACATTCCGGCTACTGATCGCAAGCCGAATACGCATGCCACGGTCGAAACCGGAGAGTGGATGCATCAGACCGAAGGACGCCTGATCGCGTGGGACCCGGTAACTCAATCCGAACGTTGGTCCGTCGAAGAGCAGATCGCGACGAACGGTGGAGTGCTTTCGACCGCGGGCAATCTTGTCTTTCAAGGTCAGGGGACGGGCGAGTTCGCTGCGTTTGCCGCGGACACCGGGAAGAAAACGTGGTCGATTCAAACCGGATCGGCGATCGAGTCGATTCCCGTAACCTACTCCGTGAATGGCGATCAATATGTCCTGGTGCCGGTGGGATGGGGTTCGGGTTCGCGCTTGTTCGCCCCGGCCTGGACCATGGCCACACCGCAATCCAAGCGTGGCCCGTCGCGCCTGCTTGCATTCAAACTAGGCGCATCGTTCCCATTCCCAACTCCACCTGATGTGGTGCCGCCCGTCCCCAAGCCTCCACGACAGACTGCCTCCGCGGAAACGATTCGAGAAGGCGCTGGCCTTTACCGGAAGTTTGTTTGCGATGGCTGTCATTCTCCCGGCCTCGATGGCAGCGGCGCATGGGTTCTAAATGGCGCCGTTCCCGATCTGCGATATGCTCCCCCGGAAGTGCATAAGCAATGGTCTGCGATTGTGCTGGCTGGTACGGATTGGGATCAGGGAATGCCGGGATTCGCCAATCCGCCAAAGTTTGCTTTCCCAAATCTTCACATGACGCTGAAGCAGGCCGATGCGCTTCACGCTTACGTGATCGACGGCGCATGGAAGGCTTACAACGCACAGCACGGCGGCGCGACGATAAATTCACACAAATAAATACTCGCCACGGATTTTCACGGATTCATACCTATTGCCGTCGCGGCTACGTTAATACTCTGATAGTTCCTTCATCGCCAGGAACAGGTCATTGGGCTGGGGAAGAATCGCGTCTTCAAGGATGGGCTGATAGGCGACGAAGACGTCCTTGGCGGCGACGCGGCGAACCGGGGCGTCGAGGTGATCGAAGAGTTGGTCCGCGATACGAGCCGCGATTTCCGCGCCGTATCCCCAGCTGAGTGTGTCTTCATAAGCCACCAGAGCGCGATTCGTCTTGGTGACCGAGGCGGCGATCGTTTCCCAGTCAAACGGATTCAAGCAGCGTAAGTCGATTAGTTCGACTTTCACGCCCTGCTCTCGCTCCAGTTTCTGCGCGGCTTGCAGCGCGCGTGGCACGACGGCGCCGTAGGTGATGACCGTCAGATCGGTGCCGGGATGAACAATCTTCGCCTTGCCGAACGGGATCATGTAGTCATGGCCAGGATAGGCGGCGCGGCCAAACGATTCGCGATATAGGCGCTTGTGCTCGAGGAATAGCACCGGGTCGTCGCAGCGGATGGCGGTGCGCAGGAGTCCCGCGGCATCTTGCGCGTTCGAAGGGAACACCACGCGCAGGCCGGGGATATGCGTAAACATGCTCTCGCCGCATTGCGAGTGATAGATGGCGCCGCCGGTCAGGTATCCGCCGATGGCGACGCGAATCACCACCGGGCAGGAGAATCCATTATTGGAGCGCCAGCGGATTACGCTGAGCTCGTCGCGAATCTGCATCATTGCGGGCCAGATGTAGTCGAAGAACTGAATTTCGACCACGGGCTTCAGGCCTCGGGTGGCCATCCCCGTGGCGCGTCCCACGATGGCTGCTTCGGCGAGGGGAGCATTGAAGACGCGGTCGTTGCCAAATTCGCATTGCAGGCCGAAGGTGAGTTTGAACACTCCGCCTTTGCCTTTTACCAACTTGCGCTTCAGGTATTCTTCGCGGCTGCAGTCGGCCACATCTTCGCCGAAAATCACAATGCGTTCGTCGCGCTGCATTTCATCACGCAACGTCATCGTGATCAAGTCGGCCATGGTTTTAGCGGCGGGCTTCTTGCTGTCGACTGGAGCTTCCTGCACCGCTGCCGGCGTATCAAAGGCGGACGAAGCCGGATCGAGATCAGGCGAATATACGAATTTGGTAACGCTTTCAGGCGCCGGAGGAAGCGCTTGGAGCGCCGCGTCCACCGCTTTCTGCAACTCGGCTTCGACTTCCTTCTCGAGCTGGTTGATGCCCTTCTCGTCGAGGATGCCCTCGCGCAGCAGGAACATTTGCGTGCGCGTGACCGGATCGCGTTGAGCATCGCGTTCGCGCTCCGCGTCGGGGCGATACAAGCGTTCATCGTCCGAGAGCGAGTGCGAATATGGACGGATCACATGCGCGTGGACGAATGCCGGCCCGTGTCCCTCGCGGCAATAACGCGTCGCTCTCTGAAATGCGGCGTAGCTGGCCACGGGATCGGTGCCGTCCACTTCTTCGAAATGGAAATTGGGGAATCCTGAGACCAAGCGCGAAATGCTTCCGCCTGCGGTTTGAACTTCGACCGGAACGGAAATCGCGTAGCCGTTATCTTCGACACAGAAAATTACCGGAAGCTTGCCCAGGGCGGCTGCGTTCATGGCCTCCCAGAATTCACCTTCGCTCGAAGTGCCATCGCCCAGAGAGACGTAGGTAACTTCATCGCCCTGGAAGCTGACGTTCTTGAAACGACGATAATCTGCCGAGCTGGAGGATGGAACCTCCGCGGACTTAGGATGCCGAGCCAGATAGCGGCCAGCCTCAGCACAACCAACCGCCTGCAGAATTTGTGAACCGGTCGGCGACGACTGCGTGACGATATGCAGGTTGGGATAGCTCCAGTGCGAAGGCATCTGGCGTCCACCGGAACTGGGATCGTCGGCCGCGCCCACACCCTGCAGAAACATATCGTAAGGCTTGACGCCCAGCGCCAGACATAAGGCGCGATCGCGATAGTAGGGATAGAACCAATCGTAGCCGGGCTTCAGCGCCAGCCCGGCCGCGGTGCCAATGCCCTCATGCCCTGCCCCGGACATCTGGAAGTAGATTTTCTGCTGGCGCTTGAGCAGGATTTCACGGTCGTCGATGCGCCGTGAGGTGTAGATGATGCGGTAGGCTTGGATAAGCTGGTCGCGTGTAAGTCCTTCGTAGTGCTTGCCCTTTTTTGCGCCGTTGGCCGTTACGGCCAGCTTGGGATCGGTCTTCGTCGTGGCCATCCGGGTCCTGGGTCCTACCTCACTTAGATTCCTGTCAGCCCCTTAGGATTCTGTGCAGCAAGGGTTGGAGCCTGTTGGATTGTAAATGGTAACCGGAGGTTGGCGAGCAAGGAAGTTTTAGCGTTTCCAAGATAGCGGTCCGACCACGTGACCGATTGCGGCCATAAGGGGCGGCCACTGTTTTTTGAAGCCTGTCTTGCGGGTCAGTCGTCTTCGTCGTCACCGTTACGGTGGTCACCTTGCGGCGTTTTTCCGGTGAAAGATAATCGGTTAGTAAATCTCACGTCCGGAAAGTTAACAAGTTAAAGAGAGGGATATCAGTTATGAAGACTTGGGGACTGCTGTGTGTGTTGGCGATGGCGCTATCCGCGAACGCTCAGGATAAGCCTCGTGTGTTTGTGCAGGGCAAGGGCTCGGAAAACGTTAGTTCGAATGGAAGCGGTGTGGGTGGACATCATTGGGCGACGTGGGGTTCAAAATCCACAATTGACGCGCACGACGAAAGCATGGAAGTCACGAAAGACCTGCAGAAGAATTGCTCAGGAGCCATCATCACGATTAATGAGGCGAACGCCGACTACATCGTCATGATGAACCGCGAGTCGAAGCAGAACCGCGGCTTGCTCCGCAGCAACAGCCAGATCCAGGTGGCCAACAAGGCGGGCGACGTGATCGGCACCAACGCTACGCATACCGTTGGGAACGCCGCGAAAGACGCTTGCAACCTGATAGTGTCGGACTGGCAAGCGCATGGTCGCCTAAATGTTCAGCAGGGAGCGGAAGCGCCGGCGCCACAACCGGCGACGGTTCAGCCTGCGGTTCAGACTAGGCCCGGAGCTCAAGTTGTTCCGGCTGTAGCCACCTCGGGAGAAACCAATGCGGCTTCTGGAGTGGCTCCAGCGACCTCAAATGGCAACTCTCTTGCCGATACGGCCAAGAGAGAAAAGCAGCGAAGAGCCTGCTTGGAACTGGCGAAGGACAATCCGAGCATTAACTGCCAATAAACTTCACTCGTCTATGGGCGAGGCTTAGGTCAGACACCGGGGATCCTAAGCCTCTTCCGTTCTTAAGGCGCGGAATATTCTCTGCATCTGGGATTCAAGTCTTGCTGGCGGGTTCCAGCAGCGGCACAACCGCGACATTTGCTGGGTCATGCTGATAGTAGCGACGCTGAAAGTATAGTGAGACGTTCACGAGGCCGATCAGAGCCGGAACCTCGACCAGCGGCCCGATGACCGCCGCAAAAGCTGCGCCGGAGTTGATGCCAAAGACCGCTACGGCAACCGCGATCGCGAGCTCGAAGTTGTTGCTTGCTGCAGTGAAAGACAGGGTTGCGGTTTTTGAGTAATCCGCCCCCAGCTTGCGTCCCATATAGAACGAGACCAGGAACATCACCACAAAATAAATCAGCAGTGGGATGGCGATGCGTACAACGTCGAAGGGCAGGCGCACGATATATCCGCCCTTCAGCGAAAACATCACGACAATGGTAAACAGGAGAGCGATCAGCGTGATGGGGCTAATGCGCGGGATGAAAGTTTTTTCATACCATTGATTCCCGCGCATGCGCACTAGCACCAGGCGGGTGATCATACCCGCAAGAAACGGAATGCCGAGATAAATGAAGACACTGTGGGCAATATCGCGAATCGAGACATTCACCACTGAACCGTGCAATCCAAACCACTCTGGCAACTTGGTGATGAATACTCACGCATACACCGAGTAGAAAAGCACCTGGAAGACCGAATTAAAGGCGACGAGGCCGGCAGCGTATTCGGTGTCGCCTTTAGCCAGTTCGTTCCACACGATAACCATGGCGATACAGCGTGCCAGGCCTATCATGATGAGGCCAGCCATATATTCCGGATAGGCGCGCAAGAAAATGATGGCGAGCGCAAACATCAGGAGCGGGCCGATCACCCAGTTCTGCAGGAGCGAGAGAGCGAGGATCTTCTTGTTGCGGAAGACCTCGCCCAATTCTTCATAGCGAACTTTGGCCAAAGGGGGATACATCATGAAGATGAGTCCCACGGCAATAGGGATCGAGGTCGTGCCCACGCTGAAGCGATTCAGAAAAGGTACGATCCCAGGAAGAGCCCATCCGGACGCTACGCCGATCAGCATGGCGGTGAAGATCCACAGGGTAAGAAAGCGGTCCAGGAAGCTTAGACGGGACAACACGCGGGTTTTCATTTGCTTCAAGCCTCAGTTGCGGTGCTTATCCGCCTGGTCGCGGGCGCAAGTTCACGTTTTAATTGCGCCCGATGTTGTCGATCTCTTTCTTGAGCGAGAGCCCATCGAGAGTTGAAAACGGAAGACTCAGGAACAGGCTTATTCTTCGGTCGAGCAGAAAGAAAACATCGCGAAAAGCCTTCTCCACCTGTTCCCTTGTTCCCTGCACCGCGGCAGGATCGTGGAGGCCCCAGTGCGCAGTCATTGGCTGGCCCGGCCACACTGGGCAGACTTCGTTCGCGGCGTTGTCACAAACGGTGAAAACAAAATCGAGACGGGGGGCGCCGGGCTGCGCGAATTCATTCCAGCTCTTGCTGCGAAGGCCTCGGGCGGGAAGGTGAGCCGCTTCCAACTGGCGGAGTGCCTCGGGGCGAACTGCCCCGGCAGGATGACTTCCCGCGCTGTAAGCGGTGAAGTGTGGTTGGCCTTTACGGTTCAGGATGGCCTCGGCCATGATGGAACGTGCCGAATTCCCCGTGCACAAAAATAGGACGTTGTAATGTTGTTTCATTGAGGCTTCCGATGCTGTTTAGTTACAGCACGTCGGACCACAGCATGGGTTCTGCGCGTGAGCCGGCTTGACCGCGCGGATGAAGGCGCTCAGAAATTTTCCGTCCACTTGCGGAGCCAGCGCGTCTACGTCGATTCCCTGCCCTGCCAGAAATTCTCGCGCATCTTCGGCGCGATAGATGCGCGTGGGCTCGACTTCAATCTGTTCGAATCCCGCCGCCGCCAGCTTGCCGCGATATTCGTTCTCTTCCAGCGCGCCCGCAATGCAACCCACCCACGCCAGCACGCTCTGACGAATTTCAGGCAATATCTCTCCTCTGGTGACGACATCGGATACGGCAAAGCGCCCGCCCTGCTTCAGAACGCGAAAGGCCTCGCGCAGGACTTTGTCTTTGTCGGCCGACAGATTGATCACGCAGTTGGAGATGATGACGTCGACGGAGCTGTCGGGCAGCGGGATGTTTTCGATTTCACCTTTCAGAAACTCGACGTTTTCAACTCCCGCTTTGCGCTTGTTTTCGTTGGCCAAGGCGAGCATCTCGTCCGTCATGTCAAGGCCGTAAGCTTTGCCGGTGGGGCCAACGCGGCGCGCAGAAAGCAGCACATCGATGCCGCCGCCCGAGCCAAGGTCAAGAACGGTTTCTCCGGGTTTCAACTGCGCCAGCGCGGTTGGATTGCCGCATCCGAGCGAGGCCAGAAGCGCCTCCTCGGGGATCTGTCCCGCCTGGGAAGCGTCGTAAAGATTGGTGGTGATGGGATCGCAACAACTGGTTGGCGCAGCGGCGCCGCAGCACGAACTGCCTCCGGACTTTACTCGCAGGGCGGCTTCGCCGTATTTCTGTTTGACCACTTCTTTGATGTCGGTGGTACTCATGGTGGGGACTCCTATTTGCAGATTTGTATGATCTGCTCCGGTCTGACGGCCTTATTGCGCGTGCAGCACTCGGCATAGAGAAACTGCAACAATTCCTGCAGAGCTCCGGTGTTGGCGGTGTAGCGAAGGAAAGTACTTTCCCGCTGCACCTCGACGAGACCTTCGGTCCTGAGTTTGTCCAGGTGATGCGAGAGCGTCGAGTTGGGGATTTCGAGTTCCGCTTGAATTTCACTCACTACGAGTCCTTCGGGGTGCGCCGTGAGCAATAACTGCATGATGCGCAGACGGGGTTCGGTTCCCATGGCGGAAAACATATCGGCGTACTTGGCGACGCGTTCGCTGGACTTGCTGGGTGAGGGCGCTTTGGTGGTTGCTGCCGACATATTTCGATATTACTGGAAACATCGTTAACTGTCAAGTGACGACCATTTACCACCGAACAGGAAGCCACATGAAGGCAGCGCCTAACGAAATCAACCCTCGTGACACTTCGTGCCTTTGTGGTTCACGGTTTTTCGTTTGCCAACAGTCAAGGCCCTTAGTGCTGACGGCTGACGGCTGAGTGCATTATTCTGGAAGCTCATGATTCGAACCCGCCGTGCCTTTGACCCGCACTCCATCCAACTTGTGATCTTCGATCTGGACGGTACGCTGATTGACTCGCGTTTGGACCTGGTGCATTCCGTGAACGCGGCACTGCGCCACATCGGGCGGCCGGAATTGCCGGACGATGTGATTGCGAGCTATGTGGGTGATGGCGCGCCAATCCTGATTCAACGGGCTCTCGGAGCGGAGGCGACCGACGAGGCGCTGGTACGTCGGGGGCTGGAATTCTTTCTCGCTTATTATCGCGAGCACAAACTCGATCACACGACAGTGTATGCGGGAATTCCCGAAGCGCTGGCGGCGATCCAGAGCCAGGGGAATGGCGTGCCGCGCAAGCTGGCCGTGCTTACCAACAAGCCGGTGAATCCTTCGCGGGCGATCGTTGAAGCACTCGGGCTGGGACAATTTTTTTCGCAGGTATATGGCGGCAACAGCTTTTCCACTAAAAAGCCCGATCCTGAGGGGGCGCGCAAACTGCTCGAGGAGAATGGCCTGGAGCCGGAGCAGGGTGCGATCGTAGGGGATTCTCACGTCGACGTGCAAACCGGGCGCAATGCCGGATTGTGGACCGTGGGAGTTACTTACGGGTTCACTACTCACACGCTGCAGAAGGAAGCTCCTGACGTGCTGGTGGACAGTGCGGACGAAGTGGGGCTCGTTTTTTCAGGACATTCAAAAGCTTGAACCGCAAAGCATGAGAAACACTGCGCCGAGCGCGCTGAGAAAAGCTTCGCGCGTTCGCTGCGGACAAAGATTCCGCTACACTTCTGCACAGTAAATGACGCCGAACCTCAAACCATGAACTCCGACAATTCTGGCTTCACCAAAAAAGAACTGCGCAAGCTGCGCAGTATGAAGAATCCTTACGGCATTCAGAAATTTCTCGACGACATGCCATACCATCTGGAAGACACGGCGTGGTCGCCGCGCAAGGTGCTGGCCGAAGAATCGGCGCACTGCCTGGAGGGCGCGATCTTCGCTGCGGCGGCGTTGCGCGCGAATGGTTTTGCTCCACTCCTGCTCGATTTCGAAGCGGATCACGACACCGATCACGTGATCGCCATTTACCGCCAGGACGGTTGTTGGGGCGCAGTAGCTAAATCGAATTACACCGGGTGCCGGTGGCGCGAACCGGTTTATCGCACCCTCCGCGAGTTGGCGCTCAGCTATTTCAACATTTACTTCAATCTGCGGCGGGAGCGCACTCTGCGGCGTTACTCGCTTCCCGTGAATCTGAAGCGCTTCGACCGGCAGAACTGGATGACCACCGATCAGCCGGTTTGGTTCATTGTGTATTACTTATTCGACATCAAGCATTACCCGTTACTAACGAAGGCACAAGAAAAGCGGCTGCATCGAGTTGATGAGCGGCTTTTCCAGGCCGAGTGTCTAGGGAAAGCCCATAAACACAGCGTCTGAGAGTCGCTAAAGTTCCTGGAACATTCGCCGATTCTTTAAGCAAGGATCTTTGCGTGGCTGGATGAGGCGCTGTGGACGTGCGCAGTCAACTCGGAACTAGCAGGGCTGCGGAAGCGGTGGAACTCCGCCGCCATCCGCGGTTCAAGATTGAAGTGGACATTCGCGTCTATTCGCGCGATGCCGCTGTGGTTCGAGGACACACGGTTGACATCAGCAAATCGGGAATTTCGGCCATATTGCGAGAGGAGGTTCCGCTGGGCGGCGTGGTTCGCCTGGAGTTCACGCTCCCGCTGGGGGCGGTGGAAGTTCTTGCCATGGTTCGCAACAGAAGCGCCTTCCGCTATGGCTTTCAGTTCTTGGAGGCGAGCACGGCACATGACATCATTGGGCAAACTTGCCGTCAGTTAGCGATCGAACAGCACTGAAGGCAGCGTTGGATTGTCTTGAAATGCATAATGCCAAGACCTAATAGCTAAAACCCCCAAGGTGCATCCCCACTAAGCCTTACGCCGTCTAAGCACGTAAGATTGCGTCATGATGGTTCGGACCGTCTACGTTGTTCTTTTCCTCGTCTGCGTGCCGATGTTGGGCGAGCAGCAGCCAGCCCCATCAGCGCAAAGTCCCCAAGGTATCGTCGATCCACCCAACTCGCCTGTTCCCGACCTCACAACTGGAGCCGATGGCAAGCTGTCACAGGAGCAGATGCGGCAGTTGTTTCGCGTCGTTGCCGACAAGGATCTCGAAAACCAAAAGCAGGAGCGCGATTACACCTTCATCGATCGTGAAGTTGAGAACAGGCTGGATGGCCAAGGACACATCAAGTCGACCCAAGTCAAGACTTACGACATTCTGGAGATCTATGGAGAACCGGTGCGGCGGCTCATCGAAAAAGACGATAAGCCGCTCGATGCCAAGCAAACAGCCAAAGAAGAGGAAAAAATCCAGAAGATCATCGACAAGCGCAAGAATGAATCGGACGAGGATCGCAAAAGACGTGAAGAGAAGGAAGTGAAGGCGCGCGAGGACGACCGGAAGTTCGTGCGGGAAGTTGCCGATGCTTATGACTTCAAGCTCGTGGGAACGGAAGACGTGGGTGGGCGCGAGGCCTGGGTGATCGATGGTGAACCGCGTCCAGGATTTGAGCCACACATGAAGGAGTCAAAATTTCTTTCCAAGTTTCACGGTAGAGTTTGGATCGACAAGGGCGATCTGCAGCTGGCGAAGATGGATATCGAGGCGATCGATACCGTGGCCGTGGGATGGGTGCTGGCGCGCATCCACAAAGGCACGCGCGTGATGCTCGAGCAGACACGAGTGAACGATGAAGTCTGGCTGCCCCGACATGTGAGTTTCAAGCTGGACGCGCGGGTCGCGCTGTTCAAAGGCTTCAACATTGAAGCTGAGCAGGAATTCCGTGATTACAAGAAATTCCGCACTTCATCGAAGATCGTAGGCATGGGCGAAGTGAAAGATCAATAAGAGTGAAGACGATCTTGCCCGATACTCGAGGTGATCGCGCAGACCAGCAAGACACCAGAGAGGATTACTGTCGAGAACTGCACGGAAGATTGGCCGCGCGGAAGTTACCTGCAACCGGAGTGACAATCACAATGAAGAAAGTGGATTTGCGGCCCGCTGTGAAGTAGCCGTCGTAGCCTGCCAGTCGAGGCATTCGGGCTTTTTTCATTTGACTCGCCGTTGGTAGGGGTGTATTGGTATGGGCGCGCATTATGTGGAAGCGCCACTTTTTGCTGTTGCCTCTTTTCGCAGCCATGCTCGCCGCGGCGCGCGACAAACCAGAAAACTGGATCGAAGTGGGCAGCCCACACTTTACGGTTGTCACTAACGCTAACGAAAAGCAAGGGCGGCACATCGCCGATCAGTTCGAGCGGATGCGATCCGTGTTTCGTGTGGCGTTTCCCAAGCTGCAGATTGATCCGGGGGCGCCACTCATCGTGCTGGCTATTAAGGATGAGAAGGGTTTCCGAGCACTCGAGCCCGAAGCTTATCTGGCTAAAGGGTCGGTGAAACTGGGTGGCCTATTCCTGCGGGCTTCGGACAAGAATTACATTCTGATGCGGCTTGACGCCGAGGGCGAGCACCCTTACGCGATCATCTATCACGAATATACGCATTTGTTGGTGAGCAGCGCTGCAGAGTGGATGCCGTTGTGGTTGAACGAAGGATTGGCGGAATTTTACCAGAACACTGAAATTCGCGAGAAAGAGGTGTCACTGGGCGAACCGAGTCGAGACAATATTCTTTTGCTGCGAGAGAGCCGGCTATTGCCTCTCGCGACTCTATTTACGGTCGACGACAATTCTCCCTATTATCACGAGGAAAATAAGGGCAACATCTTTTACGCCGAGTCGTGGGCACTGCTTCATTTTATCCAAGTCAAAGATCGCCAAGAGAATACGAACCGACTGGCCCAGTATGGAGAACTTCTGAGCCAGAAAGTCGACCCAGTCACCGCGGCTACCCGTGCCTTCGGCGATTTAAAACAGTTGCAGTTGGCTCTGGAAGGTTACGTCCGGCAAGGCAGCTTCAATTATTTCAAGATGACGACTACCACCGAGGTCGATGATTCGGCGTTTAAAGTTCAGGCGATCACGCAGGCACAGAGCGACGCGGTGCGAGCGGACTTCCTCGCTTATAGCCAAAGGACTGCGGATGCCCGCGCCCTCGTCGACCGCCTTCTGCAGGAAGATCCGAAGAATGCGGCGGCGCAAGAGACCTTGGCATTTCTGGAATTTCGCCAGGGCCACGTTGAAGAAGCGCGCAAGCGGTATGCGCAGGCGGTGCAACTCGATTCCCAGAGTTACCTTGCGCACTACTATTTTGCCGCCATCTCAATGGGCGGCCCAATATCGGCTGCGGAAGAGGGCCAGGTAGAGAGCAGTCTCCGAACTGCCATCCAGTTGAATCCGTCGTTTGCGCCTGCTTATGATCGGCTGGCGGCGTTTCTGGGCATGCGCCATCGCAATCTGGACGAAGCCCGGTTGATGGGGTTGAAAGCGATATCGCTGGATCCAGGCAACGTCGATTACCGAATCAATGTGGCCAATGTTCTGTTGGTCATGGGTGAAGGTGAGAATGCGGTACGGGTGTTGGAAAATGCGGTAAGAGTGGCGAAGACTCCGCAAGAAGCCGAAGCCGTGAACAACGTTTTAGTCCACGCCCGGGAATATGCAGCCGCGCTCGAACAAAATGCGCAAGAGAGTCGGCATATGCCTGAAGAATCAGGGGCTGCGCCGACTTCCGAGGTTACGGCGAAGGCCGACATACCGCATTTAGCTCATCGAAAAGAATTCGTGGCCAGCGGCCCGCACCGCTTCGTCGTAGGGGTGTTGAAGAGCGTGCGGTGCGATGCCCCCATGCTGGATTTGACGGTATCTTCGGGTGGGAAAACGCTCGTGCTGCACGCCGACAACTACTACAAGATTGAATTCAGTGTCCTCAATTTCCAGCTCGAGGGATTACTCGAACCGTGCCACGATCTGGAGAACCGGCCCGCGAAGGTTGAGTATGTCGAATCTGCCGACAAATCCGACGCACCGCACTTGATTGCGGTTGAACTCCATAAATAGAGCGAACCGCCTGCACTTTCCTCAATCCGCTCCGCGTTATAATGGAAAGATTGCTTGTTGGCAAAATTGGCCTCTGTAAGACGTCGGCCGGAGAAAGCAAGCCGAGCCTTGCTCGGCCGGACAGCCGAGGCGGCTGTCCCTACATGGGCAGTGGTCTAAAAGCTAAGAGCTTCTTTTCATGGATTTCAAACTCGTTTCGGATTACAAACCACAGGGTGACCAGGGACGCGCAATCGAATCGCTGTTGCGGGGGGTTTTTGACCGCGAACAGCACCAGGTTTTGCTCGGGGTGACCGGGTCGGGCAAGACTTTTACGATGGCGAAGGTCATTGAGGCAGCGAATCGCCCAACGCTGGTCATGGCGCATAACAAAACCCTGGCGGCACAGCTTTATCACGAGTTCAAGAATTTTTTCCCGCACAATGCGGTCGAGTATTTCGTCTCCTATTACGACTACTACCAGCCAGAAGCCTATGTCCCTGCCGCCGATCTCTACATCGAAAAAGAAGCGACGATTAATGATGAACTCGACAAGCTGCGGCTGTCGGCCACGCGCTCGTTGTTTGAGCGGCGCGATGCTTTGATCGTCGCTTCGGTAAGCTGCATTTACGGTCTGGGTTCGCCAGAAGCGTACTACGGAATGATGATGTTTCTGGAAAAAGGCCAGAAGATCAAGCGCGAAGATATCACGCGCCGCCTGGTCGACATACTCTACGAGCGCACCAACGGAGATTTCCGGCGCGGAACCTTTCGCGTGCGTGGCGATATAATCGAGGTGTTCCCCACTTATGACGACATGGCGTACCGAATCGAGCTATGGGGAGACGAGGTTTCATCGCTCACGCAAATCGATCCGCTATTCGGCACGGTGAAGCAGAAATATATGCGGCTGGCGATTTATCCCAAGACGCATTATGTGATGAAGGAAGAGACGCGTGCCTCGGCCGTGGAGTCGATCAAGAAAGAACTGGCGTGGTGGGAAGTCGAGTTGGAAAAGCAGGGACGGCTGGTAGAAGCGCAGCGCATTCATCAGCGAACCATGTTCGATCTGGAAATGATCAAGGCCATGGGTTTCTGCCACGGGATCGAGAATTATTCGCGGCACTTTACCGGGCGCTTGCCGGGCGAGCCTCCGCCGACGTTGCTGGATTATTTTCCGCGCGATTACCTGATGTTTATCGATGAGTCCCATCAAACCGTGCCACAGTTGCGCGGAATGTACGCGGGCGACCGCTCTCGCAAGGAAACTTTGGTGGAGTACGGCTTCCGCATGCCCTCGGCGCTCGATAACCGGCCGCTGACGTTTGAAGAATTCGAACATCGCACCAATCAACTGGTCTACGTCTCCGCCACGCCCGGGCCGTATGAGCTGACGAAATCGGCGGGCGTGGTGGTGGAACAGATCATCCGGCCGACAGGACTGATCGATCCGGAAGTTGAAGTGCGGCCTGTTAAAGGACAGATCGACGATCTGCTGCACGAGATTCGGGCCCGCGTCGAACTGGGGCAACGCGTGCTGGTGACGACGTTGACCAAACGCATGTCTGAAGATCTCGCCGAGTACTATGCCGAAGTGGGCGTGAAGTGCCGCTACATGCATTCCGAAATCGAGACCCTGGAACGGGTAAAGATTCTTCGTGACCTTCGTAAAGGGGAGTTTGATGTATTGATCGGCATCAATCTGTTGCGCGAAGGACTGGATCTGCCCGAAGTGTCGCTGGTGGCAATTTTGGATGCAGACAAGGAAGGATTTCTGCGGTCGGTGGGCTCGCTGATTCAGACGATTGGCCGCTGCGCCCGACATCTGAACGGTCGCGCCATTCTCTATGCCGACCGCATGACCGATTCGATGAAGCGCGCCATTGACGAGACCTTGCGGCGTCGCGCGATTCAGACGGCATACAACGAGGAGAATGGGATCACACCCGAATCGATAGTCCGCCCGCTCGACATGACCTTGGCAGGAATCGTGGCTGCGGATTATGCCGACTTGACGGCGGGCGAAGCCGAGGGAATGCCGGAATTCAAAACGCAAGAGGAAGTAGATGCCTACGTCGGAAAGCTCGAAAGCGACATGCGCGAGGCGGCGAAGAAGTTTGAATTCGAAAAAGCGGCCAAGCTAAGAGATACGATCAAGGAGTTACGGACAAAGGAGTTTCTGTTCGCCTGACAGATCCCTCTTTCGAGAGCCTCGTCTCCGGTTAGTGGCGCGTTCCGAGTCGATAGCTCAGTTCTAAGACTGCAAGCATTAGCGCCGCAAAAAGAATCCCAATTGGCCAACCCGTGGGACCGAGCGATAGCCCAGCCAAAGAACAGAACGAAAGGAAACAGCGCATGACAACTTTCAGTTCCTCCGCAGAAATAGACTAGTGCTAAAGACGCCGCAGCCGGCCTGGCCGAGTTACGATTGCAGGTTCCGCGCGGCCTCCGGGCTTTGCCCGGCCGGATAGCCGGGGGCGGCCGTCACCATATGGTCCGTATTTAGGAACTACACTGATTTCGTGTTACACTGTTTTCGTGCCGTCCAAAACACAACTGCGCAACGTCACCGTGACCTTGGAAGAGGACGTGGCCCAGTGGGCCCGCATCGAAGCGGCGCGGCGGGATACTAGTGTTTCCCGGCTACTGGGGGACCTGCTGAAGGAACGCATGGCCGCGCAAGACGGCTATGAGCGGGCGATGCGAAGGGCGCTGGGACGTAAGCCTTTTCTTCGGGGCACTGGCCGGTACCTGACGCGTGAGGAAGCGCATGACCGCTCCCGTCTTCGTTGATTCCAACATATTCCTCTACGCGGCGGACGACGCCGACCCCCGCAAGCAGCGGGTTGCGAGGGACTGGCGTGCCGAACTATGGAAGAGCCGCCTGGGACGGGTCAGCTTTCAGGTGCTGAACGAGTTTTATGTCAATGCGGTGCGGCTCAAGCATGCTGCCAGCGACGAAGCTCGAGCGGAAATTCGCGACCTGCTGGCGTGGAATCCAGTGGTCATGGACGCGGCCGTGATGGAGCGTGGCTGGAAGCTGCAAGACCGATATCAAATTTCGTTTTGGGACTCGTTAATCGTCGCAGCGGCCAAGACTGCGTCATGCGGATTCCTTCTCACCGAGGATTTGCAAGACGGCCAGAAGTTGGATGGAGTGGAAGTGGTGAATCCGTTTCTGCGCGGGCCTGCGTCGGTGCTATGAGTTTGCTTTCGTCCGGTGGAACTTCATTCATCCGGAAAAGGGCTGTCGGGCCTTGCCCCGCTGGAGAGCCGGGGGCGGCTGTCTCCATATAGATTCAGATGCGCGTTAGCGCCCGTATGCGGCTGACGCTGCCAGGGGCTTGCGGTGAAACGTGTAACCGTCGAAGGTTTCTGGACGGAAGTTCAGGTTGGGGGCGCAAAGCTTTTCTGTTTGGCTCAGGAAGAGGTATCCGCCGGGCTCCAGATAAAGATGCAGGCGCTCGAGCAGCGCGGTACGCTGGGCGCGCGAGAGATGCGGCAGCACGTCCATGCAGAAGATGCAGTCGAAGCGGCCGATGTAAACCGGTTTGGTCAGATTCATGGTGTTGAAAGTGACCAGGCTGCGCAGGCGCGGCTTTACCAGCAGATGCGCGCCGTTGCCCGTACCATTCCCGCCACTCGTGCCATTCCCTCCATTCGTTCCGTTCGCGGAAACGTTGCCCGATGCGTTGCTTGCAGGATTCTGCGACCCTTCCTGGGCACCATTCAGAACCCCATTCGGGCTTCCGATTTTCGAGAAGCAGGCGCGGATGGTTGCTGGAGGCAGGCCCATCAGCGCCGACTGCGGATAGAGTCCGCGCTCGGCGACTTCGATCGCTGATGGCAGCAAGTCGCTGCCGACAATGTGAATCGACCAGTCTTTCGTGCTCTGCGCCGCGCTCGAGGGGAGACAATTCTCAGCGATGCCTCCATTGCGGGCAGACGAACTTTTTTCCTTCTGGTCGCGGTTGCCGTTTCCGTTGCTGGAACTGTTGCCGCCATTCAAAATGCCCCCCGGCAGGGCGTCGCACAGCGCCATCGCAATCGAGTAGGCTTCTTCGCCGGTCGAGCAACCCGCACTCCAGATGCGAAGGGTACAAAATCCCTCATCCGATTTCCGGCCATAGAGCTGCGGGACGACTTGCCGAGCCAGGGCGTTCATCGCGCCAGGATGACGAAAGAAACCGGTGTTGACGTTGAGCACGCCGTCGAGGAATGTGGGCAGCGCTAACGGATCCTGATCCGCGGCCCGAAGCCGGTTCATTAACGTTGCTGCCGATTCCAGTTCCTGACTCTCCAGATATTCGGCCACATGCGCGGCCAGTGCGCTGTTGGGACAGTCGAGCAAAATACCCGTCTGGCGCTCGACCAGCAGGCGCAGCTCGGAAAGTTCGTGCTCTAGAATCGTTATGCCCGCCATCAATCTATGCATAGAACCTTCCCCGCGAAGAGTGTGCAAACATTCCTGCGCCGACCTTATGAGATCGGCGCCGGTTTGGGAGAGGAAGAGTTTTCATACGTCAGTCACCGGCGGCTGTGGCCGCGTAAGACTTGCCTGCATCTCGTTCTGCTTGCTGCGCCACCACATTCATTTCTTTTTCCAGAGACGAGAAGCGTTGCATGATCTCGTGAATGCGCAGTGTCATGTTGCGAATGGTCTCGATCTGGGCGCGAGTCTGGGCCGAGAGGCTGCCCGGCTCCAGCAGCAGCAGGTCCGAATTTCCCAGGACCGAGGTGAGAGCGTTGTTCATGTTGTGACGCATCTCCAGCATGTACCGGCCCAGCGTCGCCTGCCGCTCCAGCGCCGCACAGGAAACCTCGGCGGCGCGAGCGCGGGATTCGGCACGCGAGCGATGCACCGCTTCGCTCGCCGCCAGCACCAGCGTTTCCAGCCAGTGTTCGGTGCGCCGCAACAGGGAAATCCGCGGCCAACGCTCGTGCACCAACTTCGCCGTTGCATCATCCTGACAAATACAAAAGATCGGTCGGCCCGTGGAATGCAAAGGCTCCAGCACGACCGAAAGAATCTCGCGCCGCAAATCTCCCACGATCGCCACGTCAAAGCCATCTACAACGAAGCGCGGCCACAAGTCGCCGCTGAGCACGGTAAACGCGGGAGCATTGCGTTCCATCTGCCAGCGAGCGGCGATGCGCCGTGAAAAATCGACTTCGTCGGAGATGATCAGTACAGTCGGCGATTCCACTACTAAATCCTTTTGGACTTCCGTCCCGGGGCCTGTTCCGGCAGATGATTCAGGTGATTGTGTGCGCGTTATTTCCTCTTCTTCGGCTGCGGTTCGCCGTCGGAATCCCATCCGGGTGTGCTCGAAATTTCAAACTCAGGCGCCTTGGAAGTCGATGGTTTAGACACGCCAGCGGCGGCGGCCGATGCCGCCGGTTTGGCGGTAATGGAAGCAGTTTTGCTTGCTCCTGCGGGTTTGCCTGCCGGCTTCGCCGGGGGTTTCTCTGCCGACTTTGCTGCAACCACCGGTTTCGCTTTAGCCTTGGCGGGTTCGCTGGTTTTTCCGCGGCCAAGAGCCTGATCAACCGATGCGCGTAGATCGACCAGCATGCGCAACGGTGAGCCGGAAGAGTACTCGGCCTGAAACATCACCTTCCACGACTGGCAGATCATGCGCAGGCGAACGATAGGTTCCCTCTCGGAAAATTGGGCGCGCCGGCAATCAATTGCTATTACACCCTTGTCTTCAAGTTCGGTCAGTCCTTCAAGAATGTGGTTCAGGTCGCCCAACATGAGGCGAAAGAAAGTCCGCCGCATGAGGTATCCGAAGCGGGTGAAGGCGACCAAAGCGACCGGCAAATAAAACAGGTCCCCAGCCAGGCCCTTAGCCTTGCGGCCCTGCTCCAGGATGCCGCCGTGCAGAAGTTCGTCGAGCGAACGGGATTTTCTTGCCGCTTCCAGCACGCGGTCCAGAGAATTCAGCCAAACCGGAGGCTTCAGTTCCACTTCGCCCACGACTGGCTCTAGCGCCTGCGCTACATAGGCGAGATCCACGTCAGTGTCGGTGATACCCGCGGGCGCCAGCTGGCTGAAATACTGCACCAGAAGAAAATCAATCTTGTCCCGCATGACGTCGGTTTTTGCCGCCTTCGACAGAAAGCGTTGCAGCAGGGTCAACAGGCCTTCCGGATTCACCAGCGAACTTGTCTGCAGGAACTGGCGCATCTGGTGCACTTGAAGGTGTTGGTCCATCTCGTCGAGCCAGCGATTGGCCTGTTCGACCGCTTCTTTACCGGGCGTTTCTACGCCGGCTTCAAGCTCAGCGCACGGTTTCACGTCGATGGCAAATTCGCGTGCAAGTTCGAAATATATGGGATACAAGCGGCAGGCGCATTTCCATTGGATTGCCAGATCCTGTACCGGTGTGGAAGCTGTCATGATTTCACGATCCAGTTGGGCACTTCTTGGCGAAAGCGCGCGGCCACAACCGTCTTTCCCGGCTGGTATTGCACTGCGACCACTGAGACGATGACATCGAAAGAACCATCCGCGTTTCGCAAGCGAAGTTCATCGCCGAATTCCAAAGCCGTGTCGCATTCGAATAAAACTTCGTGAGGCGTGCCAAATTCGACGGCGATACTTTCGGTGAAGGGAGCCGCATCGGAAGCGCAGCCCGGAACAATGCGCGCCAGTTGAAAACGCATGCGTACCGGCGACGCGTCGCAGAAGAAACGCGCGAGTCCCGCCACGGTGCTTGCGTTCTGCTCGCTACGCGCCGTTGCTGTGGCTGGTTGTGCCAAGCGATGAAATCTCCTAACCGAACTTTGCTTTGCCCGGCTTGAGTACGGTTGGGCTATCCCCTTCCAGTTAGGAAGAGCTCTGGGGAAAGCCATACTCCGCGGTTCAGAAAAAGAGGAGCAACATGGCAGCCATCTATTCGAACGTAAGGACTAGCACTGAAGGGAATGCATTTTCAGTGGCTTGGGGCATTGCTTGAGAGTATTCGATGATGATCGGGACGGTTTGCCGTCTCAGGATGAGACCGCGTCTCAGAATCAGCTACTGTAACGTGTGGCTTGACGAACCCGATCCGGACGAGCCCATGCCAATGTTGTAGCGTTTCAGCTTGCGGTACAGCGTAGCTCGGCTGATGCCGAGCATGCGTCCGGCGAGGGCTTTGTCTCCTTTGACCTGCTGGAAGACGCGTTGAATGGTGGCGCGTTCGATGTCTTCGAGATCCGTGGTGGACAGCGGAGCACGGGCGGATTCGGGCACGGCCTGCACGGCCGCAAGATCGGGATCACGCACAGGCGTACCCTCTGCCGGCGCCAGCGCGCTTGCCCCCGCGCCCGAAGCGATGGCTGGGGGAAGGTCGCCGAGGTCAATGATTTGTCCGTTACCCAGCGCGACCGCACGCTCCACACAGTTTTCCAGTTCGCGCACATTGCCCGGCCAGTCGTATTGCATCAGGGCGCGCATCGCGGCATTGGTGACGTGCAACTCCGACCCTGGGGCGTAGCGTTCCAGGAACCATTGCACCAACATGGGAGTATCGCTGCGGCGCTCCCGTAAAGCGGGAACGTAGAGGGTCACAACGTTGAGACGAAAATAGAGATCTTTGCGGAAGGTTCCGTTCTTGTAAGCGGCTTCGAGATCCCGGTTAGTGGCCGCAATCACACGGACGTCGACTTTCATCCTCTGGTTGCTGCCCACAGGACGAACTTCTTTTTCCTGCAATACCCGCAGCAGTTTGGCCTGCAGCTCCAAAGGCAGTTCGCCCACTTCGTCCAGAAAAATGGTGCCACCGTCGGCCGCCTGGAACAATCCTTCCTTGGATTTCAGCGCTCCGGTAAATGCTCCCTTTTCATAACCAAACAGTTCGCTCTCGATCAGCGTGGGCACCAGCGAACCGCAGTCGACGGCAACAAAGGGACGCCCGGCAAATGCCCCGCGAAAATGCATGGCGCGCGCTACTAATTCCTTGCCAGTGCCACTTTCCCCATAAATGAGCACAGGGGTCCGCGTGTCCTTCAGGCGGGCAACCATACGCAACACTTCCTGAATTCGCGCGGAGGAGCCGACGATGCCGTGCACCGCGGTCTCCGAATCGGTGCGCTGGCGCAGAAATTCGTTTTCCTCTACCAGGCGAACTTTGTCCGCCATGCGTCGCAAGAATAGCCGGAGCTCTTCCAGCGGAGAGAATGGTTTGGTGATGTAGTCGTAGGCGCCCAGCTTCATGGCCTGGACGGCGGTTTCAATGGAGCCGTGTCCCGTCATGAGCGCGATTTCGGTGCGAGGCAAGAGCTTCTTTACTTTCTCCAGAAACTCCAGGCCCGACATGTGCGGCATCACCATGTCGCTGAGGACCATGTGCACCGATTGCTCTTCCAGCAGGGCCAGCGCCGACTCTCCGCTCTCCGCTTCCAGGCAGACGAAGCCAAGCGCCTCGCCCACCGTGACGCAGAGCTTGCGAATACTCTGTTCGTCGTCGACGATCAGCAGGCGAATGCGGAAATCTTCTTTGCTGGCGGCGTTATTCATTCGGTCTTCCCGAAGGTCTTCGAAACTATCTCGATAAGCTGCTGCACGCGAAACGGTTTTTCTACGCAGGGCGCCCCAGTCTGATGCAGAGTGGCGACGGTTTCTTCGTTGGCGATGTCGCCGGTGATAAAAATAATTCGCGAGGCCAGATCGGGCCGGTGGCGCGCGACCCAGGCATGCACCTGGCCTCCGTCCACTCCGCCGGGCGTACGCATATCGGAGACCACACCCAGAAACTCGCCCTTTTCCAGAAGGCGCAGAGCATCGACGCCGGACTCGCAGCAAACCACGGGATAACCGCTGCGCTCCAAGGCGGCTTGTACGTACGCCATTACGGCGGGCTCGTCTTCAATCAGTAGAACGGGCAAAGGTTGAGGTTTCAGCGCTGGTAGGCTCATGGTTGCTCTACTCCTGCAGCCACACGCAACGAAGCGGTGTGGGGGGTTGCGGGCAGGCGGACAATGAAAGTGGCGCCATGGCCGCCCGCGTTGTTGTGACAAAGAATTTCGCCGCCGTGCTCCTTCAAAATTCCATAGCAGATGCTGAGGCCAAGGCCGGTGCCTTTTCCGATTTCCTTGGTGGTGAAAAACGGATCGAAAATCTTGTCGGGATCGGAAATTCCGTTGCCATTGTCGCGGAACGAAACTTCGACAACATCGCCGGCTTTGGTGGACATGATTTCGATGCGCGGCGGACGGCCGACTTCGTGAACCGCGTCGTAGGCATTGTTCAGGATGTTCAGAAAAACCTGCTGCAACTGGTGGGCGTCGCCCATCACCTCGGGAAGTCCTTCGTCGAAATGTTCCACGATGTCGACGCCATGGCTGGTGAAGTCATAGGAGCGCAACTGGACGGTCCGGCGCAGGATTGAATTCAATTGCACGGGACTGCGCTGCGGCGGCATCTGGCGGGCAAAGCTAAGCAGGTTTTGCACGATCTGCTTGGTGCGCTGCGCCTCTTGCAAAATTACGCGCATGTCTTTCCGTGCGGTTTCGGGAAGATCGGGATTCTCCATCAGCAGGTCCGCGAAACCCAGAATCGCGGTCAGCGGATTGTTGACCTCGTGGGCGACGCCAGAGACCAGCTGACCCACTGCTGCCATCTTTTCAGTGTGCACCAGCTTATCGCGCAGCACGGCGGAGTCCGTGATATCGGTCAGCACCAGCACGATGCTGGTGACCGTGCCCTGCTCATCGCGCATCGGACTGAGATTTGCCGAGAACTTTCCGGCTGCGCCCTGAACGCGGACGATCTGCAATTCCAGGTTGTCAACCTGTTGTCCGTTCAGCGTGCGCTGCACGGCCTCCGCCAGTGGACGTGTATGATCCGGAGCCGCCAGCTCGAGCAATGGACGCCCCAGCAAGTCACGCTGCTCGAATCCCGCGTCGTACCAGCGGCGATTGGCATAGCTGATCAGGCCGGCCGTGTCCGCGACCAGAATCAGGCTCTGCGTGTTGCTGAGAATCTTACTGGAGAAATCCCGCTCCCGGTGCAGTTCGGACTGGTACGTTCTCAGACCGGTCACATCGAGCATCAACCCGCGAATCTGCAGCAGGCGCCCGAGGTTGTCGTGGAGGCCAAAGGCGTTGATCAGCACGTGAATGGGCGATCCGTCTTTGCGCCGCAGCGTCGCCTCGAAATTGCGTAGAGTTCCATTCTCCTTCAATACTTCCGCGTGCTGTTCGCGTTGCTCCGGCGAAAGATAGAGTTGGGTAGAAATGTCAATCTGCAGCAACTCGTCCCGGCTGCTATATCCCAGCATTCGCACCATGGCGTCGTTGACTTCGATGAAGCGTCCGCCGGGCGTGCTGAAGAACAGGCCTTCCTGAATATTGTCGAAGAGCTCGCGGTAACGGCGCTCGGCCTCGCGCCGGTCGGAAATGTCTTTCAAAACGTGAATCGTTTGCAGTTCACCCGACGTCCCATGCACGCGTGAGGTTGAAACCAGATACGTGCGATCGAACACGGGGTGCGCGAATTCGTCGGAATCGTCGGCCATCGCGCGGCAGAACGGACAAGCGTAAGACGCAGTGTCACTGGTCAGCGCCATCACGGCCCGCATATTCACGCCAATCAATTCTTTTGCCGGAACGCCAATCATCTCTGCCAGCGACCGGTTCACCCGCAAAACTTTGTCAGCCTGATCGTGGACGACGATGAAGTCCGTGATGGCGTCGAAGATTTCCATCCAATGCCGATTCGCCTGTTCGACCCGCGTAAATTGGCGGGCGTTCCCCAGGATCATTGCGGCATGACCCGCCATAGTCTCGAGAAAGACGCGGTCTTCCTGTTCCAAAGGAGCCGACCGTCCGGAAAGACAAAGCAGTCCGGCCAATTCCCCGCTGGCGCCCGGCAATCGTACCAGCGTGCAATCTGTCCACTGCAGACCGGACGCGGTCTCCGGGCCGAGCATCTCTTCCGCGGTACCGCTCACGACTGTCTCGGGATGGCGCCCGGCAAACTCAGAAAGAGCCGCTCCCAGCGGCCGATCCAGTCCATGCGAAAGCACCTGACTCGAATCAGGCTTCACCAACGAATTCTCGGAAGTTCCCCGATTTTCCTGCGACGGCAAAGACTTGGGTTCCTGATCCGGGTTCTGCAGCGTTGCTACTTGCCAATGTCCGTCTTGCCACACTGCGAGCAAGCCGGCGCGGGAACCAGTCAGTTCCACGGTTCGCCCGACAAACCTGCGGGCGAACTCGGGTAAGTGCAACGTGCCGTCAATTTCGCGCGCCAACTCGATCAGAGCCTCGGCGCGGCGCCGGTGTTGCTGCGAAAGATGCAAATTGCTGGCTACTTCCAGCACCACGGCCGCCTGGTTCGATAGTGCCCGGGCGCGACGAATATCTTCTTGCGAGATCCCCGTACCATCGAGCCGGTCGAGAACCCCAAACATTCCCAATAGCCGACCGCTGGTGCCGAGCAGCGGCACGGCGAGGAATTGACGAATCTTGTATTTCGTCACCGCATTCAGGTCGATGCCCGGAGTGCGGCTGGCGTCGTCGGTCCAGAAGACTTCTTTGGCGCGCAGTGCGCGAGTGGCCACGCCTTCCGACATTGGCAGATCCAAACGTTGCGGCTCTCCTTTCTCGACACCATAGCGGACCCGAAACTTCCCATCCTCGAGCAGCGCAATCACGCAGCGACCATAGCCCAGAAAATCCGAGGCGCGTAGAACGAAGGCCTGCAGAAAGTGATCCAGATCGCTGCTGGAACTGAGTTCGGAAGAAATCTCAAGTAATTGATGAAGCTCATGCGCTTGCGCATGGGCTGTGGCGTGCAGTTCCGCGTGGGCGACAGCAACTGCGCCGAAGCCGGCAATCGCAGCCACCAACGCCTTTTCTTCCGCGCTGAACACACCCTCCGATCGCGGGTAGATCAGAATCGCGCCTTGCGTGCGCGAGGTGCGGAAAGGAGCGGCGATCAACATTCCCGGAGAAACCAGGTTGCCCAGTGAGTGCACATCGGCGCCAATCGAAAGCGTAATGGGGTCGCCGGCAGTTACGGCGCGCTGAGCCAAGTCTGCCGCAAAGCGCAGCGTCTGCCGGTCATGCCGGGCGCGCGCAGAAGTCGCGAGTTGGGGAGTTTCCGCCGACACCGCCTTCAATTCAAAAGGCCCCTCGCGACGCAAGAGAACACAAACCAGTCTCGTACGCAGGAGCAGCCGAAGCCGATCCGCCAGAGCTTCAATCACGGCCGAGACGTCTGGTGCTCCATGCAAAACATGGGCAACATCGGCGAGGATTTCGGCACGGCGATATTCCTCCCGCGAAACCTCGCTTAGCCGCGTCGCTTGCAGCAGACTTCCCAGTTGCCCCGCCAGGATCGTGGCCTTTCCAGCCAGATCGTCGTTGAAAAACTCCGGATTGGAATCGTGCAAGAACGTAACCGCTCCGATGACTTCGTTGAAAACCATCAGTGGCGCAGCCATCAGCGAGCGCGCCTCAAATTGCGCTGCCGCAGGATAGGCCACGTAGTTGACGTGATTTGCAAAGATGGTCCGCCGCTGCCGCACGGCTTCAGCAGTTACGGCGCTCTGGTCGGGTCCAAGCCGCATGCCGAGGAAGCGGTCGGCCAGTTTTCCATCCGCTTGTTCTCCCACCAATTCGTCGGCGAAATGCGAACGCCAGAAATAGACGCCGGACACGCCAAAAAATTCGCGCGTGGCTTGGCAAAAGAACTGAATTAGCGAATGCGCGCCCCCGCGTTCGCCCGCTTTGGCGGCAATACGGATGACCAGCTTTTGGAAGCTCTCATCCGAGCCCATGACGAAATTGCTCTCCGGAGGAAGAGGTGAACTCCTCCCTGAGGTCTCGAAAGCTTCGCCGAAATTGAAAGAATAGGATTCGCGATTCACAAGTGCTTGAATCTATTGGGAAAATACCTGTCATCTCAATTTGAGTCAAGAGAAATGGAGGTGGGGTGCCTCGGTGTGAAATCCCGAGACTGGCGTGAGATTCTGTCTCACAGTGAGAAGCCGGGAGCCGTCCGCCCGGACTGAGACGGCTTTAACGGGGGTCCGGCCTAGGCAAGCGCCCGGAGCATTCAACTTAACTATCTCCATTTCTTGTAGATACAGTCCATTACTTTCGTTTTTTCAATAAGCTTCAGGTGGCCCGGGCTTTGCACGTTCGAGATCACCAGCTTCTTGCAAAGCTAGGAGGAATTGTGTCTCAACGAACTGCGACGGCCTTGTTGGCCGTTTTGACCCTGGCAGTCGGCGTGGGTCCGGTACGGGTGGGAGCGCAACAAGCCCAGAACGACGAGATGGTGCGCCGGGCGAAAAACAAGGTGCAACCGGTCTATCCCGAACTGGCGCGCAAGATGAATCTCGCCGGGACGGTGAAGATTCAGGTTCTGGTGGCACCCAACGGGATCGTGAAGGACGCTCGCGTGGTGGGTGGTCACCCGGTCTTAGCCAATGCAGCGCTGGACGCTGCCAAGAAGTGGCGCTTCGAGCCGGCCGCCGGAGAGAGTTCGGGAGTAATCGATTTTAAGTTTGAGCCGCGGTAGCACGGGCCGCGGAGGAGATAGGGATGACAATCGGCAAGAAGTTATATACGAATTTCGGCATCATCCTCAGCATGGTCGTGGTGCTGTTCCTGGTGAACTGGTCGGCCGTGCAGCGCGAGCACGCGGCCAAAGGACTGGCGGATACCACCAACACGGTCCGCTTCCAGATGATGCAGAACCGCCTCTACCTGAGCAACTACCTGCTGAGCGGCGACACCCGCGAAGTGGACCGCATGAATGATGGGCTGCGCATTCTCAACGACAAGTTGGATCTCGCCCTGAAGATGGCGGCCTCGGATCAGGTCAAGACCGCGTTGGGGAAAGTTCAGCAGCTGGAACAGGCCTGGGGCAAGGAATTCGCGCAGCCCCTGATCGAAAAACGCAAAGATGTCGACTCGGGCAATGCGACCGTCGCCGAACTGCAGATCTATTACCTCCAGAAGGACGCTTCTTCGTGGGTCAAAAATTCCACCGAATCGTTGGACGTTGCTGACGGCGAGAGTCGCAAGTCCGACGAAACCGCCGCCAAGGCAACCATTATCGTTTCGCTGCTCAGCACCCTCATTGCGCTGTCTGTCGGCGTAGTGATCGCCTACCGAACCGCCAATTCGATTACGCAGCCGCTCAACGACCTGATGAATGTGGCTCGCGGCATCGGCAACACCGGCGACCTGGAACATAACATTGACATGAGCCGCGACGATGAGATCGGCGAATTGTCTCGCACCTTCCACAAGATGGTCACCTACCTCAAGGAGATGGCGGGAGTATCGGAATCCATCGCTGGCGGCGACCTGACCCTGGAAGTGAAACCTAGGTCCTCTCACGACACGTTAGGAAATGCTTTCGCCCGCATGGTGGAAGGCCTGGCCGGGCTGGTGCGCAGCGTTCGTGACGCCTCGTCGCAGGTTGCGAGCGCGTCGAATCAAGTGGCGGGAGCCTCCGACGACGCGGCGAAGATCGGCTTGCAGTCCTCCTCCGCCATCGATGAAGTCACCAGCACCATGCACGAAATGAGCGTCAACGTGCAGAACATGGTGAAGAGCACGCAGGTGCAGGCCTCGAGCGTCAGCGAAACTTCCGCCTCCATCGATCAAATGGTGGCTTCGATTCAGCGCGTCGCCGATACCGCCAAAGTGTTGCTCGACATCTCCAACCGCTCGCGCGAAGAAGTGCACAACGGCATTGGCACCATGGAGAAGGCCACCGACGGCCTGAACCGCATCAACACCACCATCACCTCTTCGGGGCAAATCATTGGGGCCCTGGGACAACGCGCCGACGACATTGGCAAGATCATCGAGGTCATTGACGATCTTGCCGAGCAAACCAACCTGCTGGCCTTGAACGCCGCCATCGAGGCGGCCCGCGCCGGGGAACATGGCCTGGGATTTGCCGTGGTCGCCGACGAAGTGCGCAAGCTGGCCGAGAAATCGGCGCAGTCCACCAAGGAAATCTCCGAACTGATCCAGAGCATTCAGAAGGAAGCCCGCAAGGCGGTCGAGAACATGGACCGCTCCACCAGCATCGTGAACGAAGGACTGGAGCTGGGCGGAGAGCTGAACGCGGCGCTGCGCAAGATTTCCAACGTGGTCACCGAAGTCTACAAGTTCGCGCAGGAAATTGGCGCGGCCACCAACGAACAGTCGCACGGCTCCTCGCAAATCGCGCGCGCCACCACGCGGTTGAATGAAATCACCCACGAAATCAACTCGGCAGTGGAAGAGCAAGCCTCGGGAGCGCAGGCCGTGGTCAAGGCCATGGAGCGCATGCGCGAACTGGTGCAGCAATCCACATCCGGATCGACCGAACTGGCGGCATCGTCGGAGCAGATGTCGAAGATGTCGCGCGGCCTGCTGGAATTCATCGACCGCTTTTCCTTGGCAGAGTCTTCCCGCGTACAGGCCAGTCAGGAAGCTGCTGGCCGGAACGCACGGCGTGCCGCGGCAGGAGCGCAGTCATAGAGGCCGCTCTCGGAGGAGCCGCAAATCATGAGCCGTGAACTCCATATCGTGGGCTTCAAGGTAGGCCGTGAGACCTACGGCGTTCCCATCACTTCCCTGCACGAAATTGTGCGGGTACCCGAGATTACGGCGGTGCCCGACGCACCCGATTACCTCGAGGGCGTGATCAACCTGCGCGGCAAGATCGTTTCGGTCATGGACCTTCGCAAGCGTTTCGGAGACCCCCAGGCCAAGCTCGGAAAGCAGAATCGCATCCTGGTGGTCGAGCATGCGGGCCGGCTCGCGGGGCTGATTGTGGATTCGGCTTCGGAGGTACTCAAGATTCCCGCGGACGCCGTGGAAGCGCCGCCGGCGGTGTTTCAGGAGGGCGGCTTGAACTGTGTCACCGGACTGGGCAAAGTCGGGGGACGTCTGGTCGTGCTGCTCGACATGAGCAAGTTGCTGGCGCCTGGCAGCCTGCAGATGGATACAGCGGAAAAAAAGCCGGAGGCGCGGGGCGCAGCGGCACGGTAAAGCAGTGATCAGTGATCAGTAATTAAATGAATAGTAATTAGCGTTTGTTGGAGTTCTTGGAGTTCTTGGTGATCCGGTCATGAGGGTGGTTGGGCTGTACTGGCCACTATCCACTGGTCACTGGCCACTGAAGTTGAAACGAGAGAACGCATGAGCACAACCGGAGCCGCACCTGCTCCCATATTGACGGAAGCGGAGTTGAAGCTGCTGCAGGCGCTCGTCTACCAGGAGTGCGGCATGCACTTCGACGAACGCCGCACTCACTTTTTGCAGGACCGGCTGTTGCGCCGCCTGAAAGAGTGCCGCGTCGACTCCTTCTATTCCTATTACCGTCTGCTGATCAGCCAGCAGGGTAAAGACGAATTGGCCCGGCTGCTGGAAAACCTGACGGTCAACGAGACCAGCTTCTTCCGCCACAAGGCGCAGCTGGATCTGTTCCAGAAAACCGTGCTGGAGGAACTGTTCAAGCACAAGAGTTCGCGGCGCGAGTATTCGATCCGCATCTGGAGTGCGGGTTGTTCCACCGGGCAGGAAGCCTACACGCTGGCTATGCTGGTCACCGACGCGCTGGCGTATTACTACCTGCGCAATCCGCTTCCGGTGGAATTGCCGCTGCCGAAACCGCTGGTGCCGCCGCCCTGGCGGGTGGAAGTTCTGGCCAGCGACATCAGCTACTCCGTGCTGCGGCACGGCCAGGAAGGCGCCTACAGCGAGAACCAGATGTCGATGGTCGACTACGGATACCGGCTGCGCTACTTCGACAAGGTGGGCGAGCGCTATGCCATTAAGAAGCCGCTGAAAGAGATGGTGCACTTCGACTTTCATAATCTGAAGACCGAATACCTGCCGCAGCGAAATGACGTGATCTTCTGCCGCAACGTAATGATGTACTTCGACGAGGCCGAGCAGAAGCGCCTGGTCGAGAAGTTCTACCGCTGCTTGAATGCCGGCGGATATCTCTTTGTAGGGCATGCGGAGAGCCTTCTCGGCCTCACGCAGAAATTTCAGATGGTGCATAAGGACAGTGGTACGGCATACCAGCGGGTTGAGGTGCGGGAGTAGCGAATGACTAATTCCCCCGATGAACGCGGCGCTGAACTGCGAGAGCTCTTCTTCGAGACCTCGCAGGAGTTGCTGCAGGCGCTGAATGACGAAGCGCTGAAGCTGGAGAAAAAGCCCGGCGACGAAGAAATCGTGCGCGTGATCCGGCGCACCGTGCATACCTTGAAAGGCGATTCGGCGGCCTGCGGCCTGCGCGAGTTGAGCGAACTGGCGCACCAGTTCGAGGACGCTCTTTCCCTTGAGGGAGCGGTGAATCAGGCAGCTGTGGCGGAAATCGCCTTTGCTGCAGCCGATGTTTTTGCGGAGATGATCGCGGCTTATCACGGCGGAAAGAAGCTGCCCTCGACCAAGAGTTTGAGCCAGAAGATTCAGGACCTCACAGCTGTGCCACCGACTGGAAAAACCCGGCGCACCAAGAAAACCGTCGCCAAGACGCCCGCAAACAAGGCAACTCGATCCTCTCAGAAGGGCGCCAGACAATGGACCGAATACGAAAAGCTGGCCATGACGCAGGCTCAGTCGGAAGGCCAGGATGTGTATCACGTGGTGGTGAAGATCGATCCGCACTGCGCCATGCCGATTGCCGGGCGTCAGTTAGTGCACAACGCGATCGGCGTGATGGGCCCGGTACTGGGGGTGCGCCCCGACGCCAAGTCGCCCGAAGCCGCCAAGCAGGTGGAGTTCTTGCTGGCGAGTGTGCAGACTGCGGAGCAGATCGCCGCCAAGTGTAAGATTCCAACGATTACGGCCGAAGTCACGGTCGAGATGATGCTGGACGCGAGAGCCGCGCAAACGCTGCCGCCGACTTCGAGCACGGCCGCTGCGGCCGCAGAAGCGCCGACCCAATCTGCAGCCCAGACAACCGTGTCGGCGGAGATTCCTGCCGATGCCCCAGCGACTACAACGGCGCCGGAAGCGGTCGCAACGCCAAGCCAACTCGAGAACATTCTGCGCGTAGACGCCGGCCGCATCGATAGCGTGCTCAACCTGGTGGGCGAACTCATTATCGGCAAGTCGATGTTGCAACAAGCTCTGAATGAGTTTTCCAAGCGCTTTCCGAAAGAACCGTTGCGCGGCAAGTTTGCCGATGCCATGGCCTTTCAGGCGCGCGTGCTCAATGATCTGCAGCGGTCGGTCATGAAGATTCGCATGGTGCCGGTCGATCAGTTGTTCCGTCGCTTCCCGCGCATGGTGCGCGACGTATCGCGACAATGCGGCCGCGAAGTCGAGCTGGACATCAGCGGGCAGGACACCGACCTGGACAAGGGAATTCTCGACGCCATTGCCGAGCCTCTCACTCACCTGGTTCGCAACGCCGTGAGTCATGGCATTGAGCCTGCCGAAGAGCGCCGCAAACTCGGCAAGGCGCCGCAGGGCGTCATCCGCCTGAACGCGTATCACCAGGGCAACCAGGTCGTCGTCGAGGTCAGCGACGACGGTCGCGGCATCGACGCAAAGAAAATTCGCGCCAAGGCCACTGAACTGGGAATGGCCACGCCTGAGGAAGCCGCTCGCATGAGTGACCCCGAGGCTTTCGAGTTCATCTTCCGGCCCGGTTTCAGCACCGCTGATGAGGTCACCGAAGTTTCCGGGCGAGGGGTTGGGATGGACGTAGTGCAGAGCGTTCTGCATCGCCTGAAGGCGTCGATCAGCGTGGAAACACGTCCGGGTAAGGGCACCACCTTCCGGATGAAGCTTCCCCTGACGCTCGCCATTATTAAGGCTCTGCTGTTCTGGGTGGAGCAGCGCTTGTATGCCATCCCATTGAATGCGGTGCTCGAAATTTCACGAACCTTCGAAACCGAAGTGCATCAAGTCGACAACTACGAGGTGCTGCAGTTGCGCAACCAGGTGCTGCCGCTGCTGCGCCTGGGCCGTCCGGCGCTCGCCGGGGGAGACCGGAAATCGAAACTCTTTGTGCTCATCATTACCGCAGGAGAGAGGAAGTACGGACTGATTGTCGATGCGTTGGAGGGGGAAGAGGAATTGGTGATCAAGGCATTGGATGACCAGACATTTTCGACTGACCTGGTGTCCGGCGCCTCGATCCTGGGCGACGGCCGGGTGGTGCTGATTTTGAATCTCCCCGCAGTGGTCGAGCATGTGGCGCGCTGGCGGCCGCAGCAAGCCGGGCAGGCCAATTCAGGACTCTTGCTTACGCAAACCGACCGCATGCGGCTTGCCTTGACCCCTGCCGTCGGAGGCCACGCGTGAAGATGAATCCCATACGCGTTCTGGTCGTCGACGACTCGGCACTCATGCGCAAGCTGATTCCGCAGATGTTGGCCCATGACGAATCCATCGAGGTGGTTGGAACCGCGATGGACGGCACCTTCTGCCTGAAGAAGATCGAAGAACTGAAGCCGCACGTGGTCACGCTCGACCTGGAAATGCCGGGCATGAACGGCATCGACACACTGAAGGAAATCATGCGGCGGCAGCCTGTCCCTGTGATCGTAGTGAGCTCTCACAGCACCGAAGGCGCCATGGTCACGATGAAGGCGCTCGGACTGGGCGCGTTCGACTTTGTCACCAAGCCCAAGGACGCCACCGCGCACATGGCGGAGACGGCCCGGGAACTGATTGCCAAAGTAAAGGCGGCGTCTGAGTCCAAGCTGAAACCGCGGATTCCGTCGAGAATTCCTGCAAAACCTGAAAAGCTGCCGGTCGCCTCCGGCACGCCCAATAAAGTGATCGCCATTGGTGTATCCACGGGAGGGCCGCAGGCATTGGAATACGTCCTGTCGCAGCTGCCCGCAGATTTTCCCGGCGCCATCGTCGTGGTGCAGCACATGCCCGAAGGATTCACCGACATGTTCGCCCGGCGGCTGGATGAAATCTGCCCCTTACGGGTGAAAGAGGCACAGTCCGGAGATGTGTTGCAGCCGGGGCGAGTGCTGATCTGTCCCGGAAGCCGACACATGAAAGTGAAGCGGCTGCCGCTGGGAGACGTCGTTGTGCTCTCCGATGATCCGCGAGTGAACGGACACCGTCCCAGCGCGGACGTCCTACTGCGCAGCGTCGCCGAAGAATTTAAGACCCATGCGGTCGGCGTACTAATGACCGGCATGGGCGACGACGGCGCTGAGGGTTTGGGCGTAGTAAAGAAAGAAGGCGGCATGACCATTGCGCAGAGCGAAGAGTCCTGCGTGGTCTATGGCATGCCCAAAGCGGCGATTGAACGAGGCTACGCCATTCGAGTGGTTGGTTTGGATGGGATGGGGGCCGCACTGCAGGCGGTTTGCGGACGGAATACCGGATCCGCCAGTTGGGCAGTGCGCGCCGGACACTAATGGGATTCGGCCTGTACCCGTGACCAGCGTGATCTGGTGCGGGACGAGCCGAGCGTGATATGCAGTAGAAAGGGGAGGTCTGTATGGAGCAGTTTGCACCAGTAAAACGCAGCAAAGACGGCCAGCCGGTCCGCTACTTGATCGTGGACGACTCCGTGTTTGCCCGCAAGAATCTGGCCCGCATGATCGAAACATTCGGCGGGCAGGTGGCGGCTGAAGCCGGGGACGGCTTGACTGCCATCAGCGAGTTCGACCGCACGCATCCTGACATCGTGCTCATGGATATCACCATGCCACAGATGGAAGGGATTGAAGCTGCCGAACGGATTGTCCAACAACATCCCGAAGCGCGCATTGTGATGGTTTCTTCGGTGGGATACCAGGAAAACATCGTCGCCGCGTTGCAACGGGGCGCACGCCATTTCGTGCAGAAGCCGGTGAAGCCGGAAGTCCTGTACGAAGTCATCAAGTACGTCTTGGGAGACGACGGAGCGGTGACGGCCGCCGCCGGAGCGGGAGCCTAATTCCAATGAAGATGGAACTGATTCAGCCTTTCATCAACGCGGCGGACGCCGTGTTGTCGCAAGGGTTGCAGGGCACGACCAAGGTGGGAAACCTCACCATGGAAGAGGACGCCTATCGCCGCAAGGGTGTGGCCGGCATGATCGCGCTGACAGGTGATATCGAAGGCCGGATCATCCTCGACCTTGAACCCCAGACAGCGGTGCGCGTGGCCAGCCATTACGCCGGCGCCGAACTGCCTGAGTCGGACGCGCTCATCAAGGAAACCATCTTCGAACTGGCGAACCAGGTTGTGGGCAACGCCATCTCTGCGCTCAACGATCAGGGCTTCCATTTTCGCGTGCATCCCCCGCTCCTCCTTACCGCTCAGGAAGGAGACAAGTCCAGCGAAGACACCGAAGCGCTGATGATCTGCTTCGAGACCTCCCTCGGCAACGTCTTCATGAACGTCGCGCTGCGCTACAACAAGAAGCGGATGGCCGATCATGCGGCACTAGGAGCGTAAAGGCGGTTCTCAGTTCTCAGTTGCCAGTTCTCAGTTGCTGGAAGAGCGGCGCTTCAGCGCCCCGATAATCTCGCCAACGCCTTGGGCTTCAGCCCAGTTTTCCAACATATAAGTAGGGTACGTCCTGTGGAGTGGCGGGCTGGCCCACCCATGGAGGCTGCCCCACCTTTCGCGGTTTTCGAAAGGTGGGACCGATGCTGTGGGCACCAGAGGCATTTCTCAGTGAAGATCGAGTTCCGCCAAGTGACCTTGTGGCGGAGTCAAAACCTATCGCCGCAAGCTGCATCGTGCCCCACCCCTTCGAACCCCGCGAAGGGTGGGGCAGCCTATGTACTCTGGCTGAAAGGGAACCCCCAATCTTTTTCCACAGCCTTCCACAAAAATAAATCCCTCCCGTGTGACGAACAACCTTGACCGAGGCAACAGAAAGGTCACAATGGAACCGTGCGCAGTCGCATCAATAACGAAACCGCAGGGGACAGAAGGATCGGTCGCTTGGAAGTGGCTGCTAACTCCTTACTCCTGAATATTTTGCAGATAAGTCATTTGCCGTCAAGATTTTGCGACTACCAGAAGGGATACCCACATGGCAAGTACAGCAAAATCAATAATTTGGCCGTCCCGGCCAAAAAAATATTGAAGGCGTACCCACCGCTGGTGCATTCCACGAGATTACTCGGCTTCCTGCAGAGCCGGACTGGACAGTTCGAACCAGCGAGCCGTGATGGCTCCGAAGATAAAGCCTCCAACGTGCGCCAGGTATGCCACGCCGCCAGTCTGCACCTGCGCCACTTGGCCCGCATGCACCAGTTGAGTCAGGAACCAAAACCCAATCAAAAGCGCCGCCGGTATGACGGTGACCTTCACAAAGATGAAGATCAGCAACAGCACCTTGATCTGGTCGCGAGGATAAGTCACGATGAACGCGCCCATCACCGCGGCAATCGCCCCACTTGCGCCCAGGTTAGGCACCGAGGAGTTGGGACTGGCTGCGACCTGGGCCAGCATCGCGATCAGTCCCCCCAGCAAATAGAAAACCAGATACCTGCCACGGCCCATGGCATCTTCGATTTCAGGACCGAAGGCCCACAGGAAAACCATGTTGCCGATAATGTGCGACCAGCTTCCGTGCATGAACATCGCAGTGAGAATCGTGATCCAATGGTGACCCGACGTGATCTGCGCCGGCACGGCCGACCACTGAATGACGAACGCGTCGCCGCGCGTCAGCTCAAGAACAAAAACGAGGACATTCACGACGATGATGATCGCCGTGCAAATGGGTGTGCGCACCGGCCGGCGGGACGCGTCAGTTAACGGAATCAAGCCGCCCACGTTTTATCTCTCCCATTTCTGATTGGAAATTTTCCGCTGGGCACAGCTCTCCCGGCGGGGTGCAATCTGCAATGCTCTCCGACCCCTTAAGCCGCTAATGATGTCGGCGGCGACAAAGACGCGGTGGCCTTTCGGACAGTCAACGCCACCATCACGCGCGTAACACCGCTGAAGATGAGGCTCACGCCGACTAAAGTACCGATCGCCCAGGCCGAACTCGACGGCCACTGCATGTAGATCATTAATCCCAGGAGCAGTGTCAAAATACCGTCGAAGAGAAACCAGCTGGATCGCATGATGGCGGGAGCGCGGAAGAACAAGACGATGTTAAAGATTCCCTCCACCAGAAACAGCGATGCGAGCAACAAGGTAAGCGACGCCACACCCAACGCGGGGCGCGCAATCAGATACCCACCAAAGCAGATATAGGCGAGCCCAACCAGAAGCCTCCAAATCACGCTGCCGGCTTCACGAGAGTGAAACGCGACAGCGAGATGGACTACGCCCGCCAAAACGATCAGCCAGGCGATGAGGGCGTTGACAGCGACCGCCGCAATCAGCGGCGCTGCCACTGCGAACATGCCTAAACAGATTAGCGAGACGCCCCAAAGGATGGTTAAGGTGGAAGCGCGCCGAACGAGGTCAGAGGAATTCTGCGCCATAGACGCCTCCTCAACGGACGGCGCGAGTGTACCGCAAGCGGTCAGAGGATGCAATTCCGCCGGCAACCAGCCGTGATCCAGATGAAAAGTTCCGTCCAACAAGGAGTGACTTCAGGCGAGCAATGGCAGTTGTGGGCTGGCAGGACCGCCAAAATCTTCGGCGGGATCAGCGAATCTTCTCAACTCCGGATATTTCTTGACCAGCGTTGGCGGCGCGGCCACTCGTTTGCCCGTGACCATGGCCTTCAACTCCAGCGCATTGACGCCGGCCTTGCTTTCAAAATGATTGTTAGTAATGACGTAGGTCGTCTGCGCCTTCTCAGCGACGTTCGCGATTCTCTCTTTCCAGCCCACCAGTTCCTTCTCGCTGTAGAGATAGTTGTAGCGGTCGTTTCTATTGTCGGAATCGAACCACTGATCGTAGTTGCGTCCGTGAAGCCGTACGTACGCAATGGGCGCGGTTACGTGTTCTGTTGGGGCAAGCGATTTTCCGAGCACGGGCTGGTCGATATTGCAGAAGGCTACGTTTTTTTGCGTGAACGCCGCGAGCGTCTCCTCGTTGTTCCAGCTGGAGTCGCGCACTTCGACGACACGCGGATATTCGATGAACTGGCGCAACAGGCGCTCGAGATATTCTCGGTTGAGCGAAGTATTCTTGAACGAAACCGGAAACTGAATGAGCAGCGCGCCCAGGCGGCCCTCGGTGGCGAGGACGTCGAGTCCTTCGCGAGTGCGCGCTTCATCTTCGTCGGTGGGACGAATAGAGGCGGCGGACGTAGGCTCCATCATCGCATTTGGCGAGTGCGTGAAGGCTCGATAAAGCTTGGCCGTGAACAAGAAGCGCGGATTCACTTCTTCCACCTTGCGGCACCACAGCTTGGCGAGCTGTGCCTTAATCGGCCCGTAAAACGACGTATTGATTTCGGTAGTATCGAAGAAGCGCGCCAAGTATTCGAGCGGATGCACCTTACGGTGCTGCATTCCCGAAGGATAGAAAATGCCTTCCCAATCCTTGTAGGACCAGCCCGCCGTGCCAAAACGGACGGTGTTCGAAGCAGTCTCGGGCAAGCGGACTTGTGCTGTGGATCCCATGAATGGAACTGCAGACGAGGGGCAGGCCAAGATTAGCACAAGGCTTCGAAATATCGTTGCTTCCGTTCAGTCGCGGCAAAGCTCCTCATGCGGTTGCGAAGACGGCGCGAGCGCCCAGTTTTTAGTAGCGCCGGCCTCTGGCCGGCTGTCCCGCGGGCGTCCCGCCCGCGGAGCCGCCGAGACGGCGGCGCTGCGATGGTACGATTTCTTCATGGAACGCAATGTCGCTGTTGAGCAAGGTGGAACCATCAGAGGCTTCGGGGGACATACTGTCCTGTCCTTTGAGAGCCGCCGTTCTGCTGAAATTGCAAAACTGATCGAGAATTACGGTGGACGTGCGATGGTTGTGCCTGCGAGCAGAGAAGTTCCCGCAGCCAGTGGGTCGGACGTCTCGCGCTTCGCGACTGCTCTTCTGGAAGGCAAGATCGATCTCGTGATCTTTCTGACCGGCGTCGGCGTGCGGGCGCTGGCTCGCGCCATCGAAGCGTTCTGTTCGCACGATCAGTTCATTTCTTCGCTCAGTAAGGTTTCGGTTCTAGCCCGCGGCCCCAAACCCGTCGCCGCTCTCAAAGAGCTCGGCGTTCCGATCACCTGGAACGTTCCCGAACCGAACACCTGGCGCGAGATCCTGCAGGTCCTCGATGTCAACAAGGTACCTCTGCGGGGCCGATGCGTCGCCGTCCAGGAATATGGCATTCCCAGCAAGGACCTGCTGAGCGGCCTGCAAGAGCGTGGGGCGGAGGTGCTCGCGGTTCATGTTTACGATTGGGCTCTTCCCGAGGACATCGGGCCTCTCCAAAATGCGATCAAGGACTTGATCGCAAAACGTGTCGGTGTCGTTTTGTTCACGGCGGCAATCCAGGTACATCATCTGCTGCAGGTCGCCGAGGAAATGAGTTCCAAAGACGTTCTGATTGCGGCTTTGCGCAAAACTCAGGTCGCATCGATCGGGCCCGTAACCAGCGAAGCGCTCGGAGAATATGGCATTAACCCAAACTTGGAACCAACTCACCCAAAGATGGGATTCCTAGTCCGAGAAGCTTCGGAGTTGAAGAAGCAGTAATTGATTAGAGCCCGCACGGTGGGAGTGGAGTTTCTCCGTTACTCGAGCGACAGAACCACCCAGTACGTCCCGGTAGGATATGTCTGGGTTCGGCCGTAGCAGGTGCCCACGGAGTAACTGCGGAGGTTGCGGCCAGTGACGGCACGGACCGCTCCTCCAGGCAGCCTCTCCGGATGCAGGCTAGTGTAGGTGAGCAGGTTGAAGCTTTCAGCGAGCTTGAGGACGGGCGCGGTTCCAAGTTTGTCGGCTTGCGCCATCGAGCAGGCAGCATCGTCGGCGCCCAGCCAGTCGCGTCGCTGCAGTTGGGGCCGCCGGTTTTGGCGACGTGTTTGGTTTACAGCGGCGGCAATGTGCTCTTTCACTTCCGCTGGAGAATATTTGGGGAGGGCCAATCCGAAGTCCTGCACAATGTAAAGCCGGTCGCCGTTGCGAACCACACCCAATCCCACCACGTTGTAGGCAGGATTGAGCAAGTTCGCGCGATGCGGGGGAGAAAGCATCAAGTGTTCGTGTCCGTGCTCGGCGTCATAATCAAGCGCAACATTTTCTCCTTCTTGTTCAAGCTGGAGTTGAGTTGTCGCCGCGAGACGTTGCGGAAGCGCAGGTTCGCCGTCAAACTGATGAGAGAGTCGACGCGCTTCCCGCATGGCCTGGGCGTGAATACGCGCCGCCCGCGAAAGACCTTCGTCAATCTTGAGCGGCGGCGCACCGGCTTGGCGTCGAGACTGATTGGCTAATGCGAGCAGTTGTTCCTCGGTCTGAAAGTCGTACGCTTCAAAGGGAATGTTTGGAGCTGTAGCGGCAGCGGGTTTCAGCGTAGCTCGTTGGGGAGCTTGGGCCGGCGCTCCTTGTGGGGAGGCCATCAGACGTGTCGCGGAGGGCGCAGTCACGGCGCCGAGGCTGAGTAGCAACCCCCACAACAATGTGGACGTTCTATCCATTAATCTGGCCTACCTAAGGAGACCCCTGAAGTACGTAGCGGCGGACGCGTTCGTCCGCCAGCCGAAATCACTCGCCACCGCCCCGGACGAATGCGTCCGGGGTAACCTGTTCGCTTCGGGCTTAATACCCTGATTCAGCGCAAACTTTGTTGCTGGTGCTAGGCTAGGGGTTGGACCGGAAGGCGAGAAGTTACCGGGGGCTATGGAACTAGGGATCACTGGGGGCATTGGCCTGTTGTTTGGAGCGCTGCTTGCGTGGCTCGCGCTGCGTTCGCGCACGGCTGCGCTGCAAGCTCGTTTGTCATTGACAGACAAGGAATTAGCGGCCTCAAAGGCCGATCTGGTGCGGCTTTTGGCGGATCAGCGAGCCTTAGTGGAAAGCCGGGCGCGGTTGGAATCTGCCTTGGAATCCGAACGGAAGACCAGCAACGAAAAGATCGACCTGCTGACCAAAGCTGGGGATCGCGCCGCGACCGACCTGCAGAATGCCTTCAAAGCGCTGGCTGCCGACGCTTTGAAAAGTAACAATTCGTCGTTTCTGCAGATTGCGCAGGAGACCCTGAAGCGCTTTCAGAGCGAGGCCAAGGGCGATCTCGACGCCCGCCAAAAAGCGGTCGCGGAACTGGTCGCGCCCGTGCGCGAATCGCTGGGAAAAGTGGACGCGCAGATTCAACAGATGGAAGTTGCGCGCGGCGAGGCCTACGGCGACCTAAAGGCGCAGGTTCAATCGCTCATCACCACGCAAAAAGAATTGCAATCGGAAACCGGCAACCTGGTGCGCGCCTTGCGTACTCCGAGCGTGCGCGGACGCTGGGGAGAAATCCAACTGCGGCGCGTGGTTGAGATTGCGGGCATGCTGTCCTACTGCGATTTCACCGAACAGGAAACCGTGACCGGCGAAAGCGGACGTTTGCGTCCCGATCTCATTGTGAAATTGCCTGGCGGTAAGCATGTGGTGGTCGATGCGAAGACTCCCTTGCAAGCTTTCCTCGACGCTTTCGAAACGAACGACGAAGAGACCCGCCGCACATGCCTTGCCAATCATGCCCGGCAAGTGCGTGACCATATGAAAACGTTGGCGGGCAAGAACTATTGGGAACAATTTGAAGCCACGCCGGAATTCGTTGTGATGTTCCTTCCCGGTGAAACTTTTTTCAGCGCGGCACTCGAGCAGGATCCCGGACTCATCGAGCAAGGCGTCCTGCAGCGCGTAATTCCAGCGTCGCCAACAACGTTAATCGCGCTGCTGAAAGCGGTCGCATATGGATGGAATCAGGAAAAGTTGGCGCGCAACGCACAGCAGATCAGCGTTCTCGGTAAAGAACTGCACGAGCGCCTGCGCAAGCTGGCTGGGCACATCACAGGAGTCGGCGCCAGCCTCGACCGCGCCGTCGAATCTTACAACCAAGCCGTGGGCTCACTGGAAAACCGCGTGCTCGTGTCGGCTCGGAAGTTCGCAGAACTGGGAGCCGCGGTGGCCGAAGACATTCCAGAGTTAGAACCGATTGAGACGACGTCGCGTGCACTGTCGTTTGAATGGGATGAGGAACCTCCTGAGCCTTCCAAGTCTGCGGAGCGCAAAGCCGGTTAGTGAACCTACAACTGGAAAAACCCCACTTCTCGCACACACTGCGAGAAATGGGGCACCCTAGTCGCTTCTCTCATCAAGGTGTAGAAACTAGAAGGAACCGTTCTAGATCGCCGCTATTCCATTGAAGCCGGCAGAAGCCGTCAACCCGCCGACTTCGCCGAGGTTGTTTAGAGTACCGTCCTGATTGATGCCGAACACGCTGACTCTACCTGTCCCTGAGTCCAGCGTGTAAATGAATTTTCCGTCGGCGCTAATGGCGAGGTCGAGATTGGTGCTCCCCGCCGGATTAATTCCGACAATTGTGCCGCCTACCGGCGTCAAGGCTCCGTTCGTGCCAATGGCGAATCCGGAAACCGTCGCCGAACCGGCGTTTGAGGTAAACGCGAAGTGTCCGTCAGGAGTAATCGCATGCCAGCACGTCGCAGCACCCGAGGTAGGTACGCTCGCGCTGATCGCGGAAAGAGTCCCGTCGGCGTGGATAGCATAGGACGAGATCGCCGAAGCGTTGTTGCCGCCGGCAGGTCCGGTTTCGGTTGCCAGGGCTGTGCCATTCGGCGCAAAGAGCACCGAGAACAGACCAGGGCCGACACTGGGATTGACCACAATCGGAGCCAGGGTGCCGTTAGGTCTGACTTGGAATGCGTCGATCCTGTTGGCGAGCTTTTCTGTAACTAGCACGAACTGACCGTCGGGACTGATCGCCAGCGAGGATGCCCCGGCATTGCCGGTGCTCAGAAAAGCAAAGGAATCGGGAATTTGCTCTAACTTCCCTTCGTCCTCCAGGCGGAAGCCGACCACATTGCTGGCGGCCCCGGCGTTGACCACATAGACGAGGCTTCCATGTTGCGCCACCGCGACCGGCTCACTGCCGCCGCAGGGCTCCTTGTCTGTTAGGGACAGATTCGCGCCGTGAACACGAAACACGGAGATCTCGCCGCTGCCCGCATTGACGGCAAATAGAAGTGAATGATCCTGGCTGAGAGTCAGCGAACTTTGCGAGCCCAACGGATCGGTAACCCCGCCACTGCCCCGTCCTTCCGTGCGGAAGCTGCGACCCTCCTGCAGCGATCCATCTGCACTTCGCTGGTAAGCAATGATTTCGTTCGTGTCGGCCGCATTCGTCATGACGAAAACTGCTCCCGCGGCATTGGTGGTTTGGGCATCGCTGCGGGCCGGCAAAACTGCGCACATCGCCAGCACAGCAAGAAACAAAACATGCGACTTCTTGAACATTGAAAAGCTCCTTGAGTCGACAAAATTGCGCAAGCACTAGACGTTGGGAAACGCCACCCACCAAGTGACGTCTTCTCCGTTTGGACAAGCGCACTGATCAGAGCTTTGCGTTGAAGAAAAGTTTCAAGCGGTCCCGCCACTGCGTTGCGGTGGATTTCTAATGCCTGACTTTCGATCCGAAGCCGGAACCGCCGACAAATAACCGATTCGGAGAGTTGTATCCGGAAAGCAGGCTCCCGGAGACAAAGTCAAAGGCTAGATACGGAATCTCACAGAAACCTCCAAAATTACATAGTTGCCGTTCGAAAATGCATCTATAATTTTGGAACTGCTTTATATGCGGGACTTAGCGGTCCCAGAATGGGAATCGACGTGGCAGCGAAGTTGCTCATTGAGGATCAATGGGATGTGTCTCCCACGCCTCCACAACCTTCTAAGGGTTCGGGGCCAGTACCGAAACCCATGAATCGGGAAAGCCAAGCTCGGTTTGTCGCCGTCCTCTTGTTTTTGTTGACGGTGGCTGCGGTGGTGTTTGCCGGCTTCAATTTCCAGAAAGAACGCGATTCTGCCGTTCCCGACGACGGCGTGTGGTGGGTGGAGCACAATGGGCGCTTGGTAGCCGACCGCGTCGATCCCGCCGGGCCGGGAGCGAAGGCGGGAATCAAGCGCGACGACCAACTGGTGTCCGTCAATGGTCAGGAAATTAAGAGCACTCCCGGATTGGTTCGCCAGCTCTACAACACCGGAGTGTGGTCCAAAGCGACGTATTCGCTGATCCGCAACTCGGTAACCCTTGATTCCAACGTCATCCTTGCTCCTGCTGACCGATCTCTGAATATTTCGCTGCGCCTGATTGCCCTGATCTACCTGGGCATCGGGATCTACGTACTGCTTCGACGCTGGACCGCGCCGGGGTCTACGCACTTCTACGTTTTTTGTCTGGTCTCATTTGTCGCGTATTCGTTCAAATACACGGGCAAATTGAACGACTTCGATTGGGTCATTTACTGGAGCAATATCGTTGCCTGGGTCTTGCAGCCAGCCCTGTTCCTGCACTTTGTTCTGACGTTTCCGGAGCGACGGCAGTTCGTTCGCCAGCGGCCTTGGGTGCTCGCGCTGGCTTATGTACCGGCGGCCGCGCTTCTGGTTCGACACATCATGGCACTACGCCTGGCTCAGGCAAGTGGTTATCTGCGCTGGGATATGGATCGCCAGGAAATGGCCTATGGCGCGGTGCTGTTTATCATCGCTGCTGCCGTCTTGTGGTACAGCTACAGGCTCGCGAGTACCACCATCTTGCGCCAGCAATTGAAGTGGGTCACGCGCGGAACGATTCTCGCCATCGTTCCTTACACGCTGTTTTATGTGCTCCCGTATCTGATGGGCTCGCTTCCCGGTACGTGGATGAAGCTGTCCGTCCTGCTGCTGGGATTGCTGCCGCTCACGTTTGGATACGCCATCTTCCGCTACCGCCTGATGGACGTAGACCTGATCTTCAAGCGTGGCGTGGTTTATACCTTGGCCGCGGCGGCCGTGGTGGGAATGTATTTCGCGCTCGTAGCCGGAGTGGCCACCCTGGTCCACATGCGGCAGCCCGGTACCGGCCCGGTCGGCTTGATTCTGGCCGTTGTGGTAACCGCGCTTCTGTTTGACCCGGTGCGCAAATGGATTCAGGATCGCGTCGACCATGCCTTCTACCGCACCGTCTACGATTACCGCCGAACACTGATTGAGTTTGGCCGCGAGCTCGGCTCTGAAACAGATCTAAACACGTTGCTGTCTGCCGTTCTGGACCGGCTATCGCGTACTCTCGCGGTAGACCGCATTGCCATCTTCTTGCGGGCAGGCGAGGAGTCAGAGCAATTCGTGCTTTCCAAATCCGTGGGCATGAATCCGATGGGAAAGCTCGACCTGACTTTCCTGAGTGCTCCGCGTCCTGAGGCCGCCGGCCACACGTTCTTCGAGAACACACACCAGGTTCCGCGCGAGACGGCGGGATCACAGGACGCCATCGCCCGCCTCGACCTGAACTACTACATCTCCTGCCGTGCGCAGCAGAAAACCGTCGCCGTGCTCGGCTTGGGAAAGACCACCAAGGGCGACTACCTTTCCAGCGAAGACATGGAGTTGCTGGAAACTCTCGGGGGCTATCTCGGCATCGCCATTCAGAACGGGCGGCTCTACGCTTCGCTACAGCAGAAAGTTGCTGAATACGAACGCCTCAAGGATTTCAACGAAAACATTGTCGAATCCATTAACGTCGGCATCATGGCGCTCGACATGGAAGACCGCATCGAGAGCTGGAACGCGCAGATGGAAGTCATGTATGCGCTGCCTCGGTGGCAGGCTCTCACACAGCCGGTGCGGACAATTTTTCCTGCGGATTTCGTCGAGGAGTTCTATCGCGTCCGCCAGAACGCGGGCATCAACAATCTATACAAGTTCCGTCTGCAGACTCCCGCCGGCGAGACGCGCACCGTGAACGTGGCCATTGCACCTCTGGTGACTCGCACATTCCAGGTGATTGGCCGCCTGGTCATTATGGACGACATCACCGAGCGCGTCGAACTTGAGGGTCAGCTTTCCCAAGCCGACAAACTATCCTCGATCGGCCTGCTGGCGGCCGGCGTGGCGCACGAAGTGAACACACCCCTCGCCGTGATTTCGTCTTACACCCAGATGCTTGCCAAGCAACTGCAGGGCGATCCGCAGAAGTCGGGATTGCTCGAGAAAATTACGCGGCAAACTTTCCGCGCTTCGGAAATTGTCAACAATCTGCTGAACTTCTCGCGTACCAGCGGCACTGAGTTCGCCGAGGTCGATATCAACAAAGTAATCACCGACACGCTCGCGCTGCTGGAGCACCAGTTCAAGATCGCCAAGATTCAAGTCCAGTCAGACTTGAGTACGGGAATCTCTGCGATTCAGGGAAATCCCGGAAGACTGCAGCAGGTCTTCTTGAACCTGTTTCTCAATGCCAAGGAAGCCATGCCCGGCGGCGGCAAACTGAATGTGGCCACTACGAACGGCGACATGGTCAGCGTCCGCGTATCCGACACTGGTTCGGGCATCGCTCCCGAACATATCCAACGGATTTACGATCCATTTTTCACTACAAAGACGTCGCAGAAAGAAGGTCAAAAGCGCGGGACCGGTCTGGGACTTTCTGTCACCTACGGCATCATCCAGGAACATGCCGGCAAAATACGCGTAGAGAGCAATCCGGGATCCGGGACGACCTTTGCTCTCGATTTTCCCCTAACCAGGAAGGGAGTCCATGTCTGAAGCAGCAGTCATTACCAGCGGCCCTATCAGCGGCAACCCGTCGCCCACAGGGTCCGTGCTCATCATTGACGATGAGGCCGAGATTCGCGAATCGTTGCAAACGCTCCTCGAAATGGAGGGTTTCGCGGTCGAGACCGCGGTAAGCGGCGAAGAGGGCCTGATGCAAATGGCCGATCGACCATTTGATCTGGTGCTGCTCGATCTGACTCTTCCCGGCCGCGACGGCATGGATATTCTCTCCGAGATTCGTTCTCACGACTCGCGGCTGCCCGTCATCATGATCACTGCCTACGGCACGGTGGAAAATGCCGTGCGCGCGATGCAGTCGGGCGCAGCCAATTTTGTCCAGAAGCCGTGGGACAACGAAAAACTTCTCGCGGATGTGCGCGCCGCAGTTGGCTGGCGCCGCGCCGAAGAAGAAAATGTTCAGCTCAAGCGCGCTCTGAAGCAGCGCTACAACTTCGAAAATATCGTGGGCAAGAGCGAGCCCATGCTCAAAATTTTTGATCTGGTTGCGCAGGTGGCCAACAGCCGCTCGACCGTACTCTTGCAGGGAGAAAGCGGTACCGGCAAAGAGGTGATCGCGAAAGCTATCCACCTGAACTCTCCCCGCCGCGACAAACCCTTCGTCCCGGTCAATACCGGATCCATGCCCACGGACCTGCTGGAATCCACGCTTTTCGGGCACGTCAAGGGCGCGTTCACCAGCGCCATCGCTTCCAAGAAGGGCCTGTTCGAGGTCGCCGACAAGGGGACGCTGTTCCTCGACGAAATCGCCACCATGGGCCTGGAGACGCAGGCAAAAATATTGCGCGTGCTGCAGGACCGCCGGTTTATGCATCTGGGCGGAATTTCCGAGATCCAGGTTGATGTGCGCATCATCGCCGCCACCAACATCGATTTGCGGCACATGGTTCGCGAAGGACGCTTCCGTGAAGATCTCTTCTATCGCCTGAACGTAATCACCGTCGAACTTCCGCCCTTGCGCCAGCGCAAAGAAGATATTCCGTTGCTGGTGGAATTTTTCCTGAAGAAATATGCGGAAGAGAACGGCCGCCAGGCACCCCGCATCACTCCGGAGGCGCTGCGCCCGCTGATGGCGTACTCCTGGCCGGGCAATGTCCGCGAACTGGAAAACGTAATTGAACGGGCCGTCGTGCTTTCATCCGGATTGGAGATCAGCATGGACCTGCTGCCGGACTCCATGATGGGACGCGGTTCCTCGCTTACCCTGCACGATCCGCCGTCTGACGCCTCGCTTTTCGAAATCATCGGCGACGTAGAGCGGCGCGTCATCGTCGACATGCTCGAACGCTGCAACTGGAACCAGACTGAAGCTGCCGAGCGATTCCACGTCCCTCTCTCCACGCTGAACCAAAAAATCCGCCGGCACAATATCGAGATCAAGAAGAAAGGCCGGATCGCCTAGGCTCTGCTTCTCAGCGCCGGTGCCGCCCAATCACGTCGTTATTCCGAGCAACGCGAGGGATCACATCTTGGTTCTAGCTGAGGGCTGAAGGCTGATAGCTGACAGCCTTCTCTGTTATAGTTCGGTCAAGCCCGTGCGTCGCGCCCGCGACTGCGCCGGCTTCCTGAAAAGCATGGAACTGACTTCGCCCACGGAGTTCGCCAAGCAGAAAGTTCTGGCGGTTCAGGATTACACATTGATGACCGCGCAGTCGGTCGCCAATCTGTTTCGCAAACCACTCTATTTCGCGGACATGGTCCAGCAGGCCGATCTTATTGGAGTAGGATCCCTGCCGATCGTGGTGCTGGCAGGTTTTTTCACGGGGGCGGTTTTGGCTGTGCAGAGCGCAAATACGTTACAGCGCTTCGGTTCGATCACTTTGATCGGGCAGTTGGTGTCGCTCTCGATGGTGCGTGAACTGGGCCCGGTGCTCACCGGGTTGATGGTTGCGGGTCGGAACGCTTCCGGTATGGCAAGCGAACTTGGCTCCATGGTCGTGACCGAGCAGATCGACGCCATGCGCGCGTTAGGCACCGACCCGATGAAAAAGCTGGTTGCGCCGCGCGTGATCTCCACGGTTTTCATGTTGTTCTTCTTGACCATTCTGTCGGATTTCGTCGGCTTGGCCGGAGGTTTGTTCGTGTCTAAGGTTCTTCTTAACCTTGATGCCCGCCAGTATTGGAGTAATGCCTGGCAGGCGTTGGTGTTTCAAGACGTCTTCATGGGTCTGGTCAAGCCGTTGTTGTTCGGCTTCATTATCGCCACGGTAGGTTGCTATTACGGCATGACCGCCCGCGGAGGCACGCAAGGCGTAGGCCGGGCGACCACGCAGGCCGTGGTTGCTGCTTCCGTTCTGATCGTCGTGCTCGATTTATTTGTCACACAATTCCTGATGAACGTTTTGTCGTACAAATAGCCGATGCCTGCGCCCACCTTGCCTCTCGACTCTATCTCCCCTACTAGTCAGGAATCGGCCGCCAACGCCATTGAGTTCGAGGACGTCCACCTTCAGTTTGAGGAAAAGCAGGTGCTGCGCGGCATTTCGTTTCGTCTGGCGTTTGGCGAGACCAAAGCATTATTCGGCGTAGCGGGATCGGGCAAGAGTACGATCCTCAAACTCTCTTTGGGCCTTCTCAAGCCCGACTCAGGACGAATTTTGGTACTGGGCAACGACGTGACCCAGACGCGCGAGGAAGACCTGTTCGTTCTGCGCGCCAAGATTGGTATGGTGTTTCAGGAAAGCGCTCTCTTTGACTCCCTGACCGTACGCGAGAACGTAGCCTACCGCCTGATCGAAGAACATGGCTTCCAGGACGCCGACATCGAGCACCGCGTGCGCGAGGCGCTCCGCTTTGTCGAGTTAGAACAGGCGATCGATAAGTTTCCTTCCGAATTGTCGGGTGGCATGCGGCGCCGCGTGGCCATTGCACGCGCCATTATCACCCAGCCGGAAGTGCTCCTCTACGACTCGCCAACTGGGGGTCTGGATCCGGTCACTTCCAACACAATCGTCGGTCTAATCACCAAGCAGCGCGATGTCTACAAGACCAGTTCCCTGCTCGTGACTCATCGCTTGCAGGATGCCTTCACGATGGCGACGCACGAGTTCGACAAGCAGACCAACCAGATGCGCGCCCTGCCGCGCGGGCAATATTGCGATGTGCCCATGAGTTTCCTGGTCTTGCGCGATGGCAAAGTCATTTTCGACGGTGACGTTCGCCAACTGGCTCACACCAAAGACGAGTACATCAAGGAATATATTTCGTAGGATTGGGTGATAGTGAAATTGTGGAATGGAGCAATTAAAGCCAATCTTCCACGCAAAACCTGCCCAAATTACTCAATTGCCCCATTTATCGAATCTGCATGTCTCCGCAACGATTGTTGCCGCAATGCGACGCCCCTTACTTCGAGCCGAGATTCTTTCCCGCCTGCATGAACGCATCCACATTGTTCTTGTCGATCAAAGCTGAACCGGTGTCCACGAAGCTCGGAATCGGCGCAAAACTGTCTTTCGACCAGTCCGCTTCCAGCGACGAGGGCTTGTGATGATAGAGAGTGTCGAGCATCTGCATGCCGACAAAAGCCATGGTGTAGGGTTTCTGCGCAATGGTAGCCGCGATCACACCCTTCTTAATCAGGTCCAGCGTTTCTTGATCAGTATCCATGGCCATCACCACTTTCCCACTCACGTGATAGCTGTCGAGCACGCCCGCAACTTCTTTGCCGGACTGCGCTTCCAGGCATACGAATGCGTCGACCTTGTCGCGCTCCTTGCCAATGATCTGCGTCGCCGTGTCAAATGCGATGCGCGGGTCGCCCTGGATGTCGACCACGCGGGTTATCTTGATGGCGGGTGTCTTCGCCAACGCTTCTTTATAGCCGCGCAGACGTTCCTGCAGATTCGACTGATCCGGCATGGTAAAGACTACGACGTTGCCTTTGCCCTTAAGTTCCTGGGCCAGGCGCTCTCCACCGGTAAATCCTGCCTGATAGTTATTGGTTCCGATAAAAAACAGGCGTTTGCTCGTGGGCGCATCCGAGTCGATCGTGATCACCGGCACTCCCGCGGCGATCGCCTTATCGATGCTGTCTTTCAACACCGCCGAGTCGGCCACGGATAACAAGATGCCCGTGGCTTTCTTTTGCACCGCTTGATCCACGGCATCGCGCTCGGCCTTTGAGTCATAGGTCTGCGGTCCCATAAAGTCAGAGCGCACCTTCATCTGCGACGCCGCGGCCGAAAATCCTGCACCGGCCACCTTCCAGTAAGGAACCTGCAGATTCGCCGCGACGAGAACAAAGTATTCGTCCGAATCGTGGGAGCCACCACAACTCAGCACCAATACCGACAGGACTGCGACGAGAGCAGAGTGGAGAATCCTGCGCGAGCAGAGCATCGCATCCTCCTTTCGAACGACTCCCATCCTGATCGGATCAAGTCTGACAGATGAGAACGTCCAGCGAGTGGATTGTAAACGAGCGGTCAAGGGAAGGCCAGAAGTGAGGAAGATTGCGGCTGAACCTAAACTCCAACCGGGAACGGCTTCGTGTGCGTGGTCGTCTTGATCGTGCCGCCGGCGAAACGGCCCTGCAACAATGACATCAATCCGGTGTACCAGTAGCCGACTACGAAAAGGAGCAGAAAGGGCACTGTGATGTAGTTTTCATTCTCGACTGCATAGTAAACCGTGAGCGCGAAGTATGTGCCGACCAGCAATTCCAGCCACGGCACCCAGCCCAACCGTTTCCGATATTTCTTAGTACCCACTTTGTCTTGCTTCGAAACAACGCTGTACTTGGGCGTGCGGGCAAAGGCGCTCTGCTTGCCGATGAGCGCCTCGATCACCGCCTTGGTGTTGGTAATGGTCAGTCCGATTCCCAACGCCATCAGGAATGGCAGATACAACAATGCTCGTGGCCAACTCCGCGGAAACAACTCGCGCTGCGAAACCAGATAGAAGCTTGAAATTGAAAACGTCGACGCCATGAAGAGTGGCAAATCGATATAGAGCATCTGAAACCAGCCCTGGTAGAAGCGAATGACCATGGCTGGAAGCAGCAACACCGACAGCATAATCATCAACGGATAACTCAAATTTGCCGTCAGGTGATACCAGGCTTCGATCTTGGTATGCAGCGGGGCATCGCTGCGCAGCACGCGCGGCAAAATCTTTTTTCCCGTCTGAATCAGTCCTTTCGCCCAGCGCGCCTGCTGCGTCTTGAATGCAGTCATCTCCACGGGCAGTTCGGCGGGGCATTCGACATCTTGTAGGTAAATAAACTTCCACCCCTTGAGTTGGGCGCGGTAAGAGAGATCGGTATCTTCGGTCAGCGTATCGTGCTGCCAGCCTCCGGCCTCATCAATCGCGGCACGACGCCACATGCCGGCAGTACCGTTGAAGTTAAAGAAAAGTCCGGTGCGCGCCCGTCCCGAGTGCTCCAGTACAAAGTGCCCATCCAGCAGGATGGCCTCCACCTCGGTCAGGAACGAGTAATGACGATTGAGGTGAGTCCAGCGTGTCTGCACCATCCCAATCTTCGGATCGGTAAAGTGATGGATGGTGCGCAGCAGAAAATCTTCCGGCGGCGTGAAATCAGCGTCGAAAATAGCTATAAACTCGCCCCGGGCGGTGTCGAGTCCTTCAGCGAGCGCGCCCGCCTTAAAGCCCGCGCGATTCGTCCGGTGATGGTAAGTGATGGGATTGCCCAAGGCAGCATATCGCTCGACCAAGCCGCGCGCCACGTCGACGGTCTCATCGGTCGAATCGTCGAGTACCTGGATGTCGAGCTTCTCGCGCGGATATTTCAGCCTGCAGATCGACTCCAGCAGCCGCTCAACCACATATTGCTCGTTGAAAATCGGCAATTGTACCGTTATGCGTGGCAGCTCTTCGAAATGTGCGGCTGGTTCGGTCGTGCGATTTTTCTGGTGCTTGTAATAGCGGTACACCATGATGTAACGGTGCATTCCATAGCCTGCCAGCAGCGTTAAGACAATGAAATAGGGGATCAGCAGGCCCAAGTCGAACGCATTGGCGTGGTAGAGACCACGAAACGTGGTATCGAGAAAATGTTGCCGGATGTAGGGCAGCACCCCTTTAGGGGCGGCCCATGTGGCTAGCATCGCGGTGGGGATGAGATCAGACATCAATAAAGAGTCCGGTGAAAACCTACATTTTACCGGATCGGAAGGCGCTGCAGAAACAGCATGCGGACCACTCTCTACGACCACGGATTGACGATCGATTTCAGCGTGGGGAAGTCAGAAACGTTGCGAGTGACCAGTGTGAGACGATGAATCTCCGCCGTCGCCGACAAGAAGGCGTCCATTACACCCATAGGCCGCCCCAGCGCTTCGCTGCGTGACACTGTCCTACCCCACGCCTCGGCCACATTGTGGTCAACGGAGAGAATGCGGCCTTCAAAGCGCAGAGGCAATTGTTCTCGAAGCCACTCCTCGAGCCGGCTGCGGCGGGCGCCTGCTGACATCCGCTCAACACCGTAGCGCAGCTCTGCTAGCGAAATCACGCTGAGGAAGATTCGATCCTCGTCGGCCGATTCCATCCATCGGATTAAGCCGGCATTGGGCCGCGGCTTAACCCATTCTGAAACTGCATTCGTATCCAGCAGGAAATTCATTGACAATTCACAGACGAACCTTGCGCGCGCGCGCCTTGGACCGGCGAACTTTCAGTTCGGATTCGCGCAGTGGAGATCCCGCGAAGAACTCTGCGAGATTACCCACTCGCCTGGTCTTCCGCTGCCATTCTTCGGCCCCTACCACGACGGCGGCCGTGCGCCCTTTCCGTGTGATGGTTTGAGGGCCCTCCGACATGGCACGGTCTATGATCTCGCTGAATTTTGCTTTGGCCTCAGCCACTGTCCAGTTGGTTGCGCCCATTTGGCAGCTCCTTCAGTGCTAGAAGGTCATCATGGTCATTATAGTCATCCCGTTTGCAGCGTGCAAGAATGTGCCCAAGTTGCTCAGTCTGGCTTTGCTCAGCTACAAATAGAACCGTTCATGGACTCCAAGTCAGCCGCGGAAGTAAATTGTGCCCGGAGTTTGGCTTCATTCTCTACTGCATGGGCGCGCATCCGCACCTCGCCGGGATGGATTGTCGGGATCGCCCTGCTGCTGCGAGTCGGCTGGATCGTGATCGGCCACACCTACAAGTTCAAAAGTACCGACGACAATTTCGGTTTTGGCTGGGAAATGGGACGAATCGGCGCAGCGCTTGCCTCTGGACACGGCTTCAGCGACCCCTTTGGGCCGGTCACCGGGCCCACCGCATGGGAGCCGCCGCTCTACCCTTATCTAACGGCTGGTGTGTTCGTGGTTTTCGGAATTTATTCCAAGGCATCGGCGTTTGTCCTGTTGACGATCAACAGTGTTTTTTCGGCGCTGACCTGCATTCCGATTTTTCTGATTGCACGCAGGATTTTTTCACAGAAAGTCGCCGTCGGATCGGCCTGGGCGTGGGCGCTTCTGCCTAACGTGATGTTCTGGTCCACACGCTGGGTCTGGGAGACCAGTCTCTCGTCTCTGTTGCTGACCACCATCTTCTGGCTGGCGCTGACTCTGGAAGATCGGGACGGGCTGCTGCCGTGGGTTCAGTTCGGACTGCTCTGGGGCATCGCGGCGCTAACCAGCACTTCCCTGCTTTCATTTCTGCCGGCCGCGGGATTGTGGGCGTGGTACCGTGGCGCGAAACGCGGCAAACGATCGTTGGCCGGCGCGGTGCTCGCCGCTGCAGTTTTCTTCGCATGCATCACGCCCTGGCTGGCTCGAAACTATCAAACGTTCGGCCAGTTCATCTTTATCCGCGACAATTTTGGCGCCGAGTTGCGACTGGGCAACGGCAATGGCGCCGATGGCACGTGGATGGAATATCTCCACCCTACTCAGGACGTATATGCGATGCGGCAATTTCAAGCGATGGGCGAACTGCCCTACATCGCCATGCGCAAACAGCAAGCCCTCGACTACATTAAGGCGGACTATCGCCGATTCCTTGGTCTCTGCCTCAAGCGCTTCGTTTATTTCTGGGCCGGACCGTCGAAAGCCACGCACCCCTGGTGGATGAACGATGTCAAGAACTTACTTTACCTGGCTTCGTCTGTGCTGATGTTCTGGGGACTGGGGCGCGCGCTGCGCTTGCGCAAAGCGGGCGCCTGGCTGTTGTTTTGGCTGATTCTTTTGTATCCCTTGATCTACTACGTCGTCTTCCCCGGTGCCCGCTACCGGGTTCCGATTGAACCGGAGATCGCAATCCTGGCAGTGTTCCTGCTTACGGGGGCGAAGAAGCCGACTAATGCTTCTCTTCCAAATCAATTTTGAGGACGTGAATTTGCTTGAGTTTGGCGTCAAGAGTACCGGTAATCACCACGCGTCGCCCTTCGAAGCCGTGCACCAGATCGGAACGGTCGAGGCGGTAAACTTCGTTCCCAGCGGACAAGACGAGATATCCTCCCAGATTCTCGATGCAATAGACAGAGCAGGTGTTCGACGTCCCACCCATCGATTTCGACTTGAGCATTTCCTGATGAGAGCGCGTGAGCGAGTGGACGTTTAAGGCACACTGGCTGTCAGATACTTCTCCGTGAAATTGGCGAGAGGCCTGTCCATGCCCAACGCCTGCCAGAGCCAACGCTGACCAGCAAACGACGATTCGATAAAGCATGCTTTGAAATCTGGTCTGACTCATGGCAACCTCACATCGCTTCACGGCAGCACAGTCACCTTCATGTGCATACCTTCATGATCTTCGCTGCAAATGACCGTGCAGACCGCCTCGTATGCGCCGGGTTCGTTGGGAGCGGTTAAAGAAAACTCCTGCTTGCCGGGTTTGAAAAGCAGTTCCCATCCTTCCACCCTGCTATGATCTTTGACCCGCAGGAGGGTGAAGCCATGAATCGATCCGTCGCGATTCCACGATTTGGCACGGTTGGCCGTCACTCGCAAAAGTATTTGCTCTCCCACCTTGACCGTAATTTCCGGAGTGCGCTGCCCGGCGATCTTATAGCGGCTGTCGCTATCGGCGGTTATCTCAATGACGCGGACCTGGTCGCTGGCACGAAGCAATGAGACCAGCAAAATGCCGGCGGCCGCGATCCTCCCCAAAATATGACGAATTCCCGATGTAGGCATCCTTGCCTTCTTTTCGATTACTGGCTCATGTAATACAGGATTAGGCGCTGGTCTTCTGCGGTAACCGTGGCCCGAACCCGCATGTGGCGCAAAATAGTCTTCATCATGCGCGGTGGAAATTTCTGTGGTGCGGCGTGGCAGCGGCCGCAGTTGGCGCGAAAGCGCTGCTCTCCCTGAAGTCGCATGCTCTCAGCATCAGTGTTCTGCACGACAACTGCGCCAGTTCCACCTTTGCTGCTTGAGGCCGGCCCAGCAAAGAGTGCGGATGCAAACGCGAGCGCCCAAAGCAGAACTGCAAAGCAACTCCAAACTTGGAGATTTCTCTTCATGGCTTGCCCACTCGACAGAGCGGAATCGCGAACCGGTAAGCGAGCCCGAAGCTCCACTGGTTGAAATTGCCGTCTGCACTGAACTGGCGGCCATAGCTGGCAATGCCTTTCATGCCATCCCGCAGAAAGTAGTTCACTCCAAAATCCGCCTCGCGGGTGTTCGCGCCAGGCAAGCCAAGATCTGCCGCAGCGTCGGGACTCATCTCTCCCGTATAAAACTGTTGGAGACGGGTGACGAGTTCTGTGCGCCGCATGGGCTTTTGCCAAAAATGCATCTGGCTAAGACGGTACGAACCTTCGATCCAGTATCCACTGCCCTCAAACGAGCGCGCGAATTCGGAGCGCAGGTTCAACGGAATTTTCGCTGGCTGCCAGCCCATGTGAAAACCGAATGCGTTTTTGCGGTCGTCCTGCAATGTCTTTTGCCAAGAGCCGCCAACTTCCAGTCGCGGGCCGGGAAAGAATAAGCCCATGCGGCCTCCGACGTGGCGTTCCGAATCCACGCTGTCGAAGCCAATGCTGGTCACTGAAACGTAGAGGGCATAATTCATGTTGGCTTTGGCATTCACCGGAAAACCGCCGCGCAACATGGCGCCGTCGCTGGGAGCAGTGTTGATGGGTTGGATCAGAGGGTCCGGCTGCAGGGCGCGAATCCACACGGGATAAAGGCGCTCGTTGAAGATTCCGAACGGAGTAAGAAATCTCCCTGCCGTAACCGTGGCGTAGGGGCTGGCGATGTAGTCGACCTGCGCATAGTCGACATGCTTGGTGACGGGCCCTCCGTAAGGTGCGCCATCGGACGGGCGTTGAAACTGGCCCTCGAATTCCGCCCTCGACTCGATAAGCCAGCGCTCCCCAAGCGGCACGAGCAGGACTGGGTTGATCTGGCTGTCGATCAGATTGTGCCCACCCGTGACGAAACTGAACGCTCCAGCGTTGCCGGTCAGGATCGGGACTGGCTTTTCGGTGTCTGAACTCTGGGCGGCTATCCGAGTTGGGGACAAGAGCAGCAAGAACAACGCCACCAATCCAAACAGAGCAAAGCTCTGCCGTTTCCGGGACGCGATTTCGCCGCACGTGTACAAAAGGGACCCCACTTAAGCTCTTGCAACGATTGTCTTTCACCGTTCCAGGGAGGGAAACATCACGGAGGTAACTTTCGTGTCTTCCAGGGTTGGAAAAGCTTTTTTGAGCGGCCGGCCTCTCACGAATTCCACACCGCGCCGTCTAACGCATTGAAAGGGAGGAGTCATGAACCGTCATCGCCAATCCCCCACCTGGTTGGGAGCTGTCCTGGGAACAGTCTGCGCGCTGTTTGTGCTTGCCCTCGGAGCGCATGCTTCCGATCATCGCGGCTCGCTGACCGAAGAACTCCATCAAACCTATGCCTTGACTCCGGATGGCCGAGTCGAACTCGAGAACATAAACGGCGATGTGCGTATTTCCAGTTGGGACCAGAACCAGGTGAAAGTGGACGCGATAAAGTATGCCGATACGAAGGAGGCTCTGGACGAGGCAAAGATCGAGATCGACGCGCGCAACGACGCTCTCTCGATTCGCACCAAATACCCGGAGCACGACCGTGGTTCGAATTGGAGCGGACATGATCGAGCCGCCACGGTGGAATACACACTCACCGTCCCGCGCACGGTTCGGTTGGATGAAATCAAGCTGATTAATGGCGCGCTCAATGTTAGCGGGGTGAGTGGCGAGGTTCGCGCGTCCTGTATTAATGGGCAGCTTGAAGCAAAGAATTTGGCGGGCGAAGCTCGACTGTCGACCATCAACGGGCGATTGGTGGCGCGATTTGACCAGCTCTCCGGCCGCTCCGTCGAGCTAAATTCCGTGAACGGTTCGGTCGATTTGACCATTCCCTCCGACTCGAACGCGGAAGTGGAGGCGAACACGGTTTCTGGAGGCATCGAGAACGACTTCGGCCTGCATTCGAATCATCATGGCTTTGTGGGCCACGATCTTCGCGGAGAAATCGGCAATGGCGCCACACGAATCAGACTGCACGATGTAAATGGCAGAGTTGAGATTCATCGCGCGCAAGACGGCCGCGCCCTGAGCCCGGTGAAGGACTTGAGCCATCGCGATAAGGATGACGACACCATTTAGAGATCGAGCCCCACAAGATCAGTAAATGGTGTATCCCGGCAGCGGTGTGCGCAGGTCGGGTTTCGACGCCATCAGCAGCAATGCGCCCTCCCGCTTGAACGCCCGCAGGTCTGCGAGGCTATTGAAAGACTTCGTTTGGTAATCGTCGGGAGTCGGCGTGTCATCAGGAATACGGCGTGCCTGCACGTCTTCGAATGCGTGCTTTTTCAGGAGCTCGATATATTCTTCTGTGGATCGCACGTGCACGGGGACTTTCAGCTTGTCGACCCACTGCAGCGAATAGGGATTGTCTCTGTAGAGGTTGATCAGAATAAACAGACGTCCTCGCGGCGCCATCACGCGAAATAATTCCATGAGCGCCCGGTCTTGATCGGGATAATAGTAAAACGACTCCACCGACAGGACCTTGTCGAAAAAGTTTTCTTCCCAAGGAATCTGCTGCGCCGATCCCCAGACGTAAAGAATATTTTCGAAGTCTTTCGAGGCCTCGCGGGCCAGACGCACCATTTCATCGGAGACATCGAGTCCCACGACTTGACCGAATCCCTCCGGACCTTCGCCAACGAGGCGCGCCAGTAAGCGTGTAGCCCATCCAGACCCGCAACCGAGATCGAGCACGCGCTCTCCTGGGCGCAGATTCATCAGACGAATCGTCTTCTCGGTGATGTCGAGATGGTGGCGCTCCATCTTGTAGCCTTCGCCCGCAGCGGCCCAGCGGTTGAATTCGTGCTGCAACTTTTCGTCGGGATTATGAGATTTGTCAGCCATAGCGTTTCATGTAGCGCCGCTTCAATGTAGCGCCGGCGTCTCGCCGGCTGTCGCGAGGGCGACTCCCCCTCGCAAGGAAAACACAGTCGCGATGCCGTGCGAGCCATCGCTCAACGATGCCGCCGGGACGGCAGCGCTGCGTATATGCTACAGTTTTCCTCTTCATGGCGACACCTCCTCAGAAGCCGCTCCCGGACTCCGAGCCCGGCTCTCTCTATTGCCCGAATTGCGCGGAAGAAGTGACCGATCCCCTGACCTGCGGCGACTGCTCCGCAGTGATCTGCCGCCGTTGTGGAACAGCGCTTGAATCGTCCGACGAACTGGGCATCGGATGATGAAACCCATTCCAGTTCTACCAACATCCGACGCGGCTTCTGCCGACTCTAAACCTGCCGATCAAACCCCCTCTGGCTCAAAACCCACGCTGATCCGGGGACTCGGCCTGCTTGACTCGGTGCTGCTGCTGGTCAGCGGAGTGATCGGGTCGTCGATATTTCTGACCGCGAAAGATATTGCGGGACCGTTGCCGCAACCCGTGCTATTCCTGCTGGTGTGGGTGTTGGGCGCGCTGATCTCGCTTTGCGCCTGCTTCGCGTTTGCCGAGTTAGGTTCGATGTTCCCGGATTCCGGCGGCCAGTACATCTACCTCCGCGAGGCTTATGGCGACCTGATCGCTTTCCTCTATGGCTGGATGCTGTTCAGCGTCGCCAACGGAGGCACGATCGCGGCGCTTTCGGTGGCATCGGCGGCCTATGCCGGACAAGTCTTTCCAGTTGTGTCGGCCGATCATGTGGTGATTGCGTTCGCCGGCATCGTGATCACGCGCGCTCATTTGCTCGGGCTGCTCCTGATCGCAGTTCTAACTTATGTAAATGTCATAGGCCTGCGCTGGGGCGCGTTACTACAGAACATCTCGAGCGGGACAAAGTTTACGGCCATGGCTGCGTTCGTAACTCTCGGATTCGCCATCGGCAAAGGCCACTGGTCCAACTTTCAGTCACATGGCGTTAGCCTGACGATGGGACTCGGGCCAACGCAACTGATCTCCGCGTTGGGCGTAGGCATGATCGCAGTGTTCTGGGCCTATGACGGTTGGGTGTACATCACCTGGGTTGCCGGCGAAGTCAGAGAACCGCGACGCACCGTGCCGCGGGCCATGGTTCTCGGCGTGCTCGCTGTGGCGGTTATTTATATCGCGATGAACCTGACCTACGTCTATGCCTTGCCGCTGAAGGAAATCGCCACGCACGAGACAATTGCGCATGCTGCGGCCGCGGCACTATTTTCGCCTGGGGCAGCGAAATGGTTATCGCTGATGATCGCCGTTTCCTGTTTCAGCGCAGCCGCGACGTGCACACTCTCGGGAGCGCGCGTGTATCTCGCCATGGCACAGGACGGCGTGTTCTTCAAGCGCATGGCGGTGATCCATCCCCAGTGGCGCACCCCAGCCTTCAGCCTGATTGGACAGGGCATTTGGGCAGCCGCCCTCACCCTGAGCGGCCGCTACGACCAGCTTTACACCTACGTCATCTACGGCATGGTGCTCTCCTACACGCTAACCGTGATCGGGATGTTCCTGCTGCGCTGGAAGCGCCCGGAGATTCCGCGGCCTTACCGTTGCACGGGATATCCCTGGCTGCCGGCGATCTATGTTCTGATCGGCACGGCGTGGACACTGAACACGATTATCACCCGCCCGACTCAGGCGTTCTGGGGAACGGCGATTGTGCTGATTGGGGTGCCAGGGTATTTGTATTGGAAGCGCAGCAGCCGGAAGGCGAGCTGAGAATCGTGTAGGGACAGCCGTCCGGGGGGTCCGAGCGAGCGGCAGCTCGCTTTCTGAGGACCCAATCTGCAAAAGTGATTCCAGCCGGGCTGCGCCCCGCGGACAGCCGAGGGCGGCTGTCCCCACATAAAAACCTTTACACCGGCGTGGCCGTCTTTCTCGGCGGATTGAAAAATGGGAGCGGCGTCACCTTCACGTCGGTCCTAAGACGCATTGCTTCAATCGTAATTTCCATCTGCAAAGACGTGCCGGGCTTCGAATATTCCGTCTCGACGCTGGCCAGCGCAATCAATTTTTTCAGGATTGGCGACCAGCTCGTGGTCGTCGCCTTGCCGGCTTGCTTGTCTCCTGCGTACACGGGCACCGCGACGCGCGAGGCCTGCGTCGGAGCTGCCGGGGTCAGACCGTAGCGTTCGTAAAGTTGCTCGACATCGGTCCAATCGACTTCGAGGCCTACCAGTTGACGCGACACGCCTTTCTTCGCGTCTTGCTGAAGCGCGCGCTTACCAATGAAATTTTCTTTTTCCAAATGAACCATCTTGCCGAACCCGAGTTCGTAGGGCGAGAACTTCTGCGATGGGATCAGCGCCTTCTTCGAACTGGTGTAATCGACCTCGATCAGGAGCAGCCCAGCCTCAACCCGCGCGACGTCAAGCGCCAGCATCCCGGCGGCGTGCAGATCGAACTGTTTGCCTTTTTCTGCCAGCGCATCCCAGACCTTCAACGCATTGTTCCACGGAATCCAGATCTCGTAGCCCAGATCGCCGGTGTAGCCGGTGCGCGAAATATCCACGGGAATTCCGGCGATTTTGCCGCGAGTCACACGAAAATATTTCAAGTTGGCGATGTCGGCGTCGGCGACGGACTTTAATAGTTTGGCTGAAGTCGGGCCTTGCAGAGCGAGCGCTGCCACCTTCTCGGAAATGTCTTCGATCTGCACGTCCATATTCAGGCCATTCTGTCGGAACCATCGTAGGCTGGGATCCGCTGCAGTCCAGCGATACACGTTTTCTTCAAGACGAGAAATCGTGCCGTCGTCGATCACCTTTCCCTCTTCGTCGCACCAGCAGCAATAAATGACCTGGCCCACTTTCACTTTGTTAGTGTCGCGCGTGATTACCCGGTTCACCAGCCGGGTCGCATCTCTGCCCGTGATCAGATATTTGTAGAGTGGTGAAATGTCGATGAGCGCGGCCGCGTTGCGAATGGCGTTGTACTCGTGCTCGTGATGGACTTCGTAGACGCTGACAGTGTAATACCCCGACCACTCGCGATAGTTCAAGCTGTGGCACAACGGGAAAGTTCTTTCGTGAAAGGCTGTTCCAATAGGCAAAGGATTAACCTCAGGAGCAAATACGTCGAAGCCGGATTATACCCCGTCACCCTTTCCGCATTGCGCACTGCCTAATCTTGCAGACAAATTTTCCGCTTCCCGATAGAATGTCGACTTCGGCCCGAGATGCGAACATTCATGCCAAAGTCGTGCAGTATTCTCAGAGGCTGGACCGTTCTTCCCAGCGGACTCTAATCCTCTTCCGCCCACTTCGCTGCGCGAGTATTATTGCGTTTCCCGACAACCGAACGTTAAGGCTAAGAGCTAGGAGCTAAAAGCGAATGGCTGGTTCTAACGCATACGACGTGATCGTGATCGGCGGCGGCCACAACGGACTGGTCAATGCCGCCTATCTCGCGCGCGCCGGCAAGAAAGTTCTGGTGCTGGAACGGCGGCACGTCCTGGGCGGCGCGGCATGCACGGAAGAAATCGTGCCGGGATTCAAATTCTCCGTCTGCTCATACGTCGTGTCTCTGCTGCGGCCCGAGATTATTCGCGACCTCGACCTTCCCCGTCATGGCCTGGAAATTCTTCCGTTGGACGGAACTTTTACGCCGATGCCCAGTGGCGATTACCTGTGGCGCGTGAACGACCATGGCAAAACGCACCGCGAGATTGCCCGCCATTCGAGGGTCGACGCCGAAGCCTATGACGAGTTTGGCAAGGCGATGCAGGCGATGTGCCGGTTCGTGAAGCCGATTCTCAGCATGGTGCCGCCGGATCCGACCACACTGAATCCGCGCGAACTGATGAAGCTGTTGTTCATCGGTCGCCGCTTTCAGGGAATGTCGAGTTACGACAAATATAACCAGGTGCAGCTCATGACCATGAGCGCCATTGACTTCCTCGATCAATGGTTTGAGACCGACGTGCTGAAAGCGACGATGTCGGCCTCGGGAATTATCGGGACGTTCCTGGGCGTGCGCTCTCCCGGAACCGCGTACGTGCTGCTGCATCACTACATGGGGGAGATCGATGGCGCGTTCCGCGCGTGGGGCTTTGCTCGGGGAGGTACAGGCGCAATTTCAAATGCGATCGCCGACGCCGCGCGCGAGGCCGGGGTCGAAATCCGTACGCAGTCAGGGATTTCGCAGATCATCATCAGGAATGGCAAAGCCAAGGGCGTGGTGCTCGCCAACGGGGATGAAATATATGCGGATGTAATTTCGTCGAGTGTCGATCCGCGACTGACATTTACGAAGTTCATCGAAGCCCCGAACCTTCCCAGCGACTTTCTCGAAGACGTCAACCGCTACAAGTTTCGCGGCTCTTCGGGCAAAGTCAACATGGCTTTGGATGCGCTTCCCGACTTCAAATGCATCCCCGGACCGGGCGCACATCTGCGCGGCGCAATTTCAATTTCACCTTCGGTTGAGTACATGGAGCGGGCGTACGACGATGCAAAGTACGGAAACTTCTCGCGGCGTCCCTATATCGACATGGTCATCCCATCGCTCACCGATCCCTCGGTTGCGCCGCCGGGAAAGCACGTGCTGTCGTGCTTCGTGCAGTATGCGCCCTACAAGCTGCGCCCCGGGCTGAACTGGGACGATCAGAAGGAAGCCTTCGGCGACACCGTGGTCAACACGATTGCTGAATACGCGCCCAACATCAAAGACATCATCATTCAAAAACAAGTGGTAACGCCGCTTGACCTGGAACGCGAATGGGGTCTGAGCGAGGGCAACATTTTCCAAGGCGAGCTTTCACTGGAACAACTTTTCTTTCTGCGCCCCGTGCCCGGCTGGGCGCAATATCGGACGCCTATCAAGAACCTCTACATGTGCGGATCGGCGACGCATCCCGGCGGCGGCATCATGGGCGCGAATGGACGGCTAGCCGCGCTGGAAATTCTGAAAGACATCAAGGGAGCGGCCTAGCATGTCTGAATCGAAAACCTCCCGAGGCCGCGACGTTGTCATCATTGGTGGCGGGCATAACGGCCTGGTCACCGCGTTCTACCTGGCCAAGGCAGGCTGCAAGCCACTTGTGCTCGAGCGGAACCCGCAGGTCGGCGGAGCTGCGGTCACCGATGAGTTTCACCCCGGATTCCGTTGCTCAACTCTGGCGCACACTGCGGGCCCGATTCAACCCCAAATCGTCCGCGATATGCAGTTGGAAAAACACGGGCTGAAGTGGATCACGCCGGAGGTTTGCGTGACGGCCCTTTCGCCTGATGGTCGTGCGCTCTCGCTGTATCAGGACACAAAGAAATCGGCTCAAGAGATCGCGACGTTCTCGCCGAAAGATGCCGCTAAATATCCTCAATTTCAGCAATCTCTGGCGAAGATCAGCAAGGTCATCGCCGAGGCGCTCGCAACCACACCGCCCGACATCGACAATCCCAGCCGCGGCGATTTATGGAGCATGCTCCAAACCGGACGCGCCATTCGCAAACTGGGGAAAAAAGACATGTTTCGCCTGCTGCGTTGGGGGCCAATGGCCGTGGCCGATCTGGCGTCGGAATATTTTGAAACGGAATTGTTGCGAGCGGTGATCGCGGCTCGCGGCGTTTTTGGGACATTTCTTGGACCGTGGTCGGCGGGAAGCGCGTTGGTCTTGCTGATCCGAGCCGCAGGAGACCCTCATCTGGCAGGCACGGCGGCGTTCGCTGCGGGAGGCATGGGAGCAGTCACTCAAGCCATGGCGTCGGCGGCCAAGTCCTCTGGCGCAGAGATTCGCACCGGCGCGGAGGTCATTGAGGTTCAAGTGCAGAACGGAATTGCGACCGGCGTTCTGCTCTCGACCGGCGAAGAGATTCATGCCAAAGCGGTCATCTCCAACGCCGACCCGAAACGCACTTTGCTGAGGTTGACCGACCCCACGCATCTCTCGCCCGATTTTGTCCAGAAACTGCAGCATTACCGCGGGAATGGCACGGTCGCAAAGGTGAACCTCGCTCTCTCCAGCCTGCCAAAGTTCACGGCCCTAAAAAATGGCGACGACTCCGCGCTTCAAGGACGCATCCACATCGGCAACGAGATCGATTATCTGGAGCGCGCGTTTGATGAGAGCAAATACGGCAATTTCTCGCGACAGCCGTATCTCGAAGCCACGATTCCCTCGCTCACCGATCCCACCTTAGCGGCCGAGGGTAAGCATGTGATGTCGATTTACATGCAGTACGCACCCTATAAGTTGAAGGGCGACTGGGAAGAGCAGCGCAAAGCACTCGGCCAGACCGTGGTGAAGACTCTCGCGCAATATGCTCCCAATCTGCCGGAACTGATCGTAACGCACCAGATCATCACGCCACACGACCTGGAAGAAAAATACGCTCTCACCGGTGGGCAGATTTTTCACGGCGAACTTGCTCTGGACCAATTCTTTACCATGCGACCACTTCTCGACTGGGCGCGGTATCGCACGCCAATCCAGAATCTGTATTTGTGCGGGAGCGGGACGCATCCCGGCGCAGGCCTAACCGGCGGCTCGGGCGCGAATGCCGCACGCGAAATATTGAAAGAATTGAAGAAGTAGCCCTGCAAACTAAGACCTAGCTTGCCACGTCTCGACGGTAAGGCCTATCGCCAGACATGGTCTGATCGCCCCGCAAAAGGTCATGTCCTTCCGGGGAATCCTCTTTCCGCCTCGCTCCAGTAGTAACTTGCAGCCCAAGTTACTTTTCATTTTTACTTAAGACATCGTTAAAGTTTAGGGCGAACTCCTGCTCTCGGGGGCATGTTTGGCCGAAGATCTTCGGTTTGAATTGGCTATTTTGGCGACGGTTCAGGGCTTCTATCAGAAGCTCATGCGAGACGCGCTGGGCGGCGATGTCCCCATCCCGACTGGTCTCGATGAGGACGCACTTCGCCATTCCGAGCGGGAATTACCGACCACGCTGTCCCGGATGTATCGCTGGCTGCACCTGCTGGATATGGCAATCACACCGGCGATGGTGCGGCAGGCGTTGACTCCCGATACGGATTCTGAAGTTGCCGAGGCTCTGCTGCGATATTTTGTGCGGCGGCGCGAACCGAGCGACATCAATCGCGACAAGACCGATTTGATCGCAACGTTCCTCTACCGTCATCCTCGCGTTCCCGGCCAGTGGCAGCAAAGCGGCTATGGGCTCGATGGTGCGTTGCCGCTTTCGCCTTTTGAAATCGCACTGATTGAGATCCTGGCCGATACCGACGTGCCGTCACTTCCCGAGGAGCATGTGCAGTTACTGCGGCGCTTCGATCCATTGCGCGAAGAGACTGGCCGCTTCCGCGACTTCAACGCGCTAATCGATTCCGGCATTATCGGCCGCGTGCGCGAACTCAAGCAGTGGCTGGATTCTTCGTTCTATCATCCCGGCGTGCTGGCCACCGTCGCCGCTTATAACGAGACCTTCGGCAAAAAGTTTGATGAACTCTTCGTCAAGGCGCTGAACGAGATCAAGAACTTTGGACAAGCCTTGGAAGAAATGGGCGGAACGATTCTCACCACCGTCGATGGCGTGGAAGTCACGGTTGAGCATGTGGCTGCGATTCAAGAAAAGCAACTGCTGCAGGCTGACTATGGCGGCGCACTGGAAAAGTTTCGCCGGGTCTCGAAACTGAAGAAGGAACTGGACCGTCGTCCGCCGATCCGGCGAGCGCTGCTGACTCCGGCCGGGCAAACGGCGCGCGCCGCGGGCAGTGCAGCGGCTGCACCTAAACCGGCCAAAGTAGCTGCCGCGAAAGCTCCGGCTGCGGCTCCGGTGTTCCAGCCACCCGCAGTGACGGCGCAGCAGATTTCCGCGGAAGAAGGCAAATTGCGGCGGGTGGAGGAATCCATTCGAGTATTCGTACGCGTCGCCGATCCCAAATATCGCCAGGTTGTGCCCATGCGCTTCTTCAACCTCACATTAACGCCGCAGGAGGCCGACGCATACGGCGCTTCATTCCTGGAAGAGAAGAGCCTGCGCGCCGATGTGGCCCGCACGCTGATCCGCATGGTGTCGATCTCCGCACGTATCAGCACCGAACTGGAAGAATTGAAACGCAGCCAGAAGATGTCGTCGTTGTGGAAGCTCCATGCCGACTCCGTGGTCGTGTTGCTGGACATGGCTAGTACGTCCACAGAAGAGGCGGGTAGCGTGGCGAAGACGGCGGAACAGAACCGCGCAGGGACTTCCGCACAAGCGATCCACGAGTCCGTTCAAAAACTGCGTAACCAGGCCGATGTCGCGGTGAAGACGCTCGCGAACGTGAGCTAGAACAACATCCTTAGAGTCCATTACCAGGTCAGCGTAATGCGCGAGGTCTTGCTCGATCACGAAGTCTTGTCTATTACTAGGAACGTCTCCCCGCAGGCTGCGCAAGATTTGTTTCTGACGTCGTTCAAGTGGATAGTTGACTTATGATGAGTAGATTGCATGTGGCGAGTTGGGCATTGCTGGTGGGAGCAGCGGGGCAGTGCAAACTTTACGGTATCTTGTTTCCACGTTTCCCGTCGTGGATCATTTTCGTTGCTCTACTTCCACCTTGGTTCACGGTTTACACGATCTCCTTTTGCAGGCGAGCCCCATTTGGGTCCCGACGTTTCCGTCATTGTCTAATCTTCGCGATGTGCTGGTACGCGGTTATGACGCTGGTTGGGGAAACCCTGCATGTTGTGTTTCGGACCGCACAGGTGGAAGCTTTCCCACACGTTTTGGCGCAAGTCCTCACCTACGTTGGTGCCCTCAGCTTCATCGTTTTCATTCGCACCTGTCGCGTGTTGCGCAGCAATGAGAACGCAAGAACATCGACACCTGAGGTTGGCATCGATTAGGCGAACCAGGCGCGGTGGGAACCCGCGCCCTTTCAAGGCATGTCCCTAGTTGATATCGAATTGCTGCTGATGCACCGCCGGATCGCTCTTCACGATAATGGTGCGCTTGGTCATTTCCTCCATCTCGTTCAGCAAGCGGCCGTTATTCGACTTCAACTCCTTGGCCACATCCGGATGCACGCGCAGCATGACGTCTTCGTGCTCGAGATGCTTGGCGATCTTGCGCATCTCGACGTAGATTTCATTGCAGACCGTAGTGACGGATTTCACGTATCCAGTCGATTCGCAGTACGGGCAGGGCGCGCCGATCGTGCGTTCGAGCGACTGTTTCACGCGTTTACGGGTGATGGCGACCAGTCCGAAATCGTTGAACTGCAGCGTCTTTGAGGGCGCACGGTCGTGGCGGAGTTCTTCTTCCAAAGCCTGCATCACGCGCTGGCGGTTGCGGCGCTCATCCATGTCGATGAAGTCGATGATGATGATGCCGCCCAGATCGCGCAGCCGGATCTGGCGCACGATTTCCTTGATCGCGTCCACGTTGGTCTTGACGATCGTGTCTTCCAGGCGTTGCGTCTTGCCGACATATTTGCCAGTGTTGATGTCAATGGCGACCAGCGCTTCGGTTTGGTTGATGACGATGTAGCCGCCGCTCTTCAGCCAGACTTTCGATTTGAGCGCCTTATTCATTTCCTCGGCCAGGCCGAATTGCTCGAACAGCGGCGTCTCCTTGGTGTAGAGCTTCACACGCTTGACCATCGCCGGTTGAAAGCGGTTGAAAAAACGCAGCACGCGCTCGTACTCCGGTTCGGTGTCGACCCAGATCACGCTGAACTCGGAAGTGACCTGGTCGCGCAGCACGCGCTCGACCACGTTGAGATCGTGGTAAATCAGCGCAGGCGGCTTGGAACTCTCGGCCCGATTCTTGATGTCCTGCCACAAACCCTTAAGGAACCGGATGTCGGCCCGCAGTTCTTCTTCACTGGCACTCTGCGCGGCGGTGCGCACGATGAAGCCTCCGTGGCCGTTTTCGCGCTCGCTCAGAATAATTCGCTTCAGTCGCTGGCGCTCTTCTTCGGAAGAAATCTTGCGCGAGACGCCGGTATGGTTCACCGTGGGCATATAGACCAGGAACCGCCCCGGCAGCGCGATGTGGCTGGTAATGCGCGCGCCCTTCTTGCCGATGGGTTCCTTCGCAATCTGCACCAGGATTTCCTGGCCTTCCTTCAGCAAGTCGCTGATCAGCGGGACCGGCGAATTTTCCCGGCGACGGAAACGACGTCCACCTCCCCCGCGGCGTTGGCGGTCGCGCGGACCGCGGTCATAACCCGGCCGCGGGCGCTGGGTGCGCTGCGTGTAGCTCGCGGTCCCCGCCGGAGCACGAACCTCAACTCGGGCATCGACGGTGCCGTTGCCACGAGCCTCCGCATCAAGCGCGGCCTCGGCTTCGGCCTGCGCTTCCTCCAGTTCGAGTTCTTCGCTATCTTCCTCGACCTCCGCAGCCGCGCCTTCCGCAGGATGCGAGTCACCGGACTCAGAAATCGACGCCCGATGTATTTCGGAGACAACTTCGCGGGCCTCGCCGTTCAACTGCGCCGGCTGGCCTACCGCGTGAGTTTCCTCTTCAAACTCTTCGTAACCTTCATCGGAAGAAGCTTCGTAATGAGTTGTGTCCGCCTCTTCCTCGTCGATAGTCTCTTCTTCCATTGTGCCCGGAGCAGCGAACACCGGGGGCTGCTCTTCGCGAGATGAACGCGTGGGCTGATCGAGCTGACCAGAGGCCCGGTTGTCCTGCACTTCGTGATCGTCTTCTCTCCGGATTTCTTCTTCGGTGACCTCATCTTCTTCGGCTGCAACCAGCGACTCTCCGGGCCATCCCAGAGCGGGGATGCTCGCCGCTTCAGGACGCCGGAATTCTGGATTCCAATCCGCCGAAGTCGAAGCCGACTCTAGGTGCTCCGCATGCTCTTCGTGATTTGCGCGAATGTCTTCGTGTTCCTCATGGAGAGGTTCGGCCACTGACTCGGCAGCGGCGAAGATGGGCTCATCCTCCGGGAAGGTCGTGGCGAGAGGCGCGGCGGATTCGCCGCGAGCCTCAGACGCGCTTTCGCTGGCTGCGTCCCGAGTCGACGGTTGCTGCGCAGGCGTTTGCTGCGCCCAGCGCTGGTACTTGGAAATCGACTCGCCTGGCAGAAGGATAGGCTGGTATCCGGGCGGTGGACCCGATGGGTGACTTCTGCCGGAATCCATCGCTCGCGAAGGTGCTGACTCGGCAGCTCGCGAGAAGCGCGGCTCGGAAGCTCGATCTGAACCTCGCTCCGGACCGCGATCCGACGTACGTTCACGACCGTCGGCTCGGCCATCGCGACGTCCGCCACGACGCCGGCGCCTTCCACGCCAGCCCCCGCGTTCGCGGCTTTGCGAATCTCCGCCGGGCTCAGCCGTCGCGCCTGCCGACACCGTCGGCTGCTCGTCGCCCTGATCTTCTACTGCGCCCCCAGATCCCTGGTCCGATTCCGGATGCAGATCTGTTTCTGACCCGGCGGAGGCTTGCGATTCTTCAACAACGCCTGGGCCACCTTCTTCCCGGGCGGGCTGCTGACGCAAATCCTGCACACTGCGGTTTGCTGGAACGACGTCGGTCAAATCATCGTCGTGCTCTTCCAACTCCATGAAGTCGGAAACATAAAGAAACGCATCGCGTTCCAGGCCGATGTCGACAAAAGCCGACTGCATGCCGGGAAGCACGCGCGTGACGCGGCCTTTGTAGATTGATCCAGCTAATGTGTATTCATTCTCGCGCTCAAGATAAACTTCTGCGAGCAGATCGTCCTCCACCAGACCCACTTTGGTTTCGTGAGGGGTGGAAGAGACAAATAGTTCCTTGTTCATCGAACACTCCGGTTCCCGCCGGCTGTTTGAGAAGCCGGCCGGGTTTCACCGGTGCGGAGTCAGGAAAGGGGCGGGTGGATTGAGCGTCGCGATGCCGCCCCGACACGGGGACAGACTGGGCCAGAGAGATTTACTCTCAGCCGAGTCCGCTGCGCAAGCTTGGGAATCTTTTGCACTTATCGCTTAACTTCTGCCGAGGTTTGTGACCGCACTCTCAGACCCGTTGGGTCGGGGGGCCGTTCCCTGCCCGGCTAACTACTCAGCTTCAATCCTGCCCGGCCGTTCACTGCTCAACTGGCCGGTGAAAATGCCCCCTTAACGCGAGGGCGATCGATATTTTTGGGGCTGCGCCTCCAAGCGCAGCAAAACTGCATCCTGCCGTCTTCCCTGTTCCTGAACCCGTTGCTTCTTCTACTCATCTAGTTCGTACTAACTGGCTCACCCAATTAGTTCACGAAGCGGCGCATACGAACATTCATAACCATCCCCAGCGCCAGGAACATGAACAACACGGAAGACCCACCATAACTCATCAACGGCAGGGGTATTCCGGTGACCGGCATAAAGCCAACCACCATGCCGACATTGACCAGGATATGGAAGCTAAGCACAGCCACCACACCCATCACCAC